>JBDZVT010000066.1:0-3570 GCA_040255835.1 Lysobacteraceae bacterium
CCGTCGACCGGGTTGAACTGGCACAGCGAGGGGCCGTCCAGGTCGATCTTGGTGATCGCGCTGGACTTGGCCACCGCCACGTGCACGGCGGCCGCCACGCTGATCGAGGTTTCCAGCATGCAGCCGATCATGCACTCGATGCCGTGCATGCCGGCGATGTCGGCGATGCGGATCGCGTTGGAGATGCCGCCGGTCTTCATCAGCTTGATGTTGATGATGTCGGCCGCGCGCAGGCGGATCAGCTCGATCACCTCCATCGGGCCGAACACGCTCTCGTCGGCCATCACCGGCGTGTGCACGCGCTCGGTGACGTAGCGCATGCCGGCCAGGTCGTTGGCCTTCACCGGCTGCTCGATCAGTTCGAGCTTGATGCCGGCCTCCTCCAGCGTCTGCAGCGCGTACACCGCCTGCTTGGCGGTCCAGCCCTGGTTGGCGTCCAGCCGCAGCAGGGCACGCCCTTCCACCGCGGCGTAGATCGCCTTGACCCGGTCGATGTCGACGCCGATGTCCTTGCCGACCTTGATCTTCAGCGACTCGAAGCCGCGCTCCACCGCGGAGAGCGAATCGGCCACCATCTTGTCGATGTAGTCCACGCTGATGGTGATGTCGGTGGTGATCACCGGGTCGCCGCCGCCCAGCAGCTTGTACAGCGGCGCGCCGTAGAGCTGGCCCCACAAGTCGTACACCGCGATCTCCACCGCCGCCTTGGCGCTGGTGTTCTTCTCCATCGAGGCCTGGATCAGCTGGGTGAGCTGGTTGAGGTTGGCGATCTCCTGGCCGATCAGCCGCGGGGAGATGTAGTGGCGGATCGCGTCGATGATCGAGCCGTGGGTGTCGCCGGTGATCACCGCGGTGGCCGGCGCCTCGCCGTAGCCGACCTCGCCGGTGTCGGTATGCACCATCACCACGATGTCGTCCACCGTGTTGACCGTGCGCAGCGCGGTCTTGAACGGGGTCTTCAGCGGTACGCGCAGCATGCCGAACTGGATGTCGGTGATTTTCATGACGATGCCTTCATGGATTCCGTGTCCCTGGTTTGTTTCCCGGCCGGCGGCTCACGGGCGGATCCGCACGATGCTGGTCATCCGGTCGACGAAGGTCTGCCGGTCGTTGTAGAGCAACGGCAGCAGCGGCGTCACCGAGACCGCATTGAGCTTGACCCGCACGCGGCTGCCATCGGCCTTGCGATAGCTCATGCCGCCCACGTCGTGGATCACGTACGGCTGGCCGTGCAGCCGGCCGATCACCATCATCACGTGGCCGGGGATGTAGACCAGGTCGCCCACCTGCAACGCCTGCGCGGCCTCGATGCGTTCTTCGCGGCTGTCCTTGGCGGTGAACGCGCGATGCGCCAGCGCGGGGCTGATCGCCTGCTTGCTGGTGTTGCGCGGCATCTCGACGCCCATGCTGCGGTACACGTCCGAGACGAAGCCCGAGCAGTCGCGGCCGTCATAGGCGTGGCCCCAGCCGTAGCGCTCGCCGAGGAACTTGAACGCCTGGCGGATGATGTTGGCGCGGGTCAGCGGCAGGTAGCCGCCGGCGCTGTCGGTGTTCTTCTGCAGCAGCGCCGGGGTGAAGCCCAGCGTGCCGTCGGCCTTGCGCAGCGGCAGTTCGAGCACGTGCGCGGCGTACGGCGTCTGGCCGTTGACCGGCTGGTCCGGCGGCAGGCCCGTGTCCAGCGGCACGCGCGTGCCCATGTCCAGCGGCAGCTGCGAGACGGCCGGCACCTCGCGGGTGAACACGGTGCGTTCCACCGCGCCGGTGATCACCCGGTACGGGGCCTTGTCGGCGTAGCCGAACACCTCGGCCGCGCTGCCTTCGGCCACGTTGTCCTTCTTCGTCCACGCCGCATAGCGCGGGCTGACCACGAACAGCCACTGGCCGTCGGCGCTCGCATGCACGATCGCCACCGGCGTGCCGGGGAACTCGGCGGTCTCCTGGAAGCGGTCGATGTCGGTGTCGCCCGGCTCGCTGAACACGCGCAGCGTGGTCGGGAACGTGCGCAGCGCCGCGCGGCGCACCACCAGCCCGTAGCGCGTCGGCTGCGAGGCGGGGATCGCGTCGAGCGCCAGGTTGGCGGCGATGGCCTGGAGCGTGGCGGCGGGCACCGGCTTGCCGTCGACGTCGAACAGAGGATGCTGCGGCAGTTCGGACAGCGCGGTGATCCAGCCGGCAACCCGTTCGCGGCTGAGCGTCTTCGGCAGGGCGCGCAGGTCGTGCATCGAGGGATCGACCCGCCGCAGCTTCGCGTTCTGCGCCTCGATCGCCGCGCGGTCGAGGATCACCTGGTCCGGTTGCGCCTGCAGGCCGATCCAGAACGCCGGGGTGAGCTGCTCCTCGCCCACCCCGAGCACGCCCGAGGGCGGGACGGTGAGCGCGGCCGGGGTCTCGCGCGCCGCCAGCGGCCCGGCGAGGGCCAGGCCAAGCAGCACGGCGGCAAACAGGGAAACTCGCATCGTCCTGGTCCTGTAGAGAAAGCCCATCAACCGGCGGCCAGCGTCGACATCACGTGCGCCACCACGATGCCGAAGCCGGTCCCGAGGATATAGCCGAGCAAGGCCAGCAGGATGCCGACCGGCACCAGCGTCTTGGAGTAGCTGGCCGCCAGGATCGGCGTGGCGGCGACGCCCCCGATGTGCGCCAGCGAGGAGATCCCGCACAGGAACAGATCGAAGCGGAACAGTTTGGCGAAGCCGACCAGCAGCACCGCGTGGATCGCGATGATGGTGACCCCGCACAGCAGGTACAGCGGCGCCGCGGCGATGCCGTGGAAATTGCTCTGCGAGGCCAGCACCGCCACCACGCTGATCAGCAGCGCACCGGAGATCGTGCTGGCGCCGGGGTAGCGCGCCAGCGGCGTGTGGGCGATGACCAGGCCCGCGCCGGTGGCCAGCAGGATCGTCCAGGTGGTCGCGCTCAGCATGCTGGAGGTCGGCAGTTTCGTCGCCAGCCAGCCGGCCAGCGCGGCGGCAAGCAGGGCCATGCCCAGCCACAGCAGCACGCTCTCCGGCGTGGTCGGCCCGGTCGGCGGGGCCGCCGCCACCTCGATGTCGCCGCTGGATTTCGCCCGGGTCCAGCGGTTGAACGCCGGCGCCAGCCGTGCCACCGAGAACAGCACCACCACCCACATCGAATAGCACAGCGCGTCGGTGAGCAGCGACATCGCCAGCAGCTGGTCGGACATGTCGATCGCCTGCTTCACCGCGATCATGTTCGCGGTGCCGCCGACCCAGCTGCCGGACAGCGCGGCCAGCGGCTGCCAGGTATCGCCGGGCAGCCAGCGGTGATAGATCAGGAAGGCGCTGATGAAGGCCACGAACAGGCTCACCGAAGTGCAGGCGAACACCGCCAGCACGCGCGGCCCCAGCGCCCAGATCGCGCGCAGGTCGCAATTGATCATCAGCAGGAACAGCAGCGCCGGCACCAGCCGCGCCACCAGCATCGACTGTGCCGAATGGATCTGGTCGTTGACCTGCCACAGCCCCGAAACGGCCAGCGCGGTCACCAGCAGATAGGTCAGCACGATCGGCGGCAGCACCGCGAACAGCTTCCAGCCGTAGCGGCGCTCGA
>JBDZVT010000016.1:0-2606 GCA_040255835.1 Lysobacteraceae bacterium
CCCATGGTGTGGTAGTCGGTCTTGCCGGCCGGGCTCTTCTCGTCGCTGATCTTGCGGTTGTCGGGGGTGAGGATGCGGTACCAGGCGCCATGCCGGTGATCCACGAAATGCTCCCACGCGTAGGTCCACAGGCGCCTGTACCAGTCGTCATAGACGGCCTCGCCGGTACGCGCGTGCAGCAGGGCGGCGGCGGCCAGCGACTCGGCCTGCACCCAGAAGTATTTTTCGCCGTCGCAGATGCTGCCGTCCGGCGCGAAGCCGTAGCAGATGCCACCGTGTTCGTCGTCCCACGCATGGGCCAGGGCACGGTCGAACAGTTCCTTCGCGCGCGGCAGCAGCCAGTCCTGCGGCGTGCCGCGCGCGGCCAGCAGCGGCTCCATGATCAGCAGCAGCTTGGCCCATTCGGTCTGGTGGCCGGGCTGGAAGCCCCACGGCTTGAACAGGTTCTTCGGGTCGTTGCGGTTGAACTCGCGGTCGATGTTCCAGTGGCGGTCGTAGTGCTCCCAGACCAGGCCGTCGGCCTTGGCGGCCTGGTCGCGGGTCATGCGGTCGGCGAGGGTGAACGCGCGGTCGAGGTAGCGCGGTTCACGGGTGGCCTGGTACGCGGCGATCATCGCCTCGCACAGGTGCATGTTGGCGTTCTGGCCGCGGTAGTCGCTGAAATGCCAGTCGGCATCGGCCTCGTCGCGGTACAGCCGCGCGTCGGCCTCCCAGTAGCGCTGCTCGAGGAGGTCCCAGGTCTCGTCCATCCAGGCGCGGGCTTCCTCGATGCCGGCCTTCAGCGCGGTGGCATAGGCCAGCAGCACGAAGGCGACGCCGTAGGCCTGGTTGGAGCTGTCTTCCGGCCGGCCGTCGCGGATGGTCCAGTGATAGCCGCCGTTGGCGCGGTTGCGATGGACCTCGCGCAGGTAGCGCAGGCCGTGCCGCGTGGCCTCCAGGTAGTCGGGGTTGCCGAAGGCCAGCCAGGCCATCGCGTAGTTGAAGACGAAGCGCGTGCTGCTGACCAGGTGGCGATGGCTGCGATCGTAGATCGTGCCGTCGTCCTTGAAGTAATGGAAGAAGCCGCCGGCCGGATCGATCGCGCGCGGATGGTAGAACGCCATCGTCTGCGCGATGTGGCCGCGCAGGAAGTCGGGCGAGCGGAAATCGGGTGCGGCGGTCATGCCTGCTTCTCCATGAAGTCGAGTACCTCGGCGCCGCTGGGCATGGCGGCGAACGAGCCCTGGCGGGTGACCGTGAGCGCGCCGCAGGCGGCGGCAAAACGCAGCATCGCGTGCAGGCGCGGCAGCTGGCTCACCAGGCGGTCGACGCGGTCGGGCGTGGCATCGAGTTCGGCCAGGCGGCACAGCAGGCCGCCGACGAAGGCATCGCCCGCGGCGGTGCTGTCGACCACGGTCACGGCGTAGCCCGGCAGTTCCCCTTCGGCATCCGGATGGAACCAGCGCATGGGTCGCGCGCCGTCGGTGACCACCAGCAGCCGGGCGCGGCCGCGCCACAGGCGGTCCAGCGCCGCCTCCTCGCCATCGGGCGCCAGCCAGGCGAATTCCTCGGCCGAGAGTTTCACCACGTCGGCCAGCTGCAGCGCATCCCATGCCCGCGGCAGCGGGTCGACCCCGGCCGGCCACAGCGCCGGGCGCAGGTTGAGGTCCATGCTGACCAGCGCGCCGGCCTCGTGTGCGCGCCGCATGCCTTCGGCGGTGGCCTCGGCGATGGCCGGCTCGGTCAGGCAGTTGGAGCACACATGGAACACCGCCACGTCGTCGAAGGCGCCGGCGCGGAAATCGGCGGCGCGGAACTGCAGGTCGGCCGTGCGCTCGCGATGGAACACGAAGCTGCGCTCGCCCGCGGCGTCCAGCGTGACCAGCGCCAGCGCGGTGGGCGCGTCGGCCGTGCGCGATACGTCCGCCGTGCCCACGCCGGCGCGCTGCAGGTCGGCCAGCAGGAAATCGCCGAAGCGGTCGGTGGACAGCATGCCGGCAAAGCGCGCGTTGCCGCCCAGCCGCGCCACCGCCACCGCGACGTTCGCCGGCGCGCCGCCCGCGAACGGGATGAAGCTGGCGGCAAAGCCGTGCGCGTCGATGCCGCTGGCATGCAGGTCGATCAGTGCCTCGCCGAAGCAGAGGATGGGGCGTTCGGTCATGGGAGCGTTGTGCCGGGAAATTCGATGGGTCTTCCGCGACCCGTCATCCCGGCTTTCGCCGGGTGACGAGCTGCAGCAGCGCGAAGGGTCGCCATGCTTCCGCGCGGCGTCAGTCGAGATCGCTGCGGATCTTCGAGCCGCTGGCGCCGTAGAACACGATGTACAGGTAGCACAGCAGCGGCAGGGCGAAGGCATGTTGCAGGCCCACGTGGTCGGCCAGCACGCCCTGCAGCTGCGGGATCACCGCGCCGCCGACGATGGCCATGATCAGCAGGCTCGACGCCTTGCTTGTCATCGGCCCCAGCCGCTCGATGCCCAGCGCAAAGATGGTCGGGAACATGATCGAGTTGAACAGGCCGATCGCGATGATGCTGACCATCGCCGTGGTGCCGGTGCTCAGCATGGTGGTCAGCACCAGCAGCGCGTTGATCGCGGCGAACGTGGCCAGCAGCTTGCGCGGCGAGAT
>JBDZVT010000016.1:2706-84472 GCA_040255835.1 Lysobacteraceae bacterium
GCACCAGCAGCGCGTTGATCGCGGCGAACGTGGCCAGCAGCTTGCGCGGCGAGATCGCGGCCATCAGCCCGGAGCCGACGAAGCGCCCGACCATCGCGCCGCCCCAGTACCAGGACACGTACTTGGCGGCCTCCTGCTCGCTGATGTGGCCGATGTCGGGCATCGACAGGTAATTGACCATGAAGCTGCCGATCGACACCTCGGCGCCCACGTAGAAGAAGATGCCCAGCACGCCGAACAGCACATGCGGATGGCGCAGCACGTCGGCGAAACCGTGGCGGTCGTGGTCGCCCTTGTCGGTGGACTCGGTCAGCGCCGGCAGCCGGAACATCCACACGAACAACGCCAGCAGGAACAGCACCACCGCCAGCCCGATGTACGGGAACTGCACCGCCTGTGCCTGCTGGGTGTCGTAGAGCAGGCGTTGCGCCGGTTCCAGCGCGGCGAGTTCGTCCGGGCTCTTGACCACGTTGGAGAGGATCAGCAGGCCGCCGAACAGCGGCGCCAGCGTGGTGCCCAGCGAGTTCAGCGCCTGCGCCAGGGTCAGCCGGCTGGAGCTGGTCTTCTCCGGGCCGAGCAGGGCCACGTACGGATTGGCGGCCACCTGCAGCACGGTGATGCCGGTGGCCAGCACGAACAGCGCGCCGAGAAAGGCGGAGTAAAGATGCAGCGCGGCGGCCGGCCAGAACCCCAGCGCGCCGACGCCGGCGATGGCCAGCCCGGCCACGATGCCCTTCTTGTAGCCGAGTGCCGCGACCATGCGCCCGGCCGGCATGCCCATCAGGAAATACGCGCCGAAGAAGGTGAACTGCACCAGGATCGCCTGGGCGTAGTTGAGCTGGAAGATCGACTTCAGGTGCGGGATCAGGATGTCGTTGAGGCTGGTCAGGAAGCCCCACATGAAGAAGATCGTGGTGAGCACGCCCAGCGCCAGCCAGCTGCTGGTGTAGGGCGCCCGGGGCGCGCCGTGATCCGGCGTGTTGCGGACGGGAAGGGGCGTAGCGGCAAGGGCCATGGCGATTCCGGGGCGGGGAAGACGGTCGGGTGGGTCGCCCGGCGCGCGGGCAACCGCGCCAATGTAACCGTTTCCACGCCGACACCGATCGCGCGCTGCAACATGCCCTCGCAGGATGTTACTTTCCCCGCCTGCCCTCATCCCCGAGATTGCCATGACCCGTCGCGCTGCCTTGCTGCTTGCCCTGCTGACCTGTGCCGCCAGTTCTCCGGTGATGGCCGCCGCCGGCCACGCCGGCGACGTCGATCCGCGCATCGGCACCGGCGGCGACGGCCATACCTTCCCCGGCGCCACCATGCCCTTCGGCATGATCCAGCTCTCGCCCGACACCGCGATGCCGGACTTCAAGCACGCCTACAGGTGGGCCGCCGGCTACCAGTACGGCGACTCCAGCATCATGGGTTTCTCGCACACGCACTTCTCCGGCTCCGGCCATTCGGACCTGGGCGACGTGCTGGTGATGCCGATCGCCGGTGAGGTGAAGCTCGAACCCGGTGACGCGGCCAAACCCGGCAGCGGCTATCGCTCGCGCTTCTCGCACGACAGCGAGGTGTTGCAGGCCGGCTACTACGCGGTGACGTTGAGCGACTATGGCATCCGCGCCGAACTCACCGCCGGGCGCCGCGTCGGCTGGCATCGCTACACCTTCCCGAAGAACAAGCCTGCCCACCTGCTGCTGGACCTGCGCCCGAGCATCTACGACTACCCCGGCAAGGTGCTGTGGTCGAAGCTGCAGGTCGCCGGTGACGGCACCGTCACCGGCTGCCGCACCACCCGCGGCTGGGCGCCGGGGCGCGAGCTGTGCTTCGCCATGCGCTTCAACCAGCCGATGACTTCGCGCACGCTGTACGACCGCGAGAACGACATCCTCTACAAGGGCTTCAAGGGCCCCGGCAACCAGCCGGTCGACCATGACGCGCAGGACGGGCGCGCGCTGGTCGGCGTGTTCGACTTCGGCGCGCTGAAGCAGCCGCTGGAGGTGAAGGTGGCGATCTCGCCGGTCAGCGCCGCCAACGCGGTGGCCAACCTCGACGCCGACGGCAAGGGCTGGGATTTCGACGCCCGCCGTGCGCAGGCGAAGGCCGCGTGGGACCAGGCGCTGGCGGTGGTCGACGTCGATGCCACCGCCACCGTGCGCAAGCAGTTCTACACTGCGCTCTACCACGCCATGCTTTCGCCCACGCTGAGCATGGACGTCAATGGCGAATATCGCGGTCCCGACCACGCCGTGCACAAGGCGGAAGGCTACGAGTTCTACTCGACCTGGTCGCTGTGGGACGTCTACCGCGCGCAGCAGCCGCTGATGGTGCTGCTCGATCCCGAGCGCAGCACCGACTTCATCCGCTCGCTGATCGCCGCGCGCGAGGCCAGCCCGTTCGGCATCCTGCCGGTATGGGCGTACCAGGGGCTGGAGACGTGGTGCATGATCGGCTACCACGCCGTGCCGGTGATCGCCGACGCGTACATCAAGGGCGTGCGCGGCTTCGATGCGGACGAGGCGCTGCAGGCCATGGTCGCCAGCGCCACCTACGCGCCCTACGGGGATCTCGCCGACTACATGAAGCTCGGCTACGTGCCGATCGACAAGGAGCCCGAGGGCGCCTCCAAGACGCTCGAATACGCCTACGACGACTGGTCGCTGGCGCAGATGGCGAAGGCGATGGGCAAGACCGAGGTCGCCGCCACGTTCGGCAAGCGCGCCGGCAACTGGAAGAACGCCTGGGACGCGAAGACCGGTTTCATGCGCGCGCGACTGGCCGACGGCAAGTTCCGCGAGCCGTTCGATCCCACGGCCGCCGGCTATGGCAGCGACTTCACCGAAGGCAACGCGTGGCAGTACTCGTGGTACGTGCCGCAGGACGTGCCGGGCCTGATCGAGGCCATGGGCGGCAAGGCGAAGTTCGTGGACAAGCTCGACGCCTTGTTCGACGCCAAGGTCGACCCGGCGCACTTCAAGCACGTGGAGGACATCACCGGCCTGATCGGCTGGTACGCCCACGGCAACGAGCCCAGCCACCACATCGCCTACCTGTACGACTACGCCGGCGCGCCGTGGAAGACCCAGCAGCGGCTGAAGCAGATCATGGACAGCCAGTACGCCGCGCGCCCGGACGGGCTCTCGGGCAACGACGACCTCGGCCAGATGTCGGCCTGGTACGTGTTCACCGCACTGGGCTTCTATCCGGTCACGCCGGCCAGCGACACCTACGCGCTCGGCCGGCCCTTTGTCGCGCGCGCCACGTTGCACCTCACCAACGGCAAGGACTTCACCGTCAGCGCCGCGCCGCTGGACGACGCGCACCCGTACGTGGGCGAGGTCACCCTGGACGGCAAGCCGCTGGCCGGGCCGTTCCTGCGCCACGCGCAGATCCTCGCCGGCGGCGAGCTGCATTTCCGCATGCAGGCCACGCCCGCCCGCGGGGCAAAAACGGGAGCCCCGCCGCAGGGATGAGGCCGCCGGACGTGCCAGAATGGAACGGTCGCTGACGCTGGCAATCGCGGAGGGCCGGGTCGAATGAATTTCCGCAGCTACATGAGTTGGCGGATCGCGGGCCTGCTGGTGGCCATGCTGATCATCGTCGGCCTGCCGTACCTGGTGACCCGGCTGAACACGCGCGACACCGTGCTGGCCAACAGCTGGGTCACCCATTCGACCGCGGTGCGCTCGATGGCCTACCGCATCGCCTACCTGATCCGCAGCAGCGAGACGGCAACCTACCGCCTGCTGGTCGGCGACGTCGGCAAGGACACCCGGGTCGACGCCGAGAACGCCGCCCGGCAGGTGCCGCAGTTGCTGCAGCAACTGCACGCGATGACCCGCGACAACCCGTCCCAGCAGATCCTGATCGGCGCGCTGGAGAACAGCGTCACCGGGCGCCTCACCCTGATGGCCCGCGCACGCGAGCTGCAGCGCCAGGGCGACGTGGCACGCGCCGGCCAGGCGCTGAGCGAGGCCGCCGAACTGTTTCCGTTCGCCGCCAAGATCGACGGCATCGTGGCCAACGAGGACCAGTTGCTGGCCGCGCGCCAGCAGTCGGCCGAGCGCCGGGAGTTCAACGGGCAGCTGGTGCAGGGCATCACCGCGCTGGCGCAGTTGCTGCTGCTGGCGATCATCGTGGTCGCCTCGGAACGGCAGATCCGCCAGCGGCGCCTGGCCGAGACGCGCGAAGGGCGCGCGGTGCTGCGTTCGCGGCTGATCCTGCAATCGGTGCGCGAGCCGATCGCGCTGTTCGACGCGAACCTCAACAGCCTGCTGGTGAACAACGCCTTCGGCGATCTCTACGGCGAGGACCCGCAGCAGCCCTCGCGGACCCTGACCGAGATCGGCGGCGGCGTATGGAACGACACCGCCCTGCTGCAGCGGTTCCGCGACGTGCTGCTGAGCGATCGCGAGCTGTGGGACTACGACATGGTCCAGCGCACGGCCGACGGCGCGCACCGCCACATCGTGGTCAATGCGCGCCGCCTGCAGCAGGACCCGGACGACGAACCGGCGCTGCTGCTCACCGTCAGCGACGTCACGGTGCGCGCGCTGACCGAGGAGAAGGTGATCGAGCTCAATCGCCAGCTCGAGGGCAAGATCGACCAGATCTCCGACATCAACCGCGAACTGGAGGCGTTCAGCTACTCGGTCTCGCACGACCTGCGCGCACCGCTGCGCCACGTGGCGGGTTTCGTGCGCAAGCTGGAGCACCACCTCGCCGGCCAGCTGGACGACAAGGCCAGCCACTACATCGGCGTGATCGAGAGCGCGGCCCAGCGCATGGCGCTGCTGATCGACGACCTGCTGGTGTTCTCGCGCCTGGGCCGCGGCCCGCTGCGCCTGCAGGCCGTGGACATGCAGTCGCTGGTGGAGGAGGCCAAGGCACTGGCCGAGTCGGCGGCCGAGGGGCGGCGCATCGTGTGGACGATCGGGCCCTTGCCGATGGTCATCGGTGACGCCAACATGTTGCGCACGGTGTGGCAGAACCTGCTCGGCAACGCCGTGAAATACACCGGACGCTGCGAGGTGGCGCGCATCGAGGTGCGCGCCGGGCGCAGCAACCGGGGCGACTACGAGTTCGCCGTGGCCGACAACGGCGCCGGCTTCGACATGCAGTACGCGGACAAGCTGTTCGGCGTGTTCCAGCGCCTGCACCGCGCCTCGGATTTCCCGGGCAACGGCATCGGCCTGGCCAACGTGCGACGCATCGTCACGCGCCATGGCGGCAAGGTCTGGGCCCAGGCCGCGCCGGACCAGGGCGCCACGTTCCACTTCACGCTGCCGGCCACCGACGTGGCGGGGGCGCAAAACGGAGATTCGGCGGCATGAACAAGAAAGAGCTGCGCACCGTGCTGCTGGTCGAGGACAGCCTGGCCGATGCCGAGATGGCGATGGACGCGCTGGCGGAGGCCCACCTGGCCAATCCGGTGGTGCACGTCGAGGATGGCGTGGAATGCCTGGAGTACCTGCACGCCACCGGCGCCTGGGCCGGGCGCGAGCCGGGCGATCCGGCGGTAGTGCTGCTGGACATCAAGATGCCGCGCATGGACGGTCTGGAGGTGCTCACCCGCATGCGGGAGGACGAACACCTGCGGCGGGTTCCGGTGGTGATCCTGTCCTCCTCGCACGAGGAGAGCGACCTGGCCCGCAGCTGGGACCTCGGCGCCAACGCCTACGTGATCAAGCCGGTGGACGTGGACCAGTTTTTCGAGGCCGTGCGCACGCTCGGCCGGTTCTGGGCGCTGCTGAACGAGGCGCCCGACGCCAGTTGAAGGATGCGTGACGGGGCCCTTCGGCCGTGCTGCCGGATCGCCCCGGGTTCCCGAGGTAACGCCGCCAGGCCAGTGATGGAGAACACCATGCCCAACCGGCAACCCAAGACGATGCCGACGATACGGGTACTGCAGGTCGAGGACAGCGAGCTCGATGCCGAGCTGGTGCTGGCCGAGCTGGAGGCCGACGGCATCCGCCACGAGTCGCGGCTGGTCGACGACGAGGCGGGCTACCTGGTCGCGCTGGACGAGTTCGCGCCGCATATCGTGCTCTCGGACCTGAGCGTGCCCGGGTTCTCCGGGCAGCGCGCGCTCGAACTGCTGCGCGAGCGTGACGAGGACCTGCCCTTCATCTTCGTCTCCGCGACGCTGGGCGAGGAGGCGGCGATCGAGGCGCTGCGCAACGGCGCCACCGACTACATCCTCAAGCAGAATCCGGTGCGCCTGGCCAGCGCGGTGCGGCGGGCGCTGGTCGAGGCCGAGGCGCGCAAGGCCAATCGCCGCGCCGAGGCCGACCTGATCCGCGCGCAGCGCTTCGAGAGCCTGGCGATGCTGGCCGGCGGCCTCAGCCACGACCTGCGCAACCTGCTGCAGCCGCTGCTGCTGGCCGGGGACAGCCTGCGCGACTACCAGGACGACCCGCGGCTGATGCGGCTGGGCAACCTGGTGCGCGATTGCGGCAAGCGCGGGCTGGAGATGGTGCACTCGATGCTTTCCTTCGCCCGCGGCGCCCGCCGCGCCGAGCGCGTGCGCGTGGGCACCCTGATGAGCGCGTTCGGCCTGCTGATGCAGGGCAGCGTGCCCCGTTCGGTGGTGATGGACCTGGCCATCGACGACCCCGAGCTGGCCTTCGAGGGCAACCACACCGAGCTGCAGCAATGCCTGCTCAACCTCTGCCTCAACGCGATCCAGGCGATGCCCGACGGCGGCAGCCTGCGCATCGAGACCAGCCAGCAGCGGCTGGCCGACGACTTCTTCCTGCCCGAGGAGGTGCCGCACACCGGCTGCTACCTGCGCATCAGCGTGATCGACTCCGGGCCAGGCATGGACCAGGCCGTGCTGGAGCACCTGTTCGAACCGTTCTTCACCACCAAGGACGCCGGCACCGGCCTGGGCCTGATCTCGTGCAAGCGCATCGTGGCCAGCCACGGCGGCGTGATGCGGGTGGACAGCAAACCCGGCAGCGGCACCCGTTTCGACCTCTACATCCCGCTGGACGAAATGGAAGCCGACGCCGAGGCGATGGACGACATGCAGAGCCTCGAAGGTGCCGCCGAACGCGTGCTGGTGGTGGTGGAGGAGGCCGGCCAGCTGTCGCTGCTGTCCGATACGCTCGATGCCTACGGCTACCAGGCGCACGCCAGCCAGAGCGGCACCGCCGCGCTGCAGTGGATCGAGGCCGGCGGCCTGCCCGACCTGGTGCTGCTCGACGCCGACATGAACCTGTTCACCGGCGTGCGCACCCTGGCGGCGCTGATCGACCAGGGCTACCAGGGCGGCGTGGTGCTGCTGGCGCGCCCGGACGCACCGCCGGACCTGCAGGAGCTGCCGCCGCTGGACAACCTGGTGCTGGTGGACAAGCCGGTGGAAACCACGGCCCTGCTGCGCGCCGTGCGCAAGGCGCTGGGCGACGCCGGCCGCGCGTAGGGCGGGCACCCCCCGCCGCGCCGTCCTTTGGTAGGAGCGCACCCTGTGCGCGATGCTCTTCGCCAAGTGACGAAAGGCATCGCGCACAGGGTGAGCTCCTGCACGGAGACGTTGAACCGGGGGTTCAGTCGATGCCGAGCTTCTTCAGCTTGTAGCGCAGGGCACGGAAGGTGATGCCGAGTTTGCGCGCCGCGGCGGTCTTGTTGTAGCGCGATTCTTCCAGCGCCTTGACGATGGCGGTGCGCTCGATGTTGCTGATGTAGTCGTCCAGCCCGCCATCGGCGCTGGGCGCAGGGGCGGCCGGCGCGGCCGCGGCGCCGGCGGGCACGGCATCGGGTGGCGCCGGGCGTGCGCCGCGCTGGGGCAGCATCAGGTCGGACGCCTCGATGCTGGTGCCGTCGGACATCGCCATCGCGCGTTCGAGGATGTTCTCCAGCTCGCGCACGTTGCCGGGGAAATCGTAGGCCTCCAGTGCCTCGAGCGCGCCCGGCGACAGGCGCCCGGCCTCCTGGCCGCTCTTGCCGGCCAGCGCCTTGAGGATGAAGGCGGCCAGCTGCGGCACGTCGCCGCGGCGCTCGCGCAACGGCGGCACGCGCAGCTCGATCACGTTGATGCGGTAGAACAGGTCCTGGCGGAACTGGCCCTGCTCGACCAGCTGGCCGAGATTCTTGTGGGTGGCCGAGAGGATGCGCACGTCGACCGGGATCTCGTCGCGGCCACCGATCGGGCGCACGGCCTTTTCCTGGATCGCGCGCAGCAGTTTCACCTGCATGTGCAGCGGCAGTTCGGCCACCTCGTCGAGGAACAGCGTGCCGCCCTGGGCAGCCTGGAACAGGCCTTCCTTGTCCGCGGCGGCGCCGGTGAAGCTGCCCTTGCGGTGGCCGAAGAACTCGCTTTCCATCAGCTCGGACGGGATCGCGCCGCAGTTGACCGGCACGAACGGGCCGCCGGCGCGCGGGCCCTGTTCGTGGATCAACCGGGCCACCAGCTCCTTGCCCACGCCGGATTCGCCGGCGATGTAGACCGGCGCCTGGTTGCGCGCCAGCTTGGTGATCGTGGTGCGCACCTGCTCCATGGCAGGGGAGCTGCCGATCAGGCGGTCGCCGGAGCCGCCGGCCTTGGCGGCGGCGCCGCCCTCGCGCTTTTCCTCGGCCAGGCGCAGCGCGGTGCGCACCAGGCCGCGCAGCATCTGGATGTCGACCGGCTTGGAAACGAAGTCGAAGGCGCCCGCCTTGAGCGCGTTCACCGCCGCGTCCACGTTGCCGTAGGCGGTGATCATCGCCACCGGCGTGTCCGGGCAGGTCTCGGCGATCAGCTCGATCACTTCCTGGCCGTTGCCGTCGGGCAGGCGCATGTCGGTGAAGCAGAGGTCGTAGCTGTTTTCGCTCAGCGCACGGCGCGCGTCGGCGACGGTACCGACGGCTTCGACCTGCAAGTCCATCCGCCCCAGGGTGATGGTGAGCAGTTCGCGAATGTCGCGTTCGTCGTCGATGACCAGGACGGTCTGGAGGCTCATGGCAGGTCGCGCAGGGGAGGTGCCCACAGGATAACCGCGGCCCAAGTCAAGAGCAAAGCGGGAACGGGCAGTACTCAGCCTTCGGCTTCGGCCTCGCTGGCGCCGCGGTTCATCTGCGCCGGCGTCAGGGTGAGCCGGAAGCAACTGCCGCCGCCGGCCACGCGCACGTACTCCAGCGCGGCCTGGTTGGCCTCGCTCATCTGCTTGGCCAGGTACAGGCCCAGGCCGGTGCCGTACTCGTGGGTGGTGTAGAACGGCTCGAAGATCTGCGCGGCCACCTTGGGCGCGATGCCGGGGCCGCGGTCAATGACCTCGAGGATCGGCACGCCATGTTCGCCCTGGCGCGCGACCACCATCACGCGGGCCGGTTCGCCGGGCAGCCGGCCGTAGCGCAGCGCGTTCTGCACCAGGTTCCACACCACCTGCTGCAGCTGCTGCGGGTCGGCCAGCGCAACCACCGCCACGCCGTTGCTGGCGATCGCGCGCAGCGAGTCGGCGCCGAGGTCGTTGCCCTGGCGGTATTCCTCGACGAAATCCTGCGCCCAGTCGCCCAGGTCCAGCGTTTCCGGGCGCGAGCGTTCGCGCCGCGACAGCTGCAGGATGTTCTCGATGATCTCGTTGAGTCGCACACAGTGATTGTTGATGATCTCCACCATGCGCTGGTCGGAGCTGTCCATCGTGCGCGACTCGGCCAGCAGCTGCGCCGAGTAGCGGATCGCCGCCAGCGGATTGCGGATCTCGTGGGCGATCGACGCCGACAGCCGGCCCAGCGAGCTGAGCGTGAGCTCCTCGGCGCGGCGCGAGAGCAGCGAGGTGTCGTCGAGGAAGATCAGCACGTGCGAGTCGTCGTTCGGCGCCAGGCGGGTGAAGCGCGGTACCACCTCGGGCACGCCGTCGGCGAGCTGGGTGGCGGTCTCGTCCAGCTTGCCGGAGGTCATCCAGTGGTACAGGCGGCGCGACAGTTCCGGCGCGAGCAGGCCCAGGTCGCGCTGGTCGGCGCCGGGGTTGCCCAGCAGCATCCAGGCCGATTCGTTGATCTGGTGGATGCGGTTGGCGTCGTCCACCAGCAGCACGCCGGTCTTCATGCGGCGGATGATCAGTTCGTTGATCTGCGACAGGTTGGCCAGGTCGGTGCTGCGCTGCTCGGCCAGCGCCTCGGTGGCGCGCAGTTGCTGGCCCAGCACGCTGCACAGCGCGGTGGTGGCGAAATAGGCCAGGCCGAACAGGGCCGCCTCGAGCAGGTCGCGGTCGCCGGCCTGGGGCGACAGCGACCAGCCGAACAGCGAGATGGCCAGCATGCCCAGGGTCGCCAGCGCGGCGAAGAAGCCGGACATGCGCAGCGGCAGGATCAGGGCGCCCGCGCAGAGATTGACCGCCAGCATCATCGCGATGCCGATGCGCGCGTCGTGCATGGCCACGATCGCCATCACCGCCGCGACGATGTCGACCACCAGGGTGCTCGCCACCGCGCCCTTCGCATGGGCCATGCTGCGCCGGTTCATCAGCAGGGCCAGCAGCGCGAAGATCAGGTACACCGTGGCCAGCGTGCGGGCAAAGCCCGGCGCGGCCAGCTGCGGCCAGCCCATGCCGGCCGGGCTGAAGGCCAGCGCGACGTACACCAGCGACTGCACCAGCCGGAAGGCATTGAGGAACGACAGCTCGTGGCGGATCGTCGCCATCCCTGTGCGCGGGTCGTTGAGCGTGGCTAGGGTCGACACGTAGGCTGCGGTTCCGGTGCGGTTGCGGTCGAGTATATGACGCCCCGGGCGGCCTCGCGCGGCGGCCCGCAGGCGCGCGCGGAAGCCGGAAAACAGGGGGTCGGGCGGCCCTGCGGCAGTGGCGCCCTTTCCATTGCGGCCCGCTTCCGCGAAAATGGGCGGCCGTTTGCTGCGGTTCGGCCCGCGTCCGGCCCCCGTGCCGCGACCAGGCCGTGTGTGACTCCACCGCCGATCCCCCTGACCCACGCCGGCTTCCCCGCGTGCGGCCGCCATCGTTTCTCCGTTCGCTCGAGGTATCGAATGAATTTCCACGAATACCAGGCCAAAGAACTGTTCGCGCAGTACGGTATCGCCGTGCCGCCGGGCAAGGTCGCCAATTCCCCCGACGCCGCCGTCGATGCCGCCAAGGCGCTGGGCGGCTCGCAATGGATGGTCAAGGCGCAGATCCACGCCGGCGGCCGCGGCAAGGCCGGCGGCGTCAAGTTCTGCAAGAGCTTCGACGACGTGCGCGCCGCCGCCAAGGCGATGCTGGGCACCAACATGGAAACCTACCAGTCGGCCGGCCGCGCCCTGCCGGTGAACCTGGTGCTGGTGACCGACGCCACCAACATCGCCAAGGAGCTGTACCTGTCGGTGCTGGTCGACCGCGATTCCAAGGCCGTCTCGTTCATCGCCTCCAAGCATGGCGGCGTGGACATCGAGCAGGTGGCGCGCGAAACGCCCGAGGACATCCACACCATCGTGGTCGACTTCGTCGAGGGCCTGCAGCCGTACCAGTGCCGCCAGCTCGGCTTCGCGATGGACCTCAACGCCAGGCAGGTCAACCAGCTCACGAAGATCATGCTGGGCCTGTACAAGCTGTTCAACGAGAAGGATCTCTCGCTGGTGGAGCTCAACCCGCTGGCCGTGCTCGAAGACGGCAACCTCGCCGCGCTGGACGGCAAGGTCAACTCCGACGACAACGCCGAGTTCCGCCACGCCGACCTGGCCGCGATGCGCGACCTGACCCAGGAAGACGCCGCCGAAGCCGCCGCGGTGAAGTACAACCTCAACTACGTGACCATGGACGGTTCGATCGGCTGCATGGTCAACGGTGCGGGCCTGGCCATGGCCACCATGGACGTGATCAAGCTGGCCGGCGGCGAGCCGGCCAACTTTCTCGACGTCGGCGGCGGCGCCACCAAGGAGCGCGTGACCGAGGCGTTCAAGCTGATCCTGTCCTCGGACAAGGTGAAGTGCATCCTGGTCAACATCTTCGGCGGCATCGTGCGCTGCGACCTGATCGCCGAGGGCATCATCGCCGCGGTCAAGGAAGTGGGCCTGAAGATCCCCGTGGTGGTGCGCCTGCAGGGCACCAATGTCGATCAGGGCCGCGAACTGCTGGCCAACTCCGGCCTGGCGATCACGCCGGCGGATGATCTCAACGACGCGGCGCAGAAAGCCGTGGCTGCGGCCAAGGCCTGAGGAGCAATCGAAACATGAGCGTTCTCGTAAACAAAGACACCAAGGTGCTGGTGCAGGGCTTCACCGGCCAGCAGGGCACCTTCCACGCGCAGCAGTGCATCGACTACGGCACCAAGGTCGTCGGCGGCGTCACCCCCGGCAAGGGCGGCTCCGAGCACATCGGCCTGCCGGTGTTCAATTCGGTCGACGAAGCGGTGCTGGAAACCGGCGCCGACGCGTCGGTCATCTTCGTGCCGCCGCCGTTCGCGGCCGACTCGATCCTGGAAGCGATCGACGCGGGCATCAAGACCATCGTGGCGATCACCGAAGGCATCCCGGTGCTGGACATGCTGCGCGTCAAGAACGTGCTGCAGCAGCATCCGGAAACCGTGCTGATCGGGCCCAACTGCCCGGGCATCATCACCCCCGGCGAATGCAAGATCGGCATCATGCCCGGCCACATCCACAGCAAGGGCAAGGTCGGCGTGGTCTCGCGCTCCGGCACGCTGACCTATGAGGCGGTGTTCCAGACCACCAACGAAGGCCTCGGCCAGAGTACGGTGATCGGCATCGGCGGCGACCCGATCAACGGCCTCAACTTCATCGACTGCCTCAAGCTGTTCCAGGACGACCCGCAGACCGAAGGCATCATCATGGTCGGCGAGATCGGCGGCAGCGCCGAGGAAGACGCCGCCGAGTTCATCGGCGAATACGTCAAGAAGCCGGTGGTTTCCTTCATCGCCGGTGCGTCGGCCCCTCCGGGCAAGCGCATGGGCCACGCCGGCGCGATCATCTCCGGCGGCAAGGGCACCGCCGCGGCGAAGTTCGCCGCGCTGGAAAAGGCCGGCGTCACCACGGTGAAGTCGCCTGCCGATCTGGGCAAGGCGCTCGCCCAGCTGATGAAGTAGGCCTGATGGCTTGATGTTGATGAAAGGCCGCGCATTGCGCGGCCTTTTGTTTTGGTGCGCTTTCACAACCCCCGATGCACACCCACAATTCCCGCGGAAGAATCCTCTACCCGCATCCAACCGCATTCGCCAAGCTGGCCCCCGACACCGGCAAAACGAAAGCCGGCATGCGCGACCACGCCAAGACCATCCTTGCGCGCCACCTGCGCCGCGCCATGACACCGGCCAACACCACCTCTGGGCACGCCTGCGGCAGCGACAGCCGTGCGGATGCCGCTTCCGCCGCCAGCATCCTCTCGGCCCGTACGTCGCCGATTTCGCTTGTCTGGAAAGGCAACTGATCGTCGAGGTCGATGGCTCCGGGCATTTGGATTCAACCACCGATGCGCAGCGTGACGACTGGTTTCGGCAGCGCGGCTTCACCATGTTGCGCTATTGGAATCATGACGTGCTTGATCGTACGGAGTCGGTGCTGGCGGCGATTCTGGAGGCGTTGGGGTAGAGCGTGCTCCGTTGGGCACCTTCTCACGTAACGGAGGAACGAAGCGGCCACGTGCTTCCTTCCTCCGCTTGCGGGGGAAGGTGCCCGCCAGGGCGGATAGGGGCACGCTCCACTTCTTGAATTACCATTGCGCGGATAACTCTCAACGGAATGCACGCCGTCATGGCAAAGCTGCGTCTGGCGTTGGCCCAATACGACTTTCCGGTGGGCGCGGTTGGGGCCAATGCCGCCAGCGCCGCGCAGATCATGGCGCAGGCCCGTGAAGGCGGCGCCGACCTGGTGGCGTTTCCCGAACTGACCCTGAGCGGTTACCCGCCGGAGGACCTGCTGCTGCGGCCGAGCTTCCTCGCCGCCTGCGACAGCGAGCTGGCCGCGCTGGCCGCGGCGACCAACGGCATCGCCGCCCTGGTCGGCCACCCGCACAGCGAGGGCGAGGTGTTCAACGCCGCCAGCCTGCTGCGCCACGGGCGGGTGGAATGCACGGCGCACAAGCAGGCCTTGCCCAACTACGGCGTGTTCGACGACAAGCGCTATTTCCGCCCCGGCCACGACTCGGTCGTCGTGGCGGTCGCCGGCGTGAGCGTGGGCCTGCTGATCTGCGAGGACGTGTGGCAGCCGGAACCGGCGGCGCGGGCCGCGGCGGCGGGGGCGCAACTGATCGTGGTGATCAACGCCTCGCCCTGGGACGATCGCAAGCAGGGCGAGCGCGAGGCGGTGCTGACGGCGCGGGCGCGCGAGACCGGCTGCGCGATCGCCTACCTCAACCTGGTCGGCGGCCAGGACGAGGTGGTCTACGACGGCGCCTCGATCCTGGTCAACGGCGACGGTTCGATCGCCGCGCGGGCGCCGGCGTTCGTCGATGCCCTGCTGTGGGCCGAGTTCGATCCGGCCACGCGCCGCCTGGCGGCGGCCGACTGGCCGGTGCCGGCCGATGCCTCGATCGAGGCGACGCTGTACGCGGCCCTGGTCCGCGGCGTGCGCGACTACATCGACAAGAACCGTTTCGAGGGCGTGCTGCTGGGCCTTTCCGGCGGCATCGATTCGGCGTTGACGCTGGCGCTGGCGGTCGATGCGCTCGGCGCCGACCGGGTCACCGCGGTGATGATGCCCACGCGCTACACCTCCGACCTCTCGCTGGATGGCGCCCGCGTGCAGGCCGAGCAACTGGGCGTGGACTACCACGTGATCCCGATCGAGGCGACCTGCCAGTCGTTCCTGGATGCCCTGGCGCCGGCGTTCGGCGGCAAGCCGGCCGACACCACGGAGGAAAACCTGCAGTCGCGCACCCGCGGCGTGATGCTGATGGCGTTGTCCAACAAGCATGGCCGCCTGCTCCTGGCCACCGGCAACAAGAGCGAGATGGCGGTGGGCTACGCCACCTTGTACGGCGACATGTGCGGGGCCTATGCGCCGCTGAAGGATGTCTACAAGACCGTGGTGTACCGGCTGGCGCGCTGGCGCAACGGCCGGGGCAACGCGCGGGCCGACGGCGAGCGCGCCTGGATCATCCCGCCGGAAGTCATCGAGCGCCCGCCCTCGGCGGAGTTGCGCGAGAACCAGACCGACCAGGATTCACTGCCGCCCTACGACGAACTCGACGCGATCCTCGCGGGTTTCATCGAGGGCGAACAGTCGCAGGCGGAGATCGTGGCGGCCGGCCACGACGCCGCCACGGTGCAGCGGGTGGTGCGCCTGGTGCTGCTGAACGAGTTCAAGCGCCGCCAGTCCGCGCCAGGCCCCCGGGTGACCACCCGGGCCTTCGGCCGCGAGCGGCGCTATCCGATAACCTCCGGGTGGCGATGAGCCTCGACGCGAACGGGGAGAGGGTGCCCGGCTTGCGCCATTCCGCGAAAAAGGCCGGCAACGATGCCGGCCCTGGTTCCGCTTCGGCGCGACGCGCCCTCAGTGATGCCCGGAAAACGGGATCATCTTGCGCAGCAGCGAGGGGGCGTGCGGCCAGCGCGGATCGGTGAGGTAGGGGTGGTTGGGGTAGTTCAGGGCCAGCACCTCGCGGGTCTGCTCGGCCAGCTTCTTGCGGTCCAGCGCCAGGTAGCTGCGGGCCAGGATGGCCAGCGCGTCACCGGTCTGCGGCGCCTGCTGGTAGTGCTCGATCACGTACTGCGAGCGGTCGGCCGAGGCGACGTAGGCCTTGCGCCGCAGGTAGAACTCGGCCACGTTGATCTCGTACTGCGCCAGCAGGTTGCGCAGGTAGATCATGCGCTGGCGCGCGTCGGCGGTGTAGGCACTGTCGGGGAAGCGCCGCGACAGCTCCGAGAAGTCGTCGAACGCCTGCAGGTTGTAGCCCTGGTCGCGCCGGGTCATGCCGCCGGTGCGCTGGGTGATGCGCTCGATGAAGCCGCTGGTGCGGTCGAAATTGATCAGGCCGCGCAGGTAATAGGCATAATCGACGTGCTTGTTGGCCGGGTAGGTCTTGATGAAGCGGTTGATCGTGGACAATGCCTCGTCGGGCTGGTTGTCCTTGTACTGCGCGTAGGCCAGTTCGAGCTGGGCCTGCTCGCTGTACGGGCCGGACGGGAAGCGCGCGATCAGGCGCTGGAACGCCCGTGTGGCTCCGGAGTAATTGCCCGCCACCAGGAAGCTGTGGGAGCGGTTGTACAGCGGCTCCAGCGGCATCGTGTCGATGGTGTTGCCCTTGCGGCCAAACATCGAGCAGGCACCGAGTACGGTCACCAGGGCAACCACGGCGAGCAGCCTGGCGGCATGCAGCGAAAACAACGACGGCGTGGTCGAGCCACTTGATGGGCGCATAGGAATGAATTCGGATGTCGGATCGAACAGGCATGATAACTGAAACCGGCCGCCGCCCGCGGAGGCCGGCATGACCACCATACGGCAGCAGGCGGAGGTTCCGCTGAGCGCGGCAGGTCGTCGCTTCGACCAGGCCTTGGCCGAGATGTTCCCGGCTTATTCGCGCTCGCGGCTCAGCGGCTGGATCAAGTCCGGCGCGGCAACCCTGGATGGCGCCACGGCCACGCCGCGGCAGTTGCTGCGCGGCGGCGAGCGGGTGGAGCTGGACGTGGAGCTGGAGCCGGAGGTGCACAGCCGGCCCGAGGCGATCGCGCTGGCCGTCGTGCACGAGGACGCCCACCTGCTGGTGCTGGACAAGCCCGCCGGGCTGGTGGTGCACCCGGGCGCGGGCAACCCGGCCGGCACCCTGCTCAATGGCCTGCTGCACCATGACCCCCGGCTGGCCGAACTGCCGCGCGCCGGCATCGTGCACCGGCTGGACAAGGACACCTCCGGCCTGATGGTGGTGGCCCGGGACCTGCCCACGTATACCGCCCTGGTCGACCTGCTGTCGCGGCACGAGGTGGAGCGACAGTACGAAGCCGTGGTGCTGGGCACGATGGTCGCAGGCGGCACGGTGGACCAGCCGATCGGCCGCAGCATGGGCGACCGGCTGCGCCAGGCGGTGCGCGACGAGGAGGACGGCAAGCGCGCGGTGACGCATTACCGCGTGCGCGAACGGTTCCGTGCCCACAGCCTGTTGCAATGCCAGCTGGAAACCGGCCGCACCCACCAGATCCGCGTGCACATGGCGCACATCGGCCATCCGCTGGTCGGCGACCCGCTGTACGGCGGCGGCTTGAAGCTGCCCAAGGGCGCCAGCGACGGCCTGGTCGCCGCGCTGCGCGGTTTCCGCCGGCAGGCGCTGCACGCGGAGCAGCTCTCGTTCGTGCATCCCGCGACCGGCGAGGCGTTGTCGTTCGCGGCCCCGCGCCCGGCCGACCAGCAGGCCCTGATCGAGGCCCTGCGCGCGGATCTGGCCGAACGCGGCCCCGCGCCCTGGTAGGCCGCCGGCGGCGCGACGGCGCCGGCCGTGCGATGCTTGGCGGGTTCCCCATCCCGAATCCCGGACCCATGACCGAAAGCTGGATCTTTCCCGACTGGCCCGCCCCGCCGCAGGTTCACGCGGCGGTCACCACGCGACTGGGACCTGGCGTGTCGTCCGCGCCGTACGACCGGTTCAACCTCGGCCTGCGCAGCGGCGACGCCACCGAGGCGGTGATGGCCAACCGCGGCGCGCTGCAGCAGGCGCTGCGGCTGCCGGCGGCGCCGCGCTGGTTGCACCAGGTACACGGTTGCGGCGTGGCCGAGCTCGGGCCGTTGCCCAGCGCGCACGAACCGCAGGCGGATGCCGCGGTCTCGCACATCCCCGGCACGGTCTTGGCGATCCTCACCGCCGATTGCCTGCCGGTGCTTTTGTGCGCCGACGACGGCGGCGAGATCGGGGCCGCCCATGCCGGTTGGCGCGGCCTTGCCGCGGGCGTGCTGGAGGCCACCCTGGCGCAGATGGTCAGCCCGCCGGCGCGGGTGCTGGCGTGGTTGGGGCCATGCATCGGTGCACCCTCCTACGAGGTCGGCGAGGAAGTGCGCGCCGCGTTCGTGGCGCACGACGCGGCCGCGGCGGCGTGCTTCGAGGCTACGCGCGCGGGCCATTGGCGCTGCGACCTGGCCGCCCTGGCCCGGCAGCGCCTGCAGCGGGCGGGCGTGACGCGCATCCACGGTTGCGGCATCGACACCCATGCCGATGCGCGCTTCTATTCGTACCGCCGCGACGGCGCCGCCAGCGGCCGCTTCGCCAGCCTGGTCTGGCTCGCTCAGGACTGATCCCGCGGCTTCCTGGGTGCGCGCAGCGCATCGAGGAAACTGGCGCGCCAGTGCGTGATGTCGTTCTGCTGCAGCACGTGCATCATCGACTTCCAGCGCCGCCGCCGCTCGGCGCGTGGCATGCACAGGGCCTGCTCGAGCGCGTCGGCGACCTCCTCGGTATCGGCCGGGTTGACCAGCAGCGCGTCGGTCAGCTCCAGCGCGGCGCCGGCAAAGCGCGACAGCACCAGCACGCCGGGATCGTCCGGGTCCTGGCAAGCCACGTACTCCTTGGCCACCAGGTTCATGCCGTCGCGCAGCGGCGTGACCAGGCCGACGCGGGCGCTGCGGTAGTAACCGGCGAGCAGGCGGTGCGGGAACGACTTGTTGATGTAGCGGATCGGCACCCAGTCCGGCGCGGCGTACTTGCCGTTGATGTGGCCGGCGCTGCGCTCCAGCTCGCGGCGGATCGCGCGGTATTCCAGCACCGCGCCGCGCGAAGGCGGCGCGATCTGCAGGAAGGTGACGCGGCGGTGCAGGGGCGGGTCGCGTTCGAGCAGCCGCGCGTAACCCTGGAAGCGTTGCGGCAGGCCCTTGGAATAATCCAGCCGGTCCACGCCGATGATCATCGCGATGCCGCGGGTGCTCTCGCGCAGGTCGACGATTTCCTTCAGCCCCATCGCCTTTTGCGCGACCTCGGCGATGTAGCCGGTGTCGATGCTGATCGGGAAGGCGCCGGCGCGGAACTCGCGCCCGCCGGGCATGCGCATGCGCCCGCCCAAGCGCATCACCGCGCCGGCCTCGTGCAGGAAATAGTCCTCCAGCGCGCGCAGGTCGCGCCGCGTGTGCACGCCGATCAGGTCGTAGCTGGCCAGCGTTTCCAGCAGCTCGCGGTGGTTGGGCAGGGCGATCAGCAGGCCGGCGGCGGGCAGCGGCGTGTGCAGGAAGAAGCCGATGCGGTTCTTCACCCCCTGCTTGCGCAGCATCGCGGCCAGCGGGATCAGGTGGTAGTCGTGGACCCAGATCGTGTCGTCCGGGCCGATCAGCGGGCGCAGGCGGTCGGCGAAGATCCGGTTGACCCGCAGATAGCCGTCCAGATGGCTGCGCTGGTAGTCGACCAGGTCGGGCCGGTAGTGCAGCAGCGGCCACAACGCACCGTTGGAAAACCCGGTGTAGAACGCATCGTGGTCGGCGCGCGACAGGTCCACCGTGGCGTAGTCGATGCCGTCGCCGCTGGCGCGGTGCAGTTCGGCGCCGGTATCGGCGGCGGCCAGCTTGCCGCTCCAGCCGAACCACAGGCCGCCGTTCTCGGCCAGGGCCGCCCGCAGGGCGGAGGCGAGCCCGCCGGTGGCGGTCTGGTGGGGCATCGCCACGCGGTTGGACACCACGATGAGCCGGCCGGCAGTCCTGCGCGCCATCACATGGCTTCCTCCCAGCGGCGGGACAGGCGCATCGCCGACTGGATCAGCCCCACCAGCGAATAGGTTTGCGGGAAATTGCCCCACAGCTCGCCGGTCTTCGGCGCGATGTCTTCGGAAAGCAGGCCCAGCGAGGTGCGCCGGGCAAGCATGTTCTCGAAGGTGGCGCGGGCGCGCTTTTCGCGGCCGGTGGCGGCCAGCGCGTCGATGTACCAGAACGTGCAGATGTTGAAGCTGGTCTCCGGCGCGCCGAAATCGTCCGGCGCGATGTAGCGGAACATGTAGTCGCCGTGGCCGAGCTTCTCGCCGATCGCGTCCACCGTGGCGACGAAGCGCGGGTCGCCGGCATCGACGAAACCGATGTCGGCCAGCAGCAGCAGGCTGGCATCCAGCCGCTCGCCGTCGTAGGCGTCGACGAAGTGCCCCAGCGCCTGGTTCCAGCTGCGTGCCTCGATGCGCCCGTGCAGCTGCGCCGCCTGGTCGTGCCACCAGCGGGCGCGGTCCTCCAGCCCCAGCTCGGTGGCGATGTGCGCCAGGCGGTCGCAGGCGGCCCAGCACATCGCGGCCGAATAGGTGTGCACGGCCAGGCGACCGCGGTATTCCCACAGGCCGGCATCGGGTACCTCGGCCATGCGCAGCGCGGTCTTGCCCAGCTGCTCCAGCCGCTCGAACGTCGCCTTGTCGCCGCGATGGTGCAGCCGGTGGTCGAAGAACAGCTGCGCCGAGGCCAGCACCACCGAACCGTAGACGTCGTTCTGGCGTTGCTGCCAGGCCTCGTTGCCCACGCGCACTGGGCTATGGCCGCGATAGCCGCCCAGGGTGTCGACCTGGCGCTCGGGCAGTTGCCGTTCGAACGCGATGCCGAACACCGGGCCCAGCTCGCCGTCGGGCCGGTTGGCGACCAGGTTGAAGGTGTAGCGGATGTAGTCCTCCATCGAACGGGTGGCGCCCAGCCGGTTGAGGCCGCGCACGGTAAAGGCGGCATCGCGCAGCCAGCAGTAGCGATAGTCCCAGTTGCGCGAGCTGCCGGGAGACTCCGGAATGGAGGTGGTCAGGGCGGCCACGATCGCGCCGGTGGCCTCGTACTGGCACAGCTTCAGGGTGATCGCGGCGCGGATCACCGCCTCCTGCCACTCGAACGGGATGGAAAGGTAGCGGGTCCATTCGCGCCAGTAGTCCAGCGTGCGCTCCAGCGCCAGGTGGATGAAGTCCGAGACGTTGCCTTCCAGCGTCTCGTCCGGGCCGAACAGGAAATGGGCCGGCTGCTCCAGCCCGAACGGCAGGCCGCGCTGGATCAGCAGCGGCGCCACGTCGCAGGTCAGCCGCTGGGTGACGTCGCTGAGCAGGTAGCGGATGTGGTTGCTGCCGGACGTGGTATGCGGCGCGCGCGCGCCGTAGTCGCACAGCGGCCGCATGCGCACGCGGATGCGCGGCGAGCCGGCGATCGGCGCCACCCGCCGCGCCAGCATCTCGGGGTGGTAGAGCCGCCCGGAGGTGCGGTAGCGCGGGGCGAAATCGGTGATCTCGATCGCGCCGCCGTGGTGGTCGAACAGGCGCGTGACCAGCACCGCGGTATTGCGCAGATAGAACTGCTCGGCATGGTCGAGGTCTTCCAGTTCGATCGCCCAGTCGCCGCCGGGAAGGGTCGGCGAAAGCAGGCTGCAGAAACTGGCGTCGGAATCGAAACGCGGCAGGCAGCACCACACGATGCGGGCCTGGCCGTCGACCAGCGCGGCCACGCTGCCGTTGCCGACCACGCCCAGTTCAAGGCTGGCGCGTGGTTTCCCGGTCGGTTGGTCGGACATGAGCGGGGGCTCCTTGCGTGAGTGCGTCCAGGGCACGGGCCAGCCAGGCGAGCGTGGCGGTCGTGCCGGGCAGGGTGTAGCGGGCCGCGGAGGGCTGGCGATCGCCCACGCGGATGCTGAGGCCGTGCGCGTGGTTGACCGCGTCGAAGGCGTGTTCGTCGGTGAGGTCGTCGCCCAGGTAGGCCGGCACGCGGCCGGCGAACGGCGCGTGCCGCAGCAGCTCGCGCACCGCGCGGCCCTTGTCCATGCCGGCGGGCTTGAACTCCAGCACGCGATGGCCGGCCTGCAGCTCGTAGCCGGGCAGGGTCGCCGCCAGCGCGGCAGCCGCCTCGTGCAGGCGCTGCAGCCGCGTCGGCGATGCATGGCAGTGCAACGCGACCGCCTGCTGCTTGTCCTCCAGCCGCACGCCGGCGAAACGGCCGGACAGGGCGCTTACCTCGCGTTGCATGCGTGCCTGCTGCAGCGGCGGTACGGCGTGCTGGCGCAGCTCGCCGGTGGCCGAGCGCAACTCCAGCCCGTGCAGGCCGATGGCGGCCCAGTGCGGGCGGCGGAACAGGCGGTCCAGATCGTCCACCCGCCGCCCGCTAACCAGCGCCAGGGCACCGCCGGTCGCCGCGTGCAGCGCATCGAGCAGGGTGCGCAGGGCGGGCTCCACGCGCACCGCGCCGGGGTCGTCGGCGAAGTCGAGCAAGGTGCCGTCCACGTCCAGCAGCAGTGCCCAGTCGGCGCCGGCGGCGGGCAGCGGTGGCGCGGGGAGTGAAGCGTTTGTCGCGGTGTTGGCGGGACGTGGCGTGGACATCGGGCCGGACCGTAACAGGGTGAATGTGAAGAGTCGGCTACGCGTAGCGCGAAGGGGTGCGGCAAACCGCGCCAGCTTGAATCGGGCCGTTCCGGCCACACGTTTGCGCCGTGGCGGTTGCCGCCCTACCGATGCGGGGATTTCTCGACATGCGAATGGACAAACTCACGTCGCGTTTCCAGCAGGCGCTGGCCGACGCCCAGTCGCTGGCCGTGGGCCGCGACAACAACATGCTCGAACCGGTGCACGTGATGGCGGCCCTGCTCGGCCAGCAGGGCGGCTCGACCGGCCCGTTGCTGACCCAGGCGCAGGTCAACGTGCCGATGCTCACGCAACGCGTGAACGAGCTGCTCGAGCGCCTGCCGCGGGTCACCGGGCAGGAAGGCAACATCAACCTCGGCAATGATCTCAACCGCCTGCTCAACCTCACCGACAAGCTGGCGCAGCAGCGCGGCGACCAGTTCATCGCCAGCGAGCTGTTCGTGCTGGCGGCGCTGGAGGACAAGGGCGAGCTGGGTGCCGCGCTGAAGGCGGCCGGCGCGAACAAGGCCAATCTGGAAGCGGCCATCGAGAAGCTGCGCGGCGGCGAGAAGGTGCAGAGCGAGAACGCCGAGGAGCAGCGCCAGGCGCTGGAGAAATACTGCATCGACCTCACCGAGCGCGCCGAGCGCAACAAGCTCGACCCGGTGATCGGCCGCGACGAGGAGATCCGCCGCACCATCCAGGTGCTGCAGCGGCGCACCAAGAACAACCCGGTGCTGATCGGCGAACCCGGCGTGGGCAAGACGGCGATCGTCGAGGGGTTGGCGCAGCGCATCGTCAAGGACGAAGTGCCCGAGGGGTTGCGCGGCCGCCGCGTGCTGGCGCTGGACATGGGCGCGTTGATCGCCGGCGCGAAGTTCCGCGGCGAGTTCGAGGAGCGCCTGAAGGCCGTGCTCAACGACCTGGCCAAGAACGAGGGCCAGATCATCCTGTTCATCGACGAGCTGCACACCATGGTCGGCGCCGGCAAGGGCGAGGGCGCGATGGACGCCGGCAACATGCTCAAGCCGGCGCTGGCGCGCGGCGAGCTGCACTGCATCGGCGCCACCACGCTGGACGAATATCGCCAGTACATCGAGAAGGACGCCGCGCTGGAGCGCCGCTTCCAGAAGGTGTTCGTGGGCGAGCCCACCGTCGAGGACACCATCGCCATCCTGCGCGGCCTGAAGGAGCGCTACGCCGTGCACCACGGCGTGGAAATCACCGACCCGGCGATCGTGGCCGCCGCCACCCTGTCGCATCGCTACATCGCCGACCGCCAGCTGCCGGACAAGGCGATCGACCTGATGGACGAGGCCGCCAGCCGCATCCGCATGGAGATCGACTCCAAGCCGGAGGAGCTGGACCGGCTCGAACGCCGACTGATCCAGCTGAAGATCCAGCGCGAGATGCTGAAGAAGGAGAAGGACAGCGAATCGAAACAGCGCCTGGCCGACCTCGAGGCCGATATCGAGAAACTCGAGCGCGAGTTCTCCGACCTGAACGAGGTGTGGAAATCGGAGAAGGCCGCGCTGCAGGGCACGACCAAGGTCAAGGAGCAGATCGAGCAGGCCCACCAGGACCTGGAGGCGGCGCGGCGCGCGCAGGATTACGCGCGGATGAGCGAGATCCAGTACGGCCGGTTGCCCGAGCTGGAAAAGCAGCTCGCCGCGGCGCAGGCCGCCGAGACGCAGGATTTCAAGCTGGTGCAGACCAAAGTCACCGCCGAGGAGATCGCCGAGGTGGTGGCGCGCTGGACCGGCATCCCGGTCAGCAAGATGCTGGAGGGCGAGCGCGACAAGCTGCTGAAGATGGAAGACGAGCTGCACAAGCGCGTGGTCGGCCAGGACGAGGCGGTGCACGCGGTGGCCGATGCGATCCGGCGCTCGCGCGCGGGCCTGTCCGATCCGAACCGGCCGAACGGTTCGTTCCTGTTCCTGGGCCCCACCGGCGTGGGCAAGACCGAACTGTGCAAGGCGCTGGCCGAGTTCATGTTCGACACCACCGACGCGATGGTGCGCATCGACATGAGCGAGTTCATGGAGAAGCACTCGGTCTCGCGCCTGGTCGGCGCGCCCCCGGGCTACGTCGGCTACGAGGAGGGCGGCTATCTGACTGAAGCGGTGCGCCGCCGGCCGTACAGCGTGATCCTGCTGGACGAGGTGGAGAAGGCCCACCCGGACGTGTTCAACATCCTGCTGCAGGTGCTCGACGATGGCCGCCTCACCGACGGCCAGGGCCGCACCGTGGATTTCCGCAACACGGTGATCGTGATGACCTCGAACCTCGGCTCGCAGATGATCCAGGATGCGGCGGAAAGCGGCGGCGACGCGGAAGAGCAGTACACCCAGATGAAGGCCTCGGTGATGGGCGTGGTGCAGGCGCACTTCCGCCCCGAGTTCATCAACCGGCTCGACGAGATCGTGGTGTTCCGCCCGCTGGACAAGGCGCAGATCCGCGCCATCGCGAAGATCCAGCTCGAGTACCTGGAGAAGCGGCTGGCCGAGCGGCAGCTGAAACTGGAGATCGGGGACGACGCGCTGGCCCTGCTCGGCAATGTCGGCTTCGACCCGGTCTACGGCGCGCGGCCGCTGAAGCGGGCGATCCAGCAGCAGTTGGAGAATCCGCTGGCCCGGCAGATCCTGGAAGGCCGTTTCCAGGGCGGCGACACCATCCACGTGTCGGCCACCGGCGGCCAGCTGGTCTTCCGGCAAAGCTGAGGGTGCCGGATCAACCCGGCGCGGCGGAGGCTTCCGGCGCGTCGGTTTCCGGCATCAGTTCCAGCGCCGACGGGGTGGTGCGCAGCATCGGACGGAAGTGGGTCCCGGCGGCGAGCGTGCGACGGAAGGTCTGGTAGCGGTAGCCGCTGTAGGTGGCCGCGGCGCCATGCGTGAGCGCGAACCAGCCGAACAGCGACCAGGGGCCGAGCCAGGACATCAGCAGGCCGGCCAGCATCGGCCCGGTGGCCGAGCCGATGCCGAAAACCAGCAACACGCTGCTGCTGGCGGCCATCAGGTCTTCCGGCGGCAGGTGATCGACCAGGTGCGCGACCACGATCGGATACACCGCGAAGGCCATGCCGCCGTAGAGGAAGATCACCGCCAGCGAGGCCAGCCGCTGGCCGCTCGATACCAGCGCCAGCAAGGCCAGCACGGCGGCGGCGGCGCAGACCAGGGCCAGCGCCACGCGCCGGTCATGGCGGTCCGACAGTCGCCCCAGCGGCCACTGCAGCAAGGCGCCGCCGACGATGGCCACGCTCATCGTGGTGCCCACGGCGCCGGCCTGCACGCCGGTGCCCAGCACGTACACCGGCAGCAGGCCCCAGAACGCGCCCATCGCCAGGCCGGACAACAGCGCGCCCGCGCCGGCGCTCGGCGCGGCCGCGAACAGCCGGCTCAGGCGCAGCCGCGGCGACGGCTGCAGCACCGGCTGCGCCAGCCGGGTGGCGACCACCGGCAAGGTGGCTGCGCCGACCAGCAGCGCCACCACCAGGAACAGCACGTAGGGTTCGCCGCCGATGCGCAGCAACTGCTGCGCGATCGCCAGCGCGCCCAGGTTCACCACCATGTAGGCGGCAAACACGCCGCCGCGTTGCGTCGGGTTCGCGCTGGCGTTCAGCCAGCTCTCGATCAGCATGTACAGCCCCACCAGCACCACCCCGGCCAGCAGGCGCAAGGCCAGCCACAGCAGCGGCTGGTGGCTGAGCGCGTGCAGCAGCACCACGCAGCCCATGCAGGCGGTGCAGAACGCGAACGTGCGGATGTAGCCCATCCGGCGCACCAGCGGCGGCATGGCGAAGGTGCCGATGAAATAGCCGGCGTAATAGGCCGAAGTGAGCCCGCCCAGCAGCGCGTTCGAATAGCCGTAGCCGTCGCCGCGCAGCGGGATCAGCGTGTTGAGCAGGCCCACGCCAAGCAGCAGCAGTGCGGTGCCGCCGAGCAGCGAGGCAATCGGGCGAAGGGTGCCGAGCATGGCGCAGGGAGCGGGCCTCCGGTCGCAAAGCGAGGCCCCCACTGTAACCACCGCGCGTGATGCTCGCGCCACGACGGCGCCATGCCCGCCCGGGCGAACGGCGCCACGGCTTACCAGTGGTAGGCCACCGTGCCGTAGTAATACGCGCCGCTGAAGCCGAACGGCGAGGAACCCGAATAGGTCAGGATGCCGTTGAAGTTGTTGGCGGCGCTGCTGCGTTCGGGGTAGGCGTTGTTGAGGTCGTTCGCGCCCACGGTGAAGGTCCAGTTGTTCCAGGCGTAGTTGGCGTTGGCGTCGAGCACGAAGCGCGCCCCGTAGGTCTGGTCCGTGGCCGGGTTGTTGCCCAGCGTGGTGAACTGGCCGTAGCGGGTCAGCTGGCCGTGGAAGCTCCAGTTGCCCACGCTCCAGTCGGTGGCCAGGAACGCCTTGGTGCGCGGGGCGCCCTTGGTGATGCGGCCCTGTTCGGTGCGGTCGATGATCGGCAGGGTGAGCCCGACCAGGCCCAGTTGCGGCGGGTTCGGCGCGATCGCGCGGATGTCGGTCTTGTTGTAGTTGACCCCGCCGGTGAACTTCAGCGCGGAGTGCTCCAGCTGCAGCGGCAAGGTGGCCACCAGGTCGACGCCGCGGGTGCGCGTGTCGACCGCGTTGGTGAAGAAGCGGCCGCCGCTGACGAACGGGATGCCCACCGAGGTGAGGTAATCCTGCACCGGCGTGCCGACCAGGTTGCCGCTGAGGATGATCCGGTGGTCGATGTCGATCTGGTAGAAATCCAGCGTGGTGTACAGGCCGCTGGAAGGCGTCAGCACCAGGCCCAGGCTGTAGTTGCGCGATTTCTCCGGCCGCAGCGCCTGCGCGCCGAGCGCCTGCGCCGCCGGGTTGCTGACCGGGAAGGTGCGGATCGTGTACGGGATCAGGTTGCCGCTGCCGTCGGCGACGAAGTTGATCGCGGTGCTGGAGTAGTACTCCTGCTGCAGCGAAGGCGCGCGGAAACCGTTCGAGGCGGTGCCGCGCAGGGCCACCGTGTCGGTCAGCGCGAAACGCCCGGACAGCTTGGCCGAGGTGGTGCCGCCGAAATCGCTGTAGTGCTCGCGGCGCACGGCCAGGCCGGCGGAGAGCCGGTCGGTGAGGTCGCTTTCGAGGTCGACGTAGAGCGCGTGGCTGTTGCGCGAGTGCGAGCCGGCGTCGCCGGGCTGGTAGCCGGGGAACACCTGGGCGCCGGAGCCGGCGTAGGAGGCGGCGTCGCCCTGCTTGAGCGTGAATTTCTCGCGGCGGTACTCCAGGCCCCAGGCCACCGACAGGCCGTTGGGCAGCATGGCGGGCTGGAAGTCGCGGCTGAAGTCGGCATTGTAGACGTCCTGCCGGTTGGCCAGGGTGCCGATGTAGAAGCCGGTGGGGGAGTTGCCGTCCAGCGAATAGTTGTAGGTGTCGCTGGTGTGCAGCTTCCAGTGGTTGCCGCCGGTGTTGGCGCTGACGTCGTAATGCCAGCCGGCCACCGTGCCGCGCAGGCCGAGCACCTCGCTGTCGTCGCGGATCGAGCTGTTCTCCAGCGGCAGGTAGCCCTCCGGATAGACCGCCGCCGCCCCCGGGTAGGTGCCGGCGTAGGTCGACAGCGAACGGAAGAAGCCGCCGGCGCTCACGTTGCGCTTGTTGAACAGGCTGAAGGCGTAGAGCTGCGCGTTCGGGGTGAAGTCGTACTGCAGGTTGATCGCCGCCTGCCTGGCCCGCACCAGCGGGATGCCGTAGTGGAAGGTGACCTGGCCGTAGGTGGGGTCGCCCGGGTAGCGCACGTCGGCGCCGGCCCGATTGGTCGGGTCCTGGTGGCTGGCGTCCGCGCTCAGGTGCACCCAACCCTGGTCGCCGAGCCTGAAGCCGCCGTCGGCGCCGCCCTGCCAGGTGGTGCCGTCGCCCTTGCTGTACTGGCCGCCGGTGAGGCCGAGCGAGCCGTGTTCCGCGCCGCCCTTGAGGATGATGTTGATCACGCCGGCGATCGCGTCCGAGCCGTACTGGGCGGCGGCACCGTCGCGCAGCACTTCCACCCGCTCGATCGCGTTGACCGGGATCGCGTTGATGTCCACCGGCGAGGAGCCGCGCCCCAGCGAACCGTTGACGTTGACGATGGCGGTGGTGTGCTGGCGCTTGCCGTTGATCAGCACCAGGGTCTGGTCCGGCGCAAGTCCGCGCAGCTGCGCGGGCTGGATCGCGTCGGTGGCGTCGGTTACCGAGGGCTGCGGGAAATTGAACGAGGGCAGCAGCACGCGCAGCGCGGTGGCCAGGTTGGTGGCGCCGGTACCGACCAGGTCCTTGGGCGTCAGCACGTCGATCGGTGCCAGCGAGGTCGCCTCGGTGCGGTCGAACGCGCGGGTGCCGGTGACCACCACCGCCTGCAGCGCGGTGACGTTCTTGTCGGCGGGTTTGCCCTGCGCCGTGCCGTCCTGGGCCAGCGCCGGCACGGCGAAGGCGAACGAGGACAGGACGAGGGCGATGGCGGCGGCGAGGCCGCTGCGGATCGGCAACGATTTGGCGTGCATGCGTGAACCCCAGGCAATGGCGAGCATGGGACTGCTGTTCCATGACGGCGACGTGGCACGCGCATTTGCTCGGGGATGTGGTGTCGTGCGTCCTTGCATCCGGCAACTTAGGTTGCGCTCGAACGACCTGTCAAGCGCGCAGGCCATTGCTGCGGCGAAGGAACTTGCGCACGTCGTGCAGTGCGCCTTTCGCGCGTGGACGGCGCCTCACGCCGGGTCTTCGCGGCGGTGCGGACCGCTCTGCACCGTCACCCGCCGCCGCGCGGTCGCGGAGGCGGGTCGGTCACCTGGAAGAACGCGGGTGTTCAGTCCAGGTCGAGCGTGTCCCTGGTGTTCTGGCGACGCTTCTGTTCCTTCTGCTCGAAGCGGGCCTCGCAGCCGTCGCGCTTGACCATGGCGCAGTCGAGGTAGTCGGTGGCCTCGATCAGCGCGGCGCGCACCGCCTTGCTGGCCGGTGTCTTCTGCTTGTGGCCGAAGTCGCCGCCGACGCCCCGGGTGTAGCCGCTCAGGCGGATCGCCTTGTCGGTGCTGCGCCCCTCCACCGTGCGCGAGAACACCACCTCGGAGGTTTCCGCGTCGATCACCCGCAGGTCGATCGCTACATAGGCCTTGGCCTGGCCGCCGCCGACGTGGAAACCGGCGAAGCTGAGACCACCGCCGGTGTTGGAGGTGTCTTCGGTGTACGAGGCGACGCTGCCGGTGATCAGGTATTGCGCGCCGGTGACGTTGCCAGTGTGCGGGCTGCTGCCCGGGCGCATGCGGTAGGAGCTGGCCAGGTCCTGCTCCGCCAGCACGGCGCCGATCTTCTGCCGCTCGATGACCTTGAAATCGCCGGTGGCGCTGAGCTCGTTGCTGAGCACGTCGGCCAGCTGCGAACCCACGCCACCGTGCCACCAGGCGACGGAGTCGCTGTTGTTGGTGAAGTCGATCACCGCGACGGTCAAGGTGGGTGCCTCGCGGGCCATGGCGGTGCCGCTCGCCAGCACGGCAAGGGCCAGCATCACGCCCGTGCCCAGTCGTCGTGTACGTTTCATGGTTGTCCCCTCCGCTTGATGGAGCGCTGATAACCCCCTGATTGCCGGTTTGCGCCGGCATCCCGCCTCCCCGGCAGGACTTGTCAGTGCCGCGGCGGCATCGCCCGTCGGGCCGCGCCACCTGCCGCACAAGCCATAGTGGCCGGATTGCGGTTCCCGGTTCAAGCGCCATGGGCCGCGGGCATGTAGGCGCATGCCTCGAACGGCCGTCCGTGCGCTACCGTCGGCCGGGTCGTCGCCGGCCTTGCAGCCAGGCGGGACGGCCGCCGCTGCCGCCCAATCTGGCGATCGACCGGCGTGATCGCTACGATGGCGCCCCTGTGCGTGCCGGCCTTCCAGCCCGGCTTCGCCGCCCGCGTTGAAATCGGCGCCGGCCCACCCGATATTGCGCCCAGCCCCGCTTCATTCCGGCCCGGGACAGCAGGAACCACCATGCCCATCTACGAATTTGAATGCACTGGCTGCGGCCATCGTTTCGATCGCCTGCAGAAGCTCTCCGAAGACGATCCCACCATCTGCCCCGCCTGCGCGGCGGCGAAGCTGCGCCGCCGGGTCAGCGCGCCGGCGTTCCGCCTGGCCGGCAGCGGCTGGTACGAGACCGATTTCAAGAAAGACGGCGAGAAGAAGCACAACCTGGCCGGCACCGCGACGGCCGAGGGTGCCAAGCCGGCCGGCGAAGGCAAGCCGGCCGCATCGCCGGAAGCTGCCACCGCCAAGCCGGCGGCACCGGCCAAGGCTGTCGCCGCAGCGGATTGAGTCGCCGCGCGCCGCGCCGGCCGGCTCCGGCCGCTGGGGTTTTCCGTTCGCCACAGGGCGGGCGATGCTAAGATTCCGGGTCTTTTCCCATCTTCATGCCGCCAGGCGGCCCGGAGTTTCCAGCGCATGCGCACGCATTACTGCGGCCTCGTCGACGAGGCCCTGATCGACCAGACCGTCACCCTCTGCGGCTGGGTCAACACGATCCGCCTGCAGGCGCACGTGGCTTTCGTCGACCTGCGTGACCACGAGGGCGTGGCGCAGGTGGTGATCGAGCGCGACAACGCGGCCGCCTTCGCGGTCGCCGGCGAGATCGGCAACGAGTACTGCCTGCGCGTCACCGGCACGCTGCGGCGCCGGCTGGCCGCGAACGACAAGCTCAGGACCGGCAAGGTCGAGCTGCTCGCCGACCGCGTGGAGATCCTCAACGCGGCGAAGGACCTGCCGTTCGCGCTGCACGAGAACCCGAACGAGGACATGCGGATGACCTACCGCTACCTCGACCTGCGCCGACCCGAGATGCAGGTGATGATGCGCAAGCGCACCCGCCTGGTGCAGACGCTGCGCCGCTACCTCGATGCGCGCGGCTTCCAGGACATCGAGACGCCGATCCTGACCAAGGCCACCCCCGAAGGCGCCCGCGACTACCTGGTGCCCAGCCGCGTGCATCCGGGCCAGTTCTACGCGCTGCCGCAGTCGCCGCAGCTGTTCAAGCAGATCCTGATGATGGCCGGCTTCGACCGCTACTACCAGATCGCCCGCTGCTTCCGCGACGAGGACCTGCGCGCCGACCGGCAACCGGAGTTCACCCAGCTCGACATGGAGTTCGCCTTCGTCGAGGAGAACGACGTGCAGGACCTGGTGGAGGAATTGATCCGCCACGTGTTCCGCGAGGTGCAGGGTGTGGAGCTCGACGCCGTGTTCCCGCGCATGACCTGGGCGGAGGCGATGCGGCGGTTCGGCTCGGACAAGCCCGACCTGCGCATCGCGCTGGAGCTGGTGGACGTGGCCGAGGCGCTGAAGAACGTGGAGTTCAAGGTGTTCGCCGAACCGGCCAACGACCCGGCCGGCCGCGTGGCCGCGTTGCGCGTGCCGGGTGGCGCGGCGCTGTCGCGCAAGGACATCGACGGGCTCACCGAGTACGTCGCCAGGTACGGCGCCAGGGGTCTGGCCTGGATCAAGGTCGAGGACCGCGCGAAAGGCCGCGAAGGAATCAGCTCGCCGGTGGCCAAGTTCCTCGACGACGCGGCGCTGGAGGCGGTGCTCTCGGTCACCGGCGCACAGACCGGCGACATCGTGTTCGTCGGCGCGGGCAAGTGGAAGGCCGTCACCGACTTCATGGGCGCACTGCGGCTCAAGGTCGGCAAGGACCGCGGCCTGGTCGAAGCGGGCTGGAAGCCGCTGTGGGTCACCGACTTCCCGATGTTCGAGTACGACGAGGACGAGCAGCGCTACGTGGCCCTGCATCATCCGTTCACCGCGCCGAAGATCGACGACATCGCCGACCTGGAAAGCCACGCCGCCACCGCGGTAAGCCGCGGCTACGACATGGTGCTCAACGGCAACGAGATCGGCGGCGGCTCGATCCGCATCCATCGCCCGGACATGCAGAGCGCGGTGTTCGGCCTGCTGGGCATCGGCGCGGAGGAGGCCGAGGCGAAGTTCGGCTTCCTGCTCAAGGCGCTGAAGTTCGGCGCGCCGCCGCACGGCGGCATCGCCTTTGGCATCGATCGCATCGCCGCCCTGATGGCCGGTACGGAGTCGATCCGCGACGTGATCGCCTTCCCCAAGACCACCAGCGCGCAGGATCTGATGACCGACGCGCCTTCGATGGTGAGCGATGCGCAGCTGAAGGAACTGCACGTGCGCGTGGCCGGCGCGGAGGCTGCCGGCTGATCCGCCGGCAGTGCGCCGCGGCTTCCGGCGACACGCCATGAACGAGCACGTGATCCTGCTGCACGGCCTGTGGATGCGCGGCTTTGCGCTGTCCCTGCTGCACCATCGGTTGATGGAGGCGGGGTTCCGCGTGCACCGCTTCGACTACCTGAGCGTGGCCGCCAGCGAGCAGCACATCCTGGAGCGACTGCACGAGCGCATCGACCGCCTGGCGGGCGAGGCCGACGCGGTGCACCTGGTCGGCCACAGCCTGGGCGGCCTGCTGGCGCTGCGCGCCTGCGGCGAAGGCGCGTCGCTGCCGCCCGGGCGGATCGTCTGCCTCGGCTCGCCCTTGCGCGGCAGCGCCGCCGCCCGCGGCTTCGCCCGCTGGGGGCGCGGCGGCGAACTGTTGCTGGGGCACAACCGCCAGCTGCTGGAACAGGGCTTCGAACGCTGGGACGGCCCGCGCCAGGTGGGTGTGATCGCCGGCCGGGTGGCGCTGGGCCTGGGCGCCGTGCTCGGCCACCTCGAGGGCGAGCACGACGGCACCGTGGCGGTGGCCGAGACCCGCCTGCCGGGGCTGGCCGATCACTGCGTGGTGGAGTCCAGCCACACCAGCCTGCTGTTCTCGCCGGAGGTGGCGCGGCGGGTGGCGTGCTTCCTGCGCGAGGGACAATTCGCCGCCGTGCCGCCGGCCGGCACGCCTGCGGATTTCAGGTAAAATTGGCCGCTTGTCCAATCGCTGCTTGCAGGAATCGCCATGGGTAGAGGCCCGTCCATCGAAGGTCGCAAGAACGCCGAAGACGCCAAGCGCGCCAAGGTGTTCACCAAGCTGATCCGCGAGATCACCGTGGCCACCCGCGCCGGGGTCGCCGACCCGGCCGGCAACCCGCGCCTGCGCGCGGCGGTGGACAAGGCACTGTCGGCCAACATGACCAAGGACACGATCGAGCGCGCGATCAAGCGCGGCTCCGGCGCCGACGGCGGCGCGGACATGCAGGAGCTGCGCTACGAGGGCTACGGCCCGGCCGGCATCGCACTGATCATCGACTGCTTCACCGACAACCCCACCCGCACCGTCGCCGACGTGCGGTATGCGCTGACCAAGCATGGCGGCAACCTGGGCACGTCCGGTTCGGTGGCCTTCCAGTTCACCCGTTGCGGCGAGCTGGTGTTCGCCACCGGCGACGACGCCGGCGCCGAGGAGTCCGTGCTCGAGTCCGCGCTCGAAGCCGGTGCCGACGACGTGATCAACGAACACGGTGAAAGCATCGTGCTGTGCGCGCCGGAACGTTTCGAGGAGGTGCAGCAGGCCCTGATCGGCGCCGGCCTCAACGCCGTCCATGCCGGCGTGGTGATGCGCCCCAACAATCGGGTCGAGGTGCCGGCGGAATCGCTGGAGGCGCTGCAGGACCTCCTCGACAAGCTCGATGCGCTGGACGACGTGAGCGAGGTCTCGCACAACGCCGCCTTGCCGGCAGCGTCGTGACGGAATTCGTGATGCGGGATCCGGGCTCCGCCCCCGGCAACGGGCCGGCTGGTTCCTCCGGGGTCCGCCCATCCGGGCAGTGAAGGCGCTGGCCGTGGCTCTCCCCGAATCCCCCCTCCCGAATCCGGCATCGCGTGCCGTCAGGATCATCGGCATCGACCCGGGCAGCCAGCGCACCGGGGTGGGCATCATCGACGTCGACGGCGACGGCAGGCTGGTGCACGTGTTCCACGGTGCGCTGGCGGTGGCCGGCGAAGCCAGCTTTCCGCTGCGCCTGAAACGCATCTTTGACGAACTGTGTGACATCATCGCCGCGCACCGGCCGGCCGAGTGCGGCATCGAGCGCGTGTTCATGGCGCGCAACGCCGACTCTGCGCTGAAGCTGGGGCAGGCACGCGGCGCCGCGATCTGCGCGGTGGTCAGTCAGGGGATCGTGGTGCACGAATACGCGGCAACCGAGGTCAAGCAGTCCGTGGTCGGCAGCGGACGCGGCGACAAGGCGCAGGTGCAGCACATGGTCGGCGTGCTGCTGGGCCTCAAGGGCCCGCTGCAGGCCGATGCCGCCGACGCGCTGGCGATCGCGGTGGCGCATGCGCACACCCGCGCCAGCCTGGCCCGCGTCGGCATCCCGCGCACGGCCTGGAGGCGGCGCCGGTGATCGGTCGACTGCGCGGCATCCTGGTGTCCCGCCAGCCGCCTTCGCTGCTGGTGGAAGTGGGCGGCGTCGGCTACGAGGTCGAGGCGCCGATGTCCACGATCTACGACCTGCCGGCCACCGGCACCGAAGTGACCTTGCTGATCCATCACGCGGTGAAGGAGGACAGCGTCGCGCTGTACGGTTTCCTGCGCGAGAACGAACGCACCCTGTTCCGCAGCCTGCTCAAGGTCAGCGGCATCGGCGCGAAGATCGCGCTGGCGGTGCTGTCGGGGGTTTCCACCGATCACTTCGCCCGGCTGGTGCATGCCGGCGACGTAGTGGCGCTGACCAAGATCCCGGGCATCGGCAAGAAGACCGCCGAGCGCATCGTGGTGGAGCTGCGCGACCGCGTCGACGGATTGTCCACCCCCGGCGGCGTATCCCTGCCAGGTGCCGCCGCGCCCCTCGACGCGGCCGGAGAGGCCACCGTGGCGCTGCAGCAGCTCGGCTACAAACCCGTCGAGGTGAGCCGGCTGGTGCAGAAGGTCGCCGCCGACGGCGACAGCGCCGAGGCCATCATTCGCAAGGCCTTGCGCGCCGCGCTGGGCAACTAGGCGGCCGGCAGGATTCCCATGAGCGAACAAGTGCACGACCAGTCGCCGGCTCCCGGCGGCGCCGACAACGGCCATGGCGCCAGGTCGGCCCTGATCCTGGGCGCGCTGGGCGTGGTGTTCGGCGACATCGGCACCAGCCCGCTGTACACGATGCACGAGACCTTCCTGCCCGACCACGGCCTGCATCCGCGCCCGAGCACGGTGCTGGGCATCCTTTCGCTGGTCACCTGGTCGCTGATCATGGTGGTGGCGGTGAAATACGTCAGCCTGGTGATGCGCGCGGACAACAAGGGCGAGGGCGGCATCATGGCGTTGATGACGCTGGCCCAGCGCGCGGCCGGCAAGTCCGCGCGGGCGCGGCGGCTGATCATGCTGATGGCCCTGCTGGGTGCGGCGCTGTTCTTCGGCGACGGGGTGATCACGCCGTCCATTACCGTGTTGTCCGCGATCGAGGGCCTGCAGGTGGCCGCGCCGTCGCTGTCGCACTACGTGGTGCCGGTCACGGTGGCGGTGCTGCTGGGCCTGTTCTGGCTGCAGCGCCACGGCACGGCCCGCATCGGCGTGCTGTTCGGGCCGATCATGATGCTGTGGTTCCTGGCGCTGGCGGTGATCGGCGTGCACAACATCATCAAGGCGCCGGGCGTGCTGTGGGCGCTCAACCCCTGGCATGCGGTGCAGTTCTTCATGAGCCACGGGGCGGCGTCGTTCCTGGCGCTGGGTTCGGTGGTGCTGTGCGTGACCGGCGCCGAGGCGCTGTACACCGACATGGGCCATTTCGGCCGCTACCCGATCCGCGCGGCATGGTTCGGTTTCGTGATGCCGGCGCTGCTGCTGAACTACTACGGCCAGGGCGGTCTGCTGCTCGAGCACCCCGACGCGATCGCCAACCCGTTCTACCATTCCGTGCCGGACTGGGCGTTGTACCCGATGATCGGCCTGGCTACGGCGGCGGCCGTGATCGCTTCGCAGGCGGTGATCTCCGGCGCCTTCACCGTGTGCCGGCAGGCAATCCAGCTCGGCTTCCTGCCGCGCATGCAGGTGGTGCACACCTCGCGCGAGGCAATCGGGCAGGTCTTCCTGCCGTGGATCAACCGCGGCCTGATGGTGGCGGTGATCGCCACCGTGATCGGGTTCGGCTCCTCCAATGCTCTGGCCGGCGCCTACGGCATCGCGGTGACCGGCACCATGGCGATCGACACCGTGCTCACCATGATCGTGGCGCGCCGCATGTGGCACTGGAGCCGTACGGTGGTGATCCTGAGCGGCCTGCTGCTGCTGGTGATCGACCTGAGCTACTTCGGCGCCAACACGCTGAAGATTCCCGACGGCGGCTGGTTCCCGCTGGTGCTCGGCGTGCTGCTGTTCACCGTGATGACCACCTGGCGCCGCGGCCGCGAACTGGTGGTGCGCGAGATCAAGCAGGGCGGCCTGGCGCTGGCCCCGTTCATCGAGAACATGACCGAGCACCCGCCGATCCGGGTGCCGGGGACGGCGGTGTTCCTCACCGCCAACCAGGAGGCCGTGCCGCATGCCTTGCTGCACAACCTCAAGCACAACAAGGTGCTGCACGAGCGCAACGTGCTGCTCACGGTGGCGATCCTGGAGACGCCGGTGGCCGAGGCCGAGGAGCGCATCCAGATCAGCCCGCTGAGCGACGATTTCTACAGCCTGGAGCTGCGCTTCGGCTTCGCCGAGGATCCCAACATCCCGCTGGCGCTGTCGCGGTGCACCCGCGAGGGCCTCGGTTTCGACATGATGGACACCACCTTCTTCCTGTCGCGCGAGAGCATCGTCTCCAGCGAGCGGCGCCCGGGCATGGCGCCCTGGCGCGACAAGCTGTTCGCCTTCATGGCACGCAACGCGCTGCCTGCCACGGCCTTCTTCCAGATCCCCGGCAACCGGCTGATCGAGCTGGGCGCGCAAGTCGAAATCTAGGGGTGAATGAAGAGGAGCGAGAAGTGGGAGGAAGCGGGCTTGCCCACTCGCTCCTCACTCCTCTTCACCCGCTTCTGCGGCCATAATGCCCTCATGACCGAAGCCCGCATCATCACCGCCGCCGCCCAGCTCGACGACGAGGCGCTCGAGGCGACCATCCGGCCCCGGCGGCTGGACGAGTACCTGGGCCAGCAGGCGGTGCGCGAACAGCTGTCGATCTACATCGAGGCGGCAAAGAGGCGCGGCGGCGCGCTGGACCACGTGCTGGTGTTCGGTCCGCCCGGCCTGGGCAAGACCACGCTGAGCCACGTGATCGCCAACGAGCTGGGCGTGAACCTGCGCTCCACCTCCGGGCCGGTGCTGGAGCGCGCCGGCGACCTGGCCGCGCTGCTGACCAACCTGGAGGCGAACGACGTGCTGTTCGTCGACGAGATCCACCGCCTGTCGCCGGTCGTCGAGGAAGTGCTGTATCCGGCGATGGAGGATTTCCAGATCGACATCATGATCGGCGAGGGCCCCGCCGCGCGCTCGATCAAGCTCGACCTGCCGCCGTTCACCCTGATCGGCGCGACCACCCGCGCCGGCATGCTCACCGCGCCGCTGCGCGACCGCTTCGGCATCGTGCAGCGGCTGGAGTTCTACACCACCGACGAGCTCACCGCGATCGTGCGGCGGGCGGCCAGGATCCTCGGCATCGCCTGCGCGGCGGACGGCGCACAGGAAATCGCCCGCCGTTCGCGCGGCACCCCGCGCATCGCCAACCGCCTGCTGCGCCGGGTGCGCGATTACGCCGAGGTGCGCGCCGGCGGCGAGATCACCCGGCAGGCGGCGCAGGCGGCGCTGGACATGCTCAAGATCGACCCGCAGGGTTTCGACGAGCTGGACCGCCGGCTGCTCGGCCTGATCATCGAGAACTTCGATGGCGGCCCGGTCGGGGTGGAGTCGCTGGCCGCCGCCCTGAGCGAGGACCGCGGCACGCTGGAAGACGTGGTCGAGCCCTACCTGATCCAGCAGGGTTACCTGGTGCGCACCGCCCGCGGCCGCATGGTCAGCGCCAGGGGCTGGCGCCATCTGGGGCTGACTCCGCCGCCGCGACAGGCGCAGGCCGCCGACCTGTTCGAGGGCGAGGGGTAGCGGGAAGCCGGAGAAAGTCCGATGCCGCTCCCGGGCTCCCTCTCGCTCCTCACTCCTTTTCACTCACCCCTGTTTCATTGCCGGATCCGCGAATGGCCCCCACCAACCCCGAAACCGCCACGTTCCACTGGCCCGTGCGCGTCTACTGGGAAGACACCGACGCCGGCGGCGTGGTCTACCACGCCGGCTACCTGCGCTTCATGGAGCGCGCCCGCAGCGAGTGGATGCGCGCGCTGGGCGTGGACCAGATGGCGTACAAGCAGGCCACCGGGCTGGCCTTCATGGTGCGCGAGATGCACATCGACTTCCTGCGGCCTGCCCTGCTGGATGATGAACTGATCGTGACGGTGGCGGTCAAAGAACGGCGCGCGGCCAGTATCCTGTTCGCCCAGACGATCTTGAAGGCGGACGGCAGTTGCCTGGTTCGCGCCAGCGTGCGGGTGGCCTGCGTGGAGCTCGAACGCATGCGACCGGCGGCGATACCGCCGGACCTGATCCCGCTGCCCTAGCCTGGAAATCCGATCCTCGCCGACTCCACGGAGAACCTGCAAGCCATGAATGGTGGACTGAACATTTTCACGCTGGTGGCCGATTCGAGCCTGCCGGTGCAACTGGTGCTGCTGATCCTGCTGGTGTTCTCCTTCCTGTCGTGGGTGATCATCATCCGCAAGTACAGCCAGACCAAGGCCGCGCTGGAAGACGCCGAGGCGTTCGAGGAGCGCTTCTGGTCCGGCGGCGACCTGGCCCAGCTGTTCCGCGAGGTCAGCAACCGCGACCGCGACAGCGGCGGCATCGAGAACATCTTCGAATCGGGCTTCCGCGAGTTCGCCCGCCAGCGCCAGCGCAAGACGCACGACTCGCGCGCGGCGATCGAGGGCTCCGAGCGCGCGATGCAGGTGGCCGGCACGCGCGAGGTGGGCCTGCTCGAACGCAACCTGGAGTTCCTCGCCAACGTCGGTTCGATCAGCCCGTACGTGGGCCTGTTCGGCACCGTGTGGGGCATCATGGGCGCGTTCCAGGGCCTGGGCGACATGAAGGACGTGACCATCGCGGTGGTGGCCCCGCACATCTCCGAGGCGTTGATCGCCACCGCCATGGGCCTGTTCGCCGCGATCCCGGCGCAGTGGGCGTACAACCGCTACGCCACCAAGGTCGAGCGCATCGCCTCGCGCTACGACGTGTTCCAGGAGGAGTTCTCCTCCGTGCTGCAGCGGCAGATCCAGACCGACGACGCGGCCTGAGCGGAGAGCGATCATGCGGACCTCCGGGCGCCACAAGCGCTACAAGCTGAAATCCGAGATCAACGTGGTGCCCTACATCGACGTGATGCTGGTGCTGCTGATCATCTTCATGGTCACCACGCCGATGCTCAACAACAGCGTCGACGTGCAGCTACCGCAATCGGACGCCAAGTCGCTGCAGCAGAAAAAGGATCCGGTGCTGGTGTCGGTGTTGCAGGACGGCCAGCTCTACCTCACCCTGAGCGGGGCCAAGAAGGAGCTGGTGGACGAGGACACGCTCAAGCTCAAGGTGGGCGCCTTCGTGCGCGAAAACCCCGAGGTGAACGTACTGGTCGGCGGCGACGAGCGCGGCAGCTACGGCGGCGTGTTCAAGGTGCTGGCCGACCTGCAGGCCGCCGGCGTGGCCAAGGTCGGCCTGATGGGCCAGCCGGGCCCGGCGAGCGAGCCAGGCAAGGGCGCATCCGATGGACGAAAGTAGGGCGACGCCGAAGGCGGTCGTGCTGTCCGCCGTATTGCACATCGGCATCGTGGGGTTCCTGTTCCTCGCCGTGCTGCCGTGCGCGTCGTACGAGAGCTTCTTCAACGCGCTGCACCTGCCCGCGTGGACGAACCCGATCACCTGCTCGGCGCCGCTGAAGCTGCAGGGCCCGATCATCGAGGCCACCCTGATCGGCCCCACCGGCAGCCCGCCGCCGAAGGCGGTCAAGGTCAAGCCGGTGCCGAATACGGTGCCGCCGCCGCCGACCGTCACCCCGCCCAAGCCGACGCCGGAGAAGCCGGCGGTCAGCCAATTGCCGCCGCCGCCCAAGCATCCGGACACGGTCGACCAGGAGCGCGTGGTCGAGGACGCCGCACTGAAGGCTGAGCAGGCCAAGAAGGTGCAGGAGGAACGCGAGCGCCAGCGCCAGGCCGAACTGGACGCCCAGGCGGCTAAAAAGAAGGAGGAGGAGCGCAAGAAGCTGGATGCGATCTTCGCCAAGATGGCCGCCGCCTCGGCGCAGACCCGGCAGCTGGACAACAAGGCCAGACAGGCCCAGCAGCAACTGGCCGACCTGAAAAACGCCCAGGACAATGCCCGCCCCGATCTGCCGGCCACCGAGCAGGTGCAGAGCGGCAACAACAGCCCGGACAGCGACCTGAGCAGCGAGTACATCGCGGCCATTCAGAATGCGGTCACACCGAACTGGACGCGTCCGGCTAACATGCCCGAGATTCCCTGCGACGTTCACATCGTGCAATCACCCGGCGGTGACGTCCTGAGCGCCACAGTGGATTCCAGTTGCCCCTATGACGAAGCCGGCCGGCGTTCGGTCGAGAACGCCGTGTTGCGCACCAAGACCTTGCCGTACAAGGGTTTCGAGAAAGTGTTCCGGCGCAAACTCATCTTTACCTTCAGGCCGCAATGATCAAATCCACGCGAAAGACCCGTCTCGTCGCCGTCCTCCTCATGCTGGCGGCGGCCGCGTTGTTTGCCGGCACGTCGGCGGCGCAGTCGCCGTTGACGGTGGACATCGTCGGTGGCGTCAAGACCGCCACGCCGATCGTGGTGGTGCCGTTCGCCCAGCAGGGCGGGGCGCCGCTGTCGACCGACGTGGCCGACGTGATGCGCAACGACTTCAACCGCTCCGGCAAGTTCCGCTCGCTGGCCAGGAGCGACATCGTGGAAACGCCGGCGCAGGGGTCCGACATCAAGTTCGCCACCTGGCGGCTGCTCAAGCAGGACTACATCGTGGTCGGGCGCATCGGCGACGCCGGCAACGGCACGCTCACCGTCACCTACGAGCTGTGGGACGTCAACAAGCAGCAGGAACTGCTCGGCGGCACGTTCACCACGCCGGCCGGCGACCTGCGCGGCGTGGCGCACCGGATGGCCGACAAGATCTACGAGAAGATCACCGGCGTGCGCGGCGCGTTCTGGACGCGCATCGCCTACGTCACCTCGGTGGGCCTGGGCAACAACACCACCTATTCGCTGATCGTCGCCGACTCCGACGGCTACAACCCGCAGGTGGCGGTGCGGTCGCGCGAGTCGCTGTTGTCGCCGTCGTGGTCGCCGGACGGCTCCAGCATCGCCTACGTGTCCTTCGAGGACGGCAACTCCTCCATCCGCATCCAGAACATCCTCACCGGCGCACGCCAGCTGGTGTCCGCCCGCAAGGGCATCAACGGCGCGCCGTCGTGGTCGCCGGACGGCAAGAAGCTGGCGGTGTCGCTGTCCTACGTGGGCAACCCGGAAATCTTCGTGATCGACCTGACCAGCCACCAGACCACCCGGCTGACCAACAGCCTGTCGATCGACACCGAGCCGGTCTGGGCGCCGGACGGCCAGAGCATCTATTTCACCTCCGACCGGTCCGGCCGCCCGCAGGTCTACCAGGTGCCGGCCACGGGCGGCACGCCGCAGCGGATCACCTTCCAGGGCCAGTACAACGCCAAAGCCTCGGTGAGCTACGACGGCAAGCAGCTCGCGATGGTGCAGGGCGCCGGGAACGTGTATCGTATTGTCATTCAGGACCAGAGCCTGGGCGGGCAGCAGCGGTTCATTTCGCCGGGCCCGCTTGACGACTCGGTCAGCTTCGCACCCAACGCCAGCATGCTGCTGTATTCCGCCACCGAAGGTAGTCGTGGAGTCCTGTATTCCGTGTCCAGCGACGGGATGGTGCGCGATCGTTTGCGCCTGGCCGAGGGCAACGTCCAGGAACCCTCGTGGGGGCCTTATCGGGAACCTTGAATTTTCGTGTCGCCGCGCGGGCAGCTGCGCGGCGGCATGATGCCCATGGAACGGGCCCGGACGGCGCCATCGGCGCGTTTCGGTTTCGGGTGGGACGCGCGATTGCGGACCTGCCAGGCAGAGCGGCCATGCAGCGTCACGCATCGTCGATCTTTCGCATGTCAAAATAACAGCCGGTCAACCGGCGGCCAGTGTTTGTAACCTCCATCGTCATCTGTTTGTCGGAACTCAACTCGTTATAAGGAACGTCACCATGAATAAGACCGTTCGCATTGCTCTGGTTGCCTTGCTCTGCGTGGGTGCAGCTGCGTGCAGCAAGAAGCAGGAAGTCAAGCCGCAGCCGCCGGTCGAGCAGACCGCACCGGCGCCGACCGCCCCCGTGTCCGATGGCAAGTACACCCCCGCCGACCTCGATACCGATGCCTGCCTGCGCCAGCGCGTCGTGTACTTCGACTTCGACAAGTCCGAGATCAAGCCGGAGTTCCAGCAGATCATGGCGTGCCACGCCAAGTACCTGCAGGATCGTCCGAGCGCCCAGCTGCGCCTTGAAGGCAACACCGACGAGCGCGGCACGCGCGAGTACAACCTGGGCCTGGGCGAGCGTCGTGCCAATGCCGTCTCCAGCGCGCTGCAGGCCAACGGTGCCTCGGCCAGCCAGATGACGGTGATCAGCTACGGCAAGGAAAAGCCGGTCTGCCGCGAGCACAATGAGGATTGCTGGAGCAAGAACCGCCGCGTCGAGATCGTCTACACGGCGCAGTAATGATGAAGCGACTGGCTAAGCGTTTTTCGGCCAGGATCAGCATGGCGGGCGCCTTGGCGTCCGCCATGCTGTTCGCGTTTCCGGCGATGGCGCAGGATGCCCGGCTCAGCCTGGCCGACCGCGTCAGCCGCCTGGAACAGCAGGCGCAGAGCCGCGACCAGAACGGCACCGGCCTGGTCAACCAGATCCAGCAACTGAGCTCGCAAGTGCGCCAGATGCAGGGACAGATCGAGGAGTTGCAGCACCAGCTGCAGGTACTCGAGGACAAGAACAAGGCCCAGTACGGCGACCTCGACGCGCGCCTCGAGCGCCTCGAAGGCGGCGGTGCGGGCAATCCGTCGGCCCCGGCCGGCAGCCCGGCGGGAGCCGCGACGACCGCCGCCGCGACGGCGGGGTCCGCCGCTGCGTCGGGCAGCCCGGCGCCGGCGTCGAGCAGCGCCGCGACGGCCGACCCGGCCGCGGCACAGGCGGCCTACGACAAGGCATTCCAGTCGATCCGCGGCGGCAATTACGCGGTCGCCTCGCGTGAGTTCCGCGCGTTCATCCAGCAGTACCCGGACCATGCGCTGGTGCCCAATGCCTGGTACTGGCTGGGGCAGTCGTATTTCGTCACCACCAACTATGGCGTGGCGCTGGATGCGTTCAAGCAGCTGGTGTCGCAGTTCCCGCAAAGCGACAAGACCCCCGATGCGTTGCTCAAGGTCGGCTATTGCCAGATCGAGCTCAAGCAGGTCGACGCGGCCAAGACCACGTTGAAGCAGGTCATTGCCAGGTATCCCGGGTCGGACTCGGCCAGCCTCGCGCAGGAGCGCCTGCAGCGCCTGCAGATCCAGGCCGGCGGCTGAGGCGCAGCGGTGAACGGCGATGAGGCACGCGTGGTGTCCGCCACGCCTGCGGCGGTGGCCGAGCGATTGCGCATCACCGAGATCTTCCACTCGATCCAGGGCGAAGCCGACGCGATCGGCTGGCGCACGGTATTCGTGCGCCTCACCGGCTGTCCGCTGCGCTGCGTGTGGTGCGACACCGAGTATTCGTTCCACGGTGGCGACTGGCGCGCGATCGACGACATCCTGGCCGAGGTGGCGCGCCACGGGGTGAAGCACGTCTGCGTCACCGGCGGCGAGCCGCTGGCGCAGAAACGCTGCCTGGTCCTGCTGCGCAAGTTGTGCGATGCCGGCTACGAGGTTTCGCTGGAGACCTCCGGCGCGCTGGACGTGTCCGCAGTGGATCCGCGCGTGCACAAGGTGATGGATCTGAAGGCGCCCGATTCCGGCGAGAGCGGCCGCAACCTGTGGTCCAATCTCGACCACCTGCTGGCGCACGACCAGATCAAGATCGTGCTGGCCAGCCGCGGCGACTACGAATGGGCGCGCAGCATGCTGGCCGAGCACGCGCTGGCCGAGCGCTGCATGGTGCTGTTCTCCCCGGTGCATGGTGCGGTCGAGCCGCGCGAGCTGGCCGAATGGATCCTCGCCGACAAGCTCGACGTGCGGTTCCAGCTGCAGCTGCACAAGCTGCTGTGGAACGACGCGCGGGGGAAGTAGGGCGTTGAGCAAGAAGTGAGTGAAGAGGAGAGAGAAGTGAGTGGAGGCCGTGCCGGCTGCTGCTCTCGCTCCTCACTCCTCTCCACTCACTTCTGTTTTTTCTTTTTTTGAGTGCAAACCATGCCTGACCCACATTCCCGCAAGGCCGTCGTGCTCGTTTCCGGCGGCATGGATTCGGCCGTCACCATCGCGATCGCCCGCGAACAGGGCTACCAGGTGCACGCCCTGAGCGTGGCCTATGGCCAGCGCCACCAGTCCGAGCTGGCGGCGTCCGACCGCGTGGCGACCATGCTGGGCGCGGTCGAGCACAAGACCGTGGCCGTCGACCTGCGCAGCATCGGTGGCTCGGCGCTCACCGCCGACATCGAGGTCCCGCTCGACGCGGGCGACAGCCACGACATCCCGGTCACCTACGTGCCGGCACGCAACACCATCATGCTGTCGATCGCATTGGGCTGGGCCGAGGTGCTCGGTTCCAGCGACATCTGGTGCGGGGTCAACGCGGTCGACTATTCGGGCTATCCGGATTGCCGGCCGGCGTTCATCGAGGCGTTCGAGGCCCTGGCGAACGTGGCCACCAAGGCCGGGGTCGAAGGCGCCGGCATCCGCGTGCATGCGCCGCTGATGCACATGAGCAAGGCCGACATCGCGCGCGAGGGCCGGCGCCTGGGCGTCGACTTTTCCGCCACGGTCAGCTGCTACCGCGCCGATCCGCAGGGTCGCGCCTGCGGGCACTGCGACGCGTGCCGGCTGCGTGCGCAGGGTTTCCGCGAGGCGGGCATGGCCGACCCCACGCGTTACGCGTGAGCGCGCGTTTGCTTGTGCCATCATGGGGGCACATCGTAAAATCGAAGGCTTGCCCGGCCACGGCCGGGCGCACCACGGGTCGTTAGCTCAGTTGGTAGAGCAGTAGACTTTTAATCTATTGGTCCCGGGTTCGAGTCCCGGACGACCCACCAACTTCCCCCGGCCGTTCGCGCCCTGACCACCTCATGCGTTGACGCGAGCGGCCAGCGCCGCCAGCATCGCGCGGCGCAGGCGCTGCGGCGAAACCGGCTTGTACAGCACCGGCAGCTTCTCGGCGAGCACCTCCTGCAGGCGTTCGGCGCGGGTCTCGCCGGTCACCAGCAGGCGCGCGAAGCGGGTCTCGCCGTCGCGTTCGTAGAGGCGGTCCAGTTCGGCGAACAGGTCGGTGCCGCGTTCGCCCGAGCGCAGGTGCAGGTCGCAGATCACGATGTCGACCGGTGCCGGCCAGTTCTCGATCGCCTCCTGCGCCTGCTGGTGGTCCTCGGCCACCGCCACGTCGCAACCCCAGCTGCGCAGCAGGAAGCGGATGCCTGACAGGATGGCCGGGTCGTCGTCCAGCACGAGCACCCGTCGGCCGGCCAGATCGCCCGCGGGCTCCTCCCCCGCCGGGGGCGGCGGCAGCATCTGCGCGCGGGCCAGCGGCAGCTCGAAGTGGAACACGCTGCCCCGGTCCGGTTGCGAGTCCACCTTCACGACCGTGTCCAGCAGCTGCGCCAGCCGCTGCACCGTCGCCAGGCCCAGGCCCAGGCCGGACTGGGAGCCGTTGGCGAGGCCGGCGTCGGTGTGGTCGTCGATCCGGTAGAACTCGTCGAACACGTGCGGCAGGTGCTCGGCCGCGATGCCGCTGCCGGTATCCCACACCTCGATCCGCAGGCGGTCGCCGCGACGCCGCGCGCCGATCAGCGCGCCGCCGCGATGGGTGAAGCGCAAGGCGTTGTTGACCAGGTTGTTGAGCATGCGCGTGAGCATCGTGCGGTCGGCGCGCACCCAGTCGCGCGCCGGGTGCAGGCGCAGCGCCAGGCCCCGTTGCTCGGCCACCATGCTGAAGGTGCGGCTGACCTCGGCGAACACCTGGTTGAGCGGAAACTCGCTGATCTCGACCTGCACCGCGCCTGCCTCCAGCCGCGACAGGTCCAGCAATTCGCCGAACAGGTGGTCGAGCGAATGCACGCACTCCTGGATGTGCGCGATGCGGTCCAGGCGCTGCGGGTCGTGCTCGTCCAGCGCCAGCGCGGCGGAGAACAGGGTCAGCGCGTAGAGCGGCTGGCGCAGGTCGTGCGCAGCGGCGGCGAGGAAGCGCGAGCGACCCTCGCTGGCCGCCTCCAGGGCGGCGTTCTTGCGCTCCAGCTCCCGCGTGGCCTCCTCGATGCGCTCGTGCAGCCCGCGCCGGCTTTCGAACAGCGCCGCGGCGGCGTGGTTGAAGCCGCGCTGCAGCTCGCCGATCTCCGTGCGGTCGGTCACCGGGACGCTGACCGGCTGGTCATCCTGGCCCAGTTGCCCCACCGCGCCGGCCAGGCGCCGCAGCGGGGCGCTGATCCAGCGCGCTACCTGCCAGCCGATCACCCCGGCGACCAGCAGGCTCAGCAGCAACGCGATGAGGGCGTGGCGCAGGGTGGCCCGCTGGGCGGCGACGGCGTCACGCAGGCTCACGTCGACCAGGACCGAGCCGAGCACCTGTGGCGTGGCCTGGTCGTTGTCGACCACCTCGCGCACCACGCTGGTCACGTCCTGCTCGTCGTCGTCGGTGGCGCGATGATCGGCCAGGATCTGGCCGTCGGCGGTGCGGATCTGCACCCGCGTCACGTGGGGCAGTTCGCCGATCGAATCGGCAATGCGCAGCAACTCGCGCAGGCGCATGGCCCGCAGCGGCTGCACGCTCACCGACGCGGTCTGGGTGGCGATGGCATCGGCGTTGCCCTGCGCCATCCGGCGCAGAGTGCCGAGCTGGCGCTGGGTGAGCAGGGTGACCAGCAGCGCGGCCGTGATCAGGGTGGGCACCAGCGCGACAAAGGCCATGCGCTGGACCAGCGACGTGTGGTGCCACAACCTTGCCAGCCACGAGTTGCCCGCCAGATCCATCGCTCGCCTGCCCCGTCGGATCGTCCCCGCGCGACGCCCGCGTCGCCGGAAGACGCATGGCCCACGCCGCGCCGTTGCCGGGAATGTAACGCAACGCCCCGGGAAAGGGTGGCGCGGGCGGCCGGAACGGTGCGGCGGCTATTCCCCCGTACGACGGCGCCGCCAGCGGGCCACCCGTTCGAACAACAGCGGCAGCAGGGCGAGCAGGGCGATGGCGCCCAGCGGCAGCAGCACCTCGCGGTGCATGAACAGGCCGAGGCCGATGCTGTCGCTCTCGCCCATCGCGTCGGCCAGGCCGGCGCCGATCGAGGTCTCGAACACCAGCGACACCGTGCCGCCCAGCCAGCTGGCGCCGAGGAACAGCCACAGCGGGCAGCGCAGCCACGCCAGCGCCACGGTGACCGCGCCGAACGGCAGCACCGGCACGAAGCGCAGGAACAGGGTGTAGCTGACCGGGTGGCGCTCGAAGCCGTGGTGCAGCCGCGCGACCAGCGGCGGCGGCTGCGCGCTGCCGGGTCCGAACGCCTGGCGGCTTGCCAGGTAGAGGATGAGCGCGCCCAGAGTGATGCCCACCGACGAGCTCAGCGTGGCGTCGACCACGCCGAAGGCGAAACCGCCGGCCAGGATGATCACGATGGTGCCCGGGATGCCGGTGGCCACGCCCAGGGTCAACAGGCCGACGTAGGCCAGCCGGGTCAGCCAGGGATGCTCGGCGATCAACGCGTGCAGCTCGGCCTGGTGCGCCAGCAGCTGGCGCGGGGTCAGCGCGTGCAGCGAACCGGAGGCGAACAGCACCACGCCTGCCAACAACAGCAGGGCCAGCGGCAGGGCGGCGCGCCAGCGGCTCAATACGGCGTGCCGGTGGCGCCGTAGCTGGCGAGCACCTCGCGGGCCTGGTCGCGCAGGACGTCGCGGCGCACGGCGATGTTGCGCCGGGTCAGTTCACCGATCCAGTCCGCCGGCAGCGGACCTTCGTCGAACTGCGTGAGTTCTTCCACATCCTGCGCGCGCGCGCCGATCAGCAGCTCGTCGATGCCGGCCCACACGCTGGCGCCGTAGCACTGGCAGCACGGCTGCGAGCTGGTGGCCAGCGCGTAATGGCCGCCGTCCTCGTTGAGCCGGTGCCGGCCGAGGCGCTGCTGCGCAATCATGATCGCCATCATCTCGGCGTGGGCGACCGAGCAGCTTTGCGGTACCACGCGGTTGACGCCGACCGCGACCAGCCGTCCGCTGTGGTTGTTGAACACCGCCGCACCGAACGGCCCGCCGCCGCCGCGCTCCACGTTCTGCCGCGACAGCTCGATCGCCAGCCCCACGCGCTCCTCGTCGCTGTGGTAGCGCTTGTTGGTGTCGGCCACGTCGCCGATCCAGGGCGGCAGGGTCAGGTGGATCTGCAGTGGCAGCATGGCGTTCTTCCTACTGGCCGGCCGCGCGCGCCCACACGTCGCGCAGGGTCACGGTGCGGTTGAACACCGGCGCGTCGGCGCGGTGGTCGTGGCGATCGGCGACGAAGTAGCCAAGCCGCTCGAACTGGAAACGCTGCTCGGGTTCGACGTCCGCGGCCGCCGGCTCCAGCCAGCCGCGGACCACCCGCTTGGCCTCCGGATTGATGTGCTCCAGCCAGTTCTTGCCGTCGTCCTCGCTGTCGGGCGCGGCCACGCCGAACAGACGGTCGTACAGACGCACCTCCGCGGCCACCGCGTGCTTCGCGCTGACCCAGTGGATGGTGCCCTTCACCTTGCGGTCGGCGCCGGGCAGGCCGTGGCGCGTGTCCGGATCGAGCGTGCCGTGGAGTTCGGTCACGTGGCCGGCGGCGTCCTTGATCACGTCGGTGCATTTGACGATGCCGACGCCGCGCAGGCGCACCTCGCCGTCCGGCTTCAGGCGGTGGAAGCCCTTCGGCGGCACTTCGGCGAAATCGTCGCGCTCGATCCACACCTCGCGCGCGAACGGCACCGAGCGGGTGCCGAAGCTTTCGTCCTTGGGATGGTTGGGGAAGGTCAGGGTTTCCTCGTGGCCCTCGGGCAGGTTGGTCAGCACCAGCTTCAGCGGGTCGAGCACGGCCATCCGCCGTGCGGCGGTGGCGTCCAGGTCCTCGCGGATGCAACCCTCCAGCACGGCGTAATCGATCACGCTGTTCTGCTTGGAGACGCCCACGCGCTCGATCAGCAGGCGCAGGCCCGCCGGCGTGAAGCCGCGCCGGCGCAGGCCGCGCAAGGTGTTCATGCGCGGGTCGTCCCAGCCGTCGACGAAATTCTCGTTGACCAGCTGCGCCAGCTTGCGCTTGCTGGTGATGCAGTAGCTGAGATTGAGCCGGGAGAACTCGATCTGACGCGGCTTGGCCGGCTTCGCCTCCAGTCCCGCCTCCACCACCGACTGCCACAGCTGCGGATGCGCCGGCAGGTCGACGTTGTCCACGCACCAGTCGTACAGCGGCCGGTGGTCCTCGAACTCCAGCGTGCACAGCGAATGGGTGATGCCTTCCATCGCGTCGGACAGCGCGTGCGCGTAGTCGTACATCGGGTAGATCGGCCAGGCGTCGCCGGTGTTCTGGTGGGTGATCTTGCGGATGCGGTACAGCGCCGGATCGCGCAGGTTGATGTTGCCGGCGGCCATGTCGATCTTCGCGCGCAGGGTCTTGCTGCCGTCGGCGAACTCGCCCGCGCGCATGCGCTTGAACAGGTCGAGGTTTTCCTCGATCGAGCGCTCGCGGTACGGCGAGTTGCGGCCCGGTTCGGTCAGCGTGCCGCGGTACGCGCGCACCTGATCGGCGTCAAGATCGTCCACGTAGGCCTTGCCGTCCTCGATCAGCTTCAGCGCGCCGCGGTAGAACACCTCGAAATAGTCCGAGGCGTGGCGCAGCTCGTGCCAGCGGAAGCCGAGCCAGCGCACGTCCTCCTTGATGCCCTCGACGAACTCGGGGTCTTCCTTGCCCGGGTTGGTGTCGTCCAGGCGCAGGTTGCACCAGCCGTCGAACTCGCCGGCGATGCCGAAGGAGAGGCAGATCGCCTTGGCGTGGCCGATGTGCAGGTAGCCGTTCGGCTCCGGCGGAAAGCGGGTATGGATCTGGCGATGCTTGCCCGAGGCCAGGTCGTCGCGCACGATCTGCCGGATGAAATCCTGCGGCGTGGGGGCGGAGATGGGGGCGGGGTGGTCGGTCGGCATCGAGTGACGCTCGCGCGCGGTGGTGGAAACCGCCAAGTTTACCCTGTCGCCGGCCTCCGGCGCAGGCCGGCGCGGCCTTGCTCCGCGCCGCGTCGCGGGGTAGCTTGCCGGTCATGCACACCGTCTACCGCGCGCAGAACCTGTTCGACGCCCATCTGGTGAAGGATGCGCTGGAGGCGGTCGAGATCCCGGCCTTCATCGCCGGCGAATACCTCACCGGCGGCGTGGGCCAGTTGCCGGCGATGGACTACATCGCGGTGATGGTGCCCGAATCGGGCCTGGCGAAGGCGCAGGGCGTGGTGCGCGAGGTCGAGGCCATGCTGGGCGAGGCCCGCCACGCGATCGACGAACTGCCCGACGATCCGCTGGTCGTACCCTGCTGAACGGCGTGGCCCACTTCCGCGAACACGCCCGCCGCGGCCACGGCATCGCCTCGTCACGCGCGGCATGCTTGCCGGCACAGCGTCCCGCCCCGACTGCCGGAAACTTCCGATGCACCCTGTCCATCTCCGCCTGATCGCGCCCTCGGGCCATGCGCACGACCCCGCCGCGATGGCGCGCGGGGTGGCGCGCCTGCGCCAGGCCGGCTGCACGGTGGACGGCGAGGAGGTGCTGGGCCGGTTCGCGCTGCGTTTCGCCGGCAGCGACGCCGAGCGGGCAGCCGACATCAACGCCCTGGCCACCGAGATGGTGCTGCCGGACATCGCCTTGACCACCCGCGGGGGTTACGGCGCGGCACGCCTGTTGCCGCAACTGGATTACCCGGCGCTGCGCGAGCGCCTGCGCGATGCGCCGATCGCGCTGGTGGGCCACAGCGATTTCACCGCGCTGCAGCTGGCGCTGTACGCCAAGAGCGGCCTGTGCACGTTCAGCGGCCCGCTGCTGGCCGACTTCGGGGCCGAGGTGCCCGACGATTTCAGCTGGCGCCAGTTCTGGGCCACGCTGACCGCGCCGACCGCGACCGTGGCCTGGACGACTTCCGCGCGGGCCGGGCTCGACGTGCGCGGTCCGCTGTGGGGCGGCAACCTGGCGATGCTGTGCAGCCTGCTGGGCACGCCGTACTTTCCCGTCATCGACGACGGCATCCTGTTCGTCGAGGATGTCGGCGAGGCGCCCTACCGGGTCGAGCGGCTGCTGTACCAGCTGCATCTGTCCGGCGTGCTGGGGCGGCAGCAGGCGCTGCTGCTGGGCAGCTTCAGCCAGTGCGTGCCCGGCCCCCGCGACAATGGCTACCAGCTGGCCGACGCATTCGCCCAGATCGGCGCCGTGGCGGGGGTTGCGCTGATCGACGGCCTGCCGCACGGCCATGGCGCCGAACAGCTCACGCTGCCGTTCGGCGCCGCGGCGCGCCTGCGCGTCGAGGGCGGCCGCGCGCGGCTGGACATCGGTGGCTACCCCCACCTCGATTGCACCAACCCGGCCGGGTCGGCCGAAAACCCGTAAAATGGCTGGCCCGCACGGGCTCGCTCCCAGGAAACAGATCATGAAGACCATCGAAGGCGATTTCGCCACGCCCAACGGCCGTTTTGTCATCGTCGCCGGCCGCTTCAACGGTTTCGTGGTGGAACCGCTGGTCGCCGGCGCCCGCGACGCACTGCTGCGCCACGGCGTACCGGACGAGGCGATCGACCTGGTGCGCGTGCCCGGTGCCTGGGAGATCGCGCTGGTCGCGCACAAGCTGGCGCATGCGGGCAACCATGCAGCGGTGATCGCGCTGGGCGCGGTGATCCGCGGCGCCACCCCGCATTTCGACTTCGTCGCCGGCGAATGCGCCAAGGGCCTGGCGGCGGCCGCAGTCGGTTCGGGCGTGCCGGTGGCGTTCGGCGTGCTGACCACCGACTCCATCGAGCAGGCGATCGAGCGCGCCGGCACCAAGGCCGGCAACAAGGGTGCCGATGCCGCGCTGGCGGCGCTGGAGATGGCCAACCTCTACCGGAAGCTGGGATGAGCGCCCGCGTCCACGGCCTCGACTTGCAGGCGCGCTCGCGGGCGCGGCGCCGCGCGCTGCAGGCGCTGTACGCGTGGCAGCTCAGCGGCAGCCACATGAACGCGGTGATCGAGCAGTTCCGCCACGAGCAGGACATGGAGGTGGCCGACCTGGAGTACTTCGAGGACCTGCTGCACGGCGTGGAACAGCACGTCGAGGAACTCGATGCCTGCCTGCGCCCGCACCTGGACCGCGAGGTGGCGCAGGTCGATCCGATCGAACGCGCCGCGCTGCGGCTGGCCGCCTACGAACTGAAGCATCGCCCCGACGTGCCTTACCGCGTGGTGCTGAACGAGGCGATCGAGGTCACCAAGCGCTTCGGCGCCGATCACGGCCACAGCTACGTCAACGGCGTGCTGGACAAGCTCGCCACCGAACTGCGCGCGGTCGAGAAGGGCGCCTGATGCGGCGCGCCGTCGTGCCTGCGGGCGTCGATCCGGTGCCGCCCCTGGAGACCGCGCGCCTGCGCTTGCGCGGGCACCGCGCCGAAGACCACGACGCCCTGCTGGCGATCTGGTCCGATCCGCAGGTGGTGCGCTACATCGGCGGCCGGCCGGCCACGCCGCAGGAGGCCTGGCTGCGGCTGCTGCGCTACCCCGGCCTGTGGTGCGTGCTGGGCTACGGCTACTGGGCGATCGAGGAGAAGGCCAGCGGCCGCTGCATCGGCGACATCGGCTACGCCGATTTCCGGCGCGGGCTGGAGCCGTCGCTGGACGGCGTGCCGGAGCTCGGCTGGGTGCTGGCCGCGGACAGCCACGGCAAGGGTTACGCCAGCGAGGCGCTGGCGGCGGTGCTGGCCTGGGGCCAGGCACACCTGGGCGAACACACCGCCGCGTGCATCATCGACCCGGACAACACCGCCTCGATCCGTCTTGCCGCCAAGGCCGGCTTCGTCCTGCACCAGCAGACCACCTGCATGGGCGACCCGGTGTTGCTGTTCACGCGCTGACCGGGCCGGGCAACCGATGCGAGCGACCCCGATGGAATTCGACCTGATCGAACTGATCCGCCAGCGCACCGGGCAGGCGCGCGACGACGTGCGCCTGGGCATCGGCGACGACGCGGCCGTGCTCGCCGTGCCCGCCGGCCAGGAGCTGGTGGTGGCGATCGACACCCTGGTCGACGGCGTGCACTTCCCGCGCGGTACCGACCCGGCGGACATCGGCTGGAAGGCACTGGCGGTGAACCTTTCCGACCTGGCGGCGATGGGCGCCAACCCGGCCTGGGCGCTGCTGGCGCTGACCCTGCCGCAGGCGGACCGCGGCTTCGTCGAAGCCTTCGTGGACGGATTTTCCCGCCTGGCGGGGGCGCACCGGCTGGCCCTGGTCGGTGGCGATACCACCCGCGGCCCGCTGACCGTGAGCGTGGCGGTGCACGGCTTCGTGCCGCCGGGCAAGGCGCTGACCCGGGCCGGCGCGCGCGCAGGTGACGCGGTGCTGGTCACCGGCACGCTGGGCGACGCCGCCGCCGGCCTGAACGTGCTGCAGCAGCTCCGGCGCGGCGAGGATGATCGCGACAAGCTGCGCGACTACCTGGTCGGACGACTCCACCGGCCGACGCCGCGGCTGGCCGCCGGTGTCGCACTGCGCGAGCAGGCGCATGCCTGCATCGACGTTTCCGATGGCCTGCTCGCCGACCTGGGCCACGTATGCGAGGCCAGCGGCGTGGGTGCCGAGATCGACGCGGCGCTGCTGCCGCGCTCGTCGGCATTGCTGGATCTGTACGACGACGCCACCGCGCTGCAGTTCGCGCTGGGTGGCGGCGACGACTACGAGCTGTGTTTCTGCGTGCCGCCCCAGCGGTTGAGCCAGGTGCAGGCCGATCTGTCGCGGCTCGGCTGCGGCGTGACCCGCATCGGCCGGATCGTCGCGGGCCAGGGGGTGCGTGTGCGTGGCCGCGACGGCGAGTGGCTGGAACCCGACACGCCGGGCTGGGAGCACTTCGCATGAACGCCCGCAAACGCCTGGACGCCGCCCAGCGGCGCGCCCTGCTGGCCACGCCGTGGGGCTGGCTCGCCTGCGGCTTCGGCTCCGGCCTGGCGCCGCTGGCGCAGGGCACGTGCGGTTCGCTGGCCGCCCTGTTGCCGTGGCTGGGCCTGCGCCTGTTGCCGGCATGGATCTACGTGCTGGTGTTGCTGGCGGGTTTTGCCGTGGGCGTGCGCGCCTGCGACGTGGCCGGCCGTTTGCTCGGGGTGGACGACCACCGCAGCCTGGTCTGGGACGAGTTCATCGGGCAGTGGCTGGCCCTGTTGCCGCTGCTGGGCCTGCTGCTGCCCGCTGGCGGCTTTTCATGGTGGATGCCGCTGGCCGGTTTCGCGCTGTTCCGCCTGTTCGACGTCTGGAAGCCGTGGCCGATCCGCTGGCTGGACCGGCGCGTGAAGGGCGGCTTCGGCGTGATGATCGACGACGTGATCGCCGGCGTGTTCGCCGCGATCGCGCTGGCCGTGTTGCTGCGGGCATTGTCCTGACCGCCGGCGCCGGTCTCAGCGGGTCGCGCGATGCGGCGCCGTTCCTTCACGAGATGCAGAGCAGCGCTGGCCGATGATGCGACTTTGCAACGGAGGAGAACGGTCGATGAACGCAAAACCGAGTCTGCTTGTGGCTGCCTGTGCGCTGGCGCTGGCCGCCTGCAGCGACAACTCGTCGTCGCCGGCGACGTCCGGGTCGGCCCCGACGCCGTCCGCCACCACGGCCCCGGCGGAGGCTCCGGTGACGATGGCGCCCGCGCCGGCGGCGACCGCCGGCGGCATGAGCAACGCGCCGGCCGCGCCGGCGATGGACACCAGCAAGGGCACGGCGGTGGTCACCGATTGCGCCACCGAGATCGAGGGCACGGACGCGATGCAGTACAACGTGTCCTCCATCGTGGTGCCGTCCTCGTGCAAGGACTTCAAGATCACGCTCAAGCACAGCGGCACCATGCCGGTCACCGCGATGGGCCATGACGTGGTGATCACCAGGCAGTCCGACATGCAGGCGGTGGACGCCGACGGTGTCGCCGCGGGTGCGGCCGCGGGTTACGTGAAGCCGGACGATTCGCGCGTGATCGCCCACACCAAGCTGATCGGTGGCGGCGAAACCACCTCGGTGAGCTTCCCGGTCAGCAAGATCCAGGGCGACGGCCCGTACGTGTTCTTCTGCAGCTTCCCGGGCCACTCCGCGCTGATGAAGGGCAGCATCAGCGTCCAGTAGCCGGCGCGGCCGGGTTCCTCGCGAACCCGGTCCGCTCAGGTGGCCGGGATCTGCCGCCCGCGCGTCGCGGCGGCATCGAGTGTCGCCGCGACGGCGGATTCCGGCACCGCGGAGACGATCTCCGCGCGGCCGATGCCGCGCCACAGGATCAGGCGCAGTTGGCCGGCCGGGTTCTTCTTGTCCAGTCGCATCCATTGCAGCAGCGGCGCTGTCTCCATGCCCGGCGGGATCGCCAGCGGCAGGCCGAGCGTGCGCAGCAGCCGTTCCAGCCGGGCGGTGTCCTCGGGTTCGCTCATGCCGGTGCGTTCGGACAATTGCGCGGCCAGCAGCATGCCGATCGCCACCGCTTCGCCGTGCAGCAGGGTGGTGTAGCGGCCCTCGGTTTCCAGCGCGTGGCCGAACGTGTGGCCGAAGTTGAGCAGCGCGCGCTCACCCTGCTCGGTTTCGTCGCGCGCGACCACGCCGGCCTTGTACTGCACCTTGCGCGCGATGGCCTCCAGCATGGTGTCGACATCGCGCGCGGCCAGTGCCTCGGCGTGCTGTTCCAGCCACACGAAAAAGGCCTCGTCGCCGATCGCCGCGCCCTTGACCACTTCGGCCAGCCCGGCGCGGTATTCGCGCGCGGGCAGGGTGGCCAGGGTGTCGATGTCGGCAACCACCGCGCGCGGCTGGTGGAAGGCGCCGGCCAGGTTCTTGCCCACCGGCAGGTTCACCCCGGTCTTGCCGCCCACCGAGGAGTCGACCATCGCCAGCAGCGTGGTGGGCATCTGGATGAAGTCGATACCGCGCATCCAGCACGCGGCGCCGAAGCCGGCGAGGTCGCCCACCACGCCGCCGCCCAGCGCGATCACGCACGCGTCGCGGGTGGCGCCCAGCTGGCCCAGCGCCTCCAGCATGCGGCCCACGTTGGCGAAACTCTTGTGCACCTCGCCGTCGTCCAGCAGGAACGACGACCAGTGCAGGCCCTCCAGCCCGGCCGCGACCCGCGGCAGGTACAACGGCGCCACCGTGGTGTTGCTCACCACCAGCGCATGGCGCCCGCGCAGCAGCGGACGCCAGTGGGCGGGGTCGCCGAGAATGCCGCTGCCGATCCATACCGGATAACTGCGCGGTCCGAGCGCGACGTTGATGCTGTGCAGGGGTTTGTTCATGCGTGGTGCGCGGGACGGGAAAGGGGAGCACGCTGCCAGTGCGCATCGATCAGGGCGATGCAGCACTCACCGGCGGCGCTGACGCTGCCATGGTGGCCGGGGATGACGAGGTCGGCAAGGTCGCGGTAGATCGGCTCGCGCGCGGCGGCCATCGCCTGCAGGCGGGCAAGGCGGTCGGGCACCGCCAGCAGCGGGCGGCGGTGATCGCGTTCAAGGCGCTCGAGCTGCTGCTCGATGCTCGCCTGCAGCCACACCACGAAACCGCGCCGGACCAGCCACTGGCGGTTGTCGGGCGCCAGCACGGCGCCGGCGCCGGTCGCCAGCAGCACGCCGGAGCGCTGGCTCAGTGCATCCAGTTGCGCGCTTTCGCGCTGGCGGAAGCCGGCTTCGCCCTCGACCTCGAACACCGTGCCCACGTCCACGCCGCAGTGCTGTTCGACCTCCTGGTCGAGATCGACGAACGAGAGCCCATAATGCACGGCGAGGCGCCTGCCGACCGAGGTCTTGCCGGCGCCGGTCGGACCGACGATGAACAGGTTGCACGACGGATTCATGGTGTGATGCTAACAGGCGCCGGAGGAGGGCCGCGGTGAGCGAACGGGTATTGCTGGCCGGCTGCGGCGATCTCGGCCTGCGCGTGGCGCGGCGCCTGCGCGAGCGTGGCGACGAGGTGTGGGCGTTGCGCCGGCACCTGCCCGCGGCCGACGAACCGGGCATCCGCTGGCTGCAGGCGGATCTCACCCGGCCCGACAGCCTTGCCGCCTTGCCACGCACGTTTACCCAACTGGTCTATCTGCCCACGCCCGACCGCCGCGACGCGGTGGGCTATCGCGCCACCTTCGTCGACGGGCTGCGTCATCTGCTGGCGTCACTCGACGGCAGCGCGCTGCAGCGCGCGTTGCTGGTGTCCTCCAGCGCGGTGTACGGCGCGCACGGCGGAGAGTGGGTGGACGAGGACACCCCGCCCGATCCCCCGGGGTTCAACGGCGCGGCCCTGCTCGAGGCCGAGCGCTGGCTGGCGGCGCAGCCGCTGCGCCCGGTCGTGCTGCGCCTGGCCGGGCTGTACGGACCGGGGCGAACCCAGCTGTTCGAGCGCCTGCGCGCCGGCACCGCGCAGGTGCCGCGCGTCGCGCCGCATTGGGCCAATCGCATCCATGTCGACGATGCGGCAGCGGCCATTTGCCACCTGCTGGCGCTGGCCGATCCGCAAACGTGCTATCTCGGCGTAGACGACACACCGCTGCCGCTGGACGTGCTGCACGACCATCTGGCGCAGCTGCTCGGCGTGCCCCCGGCGGACGCCGGGCCGCCACCGCCGGGCGTCGGCAGCAAGCGCCTGAGCAATGCGCGACTGCGCGCCAGCGGCTTCGTGCCGCACTGGCCCGATGCACGTGCCGGCTACGCGGCGCTGCTCGCCACCTGACCCGTTTTTCACCGACCACCCCGAGGAGGGCACCATGACTGCATCCATCCCGCATCACCAGGTCAGTACCGGCAACGACATCCCGGGTTGCCGCATCGTGCGTTCGTTCGGCATCGTGCGCGGCATCACGGTGCGCTCGCGCAGCGTGGTCGGCAATCTCGGCGCGGCGCTGCAGACCATCGTCGGCGGCAACATCTCGATCTACACGGACCTGTGCGAGAAGGCCCGCGAGGAAGCGTTCGAACTGATGCTGCAGCACGCCGCCGCGATGGGCGCCAACGCGGTGGTGGCGATGCGCTACGACGCCAACGACGTGGCCCAGGGCGTCACCGAGGTCCTGGCCTACGGCACGGCGGTGCAGGTGCAGCCCACCTGAGCATGACGCGGTGCGGCTTGTGCCGCGCCGCGCGGGCGGGCCAGACTCGGGCTTCGGGACAGGGAGCGCCGCGTGCCGCTTGCACGCCCGACGGGAGATTCACGCCATGTCCGTAGCCAAGGTCATCGAAATCAATGCATCGTCGAAGCAGGGCATCGAGGACGCCGTGCAGCACGGCCTGCGCAAGGCCGGGGAGTCGGTGAAGAAGATCAAGGGCGCCTGGATCAACGAGATCAAGGTGGTCACCGCCGACGACGGCAGCGTCACCGAGTGGCGGGTCAACATGAAGGTCAATTTCGTCGTCGACTGAGCACGTGGCACCGGGCGGCGCGCCGGCGCCGCCCCCTCAGCCGTGGGTGAGCCCCGTCACGTGGCGGTCGTCGTCGTACTCCACCACCGTGTCGGCCAGGGCGGGCAACGTCGCCAGGGCGTGGCGGCTCAGCCTTTCGAAGTGCATCAGGAAGCGGACCATGCTGGCCGCGTCCATCGCCAGCGGGGCGTGCCGCGCCACCAGTTCCTCCTCCTGCTCGCCGCGCCAGCGGCGCACGATCTCCCAGCTGGGCGCCTGCAACACGATCAAGGCGTCGAACTTGCGCCACAGCGGCTGGTAAGCGCGCAACTGCTTGTTGACCCAGTGCCGCCAGGTGCCGTCCGGGTCCTCGTCGCGTTCCAGCGCGTTGATCGGGCGGGTGAGCGCGGACAGCGGCTGCGGCCGGATGCCCAGCGCCCAGCCCTCCACGATCACCAGGACGGGACGCCGGGTGATGCGCGGCCAGCGCGAGGGCGGCAGCCGCGTGTCGCGGCCCTTGTCGAAGCGCGGGTGGGTCACCGCCAGCCGGTCGGAGGCGTGCGGCACGGCCGCCAGCACCGACAGCAGCAACTCGATCTCGTGCGTGCCCGGCACGCCGCGCGAGCGCAGCAGCGGGTGCACGTCGCGTGCCAGCGCTTCGCGTTCGCTGCGGGCGTAGTAGAAGTCGTCCAGCGAGAGCACCTCGGTGTCCCAGCCGCGCGCTTTGGCCTGCGCCTTCATCACCCGTGCCAGGGTGCTCTTGCCGCTGCCCTGCAGGCCGGACAGGCCGAGGATGTACGGCCGGCGCGAGCGCGCGATGCGCCCGGCGTACTGGTCCAGCAGGTGGCCGGCCAGCGCCTCGTTCTGCTGCTGCGCCAGCGACATCATCGGCCGCGGCTCCCGCGCTGGCCCGGGGCGCCGCCGGCGCACGCCGGCGCGCGGCCATTGCCGCCATTTTCACCTGGCGTGGAGAAGCATCGCGCCGTTGCCGCCGGGGGCGGGACGCGGGGGGCGGGGATCATTGCACTATCATCGGACAGTTTCATTCGCTCCATGATGGCGCGCTTTGGCCACGACGCAAAAGGGAAGTTTCACACATCATGCTCAAACCTGAAATCCTGGATACTTTCGTGCACCTGCTGGAGGAGGCCAAGGCCAGCGGCGACCCCGAACCCACCGCGATGAACCTGGCCACGATGGAGAGCGCCGGCCGGGTCGCCTCGCGCATCGTGCTGCTCAAGGGCGTGGACGAGCGCGGTTTTCGTTTTTTCAGCAACTACCAGAGCGACAAGGGGGGCCAGCTGGAGGCGCATGCGCAGGTGGCGTTGTGCTTCCACTGGAAACACGTGCGCCAGGGCGTGCAGGTGCGGGTGGAAGGAGTCGCGAAAAGACTGCAGGACGACGAATCCGACGCCTACTTCGCCAGCCGCGCGCGCGGCAGTCAGATCGGCGCATGGGCCTCGCTGCAGTCGCAGACGCTGCCCGATCGGGAGACCTTCGAGCGGCGCGTGCGGCACTACGAGGAGGAATTTGCCGGGCGCGAGGTCAGCCGGCCGCCGCACTGGGGCGGCTACCTGGTGGAGCCGGACATGCTGGAGTTCTGGTACGGCGCCGAGTTCCGCCTGCACGAGCGCGTGCGCTGGAGCCGGCACGGGCAGACCTGGACCAGCCGGCTGCTGTACCCGTGAGCGCGCCGGTGGTGGTCGTGCAGCGCGAGTTCGTGGTCGACACCCGCGGCCGCGGCTTCCATGACATCACCGCCGAGGTGGCCGATGCGGTGGCAGCCAGCGCGGTGCACACCGGGGTTGCCCAGGTGTTCACGCCGCACACCAGCTGTTCGCTGCTGCTCGGCGAGAACGCCGACCCCACGGTGCGCGCCGACCTCGAGCGCTGGTTCGCCCGTGCGGTGCCGGATGGCGATCCGATCTTCCGCCACGCCGCCGAAGGCCCCGACGACATGCCGGCGCACGTGCGCTCCATCCTCACCGGGGTCAGCCTCGGCGTGCCGGTGGGCAACGGCGTGCTGGCGCTGGGCACCTGGCAGGGCGTCTACCTGTGGGAACACCGCCACGCGGCGCACCGGCGCCGGGTGGTGGTGACCGTGACGGGCATGCCGGCGGGCTGAGCGCGCTTCAGAGCAGCCGCATCAGTTCCTTCATCAGCGGCAACCGGCGCACGCGCACGGCGCTGGCGCGGAACACCGCATTGGCCAGCGCCGGCGCCGCACTGGGCATGGCCAGGAAGCTCGCGCCGCAGGGGTCGCGGTCGCCGGGTACGGTGATCACTTCCACCTCGCGCGGCAGCTGGGTCATGGTGGCGAGCGGGTAATCCTTGTAGCCGTGCTGCTGGACCCGGCCTTCCTTGAAGGTGATGGCCGGGTGCAGCGCGAGCGACAAGGCGTCCAGCGTGGCGCCGGCGATCTGCCCCTCCAGGCCCAGCGGATTCACCACGCGGCCCACGTCGATGGCGCAGGCGACGCGCCGGATCACCAGCGTCTGGCCCTGCAGCGCCACTTCGACGGCATGCGCCACGTAGGCGCCGTCGACGTGCCAGCAGGCCAGGCCCAGCCCGTTGATGCTGTGCAGCCAGTTCTTCCACACGATGCGGTCGGCCACCAGTTGCAGCACGTTGCGCAGCCGGCCGACGTCGAGCGAGGCGCCGCCGCCCAAGGCCAGCTCGCGCGGCTCGCCGAGGATGCGCAGGCGGGTCTTCAGCGGATCCTCGCGCAGCTGGTGGGCGATCTCGTCGATGAAGCTTTCCACCGCGAACGCGTTGCTGAGGTGCGGCATGCCGCGGAACGGCCCGCGCGGCATCGCCGAGGCCTGCGCGTACCAGTCGCTGCGGTAGTTCGGCACCAGGCCGGCGGGCAACTGGTCGGCGCGCAGCTCCGAGCGCCACAGGCGATCTTCCGGTACGCCGCGCAGGCTGCCCGCCGGGGCGCTGACCATGCGCTGGCTCCAGCCGATCAGCTGGCGCTTGCGGTCGACGACCGCGCGCAGCTGGTGCACGCAGCCGGAGCGGTAGAAGTCGTGGCCGAAATCCTCGTCGCGGGTCCACAGCAGGCGCACCGGCTTGCTCACCGCCTGGGCCAGGATGACCGCCTCGGCGACGAAGTCGTGGTCCAGCCGGCGGCCGTAACCGCCGCCTACGCGCGGCACGCGGATGTCGATCTGCGCGGGCTGCAGCCCGGTCAGGTGCTGCACTACGGCCCAGGCCTTCTGCGGCGCCTGGGTCGGCACCACCAGGCTGGCGCGATCCTTGTCCAGCCGCACCAGGCAGTTCATCGGTTCGGCGGTCGCGTGGGCCAGCCACGGCTGCACGTAAGTGGCTTCGAGGCGGCGCGCGGCCTTCTTGCCGGCGGCGTCGGCGTCGCCGTCGTCGCGCACCCGCGTCGTCGGCGCGGCCGTGCCGGCCAGGATGGCCAGCGCCTGTTGTTCCAGCGCGTGGCTGCTTTCCTCGGCGCTGGGGCCGGGCTTCCATTCGAGCTTGAGCTTGGCGCGACCCTGCAGCGCAGCCCAGGTGTCGGTGGCCAGCACGGCGACGGCCGGGGCGATCACCGTCATGCCGCGCGGCTGGCCTGGTTCCGGCTTGAGCTGGACCACCTTGACCACGCCGGGGTGTGCCAGCGCCTCGCTGGTGTCGATGCGCGCGAGCGCACCGTCGGGCCACGGGCAGTGCACCAGCACGGCGACCAGCGCGTCACCCAGGTGTTCGTCGATCGCATAGCGCGCCCGGCCCGTGACGATGTCCAGGGCGTCGACGTCGCCGGCCGGCCGGCCGATCAGCTGGTAGCTGCTGGCGGCCTTCACCGGCGGAGCCTGCGGGGGCAGGGCGACCTGGGCGGCGTCGGCGGCCAGGCTACCGTACGTGGCCCGGCGGCCGTCGGGTGCGATCACCGTGCCGGCATCGCAGCGCAGCCGGTTGGCGGAAACGCCCAGCCGCCGCGCCGCCGCCTGCATCAGCAGCCAGCGCGCCAGTGCGCCGGCCTGGCGCAGGTCGCGCCAGGCGGCGGGGATGGAACTGCCGGTACCGCCCACCTGGTGGCCGTAGGTCCATTCGGGCCGGCCCTTCTCGTCGCGCACGCCCAGCCCGAGGGCGACCACGGTGACCCGGTTCCAGTCGGCGTCGAGCTCGTCGGCGATGATCCGCGGCAGCGCGGTGGCCACCCCGGTGCCGGTGTCCGGGTCGCGCGCGCCGATCAGCACCCTGCCGTCGGCGTCGATGCGCACGTAGGCACCCAGGTCGTGGAAAGTGTCGCCGAGCAGGGCCGGCGGCAAGGGCGCATCGGCGGCTTCGGCCAGGCGGATGCCGACCACCAGCGCGCCGGCCGTACCGGCCAGCACCTGCAGGAAACGACGGCGATCGAGCCGGATGAAGGGCTCGCGAGGCGCTGCGCTCACGGCTGGCCCGCCTTGCCGGCGGCGGCCCGCTTGATCGCGCGGCGCACGCGGCTCTGGCAGCCGCAGCGGCACAGGTTGGGCAACTGGTCGATGTCGTCGTCGCCGGGTTTGGGCTTGCGCCGCAGCAGTGCCACCCCGGCAATCAGCCAGCCCGGCGTGCAGTAGCCGCAGCCGATCGCGTCCTCGTCGATGAAGGCTTGCTGCAGCGGATGCAGGTTGCCGTCGCCGGCCGCCAGCCCTTCCACCGTGGTCACCGACTTGCCGGCGAGCGTGTTCATCGGCACGGTGACCGCCGACACCGCCGTGTCCCCGAGCAGCACCAGGTCGGCGCCGTTCTCGCCATGCCCGCCGCCGTACTTGGTGCCGGTCAGCCGCAGCACGTCGCGCAGGTACCACAGCAGCGGCATCTGCGGGTCGCCGGTGTGGCGGAAAAACTCGCCGTTGATCTGCACGTCGATGCCCTCGCGCGCCTTCTCGGGCACGATCGTGCTGGCCGGTCCGGCCGGCAGGGCGTGGGCTTGGAGCATCGGCAGTTCTCCGGGTGTCGTCTCCCTATTGTGGCATTGCCGTGCGCTCGCGGCAGCCGGGCGGCCGCGGACCGTTCATCGTGGATGGTGCGGTGCCCGCCTCACGCGCTGCGTCGCGGATCGCCCAGGCGGCGCCAGATGCCGTACACGGGGATGCCCGCGGCCATGATCAGCAGGCCCATGCCCGCGTTGCGCGGGTTGTCGAGCAAGGTGGCCACCACCACCGCGCCGACCGCCGCGATGAACAGCAACGGCAGCCACGGATAGCCGGGCATGCGGAAGCCGGAGCTGGCGCCGTCCCGGCGGCGATACCAGAACAGCGTGGCCACGCCGACCGCGCAGGCCAGCCAGTCGCCGAAGGTGGCGTAATCCAGCAACTGGCCGTAGCTGCCCGACAGCGCCAGCACGATGGCCCAGCCCGACAACAGCAGCAGCGCAGTGTTCGGCGTGCGCCAGCGCGGGTGCAGGCGTGCCACCGTGCGGAAGAACAGGCCGTCCTCGCCCATCACCTGCAGCACGCGCGCGCCGGCAACCAGGGTGATGTTGCAGAAGCCAAGGGTGGAAATCGCCACGCCCAGCGCGATCACCTTCGCCCCGACCGGGCCGGCGACCTGCTGCATCACGTCCGCCGCCGGCGCGGTGCTGGCCGCCAGTCCGGCGTGGCCGAGCACGGCCAGGTAGGCCACGTTGACGAGCACGTAGGCGACGATCACCAGGCCCATGCCCAGCGCGAGGGCGCGCGGCAGCGTGCGCTGCGGCTCGCGCACCTCGCCGGCGAGGTTGTTGAGGTAGGTGAAGCCCGAGTACGCGAACAGCACCGGCAACGCCGCGCCGATGAAGCCCACGCCCTGGCGCGCCGGATCGGCCGCCAGCACCTGGCCGTGGCCGGCGCCGGCAAAGAACAATCCGCACGCGACCAGCACCGCCACTGCCAGCAACTTGAGCACGGCGAACAGGTTCTGGATCTGCGCGCCGAGGCGGATGCCGAACAGGTTGATGCCGCTGACGAAGACCAGGCCGGCCACGGTCAGCGGCAACGCCCACGTCGCCGGCAGGCCGAACAGGGCGGCGGCATAGCTGGCAAAGATCGTCGCCACCGCCGCGCTGGAGCCGGAGTAGATCACCAGCAGCATGGTCCAGCCGAACAGGAAACCGGCGAGCGGACCGAACGCCTCGCGCAGGTAGACGTAGGTGCCGCCGGCATGCGGCCGGCGCGCGCCCAGCTCGGCGTAGCACAGCGCGCCGACCAGGGTGAGCACGCCGGCAGCCGCCCACATCAGCAGCAGGGCCAGCCCCGACTCGGTGCGTTGCGCCACCGTGCCGGGGTTGAGGAAGATGCCGCCGCCGATGATGCCGCCGACCACGACCAGCGCCGCATCCCATGGGCGCAGGCTGCGCAGGTAGGTACCCGTGGCCGGGGGAGGAGAAGACATTCGTGGAGCTCGGCAAGTGGCGGCGCGACAGCATGGCGTCGCGCGGACGATCGGGCAAGCCGCGGTTGCCCTGCGGGTCGCCGCGCGTGCCGCGGAGGGATATCGCGGGACACCGGATCGCGACGCAAAAAATTGCGTTTTCCCGCAATTTCATGCAGTGCTTGGCCGTGTCTCCTGCTTCACTCAGAATGCCCCGCCCGCGTGCATGTGGCAGCGGGCACGTCAGCAGTATTCAAACAGGGAATCGTATGAACAAAGTCATCAAGATGGCCGCCTTCGCGGTGGCGCTGGGTACCGTGTCGACCGGCGCGTTCGCCGCCGATACGGGTGCGTTCTTCATCAACGCCAATGCCGGCCGGTCGAACTTCCACGACAGCGGCTTCAACGACCGCACCGACACCACCACCGCGGCGCGCATGGGTTATGCATGGCATGTCGGCAGCGGCAGCGATCTGGGCGTCGAGGCCGGCTATGTCAATCTGGGCAGCGCCAGCGGCTCGATGAGTGTCGGCATCACCACCATCGACCTCGACATGAAGTTGTCCGGGCCGTTGCTTGGCGTCAACTACAAGTACACCTTCAACAACAAGATCTACGTGTCCGTACGCGCGGGCTGGTTCCGCTCGAAGTTCGACGCGAACGTGACGTATCTGGGCTCGCAGAACTTCAGCGGCGATGGTGCCTACAGTGGCGTCGGCGCGGGCTACGACATCACCCCGCATTTCAGCCTGGGCGTGAACTTCGACGAGTACCACGGCCGCGCCACGATGTACGGCACCAAGGCCAGGGAAGCCGTCAGCTCGCTTTCGGGCTTTGCCGAATACCGCTTCTGAGTGCAAGTGACGGTGACAGGACAACGGCCGCTTCGTGCGGCCGTTGTCGTTTCCATCTGTCGGTCATCGGCCAACCGCCCTTGCCGCGACCGGCTCGAGCGTCCATGCCCTCGCCATTCGCTTTCGCTCAGAAGCCGACCCGCAGGAAGGTGTCGAAATTGGCCACGTCCAGGGTGCCGATGCCGGCACCCGGGTTGTAGTGGCCGTTGCCGGCGTAGAACCAGTTGTTGCCGGCGCTGATGCGGTTGAACGCCGACCACTTGCCGTAGCCGAACAGGTTCTGCACCAGGTACATGTGCGGGTTCCACAGGCCGATGCGATGGCCGGTGCTCTGCCGCAACAGCGCGGTGATGCCGTTCAACTGCGGTGCCACGAAGCTGGTGCCGCCGGAGCTGTACAGGCCGCCCTGGAACACCAGCAGGTAGCCGGTTTCCGGATCCGCGTTGAGCGAGATGTCCGGCACGTTGCGGCCGTTGAAGTTGCCGGGAAGCTTCAGGTAGGTGTACGGGCCGCTGGCCGGATCGTTGTAGGTCAGCGTCTGCTTCTTCTCGCTGCGCCGGGTGCCACTGGTGAAGAACTGGTACAGCGGCTGGCGCCAGTAGACGCTGACGCCACCGCCGCCGCCGACGGAGAACACGGCGTCGCGGCTGGGCACGAACGGCAGCAGGTAATCCCAGCCCCACACGCTCTCCTGGTCGATCGACAGCACCACCTGGCCGGCGGAGTTGACGAACTTCACCGGCACCGTGGTGCCGCCGGCGGCGGTGATGTACGGATCCGATGCCGGGGCGTCGACCGTGAGCGGTGCGTTGAACTCGCCCGGGCCATCGCCGGTGCCGAGCGCGCGCACGGTGTCGTAGGCGCCGGAGTCGCCGCTGGCGGCGAACATCGACTGGCCTTGCGCCGCCGCCTCCAGGAAGATCTGGTGGTAGGCACGCAGGTCGCCCACGTCCGTGGTGTCGTTGTTGCGCGCGCCGTCCACGTTCAGCGCGGCGAAGTTGAAGATCTCGCCCAGGCCCCAGCTGGTGGAGATGCTGTCGGCCTTGTTGTCCGAGACCGCGCGGGCGAAGGCGTCGACGAAGCCCGAGCCGGCGTTGGGCGCGTCGTAGACGATGATGTTGGCTTGCGGCGCCAGGCCACCGGCCTGTTGCACGTCGAGCGTGGTTTCGTCCGCGCCGGCGGTGCCGCCGCCGCCATCGACATGCACCTGGGTGATGCGGTTCGGCTTGGTGGCCAGGCCGATCGCGGCCCAGTAGTCCTCCGCGTCGGCCGGGTCGAAGGTGGCCAGGGTGACGATGGCCACGGTCGAGCCCTTGCCGGTGAGGCCGCGCTGGTACAACGGGTTGACGTTGTACATGTTGGCCACGTCGCCCACGGTGTACTGGCCGGGCACCCCGGTGGCGGTGGGGTTGCCGGCCGCCGCCGTGCGTGCCTGGGCCGACAGCGTGGTGGCCGGGTTGGCCAGGTTCAGGTTGGCGACCGGCAGCTTCGAGGTGTGATGGGGCACGTAATGCCACTCGTTGCTGAGGCCGCTGGCCAGGACCACGTTGTCGCCCAGGCCGACCGGCATCACCAGCGGACGCGCCGGGCGATGGAAGCGCCGGCCCGTCTTGCGCGACACGTAGTTGTGTACCGGCGTGGCGAACAGCTGGCTGAACTGGCCGATCGTGCCGTGCACGCTGATCACCATGTGGTTGTCCAGTACCTCGCCCTGCAGGCCGTGTTGCTTGAGGTACTTCTGCACCCGGGCGATCTGCGCGTCGGTGGCACCGTAGCGCTCGGCGAACTGGGCGGTGGTGAGGAACTTCTGGAAGTTCGCGCTGCCCGGGGTGGCGGTCTGGCGAACGTAATTCTCGAGCTCGGCCTCGTGGCGCAACCGCAGCACGAGGCTGACGGTGACGTTCTGGTCGGTGGGGGCCAGGCCCTGGTCGGTGACGGCCTGCAAGCCGGCGGCGGAAACCGAGCTGGCCACGCCGGCCAGCATGGCGGCCAGGCTCAAGGCGAGGGCCTTCCTGCGCAATTTGAAGTGCATGAGTGTTTCTCCCTGGAGTGGACAGGGCCGGCTGGAAAGCGGATGCACTTTCGACAGGCAAACGGAAGGTGGCGGCGCTTTCGAGCTCAGCCCGGCGTTTCACATGTGAACTGCAACTTCCCCAGCGACGTCGTCAGTTCCCCCTGACGACCGGCGTTGCGCCGCTCGCGCGAGATTAGTACCGAAGCCGGCGAAGATAAAGGCGGCCAGCTCGCCCTGTTCGACGGGATTGGCCACCGGGTTTTGTCGCCGTGGCAGGTGCGGCACAATGGCGGTTTGTGCCCGCCGGCTGGTGCCGCGGGCGTTCCTTCCTGCCGACATCGAATCCATGGCCTCCATCAAGCAAGCCGACCTGATCCAGTCCGTCGCCGACGCGCTGCAGTACATCAGCTACTACCACCCGGTCGACTACATCAAGAGCCTGGCCGCCGCGTACGAGCGCGAGGAGTCGCCCGCCGCGAAGGACGCGATGGCGCAGATCCTGATCAACTCGCGCATGGCCGCCGAAGGCCACCGGCCGCTGTGCCAGGACACCGGCATCGTCACCGTGTTCCTGAAGGTCGGCATGAACGTGCGCTGGGACGACGCCACCATGTCGCTGGAGGACATGGCCAACGAAGGCGTGCGCCGCGCCTACCTGGACCCGGACAACAAGCTGCGCGCCAGCGTGCTGGCCGACCCGGCCGGCAAGCGCATCAACACGAAGGACAACACGCCGTCGGTGGTCAACATGTCCATCGTGCCGGGCGACACGGTCGAGGTGATCGTGGCGGCCAAGGGCGGCGGCTCCGAGGCGAAATCGAAATTCGCCATGCTCAACCCGTCCGACTCGATCGTCGACTGGGTGCTGAAGACCGTGCCCACGATGGGCGCCGGCTGGTGCCCGCCGGGCATGCTCGGCATCGGCATCGGCGGCACCGCCGAGAAGGCGATGCTGATGGCGAAGGAGTCGCTGATGGAGTCGATCGACATCCAGGAGCTGATCGCGCGCGGCCCGTCCAATCGTGCCGAGGAACTGCGCATCGAGCTGTACGAGAAGGTCAACGCGCTGGGGATAGGCGCGCAGGGCCTGGGCGGCCTCACTACCGTGCTCGACGTCAAGGTGAAGGATTTCCCGACCCACGCGGCGAACCTGCCGGTGGCGATGATCCCGAACTGCGCCGCCACCCGCCACGCGCACTTCGTGCTGGACGGCAGCGGTCCGGTGATGCTCGATCCGCCGTCGCTGGAAGACTGGCCCAAGCTCACCTACGACGCCTCGAAAGGCCGCCGGGTGAGCCTCGACACGGTGACGCGCGAAGAAGTGGCCAGCTGGAAGCCGGGCGAAACCCTGCTGCTCAACGGCAAGCTGCTCACCGGCCGCGATGCCGCGCACAAGCGCATGGTCGAGATGTTGAACAAGGGCGAGCCGCTGCCGGTGGATTTCAAGGGCCGCTTCATCTACTACGTGGGCCCGGTCGATCCGGTGCGCGAGGAAGTGGTCGGCCCGGCCGGCCCCACCACCGCCACGCGCATGGACAAGTTCACCGAGCAGGTGCTGGCGCAAACGGGTTTGCTCGGCATGGTCGGCAAGGCCGAGCGCGGTCCCGCGGCGATCGACGCGATCAGGAAGCACCGCTCGGTGTACCTGATGGCCGTGGGCGGCGCCGCGTACCTCGTGTCCAAGGCGATCAAGGCCTCCCGCGTCGTGGGCTTCGCCGATCTGGGCATGGAGGCGATCTACGAGTTCACCGTCGAGGACATGCCGGTGACCGTGGCGGTCGATTCCGGCGGCACCTCGGTGCACCAGACCGGTCCGCGCGAGTGGCAGTCGCGCATCGGAAAAATCCCGGTCTTTGTCCAATAAAGCCGCGCGCGCAGCGCACACCGTCGCCTCCACCCCCCCCCAGGATTGAGGAGAGGGTGCGGGGCCCGCAAGAAAGCCGTTCTCCCGATTCCGCGGGGCGGGCACCGCCCGTCTTTCCAGGCGGGATGCAAGGCAAAAGTCGGCGGGCAGTGCCCGCCCTTCGCCGCGGCGGCAAGTTATCGCCAAACAGCAGTCTAAACGTCCAAATGGAAGCGGCGACAAAATCATTTGCAATTCCGATGCCGCAGCGCAACACTGGTCGGATGTCCCTCTAAGACGGCAGCAGACCCACGTGATCCCGCCAACCTCCGCCCCGTTGCCCCCAGACGCCCCCTGGATCGTGATGAAGTTCGGCGGCACCAGCGTGGCCACGTTGCCGCGCTGGCAGAACATCCGCGAGCTGGTGGCCGGTCGCCGGGCCGAGGGGGCCCGCGTGCTGGTGGTGGTTTCCGCCTTGTCCGGGATTACCGACGCGCTCAGGCAGCTGTGCCGGCAGGCCGGCCACGCGCAACGCGGCGAGGCGGCGCAGGCCATCGTGCAGCGCCATTACGAATTGCTGGAGCACATGCAGCTGGCCTTGCCCGACACGCTCAACGAGCGCCTGGGCGAGCTGGTGCGGCTGGCCGACGAGGGCGCGGCGGGCCGCGCCGAACTGGCGTGGAAGGCGGAAGTGCAGGCGCATGGCGAGCTGATGTCCAGCGCGATCGGTGCTGCCTTCCTGAGCCACAGTGGCCTGCCCACGCAATGGCTGGACGCGCGCGAGTGCCTGGCGGCAGTGGCGCTGCCGAACCAGAACGAGCGCACCCGGCTGCTGTCGGCCATGGTGGAGACGCGTCCCGAGCCCGCCTTGAACGCGCGGCTCGCCGCGCTGGGCGAGGTGTTCATCACCCAGGGCTTCATCGCGCGCGACGGCCAGGACCGCACCGTGCTGCTCGGTCGTGGCGGTTCGGATACTTCGGCGGCGTATTTCGGCGCGCTGCTGAAGGCGCAGCGGGTGGAGATCTGGACCGACGTGGCCGGCATGTTCACCGCCAACCCGCGCCAGGTGCCGGGCGCGCGCCTGCTGCAGCGGCTGGATTACGAGGAGGCGCAGGAAATCGCCTCCACCGGCGCCAAGGTGCTGCACCCGCGCTGCCTGTCGCCGCTGCGCGAGCCACGCGTGCCGTTGTTGATCAAGGACACCAACCGGCCGGAACTCGAGGGCACCGTGATCGGCCCGGAGGTGCGCGCGCACGCGCCCAGCGTCAAGGCGATCAGCGCGCGCAAGGGCATCACCCTGGTGTCGATGGAGTCGGTCGGCATGTGGCAGCAGGTCGGCTTTCTCGCCGACGTGTTCGCGCATTTCAAGACGCATGGCCTGTCGGTGGACCTGATCGGCTCGGCCGAGACCAACGTCACGGTGTCGCTGGATCCCACCGAGAACCTGCTCGATTCCGACGCGATCGCGGCGCTGGCCTCGGATCTGGCCAAGGTGTGCCGGGTCAAGGTGATCGCGCCGTGCGCGGCGATCACCCTGGTCGGTCGCGGCATGCGCTCGCTGTTGCATACCTTGTCCGGCGTGCTGGCGGAGTTCGGCCAGCTGCGCGTGCACATGATTTCGCAATCGTCCAACAATCTGAACCTCACTTTCGTGGTGGACGAAGAAGTGGTCGACGCGCTGCTGCCGCACTTGCACGACCTGCTGATCGGCGCCGGTTCGCTGCGCACCGACGACAGCGCGCTGTTCGGCCCCAGCTGGCAGGCCTTGTACGGCACCGGCGAGACGCTGGACGCGGCGGCGGCCTGGTGGCACGAGGCCGAGCGCGAGCGCCTGCTGCGGATCGCCGCCGAGGCCACCCCGCGCTACGTCTACCACCTGCCCACCGTGCGCCACCAGGCGCGCGAGCTGAAGTCGCTGGCGGCGGTCGACCGCCTGCATTACGCGGTGAAGGCGAATACCCATCCGGCGATCCTCGGCGTGCTCGCCGAGGAGGGTTTCGGATTCGAATGCGTGTCGCCGGGCGAGCTGAAGTTCGTGCTGGCGCACGTGCCCGAATCCGCACCGCTGCTGTTCACGCCGAACTTCGCGCCGCGCGACGACTACGCCTGGGCGCTGACCACGCGCGCGACGGTGTCGCTCGACGCGCTGTATCCGCTGGAGCACTGGGGCGAACTGTTCCGCGGCCGCGAGATCGTGCTGCGGGTGGACCTGGGTCGCGGCCTGGGTCATCACGAAAAGGTGCGCACCGGCGGCAGCGGCAGCAAGTTCGGCCTGCCGGTGGATCAGCTCGACGATTTCCTGCAACTGGCCGATGCGCATGGCGTGATCGTGCGCGGCCTGCATGCGCACTTGGGCTCGGGCATTCTCGATGCCGCCCATTGGGGCGAGGTCCACGCCCAGCTGGCCAGCCTGGCCGAGCGCATCGGCAGCGTCAGTTCCATCGACATCGGCGGCGGCCTCGGCGTGCCCTCGCATCCGGGCGAGGCCCGGCTGGACATTCCCGCGCTCGACCGGGTGCTGCGCGAGGTCAAGGCGGCCTATCCGCATTACCAGCTGTGGATGGAGCCGGGCCGCTATCTGGTGGCCGATGCCGGCGTGCTGCTGGCGAAAGCGACCCAGCAGAAGGGCAAGGGTGCGTTGCGCTACCTCGGTCTCGACACCGGCATGAACAGCCTGATCCGCCCCGCGCTGTACGACGCCTGGCACGAGATCGTCAACCTGACCCGCCTGCACGAGCCGGCCACCGCGCTGTACCAAGTGGTCGGGCCGATCTGCGAGAGCGGCGACGTGCTGGGCAGTGACCGCCGCCTGCCCGAGGCGGCCGAGGGCGACGTGATCCTGATCGCCCAGGCCGGCGCCTACGGCAAGGTGATGTCCTCGCACTACAACCTGCGCGAGGAAGCCGGGGAAGTCATCCTCGAATGAGCCGCCCGCATGTGCGGATCAAAGTGCGGCGATAATAGGCGGCCGGCAGGAGAATGATGTGCAACAAACCATGCAACCCCGCCTGACCCAGGTGTTCCGTTTCACCCGAGCCAGCTATGCCGACGGCGTGGCCGAGCTGGCTTATGCGTTCGACGATGGCGAGGAACTGGTCGAAACGATCCGGTTCCCGCAGGCGCCGGCGGTGCCGGCGGAGCGGCGCGCGGCGTTCGATGCGGCGCTCAAGTTGCTGCACCTTGTCGCCGGGGTCAGCTACTACAAGGCGGGCGTGCCGCCGCAGATCGAGCTTGCCGGGGGGGCGCTGGACGATGCCACGGCCGATCTGCTCGACGCGCTGTACCTGCACGGCCTGGCCGAGTTCGCCTACCGCAATGGCCTGGACCTGCGCGGGCGCATCAATTTTCCGCGCGGCGGCAGTGCGAAGGCAGTCGGATCACTGGATTTGCCCCGGCGCACCCTGGTGCCGATCGGCGGCGGCAAGGATTCGCTGGTGGCGGTGGAGGCGATCAAGTCGATCGGCGGTGAGGCGACGGCCGTGTGGGTCGGCAATTCCGCCTTGATCGCGGCCTGCGCCGAGCGCACCGGCCTGCCCACCCTGAACATCCAGCGCGAGCTGGCGCCCGGCCTGTTCGAGTTGAACCGGCTGGGCGCGTGGAACGGGCACATCCCGGTGACTGCGGTGAATTCGGCGATCCTGGCCGTGGCGGCGATCCTCTACGGTTACGACTCGATCACCTTTGCCAACGAACGCTCCGCCTCGGCCGCCACGCTGGAGTACGACGGCCAGCAGGTGAACCACCAGTGGAGCAAGAGCCTGGCGTTCGAGACCCTGCTCGGCGACTGGCTGCATGCGCACGTGACCGCTGATCTGGATTACTGCTCGCTGCTGCGGCCGTACTCGGAGCTGGCGATCACCCGCGCATTCGCGAAACTGACGCCGTACTTCGACGTGTTCTCCAGCTGCAACCGCAACTTCAAGCTGCTCGGCCCGAAGCCGGTGGACCGCTGGTGCGGGCAATGCCCGAAGTGCCACTTCGTGTTCCTGGCGCTGGCGCCGTTCCTGCCCAAGCCGCGATTGCTTTCCATCTTCGGCCGCAACCTGCTCGACGACGAAAACCAGGCCGCGGGTTTCGACGCGCTGCTGGAATACCAGGACCACAAGCCGTTCGAATGCGTGGGCGAGGGCGCCGAGGCGCGCGCCGCGCTGTACGCACTGAGCCAGCGACCGGAATGGCAGGAGGATGCGTTGGTGGCCCGCTTCCGCAGCGAGATCCTGCCACAGCTCGACGTGGCGCAGCTGGCGCTGGAGCCGTGGCTGCAGCCGTCCGCGGAGCATCGCGTGCCGCCGCGCCTGCAGCCCGCACTGGCGGCCATCGGCTGATGCGCATCGCTGACCTGGCCGATCGCCGTGTCGCGATCTGGGGTTTCGGGCGCGAAGGCCATGCGGTGGTCAGTGCCCTGCGCCAGCGGCTGCCGACACAAGCGTTGACCCTGTTCTGCAGCGCCGCCGAAGTCGATGCGGCGCGCGCGTTCGATGCCGCGCTGGACATCGTCACCGGCGAACCGGACGCGGCCGTGCTCGGCCAGTTCGACCTGGTGGTGAAGTCGCCCGGCATCTCGGCGTACAAACCGGCGGTGCTGGCCGCGCAAGCGCAGGGCACGCAGTTCACCTCCGGGACCGCGCTCTGGTTCGGCGAGAATCCGCAGGCGCGCGTGATCGCGGTCACCGGCACCAAGGGCAAGAGCACCACCAGCGCGATGATCGCGCACCTGGCGCGGAGCTTGAGCGTGCGCACCGCGCTGGCCGGCAACATCGGCCTGCCGCTGCTGGAGCTGCTCGACCAGTGCGCGGAGTTGTGGGTCATCGAATTGTCCAGCTTCCAGACCGGCGAAGCCGGGCCGCTGGAACTGGGCGTGGTCACCAGCCTGTACGAGGAACACCTGGACTGGCACGGCTCGCGCGAGCGCTACGTCGCCGACAAGCTCAAGCTGGCCGACGCCGCGCGCACGCTGCTGGTCAATGGCCTGCAAGCGAACCTGCTGCAGCGCACCGGCGCGCATCCGCAACGTCTGCTGTTCGGTCAGGCCGAAGGCTGGCACGTTGCCGACGATGTCATCTGCCAGGGCACGCAACGGGTTTTCCCGGTGACGCAACTGGCCGCGCCCGGCCTGCACAATGCCTTGAACGCCTGCGCCGCGCTGGCCGCGCTGGAGGCGATCGGCCTGGACGCGCTCGCTGCCGCGCCGTCACTGGCAAGCTTCCGCCCGCTGCCGCATCGCCTGCAGCCGCTGGGTGAACACGATGGCCGGCATTGGGTCAACGACTCGATCAGCACCACGCCACTGGCCACGCTCGCCGCGCTGGAAAGCCTGCACGGCCGCACGGTGACCGTGCTGGTCGGCGGCCACGACCGCGGGCTGGACTGGACGCCGTTCGTCGAGGCGATGCGTACTGCGTCGGCACACGCGGTCGTCTGCATGGGCAGCAATGGGGCGCGCATCGAAACCGCGCTGCGCGCAGCCGGCGTCGGCTGTCCGGTCCTGCTGGTGGACGATCTCGCCAGCGCGGTCGAGGCGGCCAGGAGGCGCACGCCTGCGCACGGGGTGATCCTGCTGTCGCCGGGTGCGCCCAGTTTCGACCAGTTCAAGGACTATGCAGAGCGGGGGCGCCGGTTCAGTGCACTGGCCGGTTTCGATGCAGTCGGGATTGCCGGCATCGACGGGTTGGGAATCGAGGCCGCTCCGCGCGACTGATGCGCCGGCTGCAGCTGCTGGTCGGAAGCGGTGCCGCGGCAACCGGGCGCCGCCCGATCACGCCGACAGCTGCCCGAGCGCCTGCTTGATTTTCACCATGTCCGGGCCCGCTCCAACTCCCTCGTAGAACGACAGGTCCTCATCGATGCCGACCAGCCTGAGGCATTGACCGCCGGGCGCCTGGAAATAGAGGTGCGGATCGGGCAGGGGGAGCTTCCTCACGCCGGAATCGAGGATCTTGCGGCTCACGGCTTGCACGTCGTCCGTCTTGATTTCCAGCCAGACGGAGCGGGCGCTCCGCAAAAACTCGCTCTCGTCGGCGACGTCGCCGAACAGGAAAGCGATATAGAAGTCGTCGCCAAGACGAATGAAGTCCCGGTCCGGGTCCGCTTTCACCAGCCTTCCGCCGAGTACGTCGCAGTAGAACTTGCGGATGCTGTCCCGGTCCTGCCGTGGTACCAGTACCGATGAATGATTTCCGAAAATGATCCTGGCCATGATCGGTTCCCTCGCCTCAGTGCGTCGTCAGCAGCTTGTCGTGGGATGGGCTCGCCGGATAGGGATCCATCAGGGCGACGAGTCCGGTCTCCAGCAGTGATTTGAGATTGGAAATGACTTTGGGCCATCCGATCGACACCGCCTCGATGAGCTTCGAGGGATGGCGCTCGATGGTGTGGATGATGGTGAGTTTGACGGCGGTTCCACTGGGTTCCAGTTGCATCGTGCAACGCGAGTGGCCTTCGGCTCGGAGTTCGGGCCTGTGTTGATGTTGCCAGCGGATCGACAGGCGTCGCAGCGGTTCGGCTTCGACGATGACGCCGGAATCGAAGACTTGTCCGTCACCAGACAGCAGTTTCCAGGAGGATCCCGGGGTCCACCGGCTTTCGCAGTGCATGCCGAACCAGTACTGCGGGATGAACTGGGCATCGGTCAGCAGCAGCCACAGCTTGTCCGGATTGGTGCGGATGTAGGTGACATACTCAAAAGTGGAAGCAGTCAAGGCATTTCTCCTGCAGTGTTCGAGTTTGGAATAAGGACCCGGATATCCCGCGGATCCGCGGGACGCCCCGGATTCCGGCTGCGGCGATACGCGGTGCTCGACGGCCTGCCGTCTGTTCAGGAGTGGCTGTTGATCAACTGGTGGGCGGACGATCCGGTGGTGGGCACGGTGCTGCTGCCCTGCATCAGCACCCAGTGGCCGTGGTCGTAGCGCCAGCTGGTGCCGAAGCGCACGGTGACAGGGGGTCTACCGCCGGCCGAGAACGGCACGTCGAAGAACGCGCTCGCTGCCGTGCCTTCGATCCGGATGTCCACGTTGGCGGGCATGCCGAACCGGGCGGTCTTCCACAAGGCGAAGTCGTCCGCCATCAGCTGCCTCAGCCCGGCGGGATCGTGGACGATCTCGGCGACGTCGCTGCCGTACACCGTGAAGCCGCGCCGGTCGAGCAGTGCCAGCACGGCCGCCGGATCATTCGTGGCGTAGGCGTGCAGCAGATTCTCGACCTGCTGCTCGACCTCGGCGCGCGTCTCCGTCGTTGCCCGGGGTGGAGTCGAGGCGCACGCCGCGAGGGCCAGTGCGAGAGGGAGGGCGTGCAGCCGGGAAACCTTCATGACGCGTGCGCCTCCCCGTCCGGGCCGGTGGCCGCCGCGAACGCGGCCAGCAGGGCGCTCCAGCCGCCGACGACGGCATCGTGGATGGCCTGGCCGGCCGCGCCGTGGCGCTCGAAGCCGCGATGCTCGAACTCGACCCGGGTACGCGTGGCTGATTCGGCGATGAAGCGCACTTCGAACTCGCTGCTCCGCGCAAGGTCGGTCTCGAATTGCCACTCGCCATTGATTTGCCACGACACCCGCACGCTGGCGGGCGGATCCCAGGCCAGCACCCGGCCCCAGTCGCACTCGCTGCCGTCGACGCCGCGCTCGTACAGGCGACCACCGGCGCGTGGCTCCATCACCACCTCCTGCAGGGGTTGCTTGCCGATGTGATGATCGCGGAACCACCATCGGTCGATGCCGCGGGTGAACACGTCGAAAGCACGCTCGCGGGGCGCATCCACGACCAGCGTGTGGCGGACGGGGGCGATCAGGGTGTCGGTGTCGTTCACGGGGAGTCCTCCGGGGTTTCGGCGGCTTGCTTGAAGGCGAGCAGGGAATCGCGCCAGAAGCTGTCGAAGTAATCGCGAAGTTCGGCGAGGCTTTGCGGCTCGATCCGGTACAGACGGCGATTGGCGGCGGGCTGGTCGATGACGAGCCCGGCCACCTTGAGCACTTTCAGGTGTTGCGACACCGCGGATCGGCTGACCGCCAGGCCCTCCGCGATATCGACCACGGCCAGAGGGCGGCCCGCCTCGGCGATCCGCTCGAAGATGGCCATCCTGGTGGGATCGGCCAGTGCCTGCACTCGTTGCTTAAGGTTAGCTTTCACTAACGGTTAGTCTAGACTAACTGTTGTGGATGTCAACACTCGGACAGCCCGCCGTCGCGAACGTCGCCGTGACGGCGGCCGTGCGATGCTGCGGGTTTCGTTCCATCTTTCGCCATCCACAAGGAGTTCCCCATGCAATACCGCCGCCTCGGCCGATCCGGCCTGCAGTTGTCCGCGCTGTCGTTCGGCGCCTGGGTCACCTTCGGCCGCCAGGTCGGACGCAAGGAAGCGCGCGAGCTGCTGGCGCTGGCGCACGATCGCGGGGTGAACTACTTCGACAACGCCGAGACCTACAACAACGGCGTGGCCGAGCAGGTGATGGGCGACGTGCTGGCCGACCTGCGCTTTCCGCGCGACAGCTATTGCGTGTCCAGCAAGGTGTTCTTCGGCGCGGTGGATGAGCCGCGGCCGACCCAGCGTGGCCTGTCGCGCAAGCACGTGGTCGAGGCGTGCCACCAGGCGCTGCAACGCCTGCGCGTGGATTACCTGGACCTCTACTTCTGCCACCGCCCCGACCCGGACACGCCGGTGGACGAAACCGTGGCGGCGATGGACACCCTGGTGCGCCAGGGCAAGGTGCTGTACTGGGGCACCAGCGAGTGGCCGGCCGAGGCGATCGAAGAGGCCCATCGCGTGGCGCGGGAGAACCACTTCTACGCGCCGGTGGTGGAGCAGCCGCAGTACAACCTGCTGCATCGCGAGCGGGTGGAGCGCGAGTACGCACCGCTGTACGAAAAGTACGGCATGGGCACCACGATCTGGTCGCCGCTGAACTCGGGGCTGCTGAGCGGCAAGTACAACCAGGGCATTCCCGCCGATTCGCGGCTGGCACAGCCGGGCTACGAGTGGTTGCGCAAAAGCGTGCTGGGCGAGGGCGACGGGCACCTGGCGCGGGTGCGTGCGCTGCAGCCGATCGCCGAAGAGCTCGGCACCAGCCTGGCGCAACTGGCGATCGCCTGGTGCCTGCTGAACCCGCACGTGTCCACGGTGATGCTGGGCGCGAGCAAGCTCGGCCAGCTGGCGCAGAACCTCGACGCGCTGGAACTGCTGCCGCGGCTGGATGCCTCGGTCGCGCGGCGGCTGGAAGCGGCAGCCGGTTGATCGGTGCCGGGCCGGTTGACTCTTAAATGAGAATGATTATTATTTGAGTCATCGACCCACCACCGGATCAGCCATGCCCATGCTCTCTCCGCGTACTTCCACCCTCCATCTGGTTGCGCGGCACGGTGCGCCGCGTACCGGCCTAGACCCGGCGCCCGTGCGACGGGTGAGCAGCGCCCTGCTGCTGGCCGGCGGGCACGAGCTGGTGATCCAGCACCAGGGCAGCGAGTACCACCTGCGCCTGACCCGCAACGACAAGCTGATCCTGACCAAGTAGTCATGGGCATGCGTCGGGATCGTGCGGGCCTGTTGCGCCAGGCGGCGGCGGGGATCGCGCCGGGCGCGGGCGCGTGGCCGGTCCCGCACGCGCCGGCCGAAGCACGCCACACCTGTCGCTCGCGTCTTTGCCTGGGCACGGCCCGCTGGTTCGCCGGCCTGCCCGCGCTGGGCAGCGTGCTGTACGTGCCGGCGGCCAGTGGCCCGCTGCGGGGCCGGCCCTTGCCCGGCCTGCTGGTCGAATCCGTCGAGCTGGCCCCGCTGCTGCATACCCGCAGCCTGGCCTCGGTCAGCGCGATCACCCCCGACGGACCCCGCGAGTGGATGGAGTGCCGCGACGCGGATGAGCATCTGCTGGCGCGGTTGTACCTGTTGCCGGACACCGACTACCTCGCCTGGGATGCGCTGCATGCCGCCGGGGCGGGAAAAGCCGCCGCCGCCCGCGCCGGCGTGCCGGCGGGGCAGCCGGCCAGCGCGCGGCTGCTGCGCTTCCGCCTGCGCCGCCATGCCGGCCTGCAACTGCTCGGCGCCGAGGCCGTGGATGCCACCTCCACCCTGGTGCGGGAGCTGGCCGCACGCATCGCCCGCGACGGCGCGATGCTGCGCTGAACCGGGGGACGAGGCCGCGTCCGGCTGTCCGTACGGTGTCCGCGGACACTTCGGCGACGCCGGCGGCGTTTTCCAAAGTATTGAAATCATGGGTTTTTCCCGGCCGTCCTGCGCTGGCACGCGGATTGCTGTGTCACCTGCGTAGCCGCACGGCATGCGGCCGGGAACGACACGATGATTCGCGACACTTCCGCACAGGACAAACTGGTAGAGGTCAAACCCAATCGCAAACGGCAGCTGATCTTCGGCGCCGTCGGCGTGCTCGTGCTCGGGCTGCTGGTGTGGCTGGCGCCCGGCATCGGGCGGCTGTTCTCCGCCTCCGGCTCGGTGAGTGCCTCGCGGCTGTCGTTCGCCACGGTCGAGCGCGGCCCGTTCGTGCGCGACATCGCCGCCGAAGGCAAGGTGGTGGCGGCGGTCAGCCCCACCTTGTACGCCACCTCGGGTGGCGCGGTGACATTGAAGGTGCACGCCGGCGACACGGTGAAGAAGGGCCAGGTGCTGGCCACCATCGACAGCCCCGAGCTGACCAACAAGCTGGCCCAGGAACAGAGCAACGCCGACGCGATGCAGGTCGATTACATGCGCGCGCAGGTCGATGCACGCAAGCAGCGCTCCGCCCTGCAGAAGGCCTACGACAACGCCAAGATCGACCTGCAGACAGCCCAGCGCGACCTCGCCCGCTACCAGAAGGCGTTTGCCCGCGGCGCCGTGCCCAGCATGGACGTCGACCGCGCCAAGGACACCCTGGACAAGGCCAACATCGCCCTGGAGCACGCCAAGTCCGACCTGGGCATGGACAACGCCAGTCTCAACTTCGACATCCAGTCCAAGAAGCTGGCGCATGATCGCCAGCTGCTGCTGGTGGCCGACCTCAAGCGCCAGGTCGACGACCTCGATGTGAAGTCGCCGGTGGACGGCCAGGTCGGCCAGTTGTTCATCGCCGAAAAGGCCACCGTGGCCAAGGATGCGCAACTGCTCAGCGTGGTCGACCTGTCCGCCCTGCAGGTGGAGATGCAGGTGCCGGAGAGCTTCGCCCGCGACCTCGGCATCGGCATGACCGGCGAGATCAGCGGCAACGGCCACACCTGGAAGGGCATCGTCAGCGCGATCTCGCCCGAGGTGGTCAACGGCCAGGTCGCCGCGCGGCTGCGCTTCGACGGTGCCACGCCCAAGCAGCTGCGCCAGAACCAGCGCCTGTCGGTGCGCGTGCTGCTGGACAAGCGCGACAACGTGCTCACCGTGCAGCGCGGCTCCTTCGTCGACGAATCCGGCGGCAGCTACGCCTACCTGGTGCACGACGGCATCGCCACCAAGACCCCGATCCGCGTCGGCGCCTCCAGCATCGACAAGGTGGAGATCCTCGAAGGCCTGAAGGAAGGCGACAAGATCGTGATCTCCGGTACCGACAACTTCAAGGGCGCGGCGAAGGTCGCGATCAGCAACTGACTATCTTCCTTCTCCCCCGGGAGACAAATCGGCAGGAGTGCCGATTTGCACGGCGAAAGCCGCCCGAAGGGTGAGGCACCTGGATGTGCCGAATGAAGGTGCCCGAAGGGCGGATGAGGGTACGGGGCTTGCGCGGACTTTTTGGCAAGACCGAACCCTCACCCCAACCCCTCTCACCCGCAAGGGGACTCCCAAGGTCGCCGACGGGAGAGGGACTCAAGATCACCACCACCGAGGAACCAGCATGCTCAAGATGACCCACCTGTCCAAGGTCTACCGCAC
>JBDZVT010000039.1:0-19167 GCA_040255835.1 Lysobacteraceae bacterium
CCGGCACTGCCCGCCAAGCCTGTCCATGTCCGCGTCGACCGGTTGAACCCTCACCGTCGGGCGGGGCCGCCTCCCCATGCCCATTCGGAACCTCGCCCGGTGCGGGAAGTGATCCGGTTCGCCGAAGGCGATTGATCGCTCTGCGCGGCGATCAGCGCGGCACATCCCACCCCGGCACCGCAAACGCTTCCACCAGAAAGTCCACCAGCCTCCGCGTCTTGATCGGCAGATGCTTGCGCGAGGGATACACCGCGTGGATGCCGAGCGTCATCGCACGCCAGCCCGGCAGCAGTTCGACCAGGTCGCCGCGGCGCAGGTCGTCGGCGACGATGAAGTCCGGCTGCAGGACGATGCCCTGGTGTTCCAGCGCCGCGGCGCGGCAGGTGTCGCCGTTGTTGGCGTGGATGCGCGCATGGGTGCGCACGGTGACCGCCGTGTCGTCGGCTGCGGTGAAGGTCCACTCGTCTCTGGCGGCGAAGTAGCTGTAGGAAATCACCTCGTGCCGGGCGAGGTCGCGCGGGTGTTCCGGGGTTCCGTGCTGCGCCAGGTAGGGCGGTGACGCGCAGACGACCATGCGGGTCGTCGCCAGTTGCCGGCTGACCAGTTGCGAGTTCGGCAGGTTGGTGATGCGCACGGCCAGGTCGTAGCCCTCCTCGACCAGGTCGACCACGCGATCGCTCAGTTCGATGTCCAGCGACACCTTCGGGTAGAGCTGCGCGAAGTGCGGCCACAGCGGGGCCAGATGCAATACGCCGAAGCTGAGCGGCGCATTGATGCGCAGCCGTCCACTGGGCTCGCCGCTGCGCGAGCTGATCTCCGATTCCGCCTCGTCGACCGCGGCCAGCATCTCCTTGGCCCGGGCGAAGAACAGCTGGCCGTCGTCGGTCAGCGACAGCCGCCGCGTGGTCCGGTGCAGCAGGCGTGCGCCGAGGCGCTGTTCGAGTTCGCCGACATGCCGCGACACGGCCGCCTTGGACAAGCCGGTCGCCTCCGCGGCGCCCACGAAGCTGCCGGCCTCGACCACGGCGACGAAGCTGGCCATTTCCTGGAATTTGTCCACGGCACCGCTCCATTTGTTCCGATATTCGAGACAGTCAGTCAATCCAAAGCCAGTTTATCCGCATCCAGGTGGCGAATAGAGTGTCTCCCGTCAATCCGCTCCCGTCACCCCCACCCGAGGATTTCCCATGAATGCTTCGCTCACCCTGTTCGGCCGCGTCGGCCTCGCGCTCATCTTCATCATCTCCGGCTGGGGCAAGATCGCCGGTTATGCCGCCACCCAGCAGTACATGGCCTCCGCCGGCTTGCCGGGCGGCCTGTTGCCGCTGGTGATCGCACTGGAGCTCGGCGGTGGCCTGGCCATCCTCACCGGCAGCTTCACCCGCTGGATCGCACTGGCGCTGGCCGCCTTCTCGCTCGCCAGTGCCGCGTTGTTCCACGCCAACCTCGGCGATGCCGCGCAGGCGATCAACTTCTGGAAGAACGTGGCGATGGCCGGCGGTTTCCTGATGCTCGCCGCGCACGGGGCAGGCATCTTCAGCCTCGACCACGCGTGGGCCAGGCGCCGCAACGCCTGACCGCCATCCGTTCCGTTTCACGCAGCGGGCGCGCATGTGCCCGCTGCCTTTTTCCCCGGAGTCGCCACCATGACCGCCCCTTCGCTGTTCATCTCCCACGGTTCGCCGATGTTCGCGCTGGAACCGGGCCTGCTCGGCCCGAACCTGCGCGCCATCGGCCAGTCCCTGCGTGGCGTCGCCGCCGTGCTGGTCGTGTCGCCGCACTGGCAGACGCGCGGCGTGCGCGTGGGCACCAGCGCCGCACCGGAGACGATCCACGATTTCGGCGGCTTCCCGCCGCCGCTGTACCAGTTGCAGTACCCCGCGCCGGGCGCACCGATGCTGGCACGGGATGCCGCGGACCTGCTCGCCGGAGCCGGCTTCGAGGTGGCGCTCGACGCGCGGCGCGGCCTCGACCACGGCGCCTGGGTGCCGCTGCGCTACCTGTTCCCGGACGCCGGCGTGCCGGTGTTCCAGGTGTCGCTGCCACAGCAACTGGACGCGGCCGACGCCTTGCGGCTGGGCCAGGTGCTGGCGCCGCTGCGCGAGCGCGACGTGCTGGTGGTCGGCTCCGGCAGCCTCACCCACAACCTGTACGAATTCCGCCAGCACGTCCGCGACCCGGAATACGCGCAGCATTTCGTGGACTGGATTCGCGACGCGGTGGCGGCGCGCGACGTGGAGGCGCTGGTCGACTACCGTCGGCGCGCACCGCATGCCGAGCGCGCGCATCCGACCGAAGAACACTACCTGCCGCTGCTGGTGGCCGTGGGTGCAAGCACCGGCGCGGAAACCGCGTGGCTGGTCGAAGGCGGCATGACCTACGGCGTGCTGTCGATGGACTCGTTCGCATTCGGCCTGCCGCAGGAAAGGCCCGGTTGAGCGCCTGCGGCCGGGCTCGCCTTGGCCCGCGCGACGGCATTGCGCGACACTGGCGGCAGTCCACGGGCCGGCACGCCGATGCGCATCTTCTCCCATACCTGCTCCAACACCGAGATCGTCTGTGCCCTGGGCTGCGCCAGCCAGCTGGTCGGCGTGGATGCCGACTCCGATTACCCGCCGGAGGTGGTGGCGCGTTTGCCCCGCGCCGGGCGCGACCTGGACCTCGACGTGGCGGCGGTGCAGGCGCTGGAGCCGGACCTGGTGCTGAGTTCGCTGACCGTGCCGGGGCACGAGCAGGTAGTGGAGGCATTGCACTCGGCGGGGCTGGCCACGCTGGTGTGCGATCCGCAGTCGCTGGGCGACGTGTACGCGGACATCCAGCGCATCGCCGCCGCGTTGGGCGTGGCCGAACGCGGCGTGGCGCTGGTGGCCTCGATGCGTGTGGCGATGCCGGCGGTGAAGCCAGTCGGCGCGCGTCCGCGCGTGCTGGTGGAATGGTGGCCCAAGCCGGTGATCGCGGTGGCCCGGCATTCCTGGGTGAACGACATCATCCAGCTTGCCGGCGGCATCAACCCGTGGGGCGAGGTGGATGCCCGCAGCGTGCCGCTGCACTATGCCGAGGCGGCGGCCGAGCGCCCCGACATCGTGGCGATGAGCTGGTGCGGCGTGAAGGTGGAGAACTACCGCGCCGACAAGGTGCGTGAGCGCCCGGGCTGGGCCGACGTGCCGGCGGTGCGGCACGATCGCATCCACGCGATCAGCGAGGCCTACCTCGGCCGGCCCGGTCCGCGCCTGGTCGAAGGCTACCGGCAGTTGCGCGCCGCCGTCGCGGCAGCCGGTTGTCCGGCGGAGCCATAGCGGGCCATGCGGGTCGCGTTGTCGTTGCGTGGAAATGTCAGTCCGGAGGCGTGGGCGCAGGCGAGAGCCCGGCGGCCATCTTCACCAGCTCGGCGAGCGAGCGTGCCTTCATCTTGCGCATGACCTTGCCGCGGTGGGCCTTCACCGTGATTTCGCTGATGCCCAGGTCGGCGCCGATCTGCTTGTTCAGGCGGCCGGCCACTACCATCGCCAACACCTGCTGTTCGCGCGGAGTGAGCGTGGCGTATGTCGCCCGAAGCGCCTGCAGGTTTTCCTCGTGCTCCAGCGCGTTGCGGCTGCGGTCGATGGCGCTGTCGATGGCCTGGAGCAGCACGTCGTCATCGAACGGCTTGGTGAGGAACTCGACCGCGCCGGCCTTCATCGCCCGGACCGTGATCGGCACGTCGCCGAAACCGGTGATGAAGATGATCGGCATGTGCGGCCGCTCGGCGGCGATGCGCTGTTGCAGGTCCAGCCCGTTGAGACCGGGCAGGTTGACGTCGAGGATCAGGCAGCTCGGCACCATGGCGGCCTGGTGGTCGAGGAACGCCTGCGCGGTGGAGAACATCCTTGCCTGCCAGCCGGCGACGCGCAGCAGCAGCTCCAGCGACTCGCGCACCGACACGTCGTCGTCGACCACGAACACGACGGGGGTGACTGGCGACATGGTGACTGGCCTCGATCCGTCGGTGAACACGTTGGCTTGGCTGTACATGCTATGACATCCGCGATGATGGAGTTCTGCTCAGAGTCTGAGAAGAAAACCACTTCCTGTGGTTTTCTTCTATCGTGCGTCCGGTACACGCCCGGACGCACTCACGCGAATCAGGCACTTGCGTGCCCGATCCGCGCCCGGCCATCCCTGGCCGGCCTGAGAGGTTGAAAAATTCACAACCTCTCAGCGCCCGGGCAGCGCCGCGCTCAGCGCCTTCAGCAGCGCCGCTTCGCCGAACGGCTTGAACAGGCAATCCACCGCGCCCTGCCTGACCAGCCGCGGGCGATCGGCGGCATCGCCGTGGGCGGTGATGAAGATGATCGGGATCGACCGTCCCTGGCGCGCCAGCTCCCGCTGCAGGTCGGGGCCGGACATGCCCGGCATGGCGATGTCGAGGACCAGGCAGCGCGTCGCATCGAGCTGGCCCGAAGCGAGGAAAGCCTCCGCCGACGAGAATGCCTGCACCGCATAGCCGAATTCCCGCAGAAGATCGGGTAACGACTCGCGCACGGACTCGTCGTCATCGACGACCGACACGAGCAGGGGCATGACCATCAAGAACTCTCCGTGGTGCGGTTTGAGCCGGCAGGGGCGTTTGCGTCGGCAGCATTCTTTTCGGGCAGGCACGGGATGGAAAACGCGAACGTGGCGCCGGCCCCCTCGTGCGCCTCCGCCCACAGCCGTCCGTCATGGCTTTCGATGATGGAACGGCTGACGGACAGACCGATGCCCATGCCGTCGGCCTTGGTGGTGAAGAAGGCGTTGAACAACGAGCCCGCATCCCGCGGATCGAAACCGACGCCGGCATCGCGCACCGACAGGCGGACGCGGCCGACTTCGTCGCGTTCGGTCCGTACCACCATGCGCCGCGGGCGATCCGCGATGCCGGCCATGGCATCGGACGCGTTGAGGATCAGGTTGAGGATCACCTGCTGCAGTTGCACGCGGTCGCCCACCACGGGCGGGAGGCCGTCGGCGAAGTCGGGGTGGAGGGTGACGCCGTTGCGCTGGAGTTCGCCCAGCAGCATGGCGACGACCTCCCGCGCGGCCTCGTTCAGGTCCAGCGGTTCGGCCACGGCCTGCTTCTTGGCGAACAGCGCGCGCAGCCGCTTGATCACGTCCGACGCGCGGTTGCCGTCGCGGATCGTGCGGCGCGCAGTCTCGCGCGCGCCTTCCACGTTCGGCGGGTCGGTGGCCAGCATGCGCAGGCAGGTATTGGCGTTGGTGATGATGCCGGACAGCGGCTGGTTGACCTCGTGCGCGATCGACGCGGTCAGGGTGCCCAGGCTGGCCACCCGGGCGACGTGCGCAAGCTCGAAGCGGACCTTGCTCAGCGCCTCGTCGGCGAGCCGGCGCTGGGTGACGTCCTGCACGGCGGAGATGTAGACCAGAGCGCCGTTTTCGTCGCGCGTCGTGTGGGCGACCAGATGCAGGAATTTCACGCGCCCGTCGGGCATCAGCAAGCGGTGCTCGCTCTCGAAATCCCTGGCGTCGCCGCGTTGTCGCTGCAGCATCTCGTCGTGCGCGGGAATGTCTTCCGGGTGGATGCGGGTATTGATCAGGTCGTGCGTCAGCGTAGTGCCGGCATCGAATTCGTAGATCCGGTAGAGCTCCTCCGACCAGAGGATCTCATCGGTATCCACCCGCCACGCAACCGTGCCGGTGAGGCTGAGACGCTGCGTCCTGGCCAGGAACGCTTCGCTCTGCCGCAGCGCCGCCTCATTGCGCGCTCGCTCGATCGCGATGCCGGCCAGATGGGTGAATTGCGCGAGCAGGTTGTGGTGGGACGGCTCCGGCGCCTTCGGTTTGCGCCACAGCATCGAGAAGACGCCCAGCATGTCGCCGCCGCTGGAGCGGATCGGCATGGACCAGCAGGCGTGGATGCCGTGCGAGAAGGCAACCGCGCGCCAGGCCGTCCAGCGCGTGTCGGTTGCCAGGTCGGCCAGCACCGCCGGCTCACCGCGGGTGGCCGACCAGGCGACTGGACTGATTTCGGCGTCCAGCGACTGGCCGTTCGCGTCTTCGAGCAGGTCGCCGGGAACGTCCGGTGCGGCGCCCGGCTGCAGGCGCAGGTGTCGTGACGCGGGCGTGCGCCGTACCTCGATCAGCGCCACGCTGCAAAGAGCGTCGGCCTCGGTGGCCTGGACCAGTTCGCAGAGGGACCCGAGTACCTGCGCCAGCGGCGCACCGCTGGCCATCATGCCCAGCAGATGCTTCTCGCCCGCCAGTAGTTTCTCGTCCCGCTTGCGGTCCTCGATGTCGGTGTTCTGCCCGTACCATCGGATCACCTCGCCGGTGGCGTTGCGCAAGGGGACGGCACGGATCAGGAACCAGCGGAAGATGCCGTCGAAGCGCCGCAGCCTGGCCTCGAACTCACCCGGCTGACCGGATGCCAGCAGCGACCGCCAGCATGCCTGGATGCCGTCGGAGTCTTCCGGATGGATGGTTGACGTCCAGCAATTGCCCAGGGCATCGCGCATCGGCACGCCGGTGTAATCGCACCATCGCTGGTTGAGGAAATCGACGCCGCCCTCCGGCCCCGCGCTCCAGACGAAACCGGGTATGGCATCGACGATGGTGCGCAGCCGTTCCTCCGAGGCGGAAAGCTCGTTCAACGTACTGGCCAGCCGGGCGTCGCCGCGCTTGCGGTCCTCGATGTCCATCTCCAGCACGCACCAGCGGCTGATGCGGCTCTCGTCGTCCCGGAGCGGCAGGCCACGGACGTGGAACCAGCGGTAGGCGCCGTCGGCGCGCCGCATGCGGTGTTCGATGTCGTAGGGCTCGCCGGTGCCTACCGAGTGCATCCACGCGGCGAGCACCGCGGGCAGATCCTCCGGATGGACGATGTCGCTGGCCGACCAGCGCTTGAGTTCGTCCAGCGAGGCGCCGAAGTACTCCCGAGTCCGGCGGTTGACGCGATCCAGGGCGCCTTCCGGCGTCATCAGTGCAACGAGTGCCGGAATGTCGTCGATGAATTGTCCCAGGTCGGACGGGTCGGGCCTGTGGCCGTCATGCTCCATACCGGTCCTCGCTTGGCAGTTGCCGCCGGACGAGGATGCGCCATTCGCCCGTACCGGCCCATCATACTTTGGTGTCGGTTCCTGGCGGCGAGCCGCGTCAGGCGCTGCGCCGCGTGCGCGGATGGCGCCGTTCTTCCGCGTCGCGGGGCCGGCTTCAACCACAACGATCGTTGCGCGGAAAAACACCGGGGTCGAAGCCGCTCCCACGGGAGAGTGGGAGCGCCTGGGCGCGTGATACCAAGGTATCGACCGACACCATCGTGCAATCGTCAGGCTCCCGCGCCCCTGCTGTGATCGCTCCTGCCCGCTGCGTGCCGCATCCGCCGGCACCGCACTTCCCGGAGATCGATCATGTACCCAGCCCCGTCTGCGTTCCCTCGCCGCTCGTTGGCCGTCGCCGCCTTTGCCGCAGCCTGCGGTCTTTCCCTGCTTGCGTTCGCTAACCATGTCCAGGCGACTCCCGTGACGGGCAGCCCGCAGGCAGCCGGCAAGGACGACACCAGCATCCGCCCGTTCCACATCCACGTGCCGCAAGCGCAGCTTGCCGACCTGCGCAAGCGCATCGCCAACACGCGCTGGCCCGACAAGGAGCCCGTCAGCGACACCTCGCAAGGCGTGCCGCTGGCGACCATGCAGGCGCTGCTGAAGTACTGGGGCAACGGCTACGACTGGCGCAAGGTGGAGGCGAAGTTGAACGCGCTGCCGGAGTTCGTCACCACGATCGACGGCGTGGACATCCAGTTCATCCACGTGCGCTCGCGCGAACCGGGCGCGATGCCGCTGATCCTCACCCACGGCTGGCCGGGCTCGCCGCTGGAGTTCATCAGGACGATCGGTCCGCTGACCGATCCGGTGGCTTACGGCGGACGCGCGAGAGATGCATTCGACGTGGTGATTCCAGCGATTCCCGGCTACGGCTTCTCGGGCAGGCCGACGGTGCAGGGCTGGAACCCCGACCGCGTGGCAAAGGCCTGGGACGTGCTGATGAAGCGCCTTGGCTACACGCATTACGTGTCGCAAGGCGGCGACCACGGATCGGTGATTTCCGACGCGCTGGCGCGACAGGCGCCGAAGGGCCTGCTCGGCATCCACCTCAACATGCCGGCGACCATTCCCGCCAACCTGGTGAACGGGATCAACACCGGCGCACCGGCACCGGCGGGCCTTTCCGCCGACGAGCGTCGCGCCTACGACCAGCTGAGCACCTTCTTCGGCAGGAACGCCGCCTACGGCGCAATGATGGTGACGCGACCGCAGACGATCGGCTATTCGCTGGCCGATTCGCCGGCCGGCCTCGCCGCGTGGACGTACGAGAAGATCGCCGAGTGGACCGAAAGCGACGGCCATCCCGAACGCGTGCTGGGCCGCGACGCGATCCTCGACGACATCACCCTGTACTGGCTGACCAATACCGGCGCGTCGTCCTCGCGCTTCTACTGGGAAAACAACAACAACAACTTCAGCGCCGCGGCGCAGAAGACCACCACCATCAAGGTGCCGGTGGCGGTGACCGTCTTCCCCGGCGAGATATATCGCGCACCGAAGAGTTGGACGACGCAGGCCTATCCCTCGCTCTACTACTTCCATGAAGCAGACAAGGGCGGCCACTTCGCTGCGTGGGAACAGCCGCAGTTGTTCAGCGAGGAATTGCGCGAGGCGTTTCGGCCGCTGCGCCATCGCGATGGAGCCCCGCGATGAATACGACTCTGCTCGATGGAGGCACGCTGGCGATGCGGGTCCCCATGCCGAACGGCAAGCGTGCCTCGTTGCTGAAGCTATACCTGGTTCGCGGCCTGCTGGCGGTGGCATGGGCAGGGATCTTCGCCGGCGCCCACGCCACGCTCGACACCCTGGCGATCGTGCTGCTGGTCGTCTATCCGTTGATCGATGCGGCGTCCTCGCTGATCGACTACCGCACCATGCCGAATGGGTCGGGACGCCGGGTCATCGCGTTCAACGGCATGCTGAGCACCCTCGCCGCCATCGCCATGGGCGTGGCAGGCGGCATCGGGGTGGCGGCAGCGCTCGCAGTATTCGGCGCCTGGGCCATCGTCTCCGGTGCGGCGCAGCTGATCGTCGGTCTGCGACGGCGCGGCCCCGAGCTGGGCCGGCAGTGGCCGATGCTGATCGCGGGCGGGTTGTCCTTCCTCGTCGGCGTCTCTTATGTCGTCCGGGCTGCGGGGGATCGGGCATCGCTCGATGTGCTGGCCGTCTACGCCACCGGCGGCGGCGTGTTCTTCATCGTCCAGGCGTTGCTGCTGGCCTGGCGCTCGCGCCAGCGGCGGCGCGCCGCGAACTGATCGCTTCATCACCTGAACCAGAACGGCAGGCCACGCGCCTGTCACGGAGACTCCCATGAACGTGAACGTGTTGAACGAAACCCGCCCGGCAAGCCGCCGCCGCCTCGTCGGTTCGTCGCTGCTTGTGCTGGCCATGGCACCACTCGGCCTGCTCGGCGTGGCCCATGCGCAGACCATCGAGCCGGCGCCGGCGCAAAGCGCAGCAGCCCACGTCACACTGGGCCCGCTGAAGCACATCAAGGCCGGCGTGCTGGACGTGGCCTATGCCGAGCTCGGTCCGGCCGACGGCCCGGCGGTGATCCTTCTGCACGGCTGGCCGTACGACATCGACAGCTTCGCCGAGGTGGCCCCGGCGCTGGCTGCGAAAGGCTATCGCGTGCTGGTTCCCTATGCGCGCGGCTATGGCGAGACACGCTTCCTGTCGGCGAAAACCATGCGCAATGCCGAACCCGCCGCGCTGGCGCAGGACGTGATCGACTTCATGGACGCGTTGAAGATCAAGCGTGCCGAGCTGGCCGGTTTCGACTGGGGTGCGCGCTCGGCCGACATCGTCGCGGCGCTGTGGCCGCGACGCGTCAAGGCGCTGGTTTCGGTGAGCGGCTACCTGATCGGCAGCCAGACATCCGGCAAGCAACCGCTGCCGCCGAAGGCCGAGCTGACGTGGTGGTACCAGTACTACTTCGCCACCGAGCGCGGCCGCCTCGGCTATGAAAGGAACCGCCACGACTTTGCCAGGCTGATCTGGCAACTGGCCTCGCCGCAGTGGAAGTTCGACGACGCCACCTTCGAACGCAGCGCAGTGGCGATGGACAACCCCGACCACGTCGCCATCGTGATCCACAACTATCGCTGGCGGCTGGACCTGGCCAAGGGCGAGGCGAAGTACGCCGCGCTGGAAAAGAAGCTGGCCGCGTTCCCGGCGATCAGCGTGCCGACCATCACCATGGAAGGCGACGCCAACGGCGCGCCGCATCCGCCGGCCGAGGCCTATCGCAAGCACTTCACCGGCAAGTACGAGTACCGCCTGATCACCGGTGGCATCGGCCACAACCTGCCGCAGGAGGCGCCGCAGGCGTTTACGAAGGCGGTGATCGATGCGGACCACCTTTGAAGCGCCTCGAACTTCTTTTGCTCGTCATTCCCGCGAAAGCGGGAATCCATGTTGCTTCCCTGCAAGATCAAGATGGATTCCCGCTTTCGCGGGAATGACGTTCGGAGGAGGTGAGGCTTTCGCGAGGGAGCACCCCGATGAAACTGATACAACTCGTCATCTTTGCGGCTGCCGCCACGTCATGCGCGCTGGCAATGGCGTTAGTGGCCCACGCCAGCACCGCCGACAGGCCAGCCTCACCGATCTACGGCGTCACCATTCCTGACGGCTACCGAAAGTGGCAGCTGATCGCGCCGGCGCAGGAAGCGGCACCGTTGAACGAGCTGCGCGCCGTGCTGGGCAATGCCATCGCGGTCAGGGCCTATCGCGAAGCCGCGCTGCCGTTTCCGGATGGCACGGTACTGGCCAAACTGGCATGGAAACACGTGCCGTCGCCGGAGTTCGAGCCGGCCTCCATCCCGGGCGGGGCCACCACGGTGCAGTTCATGGTGAAGGACTCGAAGAAGTACGCGGCCACCGGTGGCTGGGGCTTCGGTCGCTTCGTTGATGGCAAGCCGGCCGACGAGGCACAGCACTGGACCTGTTACGCCTGCCACCAGGCGCGGGTGAAGAACCACGATCTGGTGTTCACCCGCTACGCGAAGTGAACCGTTCGGCAGCAGAACCATTCAGGAGCAAACCCATGTCGCAACGATGGCTCATTACCGGCAGTTCGCGCGGCCTTGGCCGCGCGCTGGCCGAAGCGGTGCTTGCGGCTGGTCATCGACTGGTAGCCACCGCGCGCGATCCCTCGACGCTCGATGACCTGAAGCAGCGTCATGGCGACGCGGTGCAGCTGGTTGCACTCGATGTGACCGATCCGGTGGCTGCCCGCCACGCCGTGGCAACGGCGCTGGAGGAGTTCGGCGGACTCGACGTGCTGGCCAACGTGGCCGGCTACGGCAACGTCGATTCGGTGGAGGACACCACGCTGGAGGATTTCCGCCGCGAGATCGACACCAACCTGTTCGGCACCATTATCATGACCAAGGCCGCGATCCCGCTGATGCGCGAACAGCACAGTGGTCACATTATCCAGTTCTCCTCAGTGGGTGGACGCATCGGCGCGCCGGGGCGGGCGCCGTACTCCGCCGCCAAATGGGCGGTGGAGGGTTTCTCCGAATCGCTGGTGCGGGAAATGGATTTGATCGGCGTGCGCGTCAGCGTGGTCGAGCCGGGTGGCTTTCGCACCGACTTCGCCGGTGCGTCGACCCGCTTGAACGAGGGGCGTGCCGACTACGATGCCGTGGTCGGCGCGACCGCGCGGGCGCAGCGCGCCTACGACGGCCAGCAACCGGGCGATCCGGTGCGTGCCGCGCAGGCCATCCTGAAGCTGGCCGCGCTGGAGCAACCGCCTTTTCGCCTGCCGCTGGGCAGTGACGCGCTGAAGATCATCGAGCAGGCCGATCGGGCGAAGCTGGACGAGCTCGAGCGATGGCGCGCGTTGAGTGCGTCGACGGATTTTCCTGCGGCCTAGCCCACGTACAGTGTCTGCGTCATAGAATGTGCGTCCCTGCAGGAGATCGCGATCCACATGTGAGCAACACGGTTCATCCATAGCCCCTGATGGCGCGCAACGGCATGCCGTCGGGTTTCAGGCCGCATCCACCAAGGTGGCTGCGCACTATGGGAGATCCCCGCATGTCGGATCCACGCATTCGCGTTTCCAATCTCGTTTTTTCATGGCCCGACGGCACGCCGGTGCTGGAGGGTCTTTCCTTCGCGCTGGGGGCGGTTCGCACCGGCCTGGTCGCCCCCAACGGTGCGGGCAAGAGCAGCTTGCTGAAACTGCTGGCCGGGGAACTGCAACCGCAGGCGGGCCGGATCGACGTGCATGGCGTCGTTGGCTATCTGCCGCAGAACCTGGCGATGGATGGCGAGGCCACGGTGGCCGAGGTGCTGGGCATCGCGGCGAAGCTGCGTGCGCTGGATGCGATTGCGGCCGGTGACGCCGATCCCGCGCATTTCGATAGGGTCGGCAGCGACTGGGATATTCGCGAGCGCAGCATGGGCACGCTGGGACGACTGGGCCTCGGCGAGGTGGCGCTGGAACGCCGGCTCTCGACGTTCAGCGGCGGCGAAGCGATGTCGCTGGGCCTGGCCGCGCAGCTGTTGCGGCGCCCGGACGTGTTGCTGCTGGACGAGCCCACCAACAACCTCGACCACGCCGCACGCCAGCGACTCTATGCGGTGCTGCAGGAGTGGAAGGGTTGTCTGCTGGTCGCCAGCCATGATCGCGCGCTGCTCGAGCGGATGGATCAGATCGCCGAGCTGGCGCCGTCCGGGTTGCGGCTGTACGGCGGCGGCTTCGCACTCTATCGCGAGGCGCAGGAAACCGAACAGCGCGCGGCCGAACAACAGGCTCGCAACCTGCGCAGCGAATGGCAGCGCGAGAAGCGCGAGATGCAGCAATCACGCGAACGCGCCGCGCGACGTGCGGGCGTTGCTGCGCGCGGCATGGCCGATGCCGGTCTGCCGCGGATCGTGGCGGGCAACCGCAAGAGCGCGGCGCAGGTTTCGGCAGCGAAGGCGAACGCGACCCACGCCGCGCGAGCCGAGCAAGTGCGTTCGCGCCTGCGCGATGCGTCGCAGGCGCTGCGCGAGACCGCGTCGCTGGATCTCTCGTTGCCGGCCACGCGGGTGCCACCCGATCGCACGCTGTTCGCCGCCGAGGGTTTGCGCCTGAGGCAGGGCGGTCGTGATCTGTTCGGCACACAAGGGCTGGCGCTGAGCATCCATGGGCCGCAACGCATCGCGCTGCGCGGCGCCAACGGTACGGGCAAGTCCAGCCTGCTGCGCGTGATCGCCGGCGAGTTGCTACCCGACGCGGGCAGCGTGCGGCGCGGCGCAGGCCGTGTCGCCTACCTGTCACAGCGGCTGGATCGGCTCGATCCGGCCCGCACGGTGGCAGAGAACTTCGCGCTCGCCGCACCCGACATGCCGGCCCAGGAACGCGCGAACCTGCTGGCCCGGCTGCAGTTCCAGGGCGCGCGCATGCATCTGCCGGCTGCCGCGCTGTCCGGCGGCGAGCGGCTGCGCGCGGTGCTGGCCTGCGTGCTGCACGCCACGCCGCCGCCCCAGCTGCTGCTGCTCGACGAGCCGACCAACAACCTCGACCTCGCCTCCGTCGATCTGCTGACTCAGGCGCTGCGCGCATACGAAGGCGCCTTGGTGGTGGTCAGCCACGATCTGGCGTTCCTGGCGGAGATCGGTGTGGATCGTTGGCTCGAACTGATGGACGGCCAATTGGTGGAAGACATCCAGCGCTGACTATCGCGGAATGATGCTTTGGTATCGGTCGACACCTTCGTGCAATGGAGGCTGCCGGGCTGCTCTGGTCTGATTCCCGGCGTGTCATCGGCATCGCGTTTGCGCGCTGCCGGTTCTGATCACCCCATCTGCAAGAGGAATCGACATGGCCAGGCAACTCGAGAAAATTCTGTACACCGCGCATACCCACACCACCGGTGGTCGCGATGGCGCGGGCAAATCCAGCGATGGCGTACTCGACGTCACGCTCAGCCCGCCCGGTTCGGGCAAGCCGGGGACGAATCCGGAGCAGCTGTTCGGCGTGGGCTACTCGGCCTGCTTCATGGGTGCGATGCAGATCGTCGGTGCGGCGCAGAAGATCAGGCTGCCGGCCGATGCCGCGGTGGATGCCAGCGTGTCGTTGGGGCGCACGGAGAGCGACACGGCTTACGGGCTCGCCGTGACCCTCGCTGTTTCGCTGCCGGGACTGGACCGCGAGCAGGCGCAGCAGCTGATCGATGGCGCGCATCAGGCCTGTCCTTACTCGCATGCCACGCGCGGCAACATCGACGTGACGATCAGCCTGGTTTGACTCGCCAGGCTTGCCTGGCATCCCCACTCCCGCTACCGGAAGGAAGATCATGAAACTCTCATCCAGACTGCTTGCCGCCAGGCTCGTGCTGGGCGCCTTTGCCCTGACCATGTCGGTGATTGCCTCAGCGCAGAAATCGCCGGCACCCAAGCCGACCGTAGTGCTCGTGCACGGTGCCTTTGCCGATTCGTCCAGCTGGAATGGCGTGATCAAGCGCCTGCACGCCAAGGGTTACACGGTGATCGCGGCAGCCAACGAACTGCGCAGCGTCAAGGGCGATGCTGCGGAGGTCAACAGTCTGGTCAAGTCGATCCACGGGCCGGTGGTACTGGTCGGTCACTCGTATGGCGGCCCGGTGATCAGCGAAGCGGCTACGGGTCTGGACAATGTCAAGGCGCTGGTTTACGTGGCGGCGTTCGCGCCCGAAGTCGGCGAGAACGCGGCCGAACTGTCCGGCCGCTTCCCGGGCAGCTCGCTGGGTTCGGCGCTGGCCCCGCCGGTGCCGTTGGCCGATGGCGGCAAGGATCTGTACATCGAGCAGGACAAGTTCCACGCCCAGTTCGCTGCGGATGTTCCTGCGGCGCAGGCGTCGTTGATGGCGGTCGGGCAGCGTCCCGTCACTGATGCGGCCCTACATGAAGCCAGCACCTCGGCGGCGTGGAAGACCATCCCCTCGTGGTTCGTCTATGGCAGCGCGGATCTGAATATCCCGCCGGCCGTCCAGGCCTTCATGGCCAAGCGTGCTCACTCGCGCAAGACCGTGGTGATCAAGGGTGCCTCGCATGTGGTGATGGTGTCGCACCCAGCCGAAGTCGCCGCGCTGATCGAGCAGGCCGCGCAGGCAAGGTAATCGAGCTAGGTAATCGAGCCATGCGGCTCCGGACAGGCGTTGGCAGTTTTCCAACGTCTGTCCGTCGATCTCTACAGGCAAACCACGTGAATCAGGACACCGAACAAGGCGCTGCCATCTATTCCCCGCTGGTGCTCAAGCTGTACGACTGGTGGGTGCTCGGCATTTCCAATCGCTACGCGTGGCAGTGCTCCACCCGCGCGGTGCTGTTGCCGTTCTTTCGCCGGCACGCCGGCGAGCGTCACTTGGACGTGGGTGTGGGCACGGGCTTCTATCCGGCCAAGGCGAAGCTGCCGGCATCGGTGCGGCTGACCCTCATGGATCTCAATCGTGGCAGCCTGCGTGCGGCACAAAGGCGGATCGCGCGCGACTCCACCCAGGTGGTCTGGCATGACGTGACGGTGCCGTTGCCGCGCCGCGTGGGGCGCAACCAGGATTCCATTTCGCTGTTCTACCTGCTGCATTGCCTGCCGGGGACGATGGCGGACAAGGCCGAGGTATTTGGCCATCTGAAATCGCATCTTGCACCGCATGGCGTACTTTACGGCGCGACGATTCTCGGTGACGAGGCCGGCCACAACGGCTTTGGTCGGCGCCTGATGACGCTGTACAACCGCAAGGGCATCTTCGGCAATCGCCGCGATACGCGTGAGGGACTCGAGCTGGCGCTGCGCGAGCATTTCGCCGAGGTCGATCTGCGAGTTGAAGGCAAGGTGGCGCTGTTCGCGGGGCGCCAGCCGATCCGATGAGCCGTACACGCCTCGATGGCATCGATCGACACCATCGTGTGATGGATGCCGCCGTCGTGCCCCTGCCGTGATGGATGCACGGTGTGCAGTCTTGATCACTTCGGGAGAATGCCATGGGTTTGTCGAGCGAATCGAGGCCGGACGAGGTCGCTTCATCGTCCCTGGCCGATGACATGCTGGCGGTATGCCGGGCCGCGGCGCGCGTCGAACACGACCCCGACGAGGCGGCTGGCTGGTATCTGCACACCCGCATCGCGGAGCTTGGCGACCTCACGGCTGCGCAGTTGGTGGCACTCGGGCGCGCCGATGACGTGATGCGCTTTCTTGAAGCCGTCTGCAGCGGCGCGCGCGACTGAAGGCGGTCGCCATGAGGTAGCGCCGACCGACCCCTGCATGCCTCGTCCCGGCCACATGCCCGCCTGCGAACGGGCCGTTTGCGACGCGTCGCGGCCCGTTTCGACTGCTCTCATGCAGGCTCCAGTTCGGGGAGGCGACATGATGCGATGGACACAGACGGTGACCGCCAAGGTGCTGGGGGTCGGGCTGCTGGCGTTGTTGATGACGATACCGTTGCTGCAGGTGCGCGAGCTGGTGCGCGAGCGTCAGCAGCTGCGGCAGCAGGCGATCAGCCAGATCGCGCAGGGCTGGGGCGGCAAGCAGGTGCTGGGCGGGCCGGTGCTGGTGGTGCCGACGCAACGCCAGGTGGTGCCGGAAGGTCAGGCGACGCCACGCTGGCAGGCGGGCAGCGAGAGCGTGCTGGCCGATGTGCTGAAGCTGGACGTGGCGATGGCAGTGACCACGCGCAGCTACGGCATCTACAGCGCGCCGGTGTTTGTCGCCACGGTGAAACTGGGGGCGCAATTCCGGGCGCAGGACATCGCCCAGTATCGCCGCGCCAGCGATGCGTCGTGGCAGGGCGGCAAGGCCGAGCTGCGGCTGCCGATCGGTGATCTGCGCGGCCTGCAGGAGGTGGGCGATTTGCGCGTCAACGGCCAGCCGGCGCGCTTCGAATCGTCGGCCGACCGGCTCGGCCACTGGCCGAACGTGGTGGTGCCGATCGACCTGGATGCGCTGGGTGCGAAGCCGATCGACGTGCAGATCACCTTGAAGCTTGCCGGCACCGAGGCGCTGCAGCTGCTGCCGCTGGCGCGAAGCACCGGCGTGACGATGCACGCACCGTGGCGCGATCCCAGCTTCATCGGCGCGGCGCTGCCGCTGGAGCATGTGATCGATGCACAAGGCTTCAACGCGCGCTGGCATCTGCTCGACCTCAACCGCAGCTATGGCCAGCACTGGACCGACCGCGAGGACATCGGTGCCGCGCTCGCGGCGTCGACCTTCGGCGTGCAGCTGTACCAGCCGGTCGACGTCTACCAGCGCAACGTGCGCGCGGGGAAGTACGGGTTGCTGTTCATCGCGATGACCTTCGTGGCGTTCTTCCTGTTCGAGGTGCTCAAGCGGCTGCGTGTGCATCCGGTGCAATACCTGCTGGTCGGGGCAGCGCTGGCCACGTTCTACGTGGTGCTGCTGGCGTTGTCCGAGCAGATCGGTTTCGGCCCGGCCTATGCGCTCGCCGCCGCCGCGGTGGTGTTGCTGGTGGGCGGCTATGCGATGGCGGTGTTGCGCGCACGGCGCGCCGGCGCACTGCTGGGCGGCGTGCTCGGGCTGATCTACGCGATGCTGTACGGGTTGATCGCCGCCGAGCAGTACGCGCTGCTGGTGGGCGCCCTGGTGTTGCTGGTGGTGGTCGGCCTGATGATGTACCTGACCCGGCGCATCGACTGGTATGCCTACGGCCCGGCGTCGGGCGAAGCGCCAGCGGCTATCATGGGGGAACCATGAACCTGCTCGCGATCGAAACCGCCACTGAAGCCTGCTCCGTCGCCCTGATCCACGGCGAGGAGCTGATCGCCCGCAGCGAGATCGCGCCGCGCCGGCACACCGACCTGGTGTTGCCGATGGCCGACGCACTGCTGGCCGAGGCGGGCATCGGCCGCCACGCGCTGGACGCGATCGCGGTGGGTCGCGGCCCCGGCGCGTTCACCGGCGTGCGCCTGGGTGTGTCGTTGGCGCAGGGCATGGCGCTGGCGCTGGACCTGCCGGTGGTCACCATTTCCTCGCTCGCCGCGCTGGCGCTGGAAGCACCGGAAGAAGAGGGCACCGCGATCCTCGCCGTGATCGACGCGCGCATGGGCGAGATCTACGCCGCCAGCTATCGTCGCGACGACAACGGTGGTTTGGTCGCGCTGGACGAGGAGCGGATCTGCACCGCCGAGACACTGGTGTTGCCGGAAGCCGACGCCTGGCAGGTGGTCGGCAGCGGCTGGGCCACCTACGCTCCCGCGATCAGCCAGCGTCTCAGCGGCACCCTGCATTCCGCCGATGGTCTGCGCTATCCGCAGGCCGCGCATGTCGCCGAGCTGGCGCTGCGCGAGTTCCATGCCGGCCATGTGCTGGCGCCGGAACAGGCCTTGCCGGTCTACCTGCGCGACAAGGTGGCCCTGACCCTGGTGGAGCAGGGGCGGGCGTGAACCCCGCGCCGGGTAGGCGGACACCGCCTGTGCCGGGTCCATCGTCCGCGGCCCGCGCGGCTCCGGCCGCGTAGCATTTTCCGCGCCAGGGCTGGCCTGGCGGCGCCCGATTTTCCCCGGTTTATTTTTTGCGGCGGCCAGCCGCCGCCCGTATCGCGCGCGCATACTCGCGCGGTTGGGCCTGCGCCACACGCGTGGCGCCGGTGACCCGACACCATGCGGGCAGGGTCTTCGACCCTGCGGGGAGGACTCATGAAAGGCATTGCACTGAGTGTGTTGTCTGTGGGCTTGCTGGTGGCAATGAGCGGCGCAGCCGCTGCCGACGCGCCCGCGAAGGTCTCGCGCATTTACACCGACACCGTGGCGCCAGCGAGCCAGCAGGCTTACCTGGCCGGCATCAAGAGCTACAACAAGTGCCTGGCCGACCACGGCTTCAAGTTCAGATGGACCGCGTTGACGCATGAAACCGGGGACGTCTACGCGTATTCGTATGTGTCCGACCCGGGCAGCTGGGCGGATTTCGACGAGATGCGCACGCAGGGCAAAGCCTGCGACGCGACGTTCCAGCAGGAGGTGAACCCGCACCTGAAGAGCGAGATCAGCGTCTTCATCCGGGAGGAAGCCGAGATGAGCCACACGACATCGAAAGACATGTCGGGTGACCTCATGGAGATCACCTACTTCAAGCTGAAGTCCGGCTACGGCAAGGGCAAGG
>JBDZVT010000040.1:0-18677 GCA_040255835.1 Lysobacteraceae bacterium
GGGTGATCACGCTGGACTGCGACGTGCTGCAGGCCGACGGCGGCACCCGCACCGCGGCGATCACCGGCGCCTATGTGGCCCTGGTCGATGCGGTGAACCTGCTGATGAAGCGCGAGAACCTCCGGCGCAACCCGGTGGTCGGCGCGGTCGCCGCCGTGTCGGTCGGCATCTACCGCGGCGTGCCGGTGCTCGACCTCGACTACGCCGAGGATTCCGATTGCGACACCGACATGAACGTGGTGATGAACGACGGCGGCGGCTTCATCGAAATCCAGGGCACGGCCGAGGGCCACGCGTTCCGCCGCGAGGAGATGGACGCGCTGCTGAGCCTGGCCGGCAAGGGCATCGGTGAGCTGGTCGCGGCGCAACGCGCGGCGTTGGCGCGGGACTGACGCGCCATGACGCGCATCGTGCTGGCCAGCAGCAACCCCGGCAAGCTCAGGGAGTTCGGCGCCCTGCTGGCCGACAGCGGCCTCGACGTCGTGTCCCAGGCCAGCCTGGGCATCGACGATGCCGAGGAGACCGGCCTGACCTTCGCCGAGAACGCCCTGCTCAAGGCGCGCCACGCCGCCCGCGCCAGCGGCCTGCCCGCCCTCGCCGACGACTCCGGCCTGTGCGTGGACCGCCTGCGCGGCGCGCCCGGCCTGTATTCGGCGCGTTTCGCCGGCGGCCATGGCGACCACGCCGCCAACAACGCGAAGCTGCTGCGCGAACTCGACGGTGTCCCGGCCGCGGCGCGCGGCGCCTTCTTCATCTGCGTGCTGGTGCTGCTGCAGCACGCCGACGACCCGGCACCGCTGATCGCCGAGGGCCGCTGGCACGGCCGCGTGCTCGACGCGCCGCGCGGCGACCGCGGCTTCGGTTACGACCCGCTGTTCCAGCCCGAGGGCCAGACGCTCAGCGCCGCCGAACTCGATCCGGTGCTGAAGAACCGCCTGAGCCACCGCGGGCAGGCGCTGGCGCAGTTGCACGCGAGGCTGGCCGCGCGCCGCGCATGAGCCTGGTCGCGCCCCCGCTGTCGCTCTACGTGCACATGCCGTGGTGCGTGAAGAAGTGCCCGTACTGCGACTTCAACTCGCACGGCCTGCGCAACGAACCGCCGCCCTACGCCGACTACATCGACCACCTGCTGGCCGATCTCGACGCCGACCGCGCGGACTTTGCCGCCGCGCTGGAGGGTCGCCCGGTCATCAGCGTGTTCTTCGGCGGCGGCACGCCCAGCCTGTTTTCACCGGAGCTGATCGCGCGCCTGCTCGAGGGCGTGCGCGAGCGCCTGAGGCTGGCCGACGACGCGGAGGTCACCCTGGAAACCAATCCGGGCACGGTCGAGCATGGCCGTTTCGACGGCTATCTGGCGGCCGGCGTCAACCGCATCTCGTTCGGCGTGCAGAGCTTCGACGACGACAAGCTGCGGCGGCTGGGCCGCATCCACGGCGCCGGCGAGGCGGAGGCCGCGGTGAAATCGGCGCAGGACGCCGGCTACGACAACATCAACCTGGACCTGATGTACGCGCTGCCGCGGCAGGAGCTGGACGGCGCGCTGGCCGACGTCGAGCGCGCGATCGCGCTGGCGCCGGCGCACATCTCGCATTACCAGCTCACGCTGGAGCCGAACACGGTGTTCGCCGCCAACCCGCCGCCGCTGCCGGACGACGACCACGCCTGGGCCATGCAGGAAGCCTGCGAGGCACGGCTGGCCGCGGCCGGCTACGGCCAGTACGAGATTTCCGCCTATGCGCAACCCGGCCGGCGCTGCGCGCACAACCTCAACTACTGGCAGTTCGGCGATTATCTCGGCATCGGCGCCGGCGCCCACGGCAAGCTCAGCGACGGCACCGGCGGCACGGTCCGCCGGCGCTGGAAGACGCGCAGCCCGCGCGCCTACATGGCTGACCCCGGCGGTCCCGGCCGGATCGGCGGCGACCAGGTGGTGGACGCCGGCGAGCTGCCGTTCGAGTACATGCTCAACGCGCTGCGCCTGATCGACGGCGTGCCGCTCGACGATTTCCCCGCCCGCACCGGCCTGGCGCCGGACACGATCGCCCCGGCACTGGCCGCGGCCCGCGCCCGCGGCTGGCTGCTCGACGACCCCCGGCGCCTGCGTACCAGCACCACCGGCCAGCGTTTCCTGAACGACGTGATCGCGAGCTTCCTGGCCTGACGCCCCCGCGGCGATGGCACCGGCCACGCAAGCAGCATAGACTTGGCCGACCCGGGGAAATCACAGGTTTTGCATGGAGGTCGGAGAAGACCGGCGGCGCTTGTCGGCAGCGCGGAGAACTGCCCAGTTCAACCAGGGGCGGTGGCCGGCGCGTGCCCAGCAGTTGATCGAAACCGGCTACACGCTGTGCGTGGAGGGCCTGTACGAACCTGTGCGCCGCTGCATCGCCGAATTCGAGAAGCAGCTTTTTGCGCTGGCCGACCACGCGCACCGCTCCGACGAACAGCATGAATGCTTCGCCAGCCGCCAGCGCGTGCTGCAGGGGCAGAACGCCTTGGTGCAGTCGTTCATGGAGGAGCTGGGCAAGGCCATCAACGAACTCGACCGCGGCGCGCAACGCCCCGCCGAAGCCGACGCTGCCGACAGCACCAGCCCGTGGCAGACCCTCGAACTGCTCGACCCCAGCGTGCAGGAGATGTCGATGGCGCTGGACCAGCTCGGCGCCCGCGCCGACGCGCGCCACGGTCGCGCGCTGTACGAGCTGGGCCACCGCCTGGCGGTGCTGATCGGCGCGCCGCCGCTGGAAGGCGCGGCATTGCCGCTGGGCCCGCATGCGCTGGCCAAGGCGTTCCACCAGGCCAGCGCCGCGCTGGAGCTGCCGCTCAAGCACCAGCTGCTGTTGCTGCAGCATTTCGACCAGAGCGTGGTGCCCACGCTGGGCAATCTGTACGCCACGATCAACCTGCGCTGGCAGTCCGACGGCATCCTGCCGCAACTGCGCAGCGTGCCGGCGCCGCGCCACGTCAACAAGCGCCAGCGCCAGGGCATGGGCGAGGTCGGTGCCGCCAGCGAAGCCCCCGCGGAAACCGCCAAACCGCAGGCCTCCGGCACACCGGAGGATTCCATCCACGTGCTGGAATCCCTGCGCGACCTGCTGGCGCAGCGGCGGTCCGGCCAGGATACCGGCGCCGGCGAGCTCGCCGGGCCGGTCGCCAGCGAGGAGGAACTGCAATCGGCGCTGGGTGCGCTGCAGCAGCACCTGGCCAAGGTGACCGACCACGCCAGTCGCGAACTGCGCAGCGCCGCGCGCCTGCGCGAGGAGCTGCTGGCCCAGCTCAACCTGGGCAAGCCGCCCGGCGCGCCGCGTGTCCAGCTCACCAGCGAACAGGGCGACACGGTGGAACTGGTCGCCGAGCTGTTCGAGCAACTGGGCCAGCAACTGCAGCAGGGCAGCAACGCCCGCGGCCTGCTCGGCAACCTGCAGCTGCCGGTGTTGCGCGTGGCGGTGGCCGACCACGATTTCTTCGAACAACGCGACCACCCCGCGCGCAAGCTGCTGGACACGGTCGCCGCCGCCGCCAACGACTGGCTGGACGGCAGCGACGACGAAACCAACAGGCCGCTGGCCAGCAAGCTGGAGCAACTGGTCAGCCGCGCCAACCAGGAGCCGCCCAGCGCCGGCCTCTACACCACCTTGCTGGCCGATATCGAACACCACCTGGCCCTGCTCACGCGCAAGGCGCAGGCCGCCGAACGGCGCCACGTCGAGGCGGCACAGGGCCGCGAGCGGCTGGACCAAGCGCGCCTCCGCGCCGGCGAGCTGATGGCCGACCGCTTCGCGCAGTCGCCGCCGCGCGGCCTGCTGCGCGCCCTGCTCGACCGCGCCTGGTCCGACGTGCTGGCGCTGACCCTGCTGCGCCACGGCGAGGACAGCGACGCATTCAAGGCGCAACTGGCGATCACCGACCAGTTGCTCGGCCGCCTGCCGGTGCCCGACCCGCGGCAGCTGCAGCAGGAAGTGGAAAGCGGCCTGCAGCAGATCGGCATGCACGCGGAGGAATCGGTGCAGGTGGCGCAACGCCTGCTCGGTGCCGGCACGCCGGACCCGGCCGCCGAATTGCCCAGTGCCACGGATCTCGCGCTGCGCCTGAAGCAGCACCAGCGCCTGGGCGAACAGCACGCCGGCCAGCAACCGGCTGTCGCCAGCCCGATCGTCAAGCCGGCGCCGGCGAAAGCCCCGGCCACGGCACCAGCTGCGACCAAGCCTCCCGCGGTCGATCCACGTGAGCTGCGCATCGAACAGCATCTGCGCAAGTTGCCGTTCGGCAGCTGGTTCGAGTTCGTCGACCCGGCCAGCGGCCAGATCGCGCGGCGCAAGCTGGCCTGGTATTCGCCGATGTCCGGGCGTTGCCTGCTGGTCAGCCGGCGCGGCCAGCGCGGCGAGGAAATGACCATGGCCCAGCTCGCCCACGAAGTCGCCCGTGGCCGCGCCTGCGAGGTGCCGGCCGAACCGGGCAGCCTGCTCGACCGCGCCTGGCGCGGCCTCACCGGCAGCCTGCGCCAGGCGGCGGCCAGCGGGCGCGGCGGCAAACCGGCGGAGGCCAGGCCCCGATGAATCCACCCAACGTCCCCGTCAACCAGCGCCGCGCGCCGCGCAAGCGCGCCCCCGGCAATGCGATCGTCACCGACGTGATCCGCGGCGAGCCGATCGGCCACCTCGGCAACCTGTCCAGCACCGGCATGCTGCTGATCACCTCGCACGCGCCGCGCAGCGAGGCGCTGTACCAGGTGCGCATCGACCTGCCCGCCACGGGCCGCGCGCTGGTGCAGTCGCAACCGATCGAGGTGGGCATCCAGGAGCAGTGGCACGAGCACGCCGCCAGCTCCGGGCAGATCTGGGCGGGCTACCGCATCATCGCGATCACCGACATCGACGCCGCACGGCTGGAAAGCTGGCTGGCACAGGCGTAAACCCCCTTCGAGCTGACGAGCCGCCGCCGCGCTGGCACTGGCGCGGCACGCGCGTCATCATGACGGACCCATCGTTGCCATCGCGGGCCACGCCCCGTTCGCGCGCCGCGCCGCCGCCGCCCGCCCGGACCGTACGGCGCACGCCATGCAGCCGCACGTCGCACCGGCCCCGCCCGCCTGCCAGGAGCCTTCCATGCAAGATCGACTCGCCGCGCTCTACCCTGCCCATCTCGCCACAGTCCGCGAACACGCCGACCGGGCCCTCGAGCGGGGCGGCTTCGACCACCTGCTGATCGCCGCGGGCATGCCCGGCACCAAGTTCCTCGACGACAATCACTACCCCTACGCGGTCAGCCCGCCGTTCAAGTACTGGCTGCCGCTGACCAACGCCCCAGGCAGCTGGATCGCCTACACGCCGGGCCGCAAGCCGAAGCTGATTTTCCTGCAGCCGCGCGATTACTGGCACGTGGTGCCGGATGCGCCGGCAGGTTACTGGGTGGACGGCTTCGAGATCGTGGTGGTGCGCACCGCCGAAGAAGCGGTGGCCGAACTGCCGCGCGGACACTGCGCGACGATCGCCGAGCCGGAGGCGGCCATCGGCATCGAGGCCGGCAACCCGCAGGTGGTGCTGGATTACCTGCACTACCACCGCGCCCGCAAGACGCCGTACGAACTGGAGCTGATGCGCGCGGCCAACCGCGTCGGCGCGCGCGCGCACCGTGCGGCCGAGCAGGCGTTCCGCGACGGCGCCAGCGAGCTGGGCATCCACCAGGCCTACCTGGCGGCGGCCGGCCAGATCGACGCCGAGCTGCCGTATTCAAGCATCGTGGCGCTGAACGAGCACGGCGCCGTGCTGCACTACATGGATTTCACCCGCCAGCCGCCCGCCCGGCCGCGCTCGCTGCTGATCGACGCCGGCGCCAGCGCCGGCGGCTACGCCAGCGACATCACGCGCACCCACGCCGCCGCCGACGCGGGCGAGTTCCAGGCCCTGATCGAGGCGATGGATGCGAACCAGCAAGCCCAGGCGGCGATGGTGCGCAGCGGCCGCCCCTATGCCGAGCTGCACCTGCACGCCCACCGCCAACTGGCGCTGCTGCTGAAGGACCACGGCTTCATCCGGATGGAGCCCGATGCGGCGGTCGAATGCGGCGTGACCCGCGCGTTCTTCCCGCACGGCCTGGGCCATTCGATCGGCCTGCAGGTGCATGACGTGGGCGGCTTCGCGAAGAACGACCGCGGCGACACCGTGCCGCGCCCGGACGGCCACCCGTTCCTGCGCATGACCCGCACGCTGGAGCCGGGCATGGTGGTGACGATCGAGCCCGGCCTCTACTTCATCGAGATGCTGCTGGCCGAACTGCGCGACAAGCCGGTGTCGAAGGACATCGACTGGAACAAGGTCGAGGCGTTCAAGCAGTATGGCGGCATCCGCATCGAGGACGACGTGGCGTGCACCGAGGGCGAGCCGGAAAACCTCACCCGCGACGCGTTCGCCGCAGCCGGCTGAAGCGCGCGGGTGCCCGGAGCCCGGCTCCGGGCAGCTCAGTGATACCCCTCGCCCGCACGCACCTTGCCGCGGAACACCCGGTACGAATACGCCGTGTAGAACAGCACCACCGGGATCATGATCGCCGCGCCGACCAGCACGAAACCCTGGCTGGACGGCGGCGATGCCGCGTCCCAGATGCTCATGTCGGGCGGCACGATGTTCGGCCACATGCCGGCGACCAGGCCGAGGAACCCCAGCGCGAAGAAACCCAGCGCCAGCACGAACGGCGCCACTTCGCGATTGGCCAGCACCGCGCGCCACAACCATACTGCGACCACCACGGTGAGCACCGGCAACGGCGACAGGTAGAGCAGGTTCGGCCACGCAAACCAGCGTGCCATCAGCCGCGAGTCGAGGAACGGCAGCCAGGCGCTCACCATCAGCATGAACGCGATCACCGCCAGCATCAGCGGCCGGGTCAGGTCGCGCGCGATGCGCTGCGGCCGCCCTTCGGTCTTGAGCACCAGCCAGGTCGCCCCGAGCAATCCGTAGCCGAACACCAGCGCCATGCCCGTCATGACCGCGAAGGGGCTGAACCATGCGAACGCCCCATGCAGGTACTTGCCGCCTTCCGCCGGCATGCCTTCGACGATGGCGCCGAGCATCAGGCCCTGGGCGAAGGCGGCCACCAGCGAGCCGAGGTGGAACCCCACGCCCCAGATGCGCCGCGAGCGGTGCGCGCGGAAGCGGAACTCGAACGCCACGCCCCGGAAGATCAGCGCGATGAGCATGGCCAGCACCGGCAGGTACAGGCTGGACAGGATCGCCGCATAGGCGCGCGGGAACGCCGCCATCAACCCGGCGCCGCCCATCACCAGCCAGGTCTCGTTGCCGTCCCAGATCGGCGCGGCGGTGTTCATCATCAGCTCCTGCTGCGCCTCGTCGTCGGCGAACGGGGTGAGGATGCCGATGCCGAGCACGAAACCGTCCAGCAGCACATACATCATGATCGCGAAGCCGATGATCAGGAACCACACCACCGGCAAGGTCGTGGAGAGGTCCATGCTCAGTCCCCCCTGCGGTCGTCGACCACGGCCAGCGGCCGAGCCGCGGTGGCCTCGAAGCCGAAGCGCGGCGGGGCCGCTTCGGGCCCGCTGCGCAGCACCTTGAACAGGTACCAGCTGCCGAAGCCGAACAGGATCATGTAGGTGACGAAGTACACGATCAGCGAGGTCAGCACGCTGGAGGTGGCCACCGCACTGGCGGCATCGACGGTGCGCATCACGCCGTAAACCACCCACGGCTGGCGGCCTATCTCGGCGACGTACCAGCCGGTAAGCAGGGCGATGAAACCGGCCGGCATCATCGCGATCCAGCAGCGCAGGTACCAGCGGTGCTCGAACAATCGCCCGCGCCACCACAGCAGCACGCCCGTCAGCGCCAGCGCCAGCATCAGCACGCCAAGGCCGACCATGATGCGGAAGCCGAAGAACGGCGCGGCCACCGGAGGGCGGTCGGCCACGGGGAAATCCTTCAGCCCCCGCACTTCGCCATCCCAGCTGTGGGTGAGGATCAGGCTGCCCAGGTGCGGTACGTCGACGGCGTAGTCGTTGCGCTCGGCCTTCTCGTCCGGCCATGCGAACAGGGTCAACGGCACGCTCTTCTCGGTGGTCCAGCGGGCCTCGATCGCCGCGAGCTTGGCGGGTTGGTATTCGCGCACCAGCAAGCCGGAGAGGTCGCCCACGAAGATCTGCAGCGGGATCGCGACCGCCACCAGGCCCAGCGCGCAGCGCAGCATCAGCCGCGCCTTGTCCTGCCAGATCCCGCGCAACAGGTACCACGCCGCCACGCCGCCGATCGCCAGCGCGGTGCTCAGGAAACACGCCAGCACCATGTGCGCCAGCCGGGTCGGGAACGAGGGGTTGAAGATCGCCGCCCACCAGTCGGTGGCGTGGATCACCCCGTCGACCACCGTGTAGCCCTGCGGCGTCTGCATCCAGCTGTTGGCCGCCAGGATCCAGAAACTGGAGATCAGCGTGCCCAGCGCCACCATGCAGGTGGCGAGGAAATGCGTGCGGTGGCCGACCCGCTTCCAGCCGAACAGCATCACGCCGAGGAAGGTGGCCTCCAGGAAGAATGCCGTCATCACCTCGTAGTTCAGCAGCGGCCCCAGCACGCTGCCCGCCACCGTCGACAGGCCGGCCCAGTTGGTGCCGAACTGGAAGCTCATCACGATCCCCGAAACCACGCCCAGCCCGAACGAGCCGGCGAACACCTTCAACCAGAAGAAATACAGGTCGCGCAGCATCTCGCTGCGCCGGCGCAGCCACAGCGCCTCCAGGAACACCAGCCAGCTCGCCAGGCCGATGGTGAAGGCGGGGAACAGGATGTGGAACGACATCACGAAGCCGAACTGGATCCGGGACAGGAATTCGGCCGTCATCGGCAGCGCCTCGCGGGAGGGATTGCCCGGACTATAGGCCTGCCGGCGTGCAGGCCCCGTGGTGGGCGACGCCGCGCCGCGTGGCGTTTCGTCGCGCCCCCGCTCAGCGTTGCGCCAGCAGCGCCTCGATCTGGTCGGCGTCCTTGGGCATGGCCGCGGTAAGTACCTCATGCCCCTCGCGGGTGACGGCCACGTCGTCCTCGATGCGGATGCCGATGCCACGCCAGCGCTCGGCCACCGAGCGGTCGTCCGGCGCCACGTACAGCCCCGGCTCCACCGTCAGCACCATGCCCGGCTCGAGCAACCGAGATTCGCCATCGATGCGGTAGTCGCCCACGTCGTGCACGTCCAGGCCCAGCCAGTGGCCGGTCTTGGCGGCGAAGAAGCGCCGGTAGCTGCCGCAAGCGACCGCCTCGTCCGCGTCGCCCTCGAGCAGGCCCAGCGCGCACAGGCCCTCGCTCAGCACCCGCACCGCCGCGCCGTGCGAGGCGTCGAACGGCAGGCCCGGCCGCACCTGGTCGATCGCCGCCAGCTGCGCGGCCAGCACGACCTCGTACAACGCGCGCTGTTCGCGGCTGTAGCGGCCGTTGGGCGGAAACGTGCGGCTGATGTCCGAGGCGTAGCAATCGAGCTCCGCGCCGGCGTCGATCAGCAGCAGTTCGCCATCACGCAACGGCGCGCGATTGCTTTGGTAATGCATCACGCAGGCATTGGCGCCGCCGGCCACGGTGGGCGCGAAGGCAGGCACCGCGCCGTGGCGGCGGATCGTGCCCAGCAGCTCGGCCTCCACCTCGTATTCGTGGCGGCCCGGGCGGGCCAGCCGCAGCGCGGCCAGTTGCGCCTCCACCGCGATCGCCGCCGAGGCGCGCATCAGTTTCAGTTCGGCGCGCGACTTGAACAGGCGCAGGTCGTGCAGCAGGTGGCCCAGCGCCACGAACTCCTTCGGCACCACCCCGCCGCCGCGCAGCTGGCGCAGGCGACGCATCCAGCCCAACAGCTGCGCGTCGAACGCGGGCTCGTGGCCGAAGTGGCAGTACACCCGCGCGCGGCCCTCGATCATGCCGGGCAGGATGTCGTCGATGTCGTCGATCGGGAACGCATCGTCCATGCCCCAGGCCGATACCGCCTGTTCGGTGCCGACGCTGGGACCGTGCCAGCGCTCGTGCTCGGCGTCACGCTCGCGGCAGAACAGCACCGCCTCGCCATGCGCGCGCCCGGGCAGCAGCGCCAGCACGGCATCGGGCTCGGGAAAGCCGGCGAGATAGTGGAAATCGGAGTTCTGCCGGTATGGCCAGGCCGCGTCGGCGTTGCGCATGCGCTCGGGCGCGGCGGCCACCAGCAGCACCGCGTCGGGGCCGGCCATCTGCATCAGCTGGCGGCGCCGGCGGGCAAACTCCTCGGGCGCGATCGCCAACCCCGCCAGGTTGATCGCCGGCGTACTCAATGCAAGGTGTTCCCGCCGCCGTCGCGCGCGCCGCACTCGGCGAACAGCAGCATCGCCGCCATGCGCACGAACTCGTGCACCTCGATCAGCGCGTCCTCGTCCTCGCTCTCGTTGCCGAAATCGAACGAGGAGCCGGCGATCGTGCCGAGGTCGCGCAGCACTTCCTGCGCCTCGTCCGACAACGACCCCTGGACGCTGGCGCCGGCCAGGCCGAAGCCGCCGAGGAAGCCGCGGCACCATTCCACCACCGCCTCGGCGCGCTCGTGCAGCGGGCGGTCGTCGGCCGGCAGCAGCGGCTCGAAACCCAGCTCGGCATCGGCCAGCGCCGCCTGGGTCTGCCGCGCCAGCGCGCCCAGTTGCGCGAGGTCCGCCGGCGCGGGTTCGGTCGCCTCGCCATCCAGCTCGAGCACGCCGAGCAGCGCATCGCCGTCCACGGCGCCGCCGCCGGCCAGGTAGCCGGCCAGCGAACCATGCAGTTCGCTGGCGCTGGTGCCCAGCGCCAGGCGCCGGACCAGCGCCTGCAGCCCTTCGTGGTCCATCTCGTCGGTATCGGTCACGGCGTGTTTCCTGCGGCAAATGCGCCCAGTTTAATGCAGCTGCCGCGCCCCGCCGGCAGCGTGCGCCACGAGGCGGAAATCCACCGGCGTCCTGCTATAGTTTCCCGCATGAGCACGCCAGAGCACCTCGACCCCGTCCAGCAAGAGTTGGCCGCCCTGGGCCAGCAGATGGACCGCCTGCTCGATACCGTGCGCCGGCTCAGCGAGGAGAACCGCAGCCTGCGCCAGAGCCAGGAGCAACTCTCCGGCGAACGCGCCGGCCTGCTGGCCCGCAACGAGCAGGCACGCAGCCGCGTCGAGGCGATGATCCAGCGGCTCAAATCGCTTGAAAGCAACGGTTGACCGCATCCATGTCCAGCACTGAACCGGTCGCCCTGCGACTCATCGATCGCGAATTCCTGATCGCCTGCGCACCGGAAGAACGCGAAGGACTGCTGGAGGCGGCCGGCTACCTCGACCGCAAGATGCGCGAACTGCGCGCCCACGCCAAGGCACCGGGTTTCGAACGCCTGGCGGTGCTTGCGGCGATCAGCGTGGCGCACGAGTTCATCATCCTGCGCAAGCAGCACGAGGGGCAGAACCAGCGGCTCAGCGACGGGCTGGCCAGCCTGCGCAGCAAGCTCAGCGCGGCACTGGAAAGCGACCCGGCCAAGTCCTGAACGCCTGGCGCAACGTCGCGCCGGGCGGTGGACATTTCCCGGCAAGCGCCTAGAATTGACCTCGGCGTTTTCTGCGGTGTTCGCCAGCACACTCTTACATTTGCCTTGTTCCTAAATACGGCCCCGGGTCGGCTCTACATCGGCTGTTGTGCATGTCCGCCGCGTGCGGAAAGCCTCGAGGCCATGTTGCCCTCCCACCTGATCCATCGTGGATCAAGGTCGTTTGGTGGGCAGCGGCATCGCGGTTTACGCCACTTGATTCCCCCTCCCTGTTCGTCAACCGCCAGCCCGGCTGGCGAACAGGGCGCACCACCACGGAGTTGAGCGACACGTGGACGCCCCCGCCCAACGCCGCGAGCTTCGCCGACGCCTGGCCGAGCGGCGCCGCGCACTGCCCCCCACCGAACGCATCAGTGCCGCGCAGGGATTGCGCCGCAGCCTGGAACAACTGCCCGAGTACTTCACCGACCAGCGCGTGGCCGGTTACTGGGCCAGCCACGGCGAGCTGCCGCTGAACCTGGTGATCCCGCCGCTGGCCACGCGGGGCCAGCAGTTCCTGTTGCCGGTGACCGGCCCCGGCCGGCAGTTGCGCTTCGCCGCGTGGAACCCGGGCGAGGCGGTGGAGGCCAATCGCTACGGGATTCCCGAACCCGCGCAGCCGGGCGAGCTGTTCGAGCCATTCCAGCTCGACCTGGTGCTGGTACCGCTGCTCGGCTTCGATCGCCGCGGCAACCGGCTCGGGCACGGCGGCGGCTACTACGACCGCGGCTTCGCCTTCCTCAACGAACAGGTGCGCCCCACCGAACCGCTGCTGGTGGGCATTGCCTATGCCTTCCAGGAGCTGCCCGAGGTCGACGAGCAGCACTGGGACGTGCCGCTGGATTTCGTCGCCACCGAACGCGAACTGATCGACTGCAGCCGCACCGGTCCCGACCACCCCGACACGCCGGAGCACGCCGCATGAACCACTGGCTGATGAAGTCCGAACCGGAGGCCTTCTCGATCGACGACCTCAAGCGCAAGAAGCGCGAGGCGTGGGACGGCGTGCGCAATTACCAGGCGCGCAACTTCATGCGCGACGGCATGCGCCCGGGCGACCAGGTGTTCTTCTACCACTCCAACTGCACCGTGCCCGGCATCGTCGGCATCGCCGAGGTGGCCACCGACGCCTACCCCGACCCCAGCCAGTTCGACCCGAAGAGCAAGTACTTCGACCCCGGCAGCTCACGCGACAACCCGCGCTGGATGCTGGTCGACGTCAAGTTCGTGAAGAAATTCAAGCGCACGATCAGCCTGGACGAGATGAAGAGCGATCCCGCGCTGGACGGCATGGCCCTGCTGCGCAAGGGCAACCGGCTGTCGGTGATGCCGGTGGAGGCCGCGCACTGGCGGCACATCCTCACGCTGGAGTGATGGCACGCGGCTGCCGCTGACCCGCCGCGGCCGCACAAGCTCCAAGGCGGCTCCGCCTGCCTTCGGCGCGGCCAAACCCGCGGCTCGGCTGCGGAAGTTTCATGCCTCGACAACGCCGACAAACCCGTGGGCGGATACCGACACGATGGCGCGCCCCGACGGAACCTCAAAAGTGTGCAACCGTCGTTGCCGGCTCGCGCGCGTGCCCCATAGACTCACCGGATGACGCCCCGACAGCTGGTTGCCGCCTCGCTTCTCGCCATGGCCCTGACGACAGGATGTTCACCCATGTCCCACGGTGACCCCGACCATCCCGAGAAAAATCCCCACCCGGTCCAGCGCTACGAAATCATCGCCACGGCGGAGGCCCCGGGGCCGTGGGATTCGGTGAAGGGGTACATCAGCTACGACGTGGTCAATCAGGAATGCACCCGGGAGAACAAGTTCCTCGGAGTGCACATCCTGCCGCGGGACGTGGGACTGGATATCGAGATGACGCGCGTCGACGAGAAGACCTGGAAGGGCTATTTCTACCGGGACTACCTGCAGGACGACAACTATTACGGCTTGGGGACGTGCCACTGGGATGTCACCAGCGTGGCGGGAGTTTTCACCGTACATGAAAAGGTATTCGGCCCGGGGTCAGTTTTCCAGGACTTCCTGCGAAACGGCCCGCAAACGGAATACTTCAGGAAAAGCGAATATGAGGATCGTTCACGCGTTGGCAGGACACTTTCGACGACTCCGGACGACCCGGAGGTGATCCGGCATCCCAAGGCCTATTTCCCCATGACGGTTGCCGTCAAGGAGGTTTCGCCGTGACAGCGAACCCGGCAATCTCCGCCGCAGCCGCCAACGATGCCTACAAGGACCGTCGGCCCAGCGATGCCGACCCCCACCATCCGGCATCGTTGCTTCTGGCCAATCACACGTACACGATTTTGGCCTATAAGGACGATCCTGCGACCGGCTTCCATGGCACGGCCTACATGGAAGTGGTTCCGCCATACAACATCATCGTCGCCTACCGCGGCACCGACCCCGATATCAGGCATCACACCCGCACCACGGTGCAGGACGCCCTCGCCGATTTCACGATGGTGAAGGATCAGGTCAACCCGCAGGAAGCCGCGGCACGCGCGTTTACCCAGGAGGTGCTGGACAAGGCACAGGCCCAAGGCATCTCGCGCGATCTCGTCACCGTCGCCGGCCACTCCCTCGGCGGCACCCTGGCCGAAATCGAGGCGTTCCGGTTCGGTCTGCGCGGGGTGACGTTCAACGCCTATGGCGCGGTGGACCTGGGCTACGGCATTCCGGCGGGCGGCGCGGCGGTGACCAACTACGTGATGGCGGGCGACGTGGTCAGCGCGGCCAGCCGGCATTATGGCCGCACGATCACGCTGGCCTCCGAGGAGGACATCGCCAGCCTGCGTGCCGGGCGTTACCTGGACGCAGCGCCGGGGGCGCCGCCGCCCAACCCGCTGCTGGCGATGCGCCTGGGCGACCACGGCAATGCCAACTTCCTGCCCGCGCCAGACAACACCGACCCGCTGGGTCCCGGCAACCTGGCCCAGGCCGAGGCACGCTACGCGGCGCACCGGGAGGCCATCGACCGCTTTCGCGGCGACGTCGCCGCCGATCGCGCCGAGCTGGCCGCGGCGCTCGCGCCCCGGATGGAAACCACCTGGAACAACCTGTCACCGCGCATGCGGGAGCAACTGGCCGAGTATCACGCGCACCTGATCGATGGCCCGATCCATGCGGCGGTAACGGACAACCGTGCGGTCGCAGACATCGACCTCGGGCTGGCTCGGTCTCGCGACGCCATCCTGTCCGAGGGACTTCATGCGCAAGAGGCGGCCGCACAGACGGCGTCCCACCTGCATGTCGCCGGGCAAACCATGCAGCGGCAAGCCGACGCATTGGCGCGCGGCGCGGCGGTGCTGCTGCCGGCGGCGCCACTGCCGGTCGGCGGCGCCGTCCTGGGCACGGAGATCGCCGGCCACCTCGGCCGCACCGCCGCCGATGGCTACGCGCAGGCGAGCCAGTTGGTCGGAACCACGGCCCGCGCCGGCAGCGAACTCGCAGCCGGCCAACTCGAAACGATGCGGCATGCGGTAGACGCGGGCGCGCGACTTACCGCCCAGGTCGCCACGCAGGTAGTGCACACCCAGGAATCCCTGCTTGCACGCACTGCCGATCGGGTCCTCGACACGTACGGGGACATCGTTCGCGCCGCCGACGCCGCGCGGCAAGTCATCGAGCTCGGCATCGACGCGGCCGAACACGCGGCCGGCCAGGTCCGCGGTGCCTCGCAGCCCCCCGGCGGTTCAGCCCACGCGACCGGCGGGCGCGCCGGGGAGCGCGATGCCGCATCGGCGCTGCGCGCGCTCGGTGATCCCGCCCACCCCCAGCACGCGTTGTACGCGAGGCTGGCGGACACCCTGCCGCCGCACACCTCGGCCGCAAGGCTGGCACAGGCGGCAGCCACCTGCCACGCGCACGACATCACGGCGGACAACCTGCATCGCATCCACATCGACGGGCGAAGGATGATCTTCGCGTCGTCGTCGCCCCCTTGGCCGATGGGACAGGCGGACCTGACCCTGCCGCCGCCGACCGCGCAGCAGTCGCTGCAACAGATGCAGGCCATCGATCAGCAGCGTGCGCTCCAGGTGTCGCATTTCCAGACGCCGCAGCCACCCATGGGCCAGCAGGCAGCGGGGCCGGGCGCAGCGATGCAGTGAGCAGCGCAGTCACCCGCTGCGCGGCAGAACTGGCCTGCGAACGGGCGTAGCTGCGGCTTCGTGCGGCAGCCGGTCCGCTGAAACACCTCCCCGCAAATGGCGGCTCGCGCGCAAATCAACGATCATGGCGGTCTTTCGAGATCAGGTGGCGCCATGAGCAATGCGAACGAGAAGAAACTGGCCGGCGAGGCCGCAATCCGCTACGTCGAGGACGGCGCCATCGTCGGCGTGGGCACCGGCTCCACCGTGGCGTTCTTCATCGATGCGCTGGCTGACCTGAAGGATCGCATCCAGGGTGCGGTGTCCAGCTCCGAGCAATCCACCGCGCAGCTGAAGAAGCTCGGCATCCCGGTGCTCGACCTCAACGCGACCGGCCCGCTGTCGATCTATATCGACGGCGCCGACGAGTGCGACGGGCACAAGCGGCTGATCAAGGGCGGCGGCGCGGCGCTCACGCGCGAGAAGATCGTCGCCGCGGCCAGCGAGAAGTTCGTCTGCATCGTCGATTCAAGCAAGCGGGTCGACCTGCTCGGCCGGTTCCCGGTGCCGATCGAGGTGATCCCGATGGCCCGCAGCCTGATCGGCCGCGAGATCGTCAAGCTGGGCGGCAACCCGGTGTGGCGCGACGGCGTGGTCACCGACAACGGCAACTGGATCATCGACGTGCACGGCTGGCAGATCACCGACCCGGTGGGCCTGGAGAGCAAGCTGAACCAGTTGCCCGGCATCGTCACCGTCGGCCTGTTCGCGCAGCGCCCGGCCGACGTGGTGCTGATCGGCGACCGCGAGATGGCCTAGCGGCGAGGCGTGCGCCCTCGCCGCGGCCGGCCTTACGCCGCCGGGCTCGGCTTGCGCGGCTTGCCCAGCTTGATGTGCCGACCGGCGTGGCGCGCCTCGCGCAGGCGCTTGCCGTGCGCAGCCAGGATGTCGCCGCGGGTGATGATGCCGACCAGCCGGTGCGGATCGTCCTTGCCCACCACCACCAGCCGGCCCACCCTCTCGGCGACCATGTGGTCGGCGGCTTCGCGCAGCGAATGGCTTTCGTCCACCGCGATCGGCGGGCGCGTGATCAGCTCGCCGAGGGTCAGCGTGTAGTGCCACTGCGGGTCGAGCAGGCTGCGGCGGGTCAGCACGCCCTGCACGCGGCCGCGCTCGTCGACCACCGGGAAGCCCTGGTGCTGTGAATGCGGCTCGCCGTCGTTGAGCCAGCGGCGCACCTCGGCCAGCGCCTGGCTGGTGCGCAAGGTGGCCACGTCGCGCGAGCAGGCGGTGCCCACGCTGACCTGCTCCAGGTAGTCGGCCGCGTATTCCGAAGGCACGCGCACGCCGCGGCGGGCGATCTTCTCGGTCATGATGGTGTTGCGCATGATCAGCGCCGAGATCAGATAGGCCGCGGTGCAGCCGGCCAGCAGGGGCAGCAGGGCCGCCGGCTGGCGAGTCGTCTCGAAGGCGAACACCACGGCCGTCAGCAACGCCCGCGAAGAGCCGGCGAAGATCGCCGCCATGCCCACCAGCGCCGCGACCCGCAGGTCGACGTGGAGGCCCGGCAACAGGTAGTCGAGGCCGATGGCCAGCACCGCGCCGAGCGAGCCGCCGATCATGAACAACGGCGCCAGCGTGCCGCCGGAGGTGCCGCTGCCCAGCGCGATCACCCAGGAGACGAACTTCAGCGCGCCGAAGCTGAGCAGCACGGTCAGGCCAAAGTGCCCCTGCACCAGCGCATCGATGTTGTCGTAGCCCACGCCCAGCGTGCGCGGTTCGATCCAGCCCACCACGCCGGCCACGAGTGCGCCGATGACCGGCCACCACATCCAGTGGATCGGCAGCTTCTCGAACAGGTCCTCGACGCCGTACACCGCCTTGGTCACCCACACCGCGGCGAAACCCACGATCGCACCGATCACGATGAAGCCGACCAGCGCCCAGCCGCCGGGCTGCGGCACGACCGGCATCGGGAACACCGGCGACGCACCGTAAGTGGCGTAGCGCACGCCGACCGCGGTGACCGTGGCCAGCGCCACCGGGATCAGCGAGCGTGGACGCAGTTCGAACAACAGCAACTCCACGGCCAGGACCAGCGACGCCACCGGCGCGCCGAACACCGCGGCCATGCCGGCGGCGGCGCCGGCGGCCAGCAACACCTTGCGCTCGTTCGCGGTGACGCGCAGCAACTGGCCGATCAGCGAGCCCATCGCGCCGCCGGTGGAGATGATCGGGCCCTCGGCGCCGAACGGCCCGCCGGTGCCGATGGCAAAGGCCGACGAGACCGGCTTCAGCCAGGTGATGCGGGCGGGGATGTTGGATTCGTTGGTGAGGATCTGCTCCATCGCCTCGGGGATGCCATGCCCCTGGATCGCGCGCGAACCCCAACGCGCCATGATGCCGGCGAGCAGGCCGCCGATGGCGGGGATCAGGATCACCCAGGCGCCCAGGTGGTTGTCCGCCGGCGACAGCACGAACGAGCCGCTGCGCGCGGTGGGCCCGATCACGTCCGACACGCGGCCATAGAAGGCGAGGTCGGTGATCAGGTTGATCATCAGCATCAGCAGCTGGGCGACGTAGGCCGCGGCCACGCCCAGGATCACCGCGAGCACGCTGATCAGCAGGATGCGGTGGTTGACCAGGGTGGACTTGCGCGGCATCCGCGCCGCGTCCAGCGACAGCCCCAGGGCGGGAGCTATGGGCAGCGCGTCCGTGCTGCCGACCGTGCGCACGTCGGCGTGCCCGACCGGATCGTCAGTGGCTGGCGTCATCGAGGGTTCACAGCGTGGAAAGCGGAAATTTTACGCTGCTGCAATGCAGAAAAAAAGGGTAAAGCCGCGCCGCATATCGTAATTTTCTGCGAACTTGCGCTGCCGTGGGGAAACGGCGGAGACACCGGGCGGCGCACGATCACCCGGCCGGCGCAGCCAACCGCGCCCACGAAAAAGCCCGCCTGGCGGCGGGCCTTTCGATGGATTTGGCAGCCCCGGATGGATTCGAACCACCGAATGCCTGAGTCAGAGTCAGG
>JBDZVT010000017.1:0-79663 GCA_040255835.1 Lysobacteraceae bacterium
CGCTGGTCACGTCCTCGAACAGGCCGTCGATGATCTGCGAGGCGTTTTCCAGCGCCGCGCGTGCGCGCGGCGCCTCGTCCTCGACCTCCGCCAGGTCGGCGTAATGGGTGCTGCTGTTGAAGCGGTGACGCGAGGCCTCCGAGCGCATCAGTGCCTGCGGCGCGTCCAGTGGAACCCGTCGGCGAGTGTCGACCCAGACCTCGCGGCACAGCTGCCGCATGGTCTCGATGTCCTCCAGCCGGGTCAGCGCGACGCCTTGCAGCGCGAACGGCGTCTCTTCCCATGGCCGGTCCAGCCGGCACACGAACATGCCCAGCTGCAGGTCGGCCACGTCGATTCGACGCTCTTCGATTTCGAAAGCCACGCTTGCTCCGGCCGGACGTGCGGCGCTGAACCCGAAGCGGCGCGGATCGCGCGCCAGCATCCGCCGAACGAGGTTAGCAGCAGTGCGGATCGCCGCGCCAACGGCTGGCAGGCGTGCGGTCCGGCGGCGTACCCTGTGCGCCCCTTTCCCGGTGCCGTTTCCATGCCCCTGCCGCATCGCCTGATCCGCTTCATCCGCGCCGGCCATCTCTACCTGGGCGTGTTCACGGCGCCGATGCTGCTGTTCCTGGCGGTGAGCGGCGGCCTGCAGACTTTCGGCCTGCACGAGGCCCACCGTGGCAGCCACGAGACGCCGCCGGCGTGGCTGGCCAGCATGGCGCAACTGCACAAGAAGCAGACCCTGGAGGTGCCGGTGCGGCGCCAGAGCCCGGCGGCCGAGGCGGCCCCGACGGCGGCCCCGGCGGCGCCCGCGCCGGCCGCGCAGCCCGTGCGGCGCAACCTGCTGCCGATGAAGATCTTCTTTGCGGTGATCGCGCTGGGCCTGTTCGCGTCGGTGTGCAGCGGGCTCTACATGGCCTGGCGCTTCAGTCGCCGGCCGCGCCTGTTCGGTGCGGTGCTGCTGGGCGGGATCGTGTTGCCGCTGCTGCTGTTGCTGGTCTGAGCGCGGGCCGGGCATGGGAAACCTCCAGCTCGACCATTCGACGCACCGACCGGCGCGCCCCGCGCTCGCGCTGCGCTACCTGGTGCACGACTTCGACGTGCCGATGAACGTGGGCAGCGTGTTTCGCCTGGCCGACGCGCTGGGGGTGGAGATGGTCCACCTCACCGGGCGCTCGGCGGTGCCGCCCAACCGCAAGTTGCGCCGGACCTCGCGCGCGACCGAGCAGCACGTGTCGTTCCGGCACGACGCGGATCCGCTGCCGGTACTGCGCGAGCTGAGGGCCGGCGGCTACCGCATCGTCAGCCTGGAGCTCACCAGCACCAGCATCGACATCCGCCAGCTGCCGGTGGCCGCGGCCGATCGCATCTGCCTGGTGCTGGGGTCGGAGAACCGCGGCGTGGCCCAGGCCTTGCTGGATGGCTCCGACCAGACCGTGCACATCCCCATGCTGGGCGTGCATTCGTCGATGAACGTGGCCGCCGCCTGCGCGATCGCCACCTTCGAGATCATCCGGGCGTTTGCGCTGCCGCCGGCTTGACGCCGCCGTTGTCGCCACGCGGCGGCGGATCCGCCGTGTCGGCCGGCGCGGTGATCATCAGCCGGTCGACCGGATAGCCGCGCCGGCGCGCGTGTCCGGTGAGGGCCTGCAGCAGGGCGCGAGGCATGGTGGGGTGGCGCGAGAGTATCCACAGGTGGTTGCGCCCGGGGCTGCCGATCACCGCCCACTGGTAGTCGGGGTCCACCTCGATCACCCAGTAGTCGGCCCAGGCCATCGGCAGCCAGGTCAGCCAGTCGGGCGCGAAGCGCACTTCCAGCGCGCCGGGCTGGCCATCCTTCATCCGCGCCACGCCGTCGACGGACATCCGGCCCTTGCCGGTGCGGCAGGTGTTGTGCACGTGGATGGTGCCGTCGGGGTTCGGCGTGTAGGTGGCGACCACGGCATCCAGGCATTTGCGCTCGAAATACATCGGCAGGCGCGCGATTTCGTGCCACTGGCCGGCATAGCGATGCAGGTCCAGCGACGGCACCGGCCGGTTCGGCAGGTCGGTGGCGACGGCGGGCCAGGCGAAGGCCATGGTCGCCACGATCAGCAGCCGGCGGAACATGCGCATGGTCTGGCTCCGTCAGGGAGGGCGGGGCGCGACCGGGGGAACGATCGCGGAAGGTCTAGCGGTAGCGCGCTTCCTGCAGGTCGATCTCGCGCACCAGCCGGCGCGTGACCTCGTCGGAGATCCGGTGGTGGCGCGCCAGTTCGAAGATCGCCTCGCGCTGGCCCTGCAGGGCGGCCAGGCGCAGCTCGCGTTCGGCGAGGTCGGCCTTGCGCAGTTGCCTGGCCTCCTCCTCGCCGGAAGCGTCCTCGTCCAGCCAGTGCTGGTACAGCGCGATCACCCGGGTGCCCGCGTTGGTATAGATGTCGACCTCGCTGGCAGGCGCTTGTTCCAGCAACCGGTGCTGGGTCTTCTCGACGGCGGCGATCGCCGCGGTGGCGGCGGTCCGGCGGGCCAGGTTCTCCTCGCGGCGGACGGCCGGTTCCGGCGGCAGCTCCAGCCCTTTCAACAGCGGCGGCAGGCCGATGCTGGCGACCACCAGCGAAAGCAGGATCACCGCGGTGGCGAGGAAGATGGTCAGCTCGCGCGCGGGGAAGGGCGTGCCGTCGGGCAGCAGCAGCGGCAGGGTCATCACGCCGGCAAGGGTGATCGCCCCGCGCACGCCGGCCAGCGAGGTGGCCAGCAACAGGCGCCAGTGCGGCCGGCGCGCCGGGGTGCCGTGGTGGTGTGCCTTGAGCACGTTCAGCCGCAGCGAGATCCAGACCCAGGCCAGGCGCAGCAGCGCCAGCCCGAGGTTGATCGCCAGGGCGTATACCAGCAGCCACCACGGGTTGCGGTGGCCGCTCTGCGCCACGGACTCCATCGCGCCGTGCAGGCTGGCGGGCAACTGCTCGCCCAGCAGTACGAACATGATGCCGTTCAGGGCGAACTGCACGGTGTTCCACACCGCCGTACGCTGTACCCGCGTGGTCGCCAGCAGCCGGCCGCTGAGTTCGACATAGCTCATGGTGATGCCGGCGGCGACCGCGGCGAGGATGCCGGAGGCATGCACCTGCTCCGCCAGCAGGTAGGCGCCGAACGGGATCAGCAGGCTGATCAGGATCGGCGAACCGGCCTCCTGGCCGAAATGCCGCGATAGCCAGCGTTGCGCGAAGCTCACCGCCACCGTGAACCCCACGCCGACGCCAAGCCCGGCCAGCGCCACCCACAGGAAGGTCAGCGAGGCCGACAGCAGCGAAAAACCGCCGGTCACCGCCGCCGCCACGGCAAAGCGGAAGCAGACCAGGCCGGTGGCGTCGTTGAGCAGCGACTCGCCCTCCAGGATGTGCATCAGCCGTTTCGGGATCGGCACGCGTGCGGTGATCGAGGACACCGCCACCGGATCGGTCGGCGACACGATCGCCGCCAGCGCGAACGCCACCGCCATCGGCATCGCCGGGATCAGCCAGTGGATCAGGAACCCGGCGCCGACCACGGTGAACACCACCAGCCCCAGCGCCAGCGCCAGGATCGCGCCGCGATCGCGCATCAGCCCATCCTTGGGGATGCGCCAGCCGTCGAGGAACAGCAGCGGCGGCAGGAACAGCAGGAAGAAGATCGCCGGATCAAGCGCCACGCCCTGCTTGAACACGCCGGCGATCACTGCGCCCAGGGCGATCTGCACCAGCGGCAGCGGCAAGGAGAACGGCAGCATGCGTACCAGGTAGCCGCTGCCGACCACGGCCAGCAACATCGCCAGGGCGACTTCGATCGAATTCATGCGTGTTCCGGGGATTCGGCTTGACTCGAATGGTACTGCTCGAAGGAATCGTGATCGCCGTCGCTCTCGCAGGAACCCGCTCGCGGGCGATGCTTTTGGGGCTGGGAATAGGGAATAGGGAATGGGAAAGCAAAGGCATCGCCCGCGAGCGGGCTCCTACAGTGGTCGTGGGCGCGCTTTCCGTGCTGGGAAGTTTCGATTTGCCGGCGGCTGGCCGTGACGCGGCCAAGGGCATACCATCGCGGGCTCCCGCCGCCTGTCCCCCAACCGCCAGGAGATCGCGTGCAGCCGATCATCGACGTCAGACAGTTGAGCAAGACCTACGCCTCGGGCTTCCAGGCACTCAAGCCGATCGACCTGCAGATCCGCCAGGGCGAGATCTTCGCGCTGCTCGGACCCAACGGCGCCGGCAAGACCACCCTGATCAGCATCATCTGCGGCATCGTCAACCCCAGCGCGGGCAGCGTGCTGGCCGGCGGCCACGACGTGGTGCGCGAGTACCGCGCCGCGCGCTCGCAGATCGGCCTGGTGCCGCAGGAGTTGACCACCGATTCGTTCGAGACGGTGTGGAACACGGTGAGCTTCAGCCGCGGCCTGTTCGGCAAGGCGCCGAACCCGGCGTACATCGAGAAGGTGCTGAAGGACCTCTCGCTGTGGAGCAAGAAGGACAACAAGATCATCACCCTTTCCGGCGGCATGAAGCGCCGGGTGATGATCGCCAAGGCGCTGTCGCACGAGCCGCGCATCCTGTTCCTGGACGAGCCCACCGCCGGCGTCGACGTGGAGCTGCGCCGCGACATGTGGACCATGGTGCGCGCCCTGCGCGCCACCGGCGTCACCATCATCCTCACCACGCACTACATCGACGAGGCCGAGGAGATGGCCGACCGCATCGGCGTGATCAACAAGGGTGAGCTGATCCTGGTGCAGGACAAGGCCGAGCTGATGAACAGGCTCGGCCGCCGGCAGCTCACCCTGCAGTTGCAGTCGCCGCTGGCGGCGATCCCCGCCGGGCTTGCCGGCCGCGCGCTGGAGTTGTCCGCGGACGGCCAGCAGCTGGTCTACACCTTCGACGCGCAGGACGAGCACAGCGGCATCGACGTGCTGCTGCGCCGGCTGGGCGAACTGGGCATCGACTTCAAGGACCTCAGCACCAGCCAGAGTTCGCTGGAGGACATCTTCGTGGACCTGGTCAGGGAGCGCGCATGAACATCCACGGCATCCGCGCGATCTACCGCTTCGAGATGGCACGCACGCGGCGCACGCTGCTGCAGAGCATCGTCTCGCCGGTGATCTCCACCTCGCTGTACTTCGTGGTGTTCGGCGCGGCGATCGGCTCGCACATGAACGGCATCGACGGGGTCAGCTACGGCGCCTTCATCGTGCCGGGGCTGGTGATGCTGTCGCTGCTCACGCAAAGCATCTCCAACGCCTCGTTCGGGATCTATTTCCCCAAGTTCGTCGGCACCATCTACGAGATCCTGTCGGCGCCGGTGTCGCCGTTCGAGATCGTCGCCGGCTACGTCGGCGCGGCGGCCAGCAAGTCGATCATCCTGGGCAGCATCATCCTGGCCACCGCGCGGCTGTTCGTCACGTTCGAGATCGCCCATCCGCTGTGGATGGTGGCGTTCCTGGTGCTCACCGCGGTGACCTTCAGCCTGTTCGGGTTCATCATCGGCATCTGGGCGGACAACTTCGAGAAGCTGCAGCTGGTGCCGCTGCTGATCGTCACGCCGCTGACCTTCCTCGGCGGCAGCTTCTACTCGATCCACATGCTGTCGCCGTTGTGGCAGAAGGTGACCCTGTTCAATCCGGTGGTATACCTGATCAGCGGGTTCCGCTGGAGTTTCTACGGGGTGTCGGACGTCGGCGTGGGGATCAGCCTGGGCATGACCCTGGTGTTCCTCGGCATCTGCCTGGGGCTGGTGTGGTGGATCTTCCGCAGCGGTTACCGATTGAAGGCCTGACACGGGACGCGCCGGTTGAACGAATCGGGCGGGCGCCAGTCCCAACACTTATCTGAAGACAACCACGGGGAAGCTCATGCGCAGGCAGGCATCAACGGGTAGCTGGATCGCCGCGGCGATCGTGGTGATCGTGCTGATCGGGGCGGGCGTGTGGCTGGTGCGCCGAGCCATGCAGCCCGAGGAGGCGAGCCCGCCGACGGAGGAAATGGCGGCACCGGCGACGAGCCGCAGCGCTGCGGCGCCGATCCAGCACCCGATCGCGCAGGTAGAGACCACCCCGGCCGGCGCCTCCACCGCGCCGCTGCCGGCGCTGGACCAGAGTGACAATGAGGTGCTGGCCGCGCTGCAGCGGCTGGCCGGGGACAGCGAGCTGTCGCTGCTGCTGGTGCGTCCGCAGATCATCAACCGCATCGTGGCCAGCATCGACGCCATGCCCGGGCGCAGCCTCGGCGGCATCATGATGCCGGCGCGCCCGCCCAAGGGCGCCTTCGTCACCGGCGAAATGGACGGCCAGACCGTGATCGGCGAAGCCAACGCCGCGCGCTATGCGCCGTACATGGCGATCGTCGAGCAGGTCGACCCGCAGGCGCTGGTGGCCTGGTACGTGCACGCCTATCCGCTGTTCCAGCAGGCCTACGAGCACCTGGGCTACCCGCATCGCTACTTCAACGACCGCCTGATCGTGGTGATCGACGATCTGCTGGCCGCGCCCGAACCGGCCGAGTCGCCGGCGCTGGCGCCGTCCAAGGGCCAGTACGTGTTCGCCGACCCGGCGCTGGAGGCGCGCTCCGCCGGCCAGCGCCTGCTGTTGCGCACCGGTCCGGCCAACGAGGCGAAGATCAAGGCCAAGTTGCGCACGATCCGCGGCCTGCTGGTCGGCCAGCACCTGCAGCCCGCGGCGGCGGGTTCGGCCACTGGAGCCGCCACGTCGAAATAGCCAGGCTGCCGACTCATTAACGGGTAGGAGCCCGCTGGCGGGCGATGCTCTCGCGAATCCCGAATCCCGGCTACGAAAGCATCGCCCGCCAGCGGGCTCCTACGGATAGGGCGTACCGTCCTTGCGGGTGTAGATGCCGCTGGCGCTGTCCCAGTGCAGGTCGATGTCGGGGTAATGGCAGCGGTCGCCTGCGTGGCGGCTGCCGACCTCCAGGTACACGGCCACCCGAGTGCCCCGGTTGACCAGGTGATGGCCGTCCGGGTGGTTCTTCGGAAACGCGGCGAACTCGCCGGCGCACAGCGGCTGCTCGCCCGCGTCGGTGACCAGCATCAGCTCGCCGGACAGCACGCAGACGAACTCGTCCTCCTCGGTATGCCAGTGGCGCTGGCTCGACCACGCACCCGGCGGCAGCCGTGTGAGATTGACGCCGAAATCGGTGAGGCCGCCGGCGTCGCCCAGCGCCTGCTTGACCCGCCCGCCGGCCAGTGCCGCGAACGGTGGCGGGTAGCCGGAGCCCTTGCGCTCGGGTACCTGGTCGATGTCGATCTTCGGCATGGGGATCCTCCGGCGGGGGCGGCCATTGTCCATCGAAAGCGTGCCGCCCGCGAATGAGCGCTTTCTGTACACCGGACCGGCTAGAGTAGGTCGACGTCGCAAGATTCTGCGTGGAGGGCGCCATCATGAAGCGTGGCCGCTGGCTGCTCGTTCTGCTGTGGGGCTGGCTCGTGCCGCTGGCTTGGCTGCACGCCGCGGCCCCGGCGGCCGGCCCGGCCTCCGCCGCGATGGTGGCGCGGATCACCCTGGACGGGCCGATCGGGCCGGCCGCGGCGGAGTACTTCGACGATGCGGCGCAGCGCGCGGTGGCCGACGGCGCGGTGGCGATCGTGCTGCAACTGGACACCCCGGGCGGGCTGTCCGAGTCGATGCGCCAGATCATCAGCCGCATGCTGGCGCTGCCGGTGCCGGTGCTGGTCTACGTGGCACCCGGCGGTGCCCGCGCCGCTTCGGCCGGCACCTACATCCTCTATGCAGGGCAGATTGCCGCGATGGCGCCGGCCACCCATCTGGGCGCGGCCACGCCGGTATCGCTGGGCGGCGCCACGCCGATGCCGTTGCCGGTGCCGAAAGCGAGCGAGCCGGCCAAGGCTGGTTCCAGCGCGCCGCCCGCACTGGACGAGGCCGGCGACAACGCCGAATCGCACAAGGTGCTGAACGATGCGATCGCCTACATCCGCTCGCTGGCCCAGTTGCGCGGCCGCAACGCGACCTGGGCCGAGCAGGCGGTGCGCGGCGCCGCCACGTTGACCGCCAGCGAGGCAGCCCAGCAACACGTGATCGACTTCGTCGCCAGCGACGCGGCCGACTTGCTGGCGAAAGCTGACGGACGCGCGGTGCGTGTCGGCGAGCGCCAGGTGACCCTGCAGCTGAAGGGCGCCAGCGTGCGCGATTACGCGCCGGGCGCGCGCACCCGCTTCCTGGGCATCATCACCAATCCGACCATCGCCTACCTGCTGCTGCTCGGCGGCATCTTCGGGCTGGCGCTGGAGGCGATGCACCCCGGTGCGATGCTGCCCGGCATCGTGGGCGCGATCAGCCTGCTGGTGGGCCTGTATGCGTTGCAATTGCTGCCGGTGAATTACGCCGGGCTGGCGCTGATGGCGCTGGGTATCGGCCTGCTGGTGGCCGAGGCGGTCAATCCCACGGTGGGGGCGTTCGGCGTGGGCGGGCTGGTGGCTTTCGTGATCGGCTCGGTGATGCTGATGAAGACCGGCGTGCCCGGCTACGCGGTCAACCTGGGCGTGATCGGTGGCATCGCGGTGGGTTTCGCGGCGCTGCTGGGCACCGTGGTATGGCTGGTGTTCCGCGCGCGCCGCGCCCGGCCGTTCGGCGGCGATGCCGCGATGGTCGAGGAAACCGGCCGTCTGCTGGAAAGCGTGGCCGCAGGTGGCGAGAGCTGGGCGATGCTGCACGGCGAGCGCTGGCGCGTGCGCTGCGCGGTCGACCTGCCGGCGGGCGCCGCGGTGCGGGTGGTGTCGCGGCAAGGTTTGCTGTTGTGGGTCGAGCCGGCCTCTGCCGTCGCGACCGTCTGAGCGTTTTGACAGGAGAAGACCATGTTCGGATTCGTCGGTGTGTTGATCATCCTCGGCATCCTGCTGCTGTTTGCCGCGATCAAGATCCTGCCGGAGTACCAGCGCGGCGTGGTGCTGACCTTGGGCCGTTACACCGGTACCAAGGGCCCCGGCCTGGTACTGCTGATCCCGGTGATACAGCACATGATCCGGGTGGACCTGCGCGTCACCGTGCTGGACGTGCCGCCGCAGGACGTGATCTCGCGCGACAACGTCTCGGTGCGCGTCAACGCCGTGGTGTACTTCCGCGTGGTCGATTCGGACAAGTCGGTGCTGGAGGTGGAGAACTTCCTGCAGGCAACCAGCCAGCTGGCGCAGACGCGCCTGCGTTCGGTACTGGGTCAGCACGAGCTGGACGAGATCCTGTCCCAGCGCGAGTCGATCAACCATACCTTGCAGGTCACCCTGGACGAGGCCACAGATCCGTGGGGCATCAAGGTGATGAACGTCGAGATCAAGGACGTCGATCTCAACGAGACCATGGTGCGGGCGATCGCGCGCCAGGCCGAGGCCGAACGCGAACGCCGCGCCAAGGTGATCCATGCCGAGGGCGAGTTCCAGGCGGCCGAGAAACTGCGCGATGCCGCCGGCGTGCTGGCGCAGCAGCCGCAGGCGCTGCAGTTGCGCTACCTGCAGACGCTGGCGGACATGTCCAACAGCGGCAAGGCCTCCACCGTGGTGTTTCCGCTGCCGCTGGACCTGATCAAGCCGCTGATCGAGGCATTTCCGTCGAAGCGGGATTCGGGTACAACGGGCTGATTCGAATGGTACTTGTTCAACCCGTCATCCCCGCGAAAGCGGGGATCCAGCGTCTCCTGCTGCCGAAGTCACTGGATTCCTGTTTCCACAGGAATGACGAAAATCGGAACCTTTTGCTCAAGCAAGCACTATTCGGGGCCGATCCTTTTCTCTGCGAGCAAGCGACAAAATGGAAGCAAGACCTTCGACTGGAAGCCTGGTCTGCGTGGGCTTGGGCATGACCCTGGGCTCGCACCTCGGTCCGCTGGCGCGCAGCCACATCGAGCAGGCGGACGTGGTCTTCGCCGGCCTCTCCGACGGCATCGTCGAGCTGTGGCTGCAGCGCATGCACCGCGACGTGCGCAGCCTGCAGCCGTACTACCGCGAGGGCAAGTCGCGCATGCAGACCTACCGGCAGATGGTCGAGGCCATCCTCGCCGAGGTGCGCGCGGGCAAGAAGGTATGCGGCGTGTTCTACGGCCACCCCGGCGTGTTCGCGTGGGCACCGCACAAGGCGATCGAGGTGGCCCGCAGTGAAGGTTACGCCGCGCACATGGAGCCGGGCATTTCCGCCGAGGACTGCCTGTACGCTGACTTGGGCATCGACCCCGGCCGCGTCGGCTGCCAGCACTACGAGGCCAGCCAGCTGCTGTTCTACCGGCGCCGGATCGATCCCACGGCTTACCTGGTGCTGTGGCAGGTGGGCCTGGTCGGCGACCAGTCGCTGGCACGGTTTTCCACCGGCCCGGCCTATCGACAGCTGCTGGTCGAGGTACTCGCGCGCGACTACCCGCTGGATCACGAAGTGATCATCTATCGCGCGCCGACCTTGCCGATCCACGCCGCACGCATCGGGCAGTGCACATTGGCGGGTCTGCCACAGGCCGAGATCGACATGGCCGACACCGTGGTGCTTCTGCCGGCGCGGCCCCTGGAGGTGGATGCGGCGATGCGGGCGCGGCTGGCCGAACTCGATCAAGCCGAATCCGGCCGGGCCTGAGGTCGATGTCCATACCGGCATCGGAAACGTTTTCATCGGAGACCGAGCGGCCACGCCTGCGTCCGCTGGAGGCAGGCGACGAAGCCTTGTTCCATGCGCTTTATACCGATCCCGTGACCATGCGTTTCGTCGGTGTGCCGTGGGTTCCGGCCGAGGCGGCGAAACGTTTCCGAAGAATCCTCCAACGCGGGCAACAATCGACGCCGGCTGACCGCTACCTGGTAATCGTGGGACAGGCCACGGCGGACCCTCTGGGTATTTGTGGCTCCTCACATTATGATCCGGTAACCATGCGGCTTGAACTCGGCATGATGTTGTTGCTGCGGGGGCGCAGGTTGGGGGTGGCGAGGGGAGCGTTGACCGCTCTGGTGGACTACATGTTTCGGGAATCGCCGGCGGTGGAGCTGTACGCGCGTTTCGCAACCGCGAACATGGCAGCGCGAAACGTGATGGCACGCACTGGCTTCCGTCCGGTACATGTTGCGGAGGTGGAACGACACAAATCAACTATGTGCGAATGGTCGATTCTTCGATCGAAATGGCGCACGCCGGATCAATCAACAGTCGGGGGTAAATGATGTCCAATGTGATCGATTTCCTGGAAAGGATGGGGCAGGACGCGGAGCTTCGGTATGGCTCGTGTGCCAAGGTGGCGATGGCGCTCGGAAGCGAGGACATCGAACCCGCATTGCAGGAACTGATTCTCGCTGGCGACGACGCGAAGCTGGCCGAGGCGTTGGGCCAGGGAACCATGTGCTGCCTTCTCCTCCCGGTAAAGGAAGGAGAGGAATCTGAGGAAGGGGGTGATGGCGATGACGAGATGCCGCAGCGGGATGATGAGGACATCGCGTCAAGCCGCAACCGCCTCGTGATGGCTTGCGTTGGCTAGGTGAGTTGCACGTGCGCGGCAACAGGTCCTGGATCCTTGTCGGGCTGCTCTGCCTGGCCTGCCTTGCCGCGCCCGTGTCATTCGCGGAAGCGACGGCAGATCCTGCACAGCTGCTGAAAAAGGCCGACAGCCTCAAGACGTCCGATCACGTCGAGTTTGCCGCGTTGCTGACGCGCCTTGGCAGCGGCGAGATGACCTTGTCAGCGCAGGAGCAGTTGTACCTGCGCTATCTCAAGGCATTTCAGGCCGGTTACAGTGGCGATTACGACTCTGCTATCTCGCAGTTGAGCGCTGTCGTGGAGCAGTCGACCGACCCGGTCTTGCGAATTCGCGCGGGTGCCACGGCCGTCAACCTGCTCGAGATTTCGGCGCATTACGAGGAGGCATTCTCGCGGCTGCATCAACTCCTTGTCCTGCTTCCGCAGGTTGCGGACGAGGCGGTTCGCCGACAGGTTGTCGGTATCGCAGTACAGCTCTATACCGAAGCTGGCCAATACGATCTGGCGAAGCAGTACGCTGATCAATTGGTGGCGGAAAGCCCACCAGGCGTGGACGCATGCCGATCCGAAACCTTGAGGCTGCAGGTGCTGTACAAGAGCGGCAAACTGAAGTCGCTCGGTGACCAGTTTCGATCCGCCATCGAGTCCTGCGTCAAGGCCGGTGAGCCCATTTTCGCCAATGCGGTCCGATCCTTCGAGGCAGGTTTCGACCTGCAGCACGATCGCGCAGACGAGACCATCAAGCTGTTGAAGGACAGCTATGCTGCCGTCAAGGGAACGCATTATCCCCCGCTTATTTCGACCTTCGACGCCATGCTGGCGGAGGCCTATTGGAGAAAGGGGGAGCATGAGCTTTCCCGTCAGTACGCGCTCGATGCGATCGCCAATGGAATAAAGAAGGAGTACACCGAATCGGTGACCACGGCGTATCGCATGCTGTATCTCGTCGAGAAAGAGCAGGGTGATTCTGTCGCTGCCTTGGCCAGTCTCGAAAAATACATGGAGGCCGACAAGGGATATCTCAGCGACGTCAGTGCCAGGGCGCTTGCCTTTCAGGTGGTCAACCAGAAAGTGCTGGCGAAAAAGCTGCAAGTCGACACGCTGGCCAAGCAGAACAAGATCCTGCAGCTCCAGCAGGCCCTCAGTGAAAAGGCGGTCGAGGCGGGGCGGCTGTGGATCATTCTGCTGGTGTTGTTGCTGTGTTCCATCGGCTTCATTACCTATCGCATCAAGCGTTCGCAGCTCAAGTTCATGAAGCTGGCGCGGCGCGACGGGCTTACCGGCATCTTCAACCGGCAGCATTTCGTCAGCGAGGCGGAGCGGTTGCTGCAGTACTGCTGCAAGTCCAATCGCGATGCCTGCCTGGTGCTGTTGGACCTGGACCACTTCAAGCAAGTCAACGACACCCACGGCCACGCGGTGGGCGACCGTGTGCTCAAGCGCGCGGTCGCGGCCTGCCAGGCGCACCTGCGTTCCACCGACCTGTTCGGGCGGCTGGGCGGCGAGGAGTTCGGCATGCTGCTGCCCGAGTGCAGCGTGGAGCAGGTGCTTGACCGGGTCGAGCAGATGCGCCAGGCGGTCGCCAAGGTGTCGGTCGGCGAGAGCGGCACGGTCGTGACGGTATCGGCCAGTTTCGGCGTGGCGTCCGCGGCGGCCTCAGGCTATGAGCTGCGCCAGCTGATGACCGATGCCGATGACGCGTTGTACGACGCCAAGCGCGAAGGCCGCAACCGGATCAATCTGTCGGCGAGTCGCGGAGCGCAGTTGAGCCTGGTGTGACGGAGCCGGTCTTTCCGTGGCGCCCCGCTTGTTGCAACGATCATCGATCCTGCCCACGGGAGTCTGCCGATGCGTGCCATGAGTCTTTTTCTGCCGGTTGCCGTTTGCCTGGCCGTGTTGGCGCCGCGGACCGTCGCCGCCGGGGAACCTGCCACCGACCCGGTAACACTGGCGCCGTCGATCAACGCCACCGATTTCGCCCGCTACGAGAAGACGCTCAGTTCCGACGACTTCGGCGGCCGCAAGCCCGGCACGGCCGGGGAGCAACGCACACTTGATTTCCTGGTCGGCGAGTTCAAGCGCATGGGCCTGCAGCCGGGCAATCACGGATCGTGGTTCCAGACCGTGCCGGCGGAAAGCACCCTGCTGCTCAACGACAAGGTCAAGCTGCACATCACCGCCGGTACGCAGTACGCCAGCTTCGCCAACCAGGACGACATGGTGGTGCAGACCCTGCAGGGGAAAGCGAAGGTCGACCTGAAGGATTCGCCGGTGGTGTTCCTCGGTTACGGCGTGGATGCGCCGAACTGGCACTGGAACGATTACGACGGCGTGGACGTGAAGGACAAGACGGTGATCGTGCTGGTCAACGATCCGGGTTTCGCCAGCGGCGATCCGAAGTTTTTCAACGGCCGCGCCATGACCTATTACGGGCGCTGGACCTACAAATATGCCGAGGCCGCGTTGCAGGGCGCGGCAGCATGTTTCATCGTGCACACCAGCGACGCGGCCGCGGGTTATCCGTTCACCGTGTTGCAGAACGGCAACCGCGGTCCGCAGCTGAGCCTGCCGTCCAGTGTCGATCCCGCGCCGCGCCTGCCGGTGGCGGGCTGGCTCACCCATGCCGCCGCCACGCGCCTGTTCGCCGCCGCCGGCAAGGATTTCGACGCGCTCGCCGCGGCGGCCGCCAAACCCGGGTTCAAGCCCGTGTCGCTCGGCGCGACCGCCTCGATCAGCCTGAAGAACAGGATCGGCCACTTCGAATCGAGGAACGTGCTGGCGCTGATTCCCGGTGACTACAAGCCTGACGAGGTGGTGGTCTACACCGCGCACTGGGATCACCTGGGCACCGATCCGTCGCGTCCGGGACACAAGGTGTACGGCGGCGCGATCGACAACGGCACCGGCCTGAGCATGCTGCTGGAGATCGCCGGCGCCTTCGCGCAGCAGCACACGCCGCCCGAGCGCAGCATCCTGTTCTTCATGCCCACGCTGGAGGAATCGGGCCTGCTCGGCTCGCAGTACTACGCGGCGCAGCCGGTGTTCGCGCTCAACCGCACCGTGGCCGACATCGCGGTGGATGCGCTGCCGATCATCGGCCGTGCGCACGACATGACCGTGATCGGCAAGGGCCAGTCGCAGCTGGAGGACATGCTGGCCGACGTGCTGAAAAGCCAAGGTCGTGTGATTTCCCCCGAGACCACGCCGGAGAACGGCTTCTACTTCCGCTCAGACCACTTCAACTTTGCCCGCGCCGGCGTGCCGGCCATGCTGGCCAGCTCCGGCCTCGACCTGCTCGATGGCGGCGAGGCGGCCGGTCGCAAGGCCGCCGAGGATTACACCGCGCACCGCTACCACACGCCGAACGACGTGTTCGATCCGGCCTGGGATTATTCGGGCATCCTGGAAGATACCCAGGCGCTGTACGAACTGGGCCAGTACCTGAGCCACGCCGGCGTGTGGCCGGCCTGGTACGCCGACAGCCCGTTCAAGGCCAAACGCGACAAGATGATGGCACCGCCGGCAAGGCGGCCGTAGGCGCGTTTCGCAACGAAGAGCCGGCGGGCCATGCCCGCCCGCAGCAGCGCGTTCGGCGCGATTCGCCGTCGAACGATCACATGCATCGTAGGAGCCCGCTCGCGGGCGATGCTCTTGCTCTTGCCGAATCCCGAATCCCGACCCAAGAGCATCGCCCGCGAGCGGGCTCCTACGGGGGCGGCTGTTCAGGGTTTCGCGCGCCTATCCAGCTTGTCGAAATGGACGATCGCGTTGAGCACCAGCGGGTAGCTGCCGATGGTTTCGCCGCGCCACATCGGGTTGCTGGCGAACAGCAGCACGTGGCCCTTGCCGTAGCGCGCGTCGACCACGGCGGCGCGCTCGGCCATTTCGCTGCCGTGGTCGAGCAGGCCGGCGATCAGCAGTTTGTCGGCGGCGGCGTAGCGCAGGATCACCTGGGGTTGCTGGTCGGCCGGGATCACCCACGGGTTGTTGCGCGTCTGCTCGGCGTTGAGCGGCGTGGCCTGCCACGGCTCGACGTCGGGCAAGGTCTCGGGTTCGACGGCGGTGCGGCCCTCGGGCGTGTCGGTGTCGTGCGGGCCACCGCGGCCGGTGGCCCGCTGGAAATCCTTCGCGGTCGGCAGGCCGTGGTCGCCGGTGACCAGGTTGGAGATCTTGAACGACTGCCCCTCGGCGCTGTAGATCGCCAGCTCGTCGCGCGTGTAGCTGGCGGCGATCGGGTTCTTGCGGTCGACGAACTGCGCCTGCAGCACGCTGCCGACCACCTTGAGCTTGTCGGTCGGCGTGACCGAGACGCCCGGCGCCAGGCCCACGTCGATCGCGAAGCGCGCGGTGTCCTCGGCGGTGATCAGCAGGCCGCCCTCATGCACGAAACGCTTGAGGTTGGCCACGCCGGATTCGCCCAGACCGGGGCGGATGTCGTCGGTGCTGTCGATGCGACCGATGTTGGGGGTCAGCTCGGTGGTCTTCCACGGCATCGGCTCACCCCACATCGGCAGGCCGTCGATGATGCGGCGGCTGCTCGCGCCGCCGATCGGGCCGAACAGGATCACGTCGTACTTCGCGCGCAGGTCGGCGAGGTTGGCCACGTCCTGGGTGCTGATGTAGTCGTACTTCACCTGCAGCCGGTCCAGCGCCATGCGCCACCAGCCTTCGGTCTGCGTGCTGAGCCAGGTGTGCATCACCGCGACGCGCGGGAGTGTCGCGTTCGGCAGGTCGATCGCGGCCAGCCCCGCCGGCACCTCCACCGCGGCGTCGAGCTTGCGCATCGGTGCCTTCAGGATGGAGCTATCGGTGACGCGCACGACCTCCACGTCGAACAGATCGCCCATCGACCAGGCGGTGTCGTCGTAGGGGTGCTGCTGCGGATCCTTCGGCGACCAGTACTGGCGGTCGAGCAGGGTGTCGGCGATGCGCGAGTAGGGCTGGTCCATGCGCACGACGATGCTGCCGGCGGGGAAGCGGCGCGCGCTGGCCGGCTGTTCCTTGCCGTCGTCGCCCTTCGCCTTCGGCACGCTGACCTTGATCGCCGCGGTGCTGCGGCTCAGTTCCACGTGCTGGCGTTGCAGTATGCGCAGCAGCTGCGCCTGCGAGCCGGGGCGCGGGTCGTCGGCGGGGAACACGTAGGCGGCCGGGCCGGCGTTCTGCGGCTTCTCGATCGAGCGCTTGCTCTTAAGGTAGAAGTTCTTCAGGAACAGCTGGCCGTTGTCGGAAAAGTATTTCAGCGCGGTGAGCAGGCCGGTCTGCTGATAGTTGTTGTTGTTGCGCTGCGACCAGGTCACCACCGGCAGCGGCGGATTCGGCTTGTACCAGGTGCGCTGGTATTCCTCCGGTTCCAGGATGCGCTTGACGGTGTCGGCGCCGTCGTTGCCGAAGGTTTCGTACAGCCGGCTGATGCCGTTGTGCATGGCGGCGATGAACATCAGGTAGCCCGGGCTCCAGGTGTCGAAGTTGCCATGGGTGAACACGCCGGGCATGCCGAGCTTGGTCATCTGCTGCACGTTGTCCCAGCCCAACTGCTGCCATTCGCCGGTGAGGATGGGATCGATCCAGGCGTTGTACGGACCGTCGCCGACGGTGTTGTCGTACAGGAACGGCACCGACTCGTGCAGGTCGTGCAGCACCTGCGCGTGCCAGCCGACGAAGGTGTCGGCGACGTTGCGGGTGAGGTTCAACGTCATCGCCATCGCGTCGCGGTTGTTGTCGTGCGCCACGTAGTGGCCCCAGTACAACAGTCGCGGATAGTTCCGGCCCGGGTGGGCGCGGTGCCAGTTGTAGCGGTCCACCTGGCGGTCGCGGCCGTCCACCTCGACGATCGGCGTGATCAGGGTGATCACGTGCGAGCGGATGTGCTGGATGTACGGCGCGTCATCCACCGCCAGCCGGTAGGCCAGCTCCATCAGCGCGGTGGGCGAGCCGGTCTCGGTGGAGTGGATGGCGCCGGTGATGTAGTAGACCGGGGTGGACTGGGCGATCAGCGTATCGGCGGTGGCATCGTCCATGGCGATGGTGCGCGGGTCGGCAAGTTTGGCCAGGCGCGCATTGTTGGCATCCAGGTCCGCCAGCAGCTTCTCGTCGGCCACGGCCACGGCGATCATCGGGCGGCCTTCCTCGCTCTCGCCGATGGTGAACACCTTCACCCGCGGACTGGCCGCGGCCAGCGCGCGGAAGTAGCGGTAGACGTCGGTCGAGTAGGGCAGGTAATTCGGCGCGCCGGCGATGTGGCCGAGCACCTTCAACGGCGTCGGCACGGTGGTCGAGGCGGGCAGGTAGTCGGTCAGCGGCGAGTTGAACCGGGCATCCGTGGTGTCCTTCAGGATCTGCGCCGTGTACGCCGTATCGACCGGCTGCGCCGGATCACGGGCGTAGGTGATCGAGCCGTTCGGATCGGTGGCGGCGAAGACACTGCAACTGGCCAATGCCAGCAGAGCGATCAGCGGCAGACGGCGGGCGGGCATGGCCATGGTTTCCCCTTCGACAGCGTGGCAACGGATCGCCGCACTGTGCCAGAAAGGGGACGCGCGTGCCGCGCCCCCGTTTCATCGCCGAGGGCTGGCGGGCGTGCCCGCCGGCGTTCCTTCCGCAGGCGTGCGAGCGGGCATCGACCGTTCCGGCCGCAGGAATCCCTCGGCCTGCAACCAGTCGCGGAATTCCTCGATCCAGTAGTCGCTGCTGGTGCCCTGGTGCAACATGCCGAAGCCATGGCCGCCGGCGCTGAAGACGTGCACCTCCGGGCGCGCGCCGGCCTTGAGCAGGGCATCGCGGAACTGCGCAACGGCGCCGCGGGCGATCGGATCATCCTGTGCCCAGGCCATGAACACGGGCGGCAGCTTCGCCGGGATGGCCGGCATCGTGCCGAACGGGGCGCCGTAGATCAGCGCGGCGAAATCGGGCCGGGCCGCCACATCGGCTTGCAGCAAGGCACCGCTGGCAACCATGCCGCCGGCGGAGAAGCCGACGATACCGACCCGCTCCGGTGCCAGCCCCCATTCCCGTGCATGTCGGCGCACCAGCCTGATCGCCTGGATGGCATCAGCGATGCCGTAGCGGCAGGCCTGGTCCATGTCCAGGTTCTTCGGTATGCCTTGCTGGCGTTTTTCCTGCGTGCGGTACTTCAGCACGAACGCAGCGATGCCGCGGTGCTGCAACCAGCGGGCCACCTCGTTGCCCTCGCGATCGATGGCCAACGCGACGCAATAGCCGCCCGGCGCGATGATCACTCCGGCGCCGCTGGCCTGGTCGGAAGGGGGCAGGTAGACGGTCAGCGTGGGCTTGACGACGTTGATGATGACGGTGCCGGACGGCGTGTCGTGCGCCACGATCTCGTGTTGGGTCCAGTGTTCGGACCCCGGCGCGACGCCGGGCCAGAGTTGCAGCGTGGTCTGCGCGCAGGCCACGCACGTCAGCAGCGACAAGGCGACTGCCATGCAGAACCGCGGATGCCAGGCACGTTGCACGGGTCCTCCGGTGGTTGCGGCGGCTTTGGCCGCGCCGGGCAGGTATCGTCCTCCGCTGCGGGGTGGCGTCAAGTGCCTGATTCCCGATCGAAGGACAGCAGCAAGTCGTTCTCGTGATTTTTTTTGCCGCCCGGCGAATCATGGATGAAACCGACGGAGACGCCACGCCGATGACCACCCGGGAACACCAGCAACGCTTCGAATCGCTGCTGCGCGAGCATCGCCGCATCGTGTTCAAGGTGGCCGGGTTGTACAGCCGCAGCGCGGCCGATCGCGAGGACCTGGTGCAGGAGATCAGCGCCCAGCTATGGCGATCGTTCGGGCGCTACGACGAGGCGCGGGCGAAGTTCTCCACCTGGCTGTACCGGATCGCGCTGAACGTGGCGATCTCGCAGGCGCGGCGCTGGCCGGCGATGGACCGCCATGAACCGCTGGACGCCCACCACCTGGACTCCATCGGCGGCGAACCGGCGGCCGAGCCCGACGAGCGCCTGGAGGCGTTGCACGCCTTCATCGGCTGGCTTGATCCGCTCAACCGCGCGCTGATCCTGCTGTACCTGGAAGACCGCAGCTACGCCGAAATGGCCGAGGTCCTCGGCATCAGCGAAACCAGCGTGGCGACCAAGATCAGCCGCATCAAGCAGAAGCTGCGCGGCCAGATGACCGCGACCACCGGAGCATGACGATGGAACTCGACGAGATGAAGCAAGCTTGGGCCCGCATGGAAATCCGCCAGGACGGCATGGAAGAACTGCTGCGCCGGGATTTCCGCGATCGGCGCATGGAGAAGTCGCGCGCCTCGATGCGCCGCACGATGTGGTGGCTGGGCCTGGAAGTGACCGGCTGGATCGTCTTCGTGGTCTGGGCGGCGTCATTCTGGGTGGCGCACCGGCATGTGCCGCATCTGCTGGTGATGGGCCTGCTGCTGCACGTTTACGGCATCGGTGCGATCTGGTCGTGCGCCACGCAGCTGTTCCTGCTGGCGCGGATCTACCTGTTCGATGCGCCAGTGCTGGTGTTGCAGCGCCGGTTGGCACAACTGCGCCGGTTTCGCGTCTACAGCACGCTGGCGCTCGGCTTGCCGTGGTGGTGCCTGTGGCTGCTGGTGTCGCTGGTGGCCATCGCGGATTTCACCGGCGTGGATCTTTACGCGGCGGGGGCGTCGTGGATCTGGGCCAGCATGGCGGTGGGGCTGGCCGGGATCGGCATCAGCGTGTGGCTGGCGCGACGCCTTGCGGGGCGGCCGATCCGTTCGCGGTTCATGCAGCGCATCGTCGACGACATGAGCGGTCGCAACCTGCTGGGCGCGTCGCGGCAACTGGAAGAGATCGCGCGCTTCGAGCGGGCGTGATGGGCGTAGGGCGGGCACCGCCCGCCGATCCCCTGAAGCGTGCCCGCGTAGGAGCGCACCCTGTGCGCGATGCCTTTCGTTACGTGACGAAGAGCTCGCGCACAGGGTGCGCTCCTGCAGTGGTGCGAGGAGCGTGTGGGCGGTGCCTGCCCTGTGCTATCGGGCCTTGGGCTTGAGCCGGACGTAGATCTGCTTGCGCACGACGGCGATGACCTTGCCGGAGGCGGTGGTCACCTCGGTCTCGAACCAGCGCAGCACCTTGTCGCCGCCCGCGGCTGCGGCGCGCAGTTCATCGACCACGCCGGCGTCGAGCTTGAAGTGCGCATGCACGTCCTCGTAGCCGGGCGCCACGAAGTCGATCGTGCCGGCCTTGTCCCACACGTAGTAGTCCTTGCCGAGCTGGTGCATCGCCAGCAGCATCCAGAACGGATCGACCATCGCAAACAGGTTGCCGCCGAACTGGCTCTTCACGTAGTTGCGGTTCCACGGCCGCAGCCGCAGCACCACCGTCGCCTCGGTGTAGTCGTCGCTGAGCGACTGCACGCGGATGGCGTTGACCAGGAACGGCGGCCACAGGTTGAGGAGGCGGCGGAAGGTGGAGGCGCGCATGACGGCGATGGAATGGGAAAGGAAACATCCTACCCGAACATACGTGACGGTATGGACCGCACGCGCCGGCCGGACATGTAGGAGCCCGCTCGCGGGCGATGCCTTTGGCTTTTGCGAATCCCGAATCCCCGCACAAGAGCATCGCCCGCGAGCGGGCTCCTACAGGCGGGCGGTCGCTATCAGAACAATAGCGACGCCATTCGCCGCCGGTAGCGGCCCACCAGTTCGGCGTCGTCCAGGGTGGCGAAGGCGGCGAGCAGGCGCTTCTTCGCCTGGCCGTCATTCCAGTCGCGGGCCTTTTGCAGGATGGCGAGAAATTGGTCGAGCCCGCCTTCGGCGTCGCCTTCCTGCAGCAGGCGCAGGCCGAGCAGGTCGCGCGCTTCCCAATCTTCCGGGTTGGCGTCGATGCGCTGTTGCAATGCGTCTGCCGCCGGGGCGGCTGCGGCAGCGCGGGCCAGTTCCAGCTCGCTGCGCAGGCGCTGCGCCCGGGCGTCGGTGGCGAGGTTGGCGGGCAGGGCGTCGAGTTCGGCGCTGGCGGCGTCGGCCTGGCCGCCGCGCATCAGGGCCAGCGCCAGCTCGAGCTTGAGTTCGGCCTTGGCCGGCTCGGCGGCGATCGCCTGCTGGATGCGGTTGATCGCCGCCTCGGGCGTCTCGGTCGGGGCCTGCTCGTCCGCGGCGTCGGTGTCATCGCCCTCGGGCGGCTGCACGTGGCGGGTGAGGAATTCGCGCAGCTGGCCTTCGGGCAGGGCGCCGGCGAAACCATCGACCACCTGGCCCTGGCTGACCAGCATCACCGTGGGAATGCTCTTGATGCCGAACATCGCCGCCAGCTCCTGCTGCGCGTCCACGTCGACCTTGCCCAGTCGGAAGGCGCCGTTGAACTCGGCGGCGAGTTTTTCCAGGATCGGCCCCAGCGTCTTGCACGGCTCGCACCAGGTCGCCCAGAAGTCGACCAGGATCGGCGTATCCATCGAGGCCTGCAGTACGTCGCTTTCGAAGGTCTGCTGGTCGATCTCGAAGACGTGGCTGGCACGGGTGATATCGGTCACGGAAAGCTCCGGCGGGTGGGTACTGGATGAGCAGATCAGGGCATCCGGCAGCATATCAAGCGGCGGGCGCCCGGCGGTGGGCCAGCCGTGTCCGCGCGCGCGTTCACCCAAGATTTGCGAGAATCGCCCGATGGCCCCCGCCGCGCGAACCACCGATTGCCTGCATGCGCGTTCGTCCGACGCGCTGCTGATCTGCGAGCACTGCGACACCGTCTACCGGCGGCGCCCGCTGGCGCGGGGCGAGGTGGCCCGTTGCCTGCGTTGCGGCGCCGAGCTAGACCGCCATCGCGCGCTGTCGGCCAATGCGCTGCTGGCGCTGATCCTCACCGCGATGATCGTGTTCACGCAGGCGAACATCTGGCCGATCTTCACCCTGGGCCTGAGCGGCCAGTTCAGCGCCACCACGCTGTGGGGCATGATCATCACGATGTGGGAGCAGGATGCCCAGGTGGTCGCGGTGCTGGCCGCGGCCACGCTGTTCTTTTTCCCGATGGCGAAGATGCTGGTGATGGGCTGGCTGTTGTGGTTCGCCCGCACGGGCCGGCGCGCGCCGGGGTTCGCGCCGCTGATGGTGGCCCTGCACCGGATCGGCCCGTGGACGATGAGCGAGGTGTTCGTGCTTGGCGCGCTGGTGGCGATCGTCAAGGCACACACCTACTTCGAGGTGGTGGCCGATCCCGGCATCTACGCCTATGGCGCCCTGACCCTGCTGATCACCATCTTCGCCGGCGTGGACATGCGCCAGTTGTGGGAGCAGACGCCGGAGCCGGCGCCGTGAACGCCTTGCCGCGCGCATCCGAACTGGGCCTGATCGGCTGCCGCATGTGCGGCCTGGTGTGCCGCACCGTGCCCGGCAACGCGAAGCTCGACGGCGACGGCGTGGGCGACGCGATGGCCTGTCCGCGCTGCGGCTCCACGCTGCGCCGGCGCAAGACCAACAGCTACGCGCGCACCTGGGCGCTGCTGATCGCCGGCTTCATCCTGTACATTCCGGCGAACGTGCTGCCGATCATGCGCACGGCCAGCCTCAACGATGTCGACGACAACACCATCATCAGCGGCGTGGTCGAGTTGTGGACCAACGGCTCGGCGGACCTGGCCGTGATCGTCTTTGCCGCCAGCATCGTGGTGCCGATGCTGAAGTTCCTCTCGCTGGGCATGCTGCTGCTGAGCAGCCAGCGCGGCAGCGACTGGGCGCGGCCGCAGCGGGCCAGGCTGTATCGCCTGGTCGAGTTCATCGGCTACTGGTCGATGCTGGACGTGTTCGTGGTGGCCTTGCTGACGGCGCTGGTGCGCTTCAGCGTGCTGAGCCGGGTCGAGCCGCTGCCCGGCGTGATTTTCTTCGGGCTGACCGTGGTGCTGACCATGCTCGCCTCGATGAGTTTCGATCCGCGCTTGATCTGGGATGGCAGGAGCAACGATGACTGAAGACCAACGCGCCGAACCGCAGCCCTCCGTGCCCGACGCGCTGCCGCGGCCGGTGGTGGAGAAGCGCCGGTTCAAGGAGTCGCTGATCTGGTTGGTGCCGGCGCTGGCGGCGCTGGTGGGGCTTTCGCTGGTCATCCACAACTGGCTGCAGACCGGCCCGCAGATCGTGATCAGCCTGCAGAGCGCCGAGGGCCTGGACGCCGGCAAGACCCCGGTGAAATACAAGAACGTGGTGATCGGCCGGGTCAAGAAGATCCGGCTCAGTCCCGATCGCAGCCACGTCCTGGTATCGGTGGCGCTGGAGAAGAGCGCCGAGGGCTTTGCCACCAAGGGCACGCGCTACTGGGTGGTGCGCCCCCGCATCGGGCTCGGCGGAGTATCCGGCATCGACACGCTGTTCTCCGGCGCGTTCATCGGCGCCGACGTGGGCGAGTCGGATGAACAGCAGGAGAACTTCGACGGGCTGGAGGCGCCCCCGGCCGTGCGCCATGGCGAGCTCGGCCGCAGCTTCGTGCTGCACAGCGAAGACCTCGGTTCGCTGGACGTCGGCTCGCCGGTCTACTACCGGCGCATCCAGGTCGGCCGGGTGGCCTCGTACACGCTGGACAAGGATGGCAAGGGCGTGTCCCTGCACATTTTCATCGACGGCCCGAACGACCGCTTCGTCAGCCGCTCCAGCCGGTTCTGGAATGCCAGCGGGGTGGATCTCTCGCTGGGTGCCAACGGCCTGAAGCTCAATACCCAGTCGCTGGCCGCGGTGCTGGCCGGCGGCGTGGCCTTCCAGGACCCGCCCGGCCCGCACGACACCACGCCGGCGCCCGAGGACAACACGTTCAAGCTGTTCGACGACCGGGCCACCGCGATGGCTCCGCCCGATGGCGAGCCGCACTATCTGCGCATGCGTTTCGAGCAGTCGGTGCGCGGGCTGGCGGTGGATGCGCCGGTGGAATTCCTCGGCATCAACATCGGCAAGGTGGTCTCGGTACGCCTGGACTACGACGAGAAAACGCAGAAATTCCCGGTGCTGGTGGGCGCCGTGGTGTATCCGGAGCGGCTCGGCGCGGCCTACGACAAGCTGGAGGCGATGGCCAAGGCCAATGGCCACAGCCCGGACCTCTCGCGCACGATGGGCCGGTTGATCGCGCACGGACTGCGCGCGCAGGCGCGCACCGGCAACCTGCTCACCGGGCAGCTGTACGTGGCGCTGGATTTCGTGCCGCATGCGCCCAAGGTCGCGTTTGACCCGGACGCCAAGCCACTCACCATCCCCACGGCCCCGGGCAGTTTCGACAAGCTGCAGGAACAGCTGGCGGAGATCGTCGACAAGCTCGACAAGGTGCCGTTCGACAGCATCGGCAAGCACCTCGATCAAGCCCTGGCCGGGCTCGACAGCACCCTGAAACAGGTCAACGGACAGACCCTGCCGGCCTTCAACGAGACCTTGCAGGGCGTGCGCAAGACCATGGGCACCGCCGATGCGGCGCTGTCGGGCGACTCGCCGCTGCAACGCAACCTCGGCGCCACGCTGGAACAGGTGCAACGCATGTCGCGTTCGCTGCGCGTGTTGTCCGATTACCTCAGCGGCCACCCCGAGGCACTGCTGCGCGGGCGTCGGCCCGACAACCAGCCCGCCAACCCGCCCGCGCCGGCCGAGGCACAGGAGCACAAGCCATGATGCGTCACGCCACTGCGCTGCTGGCGGCCGCTACCGCAACCGTTCTCACCGCCTGTGCGTCGGCGCCGCTGCACTACTACACCTTGCTGCCCGGAGCGTCGGCGCCGGCCGCCGATCCGGTCACGGCCATCCCGTTCGAGGTGCTCACGGTCAACGTGCCGGCCCAGGTCGACCGGCCGCAGTTGGTCGTGCGCCAGGGCGGCCAGAGCGTGGCCCTGCTGGAGGGCGAGCGCTGGATCGCGCCGCTGGCGGACGAAATGCGCGACGCGCTGGCCGCCGACCTGGTCCATGCCTTGCCCGGCCGCGACGTCGGCGGCATGGCCGCCGGCGGCAAGCCGCTGCTGCAGGTGAGCCTGGACGTGCGCCGCTTCGATTCGCAGCCGGGCGACCACGCCCTGCTCGAAGGTGCCTGGCGGGTGCGCTGGAACCACGACGGCAAGCTCGCCACCCAGGCGTGCAGCAGCCACATCCGCGAAACCGTGGGGCCGGGCTACGACGCCCTGGTGCAGGGCCACCAGCAGGCGTTGGGCAAGCTCGCCGGGCAAGTGGCCGAGGTCGCGCGCGCCCTGGTCTCCGGCCAGCCCGCCCGCTGCCCCGAAGGCTGAATCCACGCCGCCAGCGCGTGTCTGGCGAGGGCGTGCGGCCTTGGCGGAAACCCCGTGCTGGGCTAGTCTGACCCGTTCACCGCCGCCGGTTCGATCCGGCGCGCATCCACCGCACCATGGCCTTTGCGAAATCATGCAGGACAATCAAGCCCCGACCCCGGCCGACGCCGACGAATCCACCTACCGCCCGCAGGCCGTGGAAGCCGCCGCGCAGCAGTACTGGACCGCCCAGCGCGCCTATGAGGTGACCGAACAGCCCGGCCGGGCCAAGTTCTACTGCCTGTCGATGCTGCCGTACCCTTCCGGCGCGCTGCACATGGGCCACGTGCGCAACTACACCATCGGCGACGTGATCAGCCGTTTCCAGCGCATGCAGGGCAGGAACGTGCTGCAGCCGATGGGCTGGGATGCGTTCGGCCTGCCGGCGGAGAACGCCGCGATCAAGCACAGGACCGCGCCGGCCAAGTGGACCTACGCCAACATCGAGCACATGCGCACGCAAATGCAGGCGATGGGCTATGCATTCGACTGGTCGCGCGAGTTTGCCACCTGCCGGCCGGACTACTACGTGCACGAACAGCGCATGTTCACCCGGCTGATGAAGAAGGGCCTGGCCTACCGCAAGAACTCGGTGGTGAACTGGGACCCGGTCGACCAGACCGTGCTGGCCAACGAACAGGTGATCGATGGCCGCGGCTGGCGTACCGGCGCGGTCGTGGAGAAGCGCGAGATCCCGCAATGGTTCCTCAAGATCACCGACTACGCGCAGGAGCTGCTGGACGGCCTGGACGCGTTGCCGGGCTGGCCGGACGCGGTCAAGACCATGCAGCGCAACTGGCTGGGCCGCAGCGAAGGGTTGGAGATCCGCTTCGCGCTGGACGGCGGGGGCGAGCCGCTGAGCGTGTTCACCACCCGCCCCGACACCCTGATGGGCGTGACCTTCCTGTCGATCGCCGCCGAGCACCCGCTGGCGCAGCGCGCGGCGCAGGACAACCCGCAGCTGGCCGCCTTCATCGCCGAGCTGAAGCACGGCGGCGTCTCCGAGGCCGAGCTGGAGACCCAGGACAAGCGCGGCATGGATACCGGGCTGTGCGCGATCCACCCGATCAGCGGCGAGCGCGTGCCGATCTGGGTGGCCAACTTCGTGCTGATGGGCTACGGCACCGGCGCGGTCATGGCGGTGCCGGGGCACGACCAGCGCGACTGGGAATTCGCGCAGAAGTACAGCCTGCCGATCAAGATGGTGATCGTCGACGAGTCGGTGCTCGATGCGCTGAAGCAGATCCGCCACGAGCTGGCGTTGGGCGTGGGCAGCGACGCGATGCTGGCCGCGCTGGAAGGTCGCGATATCACTGCACAGGACATCTCCGCCCCACTGCGCGTGGTGCAGGAGTTCGAGCGCCGCATCATGGAGGAGGCGGCCTGGACCGCGCGCGGCACCCTGGTCAACTCCGGCGAGTATGACGGCCTGGATTTCGCCCGCGCGTTGGAAGCGCTGGCCACGCGGCTCGAACGTGACGGCAGCGGCGCGCGCCGGATCAACTGGCGCCTGCGCGACTGGGGCGTGAGCCGACAGCGCTACTGGGGCTGCCCGATCCCGGTGATCCGCTGCGAGGCATGCGGCGACGTGCCGGTGCCGGAGGACCAGCTGCCGGTGTTGCTGCCCGAGGACGTGGCGTTCTCCGGCGTGCAGTCGCCGATCAAGGCCGACCCGACCTGGCGCCGGACCACCTGCCCGAACTGCGGCGGCCCGGCCGAGCGCGAGACCGACACCTTCGACACCTTCATGGAGTCCAGCTGGTACTACGCGCGCTACACCTCGCCGGGCGCCGCCACCCAGGTCGACGACCGTGCCAACTACTGGCTGCCGGTGGACCAGTACATCGGCGGCATCGAGCACGCGATCCTGCACCTGCTGTATTTCCGCTTCTACCACAAGCTGCTGCGCGACGAAGGCCTGGTGGCCACCGACGAGCCGGCCACCAACCTGTTGTGCCAGGGCATGGTGATCGCCGAGACTTTCTATCGCGAAAACGCCGACGGTTCCCGCGAGTGGTTCAACCCGGCCGACGTGGAGGTGCAGCGCGACGAGCACGGCCGCGTCACCGGTGCGCGGCTCAAGTCCGACGGGCAGCCGGTGCGGATCGGCGGCGTCGAGAAGATGTCCAAGTCCAAGAACAATGGCGTCGATCCGCAGTCGATGGTGGCCAAGTACGGTGCCGACACGGTGCGCCTGTTCTCGATGTTCGCCGCGCCGCCGGAGCAGTCGCTGGAGTGGAACGAGGCCGGCGTCGAAGGCATGGCGCGCTTCCTCAAGCGCTTCTGGCGCGAGGTGACCAGCCATGCCGGCGGCCCCGACCATGCCGTGGTGGACCCGGCCGCGCTGGATGCCGGGCAGAAGGCCATGCGCCGCCAGCTGCACGAGACCATCCAGAAGGTCAGCGACGACATCGGCCGGCGCCATGCGTTCAACACCGCGATCGCCGCGCTGATGGAACTGCTCAACGCGCTGGGCAAGTTCAACGACACCAGCGAGCAGGGACGCGCCGTGCGCCACGAGGCGCTGGAGACGATGGTGCTGCTGCTCAACCCGGTGGTGCCCCACGTCAGCCACGCCTTGTGGCAGGTGCTGGGCCACCCGGTCACGGTGCTGGAGGACCAGCCCTGGCCGCAGGCCGACCCCGCCGCGCTGGTGCGTGACAGCGCCAAGCTGGCGGTGCAGGTCAACGGCAAGCTGCGCGGTACCATCGAGCTGCCGGTGCATGCCGGCAAGGACGAGGCCGAGGCGCTGGCCCGGGCGCAGGTCGCGCATTTCCTCGAGGGCTTGACGGTGCGCAAGGTGATCGTGGTGCCCGGCAAGATCGTCAACATCGTCGCAGGATGACAACCATGGGCTTCATCAACGCGCGTCGAATCCGCCTGCTGCCGTTGCTGCTGGCCGCGCTGGCGCTGGCTGCCTGCGGCTTCCACCTGCGCCAGAACGCCAACCTGCCCGCGGCGATGCAGCGGGTGCACCTGGACGCCCGCGGCGGCAGCCATTTCCAGCGCCAGCTGGCTCGCGCCCTGGAGAGCGCCGGGCTCACGGTCGAGGACGCCGGCGGTCCGGGCATCGCCGAGTTCTCCGTGCCCACCGCCGCGTTCAGCACCGACACGCTCACCTCCGGCGGCTACGCGCGGATCAGCGAATACGCGGTCCACTACACGGTCAGGTTCGGCGTCACCGACGACGCCGGCCAGGTGCTGGTGCCGCCGCAGACCATCAACATGTCGCGCGAGTTCAGCTACGACGCCAGCAACACGGTGGGCAGCGCCTCGCAGGTAGAGCAGATCCAGAAGAGCCTCGACGACGACATGGTGCAGGCGATCATGTTCCGCCTGGAAGCTGCCGGCCGCCACCCCGCCGCGGCGTCCAGCGTGCACTGATGCCGCTCAACCCGAACCAGTGGTCGAAGGCGCTGGCGGCGGATCGACTCGACGCGGTCTACCTGCTGGCCGGCGAGGAACTGCTGGTGCTGGAAGCCGCCGACGCGTTGCGCGCACAGGCCCGGCGGCTGGGCTACACCGAGCGCGAGGTGCTCGAGGTAGGCCAGCATTTCGACTGGGACGACGTCGCCCGCGCCGGCGCCAGCATGTCGTTGTTCGCCAGCCGCCGGCTGATCGACCTGCGCCTGCCGACCGGACGCCCGGGCGTCGAGGGGGCCAAGGCGATCACCGCGTTCTGCGCCGACCCGCCACCGGACGTCACCTTGCTGATCACCGCGATGGAGTGGAGCAGCAAGCACGACGGCGCCTGGAGCCGGAAGCTCGACGCCGACCACAGCATGGTGGTGTTCAACGCGCCGCGGCCGCACGAGTGGAACGCCTGGGTGGGCGCGCGGCTGGCATCGCGCGGGCTCGGTGCCAGTGCCGACGCGGTGGCGCTGCTGGCCGAGCGGGTCGAGGGCAACCTGCTGGCCGCGGCGCAGGAAGTGGACAAGCTGGCGGTACTGCACGGCGAAGGCCGCATCGACGCCGCCGAGATGGAGAGCCTGGTTGCCGACAGCGCCCGCTACGACGTGTTCAAGCTCGCCGACGCAGCCTTCGGCGGCGACGGAGCACGTGCGTTGCGCGTGCTGGCCGGCCTGCGTTCGGAGGGTGACGAGCTGATTGCCCTGATGGGCTGGATGGTCAACCAGCTGCAACTGGCGTTGCGCCTGGCCAATGCGCCCAACTTCGCGGCGCAGGCCAAGGTCGAGCGCCTGTGGCAGTCGCGCGAGCAGATGTTCCGCCAGGCGCTGCGCCGCGCGCCGCGCGAACACTGGCTGCAATGCCTGGCGCGCGCGGCGCGGATCGACCGCATGGCCAAGGGCCGCGAGCCGGGGGATCCGTGGCTGGAGGCCGAGCGGCTGGTCGCGGCCATCGCCGAGCCGCGGGCCGCCCGGGCGCTGGCGTGAAACCGCTGGCGATCTTCGGCGGCACTTTCGATCCGATCCATCTCGGCCATCTTTGCGTGGCATGGGAGGCGTCCGAACTGCTCGATGCCGACGTGCTGATGATGCCGGCCGGGCAGCCGCCGCATCGCCCACCACCGATCGCCACCGCCGCGCAGCGGCTGGCGATGCTGCAGGTCGCGCTGCGCGGCCAGTCGCGGCTGACGGCGGATGCGCGCGAGCTGGCGCGCGACGGGGCGTCCTATACGGTCGACACGCTGGCCGGCCTGCGGGCCGAGCAGGGCGATCGTCCGCTGGTCCTGCTGCTCGGTGCCGACGCGTTCGCCGGCCTGCCGAACTGGCATGAGTGGCGGCGACTGTTCGAGCTGGCCCACATCGGCGTGCTCAGCCGGCCGGGCGAACGGCCGCCGCTGCCGGCGGCATTGCAACGGGAAATCGCCGGTCGCCGGGTGGACGACGCCGCGGCGTTGCGGTCGGTGCCGGCCGGCGGCGTGGTGGAGCTGGCGGTGACCCCGCTGGAGATTTCCGCCACCCGCATCCGCCAGCTGCTGGCCGATGGCCGCGAGCCGCGCTACCTGTTGCCGGCGGGGCTGTTCGACTCGGCCGGGTTGCTCGCACCCTACCGCTGCTGACCGCGGCGCCCTGGGCGGCCGGCTTACCGGGCGTTTTCCAGCTGGCCCTGGACCTCGTTGATCGAGTCGCGGATGCGCTTGGAGAACACCGAGTCGTCGTGGTGGATCAGCAGCAGGTGTTCGGTGGCGCGGGTCATCGCCACGTAGAGCAGGCGCGCCTCGTCGGCTTCGCTCTGGCCTTCCTTGGGCAGGCCGCCGATGCCGGGGATGATCACGAACGGGAATTCCAGGCCCTTGCTGGAATGCATGGTCACCAGCTTGACGCTGTCCTCGACCACGAACAGGGTCTGCTTGCCGGCGTTGTCGGCGAGGCGGCTGGGGATGCCGAGCTGCCTGAGCACTTCCTGCAGCTTCTCGCCTTCCCACTGGTTGCGGTAGATCACCGCCATGTCGGAGTACGGGCGGCCGTGCGCATGCTCGTCGCGCAGCCGGGCGACCAGCACGTCCATCTGCGCGCGGGCGGTGTCGGTGCGCACCAGCTCGGGCACGGCGCCGCGGCGGCCGGCGCTTTCCGGGGCGACCAGCGGCACGCCGTCATCGTCGTCGCTGCGCGAGGCAAGCAGGTCCTGGGCGAACGCGCGGGCGACCGAAAGGATCTCCAGCGTGTTGCGGTAGTTGAGCTTGAGGATGGTGGTGCGGCCCTGCGCCTGCACGCCGAGGCTTTTCCAGCTGATGCGGCGTCGGTTGGCGTTGCCGTAGATGTTCTGCGCGTCGTCGTACAGCACCAGCAACGAATTGGTGTCCGGATCGATCATCTGCACGATCAGCTTGTACCAGTCCGGCTCGAAGTCGTGGCCTTCGTCCACCAGCACCGCGCCATACTGGGCGCGCGGGATGCGGCCGCCGTCCACGCCGGCGATCACCGCCGGCGGCAGCGCCTCGATGAAGGCCTTGCCGCTGCCCGGCGGCAGCGGCTCGTGGTAGGCCACCAGCATCTTGCGGCACCACTTGTGGAAGTTGTAGACCTGCACCCTCTCGCCCAGGCCGCGCTCGCCGATCAGCTGTTCCAGCCGCGCAGCCAGCGTCTTGTTGTAGCAGAGCACCAGGATCGGCTTGCTCATTTCGCGCGCCAGCTGCATCGCGCGGAAACCCAGGATCATCGTCTTGCCGGAGCCGGCCACGCCGTGGATGATCCGGTGCTCGCTGCCGATCGAGCGCGCCAGCTGCTCCTGCTGGGCATCCATCACCTTGACCAGGTCGGGGATTTCCAGCGGGCGCACCGCGGCGTCGGTAGGGCCGAACAGGCCGAACTGACCGCTGCCGGGCTCCACGCGCAACTCCGGGAACAGGTGCCAGCGCACGCGGTCGATCTGCGGCAGGGTCAGCGCCACCGGGTACACCTGCGGGAACATGGCCCACAGCCGTTCCTGGAAGGCCTCGGCGTCGACCGTCTCGTACAGCTCGTCGCGGCAGATCACCAGGTGTTCGGGCAGCACTTCGCCCAGGCCGCCCTCGTCGAACTGCCTGCGCGTGATGTTGGCCAGCACCACGCCCCAGCCCCACGGCATGATCAGCTTGCCGGCATGGCGCGAACCTTCCGGGTGGCGCAGCGCCGGGTCGCGCTCCAGCACCACGCCGATTTCCAGGGCATAGGCGCGCGCCTGCAGCAGCGGATTGTTCTCCTTCACCAGGCCGCGCTCGGTGACCAAGGTGAACTGGGTGCTGTCGGCGTGGCGGATGGTGTCGGCCTTCCAGTCCTTCACCTCCAGCACCAGCAGGCCGCGGCGCGGGTGGAACACCACGAAATCCGGGTGGCGCTGCTTGAGCCCCACGGGCACGTCGTACCAGAGCAGGTAGTCGTCCTCCAGCTTCTGTTCCAGCCGTTCGGAAACACGCTTTTCGCCGCCGGTCATGCGCGGCAGGCACTGGCTGCGTGTCGGGATGAGGGTGGCCATTCGGCATCCGGATGATTGCTTCCGGTGAAAGTAGCGAAACGTGGTCGGCTGTCAATGCTCAAGTTTTTCCGGCGACGGCCGACAGGTCGGGCTGGTCCCGGCTTCGCGGCGGCATCCGTCGGCGTGGCGAGGAACGAATGCTGATGTCCATCGACATGGCCACCATGGCCCTGATGGGGGCCGTGCAGGCCCTGCTGATGGCCGTCGTCTTGTGGACCGCCACCGGCAGTTACGCCGGCGTGGCGCGGGCCAGCCTGCGCCTGCGTGCGCTGGCGCTGGTGCTGGAGGCCGTGGCGTGGGTGCTGCTGGGCCTGCGCGGGCAGGTCGGCGACTGGCTCTCGATCCTGGTGGCGAACGCGGTGATGCTGGTGTCCTACGCCATCACGGTGCGTGCGCTGCGCCTGTTGCTCGGCGCGCGGTCACGGATGCGGCTGGTGGCGACCGCGAGCGTGGCCGGCTGGCTGGCGATCGCCTGGTTTGCCTGGGTGACGCCGGATTTCCAGCTGCGGGTGCTGTTTGCCTCGCTGGTCATCCTGCTCGATCTCGCCCTGCTGATGGCTCCGTTGCGCGGCGGCCTGCGCAAGGGCGGTTCGGCCGCCCAGCGGGTGTTGCTGGCCACCCTGGCCATCGCGGTGCTGATGGTGCTCTGGCACAACGCCGCGCTGCTGCTTTCCGATCGGCCGGCGACCGGCCTGCTCGCGCCCACGCCGATCAACGTGATCTACATGATGTTCAGTGCGATGCAGCCGCTGTTCACCAGCATCGGTTTCTTGCTGCTCTACAACGAGACGATGCAGGCGGAGTTGAAATCACTGGCGCGCATCGACCCGCTGACCGGCGTGAACAACCGGCTGGCCCTGGTGGAGGCGATCGAATGCCTGCTGCGCAAGGCGCGCGACGACGGGGCGCCGCTCGGCGTGCTGATGCTCGACGCGGACCATTTCAAGGCGATCAACGACCGCTTCGGGCACAGCGGTGGCGACCAGGTGCTGCTCTCGCTGGTGGCGCACATCCAGCGCGTGCTGGGTCGCCACGACGTGCTTGGCCGGATCGGCGGCGAGGAGTTCGTGGTGCTCTCGCCGGGCGGCGGCCCGCGCCATACGCTGGCACTGGGGGAGCGCATACGCGCCGCGGCCAGGAGCATGCGGCTGGAGTTCGACGGCCACCCCGCCGAGATGACGGTGTCGATCGGCGTCACCGCGGCGAGGCCTGGCGAGGACGACGTGGCGGCGGTACTGCAACGCGCCGATGCGGCGCTCTACGCGGCCAAGCGCGCCGGGCGCGATCGCGTGGTGGCGGTCGGGGACATCGCGCCGGCCGAGCTGCCGGTCACCACCTGAACCGGAGCGGCGGCGGTCAGTCCCAGGCGCGCAGGCGGGCCGGTGCGAGGCCGACTCGGCGACAGGCGCGGCTGGCGATGCCGTCCTGCAGTGCGGCACGGAACACGGGGGCGATTGCCCCCAGGCTGCGCGAGGCCAGCCGGGCCTCGATCCGTTGCCGCGGGGTATGGCCGAGCGCCGCGAGCGCCCAGTCCGGCAGCAGGGCATGGCCGGCGCGCAGGAACAGGTCGCGTGACAGCCCCGGCGCCGGCACCGGCAGGCGCACGCGCGAGAGCAGGTCGAGCACGACGCGCGAGCGTTCGGTGAAGGCCAGTTCCGGCTGGATGCGGCGAAAGTATTTCGCCGCCTGGCGTTCCGACGCGGGCACCTGGCGCGCGCCGAGCGCCTCGGCGATGCGGCGCACCTCGTCGTAATAGCGGTCCGCGGCACCGGCGGGCATCTCCACGTGGCTGTAGCGACGGTAGCCTTGCAGGAAACAGTACGCCTCGCTGACGTGCACCCAGGTCAGCAGGTCGGGGTCGTTCGCGCTGTAGGGGCGTCCATCCTCGCCGTAGCCGGTGACCCGGTCGTGGATCGTGCGCACGTGCGCGATGAGCGCCTCGGCCTGCGTCCGCGGCGCGTAGGTGGTGCCGCCGACGAAGGCGGTGGTGCGACGCAGCCGGCCGACCAGGTCGCCGCGGAAGTTGGAGTGGTCCCACACCCCGGCCAGCGCCAGCGGATGCAGGGTCTGCAGGGTCAGCGCGGCGAGGCCGCCGGCCAGCATGCCGGGGAAATCCGAGTGCACGCGCCAGGTCGCGCTGTGCGGCCCGAACAGCCCCGGATCGCCGGGCGGGTGGTCGTAGTCCAGGCTGCCGGAGTCGGCGCGCGGGAACGCGCGCAGTACCCAGTGGCGGATCGGTTGGCGGAGCACGTCGATGGGCGATGGCATGCCGCAAGTCTATCGGTTGGGAGCGTGGAGGTTTGATTTGGACGTCCATTGTGCTATCAATGGCCCCATGCATTCCGCCACCACCCGCCCGTACTTCTGGTTTTACGGCTATCCGAAGCCAACGGCGGCGGCGCGGGCGCGATCGTTCTGAACTGATCGACACAACCACACCGAACCGCCTTCCATGGCGGTTTTTTCATGGCCGCCACCGGAAAACCTCCAGGAGAGCCGCCATGAACCCCACCGACGACCTGCGCATCCGCGCCATCACCCCTCTCAGCACGCCGGCCGAGGTGATGCGCGATTGCGTCGTCACCGATGTGGCCATGGCCACCGTCGACACCGCGCGGCAGGCCTTGCACGGCATCCTTTGCGGCGGCGACGACCGCCTCGCCGTGGTGATCGGGCCGTGCTCGATCCACGATCCCCGCGCCGCGCGGGAATACGCCACGCGGCTGGCGCCGCTGCGCCGCGAGCTGGGCGATGCGCTGGAAATCGTGATGCGCGTGTACTTCGAGAAACCGCGCACCACGGTGGGCTGGAAGGGGCTGATCAACGATCCCGACCTGGACGGCAGTTTCCGCATCGACAAGGGCTTGCGCCTGGCGCGCGGCCTGTTGCGCGACATCAATGCGCTGGGCGTGCCGGCCGGCTGCGAGTTCCTCGACATGATCACGCCGCAGTACATCGCCGACCTGGTGGCCTGGGGGGCGATCGGCGCGCGCACCACCGAAAGCCAGGTGCACCGCGAGCTGGCCTCGGGGCTGTCGTGCCCGGTCGGTTTCAAGAACGGCACCGACGGCAACGTGAAGATCGCGGTGGACGCGGTGCAGGCCGCGTCCCAGCCGCACCATTTCATGGCGGTGACCAAGGATGGCCAGGCCGCGGTGGCCACCACCAGCGGCAACGGCGACTGCCACGTGATCCTGCGCGGCGGCAGGCAGCCGAACTACGACGCGGCCGGCGTCGAGGCCGCCTGCGCGGCGATCGGCAAGGCGGGCATGCGCCCGCAGGTCATGATCGACGCCAGCCACGCCAACAGTGGCAAGCGGCCGGAGAACCAGCCGCGGGTGGTCGGCGACATCGCCGCGCGCATCGCCGCCGGCGAACGGCGCATCCTCGGCGTGATGGTGGAAAGCCACCTGCTGGGCGGCCGCCAGGATCTCGAAGGCGGCCAGCCGCTGCGTTACGGCCAGAGCATCACCGATGGCTGCATCGACTGGGACACTTCGGTCGCCGTGCTGCAGACGCTGGCCCAGGCGGTGCGCCAGCGCCGTCATGCCTCGGCCGCCGTGCTGCCGGCCGAGGCGGCCGCCTGACTTCAGAGCAGGCGCGCGTCCAGCGTGATCTCGGCTTTCAGCACCTTGGACACCGGGCAACCCTGCTTGGTCGCCTGCGCGATCCGGTCGAAGGTGGCCGCGTCGGCGCCGGGAATCTTCGCTTCGCAGCTGAGGTGCACGGCCGTGATCGAGAAGCCGTCGCCGTCCTTGTCCAGCGTCACCACGGCCTTGGTGTCGATGCTGGTGGCGGTGAGCCCGGCGTTGCCCAGGCCCAGCGACAGCGCCATCGAATAGCAGGCGGCGTGCGCCGCGCCGATGAGCTCCTCCGGGTTGGTGCCGGGGCCGTCCTCGAAGCGGGACCTGAAACCGTACGGGGCTTCCTTCAGCACGCCGGTCTCGGTCGAGATCGTGCCCTGGCCGTCCTTGATGCCGCCGGACCAGTGGGCGGATGCGGATTTCTTCATCGGGGTTCTCCTGCGCGATGGTGACGGACAAGCGACCATTCTGCGCCCGATCCCATGCAGCCGGCGCGAATGGAACGAGGGTGCGGATTCACGTGCCGTTGCCCGCCGCCGGCCGTATGCTCGCCGTTTGCCCGACCGCCAGGAATGCCCATGCCGTTTGCCATCCGGCACGACCGCGCCGCCCAGCGCTTCCTCACCGAGGTGGATGGCGCGCCATGCGTGCTCGAATACAGCCTGGATGCGGCGGTGATGACGATCACCCACACCGGCGTGCCGCCCGAGGTCGGCGGTCGCGGCATTGCCTCGGCCCTGATGCAGGCGGCGGTGGAGGCTGCGCGCGCGGAAAGCTGGAAGGTGGTGCCGGCGTGCTCCTACGCCGCCGCGTGGATGCAGAAGCATCCCCAATACCAGCGCCTGCTCGGCTAAAGCGGCCGGTGGCGGGCCTGCGCGGCCGGGCGCGGTCCGGTCCGCTCAGCTGCCGAAACGCTCGCGCAGCGCGGCGCGATGGCGCCGGCTGCAGGGGATGGTGGCGCCGTCGCGCAGGGTCAGTCGGGCGTCACCGGTGTCCAGCGGCTCGATCTGGGCGAGGTAGTCGAGATTGACGAAGTAGCCGCGATGCACGCGCACGAAGCGGGCCGGGTCCAGCCGTTCCTCGATGGCCGCCATGGTGGTGCGCAGGGGGTAATCCCGGCCGTGCACGTGCAGGTTCACGTAATTGCCCGCGGCCTGCAGCCACTGGACCTCGCTGGCGTTGAGCAGGAACTCCCGGCCCAGCTTGCGCACCAGGAAACGCTCGGGCCGCTCGACCGGGTCGGCCGGCTGCCCCTCGTCGGGGGCGGCCAGCAGTCGCGCCTCGCCCTGCCAGCGGATCAGCCACAGGCGCGACAGGCACAGCAGCGCGATGATGAGGAAATAGGTGCGGATGTCCTTCAGGTATTCGTAGCCATAGTGCGCACCGAACTCGTCGTGCAGGCCGGCCAGCGCATAGAGCAGCCGGCGCAGCGCCACCATGCCGGTCACGTGCACCAGGCTGAACGGAACCGTGGCCAGCAGGTGCCTCGGCAGGCTGTGCCGCCAGGTGTCGAGACGAAACGGCCAGCGGCGCTCCAGCGCGATCACCCCCGGGATCAGCAGCAGGATCATCACGGCGCTGCTGAACTCCCACAGCCAGGGCTTCCAAGGCGCCACGTCGGGGTAGTCCGTCTGCGCGACGAAGGCGTTGAACACCGCGTTGAGCAGGACCAGGGCCACCCAGAAGCCGACTTCGATGGGTCGCCGCCAACGCTGGAAAGTGTCGAAATCGAGGCCTGCCTGGGTCTGCATGCGCCGATTCTACGCAAAGCCTCCACGGCCCGTCCCCACGGCCCCGCCGTTCGTCCCCGTGACGGGTCGGCCCGTCATCTGGCGGGCGACGGCGTGGCTGCGTGGTTGCAAGATGCAAGCTCGATCCCGCCACCGGAGCCTGACCCATGAACCGTCGCGAGCTGCTCAAGGCCGCCTTCGCCGCATCGCTGCTGCCGCTGGCGCTGTCCCCGTTCGGGAAGGCGTTGGCGGGCACCCGCCACCATCTTTCACGACTGCTGCGCCGGGTTCGGCCCGGTGACCCGGCGTGGCCGGATGCGGCGGCGTGGGAGTCGCTCAGGCAGCAGGTCGGGGGCCGATTGCTGAAGCTGCAGTCGCCGTTCGCGCCGGACGCACCCGCCGCAGCCCGGGCCGAGGCGCTCGCCCAGATCAAGAATCCGTTCTACCTGGGCGACAACCCCGCGCTGACCCAGACCAGCGGCTGGCTGGATGCCTGGGCCTCGGAGCCGAGCGTGTATGCGGTGGCGGCCGAGAGCACGGCCGACGTGGTCGCGGCGGTGAACTTCGCGCGAGAGCATCACCTGCGGCTGGTGGTGAAGGGCGGTGGCCACAGTTACCAGGGCACCTCGAACGCGCCGGATTCCCTGCTGGTATGGACGCGGCACATGCACGACGTGACCCTGCACGACGCCTTCGTCGGCCACGGTTGCGCGGGCAGGCAGGCCGCGCAGCCGGCGGTGAGCATCGGCGCGGGCGCGATGTGGATCGACGCCTACGACGCGGTGACCACCAAGGGCGGCCGCTACGTGCAGGGCGGCGGCTGCACCACGGTGGGCGTGGCCGGGCTGGTGCAGAGCGGCGGCTTCGGCAGTTTCTCCAAGCACTACGGCACGGCGGCGGCAGGTTTGCTGGAAGCCGAAGTGGTCACCGCCGATGGCCAGGTGCGCATCGCCAACGCCTGCACGAATCCGGACCTCTACTGGGGCCTCAAGGGCGGTGGCGGCGGCAGCCTTGGCGTGGTCACGCGCCTGACCCTGCGCACGCGCGAATTGCCGACGTATTTCGGCGGCGTGTTCGGCGCGATCGAGGCTTCCACCGATGCCGCCTACCGCGCGCTGATCGCGCGGGCGATCGCGTTCTATCACAGCGACCTGTTCAATCCGCACTGGGGCGAGCAGATGGGCTTCAGTGACCGCAAGCTGGAGCTGAGCATGCTGTGCCACGGGCTGGACCAGGCGCAGATGGAACGGGTCTGGGCCCCATTCCTTGAGTGGGTGAAGGCGCGCGCGGAATATCGCTTCGCCGATCCGATGAAGATCTTCGCGATGCCGGCGCAGCACATGTGGGACGTGGATTTCATGCGCCAGAATGCGCCTGGCGTGATGGTGACGGACAACCGCCCCGGTGCGCCGAAGCACCATGCCTACTGGGCGACGAACGTGGGGGAGGCCGCCTGGTTCCTGCACGCCTACCAGTCGGCCTGGTTGCCGGCCACGCTGCTGCACAAGGACCGGCAGGACGCGCTGGTCGATGCAGTGTTCGAGGCCGCGCGCGAGTGGAGCGTGGGCCTGCACTTCAACAAGGGCCTGGCCGGCGCGCCCGCGGCGGAAATCGCCGCGGCAAGGGACACCGCGACCAACCCGCAGGTGCTCGACGCGTTTGCCCTGGCGATCATCGCCGGCGCCGGTGCGCCGGCCTTTCCCGGCATGCCCAAACCGGATCTCGCGAAAGCGCAGCGCGAAGCCGCCAGCATCGGCAAGGCGATGGCCGCCCTGCGCAAGGTCGCGCCGGACGCGGGCGCCTACGTCTCCGAGAGCGACTATTTCCGGCGCGACTGGCAGGCCGCGTTCTGGGGCACCAACTACCAAAGACTGCTGGCGGTGAAGCGCCGCTACGATCCCGACGGCCTGTTCTTCGTCCACCACGGCGTGGGCAGCGAGGGCTGGAGCGGGGAGGGATTCGTGCCGCCGGCCTGATCGCATTCGGCCCGGCGGTGCGTGGCAAACGGGGCAGGCGCTTGACTCTGGACCTTGATCCAAGGTCTAGACTAGGCTCATGACTACGCAAGCATCTTCCCTGACCATCGGTGCCGTCGCCCGGCGCGCCGGCGTGGCGATCGACACGATCCGTTACTACGAGCGCGAAGGGCTGTTGCCCGAGCCGCAGCGGCGCGCCTCCGGCTATCGCAGCTATGGCGAGGGCACGGTGGCGCAGTTGCGCTTCATCCGTCGCGCCAAGGAGCTGGGCTTCACCCTGGGGGAGATCCGCGAGCTGCTGGCGCTGTCGGCCGATCGCCAGCGCGGGGTGAAGGCGGTGAAGCGGCGCGCGGAGCAGCGGCTGGCGGCGATCGAGCAGCGCATCGCCGAGCTGCAGCGGGTGCGCGACGGGCTGGCGGAACTGGTGGCCTCGTGCCCGGGGCACGGCAAGCCGGAGCAGTGCCCGATCCTGCGCGCGCTGGGCGGCGAGGAGGTGTCGGCATGAGCGGGCATGCGCGCGGTCACGGCACCGGCAAGGCGACCGACCCGGTCTGCGGCATGGCGGTCGATCCGGCCACGTCCAGGCATCAAGCCGTGCACCAAGGGGCGACCTTCCATTTCTGCGGCGCCGGCTGCAAGGCGAAGTTCGAGGCGGAACCGGCGCGCTATCTCGCCGCGCCTGCCGCACACGATCATGGCCACGCCGCGCACCTGGCGAAGGATCCGGTCTGCGGGATGAGCGTGGACCCGCACACCGCCCGGCACCGTGCCGAACACGACGGCCACCCGTACCACTTCTGCTCGGCGCGCTGCCGCGAGAAGTTCGTGGCCGACCCGGCCGCGTACCTGGGCGAACGCACGCCCGCGCCGGCCGCACCCGCCGGCACGATCTACACCTGCCCCATGCACCCGGAGGTGCAGCAGGTCGGCCCCGGCGACTGCCCGAAGTGCGGCATGGCGCTGGAGCCGATGATGCCCTCGCTGGACGAGGACGGCGGCAGCGAGCTGGATGCGATGACGCGGCGCTTCTGGTCGTTGCTGGTGCTGACCATGCCGGTGTTCGCGCTGGCGATGGGACCGCACCTGTTCGGCTGGCATCTGCCCGCGCCCTGGAACGGCGCGGCGGCGTGGGCCGAGGCGGTGCTGGCCAGCGTCGTGGTGCTGTGGGGCGGCGCGCCGTTCTTCGTGCGCGGCTGGCGCTCGCTCCGACCGTGGTCGCCGAACATGTACACGCTGATCGCACTGGGTACGGGGGTGGCGTGGCTGTACAGCGCGGTGGCGTTCCTGCTGCCGGAGATCTTTCCTGCGGGCTTCCGTGATGCGCACGGCCGCGTCGCCGTGTATTTCGAATCGGCGGCGGTGATCGTCACCCTGGTGACGCTGGGCGATTTCCTGGAGCTGCACGCGCGACGGCGCACCGGCGCCGCGTTGAAGGCGCTGTTGGGCCTGGCGCCCAAGACCGCACGCCGGATCGCCGCCGATGGAAGCGAAAGCGACGTGCCGCTGGAGGCGGTGCAGGCCGGCGACGTGCTGCGCGTGCGCCCCGGCGAGAAGGTGCCGGTCGACGGCGTGGTGATCGAGGGCGAAAGCCACGTGGACGAATCGATGCTCACCGGCGAGCCGATGCCCGTGGTCAAGCAGAAGGACTCCCCGCTCACCGGCGGCACGGTGAACCAGGATGGCGCACTGACCATGCGCGCGCAGAAGGTCGGCGGCGAAACCCTGCTGGCGCAGATCGTGGCGCTGGTGGCGACCGCGCAGCGCAGCAAGGCGCCGCTGCAACGCGTGGCCGACCGGGTGGCGGCGTGGTTCGTGCCCGCGGTGGTGGCGGTGGCGGCGCTGGCGTTCGTGGCCTGGGCGCTGCTCGGCCCGGAGCCGCGCCTGACCCATGCGCTGATCGCCGCCGTGTCGGTGCTGATCATCGCCTGTCCCTGCGCACTGGGCCTGGCCACGCCGATCTCGATCATGGTCGCCAGCGGCCGCGGCGCGCAGCACGGCGTGCTGTTCAAGGATGCCGGCGCGATCGAATCCCTGCGCGACATCGACACCCTGGTGGTGGACAAGACCGGCACCTTGACCGAAGGCCGGCCGGCGCTGACCGAACTGGTGGTGCTGGGCCAGTCGCCGCGCGAACGCCTGCTGGCGCTGGCGGCCGCGCTGGAACGGCCCAGCGAGCATCCGCTGGCGCGGGCGATCGTGACCGCGGCGCAGGCCGAGGGCGCGGCGACGCTGGCGGCGAGCGGGTTCCGTTCGCTGACCGGGCGCGGGGTCAGCGCGACGGTGGAGGGCACCGCGGTGGCGCTGGGCAACGCCCGGCTGATGGATGAACTGGCGGTGCCCGTCGCCGGCGAGGCGAGCGCACCTGCCGAGCAGTTGCGCAAACATGGCGCCACCGTGATGTTCCTCGCCGTGGACGGCACGCTGGCCGCGCTGCTGGCGGTGGCCGACCGGATCAAGCCCGATACCCCGCAGGCGATCGCCGAACTGCACGCGGCCGGCCTGCGCATCGTGATGCTCACCGGCGACAACGCCACCACCGCGCAGTCGGTGGCGCGCACGCTGGGCATCGATGAAGTGCATGCCGACGTGTCGCCGGCCGACAAGGCCGCCGCCGTGAACGCGCTGCGCGCCGAGGGCCGCCGCGTGGCGATGGCCGGCGACGGCATCAACGATGCCCCGGCGCTGGCGGCGTCCGACGTCGGCATCGCGATGGGCGGCGGTACCGACGTGGCGATGGAGAGCGCGCAGGTCACCCTGGTCCGGGGCGAACTGGGCGCCATCGTGCGCGCGCGCCGGCTGTCGCAGGCCACCGTGCGCAACATCCACCAGAACCTCTTCTTCGCCTTTGCCTACAACGTGGTCGGCGTGCCGCTGGCGGCCGGCGTGCTGTATCCGTGGCTGGGCATCACCCTGTCGCCGATGATCGCCGCGCTGGCAATGAGCCTGAGTTCGGTGTCGGTGGTGAGCAATGCGTTGCGGCTGCGGGGTGCGACGCTGTGAGAACCGGGCCGGGTTCGGCGACAATGGGGGATTGCCATCGCCGGTCCAGCGAGTAACCCGTCCATGCCCCGCACCCTCGCCGAGTGGTTGAGCTACCAGGAACGCGTCAACGTGCACAGCATCGAGCTGGGGCTCGAGCGCGTGCGCGAGGCGTGGCAGCGCATGGGCACGCCGCGACCGGCGCCGCGGGTGATCACCGTGGCCGGCACCAATGGCAAGGGGTCCACCGTGGCCTTGCTGGAGGCCATGCTGAAGGCGGCGGGCTGGCGGGTCGGCGCGTTCACCTCGCCGCACCTGCTGGCCTACAACGAGCGCATCGCCATCGACGGCGTGCCGGTCGCCGATGCCCCGCTGATCGAGGCGTTCGAGCGCATCGAGACGGCGCGGGCCGATATTCCGCTGACCTATTTCGAGTTCGGCGCACTGGCCGCGATGGACGTGTTCGCCCGGGCCGGCCTTGACGTGGCGGTACTCGAGGTGGGCCTGGGCGGTCGGCTCGACGCGGTCAACATCATCGATGCGGACGTGGCCGTGATCACCACCGTGGACCTGGACCACATGGAGTGGCTGGGCCCGGACCGCGACAGCATCGGGCGCGAAAAGGCCGGTATCGCGCGCCGCGGCCGCCCCGCGATCGTGGGCCAGCTCGATCCGCCTCCGGGCCTGCTGGCAGAGCTGGCCCGGCACGGCGCGCAGATCGAGCGCGCCGGCGTGGACTTCAGCGTGGAGCGCCACGAGGACGGCTGGCGCTGGCGCCACCGCGACGGCAGTGCGATGGAGTTGCCCGATCCCTACCTCGCCGCGCCGGTACAGCACGCCAACGCCGCCGCCGCGATCGCCGCCCTGCATGCGCTGGGTGAGCGGGCGTTTTCGCCCAGTTCCCTGTTTGCCGCGGCCAGCGCCGGCCTGCACGACGTGCGGATCGCGGCGCGATTGCAAGCGCTGGGCGGCGAGCCGCCGGTGTTCGTGGATGTCGGGCACAACCCGCAGGCCGCGCGCGCGCTGGCCGAGTGGCTGGACACCTCGGCGCACGGCCCGGTGCACGCGGTTTACGGTGCACTGGCCGACAAGGACGTGGCCGGCGTGATCGGCGCGCTCGGCGCGCGCATCGCCCACTGGCACCTGGCGGGCCTGGAGCAGGCCTCGCCGCGTGGGCTGGAGGTGTCGGCGCTGGCCGCAACCTTGCGCTCCAGCCTGCCGCAGGCGCCGTTCGACGCCCACCCGGACGTGGCCTCCGCGCTGGCCGCGGCGTGCCGGGCCGCGCCGCAGGGCGGCTGCATCCTGGCGTTCGGCTCGTTTTTCGTGGCCAGCGCGGTGATGGCTGAACATGCGCCGTGAGCCGGCGCATGGCCGCTGGCGCTGGCAGGTATAATCGCCGCATTGTGCATCGCGTTCGCCGCCTGGGAGCGAAAACTTGAAAACACGCCTGCTGGGAGCGGCCGTCCTGATAGCGTTGGCGGTCATTTTCGTGCCGATGTTCTTCACCGGCAGCCCGCCCACGCCCGGTGGCGACCAGTCGGTGAGCCTGGCCATTCCGCCCGCGCCCGATCGCGACCTGCAGACCAGGACGATGAGCCTGGACCCGAGCGCCGCGGCCAGCGCGCCCGCCGGCGCCAGCAGCATCGCGGTGGTATCGGGCGACCGCATCGCCACCGTCACCATCGACTCCAACCGTCCGCGCGACGTGGAGCTGGACCCCGAAGCCGGCAGGACTCCCGCGCCGACCACCGTGACGACCGGCAGCGGCACTTCGCCGGCGCAGCCGGTGATCCCGCAGCGCGATACCGCCGCGACGACGCCGACGGCCCCCGCCGCGACGAAGCCGGCGCCTTCCAGCGCCCCGGCCGAGGCCGCGCCCAAGCCGGCCGCGCCCAAGCCGGTGGCGCCGGCGCCCGCGCCCACCGTGGCAGCCGCGGCCCACGGCAGCTACCTGATCAACCTCAGCGCCTATGCCAGCGCCAGCGGCGCCGCCAAGCTGCAAAGCCGGGTGCGGGCGCTGGGCTATCCGGTTTCCGGCCATGCGATCACGCGGGCCGGGCAGTCGCGCACCCTGGTCCTGGCCGGGCCGTTCGAAACGCGCACGGCGGCCGAGGCGGCGCGCCTGAAGATCACCCAGGCGATCCCCGGCGTGCCGGCCAAGGTGGAGCAGGACGCCGACGTCTCCGGCGCGTCGACGCCCGCCGCATCCACGGCCGCGGCCACGCACACCGCCAAGGCCGGCGGCTGGGCCGTGCAACTGGCGGCGGTGAGCAGCCAGGCCGATGCCAATGCCCTGCGCGACAAGCTGCGCGCGGCCGGTTTCGACGGTTTCGTCGATTCGGTGCAGTCCGGCGGCCGTACGCTGTGGCGCGTGCGCGCCGGGCCGCAGACCCAGCGCACCGATGCCCAGCGCGTGCACGACCAGATCAAGGCCAAGCTGGGCATCGACGGCAATGTCGTCTCGGTGCCGTGACCCCCGCGCGGGCCGGTTGACCGGATGAACTGGCTCGACGGAATCATCCTGGGCATCCTCGCGCTGTCGGTCCTGATCGGGCTGCTGCGCGGGCTGGTGGCGGAGGTGCTGTCGCTGGTCACCTGGATCGCCGCGTTCTGGGTGGCGGCCGTGTTCGGGCCGGACGTGGCGGCCTTGTTCGATCACTCGATCTCGCTGCCGATGGCGCGGATCGCGCTGGGCTACGCGATCTGCTTCTTCGGCATCCTGCTCGTGGGCATGCTGGTGCGCTTCGCCGCGCGGCGGCTGATCTGGAGCACCGGCCTGACCGGCATGGATCGCCTGCTGGGCGTGCTGTTCGGTTTCGTGCGCGGTGTGCTGGTGGTCACCATCGTGGTGTTCCTGGTGGGGCTCACCGCGGTGACGCGCGAGCCGTGGTGGCAGCAATCCGTGCTGCTGCCGCAGTTCCAGGTCGCGGCGGCGTGGCTGGGTCAGAACATTCCCGCCAGCGTGGGCGACCACCTGCATCCGGAGGCGGTGCTGGACAAGCTCAAGACGGCGCCGTCGTTGCAGCACGGGCCCGCCCGTTCGGCGAGCCTGCTCGATCGCGTGGCGCCGACCGAGCTGCTCAGGAAAGTGGACGGCTTGAGCGGGCAGCTCCACGACCCCATTTCCGGGCGGCAAGGCACGCCCGCAGTGCCGGCCGGCACCGGCAGTACCCCACCGCCGCCGCGGCATCCATAGAATCAGCATCCCCGAAACAGGTCATCCATCATGTGCGGAATCATCGGCATCGTCGGTACCACGGAAGTGGCGTCGGCGCTTTATGACGGCTTGACGGTGCTGCAGCACCGCGGCCAGGACGCCGCCGGCATCGCCACGGTGGACGGCTCGCGGCTGCGCCTGCACAAGGGCAACGGGCTGGTGCGCGACGTGTTCGGCCAGCGCGCGATGGCCGAGTTGCGCGGGCGCATCGGCATCGGCCACTGCCGCTACCCCACCGCCGGTTCGGAGGGGTCGGCCGAAGCGCAGCCCCTGTACGTCAACTCGCCGTACGGCATCGCCTTCGCGCACAACGGCAACCTGGTCAACACCGACGCGTTGCGGCGCGAGATGTTCGAAGGCGACCGTCGCCACATCAACACCGATTCCGACTCCGAGGTGCTGCTCAACGTGCTCGCGCACGAGCTGCAGATCCAGGACCGCATGGAGCTGACCCCGGACCACATCTTCAAGGCGGTGGCCGGCGTGCACGCCCGCGCCCGCGGCGGCTACGCCTGCATCGCACTGCTGCTGGGCTACGGCCTGGTGGCATTCCGCGACCCGCACGGCATCCGCCCGCTGGTGCTGGGCGAGCGCGTCACCGCCGAGGGGCGCGAGTACGCCGTGGCCTCCGAATCGGTGGCGCTGGACGTGCTGGGTTTCAAGCGGCTGCGCGACGTGATGCCGGGCGAGGCGGTGATCATCACCGACCAGGGCCAACTGCACAGCCGCCGCTGCGCCGAGGGCGCGGTGCACTCGCCGTGCATCTTCGAGTACGTCTACCTGGCGCGGCCGGACTCGATGATCGAGGACGTGTCGGTGTACAAGGCGCGCCTGCGCATGGGCGAGAAACTGGCCGCGAAGATCCTGCGCGAGCGCCCCGACCACGGCATCGACGCGGTGATCCCGATCCCCGACACCGCGCGCACCGCCGCCAGCGCGCTGGCCGGCGCGCTGGGCGTGCCGTTCCGCGAGGGCTTCGTCAAGAACCGCTACATCGGCCGCACCTTCATCATGCCGGGGCAGGGCGAGCGGGTGAAATCGGTACGCCGCAAGCTCAACGCGATCGACCTGGAGTTCAACAAGAAGAACGTGCTGCTGGTGGATGATTCCATCGTGCGCGGCACCACCTCGAAGCAGATCATCCAGATGGCGCGCGAGGCGGGCGCGAAGAACGTCTACTTCGCCTCCGCCGCGCCGCCGGTGCGCTACCCCAACGTGTACGGCATCGACATGCCGTCGACCAGCGAGCTGGTCGCCGCCGGCCGCACCGAGCAGGAGGTGGAGAAGCTGCTCGGCGCCGACTGGCTGATCTACCAGGATCTCAAGGATCTCGAGTGGTCGGTGCGCGACGGCAACGAGAACCTCGCACACTTCGATACCTCGTGCTTCTCCGGCGAGTACGTCACCGGCCTGGACGACCAGTACCTGGAACAGATCCAGATGCTGCGCTCCGACGACGCCAAGGCCGCACGACGCATCATGTAAACCGCAGGAGCGCACTAGTGCGCGATGCTTTCTGTCGGGATTCGGGATTCGGGATTCCAAAGAAGAGCATCGCGCACGAGTGCGCTCCTGCAGGAAGCCTCATGTCCGATCTGCATGCCGCCGCCAAAACCTGCCTCGACGCCACCGAGCCGACCGAAAAGCTGCGCCTGACCCACGAAACCTGGCAGGCCTTCCAGCGCGGCGAATTGCAGGCCGATCCGTCGTCGCCTCCGCCCGAACCGATCGGCCCGCCCGGCCGTCCCGAACGGCCGCGGCTGGTCAACGCGCGCCAGCTGCCGCAGCGCGGACTGGGCAGTGCCGAAGGCCGCGTCGCCCTGGTGCATGCGGTGGCGCACATCGAGTTCAACGCGATCAACCTGGCCTGGGACGCGGTCTACCGCTTCCGCGGCAAACCGCACGACTACTACCGCGACTGGGCCAGCTGCGCCAACGACGAGGCACGCCACTTCGCCATGCTGTCCGCGCGGCTGGTCGAGCTGGGCCACGCCTACGGCGATTTCGACGCCCATGACGGCCTGTGGCAGATGGCCGAGAAAACCGCCGACAACGACACCGCGCGCATGGCGCTGGTGCCGCGCGTGCTTGAAGCCCGCGGACTGGACGTCACCCCGGGCATGATCGAGCGCCTGCGGCAGCTGGGCGACGAGGGTACCGTCGCCATCCTGGAAGTGATCCTGCGTGAGGAAGTCGCCCACGTCGCCGCCGGCACGCGCTGGTATCTGCACTGCTGCGAACGCGACGGCATCCAGCCGGTGGAAACCTTCTTCGGCCTGATCCGCGACTACATGGGCGTCGACCTGCGCGGACCGTTCAATCGCCCGGCGCGGATGGAGGCGGGGTTTTCCGAACTCGAGCTGGACAGGCTCGTCGGCCTGGCCGAAGGCTTGCGCGTGCCGGATGATGCAGCCCTGTCCCGCACGCGCGGCAAGGCGTCAAAGGGCTAGGGTGCGGTTGCTTGCGGGGTGGCCGGCAGGGGCGCCGCGGACTTTTTCATCGTCCTCCGCCAGAGCGTCAGCTCGCTTGCACGCGCCCACGCGGCGCCGCTGTCCGCGATCGAGGTGCGCACCGCCTCGGCGGTTTCATCTCGCCTGATGGTGCGCGAATACGGGGCTGCGGAACGGAAAGCCGGGATGCGGCGCTCATGGCACCGTACCCCACTGGGCAATGATCGCGTTCAGGATGGCGGCGTTGCTGCCGGTGTTCGCACCCGGACAGGTCATCAGGTATTGCCGGCGCAGTTGGGAGGTCGCGGGTGCGTCGAAGTACGGGTCGAAGACCACCAGGCTGAAGAAGAACGTGGTCGCGGGCGTACAGGCGGCACCACCTGTGGCACCGTCACCGGACATGCCGGCCATGCAGGTATAGACGGCGCACGGGTCGACGCTCTGTGCCTGTGCCGGCGTGATCATGAGCAAGGTGGCGACGCCCATGGTCAGGGTCGCGAGCAGGGTGGTTGGCTTCATGGCATGTCTCCGATGCACGAGGTGGTTGGTGGCGTCATTGCCTGGAAAAAACCCGTTGGGACGGCTGCAATCCTTGTGCAGTACAAGACATTGCTTGTGCCCGGCCTCGGTACAGGTCCTGATGGCCTGCACTTCCGCCTCGATTTCCGTGGCGCCGACCTCCACGGCCCACGCCGCATCGCTCGCTGCCAGCGCGACGCAGCCGTTTTCGTATGAAGCCTGGAGGCGGCAGGCAGCGCCGCCTTTGGACTGGCAGTCCCTGAGCGCCACATCTTCCGCCTGGCCCTGGGTTGGAGCTTCAGTGGCGGAACCGATGGTTCCGTGCTCTGCGTCCACCGCGACGGCCCCCCAGTCGGGCTTCCATTCGAGTGGGGGAACGGGGCGGGGCGGCGGTGATGGGGGCTCCGGTTGTGCTTGCTGTCGCTCGTAGCTCTGCATGGGCCTGCAGGCACCGGGATCCTGCGCGCCGGGCATTCCGCCGGTGGGCAGGAAACCCGCCGGACGGCCATTTTCACCGTGAGCGACAGGGGCGGCCATGAGCAGGGCGCGATCAATGTCCATCGAAGCGCAATCGACGTCATGGTCAGTCCCTCCCGGGTGCCGGGGATTTGATGGAATCGGTGGCGGCGGCGGTTGCAACGACGGTGCGGTAGGGGCTGCTGCCTGGATTGGGCGGGGCATGACCGGCCCCGGATTGATTGGGGTTATGCGACGGTGGCGCATACCCGTAACTCCCCGGCGGCCGGCCCTGTGGCCCGGGCGCGCTGGCTAGGCCTCCGAAGGCCGAGTAGTGGAGGAAATTGCCCACCGTGCCCTGGAAGAACATCGCGGCCATGGGCGGGACGGAGATGATCAGCACGGTCATCAGCAGGCCGAGCCCCCCTTGCTGAAAGGCCTGGTTGGACAAGCCTTCGGCGCCTTCGCCCGTGATGTTGTTGATGGCGTTGGACGTCCACAAGGCAGCTGCGACGCGCAACGTGAGTTGCAGCACCAGCGAGCTCACGAAGGCCAGTACGGCCATCGAAAAGATCGTGCCCATGCCGTAGAGCAGCCAGCGCTGGAAGAGGGATTTGGTTTGTTCGAAGATCAGGCAGAGGATGAACAGCGGACCGAGCCCCACGAAGATGGCCAGGGTGAACTGATACAGCAGCAACATCGCGGCGGCGGCCATCGGTGGCCCGGCGGTGCCGAAGCCCGCCAGCAGCAGGGCGTTCTGCTTGGTTTCGCTGAGATCGCCGTCGCCCGGGGCGATCTGCACGGCATCGATGGCACCCATGGCCAGTTGCGTCCACGCCAGGTTCTCGTCGATGGTTTGCGCGGCCGTGCTGTTGTCGCCGGTGAACAGCTGGTTTACCTCGGTGCTCAGATCGGTAGTCAAGAACCGGTGCAGGCTCGCGCCGAACATGCTCATGGTGGTGGCAGCGGTGACGATGATCGCAACGCGCGTCATGCCCATCACCAGGGCCATCATCGATTCGCGCGACTGGCCAGTGATCATCCTGTAGCCCTGGATCATGATCCAGAGCGCCACCAGCACCAGGGCAATCCCGCTGGCCCAGGTCATCAGGTTGGCCATCAGATCCATGCCGAAGGTATGGATCTTGTCGCTCAGCCAGTTGTAGATCAGTGCGAAGTAGACGAAACCCATCGTGAGCGGCCCCTGCCCGAATTGATGGGGTCCCCGGGCGAGCCGCCCATGGCCCCCGGCGAAGTTATTTGAACGCCGCTGCGAACGTGGCGGCCTGGATCACGTTGCCTAGCACCGTATTGCTGCCGTTGAGGATCTCGCGCGCCTGCACGCTTTGCTGGGACCGCATGTAGCTGATCATCTGGTCATCCGCATTGATCTGGCCGTCCCAGGTCTTCATCTCGTTTTCCAGCGCACTGCTGTTCAACTCGATGTTGCCCTTGGTGCCCGCCATGGCGCCCTCGCTGTCGCCGCCGGACTGCATCTGGTCCTGCAACGACTTGAGGTTCTTCGAATAGTCCTTGAGCCGATTCATCATGCGTACGGTGAGGTTGTACTTGTCGATCTGGCGAAACTGGATCTGCTCGCAAATCATTCGCTGATTGCGCAGGATCGACGAGTTGGCCTTGGGCGTGAATATCTGCAACAGCCCGGAAACGGCGCCGGCGACGCCACTTCCGCTGGTGCTCGGGCAGGCCCGCGCCACCTGGTCGGCAGCGTCACCGGAAGAGATCTCGTGATAGTCGTTCTGCATGGTGGGCAGCGCGAAATCCATGTGGGTGAAGCGGACCAGCTGCTGCTGGTAGTGCTGCAACACTGCCTGGTACTGCGCGATCTCCTTCGCGTACTGCTCCATCGTCTTGGCGAAGTTGGCCACGTCCTTGGCGATATGGGCCGGATCGATGGTGACGACCTGCGGGCGAGCGTCTCCCGGGGCGATGCCGAGGGCCGCACAGAGGGCGAATGTCAGCCCGGCCAGCCGGGTGACGGGCAGGCGCCGGGGCGTGCGGATCTGCTGGATCATGGAAGGCCTCCTTCGGGACGTGGGTTTCATAGGCGTACGGAGCGAGGGGATGGCGCCGAGCGTGGTGCGGATCCGGGCTTCTGCTTGCCGCTGCCCTTGCGGTCCTCGTAGAAGCGGGCCAGCCATTGCTCGGGCCGCAGCTCGTCTACCGCGAGGCCTTCGGCAGCAGCGCACTCGGCGAGCACTTCGTGCATGATTTCGATGTTGTCCGTTGAGGCGGAGATCACGGACAGGGCGTCATCCATGCCGCGCAAGTCCAGCCGGCACACGGCGCTGGCGTGTCCCTGCTTGACCAGAAAGCAGCGCGAGCGCTCGTCCAGGTTCACCACGACCTGGTACTCGGCATCGGTCAGCTTCAGTCCCTCGACGTAGTCCTCGCGGCTTGCATTGGGATTGGGCAGCAGGATCATGGTGGCGGTCTGCTCGATCAGCGCTGCGGCGATGTCGCTGGCCAACGCGTCCTCGGGACTCTGCGTGGCGAAGATGCCAAGGCCGTTCTGCTTGCGTATCGTCTTCTGCTTGTTCTTGGCGAACTCCTTGAGTCCGCCCTTGCCGTCCAGGATCTTCCAGAACTCGTCCATCACGTAGATCAGCCGGCGTCCGTCGATCAACGCCTCCAGCCTGTGCAGCAGGTAGTTGATGACAGGGACGCGTGCTTCCGGGTTGTCGATCAGCTCGGTGTAGTCGAAGCCGATGATGTTGGCCTTCTCCAGGTCGATGGTGTCGACGGGGTTGTCGAATACCCAGCCAAGTGAATTGCCGGCGGTCCATTTGCGCATGCGAATGAACAGGCCGTCGTCGCCCATGTTGGGCAGGCTTTTCTGGAAATTGGTCAGCGTGCGCAGGTGCAGAGGCGTGTCGAGGATGCTTTCCACGGCGCGGAAGATGTCCTCTTCCTCGCGCGAGCTGTAGATGCTCTTGCCGGCCATGACCTTGACCAGCTCGGCCAGGAACTGAACGTTGGTTTCGTTGCGCTCGCAATGGAACGGGTTGAAGCCGGTGGGCTTGCCGTTCTCCAGCGCCAGGTAGTTGCCGCCGCAGGCGCGCACGAAGATTTCGGCGCCACGGTCCTTGTCAAAGAAGAAGATGGTCGGCGCGGGCTGCAGCTTCTGGACCTGACTGAGCAGGAAGTTGATCAACGCGGTCTTGCCGGTACCGGACTTGCCGATGACCATGGTGTTGGCGATCGCCTTTTCGCCCAGCGAGTTCTCGGCCGGATGCGTGGCGTGGAAGTTGAAGTGGTACGCCTGCCCGTTGGTTGTCTGCAGCGTGGTGACGCAATCGCCCCAGGGGTTGTTCCTCTTCTTGCCGGTAGCGAAGTTGTGCAGGGGCGAAAGGCCAAGAAAGTTGAGCGAGCTGACGTTGGCCAGGCGGGTGCGGTACTTCCAGTTGCCGGGGAACTGCGCGTAGAACGCGGCCGTGACGGCCAGATCCTCCTTGACCGAGACGAATCCGGCGTTGGACAGCTCGGCGCGGGTGCTGGCGATCTGCTGCGCCAGCGCCTCCTGGTTCGCGGCGTAGACGGCCATGGAGAAATGGTATTCGCCCAGCACGAAGTGGCCGGAGGCGAGCTGGTCCATGGCGTGGTCGAGTTCCGCGATCTGGCTGAAGGCCTTGTCGCCGGACGAGATCATCATGCCCTTGGTGCGGTCCAGTGCCCTGAGCGCATCCTGCCGGCCCATGGGGCTGAAGGAATGGGTGATGACGTATTCGAAGTCGAGGTACTTCAGGCCGTTGAGAATGCCCGGGTAAGTCCCGTCGGTGTATTCCTTGACGTTGAGGATGGCGCCGAAGTGATTGACGCCGTCGGGCGTGGTGATCACGTAGTCGCCGGTCCTGGCCGAGAAGCGCTGCTTGCTGACCGGAAGGTAATTGCACACGGGTGCGCTGAGCACCGGTACCGGTTCGTCGATGCGATTGAGCAGGTAGCCGTACAACTCAAGCGCTTCCGAGAACACGACGCCGTTGGCTGCCTCGTACATGCCCAGCCGGCAGGGCGCGTAGTCCTTCAGTACGGCCTCCACGTTTCCCGCGAGCTCCAGCACGGCGCTCACCGCGTCGCGCTGTTCGGACTCCAGTCGGGACAGGTCTGCCGACTTCTCCACGAAGCGCTTGCCCGTCACGATGGGGCGATACATCAGCGTGAGGTACAGCTCGTTCTGCATCAGTTTTTGCGAACTCAGGCCCTTGTAGTACTCGTCGGACAGGTCCTGGTTGAACGGCTGCGCGAAACGACTGTGATCATCCAGGCGGCGACGCCGGCGCACGTCGTGGATCCAGAACGCCACATTCACGAAATCGGGCGCGCGCAGGGTTTGCAGCAGGCGATTGAAGGTGTTGTGGCGGTGTTCGATCTCCCACTCATCGCGTCCCACGAAGGGCAGCCCGCCCAATCGCCATACCAGAAGGAAATCGCCGCCCGTGGTTTTCAGCACGGTGGGTGACACGTGCGTGGACAGGGGCAGGAACTCGGCGATGGGCGTATCCGGCGTGAACACGGGTTTTGGCTTGGGCATGGTTCGGGTCCGGCGGTCGCCGCGGCGCTGCGGCCGCGGCGATCGCATGAAGTCACGATCTGTCGTTGTGTTGGCCGCGATGGCTGTTCGGGGTGAAGACCCACATGCCGTCGTTGACGCCGATGTTCCTCACCCTCGTACGGAACTGCAGGCGCAGGCCCAGCAACCGGAAGATCAACTCGTCGCGGCGGGCCATCTGGCGCATCGCAAAAATGACTACCGGAAGCAGCAGCAGGTAGAGGAAATTGGTGTACACCGCCACGAGAAAGCACCCGCCCGCCGCCATGAAGAACGGGACGTAGGGCACGCCCATGAACATCGGCGGGCGGGTGCAGCCGCGGAACAGCGGATTTTTATGCATAGAAATGGAGTGCGTGAACGAGCACACTGGCGGTGCACTGCGTGGCGCCGGCCTCCGTCGTGCTGCCGGCCAGGAACATCTTCGCGATCTGGCCTGCCGCGCCGATCAGCACGGCGCCGATCAGCACCGGCGCGACGTCGCCGATGCGCTTGTGGGCAAAGGCGATCTGGTAGCCGGAGAACACGATGGCGATCGTCACCACCACCACCGAAATCGCGTTGAGGATCATGTTGATGTTGGTGGCGAACTTGCAGGTGGTGTCGATCGTGCCGGTGGCATCCTGGGCCAACGCGAGGTCGGGCAATGCGAGTGTCATCAGGGCGGCTGCACAAAGGAACATGCACCAGCGCGTGCGCCGGGAGGTGAGGATGCTTTCATTTCCGAGGAAGTTCGTGACCATTGCATGTTCCTTGTCGGTAGTTGGAGTTGAAGGCGGCCATCGCCGGATGGCCGCCGGGAGGTGACCGCTGACGCGGCCGGGGCTTGTGCCGCTGTGCACGGGCAGGCGCGCCGCGACGGCATCAGAAGACGAACGCGGCATCGCTGTGCTCCAGGAGTGCGCCCGCGCCCTCGGGACGCGGATCGGTCGTCCCATGGCCCGCCATGGCTGCGGCCACCGGCGGATCAGCAGGGCCGCGCACCCGCGGCTCGAATACGTCTCGTGCAGACGCCGGTGCGCCGCCGGGCGGACCATCGGGCCGGGCGGACGGCAAGGCCGTCGCCGGCCTGCTGGCCGGGTGCGGTGGGAGCGGCGCGGCCGCGGCGGCGGAGCCGTGGCTGTCGGTACTGTCGGAGGCTAGGGCACCCGTGCTGCTGCGTTCGGCGGATACGGCCAGCGGTACCGGTGCCGCGGCCGCGTCCACCGGTGCGCTGCGCAATGCCACGCGGTAGTCGGCGCTGGCGCTGGAATAGACCACCAGGGGTCGCAACATGCGGGCTCGGGTGAAAGGGGTTTCTGCCCTTGCCTGCGGGGTTGTCGGCGAAACCGGCGTCGTGGCAGCAGGCGTTGCCAGGGCGCGTGGGGCGTCCGTGTCCCGGCCCATCGAGGCATACATTTTCTGCACGTAGCCGTCGCGAAAGCCGGTCGTGAAATTGCCGGAGTAGTAGCAACTGAACGCCTTGCCCCAGTCCCCGTGTGCACGGTCAAGGCAGTGCGCCAGGATGCGCGCGCCGGCAGCCAGGTTGGCACATGTGTCGAAAGCCTTGCGATACGAATCCAGCCCGTAACGGCCCAGATTGGAACGATTGACCTGGGCGATTCCCACGGAGAAGTTGTAGCCCTTGCGTTCCAGCATGCGGGCGGTGGCGAGGGCTTCTTTCATGTTCTGGGGTTGGCGCGCGAGCCTGCCTCCGACGATGCCGATCGCGAAGGGATTGGCGTCGGACTCGACCTGCACGATGTGCTGCATCACCTGGGCCGGCATGGCCAGGTTGGGGCAAGCCAGCATCTCCATCCCGAGCAGCATCAGGACTCCGTTGCTTCGCGTTGCGGGTGGAAGTCGATACCCGTGATGTGGCGGCTTCCCGCGTGCGCCTGGATGTGCACCACGATGTCGATGGTCATCTTCAGCAGGCGCTTGATGGTGCTGAATTCCAGGCCCGCCCCTTCACTGGAAGCCTTGACCATCAGGGCCAGTTGATCCCAGGTCTGCCGGGTACTGCCGGCATGGCAGCTGGTGATCGAGCCGGGATGTCCGGACGCACAGTTGCGGATGAAGTAGAACGACTCGTCGCCGCGCAACTCGGCCAGAATGATGCGGTCCGGCTTCATGCGCAGGCAGGCTTCCATGCAGCTCTTGGCGGTGACATGGCTGGCACTCTGTCCACCCTTCGAATACAACAGGTGGACCACGTTGGGCTGGTCGATGAACAGCTCGCGGGCGTCCTCGATGGTGACCAGACGCTCGTCGTCGGGAATATGGTTGACCAGGGATTTCATGAAGGTGGTCTTGCCGCTCCCGGTGGCACCGGCGACGACGATGTTCTTCTTGTTCAGCACCGACTTGCGGAAAAACTCCGCGTAGTTGCGTGTGCTGCGCAGTTCCAGCAGTTCGCTGTCCAGTTCGCTGAGACCGTGGTCGACTTCCACGACCTTGTCGAAAAAGCCGTCGCTCTCGTACTGCGCCAGCGTGCGGCGTTGCCGTGAGGGGAGCCGGATCGTGATCGAGACGCGGTCGGCCTCGCACGCCGGCGGGATCACGAATTGGGCACGCTGTCCGGTAGGAAAGGTCAGTGACACGATCGGGTCGACGTCGGTAATGCGCTGCCCGGTGTTGCTTTCGTTGATCACGGCGGTGCAGAACTGGCGTGCACGTTCGAATGTCAATGAAGGCACTTCGATGCGCTGCCAGCCATGGCGGTTTTCGACGTAGATCTCACCGGGGCGATTGATGCAGATCTCGGTGACCTCGGCGGAGGCCATGTGCTCGCGAACGCCCAGCACCTCGTACTGGTAGTCGAGGAAGTCGCTGGAGATCTGTGCGGTGACGTCGTCCATGGTGTCGTTGGCTGGCTCGGCTATCGCATTCAAGACCGAGAGACCACGCCACTGAAATCCACATCCTTGGCGACATAGACGTAGATGACGGTGCCCTGGTTGATGGTGACGGTCGCAGGCCGGTTGGCGGCTTCGCGCACGGCCTGGTCGGCGAGTTGCTGCACGGTCCGGGCGGTATTGCTTTCGAACGGCGTCTGGGTGACGAAGCCGTTGCCCACGGTGCTGTTCCTGGGGCCGTGTTCGGCGGCCTCGTACTTGAATGCGTCGCCGAGCAGGCTGATCAGCAGCGCCGAGGCGATGCGCTGGCTCCAGTGCGCATCGTAGTGTCCCGGCAGACCGGCACCCCCGAGGTTGTCCATGCCCGGACTCGCCATGTCCACGTCGATGCCGGTTGGCGTGATGATGCGATCCCACACCACTTCCATGCGATTGCCGGTCGGCTTGTGGTTGTATGCGCCGAGCAGCTTCGAGCCTTTGGGCAGAAGCAGCGTGTGGCCGTTGAAGGAGTACACGGGCTCGGTGACCAGACAGGTCGTGAAGCCGGGCACGTCGGAGACGATGCGTGTCTCCAGAACACAGCGGATATAGGTGCCCCGCTGCAGCAGTGAATCTGGATGGGGCAGTGCCTGCGCGCTGGTTGCGCCGGCCTGCTCACCGCCGGGGAGCCGTGCATGGGCGTCTGTCGGCGCCCGCGGCTGGCTGGTTGCGAGATCCTGGCCTTCGCCGTTGCTGGCTGCGATGCGCCGCTGCAGCAGACTGGGACTGCCCGCCATGGTGGATTGCATGGTGGCGGTCCGGAGCGGCGGTGCGGGGGTGGGTGGCAGCACAGGGATGGGCGCGACGGGCTCGGGCGTGGGCAGCGGCGGCGAGGACGGCAATGGCGGCATCCTCAAGGTGTTCGGCGCCTCGGCGACGGTGACCTTCTCCTCGCGCGGCTTCGGCTGCTCACGGTGACCGCCCGCGCTGGTGAACATCCAGTAGGCAACAAACATCAGCAGCAGTACCACGGCGCCAAGCAGGAGCAGGGCGCGTCGGTTCATCCGCCGCAATTCGACTGCCCGCAATTGGGGAGCGTTGGCGTCCAGGTCCGGTTCTGCGTGCTGGATATGACTGGCATACGGGTTACCCATGAGCGAATCGCATTTGTCGCGCGGGGTGCCTGCGTGCTCGCCGGCAGGTTGCTCGTGCTTGTTCACTTGGGCGTGTTCCTGCGCAAGCCCACGACATTGCTGCCATGGCGGATGACCAGATAGTTGTATGTGCCGTGGACGATGATGGTGTTGCCCTCGACGGTCGTGTTCACCAGCGAGTCCTCGCTGTGCGGCTGCTCGCGCATGTAAACGGCGGGGAAATCGCCGCTGGGGAACCGCCTGAGGTCGCTCATCCGCAGGTAGGTGAAACGGCCGTCGTCGTAGACGTTCACCGGAACCAGCCACGGCGCGGACTTGTCCCGGGTGGCGTAGTCGTAGTCGAAGTTGTAGCTGCGGTCGGGCAGCAGGTTGCTGTCCTGTGCCGGGACCCTTGCTGGCTGCGGCTTCCGGTGCTTCCCCTGGGGAAAACTCGTGTCGGCCGGGTAGCCGAAGGTGATCTTGTACTGCACGCCGTCACGTCGCGCCTCGGCGAGGGTTTTCCAGTCGGTCGCCACCACCTTCAGCTCGAAAATGTAGGAATGCGTCGCGGTGCGCACCATCATGTTGGTGTCGACGTCCACGTTCCGCGGCTTCAGGTAGAACACGTTTTCCCGACGCGTGAGATCCCAGCCGCTACTGAAGCCGGTGCTGTAGTCGAGAATCTTTTCGTTCGGGCTCAGCTCGATCTGGGTGGTGATACCCAGGCCTGTACGCACCGGATAGATGGCGTCGGTGGCGTATTCGTAGTGGGTCAGCGCCTGTTCTGCGCCGTAGGAGGGATTGGTGGCCGTGATGGCATACAGGGCCACGCCCAGCCATCGGATGCTTGCTCGGTTCATCGGGAACCTGCTCCAGGCAGTGGGGCGGCGGCGATGGCGGCTGCAGGTGCAGTCGCGCTGGCGGGGGAAGTGGCCATTGCCGGTGGCGCAGATGCTTCCGGTGGCGGCACCGTGGCGTAGTCGTCGTCTACCCGGTAGCTGGTGACCCAGAAACCCAGGGGATTCTCGACCCGGCTCTGCTCGTCCATCTCCAGGTTCTGCTTGTACGTAAAGGCGATGGTGGCGATCTTGTTGTCCAGCGGACGGGTCGCACCGTTCTGCTTGTTGTAGATGCTGCGCTGGAACCGCACGGTGGCGCCGCGGGGTGTCTTGCCCGGGCCGCTGCCGATGAGCTGGATACTGAGCAGCCTGATGCGGATCGCCTGATCTTTGCCGAACTGCTTGACGAGGCTGTCGGGATTGCTGTTGGCGAAAAGCTGCACATAAGGTGCCTTGACGCCGGCCGACGCCATCGTCTGCACCGTCTTCCAGTCGCGCAGGTTGACCAGTTCGAGGTCGTACGACTCCCGTGCCAGGACGAAGTGCGCCACGTTGCTGCGGTTGATCGCCTCGCGCGTGGTGATGCCCCGCATGGCGAAATCGCCATCCAGGCGTGCCACCGTGGCGGTGCCGGTATAGGCATCAGCCATCACCAGGTAGGGAACTTTCTGCTTCAGTGGCAACATGAAGTAGTAGCCGCCGGCGACGACCAGGGTCAGCGCGATCGCGCACCAGGCCACCCACCAGGCCCGTCGCTCGCTGCGCCGTGCCAGGTCGGCGATGGTCAGTTCGAACCGCGTGGATTGCGCGAGGCTGCGCTCCATCGACTTGCCGGAGTCGGTGTTTCTTGCCATCAGCCGATTACCCACGTCGACCCGTGGAAAATTTCCCCGGTGGTCATGGCGTGGCCACCTTGGGTTTCGCGTCGTTGCCGGAGCCGCCCGGGGCCAGCGAAGATGCCGGACGGTCCCTGGAAGTCACCACGATTTCTCCCGGACGCACCGTCACCCGCACGCCCTGCGCGGCATACACGGTGTTGAGTTCACCGGCGGCAGCGTCGATGTCCGTGGTACGCAGCGAGGCCACGGCCTGGCAGAGCGTCACGTCGTAGTTGAGCTGGTAGTCCAGGCTCCGTTCGGTGTCATTGGCCCAGCGCGTCAGCATCGACTTCAGGGTTTCGTCGATCGGGGCGGCGAAATAGGTGTAATGGCGATGCAGCGGTATCTCGGCGGGCACGGCACGGAAGCGGTTGACCGGACGCCAGCTGCCCTTGAAGTCCTTCGCCGGCGGCGTGCCGCAGGCGACGAGAAGCAGGCAGGCAAGGATGATCATGCCGGCGACGATGCGGCAGGGCATTTTCTGTTTCACGTCGATCCCGAAACGATGGAGGGACGGATGGCCGGACCGGCGGGCAGCCAGTACCGTGATGGTCCGTGAATGCGTACCGCAGGCCGGTCCGCGCTGCTGCGCGGCTGGACTCGCGGACATGAAAGGGACGGGCCCTTGTATTCCCCTGCAATCCATTCCAGTACACCAACAATCCGTTGTTGTGGGTCACTTGCGCGGCGGGAAACCCGCGAACGCAGCGCTTGTACTTTTCGGGCCCCGGTGTCGATGTGCCGGAGCGATCCAGCCAATCACCGGGTGTGTCGTTCGATCCACTCGACCGAACGGGTTTCATGATCCGGGGGCGACATGTACAGCGTCAACCGATCTGGCCTAGGAAAATTTCCCGTGCCGCGTGATCTGTTTCACGCTGGAACAAATGCGTGGAACGTGCCCGGTCGTTGACCATCGCGCCGGCTTTCGGGGGTAGCCACCCGCTCGCTCACGGCGAGCAAACCCCTTGTTGCAAGGGGTTTCGTCGGTAGGCGCGGAGAGACACCGGGACCTCCGGAGCTGCGCCCCATGGCGAGCGGGGAAACCCGTGAGCTCGCGTCCGCCTACGCCGCGCCGGGTATGCACCTGTCGTGATCCCGGGTTGCACCTACAAGACCTGACAACGAATGGAAGGTCGATGGCGGGATCGCGATGACGTCGTCTGCCGGTGGCATCGACATTCGGCCCCGTGTTTTCCACAGCTTCTGTGCGTCGCCGTTGTACAAGCCTGTGGACAACCCCGGCAGCGTCCTTTGCCGACAGCCACTTGCCTCGCATTGATGATTTCCTGCGCAGCAGTGCGGCAGTTCTCCACAGCCGGTGTGGAGCACGCCGCGCAAAGCCTGTGGACAAGATGCCTATCTGTTTGACCGCAAAGGGAGCGTCTACGGCGTGGGCAAAATTTGCGCGGGCGAGCGGCGGTTCTCCCGTCGCGGCACGCGGAGCCGCGGTTGCGTACACTGGCCTTTTCGTTCCGCTGGAGGTTCCACGATGAAACGCACCCTGTTCGCGCTCGCCCTGGCTGGTCTGGTCACCACGGCGGTGGCGGCTGCACCTGCGCTGCCCACCACGGCCGCGCCGGCCGGCGCCTCGGTCTACATCATCTCGCCTGCCGATGGCGCCACCGTCGGCCCGGAGGTCACCGTGCGCTTCGGCCTGAAAGGCATGGGCGTGGCGCCGGCCGGCGTGGTGAAGGAGAACACCGGCCATCATCACCTGCTGGTCGACGTGAAGGATCTGCCCGCCGCCGGCCAGCCGATTCCGGCTGATGCGCAGCACATCCACTTCGGTGGTGGCCAGACCCAGACCACGCTGACGCTGACCCCGGGCACCCACACCCTGCAGCTGGAGCTGGGCGACGCCAACCACGTACCGTTCGAGCCGGCGCTGGTATCGAAGAAGATCACCATCCACGTGAAATGACCGCGGCCCGAAGGCGGGCGGGTGGTCGGCGGCAGATCGGCTAAAATGGGCAGCTTCGCCCCGACGCCGCCGACTACCGATGACCGTACGCACCCGCTTCGCTCCCAGCCCCACCGGCTTTTTGCATATCGGCGGGGCACGCACCGCGCTGTACTGCTGGCTGGAGTCGCGTCGCCGCGGCGGGCAGTTCATCCTGCGGATCGAGGACACCGATCGCGAACGTTCCACCGACGCGGCGGTGCAGGCGATCATCGAGGGAATGCACTGGCTCGGCCTCGACGCGGACGAGGGCCCGTTCTACCAGACGCAGCGGCTGGCCCGGTACAAGCAGGTGGCCGACGAACTGGTCGCCGCCGGCAAGGCCTACTACGCCTACGAAAGCAAGGAGGAGATCGAGGCGATGCGCGAGGCCGCCATGCAGGCGGGCGAGAAGCCGCGCTACAACGGCCATTACCGTGACCGCAACGAACCGTATCGCGAGGATCCCCACCGGGTGATCCGCTTCCGCAACCCTGCGGAGGGCTCGGTGGTGTTCGAGGACAAGGTCAAGGGCCGCATCGAAATCGCCAACAGCGAGCTGGACGACCTGGTGATCTTCCGCTCTGACGGCTGGCCGACCTACAACTTCGCCGTGGTGGTCGACGACATCGACATGGGCGTGACCGAGGTGATCCGCGGCGACGACCACGTCAACAACACCCCGCGGCAGATCAACATCTATCACGCGCTCGGCGCGCCGGTGCCGGAGTTCGCGCACCTGCCGATGATCCTGGACCAGGAAGGCAAGAAACTGTCCAAGCGCACCAACGCGGTCAGCGTGATGGATTACCGCGAGCAGGGTTTCCTGCCCCACGCCATCCTCAACTACCTGGTGCGGCTGGGCTGGTCGCATGGCGACCAGGAGATCTTCTCGCGCGAGGAGATGATCGCGCTGTTCGACATCGCCGACGTCAACAAGGCGGCTTCGCGCTTCGACACCGAGAAGCTGGCGTGGCTGAACCAGCATTACCTCAAGACGGACGAGCCGCAGTCGTTCATCGCCGAGTTCGAGTGGCACCTGCAGCGTGCCGGCGTGGACACCACGCAAGGGCCCGCACCGGTCGAGGTGATCGTGGCGTTGCGCGAGCGCGTGCACACGCTGAAGGAAATGGCCGAGCGGGCGAAGATCTGGTACGGCCCGATCACCGCGTGGGACGACAAGGCGGTGGCGAAGCACCTGGGCAACGCCACGGCCCCGGCGGTACTTGAAGCGGCGAAAACGCTGCTGGCCGCGTGCGAGTGGAAGCCGGCAGCGATCCACCAGCTCATCGAGCAGGTAGCCGCGAAGCTGGAGCTCGGCATGGGCAAGGTGGCGCAGCCGCTGCGGGTGGCGATGACCGGCACCCAGGTCTCGCCCTCGATCGAGGACACGATCTACCTCACCGGGCGGGAGGAGGCGATCCGCCGCATCGACGCCGCGATGGGCATGACCCATGCCTGAGCCGGCGGCGAAATGCGGCCGGCGCCGATCCTGCCGTGGATGAGCTGCTGGCCAGGGCTACCCGGGGCGTCGACCTGGATGCGCCGGGCGCGTTCTGGCACGTTTTCCTCAACCTGTTGAATATGCTGCCCTGGGCAGCCATGTTCTGGTGGAACGTGTTGTTCGTCGCCGTCGGCCTGCTGCTCGGCTGGTGGCGGGGGCGGGTGCTGGAAGCCGTCCTGTGGGCGGCCGTGCTGGGGCCCATCGGCTGGGTCGTGATCCTGTGCAAGCCCCGCGGCAAGCCCCCGGTGAAGCCGCCGCCGATGCCGCGCTGAGCCCCGCGGGCGTCGGATGTATGATCGAGGCGAGGTGAATGCTTTGAACCACGATGTTGCCGACAAGGCGCGTGCGCACCACCCGCATCACCACCATGATGCCAAGGGCTTCGTGCGCGCCGTGGAGCACGCCAGCGAGGAGCGCGGCCTGCGCCTGACGCCGCTGCGCAAGGAAGTGCTGGAGCTCATTGCCGTATCGCGCAAGCCGGTCAAGGCCTACGACCTGCTCGACCAGCTGCGCGAGCAGCACGGCAACGCCGCGCCGCCCACCGTTTATCGCGCGCTGGATTTCCTGCTGGAGAACGGCTTCATCCACAAGCTGGAATCGATCAACGCCTTCGTCTCCTGCCACCACCCGACCGAGGCGCACCAGGTGCCGTTCCTGATCTGCGACAAGTGCTCCGGCGCGCAGGAGGTCTGCGACGAACGGGTGGCCGAGTTGATCGAGGCGCAGGCCCGCGCGCTGGGGTTCCGCCCGCAGGCGCAGACGCTGGAAGTCCACGGCCTGTGCCGGGCCTGCCGCAACGCCTGAACCGGAGCCCACCGCGGGTGGCGTGGCCGGTTGTTATAATGTAACATGCAAGCTGGTTTCCGGCCGCTTGCGCGGCCACGGCGGGCAGGCAGATGCATTCCGGGCAGGCAGGCACATCACGAGGGTGGCGCAGTGCCGATCGCATTGGCGCGATCGCCTCGTTCCTGTGCGCGATCCACTGTGCCTTGCTGCCTTTCGTGCTGGCCGCGCTACCGCTCGTCGGGCTGGAGTTCCTGGCCGATCACCGCTTCGAGCGCGGTTTCGTGGCGTTTGCCTGCGTACTGGCGGTGGTCGCCCTGGTGCGCGGGTTCCGGCGCCACCAGCAGCCCTTGCCCTTGCTGCTGGCCGTCCCCGGGCTGGCCCTGCTGGTCAGCGGGGTCACCTGGGCCGAGGGCGGCTTGATCCTGGTGCATAGCGCGCTGGTCACCGCCGGCGGGCTGCTGCTGGCCACCGCGCACTTCGTGAACTTGCGCCGCGACCGCCGGGCCGAGATCCACGTGCACGGCCCGCAGTGCGCGCACTGAGACTGGTCGGGGCGAGGGGGCGAACGGCCTATGGCGTTGCCCGCCGCGCTGCTATGATGGACGGCCGTACATCCATCGAATCCAAGGAGTTCCCCATGGGCAAGGGCGATCGCAAGACCCGCCGCGGCAAGATCTACCGCAGCAGCTACGGCAATTCGCGTGCGCACGCACTGGCCCCGGCCGTGGCCGGCGCCAAGCCGACGGTGACCAAGGCGCCGGCGACCCGCAAGGCCGCCCCGCGCAAGAAGTCCGCCTGAGTCATACCGGCTTTTGCCGGGTTGCCACGAACCCCCGCTCCGGCGGGGGTTTTGTTTTTTTCCGGTCCCGGATCATCTCGATGAGGGTATTGCGGCGGTGCGTCATGGGTGTATGATGCGCGCCACTGTGTTAATGCGTTAGTACATTATGAAGCGACGATCGCTTGATCCCGAAACCCCCGTCGAGTCCGCCGAGCAGAGCCTGTACGAGGCGCTGCTGTCGCTGAAAAACGTGGAGGAAGTAGGCGCGTTCCTCAGCGACCTGTGCACCCCGGCGGAACTCGAAGTGCTGGTGGATCGCTGGCGGGTGGTGCCCTACCTGCTCGAAGGCCTCTCCTACCGGGAGATCCACGAGCGCACGGCGGTCAGCATCACCACCATCGGCCGGGTCGCGCGCTACCTCAACCAGGGCAGCGGAGGTTATCTCGCCGCCGCGGCCCGCGCGGCGCGGCGCCAGGCCCTGGCAGCAAGGAAGAGGGCATGAAGCCGCGCGACCGCCTGCGCATCGCGATGCAGAAATCCGGCCGGCTGACCGAGCCGGCGCTGGACCTGCTCAAGCGTTGCGGGCTCACCTTCCGCCAGAGTCGCGACAAGCTGTTCTGCTTCGGCGAGGGCGAGCCGGTCGACCTGCTGCTGGTGCGTGACGACGACATCCCCGGCCTGATCGCGCAAGGCGTGTGCGACGTCGGCATCGTGGGTCGCAACGTGCTGGGCGAGTTCCAGCTCACCGGCGGGCGGGACGGCGAACCGCTGGCGGAATTGCGGCCGCTCGGCTTCGGCCGCTGCCGGTTGTCGATTGCCGTACCGCAGGAGCTGGAATACGCCGCGTCGGGCGATCTGGCCGGCCAGCGCATCGCCACCTCGTATCCCGGCCTGCTCGGCGAATGGTTGCGTGCGCGGAACATCGACGCCGCCGTGGTGACCCTGGCCGGTTCGGTCGAGATCGCGCCGAAATTGGGCACGGCCGACGCGATCTGCGACCTGGTGCAAAGCGGCGGCACCCTGGTGGCCAACCAGCTGCGCGAAACCGAGGTGCTGCTGGAGAGCGAGGCCGTGCTGGCCGGGCCGACCACGCTGCCGGCGGACGAACGCGGCGACATGCTGGAGTTGCTGCTGAAGCGTCTCGACGGCGTGATCCAGGTGCGCGAGTCGCGATTGCTGCTGCTGCAGACTTCGCGCCAGTCGCTGGATGCGGTGACGCGGCTCTTGCCGGGAGGTCCGCAACCCACGCTGCTGGCGGTGGCGGGCCAGGCCGACCAGTTGATGCTGCAGGCGCTGTGCGCCGGCGAAGTGAGCTGGCGGCAGCTGGAAGAGATCAAGAAGGCCGGTGCGCGCGAGATGTTCGTGCTGCCGGTGGAGAAGATGCTGGCATGAAGCAGGTTGGCATGAAGAGTCTCGACTGGAACGCCCTGGATGAAACGGGCCGGCGCCAGGCGCTGGCGCGTCCGGCGCAGTCGCGCGCGGCCGAGGTGCGCGAGGGTGTCGAGCGCATCATCGCGGCCGTGCGCCGCGATGGCGACGCCGCCTTGCGCGAGCTCAGCGCGACATACGATCGCTGCGTGCTGGATGCGATCGAGGTCACCGAGGCCGAGTTCGCCGCTGCCGAGGCGGCACTGGACCCCGCGCTGAAGGCGGCGATCCGCGAGGCCGCCGGTCGCATCGAGCTGTTCCATCGCGCCGCGGCGCCGCAGCCGGTGGCGGTGGACACGGCGCCCGGGGTGCGGGTGGAACGGATGCTGCGGCCGATCGGCCGGGTCGGCCTGTACGTGCCGGCCGGCAGCGCGCCGCTGCCCTCGACCGCGCTGATGCTGGGCCTGCCGGCGCGCATCGCCGGGTGCCGCGAGGTGGTGTTGTGTTCCCCGGCGCGCGCCGATGGCCGTTGCGACGAAGCGGTCCTGCATGCTGCGCGGCTCACCGGCGTGCACAAGGTGTTCAAGCTCGGCGGCGCGCAGGCTATCGCCGCGATGGCCTACGGCACGCACAGCGTGCCGAAGTGCGACAAGCTGTTCGGCCCCGGCAACGCCTGGGTCACCGAGGCGAAGCTGCAGGTCTCCTCCGACCCCGACGGTGCGGCGATCGACATGCCGGCCGGGCCGTCGGAGGTGCTGGTGATCGCCGATGCCGGTGCGAACCCCGCCTTCGTCGCCGCCGACCTGCTGTCGCAGGCCGAGCACGGACCGGATTCGCAGGTGATCCTGGTGAGCCCTTGCGCGACCCTGCTGCAACGGGCGGCAGCCGAGGTCGAGCGGCAGTGCGCCGGGTTGCCGCGCGATGCGATCGCGCGCCAGGCGCTGGCGCAGAGCCGGCTGATCGCCGTCGACTCCCTGGCTCAGGCTGTCGAGGTAAGCAACCGCTACGCCCCCGAGCACCTGATCCTGCAGGTGGCCGAACCACGCACGCTGCTCGGCGGCATCGACAGCGCCGGCTCGGTATTCCTCGGCCCGTGGGCCCCCGAATCGGTGGGCGACTACTGCAGCGGCAGCAACCACGTGCTGCCGACCTACGGTTACGCGCGCAGCTACAGCGGTGTCTCCGTGGCCAGCTACCAGAAGCAGATCAGCGTGCAGGAAGTCAGCGCCGAGGGCCTGCGCCACATCGGCCCGTGCACCGCCACGCTGGCGGCAGCCGAGCAGCTGGAGGCCCATCGCCGCGCCGTGACCCTGCGGCTGGAGGCGCTGGCATGAGCGTGCTCGATCTGGCGCGGCCCGAGCTTCGCGCGATGCAGCCGTATTCCTCGGCGCGGATGGAAGCCAGCGGCGGACAGGTTTTTCTCAACGCCAACGAGTCGGCATGGGTTCCGACCGGCGATGACGGGCTCGGTTGCAACCGCTATCCGCAGCCGCAGCCCGCCGCGCTGGTCGATGCGCTGGCATCGCTGTACGGCGTGCGGCGCGACCAGCTGCTGCTCGGGCGTGGCAGCGACGAGGCCATCGACCTGCTGGTGCGCGCGTTCTGTCGCGCCGGCCGTGATGCGATCCTGATCCAGCCGCCCACCTTCGGCATGTATGCCGTCTGCGCGCGGGTGCAGGATGCGGCGGTGGTCGAGGTGCCGCTGGCGGCGGATTTCACGCTGGACGTGGACGCCGTGCTTGCCGCGGTGACCCCGTCGGTGAAGCTGGTCTTTGTCTGCACGCCCAACAATCCCGCAGGTCGCGCGGCGCCGCGCGAGGCGATCGAACGTCTGCTGCGGGCGCTGTGCGGCCGCGCGCTGCTGGTGGTGGACGAGGCGTACGTGGAGTTCGCCGACCAGGGCAGCGTGGCCGACCTGATCGATCGGCACGACAACCTTGCCGTGCTGCGCACCTTGTCCAAGGCCTGGGCCCTGGCCGGTGCCCGGATCGGCGCCCTGGCAGCCAACGCCGAAGTGGTCGCGCTGTTGCGGCGGATCATGGCGCCGTACCCGTTGCCGCTGCCGTGCGTGGATGCGGCGCTGCGGGCCTTGTCCGGTCCGGGCCAGGAGAAGGCGCGCGAGCACATCGGCATCGTGCGCGCGGAGCGGCTGCGCATGCAGCAGGCGTTGCGCCAGCTCCCCGGCCTGCGCGAGGTGCTGCCTTCGCAGGCGAACTTCCTGGCCGTGCGCTTCGACGACGCCGGCGCGGCATACCAGCGCCTGCTCGCCGCCGGCATCGTGGTGCGCGACGTCCGCCGCCATCCGGGACTGGGTGATGCGCTGCGCATCACCATCGGCACGCCCGAGGAGAACGCGCGGGTGCTCTCGGTGCTGGCTTGCGTCCAGGGGGCCGCTGATGGAGCGGCTCCCGCGGAGCGTCCGACCGTGGGCGGCCGGGGTGTCGCCGGGGGATCGGCATGACCAGCTGCAGGATCCTTTTCGTCGATCGCGATGGCTGTCTGATCGAGGAGCCGGCCGACCAGCAGATCGACAGCTACGAGAAGCTGGCGCTGCTGCCGGGCGTGATCGCCGCGCTGCAGCGGTTCGTGGCAGCCGGCTACGAACTGGTCATGGTCAGCAACCAGGACGGGCTGGGCACCGACAGCTTTCCCGAGTCGGAGTTCGCCGGTCCGCACGGCTTGCTGCTGCGCATCCTCGCCTCGCAAGGCATTCGCTTCCGCGAGGTGCTGATCGACCGCAGCTTTCCGCACGAAGGCCTCGATACCCGCAAGCCGGGCATCGGCATGTTGCGCCATTACCTGGCTGACGACGGATGGAGCCGCGCCGCCTCGGCGATGGTCGGCGATCGCGAGACCGACCTGCAGTTCGCCGCCAACCTCGGCGTGCGCGGTTTCCGCGTGGGCCCGCAAGGCATGGGCTGGGAAGAGGTGGCGCACCGGTTGCTCGACGCGCCACGTACCGCCACCGTGGTGCGCAACACGAAAGAGACCCGCATCACCGTCAAGGTCGACCTGGATCGCGTGGCCGAGCCGCGGGTGCGTACCGGCCTGGGCTTCTTCGACCACATGCTGGAGCAGATCGGCAAGCACGGCGGTCTTGCGCTGGAGCTCGAATGCGACGGCGACACCCACATCGACGAACACCACACCATCGAGGATTGCGCGTTGGCACTGGGCCAGGCCTTGAAACAGGCGCTCGGCGACAAGCGCGGCATCGGCCGCTATGGCTTTGCGCTGCCGATGGACGAAAGCGCAGCGGACGCGCGGCTGGACCTGTCCGGCCGACCGTACTTCGTGTTCGACGGCAGCTTCCCGCGCGAGCGCGTGGGCGAGGTGCCGACCGAGCTGGTGCCGCATTTCTTCCGCTCGCTGTGCGAGACCCTGGGCGCCAACCTGCATCTGGCCGTGCGTGGCGACAACGCGCACCACATGGTGGAGGCCTGTTTCAAGGTAGTGGCGCGCACGCTGCGCCAGGCGCTGCGGCGCGAGGGCAGCGAACTGCCCAGCACCAAGGGCTCGCTGTGATGCTGGCGGCCGCGGCGGCGCGCGCGCAGGCGATGGTTTCGGCCTGGCGAATCCCGGGTCCCCGACCGCAGCCCGAACGGTGGCTCGCGTGAGCGTGGTGCTGGTCGACGCCGGCGGCACCAACATCGGCTCGGTGCGTTACGCACTGCAGCGGCTCGGCGTGGATGCCGCGCTGGCCTCCGATGCGGCCACGATCCGCGCCGCCGACAAGGTGATCCTGCCAGGCGTGGGTGCGGCAGGTCCGGGCATGGCGAGGCTGCGCGAGCTGGGCCTGGTCGAGGTGCTGCGTTCGCTGCGCCAGCCGGTGCTGGGCGTGTGCCTGGGCATGCAACTGCTGTGCGCGCACTCCGAAGAGGGCAATACCGAATGCCTCGGCCTGATCCCCGCGCCGGTGCGCCGCTTCACCGAGGCGCCGGCGCTGCGCGTGCCGCACATGGGCTGGAACGGCTTGTCGATCCGGCGTGAGCATCCGTTGCTGGCCGGGCTCGGCGAGGGCGAGCAGGCCTACTTCGTGCACAGCTACGCGGTGCCGGCGGGCGAATGGACGCTGGCTGCCAGCGACTACGGCGGGGCGTTCTCCGCCGCGATCGCCCGCGGCAACTTCCACGGCCTGCAGTTCCACCCCGAGCGCTCCGCCTCGGTGGGCGCAAGGCTGCTCAGGAATTTTCTCGAGCTATGAACTTCGACGTCATACCCGCCATCGACCTGCGCGGCGGCCACGTGGTGCGCCTGAGGCAGGGCGACTACGCGCGGCAGACGACCTACGCATCCGACCCGCGCGCGCTGGCCAGGCGCTACGCGGATGCCGGAGCACGCTGGTTGCACCTGGTCGACCTCGACGGCGCGCGTTCCGGACAACTGGACAACCTCGGGGTGATCGCTGCGATCGCGGCCGATGGCATGGCGATCCAGGCCGGCGGCGGCGTGCGCGAAGAGGCCGATCTGCAGCGGCTGTTCGACGCCGGCGTGCAACGCGTGGTGGTGGGCAGCGTGGCGATGCGCGATTCCGCGCGCGTGGCCGACTGGCTGGCGAAGTTCGGCGCGGAACGGCTGACCCTCGCGCTGGACACGCGCCACGCGGATGGCCGCTGGGTGCTGCCCAGCGCGGGCTGGACCGAAGTCGAGGCGTGCACGCTGGACGAACTGGCGCCGTGGTATGCCGCCCGCGGCGCACGGCAGCTCCTGTGTACCGACATCGATCGCGACGGCATGCTGGCCGGCTTCAACCTCGACCTGTACCGCCACCTCGCCGCCAGCGTGCCGCAGCTGGCGGTGCAGGCATCCGGTGGCGTGCGCTCGCTGGAGGACATCCGCGCCGCGCGTGACGCCGGTGCGAAGGCGGTGATTCTTGGCCGCGCCCTGCTGGAAGGGCGCTTCACGGTGGCTCAGGCATTGGCATGCTGAGCCGCCGCATCATTCCCTGTCTCGACGTGCGCGATGGCCAGGTGGTCAAGGGCGTGCGTTTCCGCGACCACGTGGTGATGGGCGAGATCGTGGAACTCGCCCTGCGCTACCGTGACGAGGGCGCCGACGAACTGGTGTTCTACGACATCACGGCCAGCCCCGAGGGCCGCAGCGTGGACCGGGCCTGGGTGGAAAGGGTCGCCCGCGTGATCGACATCCCGTTCTGCGTCGCCGGCGGCATCCGCACGGTCGAGGAGGCCAGGGCCGTGCTGCATGCCGGGGCGGACAAGATTTCGGTGAACACCCCGGCGCTGGAGCGGCCGGCACTGGTCGATGAACTGGCTGCCGCGTTCGGCGTGCAGTGCGTGGTGGTCGGCATCGATTCGCTGCGTGACGAGGACGGCGAATGGAGGGTGCGCCAGTACACCGGCGACCCCGCAAGGACCCGAGCGCTGCCGCGCCGCACGCTGGACTGGATGGTCGAGGCGCAGCGGCGCGGTGCCGGCGAGATCGTGCTCAACTGCATGGGCAGCGATGGCGTGCGTCGCGGTTACGACCTGGATCAGCTCTCGGTAGCCCGCGCGGTCTGCCAGGTCCCGTTGATCGCCTCCGGCGGCGCGGGCGCTCCCGGACATTTCCGCGATGCCTTCGTCGATGCCGACGTGGATGGTGCGCTGGCGGCCAGCGTGTTCCACTCAGGGGCCATCGCGATCCCCGCACTCAAGCGCTACCTGCACGAACACGGCGTGCCGGTACGCCGGTAAGCCACGAGGAATGACGATGAGCGACAACTCCGATACCGGGCGCCTCGACTGGTCCAAGGGCGATGGCCTGCTGCCGGCGATCGTGCAGCACTGGTCCAGCGGCGAAGTGCTGATGCTCGGCTACATGAACGCCGACGCGCTGGCACAGACACGAGCCAGCGGCCATGTCACGTTCTACAGCCGCAGCAAGCGGCGTCTCTGGACCAAGGGCGAAAGCTCCGGCCACGTGCTGGTGCTGAAGTCCATCCGCATCGACTGCGACGGCGACACCTTGCTGATACAAGCGGACCCGCACGGGCCTACCTGCCATACCGGCAGCTTCAGCTGCTTCGGTGAGCGTGCCGACGTCCGTGCGCCGCTGGGTTTCCTGGCCGAACTCGACGCCCTGGTGGCCCGCCGCCACGCCGAACGCCCCGCGGGCAGCTACACCACGGGGCTGTTCGAGGACGGCATCCGCCGCATCGCGCAAAAGGTGGGCGAGGAGGGCGTGGAAACGGCCCTGGCCGCGGTAGTGCAGGACGATACCGCGCTGCTGGGCGAGGCGGCCGACCTGGTGTTCCATCTCGTCGTGGCATTGCGCGCGCGCGGCTTGTCGCTGGCCGAAGTGGTGACGGTGCTTGCCGGGCGGCACGCGCGGTAGCGCGGGGCCGCACCGGCCTGGATCAGGGCATGCGGCACGCCACGCCCGCCGCCGAGGCGATTTCTTCGCCGGGCTGGAGCTCGGCAAGCCGGGCGTCGTGCATGCCCTTGCTCCACCATTGCCAGTGGGCGCCCACGTAGCGCGCGCCATCGGCCGAAACCGCCGCGTGCAGTCGGTGGGTTTGCCCGTCGAAGTCCAGCACGGCGTTGTGCGTATCTGGGTAGGCAACGCGTACCGTGCGGCCGTCGTCGCAGCCGTAAGTGTGCTGGACGGCTGCATCGGCCGCCGCCGCGCGGAACGGCGTGATCGAGTACGTGGATGGCTTGCCGCCGGCACCGCAGAGCTGGCCCCGGAACGGAGCCGTCACGATTCCCGTGCCGAGGGCCAGCGTGATGAAGGCCGGAGACTCGCAATGGCCGTCATCGTAGACGTTGCCCGAGACCCAGCGCATGTCGCTTTGCGCGCTGGCGCCGGGAGCCAGCAGGAGCCGTGGTGGCTGGTCTGCGGGCGGCGGCTCGGCCCGCGCGGTGATGGCCAAGGTCTGGTGCTGGCTATCCTGCAGCTTCGGCGAAGGCAGGGCGGCGATCGAACAGGCGACATCGCCCGCATTGCGCACGACGAGCATGCTGCCGGAATGCGACATCCCGTTGTAGCGGCCCGCGCCGTCGTCCAGCCGCAGGCTCAGCTGTGCGGGCGTGCAGGCGGAGGGGCCGGCGGCCCGCGTCGGGCGCGTCGTCGACGGCTGCGGCGAACAGGCCGACAGCGCCAGCACCGGCACGGCAGCGATCCACCACGGCGGCGGGAACGCGCCGCGCCGGCACCGTGCGATGGTGGGCCGGGTGCGGTCTGCGCATCGTGTGGACATCGGCGGCGCCCTCATGGAAGGGGGTAACGACGCTAGCATGGACGGCGCTTGGAACCCGTAAAGTCCACCGGGCCCGCGCCGTGCTGGTTGGCACCCGCGGTCGCTTAACGTCGTGCCGCTGGCTTGCCAAACCCGGGCAATGAGCCGGTGCGCCGCTCAGCGCGTGGAAGCCGTGTCGGCTGCATCCCGCGCCGCGGGGTGGAAGGGCACGGCGGGGCCGGGCGTGATGCCCTTGCGCCACGAGGCCAGTTGGGCGGCGATGCCGCTGCCCACGTCGATCTGGGGTTCGGACGGCGTGAGTTCGTCCTGCTTCTCCCAGCCGGCGATGTCGGTGCGCGCCTGCTTGAACGCGTCGACGAGGTCGTCGGTGTGGTTCAAGGCATCGACCAGCCAGGCCTTGCCGAAGTAGGTGATGTCCGAATCGCTGCCGCAACCGAACGAGCTGCGATCGCTGCGCGCCGCGGTGAGCACCAGGGTGCCGGGACCCCGCAGCGGCGGCACGAAGCCGCCGGAGTAGCAGGCGTTGACCACCACCGCCTTCCACTTGAAATGGCGTGGCGCCAGGATATCGGCCAGATCCTGCGCACCTATCTGGTCCAGCGGCAACGGGTCCATGTCCACCAGCAGGATATGGTCCTCGCTGCCGTGGCTGGTGACGTAGAGCAGCAGGATGTCCTGATCCGGTCGCATTACGTGCTGCAGGCCGTCCAGCACGGCTTCGAGATTGCTCCAGCTGGCCAGCGGATGGGTGGTCAGCGTGGCCGGGTTGTTGGCCAGCACCAGGCCGTGGACCGTGGGCCCGAACCGCGAACCGAACAGCCGCACGGCATATTCCGCCTCGTTGCGGAACACGTCCTCGCTGCCGTCGCCGGCGAATGCCACCAGGTAGAGATTCGGCTTGCCCGGCACGCGCGGCGTCAGCCGGGCCAAGGCCTCGCGTACCATCTGCGGCTGGGCGTAGAGGACTTGCTCCGGGCTGGGCGCGGATGCCGGCCAGGCGTCGGACGCCGCGTTTGCCTCGACCTGGATGGGCGCGACGGGAGGCGCGACGGCGGCGGGCGGGTGGCCGGCCGGCGCCCAGATGGCCAGCGCCACGCCGGCCGTGAATGCTGCGGCGATGGTCAGCAGGCTGCGCACGGTTCTTCCCATCAGTGCGCCGGGTCGATAGCGTCGAAGTCGCGGTAGACCCGATGCCTTGCCGGCTCCGGCAGCGGCAGCGGCTCGCGCACCAGCCAGCCGGTGTGGAAGCCGGCGGCGCGCGCCGCGTCCAGTTCTTCGACGATGTCGGACAGGAACAACAGGTGCCGCGCTTCCTCGCCCACCGCTTCGGCGATGCGGTGGTAGGACTGCACCTCGCGCTTGGGGCCGGTCTGCGTGTCGAAATAGCCGGCAAACAGGGGCGTCAGGTCACCGGCTTCCGAGTAGCGGAAGAACAGCTGCTGCGCCGGCACCGAACCGGAGGAATACACGTAAAGGCGCAGCCCGTCCGCGCGCCAGGCCCGCAGCCGTCCGGCCACCTCGGGGTAGACGTGGGCGCGGTAGGCCCCGCTTTCGTAGCCTTCCTTCCAGATCATCCCCTGCAAGGCCTTGAGTGCGGTGGACTTGCGGTCCTGCCGGATCCACTGCAGCAGCAACTCGACCAGCTCCTGGCGCCCGGCCTCGATCATCCCGGCCTCGCGGGCGGCCTCGTGCAGCCAGTGCTGCACGTCGGGGCGATCGCCATGGGTTTCGACGAACGCGGGCAGCCGCTTGCGCGCGAATGGAAACAGCACGTCGTGGACGAAGTCGATCGAGCTGGTGGTGCCCTCGATGTCGGTGACGATGGCGCGGATTTCGATCATGGAGGGGATTTGGCCCTTTGGCAGGCTCGGAACGGCGGATTCGGGACCAGGCTGGGGATCGCTCCCGCGAGGGTGGTTACGGATTCGGCTGCATGCGGGGGAAGCGGGCGGCGATGTCGTCTCCGGTGAAGTTGGCCACCCAGCCTTCCTTGTTGGTGAACAGGCGGATCGCCACGAAACAGGGCGATTCGCTCATGTCGAACCAGTGGCGGGTGCCATCGGGCACGCCGATCAGGTCGCCCTTTTCGCACAGCACGTCGTAGACCTTGCCCTCGACGTGCATGGTGAACTGGCCGGAGCCGGCGACGAAGAAGCGCACTTCGTCCTCGCTGTGGGTGTGCTCGCTGAGGAATTTCTGGCGCAGCGCGGCGCGGTCGGGGTGGTCGGGCGCGAGGCTGATCACGTCGACCGCCTGGTAGCCGGCCTCGCCCATCAGCCGGTCGATGTCGCCCCGGTAGGCCGCCAGCACTTCCTCTTGGCTGGCGCCCGGGGCGATCGGCTGGTTTGCTTCCCATTGCTCGAAGCGCACGCCGATCCGGGCCAGCTCCGCCGCGATGGCGTCGTGGCGGTCGAGCGTGACGCGGGCGGTTTGCGGTTCGTTTTCGTCGAAGATGCGCAGGCGGCTCATGGTGCCCTCAGGGTTCTCAGGTCCAGTTCGCAGCCGAGCAGGAACTCGAGCGCCTCCAGGTGGCGCTCGCTCTCGGCCATGTCGCGGCCCCAGGTGTAGATACCGTGACCGTCGATCAGATAGGCGTGCAGGGGTTTGCCGGCATCGATCCAGGCATCGACCTGCTCCACCAGCTCGGGCATGTGCTGGGTGTTGGGGAACACCGGGATCTCCAGCACGCTGTCGTGGCTGTGGTAGCCGCTGATTGCCTTCTGCAGCTCCCAGCCCTGCAACCGCACCACGCCGTCGCGGGCAAACAGCCGCGAGGCCACGCTTTGCGTGCGCGAGTGGGTGTGCAGCACCGCGTTCACCTCCGGCCAGCGCCGGTAGAGCTGGGTGTGCAGCGCGGTCTCGGCGCTCGGGCGCGCCTCGGTGCCCACCGGCCGGCCCTCGAGATCGACCAGCATGATGTCGTCGCGGCCCAGCTTGCCCTTGTCGCGTCCGGAGATCGTGATGGCAGCGTGACCGGCATCCACGCGCATCGAGAAATTGCTGCTGGTCGCCGGGGTCCAGCCCCGGGCCGCAAGCACCCGCGCCGCCTCGACGACGCGGTCGGCGCAGGCCTCGAAGTGGCGGGCGGCGATGGCGTCGGGCAAGGCTTGGCTCATGGGATTTGGACGTCCAAACGAGAAGCCGATGATAACACGGGGCGTGCGGGGGCCTCGCCGTAATGAGAGCCATTCTCGCAAGTCAGGAAAGATTGCGCCTGCGGGCGTACCATCCCCGAGGGGCCGGGGCAGGGTGCAGCCGGCTGCAACCAATGGAGGCTTGTGCCATGTCGAACGACAAAGATATCGAATCGCGTCGCCGGTTCCTCAAGGTAGCCGCGGGGACCACGGCGGCCGCCGTGGTGATGGGGGGCTTGCCGCGATTCGCGCGTGCCGCCGACCTGCCGCCATTGAGTTCTTCCGACCCCACCGCCAAGGCCCTGGATTACGTGGAGGACGCCAGCAAGTCCGCCAATCCCAAGTACAAGGCCGGCGACGATTGCGCCAATTGCCAGTTCTACTCCGGTGGTCCGACCGGCCGTGGCCCGTGCCAGCTGTTCCCGGGCAAGTCGGTGAACGCGAAGGGCTGGTGCGTATCGCACACCAAGAAAGCCTGATCGCGACGCGACACAGTCTTGACGGGCCGGCGAATTCGCCGGCCCTTCATTTTGTGCGTGATGGATTTGGCGGTCGGTGCGTCGACGCGGATGCCGGACAAAGTGCGGCCCGACGGCGTCAGGCTGAGGAGCTGCTTGCCTGACGCGCCGGGCCGCGATCCGGGGCCCACTGCCAAGTGATATACCCTCGGACTGGGGATCATACTCCCGCGCCCGGCGAATGGGCGACCCCCGAGACGACTTCTTGGCGGGGAGGGTGAACAACAGCCGTAAAATCAACGATATAACACGTATTTTACATTCATGGTCGCAACTTTCGACCAAGGCGGCATTCCGGCGTAATTCACGTTAATTGACGGCTATTCAGGGTTGTTTGGCGGAATTTGGCGATCTTCAGCGAAATTTCGTCACGACAGGCTCGCCGGATGCCCGATGCAGCACGCTGTGCCTGCGGCTGTAGAGGAAATAGATGGCGAAACCCAGCACCGTCCACGCGCCCAGGATCGCCCAGTTGAACCAGTCCAGGCTGAACAGCAAGGCGAAGCAGCAGGCCACGCCGGCCAGGCAGGTGAACCACACCCATGGCACGCGGAACGTGCGCGGCAGCTCGGGCAGGGTGTAACGCAGGATCAGCACGCCGGCGCACACCGCCGAGAACGCGATCAGCGTGCCCATCGAGGTGAGGTTGGCCAGCAGGTCGAGCGGGAACACCGCGGCCAGCAGGGCGATCATGCCGCCGGTGATCAGCGTGTTGATGTGCGGGGTGCGGTGACGCGGGTGCACCTTGGCGAACACTTTCGGCAGCATGCCGTCGCGCGCCATGATCATGAAGATGCGCGGCTGCGCGATGATCATCACCAGGATCACCGACGACAGCCCGATCATGGCGCCGATTTCGACGACCAGGCGCAACCAGCCCAGCTCCGGGTGTGCCGCCACGGCGGTGACCACCGGCTCGGCGGTATCGAGCAGGCCGTACGGCACCAGCCCGGTGAGTACCGCGGCCATCGCCAGGTAGAGCACCGTGCAGATCACCAGCGATACCAGGATGCCGAAGGGCAGGTCGCGTTGTGGCGTCTTGCATTCCTGCGCCGCGGTGGAGGTGGCCTCGAAGCCGATGTAGGCAAAGAACACCATGGCCGCGCCGCGCATGATGCCCGACCAGCCGTACCTGCCGTCGCCCTGCGGCTCCGGGATGAACGGATGCCAGTTCTCCGGGTTCACGTAGCGGTAGCCGGCAACCACCACGATGATGATCAGGCCGACCTTCACCAGCACCATCAGCGCGTTGAGGGTGGACGACTCCCGGATGCCGATGTAGCACAGCCAGGTCAGGGCCAGCACGATCGCCACCGCGGGCAGGTTGAACAGGTGGCCGGTGACCACGAGTTCGCCATGGGTGAAGGCCAGCGGTGCTTCCGTCAGCGCCACCGGCAGGTGCAGCCCCACGTGGTCGAGCAGGCTGGTGAAATAGCCGGTCCAGCTTGCGGCCACGGCGGAGGCCGAGATGCCGTATTCCGCCACCATGTTCCAGCCGATGAACCAGGCCGCCAGTTCGCCCAGCGATGCGTAGGCATACGAATAGGAGCTGCCGGAGATCGGGATCAGGGTGGCGAACTCGGCGTAGCACAGCGCCGCAAAGCCGCTGCAGATCGCCGCGATGATGAAGGAGAGCAGCACGGCCGGACCGGCGTGCTCGGCCGCGGCGGTGCCGGTGACCACGAAGATGCCGGTGCCGATCACCGCGCCGATGCCCAGCGCGGTGATGCCCCAGGGTCCCAGCGTGCGGCGCAGGCCCGGGCCGTGGGCGTGGTCGTCGTTGCTGAAATCGGTCTTGCGGGCGAGCAACTGGTTGAGCATGGGAAAATCTTCGTGGCCGGGGCGGAGGGCTGCCAAAGCGTCGCGGCCGGCGTTGGAGGCGCCGGCCGCGGGGTGTCAGTTGGCGTTCTGGCGCAACTTGCTGTTGCGGTAGCCGTAGAAGCCGTAGATCAGGAAGCCGATCGCGGTCCAGCCGAGGATCAGCCACCAGCGAACCACGAAGGCCTGCCAGAACAGGAACAGGCACGCCGCCGCGCCGAGCGGGCACACGACCCACACGAACGGCACGCGGAACGCGCGCGGCAGGTCCGGGCGCGTGTGGCGCAGCACCAGCACGCCGATGCACACGGTGGTGAAGGCCAGCAGCGTGCCCATGGAAACCAGGTCGCCGAGCACGTCCACCGGGAACAACCCGGCCAGCACGGAGGCGATCACGCCCACGATGATGGTGCCCACGTAGGGGGTGCGGTGCTTCTTGTGCACCTTGCCCAGCAGCGGCGGCAGCAGGCCGTCGCGCGACATCGAGTAGAAGATGCGCGGCTGGCCCATCAGCATCACCAGCACCACCGAGCTCAGGCCGGCCAGCGCGGCGAACACCACCAGGATCTTCAGCGAACCCAGGATGTGGCTGGCGGCACTGCCGGCCGGCACGTTGCCCAGCACGTAGTTGAGCGCCGTGGCCACGGGTTCGGGCGTGTTGAGTTCGGCGAAGGGGGCCAGGCCGGTCAGCGCCGCGGACATGGCGATGTAAAGCAGCGTGCAGATCGCCAGCGAGCCGAGGATGCCGATCGGCATGTCGCGTTGCGGGTTCTTGGCCTCGCCCGCGGCGGTGGACACCGCGTCGAAGCCGATGTAGGCGAAGAACACCAGCGTCGCCGCGCGGATCACGCCGCTCCAGCCGTACTTGG
>JBDZVT010000002.1:0-194993 GCA_040255835.1 Lysobacteraceae bacterium
AGGCGGGGTGGGCTCGGCCACGGGGCCGCAGGATCCACGGCGGCGGCGTGACCGGCACACTCAGCCCGATGCTGACGCGGCCGTCTGAGCGGCCGCCTGATCTGGCGGCACCAGCGTAAGCAGGCCGCGGCGAAAAAAGCCGTGGCGCTCCTCCAGACCGTGCATTTCCCCCGGGTCGAGGTCCGCACATCTCTGCCCGAGCGTTTGGGCTATGGCCGCCACTTCGTCCGCTTTCAGGACGGTGTCGGCGTAGTCGTTCAGGCAGCGACCGGTGGAAGGATCAAAGTGGCGCACCAACGGGCTGAGGGAGACGACCAGTTCCTCGAAAGGATGCGCCTTGTCGCTGGCTGAGTCGGCAAGGGCGAGTGCCGACTCGAGACTGCGCCCGAAGGCGGCACGCGACCATCGGGGTCGCATGAACTCGGCACCACGAGCGCAGTCCCCCCTGGTCCCGACCGGATCACCCAGATCCTCGTATATGCGTGCCGCAACGTGGCGATAAACTTGGGCGTCGACCATGGCGCCGGTCATCGCGAGCGTCTCGTCCACGACGATGCCGTGCTTCGGTGGCAGAAGGAACCGGTTGTTTCCAATGCCGTTCGTGTAAACGGGACAGCCATGGAAAACCGATTCCAGAACATAGAATCCGAAGGGTTCGGGGAACCGGTTGTAAGCCAGGCAAAACCGGCTGCGGCGCATGAGCCGGAACAGGGCCTCCTGCCTCAGTGGCGGCACCGGGACAAACAAGTCATCGCAACGGTAGCCGGCAGGGGCCAACGTGGCGTCAAGCTGTTGCCGCTGTGCGCCTTCAAGCGATGCCGAGGAGATCGCCAGTTTGACCGGCCCCGAGCCATGCTCCCTGGCAGCCTGGTTGAGCCAGTAGAGAATGCTGGCCGTCGCCAGCAGATCCTGTTTGCGCGGCTGTACCGCATGGCCGAGAACGGCGCCGCTGTCGAGGAGGCGAGCCACCGCCGGCGGGAGATCGCTCCCCGCCGCGAACACAGGGTCTTGCTCGGCCCTGTCATCGAGAAGGCAGGGCAGCGGAAGGGCGATATCGGTTACTGCGCTGAACACCCGCGGATCGAGGCAACGGCGCTCCGACCAGTTCGGGAACGCCAGCATGGATCGAATCACCCTCGCCAGATACGGAGAGTTCGCACAGTGCAAATCGATGTCCGGGTTGCCCATCCAGGCCCCCGCACCGTAGGCAAGCCCGTGGTACAGCACCAGGTTGCGGCGGGCCCAGCGTCGGCTGGGAGTTCGCAGCAGGACGCCGGCATCGTCGTGGAGCGCGAAATCCGCCGGGATAGCGTGGGACGCCGAAGCGTATGCGCTCGCCAGGGCCAGGGGAATCATGGATTCCCGTGCAGGCGGCGAAGGGTGCTGGTGGAACGGAAAGACCGACCAACCGGCCTCGGCCAGGATCGATGTTGCTGTCTTGTTCACGTACGCCACGGAGCCTCGTGACGCCGGGTCGACTCTGCTCAATAAAAGGGAGATCGTTCGAGGCATCGAAAAACGATACCAGAGTGGCCACGATGGAGCAGGGTGATGGGTAGCACGCCTCTCGCATCGAATGCTTGGACGTTGTGCCTCCGGATTCGAGCGGCATCTTCCCGGTCGGCGTACCATGGGCATTTCCCCGGAGCCGCTCCATGTCACTCGATACCACCACCCGCGACCGCATCGACGCCTTGCTCAAGGAGCATCGCGTCGTGCTGTTCATGAAGGGCACCCGACACCAGCCGATGTGCGGTTTTTCCGCAGCCGCCACCAATACCCTGAACGAGCTGCTGCCTGACTACCACACGGTCAACGTGCTGGAAGATCCGGAGATCCGCGAGGGCATCAAGCTGTACGGTGACTGGCCCACGATTCCCCAGCTGTATGTGGGAGGCGAGCTGGTCGGTGGCGCGGACATCATCAGCCAGATGTACGGCAGTGGCGAGTTGCACGCGCTGTTTGGGGTGGCAGCACCTGATCGCACGCCGCCGGACATCACCATCACCGACGCTGCCGCCGAGGCCATCCGCCAGGGCACGTCCAGCGCGCAGGGCATGGCCCTGCACCTGGAGATCGGTCCCGACCATAGCGCCGGCTTCCAGCTGGCCCCGGCCGGCGCGCACGACATCGTGGCGCATGCCAATGGCCTGGAGGTCCACTTCGATCCGGCCAGTGCGCAGCGTGCCAAGGGCATCGTGATCGACTGGGTGTCCACCGTGCAGGGCGAAGGCCTCAGCCTGACTTTCCCGGGCGCCACGCAGGGCAGCTGAATCCATTTCCGGCAAGGGCCGCGCTGCACACCGCCGCCCCACGCAGTCGCTTGGCGCCGTCTCGATCGTCCTGCGACTGCGTGCGTACCAATCGTCGTCCAGCGCGCGCACGCTCTCCCGTAAGCCCGCCCGAAAGGGTCGCTCCTCACCCGTTGGACGGGCCTCGGAGCAGGGGGCTTGGCGGCCATCTCAAAGGCACCGGCAAGCCGCTTGGCGGCGGTCGTTGACACCTGTCGCAATTGATAAAGATATGTTGACAACGCGTTAGATTTTGCCGTACGGTCGGTCACTGGAAGCGGCCGCGATTGATTGTGCGATGAGGGGGCCGTCCAATTCCATTTCCGCGCCCATCACCAAGAATGGTGCCGGAGGGTGTGTTGCCAACCGCAGTTCTCAGGAGTACTTGAATGAAATTGCTCAATAAAAAACTTGCGACCGCAGTGCGATACGCACTGTCCGTCGGCGCCCTCGTGGCGACCGGCGCGGTGTTCGCACAGGACACGACGCCGACCGACCAGGCCCAGCCGGCCAACACCAAGACGCTGCAGACCGTCGTGGTCACCGGCTCGCGCATCCGCAGTGCGGATATCGAAACCGCGCAGCCGATCATCGTGATGGACCACACCCAGATCGAACATCAGGGTTTCAACTCGGTCGCCGATATCCTGCAGAACCTGCCCATCGCCGGTACGCCGCCGATCAGCCGCGCCTCCGTGCTGGCTTCCGGTGAATCCGTCGGTGGCTACTACATCGACCTGCGCAACCTCGGTGCCAACCGCACCCTGGTGCTGCTGAACGGCAAGCGCCTTGGCACCACCACCGACGGTCTGCAGGATCTGTCGCAGATCCCGGTTTCCGCGATCGACCGCATCGAAGTCCTGAAGGACGGCGCCTCGGCGATCTACGGCTCCGACGCGATTGCCGGCGTGATCAACATCATCACCCGCAAGAACTTCGACGGTGCCGAAGCCAGTGCATACCTGGGCCAGTACAGCCAGGGCGACGGCGACAAGCAGACCTACAGCATGACCATGGGCGCCCACAGCGACAAGGGCTCCATCACGTTCGCCGCCGAATACTCGAAGGAAGATCCGGTCTGGGCCAAGGATCGTCCGTACAGCCGCTTCGGCGCCACCAGCCGCCACCCCAACGATGGCTGGTCGATCGTGTCCCAGTACGGCAACTTCTTCATGCCGGACGGCTATTGCGCCTCGGGCCTGTGTGCGCTGAACCCGGGTGGCGACCCGGCCAACCCGGCCGACTGGCACGACACCGGTGCGGGCGGCGGCACCAACGACCGCTCCAACCCCAACACCGAAATGATGCTGAACACCGGCATCGAGCGCCATTCGCTGTTCGTCAGCGGTGACTACAACATCACCGACAACATCAAGTTCTCGTCGGACTTCTTGTACAACAAGCGCGAGACCACGCAGCAGGTCGCCGGCTATCCGTTCCAGCCCGCGTTCTACCTGCCGTTCACGCTGCCGGCCGACCAGGGTGATCCGATCGGCCTCGAGCCGGGCAGCTACTTCAACCCGACCGGCGAGAAGATCTACTTCTATCGCCGTGGCTGGGAAGTGCCCCGCGTCACCCAGAGCAACCTGACCACGTACCGCTTCTCCGGCACGCTGGAAGGCAGCTTCGACATCGGCGACCACACCTGGAACTGGGACGTGGGCGGCTTCGTCAACAACAACGACGCCCTGAAGATCCAGCATGGTGACTTCAGCCTGATCGGTCTCACCGGCGCGCTTGGCCCGTCGTTCCTGGATCCGTCCACCGGCCTGGTTACCTGCGGCACCGGTCCGGACAATGCCCTGCCTTACGGCAGCGCGCCGGGTTCGTGCGTACCCTGGAACCCGTTCATCCCGTCGACCCAGGGTGGTCCGAACTCGCTGTCCGATCCGACCCTGCAGGCCTACCTGTTCCCGTACTACCACGACACCGGCAACACCCGCACGGTGGACTACAGCGCCAACATCACCGGCTCGGTATTCACCCTGCCGGCGGGCGACCTGAGCGTGGCGGCGGGCTTCGAGTATCGCCACGAGTCCGGTTCGTTCGTGCCTGACGCGTTCAGCCAGGCCGGCATCAGCACCAACCTGTCGTCCGGTCCGACCGGCGGCGAGTACAACGTCAAGGAGTACTACGTCGAGGTCCAGGCGCCGCTGCTCAAGGACGTGCCGTTCGCCAAGGAACTGACCGCCAACGTGGCCAGCCGCTACTCGGACTACAGCTCGTTCGGCACCACCACCAACAACAAGTACAGCCTGGCGTGGAAGCCGATCGACGACTTGCTGATCCGTGGCACCTATGCGGAGGGCTTCCGCGCCCCGACCATCGGCGACCTGTTCGGCGGCATCGGTGGTACGTTCGACTACTACACCGACCCGTGCGATACCGTCCACGGTTCGGCGGCGACCAACCCGGCCGTGGCGGCACGCTGCGCCAGCGGCTTCGGTGGCCAGCCGGGCACGCCGGCGGGCTTCGTCCAGCTGGGTCAGGGCAACGTTCCCTGCACGACCTTCCCCTGCCAGTCCGGCTTGCAGACCTTCGCCGGCGCCAACCCCAATCTGGGGCCGGAAACCTCGATCAGCCGTACCCTGGGTGCGGTGTACAGCCCGAGCTGGATCCAGGGCCTGGATCTGACCTTGGACTGGTACCGCGTCAGCATCAGCAACGCGATCACCGCCGATACCATCAGCAACATGCTGAACGACTGCTACGTGGTCGGCGTGGCTTCGCGTTGCGACAGCTCGCTGTTCCAGCGTAACCCGACCGCTGGGGCAACCCAGGGTTTGGTGACCTACGCGCTGCGCGGTGGCCGCAACGCCGGCCTGATCGACACCGAAGGTTATGACTTCGGCGTCAACTACCGCCTGCCCGAGTTCTCGTTCGGCCGGTTCGCGGTGCATTGGAACACCAACTACGTCGACTACCTGAACACCTGGGCGGACAACGATCCGGATACGATCGCCTCGCCCAACACCAGCTTCGGCGGCAACTTCCGCGTCCGTTCGAACCTGGGCGTGGATTGGACCCTGGGCGACTTCGGTGCGACGTGGACCACGCGTTACTACTCCAGCATGAAGGAAGAGTGCTCGTACGACGACGAGTGCAACATCCCGGATTACATCTCGCCCTCCACGGGTGCGGATCCGATGCGTCGCACGGGTGCCAACACCTTCCACGACGTGCAGTTCCGCTGGAATGCGCCGTGGAATGCCACCATCTCGGTGGGTGCCAACAACGTGTTTGGCCACGTGGGTCCGGTCATGTACTCGGCACCGAACTCGCAGTACTCGTACTACGGCGGCTTCGACATCGGTCGCTTCTACTACCTGCGTTACAACCAGAAGTTCTAAGCTAGATCTGAACCCAAGGTTGGTATCGACCGGGATCCCGCAAGGGATCCCGGTTTTTTTGTGCGTATCCATGCCCGGAGAACCGTGCTACCGGTGGGACGTGGCGGACTCGCGCGCCTGGAGCCGGTATCTTTCGCGCAGACTGCCTGCTGACGAGATCATCGAATCGCTCTGACCACCGCGCTCGGGTCAGCCGCGCAACAGCAGTCGGTAGGCCGGGTGGGTGCTCTCGTCCACGTGGGGGTAACCAAGCGTGGCAAGGAACTGCGCGAACAGGGATTGTTCGGCGGCGGGCACCTGCAGGCCGACCAGGATGCGGCCGTGGTCGGCGCCGTGGTTGCGGTAGTGGAACAGGCTGATGTTCCAGTCCGGGTGCAACTGATCGAGGAAGTGCATCAGCGCGCCGGGGCGCTCCGGGAACTCGAAGCGGTACAGCAGCTCGTCGTGCGCCAGCGGCGAGCGGCCGCCGATCATGTGACGCAGGTGCAGCTTGGCCAATTCGTCGTCGGTGAGGTCGAGCACGTCGAATGACTGCCCCTGCAACGCGGCCGCCAGTGCGTCGCGCTCCGCGCGACTGGCGATCTGCACGCCGACGAAGATGTGGGCGTGGCGGGTGTCGCCGATGCGGTAGTTGAACTCGGTGATCTGGTGCCGGCCCAGGGTGGCGCAGAAGCGGCGGAAGCTGCCGCGTTCTTCCGGGATGGTGACCGCGAACACGGCCTCGCACTGTTCGCCCAGCTCGGCGCGTTCGGCGACGAAGCGCAGGCGGTCGAAATTCATGTTGGCGCCGGAGACGATCGCCACCAGCGCGCCATCGCCCGGGCCGTGCGCGGCAACGTACTGTTTCAGGCCGGCGAGCGCGAGCGCACCGGCGGGTTCCGGCACGCAGCGGGTGTCGTGGTAGATGTCGCGGATCGCGGCACAGATCGCATCGGCGTCCACCCGCAGCATGGCGTCCACGTGGCGGGCGCACAGCGCGAAGGTCAATGCGCCGGGCTGCTTCACCGCGGTGCCGTCGGCGAACAGGCCGACTTCCGCCAGCGCCACGCGCGCACCGGCTTCCAGCGAGCACGCCATCGCGTCGGAGTCGGCGGCCTGCACGCCGATCACGCGCACCTCGGGCCGCAACGCCTTGATGCACGCGGCCACGCCGGCGAGCAACCCGCCGCCGCCGACCGGCACGAACACCGCCCGCAGCGGACCCGGGTGCTGGCGCAGGATCTCCAGTGCCACGGTGCCCTGGCCGGCGATCACCGCCGGGTCGTCGAACGGATGCACGAACACCGCCCCGCGCTCGGCCTGCAGGCGCGCGGCGGCAACCTGCGCTTCGCTGTAGGAGTCGCCGGCCAGCACCACCTCGACCAGTGCTCCCCCGAAACGGCGCACGGCGTCGATCTTCACCTGCGGCACGGTCAGCGGCATCACGATGGTGGCGCGAATGCCCAGCTTCGCCGCGGCCAGGGCCACGCCCTGCGCGTGGTTGCCCGCCGAGGCCGCGATCACCCCGCGCGCGCGCTGGGCGGCGTCCAGTTCCACCATGCGGTTGTAGGCACCGCGCAGCTTGAACGAGAACACGCGCTGCTGGTCCTCGCGCTTGAGCAGCACCCGCTGGCCGAGCCGCGCGGCGAGTACCGGCGCCTCGTCCAGCGCCGATTCGCGGGCCACGTCATAGACGCGCGCCGCGCGGATCCGGGCCAGCAGGTCAGCGTCGCTCGCGGGCGGCAGGGCGAGCCGCGCATTCACGCGGCGAGCGCCGCGGACGGCTGCGCCACCTGCAGCACGTCGACCAGCTTGCGCGTCTGCTGCATGATCCGGTGCAACGCGGCCTCGTCGCATTGCAGGCTCAAGACCAGCCGCGACACCGCCGGATCGTGGGTGGGGCCCACCGTCAGCGTGTCGATGTTGTAGCCGCGTGCGGCGAACAGCCCGGCCACGCGCACCAGCGCGCCGGCTTCGTTCTGCATCAGGATGGACAAGCTGTGCTTCATGACGTTGCTCTCCAGGTTTTCATGGGAACCAGCCGCTCACCCTGGGCGCAGGCCTGCACGGCCGGAGTCGAGGGCTGCCGAGGGAGACGCGTGTTCGCCTGCGCAAACCGCCCCCGGCACGAACGGGACTTTCAGAACATCGATGTGGCCCCGGTGGCGCCTGCCTCGGCCGGCGCCGCGCGCGAAGCGATGAAGTCGCCGGTGATCATCTGGGCGTAGCTGGCCCCCGGGCCGACCATCGGATACACGCCCGCATCCGGGTCGATCACCACTTCGAGAAAGGCCGGGCCGTCGAAGTCGAGGAAGTCGGCGACGGTCGCCTCCAGCGCGGCCGGCGCATCCAGCCGGCGGGCCCAGGCAAAGCCGTCGGCCCGTGCAGCAAGCACGAAGTCCTTCCGGTGCAGGCTCTTGTCGGAGGCGGCGAAGCGGCCCTTGAAGTACAGCTTCTGCCACTGCCGCACCATGCCGTCGCCCGCGTTGTTGAGCACCACGATCTTCAGCGGCAGGCCATAGGTCGTGACGGTTTCCAGCTCTCCGATGTTCATGCGGATGCTGGCGTCGCCGTCGATGTCGATCACCAGCCGGTCGGGCCGCGCGAACTGCGCGCCGATCGCCGCCGGCAGGCCGAAGCCCATCGTGCCCATCGAGCCGGACGTGAGCCAGTGGCGCGGCGCGCGAAAGTCGAAATACTGCGCCGCCCACATCTGGTGCTGGCCGACACCGGTGCTGATGATCGCGTGGCCGCGCGTGTGGCGGTTGATCGCCTCGATCACCGCGTACGGCTGGATCAGCGCGCTGGCACGGTCGTAGTTCATCGCGTGTACGCGCTTGAGCTCGGCGACCTGCGCGTGCCAGGCGTCGAGCCTCGGTTGCAGGCCGTGCGCGCGGCCATGCGCCACGAGCCGTTCCAGCGCGCGCTTCAGCGGGCCGACGTGGTGCCAGTCGACCCGCTTCACCTTGCCGATCTCGGCCGGGTCGATGTCGAGCTGGGCGATGAACTTCGCGCGTGGCGCGAACCGGTCGGGCACGCCGGCGACGCGGTCGTCGAAGCGCGCGCCCAGCGCCAGCACGAAGTCGCAATCCTCCACTGCGTAGTTCGCGTAGGCCGTGCCGTGCATGCCGAGCAGGTGCAGCGCCAGCGGGTGGGTACTGTCGAAACCGCCCAGGCCCATCAGCGTGGTGGTGACCGGCAGGCCGAACGCGTCGACGAAGTCGCGCAACGCCTCCGCGCCCTCCGCCGCGATCACCCCGCCGCCGGCATAGATCAGCGGGCGCTGCGCCCTGGCCAGCGCGGCGAAGAAGGCGGCGCAATCGGCGTCGGACAGGCTGGCCTGCTCCACCGCGCGCAACCGCGAACGGTAACCGCCAAGCAGCAGCTCGCCGCTGCCGTGCCAGTCGATGGCGGCGTTCTGCACGTCCTTGGGCACGTCCACCACCACCGGGCCGGGCCGGCCGCTGCGCGCCAGGGTGAAGGCGGTGCGCACGGTCGCTTCCAGCTGCGCCGCGTCGGTGACCAGGAACACGTGCTTGGCGCAGGCGCCCATGATGTTGCTGATCGGCGCCTCCTGGAATGCGTCGCTGCCGATCGCCGCGGTAGCGACCTGACCGCAGATCACCACCAGCGGCACCGAGTCGGCCATCGAGTCGCGCACTGGCGTGACCACGTTGGTGGCGCCCGGGCCGGAGGTGACGATCGCCACGCCCACCTTGCCCGACGCGCGCGCGTAGCCGGCCGCCATGAAGCCCGCGCCCTGTTCGTTGGCGGGCACCACCAGCGGCAGTGAATCGCCGCCGTCCTCGCGGGGATGCAACGCGTTGTGCCGGAACACCGCGTCGTACACCGGCAGGATCGCGCCACCGGAATAGCCGAAGATCACCTCCACGCCCTCGTCCGCGAGCACCCGCACGATCGCCTCGGCACCGCTGGTCGGCAGCGGCGCCGGCGTGGCATGGGAGGCGGCGACGGCCGCGCTGGCTGGCGGGGGAGATGTGGTCACGGTGACTCCTGGCGGTGCCGGTCGCGCCGGCGGGTCGAAGGTGCGGGCTCAGTTGCGGATCAGTTCTTCCGCCGCCGGTTCGTGCACCGGCACGCCGTAGGTCGAGATGATCCGCAGGTCCTGTGCCACGGCGGAAAAGCTTTCCCACGCGATGCCGTTGACGTCGGCATCGCAGGTGAAACCGCGCGCGTCGTCGTCCTCGAAGCCCACGTGGCGCAACTGGCCTGCGTGCTCCGGGTCACGGCTGATCGAAAAGTTGAGCTGGTCGGTGCGCCACATGGCATAGGTGCCGGGCACCAGCGCCTGCGGCGGCTGGCCCAGGCGGGCGCTGTAATCGGCGACGGAAGCGTCCAGGTCGGCAACGGCCAGGGCGAGGTGGAAACGTTTCATGACTGACCTCGTGTTTTGACAAGTGACCCGCCACCACCGCGGCGGCGGCATGTGCGGGGATTCAACCCGCCTTCTTCAGCGGCTCGACGGCGGCTTTCGGCGCGCCCGGCTGCAGCCACGGCATCCGTGCGCGCAGCCTGGCGCCGACCTTCTCGATCGGATGGTCGAGGTCGGCCTGCTTGAGCCGCTGGTAGTTCGGCAGGCCGGCGGCGTATTCAGCCGTCCAGTTGCGCGCGAAGGTGCCGTCCTGGATGTCGGTGAGCACCTCCTTCATGCGCGCCTTCACGCCGGCGTCGACCACGCGCGGGCCGCTGACGTAGTCGCCGTATTGCGCGGTCTCGGAGACGAACTGCAGCATCTTGGCCAGGCCGCCCTCGTAGAACAGGTCGACGATCAGCTTCAGCTCGTGCATCACCTCGTAGTACGCGATCTCCGGCTGGTAGCCGGCTTCCACCAGGGTCTCGAAACCCTTGGTCACCAGCTCGCTGGCGCCGCCGCACAGCACGGCCTGCTCGCCGAACAGATCCGTCTCGGTCTCTTCCCGGAAGTCGGTCTTGATGATCAGCGCGCGGCCGCCACCGATGCCGTCGGCGTAGCCCTTCGTCTTCGCCTCGGCCTGGCCGCTGACGTCCCGGTGCACGGCCCAGATGCACGGCACGCCGCGGCCGCGTTCGTACTCGCTGCGCACCAGCGCGCCGGGACCTTTCGGCGCCACCAGGATCACGTCGATGTCAGCGCGCGGTTCGATCTGGCCGAAGTGCACGTTGAAGCCGTGCGCGAACAGCAGCGCGGCGCCGGGCTTGATGTTCGGCTCGATCGCCTCCCGGTACAGCGCCGGCTGCACCATGTCCGGGGTAAGCACGGCGACCAGGTCGGCGCCTTGCACCGCCTCGGCCGGCGCGGCGACGGCGAAGCCGTCGGCCTTCGCCTGGTGGCAGGTCGGGCCGTTCGGGCGCAGGCCGACCACCACGTCGAGGCCGGAGTCGCGCAGGTTCAGCGCGTGTGCGCGGCCCTGGCTGCCGTAGCCGAGCACGGCGATGCGGGATGAGGCGAGGGGGTTGGAAGTTTGGGGGCTCACGTGGTGTCTCCTGGTTGAGCCCCTCTCCCGTCGGGAGAGGGGTTGGGGTGAGGGTTCGGTAATGGTGAGAAGTCGCGGCGACGCCGAACCCTCATCCGGCCCTTCGGGCCACCTTCTCCCAAGGGGAGAAGGGTTCGACTTCGTGCGGTGGGGCGATGTGCGTGGTGGCACCGTCGGAAGCGGAGCCGACCAGCAGCGCGTACTTGGCCAGCGCGCCGCGGCTGACCTTCGGCGGCGGTGCCTGCCAGTGCGCGCGGCGCGCGGCGAGGTCGGCATCGGTGGCGATCTCGCGCCGCGCGGCGTCGATCACGATGCGGTCGCCTTCCTGCAGCAGCGCGATCGGCCCGCCGCGCGCCGCTTCGGGCGCGATGTGGCCGACCATGAAGCCGTGGGTGGCGCCGGAGAAGCGCCCGTCGGTGATCAGCGCCACCTCGTCGCCGAGGCCGCGCCCGATCAGCGCGGCGGTGACGCCGAGCATCTCGCGCATGCCGGGGCCGCCGGCCGGGCCTTCGTTGCGGATCACGATGACGTCGCCCCTGGCGATGTCGCCTGCCTGCACCGCGGCGAACGCCTGCTCCTCGCCCTCGTACACGCGGGCGCGGCCTTCGAAATGGGTGGCGCCCTTGCCGGCAAGTTTCAGGATGCAGCCTTCGGGCGCGAGGTTGCCGTAGAGGATCGAATAGCCGCCGCGCGGCTTCAGCGGATTGCCGATCGGGCGCACCACGTCCTGCACTTCCGCGCGCGGCGCTTCGGCGGCTTCGGCGAACAGCGAGCGGCCGGTGACGGTGGGCGTGTCCTCGAGCATGCCGGCGGCGATCAGCTCCTGCGCCACCCGCGCGCTGCCGCCGGCGCCGAACAGCTCCACCGCGGTATGCCGCCCGCCGGGCAGCAGGTCGGCGATCACCGGTGTGTGTACCGAGGCCGGCTCGAAGTCCTCCAGCGTCCAGTCGACGCCGGCCTCGCGCGCGATCGCCAGCAGGTGCAGCACGGCGTTGGTGGAGCCGGCGGTGGCGGCGACCATGCGCGCGGCGTTGCGCAGCGCGGTGCGCGTGATCAGCGCGCGCGGCCGGCGGTTCGCGCGCAGGCAGGCCATCACCAGCTCGCCGCAGCGGAACGCGGCCGCGCCCTTGGCCGGGTGGGTGGCGGGGATGTCGTTGTAGCCCAGCGGCGACAGGCCCAGCGTGGAGAGCACCATCGCCATCGTGTTGGCGGTGAACTGGCCGCCGCAGGCGCCCGCGCCGGGGCAGGCATCGCGCTCGACCGCGGTCAGCTCCTCGTCGCCGATGGCGCCTGCACCGTGCGCGCCGACCGCCTCGAACACCTGCTGGATGGTGATCGGGTGGCCGTCGTGGGTGCCGTGCGCGATGCTGCCGCCGTACAGCGCGACCGCCGGAATGTCGAGCCGCGCCATCGCCATCGCCGCGGCCGGGATGGTCTTGTCGCAGCCGCACAGCACCACCATCGCATCCAGGCAGTGGCCGTCCACCGCCAGCTCGATCGAGTCGGCGATCACCTCGCGGCTGATCAGGGAGGAGCGCATGCCGGGCGTGCCCATCGCGATGCCGTCGGTGACCGCGATGGTGTTGAACTCCACCGGCGTGCCGCCCGCGGCGCGGATGCCGGCGGCTGCCTCCACCGCCAGTTCGCGCAGGTTGAGGTTGCACGGGCTCACGTTCGACCAGGTGTGCACCACCGCCACCAGCGGCCGCGCGATCGCCTCGTCGTCGAGGCCGGTGGCGCGCAGCATGGCGCGGGCGGGGGCGCGGTCGGGGCCGCTCTTGATCAGGTCACTGCGCATGGTGGTTCCAGGCCGTTGCGGGAAGAAAAGCGCCCCCTGCGCGCCGGGGAGGGTGACGAAACGGACGGGCACCGATCGCCATCACGGCGTGCACCAGTCGTCCAACGTCGGCAACGCGCAGGGAGCAGCAGAAAAAACGGACACCTCCGTGTATCCGCAGGAGTAACCGGGTGGCCGGGCGGCGCAGCGGGTTCATGCGCGCGTACCGGTGAAACGGGTGATGGTGTGTGCTGCCGGGTGGTCCAGCGCCGTCAGGATTGCGGAGAGCACGTCGGCGGTGCCGGCGCTCCCGCCGAGGTCGCGGCTATGCGGCCCGTCGCGCAACACCGCGTCGACTGCGGCCTCGACGGCGGCTGCCTCGGCGTCCAGCCCCAGCGAATGGCGCAGCAGCAGTGCGGCGGAGAGCACCGCGCCGACCGGATTGGCCACGCCGGTGCCGGCGATGTCCGGTGCCGAACCGTGGATGGGCTCGTACAGACCGCGTCGGCCATCGCCCAGCGAAGCGGAGGGCAGCAGGCCGAGCGATCCGGCCAGCGCGGCGGCCTCGTCGGTGAGGATGTCGCCGAACAGGTTCTCGGTGACCACCACGTCGTAGCGGTCCGGCCGGGTCAGCAGCAGCATCGCCATCGAGTCGACCAGCTGATGCTCCACCTCCACGTCGGCATAGTCGGCGGCGAGGCGCTGCACCGCGCTGCGCCACAGTCGCGAGGTTTCCAGCACGTTGGCCTTGTCCACCGAGGTGAGGTGGCGTCGGCGGGTACGGGCGAGTTCGAAGGCGCGCCGCACCACACGCTCGATTTCGGCCGCGGTGTACCTGCACTCGTCGGTGGCCGCATCGGCCGTGCGCGTCTTCGCGCCGAAATAGGCGCCGCCGGTGAGCTCGCGCACGAACAGCACGTCGACGTGCCGCAGCCGCTCGTTCTTCAGTGGTGACAGTTCCGCCAGCGCCGGATGCACCTGCAGCGGGCGCAGGTTGGCGTACACGCCGAGCGCGGCGCGCAGCGCCAGCAGGCCCTGTTCGGGCCGCACCGGCGCGTGCGGGTCGGACCACTTCGGACCGCCGACGGCGCCCAGCAGCACGGCGTCGGCTGCCTGGCAGGCGGCAAGGGTCGCGGCCGGCAGCGGTTCGCCGCAGGCGTCGATGGCCGCGCCGCCGATCGACCGTTCCTCGAAGTCGAACACGTGCTCCCAGCGCGCGGCGACGGCCTTCAGCACGGCCACCGCGGCGGCGGTGACTTCGGGCCCGACGCCATCGCCGGGCAGGGTGACGATGCGGGCCTTCATGCGTGGATGTCCCTGGCTGGTGTTGCGGAGTGGCCGTCATCCCGGCGGCTCTCAACGGCCGAAGGGCCGGTCAAGCCGGGATCCAGCGCCCTCGCCGCGAGTTTCGAAGTCACGGGACTCCGGCTTTCGCCGGGATGACGGTGTAGCGGGGTGCAAGGCGCGCAGGACCTCATGCCGCCTCCGCGCCACGCGTCTCGAACGCGGCGATCGCTCCCGCGTGCTGCAGCAGGTAGCCGAGCTGGTCGATGCCGTTGAGCAGGCAGTGCCGCGCAAAAGGTTCGAGCTGGAATCCGATGCGGCCGCCGTCGGGCAGGGCGACGTACTGCCCGCGCACGTCGATGACCAGTTCGATGCCGGGGTGGTCGAGCAGCCACTGGTGTTCGGGCGCGCTGATCACGATCGCCAGCAGGCCGTTCTTCAGCGCGTTGCCGCGGAAGATGTCCGCGATCTCGCTGCACAGCACCGCCTGGACGCCGTAGTCGAGCAGCGCCCACGGCGCATGCTCGCGCGAGGAGCCGCAGCCGAAGTTGCGCCCGGCGACGAGGATCGAGCAGCCGCGCGCTTCCGGACGATTCAGCGGAAAGGCGGGGTTGTCGCTGCCGTCGGCTTGGTAGCGCCAGTCGTGGAAGCACAGCTTGCCCAGCCCTTCGCGCGTGGTCGTGGTGAGGAAGCGCGCCGGGATGATGCGGTCGGTGTCGATGTTCTCGTCGGCGAGGACGGCGGTGCGGGAGTGGAGGCGGGTGACGGGTTTCATGCGGCTTGCTCCTGCGTCACGTACTCGCGCGGATCGGCGATGCGCCCGGCGATCGCGCTCGCGGCGGCGGTGGCCGGACTCGCCAGCACGGTGCGCGCGCCCTTGCCCTGGCGGCCCTCGAAGTTGCGGTTGGAGGTGCTCACCACCAGCTGACCTGGTTGCGCCAGGTCGCCGTTCATCGCGATGCACATCGAGCAGCCGGGCATGCGCCACTCCGCCCCGGCGGCGGTGAATACGTGGTGCAGGCCTTCGCGCTCGGCGTCGCGGCGCACCGCCTCGGAGCCGGGCACCACCAGCATGCGCACGCCGTCGGCGATGCGCCGGCCGTGCAGCACGCGTGCGGCTTCGCGCAGGTCGGAAAGGCGCGAGTTGGTGCAGCTGCCGATGAACACCACGTCGACCGGCGTGCCCTGCATCGGCTGGCCGGGCCGGCTCTGCATGTAGTCGAGCGCGCGGCGTTCCTGCGCGTTGGTCGCCGCCGGCACCGGCGCGTCCATCGCGATCGCCATGCCCGGATGCGTGCCGTAGGTGACGGTGGGCTTCACCGCGGCCGCGTCGATGTGCACCTCGCGGTCGTAACGTGCGCCGTCGTCGCTCTTCAGCGCGCGCCATTGCGTGACGGCCGCATCCCACGCCGCGCCCTGCGGCACGCGCGGGCGGCCTTTCAGCCATTCGAACGTGGTGTCGTCCGGCGCGATCAGTCCGGCACGCGCGCCGGCCTCGATCGACATGTTGCAGACGGTCATGCGCTCGTCCATCGACAGCGCCTCGATCGCCGCGCCGCGGTACTCCAGCACGTGGCCGGTGCCGCCATCGACGCCGATGCTGCCGATGATGTGCAGGATCAGATCCTTCGCGCCGACGCCGGCGGGCAATTGGCCGTCCACGTGGATCGCCATGGTCTTCGGCTTGCGTTGCAGCAGGCATTGCGTGGCCATCACGTGGCCGACCTCGGTGGTGCCGATGCCGAACGCCAGGGCGCCAAAAGCACCATGCGTGGAGGTGTGGCTGTCGCCGCAGACGATGGTCATGCCCGGTTGCGTGGCGCCCAGCTCGGGGCCGATCACGTGCACGATGCCGCGCTCGGCGCTGTCCCAGCCGTGCAGCTCGACGCCGAACTCGCGGCAGTTGCTTTCCAGCTGCGCGACCTGCGCCTGCGCCTCGGCGTTCGCGTACGGGCGGCTGCCGTCGGCGTTGGCCGGCAGTGTCGGCGTGGAATGGTCCAGCGTGGCCAGCATGCGGTCCGGTCGGCGCAGTTTCAGCCCGCGCTCGCGCAGTTCGCTGAACGCCTGCGGCGAGGTGACCTCGTGCACCAGGTGCAGGTCGACGTAGAGGATCGCCGGCGTGTCGGCGGTTTCGGCGGCGACGACGTGCGCGTCCCAGATCTTTTCGAACAAGGTCTTGCCCATCACGCAGCCTCCTGCGCTGTGGCTTCGCCATGCACCAGACTCAACCAGCCGCGGCGATCCTCGGTGCGCCCGTCGAACAGACCGAAGAACGCCTGCCGCAGCTGCTGCGTGATCGGCCCGGGCGCGCCGCTGCCGATCGCCTTGCGATCGACCGAGCGCACCGGCGTGATCTCGGCGGCGGTGCCGGTCATGAACACTTCGTCGGCGGAGTACAGCGCCTCGCGCGGCAGCTCGCGTTCTTCCGCTTCGATGCCGAGGTCGGCGGCCAGCATGAGCACGCTGTCGCGGGTGATTCCGGCCAGGATGCCGGCGCTGGATGGCGGCGTGAGCAGCTTGCCGCGCTTGACCAGGAACACGTTCTCGCCCGCGCCTTCGCTGAGCAGGCCGTTGTGGCCCAGCGCGATGCCCTCGTCGTAGCCGTTGCGCCGCGCCTCCAGCCCGATCAGCTGGCTGGACAGGTAATTGCCGCCGGCCTTGGCCCAGCTCGGCAAGGTGTTCGGTGCGGGGCGATGCCACGACGACACGCAGATGTCGGCGCCGCGCTCCGCCGCCTCACCCAGGTACGCGCCCCAGCTCAGCGCGATGATGGCCACCTCGACCGGCGCGCCGTCCTTGGCCAGTACGCCCAGCCCGCCCGCGCCGCGAAACACGATCGGCCGCACGTAGGCCGACGCCATCGCGTTGGCGCGGATCAGCTCCAGGCAGGCGGCATTGATCTCGTCCTCGCTGTAGCCGATGTCGATCTCGTACACGCGCGCCGATTCGAACAAGCGCCGCGTGTGGTCGGCCAGGCGAAAGTACGCCGGCCCGTGCGGCGTGGCGTAGACGCGCTCGCCCTCGAACACCGACGAGCCGTAGTGCAGCGCGTGCGCGCTGATGTGGGTGGTGGCTTCGGCCGTCGGCTTGATGCGGCCGTTGTGCCAGACGAAGGGCATGCTCATGCGGCGGTCTCCTTGTGCGCGCGTCCGTGCGCGCGAGGATCAAAAACCGGCCTTCCATGGCCGGACTTTTCAACAGTCGCGTGCCCGGGATGACGTTCGATGCGGTTGACGATGGCCAGCGCGGCCTGCGCGGTGGCTTCGACGATGTCGGTGCTGAGGCCCTCGCCGTTCCAGTCGCGGCCGGCGTGGCGGGCCACCAACCGCGCCTGGCCCTGGGCGTCGCCGCCTTCGCTCACGGCGCGCACCTGGAAATCGGCCAGGCGCAGGTCGCTGTCGGTGGCGCGTTCGATCGCGCGCAGCACCGCATCCACCGGGCCGTCGCCGATTGCCGCTTCGGCCGACTCGCGGCCATCGTCGTGGCGCAGCTTCACCGTGGCCGAGGCGCCGGCGCCCAGGTGCGTGCTGGTGTCCAGCCGCAGCAGCCGCCACGGGCCCAGCGCATCGGGATCCTGGCCCAGCGCCAGCGCTTCCAGATCCTCGTCGTGCACTTCGCGCTTCCTGTCGGCCAGCGTCTTGAAGCGCGCGAAGATCGCGTCCAGCGCCGCTTCTTCCGGCGCGTGGCCCAGCGCCTGCAGCCGCTGGCGCAGCGCGGCGCGGCCGGAGTGCTTGCCCAGCACCAGTTTCGTCTCGGCCAGGCCCACGTCCTGCGGGCGCATGATCTCGTAGGTGCCGCGATGCTTGAGCATGCCGTGCTGGTGGATGCCCGACTCGTGCGCGAAGGCGTTCGCGCCGACGATCGCCTTGTTGCGCTGCACGTTCTGGCCGGTGAGCTGGGACAGCAGGCGCGAGGCGGGGTAGAGCTTGCGCGTGTCGATGCGGGTGTCGGTGCCGAAGTACGCGCCACGCACCTTCAGCGCCATCACGATCTCCTCCAGCGCCGCATTGCCGGCGCGCTCGCCGATGCCGTTGACGGTGCATTCCACCTGCCGCGCGCCGGCTTCCACCGCGGCCAGGCTGTTGGCCACCGCCAGGCCGAGGTCGTTGTGGCAATGACTGGAGAACACCACGCGCTCGGCGCCGGCGACGTGGGTGCGCAGCCAGGCGAAGCGCTCGGCGATCTCGGCGGGCGTCATGTAGCCGACGGTGTCCGGTGCGTTCAACGTGCCGGCGCCGGCCGCGACGGCGGCGGCGAACACCTCGGCGAGGAACTCAGGCTCGGTGCGCATCGCGTCTTCGGCGGAGAACTCCACCTCGTGGCAGTGTTCGCGCGCCTGTTCCACCGCGGCCACCGCGGCATCCAGCACCTGTGCCTTGCTCATGCCCAGCTTGTGTTCGCGGTGCAGCGGGCTGGTGGAGATGAACACGTGGATGCGCGAGCGATTTGCCTTCTCCAGCGCGCGGGCGGCACTGTCGATGTCGCCGGCCTGGCAGCGCGCCAGCGCACACACGGTGGTGGACTGCAGCGACTCGGCGATCTGCGCCACCGCGGCGAAATCATCCGGCGAGGCCTGCGGAAAACCCGCCTCGAGCACGTCCACGCCGAGCGATTCGAGCATATGCGCCATGCGCAGCTTGGCGCGCCGGTCCATCGAAAATCCGGGCGTCTGCTCGCCGTCGCGCAAGGTGGTGTCGAAGATGCGCACGCGCTCGGCGGCTACGTCGCCGGCCTCGTGCTGTTCGTCGTGCTGCTGGGTTTTCATGGCTTCGCTCCGATCGGGATGCGAGGCCGAGGGCAACAAAAAACCCCGCGCCGTTGCCGGTGCGGGGTTCTTCGGGAGTCTTCAGGTTTGTTTTCTAGCTACCTGGACACATGCCCTCAGCCCGCACCTCCGTTGGTAATGAGGAGTACGAGTACGAGGGCAAGAAGGAGCGTGCCGCCGAGCTGCAGCAGGCCGTCGACCGTCGCGAGACGGTTCACTTCGGCGGTGCGGCCATGGCTGCTGCGTTGCGACATGTGATCGACCCTAAGCGATGCCGTCGGGCCTGTCAACAAAAATCTTCATGACGAAATCTTCTAAGCAGGCCGGAAGCATTTGGACGGCTAGGTGGCCAAATTGATACAGATGAAACCATCGGGCTCGCCGGGGCCGAGTATCGGCGGCACCATTTCGCGTCGCGCCTAAAAGATCTGAACCACTTCGTGACGCGCCTGGAAGGTCTGAACAAACCGTCATTCCAGCGAAAGCTGGAATCCAGTGCCTTCAAAAACGGGTCGAGGCGCTGGATCCCGGCTTGACCGGCCGTTCGGCCGTTGAAAAGCGCCTCACCGGGATGATGAGCAAGGACTTGGTCAGAGCATTCCTAGGGGCCCAACCGTACCCACTTGCTGCCGGTGCGCGCGCACACCCCGCCATCCGCGCAACGCGCCAGTTCTCCCCTGGCGATCGCGGCGTTGACCTGGTCGATCCATTCAGCACGCACGCTTTCCCGATGCGCCTGCATGCCGACGTAGATCGCCACGCCGATCAGCGCCAGCGAGGCCACCGCACTGGCCACGAAGGTCTTCCACGCATGCGCCGACAAGGCCTTGCCGAGGCGGCGGGTGCGCTCTTCCAGCTCGCGGATGGCCCGCTGGAGTTGCTGCGTACCGTCCTGCATGGCGCGGCCGGCGTCCTCCAGCGGCTGGTGCAATCCGCTGGCCACCGTGCTGGCCGCGGCGTGCCGGATCTGCTCGATGACGCCGGCGGCCAGCCGTTCGGAGGTACCGGCCAGGCCGTGGGCCTCGTGCTGGAGGCGTTGCGCGGCGTCGTGGACCTCCTGCACCACCTGCTGGCCGCGCTGCTCCAGCACGCCGGTGAACGCCGCCAGTTGCAGCGCCAGCGTGCGCAGCTCGTCCATCTGCGCATGGCTCGGGTCGTCGATGTCCGGGTGCATGGGTTCCTTCCTCATCGTTGCATCGCCATCGCTTGCTGCACTTGCGCTTCCCGTCCCGCCTGCTGCGCGAGTTGCTGGTTGAGTTGCTGCCCCGCCGCCAGCCACGCCTGCCCCTGGTCCGATTGCAGGTATTGCCGGCCGACCGAGCGCATGGCGTCGATGTCCATGCTGCGTGCGGCGGTGACCAGCGCCTCGAACATGGCGCGGTCGGAACCTGGTGATGCGATCGGCGGCGCATGATGCTCGGCTGCGGCTGCGGCGCCGCGTTCGATCGGCGCATGCCGTCGCGTGGTCTGCCACTGCTCGTATGTTTGCGCGATCAGCTGTTTGCCGTAGCTGGCATTTGAACGCACCGCCGACTGTTCCAGCTGTTGGAGGCGCGCCAGCTCCTCGCCGCCCGCTCCGTGTGTTTCGCGGATCACCACCTTGCCGATCAGGCGCGTTTCTTCCCGGCTGAAATGGCCGCGGCCGTCGGCGTTCCAGACCCGCCCGGTCTGCGGGTCGGTGAGGTGCTCCTCGCTGGGCAGGTCGAGCGCCCGGGTGACGACGTCCGGCAACGGTCCGGCGGCACTCCAGCCCTTGCCGTAGTAGTCCATCACGTAGGCCTTGGCGACATCCTCGGCGTAGTGCTCGTTGTTGAACTGCCGGTTGGCGGCGAGCTGATCCAGCGTCCTGGCGGTCTGCGCGTCGGCAGGCCGGTCCACCGTCGCGAACGCAGGGATGCCGAAGCTGTTGTTCGGCAGGCCGGGGAGTTCCACCGACTGCGTCCAGCCGGTGCGCGTGGCGTGCCAGCGGATGCCGTCCAGCTCGATCTGCCGCGTGTCCTGCGTGGCGGGATGGGCCAGCGCCAAGGCGGCGATCGCGGTCATGCGCTGATAGTCCAGCCGCGCCGCCTGGTCGGCCGGCGCCGTCGTCACCACCGCCTGCATCGATGCGGCGCCGTAAGGGTTCGGCACCGAAACGCCATCGGGATCGAGCCGGTAGTGCGTGTGCGTCCAGGTGCCGCCCGCGTACACGTAGCTGACGCCATCGGCGCCGGTCTGGTGATTGACCTTGTGCTCGGTGATCGTGACGGCGATCCGGTCGCCCGCAAAAGCCCCCACCACGCCGCCGACCGCACCGGTGAGGAAGGCGCCCGGCCCAGCCTCCGAGCCAGCCATGAACCCATAGGCGGCCCCAGCCCCGATGCTCCCGAGCAGCCCGCCCGCCGTGCGGCCCTCGTAGCGGCGAAGCAGCGCGTCCGCGCCGAAATGGTTGCCTTGTGCGCTGAGCGCCTGATACTGCTCGGCGGTGGTGTAGGCATCGAGGGCCATGAGAACCGTGGCGGAGCCTGTGCCTAGCCCTTTAACCGCCAAACCCAACCTGCGCTCGGCCCGCAGCGCAAGACTGTCGTCGATGCTCTTGAGATAGGTTGGTGGTTCGTACAGCTTGCGGTTGGGAACCAGCGCCTGCTCGCCGCCACCGGCCTTGTTGACCAGACCATGCAGCTCGGCGGTCGGAGCCACCCGGTGAATGAAAATTTCCGTGGGTGCCAGTGGTCGCATCACCATGATGTCGTACCGCGGCGCCTCGCTCTTGATCGGCAACGCGAAGTACCCGGAAAGGCTTTTGCCCGAGGCCAAGGCCTCTTCGAACACCGACTGCCGGGCAAAGAATGGCGAGAAGGATGGGACTTGCTGGCCGGCGGGAACGATCTTGAGCAGCGGATCGGCGCTCAGTTCCATGCGAGGAAGTTCGATGCCGGAGCCGATTTGCTGAATTGCGCGATCCACGATTGTGGACCCCGTGGCACCAGGGTCTGCTTCGATCAGCCTTTGCCTGAATATGGTGCCTTCCGGAGAGCGGAGAAATTCCATGGCCGCCTTTCTGGATACTCCGTGCGTCTCAAAAGTCTTCGCCTCGGAGATGACGGCGGCGTTGCGTGCCCTCAAGTCTTTCGATACCAAGCCATCACTCATGAGCGTTCCGCGCATCAATGATGGCCTGGGTATCGGCAATCAGTTGCTCTTCCTCCGGGCTGCGTCCCCCCCGCAGTTCGGCGGCAAACGCATAGTAGGCGTCGTCAACGCTGGGGTTTCCATACTGGGTGTACATGCCTTCGGCAAAATTTCGGCCGCAAGGGACGAGTTCTTCTTCGAAGGGTTCCCTCACCCTACCTGCCTTGGCCTGCTCGATAAGTGGTGACAACGCCCGCAAGAGGCCTTTCACCTCTGCGCTGTCCGGGTACCGTTCCAGCACCCACTCCAGGTGCTCGGCGGCAGCCTTGAGCTTGATGGGGTCAATGGTCTGAGTCATGAACGGGCTTCCTGTGCCATGGAAACGCAACTGGACCAGCAGCTGATATCCCAAGTTGCCGTCGGTCCCGTGATCCAGCGCTTCGCGAAGCACACCATGCGCGTTCGAACATCGTCAATCGGAATTCTTCCCATCGCGACGCAGTCGTGCGCCGAGCGATTGATTGTCGGCGGGGATGGATTCGGCGTGGGCCGGGCGCGCCAGCATGGCGGCCAAGGCGGGTGGTACCGGAATTGGATGACCAACCAACGGCTCCACCACGCTTTCGAACTTGGCCGGGTGCGCGGTGGCGACGACGGCCCACGCAGACGCATCGCCTGTCTCGCGCAACCGATCGAGTCCACGCATCGCCGTGGCGGTGTGCGGGCAGAGCACCTCGCCGTGGTCGCGGGCGTGGGTGGCGATGGTGTGGCGGATGGTGGCGTCGTCGACGCTGTGGGCCTGCAGCAGGTGGCGCAGTTTGCTTTCGTCGGGGAAGGTCCAGCGCAGGCGTTCGAAGTTGCTGGGTGCGCCGACGTCCATCGCGTTGGCGAGGGTGGCGACGGCGTCGCGCGGCCGATAGTCGGCGCCGGCGAAGTAGTCGGGCAGAGTGGTGTTGGCGTTGCAGGCCAGGCGCACTTCGCCGATCGGCAGGCCGGTTTCGCGTGCCCACAGGCAGGCCATGGCGTTGCCGAGGTTGCCGGTGGGGATGATGAAGTGGAGCGGCGTGCCGTGTTCGCGCCACCAGCGCAGCGCCGCGTGCGCGTAGTAGCTCATTTGCGGCAGCAGGCGGCCGAGGCTGATGCTGTTGGCCGAGGACAGCGGTACTTCCGCCTGCAACGCCGCGTCGTTGAGCGCGGCCTTGACCATGCGCTGGCAGTCGTCGAAACGCCCGGCCACGCGCAGCGCGGTCACGTTGTCGCCGAAGCAGCCGAGCTGGTGCGCCTGGCGCGGCGAGACCAGGCCGTCCGGGTAGAGGATTACCACGCGCACGTTCGGCTGGCGATGGAACGCGGCGGCCACCGCCGCGCCGGTGTCGCCGGAGGTGGCGACCAGGATCGTCAGCGGCCGCGTATCGGCGCGTGGCAACCGGCGCAGGCAGGCGGCGAGGAAGCGCGCGCCGAAATCCTTGAACGCCGAGGTGGGGCCGTGGAACAGCTCCAGCATCAGCGTGTGCGGATGGGCGGGCAGCGCGCGCAATGGCGCGTCGAAGGTGAAGGCTTCGGCGCAGATCGAGGGCAGCGCGTCGGCCAGCGCGTCGCCGGCGAAGAACGGTGCCAGCAAGGTGGTGGCAGTGTCGGCCAGCGTGCCGTGCGGATCGAACGCGGCGGGTTCGAGCCGTGGCAGGGCTTCGGGGACGTACAGGCCGCCGTCCGGCGCCAGCCCGGCGGCGATGGCTTCGCCGATCGGTACGGCCGGCGCCGCTTCGCGCGTGCTCACGTAGGAGCCCGCTTGCGGGCGATGCTCTTGAAGCCGGGATTCGGGATCCGCAGGGACATCGCCCGCGAGCGGGCTCCTGCAGGTGGGGCGCCGGGTCATGGCAGAGTCTCATCAAGGGAGTCGATCAACGCCGCCGCCGGTCCGTTGATCGGCGTCACCCACGCCTCACTGTCGAGCCCGGCCTCGGCGAAGGCCGAGCGCATCGCCGCGCTGGCTGCTGCGGCGTCGGCGCGATTGTCGTACCAGCCGAACACGCTGGGGCCGGCGCCGGAGATGCTGGCGCCGAGCGCGTGGTGGTCGAGCGCGGCCTGTTTCACCTGCGCGAAATGCGGGATCAGCGCGGCGCGGCGCGGTTCCACCAGCACGTCCTGGAGGCCTTCGCGCACCAGTGCCGCATCGCCGCGGAAGCAGCCCGCCAGCACCAGGGCGAGGTTGGAACTCTGCGCAACGAATTCGCCGAGCTCGTAATGCCCTGCCAGCGCGGCGCGCGCGCGGCGCGTCTCCAGCACCACGTGCGGGTGCACCAGCGCGCAATGCCACGCCGCAGGTACCTCGATGCGCAGCAGGCGCTCGTGGGTGGCCAGCACCAGGCCGCCGAGCAGCATCGAGCCGAGATTGTCGCCGTGGCGACTGCCGCTGGCGACCGCCTCGCCGTCGAGCGCAAACGGGTACAGCGCCTCGCGCGACAGCGGTTGTTCCAGCAAGGCGTTGGCGGCGACCAGCGCGGCCACGCACGAGGCCGCCGAGCCGCCCATGCCCGAGCCCAGCGCGATGCCCTTGTGCAACACCAGCTCGAAACCGAACGGCAACTCCAGTGCGCGATGCAGCGACAGCAGCGCGGTGCCGGCCGTGTTGCGCAATGGGTCCAGCGGCAGGTCCTCGACGCAGCCGCGGATCGCGGCGATGCGCACCACCGGTTCGTCGATGCGGCGCACCTCGGCGCGGTCGCCGGCGCCGGCCACGCTGTGGCCGAGCAGGTCGAAGCCCACCCCCACGTTGCCCACGCTGGCCGGGGCGAAGGCGCGGGCGAGGAGCGGTGGTCGTGCGCGTGCAGCCATGAGCGATTCCCGTAGCAACGTGTTCATACATGCACCGCCAGCGATTCGGCGATGCGCAGCAGGTCGGCGAACACGCCGGCCGCGGTGACTTCCGGCCCGGCGCCCGGGCCCTGCACCAGCAGCGGATTATCGCAGTAGCGGCGCGTGTGGAACTGCACCACGTTGTCGGTCAGCCGCGTGTGCGCGAAGGCGTGGCTGGCCGGCAGCACCTGCAGGCGCACGCTGGCGTGGCCGTGGCGGTCGAGGTGGGCGACGTGGCGCAGCACGCCGCCGGCGGCATGCGCCTGGGCCAGCGCCGTCGCCATTGGCGCGTCAAGCTCGTCCAGCCGCGCGAAGAACGCGTCGCGGTCCAGCCCGGCGAGCGGTGCCGGCACCAGGCTTTGCAGGTCCACATCCTCCAGCGACAGCGGCCAGCCGGCCTCGCGCGCCAGGATCACCAGCTTGCGCGCCACGTCCAGGCCGGAAAGGTCGTCGCGCGGGTCCGGCTCGGTATAGCCCTGTGCATGCGCCTCGCGCACCAGCACGGAGAACGGCTGGCGGCCGTCGTGGCGGTTGCACAGCCAGGCCAGCGTGCCGGAGAACATGCCCTCCACGGCGAGCAGCTCGTCGCCGGTGTCGAGCAGGTCGCGCAGCGTCTGCACCACCGGCAGGCCGGCACAGACGGTGGCCTCGCAGCGGAAGCGCGCGCCGCCGGCGCAGGCCGCGCGGATCGCCTGCCAGCGCTCCAGCGGCCCGCTGCCGGCCAGCTTGTTCGGGGTGACCACGTGCAGTCCGGTGCCGAGCCAGCGCGGATAATGCGCGGCCACCTCGTCGCTGGCGCTGCAGTCGACCAGCAGCGCGTGGCGGCCGTCGTGACCGCGTACGTGCGCGGCGAATGCGTCCAGGTCGTTCGGCCGCCAGGTCTGCGCGCCGTCGTGGCGGTCGTTGAGTTCTTCGTCGTCGCAGTCCAGCCACATGCGCTTGCTGGCCACCACGCCGCACAGGCGCAACTCCAGCCCGAGCGTGCGCCGCAGCCGCGGTTGCGCCGCGCGCAGTTGCTGCAGCAGGGCGCTGCCGACGCGGCCCGGACCGATCAGGCCCACCGCCAGCGTGCGTAGCCGGCCCGTGCCGGTGGCGTGCGGCGACAGCGGCGGCAATGGGACTTGCGGGGCTTGCTCGGGTGCACAGGTGATCACGGCGGCCTCTCCGGTGGAGGCCCGTGCTCGCTGGCGTGTCGGTATGGGCCGGCCCGCCTCGTCGAGGGCGGGCCGTTGCATGGAAAACTTCAGCTGCGCACGACGCTCCGCCCGGGACGGGTGGTACCGGTGGTAATCGTACGGGTAGTCGTGGCGATGGCGCCCACGCACATCGTCGCGGCGCCGGTGCAAACCGGGGCGGCGAACAGGCGGGCGGGGGCGCTGAGCGGCGACATGGCTCGACCTTACGGGCAATGTTGCGCTGCGGTCAACAGATTCATTTGCAACTTTCAGCGCGCCTGGATGGTTGCTTCGGCGCCATGTGGCAGTGCGGCAGGTTGTCGCGAGCAACCGGTAAAACGGCGTGCGGGATTACCATACGCGGATGATCCGTCCCCCTTTCCGACGCTCGCCGCTTCGCGCGGCGGCAGTGCTGCTTGCGTTGTGCGGCGGCGCGGCGCTGTCGGTCGCCGCCGCGGCCACCCCCGACACCATCGGGCAGCGCGTGGCCGCGTGCGCCAGTTGCCACGGCGCGCACGGCGAGGGTTCGCCCGACGGCGTGCAGGCGCCACGCCTGGCCGGCAAGCCGGCCGGCTACCTGCTGCAGCAGCTGGAGTACTTCCAGTCCGGCCAGCGCCGGCACGCGCCGATGGAATATGTGGTGCGCCAGTTGAGCCCCTCCTACCTGCGCCAGATCGCCGGCTACTTCGCCGCGCAGGACCTGCCCTACCAGCGCTGGCCGCAGCCGGCGGTGTCGGCCGAAGTCCTGCGCCGCGGCGAGCAGGTGGTGTTGCACGGCGATCCGGCCCGCGCAGTGCCTTCGTGCATCAGCTGCCATGGCGACAAGCTCACCGGTTTCGAGCCGATGATGCCGGGCCTGGTCGGCCTGTCCTACGACTACATCAGCAACCAGCTGGTGTCGTGGCGCACGCATACCCGGGCGGCGGAAGGGCCGTACTGCATGGGCGTGGTGGCCAACCGCATGCGCGAGTCGGATATCGCTGCGGTATCCGCGTGGCTGGCCAGCCACGCACCGCCGGCGGACATGCACCCGCAGCCCGCCACGGCGCAGACGACGCCGCTGCCGGGCTGGTGCGTGATGGGCCACAGTGAGGTGAATCCATGAAGTGGTTGCGACGCGGCGCGGGCTTGCTGGTGGTGTTGCTGCTGATCGGCACGGCCGCGTGGTGGTATCTCGCGCGCGACCGCAGTGCGCCGTCCACGCCGGTCCAGCGCGAGGCCGACGCGGCCGCGCTGGCCGACCCGGCGCGGATCGAACAGGGCAGATATCTGGCCACCGTCGGCGATTGCACCGCCTGCCACACCGCGCGCGGCGGCCAGCCGTATGCCGGCGGTCGCTCGCTGGCCACGCCGTTCGGCGACGTGCCGGCGCCGAATATCACGCCGGATCCGGAGACCGGCATCGGCCAGTGGAGCTTCGACGATTTCTGGGCCGCGCTGCACCTCGGCAAGGGCCGCCACGGCCAGCTGCTGTATCCGGTGTTCTCCTACACCTCATTCACCAAGGTCACGCGCGACGATGCGCTGTCGATCTTCGCCTACCTGAAATCGCTGCCGCCGGTGAACCGGCCGGCGCAGCCGACCGGCCTGGAGTTTCCGTACAACGTGCGCAGCAGCCTGGTGGCGTGGCGCGCGCTGTACTTCAAGCCGGGCGTGTACCAGCCCGATCCCGCGCAGTCGCCGCAGTGGAATCGCGGCGCCTACCTGGTGCAGGGGCTGGGCCATTGCAACGAATGCCACGCACCGCGCGATTCGCTGGGCGGCATCGAGCAGAGCCAGCACCTCACCGGCGGCCAGATCCCGCAACTGGACTGGTATGCGCCCGACCTCAGCACGCGCACCGGCGGCGGCCTGGAAGGATGGAGCAAGCAGGACGTGGTCGACCTGCTGAAGACCGGCCAGTCGGCCAAGGGCAGCGCGTTCGGACCGATGGCCGACGTGGTGCGGCTGAGCACCCAGCACATGACCGACGCCGACCTGCAGGCGGTGGCGACCTACCTGCAATCGCTGCCGCCGCGTGCGCCGGTGGTGGCCACGGCGTTCCGCCAGGCGGCCAGCCACGAGCAGGGCGGCAAGCTCTACGCACAGCACTGCGCCGATTGCCACGGCGACAACGGCCAGGGCGTGGCCGGCGTCTACCCGCCGCTGGACGGCAACACCTCGGTCACCGGGCCGACCAGCATCAACGCGGTGCGCAGCGTGCTGCTGGGCGGCTTCGCCCCGGCCACCGCGAGCAACCCGCGGCCGTACTCGATGCCGCCGTTCGCCCAGCAACTGGACGACGAAGACGTCGCCGCGGTGGTCAGCTACATCCGCCAGTCGTGGTCGAACAAGGCCAGCGACGTGCAGGCCGCCGAGGTCAGCCGGCTGCGCCATACGCCGGTGGAGTGAGCCGGCGGCCCTGCCTCGCATCCGGGCGGCCCGCACGGCTGCCTCGGCGAAATGCGCGCTGCGCGCGCGAAGCAGGCGCGGCCCCCGCAATCCCCGATACCCCGGTGCGTTTTGTCGCGGCCGCTTCCCGTCGCCGTTTTCGTTGACCTGAATCAAGGCGACTGCGCCACCGCGCCCACACTCTTGCGCCACTTTGTCCACCCCGGACTCCGGCCCGGCACGGCGCATGATCGACCTCGCGTACAGCAGCTTCGGACTCACCCGCTTGCCCTTCCTCGATGCCATCGACGCGGTGGCGCGCGCGGGCTATGCGGGGATGGAAATCGCCTTTCATCGCGACCACTTCAATCCGTTCGACCTCGGCGACGACGATCTCGACGCAGTGAAGCGCCGACTGGCGCGCGCCGGCATCGCGCCGGCCTGCGTGGCCACCGCTTCGCACTTCTTCACGCCGTCGCGGCCGCACGAGCCGTCGCTGATGTCGCTGGATACGGCCGGGCGCAAGCGGCGCATCGACCTGGTCAAGCGCGGCATCCGCGTGGCTCGTCGGCTGGGCACGAACCTGGTCACCTGCGGCAGCGGCTTCGTGCGCGAGGAACACGTGCGCCAGCCGCAGGTGAATCCGCTCGATGTGCTGGCCGAATCCATCCGCGAATGCCTGACCGAGATCCGCGACGGCGAAGACATCACCCTGCTGATCGAGCCCGAGCCCGGCATGGCGATCGAGACGCTGGCACAAGGCCAGGCGCTGATCGCCGCGGTGGGCTCGCCGCACTTCGCGCTGCACATCGACCTGTGCCACGCGTACTGCTCCGAACCCGACTACCTCGTCGCGCTGGCGCAGGCCGCGCCGCAGGCGCGCTACCTGCACATCTCCGACGCGCGCGCGGGCTGGAACCTGAAGATCGTGGAAGACAGCGAGGCGCTCGCCGTCAACCTCGACCACGCCAGCACGCTGGTGTATTTCCCCGACGGCGCCGACTACCTGCTGCTGGATGGCAGCCACGCGCTGTACTTCGCCGATCGCGCGCCGGATGCCGCGCGGCAGCGGCGCATCGATGCGCTGCTGGCGCGCGCCGGTCTCGCGCAGGCCGCGCGCTGGGTGGATTACGGCAGCCTGCACGCCGGCACCTCGCTGCTGGATGACGAGATCTTCACCTACCTGATCTCCGTGCCCGGGCTCAGCTTCGATGCGCTGGAACGCGCCCATCCCATCCTCGCCTGGCTGCGCGGTGCGCGTGGCCCCGCGCTGGTGGAGAAGATGGTGGCCAATACGCGCACCGGCATCGTGCATTTCCACGAGATCCCCGGCGAAGGCACGCTGGACCTGGCGGCCAGCTTCGCCGCGCTCAACGATCACGGCTTCCGCGGTTACGGCGCGGTGGAGCTGTACCACCACGTGGACGGCTGGCAGCAGGCGCTGGACGCCAGCCACCGCCACCTCGCGGCCATCGCGCAGGGATGAGCGCCGTGGTCGAGCTGGAAACCCTGGGCTGGGCCGCCGGCAGCGTAGGCGAGCTGGACCATCGCCGGCTGAAGGCGCCCAGCGTGAAGCTGCGCGGCGTGCATGCCGGGCCTTGCGGCGACGTGGTCTACACCGTCGACCTGCGCTGGCGCCTGCCCAACGCCGAGGCCTGCCTGAGCACCGTCGAGGCGCATTCGCTGGAGCATTTCCTGCTGGAAGGTTTCAGCCGCCTGCTGCCGGCGCATTTCATCGGCGTCGGCGTGATGGGCTGCCAGACCGGTTTCTACCTCACGCTGTTGAACGAGGGCCGCCGCGAGGTGATCGAGCAGACCCTGGAGACCGTGCTGTACGGCGTGCTCGGCGCCACCGCCGTGCCCTATGCGCGCATCGAGCAATGCGGTCACTGGCGCCACCACGACCTGGCCGCCGCGCAGGCGGTGGCGCGCGAGGTGCTGGCGCAGCGCGCGGCGTGGCGGGAGATCGCATGAACGCACCGGTCGCGCGCTGGCGGGTCAGCGAGACGCGCCGCGTCGAATACGAACTGTGCAACGTGCCCGACGTGTTCGACCCGGCCAGCGACGCCTTGCTGGCCGACGGTCGCCGCGCCGGTGGCCGCCGCTTCGTGGTGGTGGACGAGGTGGTGCTGCGTCACCACGGCGCACGCCTCGCCACCTACTTCGCGCAGCACGGCGTGGCCGCGCGCATCGTCGCGCTGCCCGGCGGCGAGGGCGGCAAGACGATGGAGACGTGGCAGCACCTGCTGCGCGCGCTGGACGAGTTCCCCATCCATCGCCGCGACGAACCGATCCTTGCTATCGGCGGCGGCGTGCTCACCGACGTGGTCGGTTTCGTCGCCTCCAGCTATCGCCGTGGCGTGCCGCACATCAAGGTGCCCACCACCTTGATGGGCTACGTGGATGCGGCGGTGGGGATCAAGACCGCGATCAACTTCAACGGCCGCAAGAACCGCCTCGGCAGCTTCGAGCCGCCGCGCCGCGTGCTGCTGGATCGCCGCCTGCTGCGCACCCTGCCGCCGCGGCACCTGCGCAACGGCGTGTGCGAGATCGTCAAGCTCGCGGTGATCAAGGACGCCGCGCTGTTCATCCTGCTGGAACGCCACGGCGCCGCCAGCATCGCCGGCGCGTTCCAGGGCGAGGCTGGCGGCGCGATCCTCGACCGCGCCATCGACGACATGCTGCAGGAGCTGGCGCCCAACCTGTTCGAGGACGAGCTGGCGCGCGTGGCGGATTTCGGCCACACCTTCAGCTACGGCCTGGAAACGCGGCACGGGGACCACCTGCTGCACGGCGAGGCGGTGCTGCTGGACATCCTCGTCTCCGTCGCCATCGCCCACGGCCGCGGCCTGCTGGCCGATGCCGCCGCCGCGCGCATCCTCGCCCTGGTCGAGCGCCTGGGCCTGGCGCCGCCGCTGGAACTGCTCGACGCCACGCTGATGTGGCACTCGCTGCTGGACCGCGTCGAGCACCGCAACGGCGCCCAGCGCGTGCCGCTGCCGGTCGCGGTGGGCGAGGGCGTGTTCGCCAACGACATCCGCCGCGGCGAACTCGCCGATGCCATCGCCACCCTGCAATGCTGGACTCGCCCCGCCCATGACCGAATCGCCGAATGTTGACGCCGCGGAGATCGCGCACTTCAACCGCATCGCCCAACTGTGGTGGGACCCGCACGGCAAGATGGGCCAGCTGCACGCCATCAACGGCCTGCGCCTGCGCTTCATCACCGACCGCCTGACCGGCGCCGCGCCGCACGTCGTGGACGTGGGTTGCGGCGGCGGCATCCTCGCCGAGGCGCTGGCGAAACACGGCGCGCGAGTCACCGGCATCGACCTCTCCACGCTGTCGCTGAAGGTGGCGCGCCAGCATGCCGAACGCGGCGCCCTGGACATCGACTACCGCGAGATGGACGTGGAAACACTGGCGCGCGAGGAGGCCGGCAGCTTCGACGCGGTGACCTGCATGGAGATGCTCGAACACGTGCCCGAGCCCGCGCGCGTGATCGCCGCCTGCGCGCAGTTGCTCAGGCCCGGCGGCGTGGCCTTCTTCTCCACCATCAACCGCAACCTCAAGGCGTTCGCCTTCGCCATCGTCGCCGGCGAATACATCCTCGGCCTGCTGCCGCGCGGCACCCACAGCTACCGCAAGCTGATCCGCCCGACCGAGATGCGCGCGTGGGCAAGCGCGGCGGGGCTGCAGTTCAACGCGGTGGCCAGCCTCATGTACCACCCGCTCAAGCGCAGCTTCCGCGTGGCGCCGGGGCGCGAGGACATCAACTACATGGCGAGCTTCACGAAACGAGGTTGAACGCATGCGCCGCTTCCTCGCTCTCTCGCGCTCCCTGCACGGCGTGCTCGACATCGCCATGCCCGGCTTCGTCGCCCTGCTGTGGCTGGGCCGTTTTCCCGACTGGCAGGTGCTGGCGATCTGCCTGGGCACCGCGCTGGCCGGTTACACCGCGATCTATGCGCTGAACGACCTGGTCGGCGTCAAGGACGACAAGCAGAAACTGGCCGGCGGGCTCACTCCCGGCTACGCCGTGGAAGCCTCCGCCATGCGCTACCCGCTGGCGCAGAACCTGATCAGCATGAAAGGCGCGCTGGCCTGGTTCGGCCTGTGGTTCGCGCTGGCCGTGCTCGGCATCTGGCTGCTCAACCCGTGGATCCTCGCCATCCTCATCGCCGCGGCGCTGCTGGAACTGGCCTACGTGAAACTGCTCAAGGTCACCTGGTGGCGCACCGTGGTCAGCGGCCTGGTGAAATCCGCCGGCCCCGTCGCCGCCGTGGTCGCGGTAGTGCCGTCGCCCTCGCTGGCGGGGCTGGCGCTGATGCTGGGCTGGCTGATGCTGTGGGAAGTCGGCGGGCAGAACATTCCCGCCGACTGGAACGACATCGAGGAGGATCGCGCGATCGGCGCCCGCACCATCCCGCTGGTGTTCGGGCTGCGCGCCGCCGGCTGGCTGGTGCTCGCGCTGCTCGCCCTCACCGTGGCCGGCAGCCTGCTGCTGGCGCGACTCTCGCCGCTCGCCTTGGGCTGGGCGTTCCAGCTCGCCGTGCTGCTGGCTGGTGTGGTGCTGCTGGTGGTGCCGGCGGTGCGGTTGGCGGTGACGCGCGATGGACGCGCGGCTGCGCGGCTATTCGATCGTTCCAGTTTGTATCCGCTGGCGTTGTTGCTGATCGTGACGGTGGTCGTGCTGCTGCCTTGAACGGGTTGGCCACGCCGAAGCTCGGTGCATGAGTCGGAAGGCCGTGGACTGTCTTGACGAGTGGTCTGTCCGCGGACCAAGTGCGCAGGCTGCCTCGACAACCTGTAGGAGCGCACCTTGTGCGCGATGCTTTGCGCGGCGTGCAACATATGAGGTAAGAGCTTTGGAGCAAAGAGCTTTCGTCTGCCTGCGGCAGCCGAGTTACTTTCTCTTTGCGTGGCCAAAGAGAAAGTAACCAAAGAGAAAGGCCACCCCGCTTGGCGCTTGCCGGGCATCCTGCCCGGCAAGTCCGTGAGCCGGGGCCGGGCTTTTCGACAGCACATCCATGTGCTGGCGAAAAGGCATCGGCATCCATGCCGATGCCCGCTACGCGGCCTGTCGACCCCGACTCACCGCCGCACAGGGGCCCCGGGTAGAGCAGCAGGCCATCGTGGCCCGCACTTTTCAGAAGAGCCAAGGCAAAGCCAGAGCAGAGCTCTGGGCGTAACCTTCTCTATTTAACTCCCACCGTCCCGGTTTCCGCATTGAATTTACTGAGTCACGGCGTCGCCTCGAACTCTCGGCGCAGGTAAATGTGTCGCCAAAAGGAACCCTTGCTAGCCAGCATCAGGCGCGTCGGCATTCCCTTCGTGTTCCGTGAAATAAAGCTTTGCCGTCACGTTGGCCAACTCTTCGGGTGACCCTCCGTAGCTATCGATGCCGTGTTCCACCTTGAGTCGTTCAAATATATGGTATGGCTCCAGCTCGCGCGCCGTTAGTAGGATGACACGTCGCTGATATGGGTCATTCAGGGCCTGGGCTAAGGCGATCTCCTCGGCGGTGAACGGTGCCAGCTTGACGAACAACACGTACGCTGTGAAACGATGCTTGGGCAACGCGTCTGCAACGCGGCGCATGTTATCCACGTCGCGCTGGAATTCTTCCGGCTTAATGGGACCTTGGTCTTTGCACTCGGCGAGAATCACCACCGAGCGATCTGGATATCGTCCCTTGGCCAGCCAAACAAAATCAACCTCGCAGTTCGGCAAAGCCAACTCCCCAATGGGTTTCAGGTCCAGAGACGCCGAATACACACCATGATGCAATCCGCGATCGAGGTTGGCACTTAGCTGCTGCAAGGTCAACGCGACTGGTACAGCTCCCTGAGCGTTCCGCTCAGCGCCGAGCACACCCGATCGTCGGAATCGCCATTTGCTGTCTAACAGTTGTCGCGTGGCATCGTAGCTGTGACCACAGAGTTCGCACACTGCCTGCTGCTTGAGCGCGTCAAGCGCGACCCAGCTCGACATTCCGCATTTGGAGCAATCCAGATCTACGCCAATGCGGAACAAACCTTTGTCCACCATGTAGCTGAACACGTCCGGCGGGGTCAGTTGCGTGTTCATCGGACGCGGACCCAGAAATAAGCCTGTATGCGCAGAGAACGTGCCGCTCCTATGCTCAGATGTTCGGTCCACGATGGTGTCGCGCGCCGTCTCCCGCGAAAATGTATCGCGTGGCCCGAACTTCTTGAGCAACTGTCGAGCACCCGGAATCTTGAACACGCGCGCCCCTTGCAGTCCGCCCAGTTGAGTCAGCAGTTGACGCACGATGCGACCGCTGTTGCTCAGTTCCGCTTCAAACCCGGCCATCGAGAAAGTGCGTCGCATAAGATCGACAACAGGCATCGCCGTAAGAAAGCTGTCGTGATCGGCCGCATCGATCACCAATCCAATCCGCTCGGGCTCTACGCGGAGCTTGCTGTAGTCGAAGTGCAAGGTGCGCGCATAGAACTCGTTGAGTTCCGGTACATATGGTACGTCGAACGTATGCTGCTCATTACCATAAAGGCCGCCGATGAGAGAAATGGAGGCCACTAGGTATTGAGTGTGAAACTGCACATCGCCATCAAACGGCTTGTCGGCGAGTGCGAAGTTCACCCGAGGAGCACCGTTGGATTCGCCCATTACGCCCAGCGTGGATGTCTCGCCGAAAAACATCATCGGTGGCGAGACAGAACCACCGGCCCAGAAGTGATCTTGGACACGGTAATGGACAAGCTGCATATCCCTAAATAATTCGGCTACTTGGCCAATGTCTTGTCTCGACCAAACACCCAGACGGCGGTCCCATTCGTGGCGGCGGTGATCCACCATGTTCTGTAGTGCTCTTCCCCAGTCAGGGATCAGATCGGCGTAGCGCCCCAGATAGTTTGGATCGACGAACCATAATGCGATGTCGCAAGCGCGCAGATTCCAATAGCAAATAATATCATCTGGATCCGCTGCATTTCCGACAAAGAATCCCGGTGCATCCCAACCGGATCTCATGGCGTAGTGACGTTCAATGCCGAACCGGCCGATGGTGGCGAAATGGGGATGCTCCAAAATGTCTGCGGGAATCCGCGCTTTCGGGTCCAGTTTGTAGAGTGTCGGCTCAGCGACGTTAGCAACCATCTTGTCGTAGTCCACACCAATTTCGTCCACACTGGGATAGGCGCCGAACTGCATGAGGAATACATCTGCGAGTACGTCATCCTCCTGCCATTGGTAGGCGCGCATCCCTTCATCTTTTAACGCCTTCCACTCGGGCTTGTTATGCCAGTACGAAATAGCGTTGTAGATGTCGAGAACATGCGCGAAGCTTCTCCACTTTTCATCCTTGATGAAAACCGAGTCGCCATGGAACGGAGAGATCAGATGCGGAAACTTCGCCGGGAAACCTTTTACTTCCGGGCTATCACCCAGCGGGCAGATAAGATCGATGCGAAATAGCTCGACCAGATGCCGAGCCTCTTCCTCATGATCAACGACAAGAATAGGATTAAACCGACCACCCCACAGGGCATGTGAGTACCTTATCGCCCGCCGTATCGCATCCATATCACCTTCACGCACTGCCCAACCGATACGCAGAGGTCTGTAGCACACATCAACTCGACAAGTATCCGCCATCTGCATTTCTCTCTAATCGTTGGTCTCGCGTTTGCGTTTTTGCTTCCGAGCCGCGAAAAACGGGACGGGGGAAGTTAAATGGAGAAGGTAGCCGAAAAACGGGGCGGGGGAAGTTAAATGGAGAAGGTAGCGGCCGGCGCGTTGCTCCGGCTCTGCTCTGGCTCTTCTGAAAAGTGCGGGCCAGGATGGCCCGCGGCTCTACCCGGGGCCCCTGTGCGGCGGTGAGTCGGGGACGACAGGCCGCGCAGCGGGAGTCGACAGGGATGTCGGCTCCTTTTCGCCAGGGCAGGATGCCCTGTCGAAAAGCCCGGCCCCGGCTCACGGACTTGCCGCCCATGGATGGGCGGCAAGCGCCAAGCGGGGTGGCCTTTCTCTTTGGTTATCTTTCTCTTTGGCCACGCAAAGAGAAAGTAACTCGGCTGCCTAAGGCAGACGAAAGCTCTTGACCTTGAATGCAGCAAGAGCATCGCGCACAAGGTGCGCTCCTACAGGTGCGGGCTACGCAAGAGAGATTCGGTCACCGCAAGCGATCGACCGCTCAGACAATAACGTGGCGAACCGCCACCCACCCCGACCGCCCTACCGCATGATCCCCGTATGCCCCAGCGAATACCGCCCCGGTTGCGGCCATACGGTGAGGCCGTGCGGTTCCATGCCGACCTTGATCTTGCGCACCTTGCCGGTGGTGGTATCGATGGCGTAGACGACGTCGTCGAAGCGGCCGGAGAGCCACAGCATGCGGCCGTCGGCGCTGACGTTGCCCATGTCGGGGCTGCCGCCGTGGGGGATGGGCCAGGTGGCGATGACCTGGCGGGTGGCGAAGTCGATCACCGAGACGCTGCCCTTGCCCTTGCGTGGGCCGTGGATCTTGTGCGTGCCGCGGTTGGCCACGTACAGGCGGGTGCCGTCGCGGCTGGGGTAGAGGCCATGGGTGCCGGGGCCGGTGGGGATGAAGCCGATCCTGGTGAAAGTGTCGCCGTCGATCAGGTAGACGCCGTCGGCCATCATGTCGGCGACGTAGAACACCTTGCCGTCGGGCGACACGCGGATGTCCTGCGGCATGCCGTGGCGTTTCAGCCGCAGGTAGCCGAGCACCTTGTGTTCCACCATGTCGATCTTGGCCAGCTTGCCGCCGAATTCGCAGGTGAAGATCGCGTAGCGCCCGTCGATGGAAAAGTCGGCGTGGTTGATGCCCTTGCAGCCGGGCACCGGCAGGCGGAATTGCAGCGCCATGGTGTGCGGGTCGCGGAAGTCGAGCCGGGCGTCTTCCTCGGCGACCACGATGGCGTGCTTGCCGTCGGGGCTGAAGTACATGTTGTACGGGTCGTCGACCGCCACTGCCTGGCCGGGCTTGCCGGTGGTCGGGTCGATCGGGGTCAGGCTGCCGTCGGGGCGGTCCTCGGCGTTGTTGGTGACCCACAGCGTGTGCAGGTCGTAGGCCGGCACCACGTGCTGCGGGCTGCGGCCGACCTTGAAGGTGTCGACCACCTTGAACGTCGCCGGGTCGATCACGCTGATGCTGTTCGAGCGCAGGTTGGGCACGTAGACGCGCGGCAGCGCGCCGGCCACCACGGGGCTGAGCATGTTGGCGCCGGCGTCGCCGTAGAGGTTGGCCGGGTCGGTCACCGGCGGCATGCCGGCGATGGTCGGCACGCCGCTGGCGAACGCCGCGCCGCTGGCGAGCCAGGCGAGCAGGGCGAGGCCGGCGCGGCGGCGCGGCGGGTGAGAGGTGGGCGCGTTGATGGTGAAGGTCCTCGGCAGCATGTCCGGTCCACGGGTATCGGTTTGGGTGCGGGCAGGTCAGTGTCCGGCGACGTCCTTGCGGATCGCCTCGACCGTCTGCGCCACGATCAGGTCCACGCCGAGCTGGCCCAGCGCAGCGGTGGCGCGGCGCGGGTCGCCGCCGTAGACGCCGTCGGCCGCGCCCGGCGCGCTCGCGTGGCGCAGTGTATCCACGCGCACCATCGACGGCGCGACGGCCAGCTGAAGCGAGGTGTCGGCGAGCGCCGCGTGGCTGCCGATCTCGTCGTCTTGGTAGCCGTGCCGGCGCAGCAGCGCGGCATAGCCGGTGGAGCTGGCGGCGTAGTATTCCGGCGGCGCAAACGCGCGCTTCGGTGAACCGGCCCAGTGCTGGTTGAGTCGGTCCACCACGCGGCGCAGGTCGCGCTGGTAGCCGCCGTGGTCGCCGAGCAGCACGACGTGGCGAAAGCCGTGCGCGGCGAGGCTTTCGGCCGCCGATGCCAGCATCTGCTCGAACGCGGCACCGGGCACCGTGATGGTGCCGGGGAAACGCATGTGCCCGCTCGGCGGCGTGATGCTGCCTTCCGGCACGTAGGCGACCACCGGCGCCACCAGCGCGTTGCCCAGCGCGCGCGCGATCCGCTCGGCCAGCGCCGCGGCGCGCGCGTTGTGCTTGCCCAGCGCGATGTACGGCCCGCTCTGCTCGGTGCCGCCGATCGGGATGATCACGGTGGTGCTGCCGGCGTCGATGCGCGCGCGCAGCTCGGTCCAGGTCAGCTCCTGCAACTGCACCGTGGGCGGCTGCGCGCAGGCCGCCTGTGCCAGCATCAGCAGCAGGGCGAGGCCGAGGAGTCTGCGGTGATTCAGCAGGAACTTGCGCACGCGGGCGGGGAAGGGCGATCGATCATCCGCGCACATTGGAGCAGCGCTGCGCGGCGCGCAAGCCCGTTGCCGCGCGGCAACGGGCCTGGCCGTTTCAGTGCGACAGGTCGATCGCGTAGACCGCGGTGCCGTCGCCGTTGTCCTTCAGCTGGCGGATGTGCTCCAGCCCGGCCGCCTTCGCCACGTCGAGCTTGTTCGCCGCGCCGGTGAACACCACCGGGCCGCGCGTCTTCAGCGGCGCGAAACGCCATGAGGTGGCCTCGAGGTCGGCCGCGCCGAGATGCTGCTTGCGCTCGATCCAGCTGGCCAGGATCTCGCGCGTGCCGTCGGGCGCGGCCAGCACGATGTTGCTGCCGTCCAGGCCGGGGAAGTGGCCGCCGCCGCTGGCGCGGTAGTTGTTGGTGACCACGATGAACGGCTGCGTCGGCGCGACCGGCTTGCCCCGGAAGGTGAGCGTGGTGATGCGCTCGCCGGCCGGCTTCGATACGTCGATCACGTAGTGGATGCCGCCCTGGATCTGGTCGAAGTTGTAGCCGGTGAAGCGGCTGTTGATCAGCGCCTGCTCGCCGGCCTGGTCCGGGTCGATGCGGTTGAAGCGCCGCGCCGATTGTTCCAGCCAGGCCTTGAGGCCGGCGCCGTCGATCTTCACCGCGGCCAGCGTGTTGGGATAGAAGTACAGATCGGCGGCGCTGCGCAGGGTCAGCGGGCCGGCGGCCACGTCGGTGTAGTCGGCCGGGCCGCCGAAGCCGGTGCGGAACGCGGCGGCGGCCCCGAGCACCGGCACGTCGGCCAGCTCGGGATGGGTGAGCGGCAGTTCGCGGCGCACGTAGTCGATCTGCGCGGCGTTGACCGGCGCCAGCGCGGTCATGTTGCCCTCGTCGGCGAAGTAGCTGCTCATGCGCAGCGTGCTCGTGCCGATCGGCGTGTTGACGTAGGCGACCGCCGCGCGCTGCACGTTGGCCACCAGCGGTGCGATCGCCGGGTCCGGCGGCACGCAGTCGCGCTTGTCCTTGCAGATCGGCCGCACCTCGCTGTGGCTGTTGTCCAGGTCGACCACCCAGCGGCCGTCCCGGCGGTTCAGCACCAGCGCGACCACGCCCAGGTCCTTGCCGAAGAAGCCGCCCATCACCGCCGGCACGTTGCGCACGAAACCGCGACGGGCGTCGACATCCTTCATGCCGGCATAGCGCGGGCCGGGGAACTGGGTGTGCGAGTGGCCGAGCAGGAGCACGTCGATGCCGGGCACGCCGGCCAGGTACCAGCCGGCGTTTTCCATGTTGCTGGTGTAGGGGCGGGTGTCCAGGCCGCCGTGCAGCAGGGCCACGATCAGGTCGGGGTGTTGCGCCTGCAACTCGGGCAGGTATTTGCGCGCGGCCTCGACCACGCCGCTGACGGTGACCTTGCCGGCCAGGTGCTGCTGGTCCCACTGCATGATCGGCGGCGGCGTGAAGCCGATGATGCCGACCTTGAGCGGCACCCGGATGTGGCTGCCGTCGGGCGTGTAGGCGTCGATGGTCTTCTGCACGACCGTCCACGGCTTGAAGATCGGCGCGCCGTCGCGCGCGCTGTAGACGTTGGCCAGCACCAGCGGGAAATGCGGCCCGGCGCAATGTCCCTCGCGGCCGCCCTCGACGTTCATCGGCGTGCCGGTGACTTGCGAGAGAAAGCCCAGGCCGTAGTTGAACTCGTGGTTGCCGGGCGTGCCGCCGTCGTAGCCGATCGCGTCCATCGCACGGTACACCGCCAGCTCCTGGTCGCAGGCCACCGGCTTGACCAGGGCCTGGTAGTCGGCCAGCACGCTGCCCTGGATGGTGTCGCCCGAATCGAACAGGAAGTGGTTGGGGTATTCGGCGCGGGCGCGCCGGATCAGCGTGGCGGTGCGCTCGAAACCCACCGTGGGGTCGTCCTTCGACTGGTAGTAGTCGTAGCTGAGCACGTTGGCGTGGATGTCGGTGGTTTCCAGGATCGCCACCTTGGCGCGGGCGCCATCCGGCACCCGACCGGCTCGCCACGGCAGCGCGGAGCAACCGGCCAGCGCCAGCGCGGCCAGCGCCAGCAGGGGAAGGGCAAACGGGGCGGATCGGACAGACATGGAGGTTCCGTGGGCGGACGCTGGCGGGCTGCCAAAACTAGCAGATCGGGTGGCCGCCGCGGCGGCCGGCGGGGCCGCAGGATGCCGCGCCGGCGTGGTCGTGCGGGGCGGCGCCAGCACGCGCATTCAGCTTCGTGATGACGGTGGGCGGCACGATGCGGCACCGGATGGTCACGCGGGACGGCGGCCATGACCCGCGCGACGGGGCTGCCGGACGATCCGCGGGCCCCGCGCGGGCGGGGCTGGCGCTCTGGCGGCGCGATCCGCGCGGCCGCTGGCAGGCGTCTTGCTTCGCCTTGCCGCATGACCCGCCGTGCTCCCGCTCCCGCCACGCCCGCCACGCCCCGTCCCGACGAGGGCGACGCCATGTCCCGCCAGGCCGACGCACTGGAGCGGCAGATGGAAGAGCTCGGATTGTCGGCGGAGGAGCGGGTATTCCTGCGCGCGCTGCACCAGAGCGAGCGGCAGATCAACGAGGCCTTCGACGAGGCGCATCAGCCCGGCGACCTGCAGCAGCAGGTGAGCCGCGTCTACCGCCAGATGTACCGGCCCGACTGAGGTTTCCCGCGCGCGCGGCTATGCTGGCCTCCCGATCTCCCCGCGGAGCGCGCCGTGCCGGTGGTGTCCATGTCTGGCGAAAAACCCTTGGCCGCCCGGGTCGGCGTGATCGGCCATCGCGGCGCGCCGGCGTGGCAGCCGGAGCACACGCTGGCGTCGTACGCGCGGGCGATCGCCGACGGCGCGGACTTCATCGAGCCGGACCTGGTGATGAGCCGCGATGGTGTGCTGGTGGTGCGCCACGAGAACGAGATCGGCGCCACCACCGACGTGGCCGCGCGGGCCGAGTTCGCCACGCGCCGGACCACCCGGCACATCGACGGCGTGGCGGTGAGCGGCTGGTTCACCGAAGACTTCACCCTGGCCGAGCTGAAGACCCTGCGCGCGCGCGAACGCCTGCCGCAGTTGCGTGGTACCGCGCACGACGGCCGCTGGCCGATCGTCACGCTGGAGGAGGTGATCGAGTTCGCCGCCGCCGAATCGGAGGCCTGCGGGCGGCTCGTCGGCCTCGTGCCGGAGATCAAGCACGGCACCCATTTCCGCCAGCTTGGCCTGCCGATGGAAGACCTGCTGCTGGCCACGCTCGCCGGGCATGCGCACACGCGCACGGCGACGGTGGAGATCCAGTCCTTCGAGATCGGCAACCTGCGCTGGCTGCGCGAACAGATCGGCACCGCGCACCCGAACATCCGCCTGCTGCAACTGATCGAAGCCCCGTCCGCGCAGCCGTACGACGTGGCCGCCGCCGGCGGCACGCTCGACTACGCGCGGATGACGACGCCGGCCGGCCTGCGCGAGGTCGCCGGCTACGCCGACGCGATCGGCCCGGAGCTGCGCGCCGTCATCCCGTGGAACGCCGACGGCCGCCTCGACCCGCCGACACGCCTGGTGCCCGACGCGCATGCGGTCGGCCTGGAGGTGCATCCGTGGACGTTCCGTCCGGAGAACCCGTATCTCGCCCCGGTGTTCCGCCGCGGCGACCCGCAGGCATCGAACCCGGCCGGCCTGGTCGCGCAGATCGACGCCTACCTCGACGCCGGCATCGATGCCTTCTTCACCGATGATCCGGCCAGCGGACGCCAGGCGGTGGACGCGCGCGCGCAGGCCCCGGGTTGCGGAAGCTCGCTATGATCGGGGGGTCGCCACGACGCCCGATGCCCATGTCCACCTTCGCCAGCACGCCGCCCGCGTTCCGCCGCGCCCTCGCGCCGGTGGTGGCATGCGCGGCCATTGCCGCGATCCTGGGCGGTCTGCTCGGCGAAGGCGCCGACGCGTGGCGCTGGCTGCACTGGCTGGCCAAGCCGCTGGCCACCGCGCTGGTGATCGCCGCGGCGCTGGCGTGGCCGCCGATCACCTCGCGCTACCGGCGCCGGATCGTGGCCGGATTGATCTGTTCACTGCTCGGCGACGTGCTGCTGATGTGGCCGGCGGATCTGTTCGTGGCCGGGTTGCTCGCGTTCCTGGCCGGGCACCTGTGCTTCATCGCCGGCTTCCTCGGCGACAGCCGTTTCGGCACGCGACCGCGGGCGTGGCTCGGCTGCCTGCTGGTTGCGGCCGCGAACCTGGCGCTGCTGTGGCCGTCGATCCCGCCCGCGCTGCGCGTGCCGGTGGCGGTCTATGCGCTGGTCCTGTCGGCGATGGGCGCGCAGGCGCTGGGGCGGGCGTGGACCCATGCCGGCAGTGCGCTGGCGCAGCCGTCCCGGCGCGCGGCGATCGGCGCGGTGCTGTTCATGCTCAGCGACAGCCTGCTGGCGTGGAACCGCTTCCACGGCGCCTTGCCGCTGGCGCTGGCGTGGGTGCTGGGCAGCTACTATGCGGCGGTGTGGTTCATCGCCCGCTCGGTGGCTCGGGACGAGCGCATCGCCGCGGCGGGCGCGTGGCAGGCGACACCGACATGAATACCTCCGAGCTGATCATCACCTGGGCCACGCCGTTCTTCTTCGCGCTGATCGCGCTGGAGTTCGTCGTCGCGCGCCTGCGCGGCCAGCGCATCTACCGCGGCAACGACACCGTCAACAGCATCGGCCTGGGGGTGATGTCGCAGATCGCCGGGGTGTTCACCAAGCTGCTCACCATCGGCATCTACGCGTGGTGCGTGGAGCACCTGGCGCTGTTCGCGCTGCCGGCGGACAGCGTGTGGGTGTGGATCAGCGCGCTGCTGGCGTACGACTTCCTCTACTACTGGCTGCACCGGATGGGGCACGAGGTGAACATCCTGTGGGCGGCGCACGTGGTGCACCACCAGAGCGAGCAGTACAACCTCTCCACCGCGCTGCGCCAGACCAGCACCGGCGGCCTGCTGGGCTGGATCTTCTACCTGCCGATGGCGCTGCTCGGCTACCCGCTGGAAGTGTTCGTCGCCGTCGCCCTGATCGACCTGCTGTACCAGTTCTGGGTGCACACCGAGCAGGTCGGCAGGCTGGGCTGGTTCGACCGCGTGTTCTGCTCGCCGTCCAACCATCGCGCGCACCACGCCACCAACGACCGTTACCTCGACCACAACTACGGCGGCATCCTGATCGTGTGGGATCGCCTGTTTGGCACCTTCGTCGAGGAGGACGATGCCGACAAGCCCGTCTATGGCACCCGCGCGCCGCTGCGCAGCTGGAACCCGCTGTGGGCGAACGCCGAGGTGTACTGGGCCACGGCGGTGGATGCGTGGCATGCGCGGCGCTGGCGCGACAAGTTGCAGGTGTGGTTCCGCCCGCCGGGCTGGCGCCCGGCCGACGTGGCGGCGCGCTTCCCCAAGCCCGCGTATGACATCCGGCGCGCCGTGTACGACCCGCCGCTGGCGCCGGCGATGACCGCGTACTGCTTGCTGCAGTTCGCGCTGCTGCTGGGCATGGCCACGCATTTCCTGGGCCTGGCCGGGCACGCGGGTTTCGCCACCTTGCTCGGCTATGCGCTGTACATGGTGGCCGCGCTGTGCGTGATCGGCGCGCTGATGGAAGGCCGCCGCGGTGCGTTCTGGCTGGAAGGCCTGCGCACCGTGCTGACCGCCGCGCTGCCGCTGCTGCTGGGGCAATGGTTCGGCATCGACCCGCTCGACGAACGCGCCGCCGCGGCGATCGCCGTGCTGTTCGGCGCCAGCGCCGTCGCGCTGCCGTGGCTCGCCGGCCTGCGGCCACCCGAACCCCTGCACGCCGCTCCCAACCCGTAGGGCGGGCACCGCCCGCCGGCTTTCCATCGTTTGTGGCAACGAGCGGCGGGCAGTACCCGCCCTACGCGTCGAAGCGCCCGTGGCCGATGCATGCCCTGTAGGAGCGCACCCTGTGCGCGATGCCTTTCGTCACGCGACGCAGGCATCACGCACAGGAGTGTGCAGGTACGCGACATGCATTTGGACGTCCAAACGCCATGCCGCCAGACCGCCACCAGAACGCCGCCTGGCCAGATGGCCGCGACTTGTTATGCTGTGCGCTGATTTCAAGGGGAGTGCCCTATGGGTTTCTTCAGCAAACTGGTACGCAGCAAGTCGGTCGCGCAACTGCAGGCCGAGGCCGGCGCCAGCAGGGATTTCCGCCGCACCATGGGCGTGTGGCAGCTCACCGCCATCGGCGTGGGCGCGATCGTGGGCGTGGGCGTGTTCGTGCTCGCGCCGAACGAGGCGGCGCTGAACGCCGGCCCGGCGATCATCCTCAGCTTCCTGGTGGCCGGCATCGGCAGCGCCTGTGCGGCGCTGTCCTACGCCGAGTTCGCCGGCATGATTCCGGTCACCGGCAGTGCCTACACCTACGGCTATGCGGTGCTGGGCGAGTTGCCGGCGTGGATCATCGGCTGGGACCTGCTGGTGGAGTACGCGCTGATCGTGGGCGTGGTGGCGGCCGGCACGTCGAACTACCTGCAATCGCTGATCGCCCAGCTCACCGGCCTGCACCTGCCGGTGTTCCTGCAGGCGGCGTACGACCCGGCGCATCCGGACAGCGGGCGCGGCATCAACCTGATCGCGATGCTGGTGGCGCTGGGCGTGGCCGCGCTGCAGGTGGCGCGCACCGAAGTCGGCGCGCGCTTCAACACGGTAGTGGTGGCACTCAAGGTGCTCGGCGTGGTGGTGGTGGTGGTAGTGGGCGCGTTCTACGTCAACGCCGCCAACTGGACCCCGTTCATCCCGCCGCTGGTGCACGACGCGGCGGCCACCGGCGGTACCCGCTACGGCGTGGGCGGCATGCTGGCGGCGGCCAGCATCGTGTTCTTCGCGGTGTTCGGCTACGACACGCTGACCACCGCGGCGGAGGAGTCGAAGAACCCGCAGCGCGACCTGCCGCTGGCGGTGATGGCTTCGCTGGGCGTGGCGATGGCGATGTACCTGGCCATCTCGCTGGTGCTGACCGGCATGGTGCCGTACAACGGCTGCGTGGATCCCTCGCAGGTGCCGGGCCAGTGCTCGGAGATGATCCTGGCCAGTTCGGCGCCGGTCAGCGCGGTGTTCGCCGCGCGCGACCTGCACTGGGTCAGCGGCATCATCAACGTCGCCGCGGTGTGCGGCATCGCCAGCGTGGTGTTCGCCTTCATGCTGGGCGCGGCGCGCATCTGGTTCGCGCTGGCGCGCGACGGCCTGCTGCCGGGCTGGTTCGCCAAGTCGCACCCGAAATACGGCACGCCGCACCGGCCGACCCTGGTGCTCGGCGTGTTCACCGCGCTGGCGGCGGGCCTGCTGCCGATCCGCGAGCTGGCCGAGCTGGTCAACATCGGTACCTTGTCGGCGTTCATCGTGATCTGCGCCTCGGTGCTGATCCTGCGCATCCGCCAGCCGGAGCTGGAGCGGCGCTTCCGCACGCCGGCACTGTGGCTGCTGGCGCCGCTGGGCATCGTGTTCTCGCTGTTCCTGATCATCGGCTGGCCGTGGGTCACCGACGGCCAGTTCCACATGATCGGCGGGCTGGACGTGCTCACCATGTGGCGCTTCGTGATCTGGATGGCGATCGGCCTGGCGATCTACTTCTTCTACGGCATGCGCCACAGCAAGCTGGCCACCGGCCAATCCTGATCCGTCCCAGCTGATCCGCCTCAGGCGCTGGCGAGGGCCGTGACCACCCGGTCGCGGCCTTCGCGCTTGGCCTGGCGCATCGCCAGGTCGGCGCGGGCCAGCAGGCTTTCGATGCTGTCGCAGCCGCCGGGCGTGCACACGGCCACGCCGATGCTGGCGCTCAGTCGCCCGCCCGGGTGGTGGCTGGCGGCCACCGCCAGGCGCAGCTGCTCGGCGCGCAGCAGCGCCTGCTCCAGGTCCACGCCGGGCAGCAGCATGGCGAATTCCTCGCCGCCGATGCGGCCGATCAGGTCGTGGCGGCGGCCCTGTGTGCGCAGGCGCGCGGCCAGCGCCACCAGTGCGGCATCGCCCGCGGCGTGGCCGTACTGGTCGTTGATCTGCTTGAAGTGATCGGCATCCAGGAACAGCATCGCCATCGGCGCCCGCAGGCGCTGCGCCTCGTGCAGCGCGGCGCGGCCCAGGTCGAGGAAGCGGTTGCGCAGCAGCACGCCGGTCAGGCCGTCGGTTTCGGCGCGTTCGCGCAGCAGGCGCTCCAGCTTGAACTGTTCGAGCAGGGTGCGCGCCATGAACGCGCGCAGCACCGTGGCCAGCGACACCGCGATGGCCATGTACACCGAGTACTGCAGCGTGCGCTCGCCGTCGCCCAGGTGCAGCAGCACCGGCACCGGCCCCAGCGCACACAGCGCCATCGCCACCAGGAAATCCCAGCGGCCGAACCAGATCACCGACGAGGCCACCGGCAACAGCAGGCCCGGCAGCGGCTGGCGCGCGGCGGCCGGGTTGCCGAAACCGGCAAGGTTGACGCCGATCTCCAGCAGCACCACGCACAGCAGGGCCAGCATGCGCAGGGTCAGCGGCTCGCGGCACTGGCGTGCGGCGATCGTCACCAGCAGCAGCGGCGGCACCGGCAGCAGCTGCCACAACAGCTGGCTCGCGCTGGCGCCGACCAGGCCGCGCATCACCACCGCCAGCAGGTAGGCGCACAGGGCCACCACCATCAGCGCATGGATCATCGGGCCCATGCGCTGCGCCAGGTAGCCGGCGAAGTCGCGGCGGAAGGCCACGTCGTCGTTGCACTGCGGGTTGGCGGGGGGAACGTGCATGGCGTCGGGTCGGCACATTGCGGATGGCTTGCGGTCGAGTGAAGCACGATGGGTGCCAACGGAGACCGCGGGCAGGCCGGGCGGTGTCGCGGCCGTGACCTTCGGCAGGGGTGGCCGGCGGCGGCGCGCACTAGCATCGAAAGCCCGCGTTCGCCCCGGTCGCCCGCCCGTGCCGACCGCTTTCCCGTGCGTCCGGCGAGGCCGGCGCCGCCCTACCACCACCCGGAGCCGCCCTTGAAACTCGCCCGCCTTGCCGCCGCCGTCACCGCCAGCACCCTGGCGCTGGCCAGCTTCAGCGCCCTCGCCGATGTCCCGGCCGCGCAGAATGTGCCATTCCAGGGCAGCCTGAAGATCAGCGTGGACGCCAGCGACGTGGCCCGTCGCATCTTCCGCGTGCACGAGGTGATCCCGGCCAGCCCCGGTCCGCTGACCCTGCTGTACCCGCAGTGGTTGCCGGGCAACCACTCGCCCACCGGGCCGATCGACAAGCTGGCCGGGCTGGTGGTCACCGCCAATGGCAAGACCCTGCCGTGGACGCGCGATTCGCTGGACGTCTACGCCTTCCACGTCGTGGTGCCGGAAGGCGCCACCCAGGTCGAGGCGCGGTTCCAGTACCTGTCGCCGCAGGACCGCCGCCAGGGCCGGGTGGTGATGACGCCGGAAATGCTCAACCTGCAGTGGAACGCGGTGGCGCTGTACCCGGCCGGCTACTACACGCGCCAGATCCCGGCCCAGGCCAGCGTGACGCTGCCGTCCGGCTGGCAGGCCGGCACCGCGCTGGAGGTCGCCTCGCGCGAGGGCGACACCATCCACTTCAAGCCGATCGACTTCGAGAACCTGGTCGATTCGCCGATCTACGCCGGCAAGCATTTCAAGCGGCTCGATCTCGATCCGGGCGCCAAGGTGCCGGTGCACATGGACATCGTGGCCGACGCGCCGAAGTACCTCGAGGTGACGCCCGACCAGCTCAAGGCGTTCCGCAACCTGGTGCAGCAGATGTACAAGCTGTACGGCGCGCACCACTACGACCACTACGATTTCCTGGTCTCGCTGAGCGACAAGATGAGCGGCAACGGCCTGGAGCACCACCGCTCCAGCGAGGACGGCACCTCGGCCGATTTCTTCACCGAGTGGAAGAAGAACGTCGCCGCGCGCGACCTGTTCTCGCACGAGTTCAACCACTCCTGGGACGGCAAGTACCGCCGTGGCGCCGACCTGTACACGCCCACCTTCAACGTGCCGATGGGCGACAGCCTGCTGTGGGTGTACGAGGGCCAGACCCAGTTCTGGGGCCAGGTGATGGCGGCGCGCTCGGGCCTGTGGAGCGCGGAGCACACCCGCGACACGCTGGCCTACGTCGCCGCCACCTACGACCGCGGCCGCCCCGGCCTGGCCAGCTGGCGCAGCGTGCAGGACACCACCAACGACCCGGTGATCGCCAAGCGCGCGCCGCTGCCGTACCGCAACTACCAGGCCAGCGAGGATTACTACTCCGCCGGCGAGATGATCTGGCTCGACGTCGACGGCAAGCTGCGCGAACTCAGCCACGGCAAGCGCTCCATCGACGATTTCGCCCGCGCCTTCTTCGGCATGGATTCGGGGCAGTGGAACGTCAACACCTACACCTTCGAGGATGTGGTCAAGACGCTGGACGGCATCGCGCCGTTCGACTGGGCCGGCTACCTGCGCACGCGCCTGGACGGCCACGGCCCGCTGACCGGCGGCATCGCCTCGCACGGCTGGAAACTGGTCTACACCGACCAGCCCACCGCTGCGGTCACGGCCGCCGAGAAGCGTCGCCACATGGCCGACTTCACCTGGTCGCTGGGCCTGTCGATCGGCAACGACGGCAGCATCGCCGACGTGTTGTGGGACGGCCCCGCGTTCAAGGCCGGCGTTTCCCCCGGCATGAGCGTGATCGCCGTCAACGGCCACGACTACGACGCCGACGACCTCAAGGACGCCATCACCGCCGCCGCCAGGGACAAGAACGCCCCGATCGAACTGCTGGTGAAGAACTTCGACGAGTACCAGACCGTGCGCATCGCCTACCACGACGGCCTGAAGTACCCGCACCTGGTCCGCGATACCAGCAGGCCCGACACCCTGGCCGAGCTGCTCAAGCCGCTCTGAGCGTAGGGCGGGCGCCGCCCGCCATGACCCTCCCGCATCCGCGAACCCCGTAGGAGCGCACCCTGTGCGCGATGCCTTCCGCCACGTGACGAAAGGCATCGCGCACAGGGTGCGCTCCTACAATCCAAGGCAAGCCGGATGCCGCCGCGCGACCAACTCGGCTATACTGCCGCTCCCCGCGGTCCGGCCACCGGCCACCCGCGCGCGGCCACACAATGCGCCTGTAGCTCAGCTGGATAGAGTACCGCCCTCCGAAGGCGGTGGTCGTGGGTTCGAATCCCGCCGGGCGCACCATCTCCGCATCCACCTCCGCCACCGCTCCGTGTGTCCTCCGACGGTCGCGGCGTGTTGTCTGCCGTCATCAGCATCCACCGCGCGTGCTCGAGTGAGCGTCGGCGAGGTGCATGCCGCGCGCGCCGCATGACGGCGTCCCGTTTCCCGTCAAGGTTTTGACTGCATGACGCGGTCCGTCCATTCGTGCGCATTTGCGCCGGAAGAACGCGGGCCATGCTTCGCAGAGCCGCTGTCGAGCGCTGGCACGCGCATTGCTTGAGGGGCTTTGGAATTCGCAAACGGACGTCCGTCGTGGCGTCCGCAGCACTCATCACTCAGGGCCGCGACTGCCGGCACAGCAACAGGGGTATATCCGAATGAAGACGACGCGGCTGGCCGCGATGCTTGGCCTGGGCTCGTTGCCCTTGGCCATCAACCTGGCCGTGGCCCAGGCGGTACCACCGGATGCCGGCTCGCTGCTCAACCAGCAGCAGCAACAGGATCGTCCGCTGAAGCGTGTGGAGAAAGAGGCTCCGCTGGTGCAGACGCCGCAGAAGGAAACGCGCGGCGATGCGGGTTTCCGCGCGCGCATCGACCGCGTGCGCTTCACCGGCGCCGAGGGCCTCGTTGACGATGCCGTGCTGCAGGCGGTGGTCGCCGACGCCATCGGCAAAGCGCTGACCCATGCGCAGCTACAGGCACTGGCCCAGCGCGTGAGCGCGGCACTGCAGGCGCGCGGCTATCTGCTGGCGCGTGCCTATCTGCCGCGCCAGGACCTGAGTGATCGCGTGCTCGAGATCGCCATCATGATCGGCCGTCTGCAGAGTTCCGCCGGCCGCGTGCAGGTGCTGTCCGGCGATGAGGCATTGCGCACGCGCATGGCTGCCATCGCCGAGGCCGCGCTGCCTGCCGGAGCGGTGCGCAACGACCAGCTGGAGCGTGCGCTGCTGCTGATCAACGACGTGCCCGGCGTATCCGCACGCGCCACGCTGGAAAAGGGTGACGAGCCCGGCACCAGCCGGCTGCTGATCGGCGTGGACAGCAAGCCGGCCTGGACCGGCGGCGTGAGCGTGGACAACTTCAACAACCGCTACACGGGATCGTGGCGCACCAGCGCGTGGACCGCGGTGAACCGGCCGTTCGATCGCGAGGATCTGCTGGGCGCCAGCGTCAGCCACAGCAGCGGCAGCGACGTGCTCGGCCTGAACTACGCGATGGGCCTGAACCCGTCCGGCCTGCGCGCCAACTTCGCGGTCTCGTGGATGCGCTACGACATCGGCGGTGAGTTCAAGCCGCTGGACCTCACCGGCAGCGCCGGCACCATCAGCGCCGGCCTCAGCTACCCGCTGCTGCGCACCCGCCAGCGCAACCTGTGGTTCAGCGTGGATGCCGAGCACAAGGGCCTGGTCGACAAGGCGCTTGGCCAGACCCTGCGCGAACGCAAGCTGGACAAGCTGACCACGATGTTCAGCGGCAGTGTGTGGGACGGCTGGTGGGGCGGCGGCTACACCGGTTTCAGCACGGGCTGGGTGGTCGGCCATCTCGACCTGGACAACACCGCCGACCAACTGGCCGATTCGCTCAGCGCGCGCACCGGGGGCGGCTTCAGCAAGTGGGTCTGGCGCATCGAGCGCAACCAGAGCCTGGGTGGCCTGCGTGACTGGGGCCTCTACCTGGGCGCCAACGGCCAGGTGGGCAGCAAGAACCTGGACTCGTCCGAGAAGTTCCTGCTCGGCGGACCTTCCGGCGTGCGCGGCCACGCGGTGGGCGAGGCCAGCGGCGACAACGGCTGGCTGGCCAGCGCGGAACTGCGTCGCGACTTCGCCGTGGGCAAGGGCTTCAACGCGCAGGCGCTGCTGTTTGTCGATCGCGGCCACGTGCGCCAGCACATCGACTCCTGGCCCGGTTCGGTCATGCCGTGGACGGGCAACAGCTATGGCCTGTCCAGCGCCGGTGTGGGGCTGAACCTGCAAGGCGCGCGCTGGACGTTCCGCAGCGCCTGGGCGCACCGCCTGGGCGACAACCCCGGCCGCAGCGCCGCCGGCTTCAACGCCGACGGGCGGCGCGACAACCACTACCTGTGGCTGCAGGCGAGCTTGCGCTTCTGACGCCGCCATCCCAAGACATCCGAGGACCATCCCCATGAACCATATCTATCGCCTGATCTGGGACGAATTGCGCAGCGCCTACGTGGCCGTCGCCGAGATCGCCAAGCGTCGCGGCAAGCGTGCCGGCGCCGTCGTGCGCGCCGCCGCGGCCGTCATCGCCATCGGCGGCTTGCCGCTGTCGGTTTGCGCCATGGACGCCGGCACCCTGCCGAGCGGTGCGCAGGTCGTTTCCGGCGACGTGCAGCTCAGCCAGCAGGGCGCCAACCTGACCGTGCACCAGGACAGCCAGCGCGCGATCGTCAACTGGACCAGCTTCGACATCGGCAGCCAGGCCAGCGTGCGCTTCGAGCAGCCCGACTCCAGCGCCGTCGCGCTCAATCGCGTGCTCGGCGGCTCGCCCAGCCAGATCCTGGGCGGGCTGAGCGCCAACGGCCAGGTCTGGCTGGTCAATCCCAACGGCGTGTTCTTCGGCAAGGGCGCGCAGGTCGACGTGGGCGGGCTGGTGGTCAGCTCGCTGTCCATCAGCGACAGCGATTTCCTGGCCGGCCGCGCGCGATTTGCCGCGACGGGCGGCGCAGGCGCGGTGCGCAACGAAGGCATGATCCGCGCCCACGGCGGCGTGGTGGCGATGCTGGCTCCGGTCGTCGGCAACGCGGGTACGATCACCGCCGGCCAGGTCGGCCTGGCCGCCGGCCATCGGGTGGCGCTGGACTTCAGCGGCGACGGCATGCTGTCGCTGGCGGTGGAGCCGGACAAGCTGAAGGCCGAGATCGCGCAGAGCGGGCTGATCCGCGGCAACAACGTGGTGCTCAGCGCCGCGGCTGCCAGCGCGCTGCATTCCAGCGTGATCAACATGGACGGCGTGATCGAGGCCACCGACCTGGGCGAGCGCGGCGGGCACATCCTGCTCGACGGCGGCGACGGCGGCCAGGTCCACGTCAGCGGCCGGCTCGATGCCAGCTCGGCGGCGGGCACCGGCGGGCGCATCGACGTGCTCGGCGATCGCCTGGTACTGGACGGTGGCGCGCAGCTTGACGCCAGCGGCGCGCTGGGCGGCGGCACCATCCACGTCGGCGGCGGCTGGCAGGGCAAGGATGCGTCGCTGCGCAACGCCACCCACGTGGAGGCGGACGGCAGCGTAGCGGTCAAGGCCAACGCCACCGGGAAGGGCAACGGCGGCGAAGTGGTGCTCTGGTCCGACGACAGCACGAGCTTCGCCGGCAACATCGACATCCGTGGCGGCGCGCAGGGCGGCAACGGCGGTCGCGCGGAAGTGTCGGGCAAACAGACGTTGGCCTATAGCGGGCGCACCAATGCGCTTGCCGCCAGGGGCGCGACCGGCGATCTGTTGCTCGACCCGGCCACGGTCACCATCCAGGCTGGCGGTACCGGCACGGGTGCGATTACGGGCAGCACCGTCTACGTCGCCGACCTCGAGGCGCAGCACGCCAATGTGATGCTTCAGGCCGACAGCGGCATGACGATCGCCGACCTGGGCCTGAACGGCGGCGATGGCTACCTCACGATGGCCAACGATGTCAGCCTGCGTCTGGAAAACAAGGCCGGCAACATCGTTTTCGCCAACGCCAACAACACCATCGAGGTGTCCGGCACGGGCAGCATCTACATGCAGTCCGGCCAGACCGGCACGGGCGAGTTGCGCAACGTGGCGAACCTCGTCGTCCATGGCAGCGGCACCAATCCGGCAACGTTGCCGACGCACAACGTCAGTATCCCGGGCAATGGCACTCCGGGTGACGCGTCCATCACCTTGTACGGCGCCGATGGCATCACCGTCGGAGGCGCGCTGACCACCCACGGTGGCTATGTGCGGATCTGGGGCGACTCGGACAACGCGGGTGGCGGCGCGCTGACCCTGGATTCGCCGATCACCACCAATGGCGGCAATCTCTACCTGTCCACCGGTAGCGGCGTGGTGGCGCTGAATTCGGACATGCGACTGGGTACCGGGCGCATCACTTTCCGTGGCGACGGCACCCACACCGAAGGCGAAAAAATCCTCAACGGCCTGCTGGATACCACCGGCGATGTCAACATCGATACACCCTTCACGATGGGTGGCAATGCCAGCATCTGGGCCAGCGGCGACATCAACTTCATCGGCACGGTGGCCATCAAGCTCAACACCGGCGACGGCGTGCTGGTGCTGCGTGCCAACAAGATCGACTGGGGCAGTGCGAACCTGGTCAATCTCAGCACCGCCTCGATGCGGCTGGAGCCCTCTGACGCCAGCACCAACATGGTGCTGGGCGACAGCAGCGGTTTCGCCTCGGCCACCACGCTCGCCAAGTTGCCGGGCATCAAGAACCTCACCATTGGACGGTCGGACGGCACCGGCACCATCACGGTGTCCAGCGATTTTTCCCCGGACGTCTGGGGCAACTTCGAGCTGGAAGACAAGAACATCGAGGTCAGTGCCCGCCTGACCAACACCACCGGCAACGTCACGTTGACCGGCGACAACGTCGACATCACCGGCGCAGTCACCGCCAGCACCAGCACGGGCGCCAACCATGCCCCGGGCACCGCCGGCGCCGGCAAGGTCGCCATCCGCCAGATGACGGCCGCCAACGAGCTGCACCTGGGCGGCGGCCTGACCGACGCCTCGATCGGCCAGGTCAATGCCGCCACGCTGGAAGTGGGCCGTACCAACGGCGGCAACTTGGTGTTCGACAACGACATCGCCACCGGCGCCAGCTCGGTGGCCCTGCTCAGTGGCGGCAAGGTGCTGGGCGTGAATGGCGGCGTGAGCGCGAACAATCTTGTCGTGTACGCCGGCGGCGGCGCCACCATCAGCGACGATACATTCGACTTCACCACGCTGGCCCTCAGCGTGGGCGGCGACAGCGACGTCACCAGCTCCCGCAACAACTGGAGCCTGTCCAACAGCACCTGGAACCTGGGTGCGGTGGATGACCCGATCAGCGTGACCGGCCTGGCCATCCAGCCCGGCAGCGCCGCGACCGTGGCGCTGCATGCCGAGGGCACGCTGGGGCTGGGGAGCGCCATCGACTTCAACGGCGGCGCGACGACGTTGAACCTCGTCGCCAGCAACTTCACCGGCGCGGCCACCGTCTCCCACCAGGGCTCGGCCAGCGTCGCCTTCGACCAGGTGGACCATGGCACGAACCTGACCGTGGGTGCCGGCACCAGCGTGCTGCCCGGCACCACGCTGACCAGCTTCAACGGCAGCCAGCACATCACCGTCGGCAGTGCGGCCGCCGATGTCGTCGCCGAGGCCGCCCTGGCCGTCACCACCGCATCGGGTGGCGCGCTGGAGCTGGTCGGCAACACGCTGACCCTGCCCTACGCCACCACCGTCACCACCGGCAACCTGAAACTCGACTCGGGCAGCGCCCTGACGCTGACCCATGCATTGTCGGCAACGGATACGGTCACGCTGCACACCGACAACCAGGACATCAGCGGCAACGGCGTCATCACCGCCAGCACGCTGGCGATCGACAGCGGCACCGGCGATGCAACCCTTGGCGCCACGCAACAGGTCAACGCCTTGAAGGCCAATGCCGGCTCGCTGACCCTGAAAAACGGCAAGAGCCTGATGGTCAATGGCATCACCGTGGACAAGACCGTGGACCTGCGCCTGAGCGGCGCCACCTCTGACCTGGCCCTGGTCGGCGCCGTGACCGCGCACAACACGGACTCGGCCGACACGGCGATCCTGCTGGCTGCCGGTCGCAACTTCGTCAACAACGCCGGTCCCAGTGCCGTGAGCGCGGATGAGGGTCGCTGGCTGGTCTATTCCACCAGCCCGCTCAGCGATACCCGCGGCGGCCTGGCTGCGGAGTTCAAGCAGTACGCGGCCGGCCTGGCCAGCACCGTGCTGGACGACGGCAGCGGCTTTCTCTACACCGTGGCGCCGAAGATCGGCGTGGTGCTGACCGGCACGGCCGACAAGGTCTACGACGGCAACGACACGGCCGGCGTGGACGGCATTGGCCTGTCGCTCAGCGGCGCCATCGACGGCGACACGGTCGTGGTCGACAAGGGCGCCTCGGCGCACTACGGCGACAAGAACGTCGGCAGCGACAAGACCGTCACCATGACCGGCCTGGCCATCGGCAGCACCGGCAATGCCGGGGTGCGCGTCTATGGCTACGCACTGGCCAGCACCAGCGCCAGCGGCGACATCGGCAAGGTCACGCCGAAGACGGTCAGCCTGGGCACCGGCTCGATCCAGGACAAGGTTTACGACGGCAGCACGGGTGCCTCGCTGGGCAGCGTGACCCTGGACGGCGTGGTCGACGGCGACACCGTCTCGTTCACCAGCGCCGGCAGCATCGCCTTCGACGACCGCAACGCCGGCGACGGCAAGCTGGTCAACGTCGGCAGCGTGGTGCTGGGCGGCACCGACGCGGGCAATTACGTCGTCGACGGCAAGGCCTACGCGGATATCGACCGGCGCGTCCTGAGCGCGGGAGTGACGGTGGCCGACAAGGTCTACGACGGCACCACCAACGCCTCCCTGTCGGGCCAGTCGCTGTACAACACGGTCGCCGGCGACGACGTGTCGCTGCACGCCGGGGCCGCGTTCACCGACAAGAACGTGGGCACCCACAAGAACGTGGTGGTCACCGCCAGCCTGGACGGCGATGACGCGGCCAACTACGTGCTGGATGCGACCACCGCCGATCCGCGCGCCAGCACCGCCTCGGTCACCCCGAAGACCGTCGACGCGGGCACGCTGAGCGTGGCGGGCAAGGTCTATGACGGCAACCGCGACGCGACGGTCGACAGCACCGGCCTGGTCGGCGTGGTGGCCGGCGACGATCTGTCACTCGACCTCACCGGCCAGTACGACGACAAGAACGTCGGCCATGGCAAGCAGGTCGACGTGTCGTTGGGCCTCAGCGGCGGCGATGCCGGCAACTATCAGCTGAGCTACGCCAACGCGATCTCCAGCGGCGACATCACGCCGAAGACGATCAACGCCGGCACGTTGAGCGTGGCGACCAAGGTTTACGACGGCAACCGCGATGCCACGGTCGGCAGCACGGGTCTGGTCGGCGTGGTGGGCGGCGACGATCTGTCGCTGGTGCTCGGCGGCCAGTACGACAACAAGAACGCCGGCATCGGCAAGGGCGTCGCGGTGACGCTGGGCCTGGACGGCGGCGACGCCGGCAACTACCAGCTGGCCAGCACCACCGCGACCTCCAGCGGCGACATCACGCGCAAGACGATCGACGCCGGCACGCTGAGCGTGGTGGCCAAGGTTTACGACGGCAACCGCGACGCCACGGTCGGCAGCACGGGCCTGGTCGGCGTAGTGGCTGGCGATGATCTGTCACTGGTGCTCGGCGGCCAGTACGACAACAAGAACGTCGGCACCGGCAAGCAGGTCGACGTATCGCTGGGACTCAGCGGTGACGATGCCGGCAACTATCAGCTGGTGAAAAACTCGGCCACGTCGCATGGCGACATCACGCCGAAGACGATCAACGCCGGCACGCTGAGCGTGGCGACCAAGGTCTACGACGGCAATCGCGACGCCACGGTCGGCAGCACGGGCCTGGTCGGCGTAGTGACTGGCGACGACCTGTCGCTGGTGCTGGGCGGCCAGTACGACGACAAGAACGCCGGCACGGGCAAGCGGGTCGACGTGACCCTGGGCCTGGATGGCGGCGACGCCGGCAACTATCGGTTGAGCTACACCACCGCGAACTCCACCGGCGCCATCACGCCCAAGACGATCGGCGCCGGCACGCTGAGCGTGGCGACCAAGGTCTACGACGGCAGCCGCGATGCGATGGTCCGCAGCACCGGTCTGGTCGGCGTGGTGGCGGGTGACGATCTGTCGCTCGACCTCACCGGCCAGTACGACGACAAGAACGTCGGCACCGGCAAGCGGGTCGACGTGTCGCTGGGCCTCGGCGGCGCCGATGTGGGCAATTACCAGTTGGCCGGCAACTCGGCCACGTCGCATGGCGACATCACGCCGAAGACCATCGACGCCGGCACGCTGAGCGTGGCGGGCAAGGTCTACGACGGCAATCGCGACGCGACGGTCAACAGCACCGGCCCGGTCGGCGTGGTGGTCGGGGACGATCTTTCGCTGGTGCTCGGCGGCCAGTACGACGACAAGAACGCCGGCATCGGCAAGCGGGTCGACGTGACCCTGGGCCTGGACGGCGAGGACGCACGCAACTACCGGCTGATCGAGACAAGCGCACAGGCGCGTGGCGACGTGGCGGCGAAGGAACTGGTCGTCGGCCCGGTCGGCGTGATGGACAAGCGCTTCGACGGCAACCGCGACGCGGAGCTGGTGTTGCCGGCGCTGCGTGGGGTGATCAAGGGCGACGACGTGGTGCTGCACGGCCAGGGCCTGTTCGACACTGCCGGCACCGCCGCGAACAAGACGGTGCAGATCGCGCTGTCCCTGGACGGCGAAGACGCCGGCAATTACGTGCTGGTCGACGCGCGGCAGCAGGCGAGCGCCGGCATCGGCGATCTGCCCGGCCGCAACGCGGTCGATGCCGTGGTGCAGCCGCCGATGGGCGGCAACGGAACCCGACCCGGCACGAGCGACATCGGTGCGGGTACGTCCCCGGGTGCGGTCGCGGCGGCGAACGGCGCGATGGGCGACCTGACGGGTGCGGCCCGACCGGAGCTGGGTGGCGGCTGGTCCGATCCTTCTGCCGGTACTGCCGGTACTGCCGGTACTGCCGGTACTGCCGGATCGGGCGGGTCGGGCGGATCGACCGGATCCGCGGTGGCGGGGCAGAGCGCGGAAAATGGCGCCGGTACCGCTACGGATGGTGATGCGCGCACGGCGAGCCGGGATGGCGCGGGGGCCGGTGCGGCGGATTTCGCGACGGAACAGATGCTGCGCAACGGCCAGAGCGTGAGCATCGCCACCGGCGGAGAAACCCTGGTGCAACCGCAGGAGAGCGACATGCCGGTGTTCACCCCCCAGGGACAATCACTGGGTCGGTTCCGCGTGGACGATCTGGGCGACAGCCTGGCGCTGCACCCGGTATCGGGCGGCCCTGCCGCCGCGCCGACACTTGAGCAACAGGTGCGCGTTCGCGCGACGACCCGGGTGAAACTCGACGCGGACGACATCGCCTCCTTGCGCATGGAACTGCTGGAAGACGGCACCTTGCACATCACGGCATCGGCGAACGCCGCCGGGCTCGGTCCGGATGCCCTGGTGGCTTACGGACTGACCGCCCTGAAGCGGCAGGCCGGCATCTCGCCTTCGCAGGTACGCGCGGTGGTGCTGGGCTTCGCCGGCTGAGGACCCGGAGCGGAGGGGTGGCGCGGGTTGCGCGTCGCCCCTCCTGCCGTGTCGGGCATGATGCCCAAAGGCGGACTTCAGCTTCTGTCCCTAGCACCCACCGTCCCCAGCAAACTGCGCACCGCCGCGTCCAGCTCGCTGTCCTTGCCCTGGAACGACTCGCCCAACGCGCGGCTGACCGGGATATCGACCGGGCGGGGGTGGCCTTCCATCGGTTGGTCGTGGCTGTCGGTGATGGTGATGAAGGGCAACCGCACGGTGCCGCCGTCGATCAGCCGGCCGGCGGAGGTGTAGATGATCCAGCCGGCGGTCGGTTCGCCCACGATCTTGCCCAGGCCGAGCGCGCGGTAGCCTTCGGAGAAGTCCTCGCCGTCGGAGAGGGTGACGCGGTTGGTGATCAGCACGGTGGGGCGTTCCAGTGCGCGCTGGCCGAGGATGCTGCGCGCGGGTTCGGCCTGGTCGAAGCCGCGGAAGGTCATGTTGAGGTAGGGCCGGCGCGCGAGCACGTCCAGCGCGTAGGCGTTGACGAAGCCGCCGAAGTTGTTGCGGATGTCGATCACCACGCCGTCGCGGGTGGCGTTCTGCGCATCGAGGTCCTTGTAGAAATCCTGCAGCGAGGCGTAGGACATGTCGCGCAGGTGCACGTAGCCCAGGCGCCCGCCGCTGGCCTTGGCCACGTAGGCGCGGTTGTCCGCCGTCCAGGCGCGGTAGACCAGTTCGGAGAGATCCCCGGAGTTGATCGGCTTCACCGCGACGTCGCGGGCGTGGGTGCCGGCGGCGTTGTCGGCGAAGCGCAGCTCGACCTTGTCGCCGATGCGATGGGCGAGGCGTTGGGCAAGATTGCTCGCGGCGTCCAGCGGCTCGCCGTCGATCGCGAGCAGGTAATCGCCGGCTTCGATGCCGCCGGCCACGGCGGCGGGCGACAGCGGCAGCACGCTGGCGATGCGCAGGCGGCCGTGCTGCTCGTACTCGGCGCGGTCGAACATCAGGCCGAGCCGACCGGTGATCGGCTCGCGCTTCTGCGGCGCACGCGCGCCGGAATGCGAGGCGTCGAGTTCGCCCACCATCAGGTTCAGCAGCCGGTACAGCGCGGCGGGCGTGGCCGCGTTGGCGACCAGCGGCGCGTAGGTGGCGTGCACCGCGTTCCAGTCCACGCCATGCATGGCCGGGTCGTGGAAGGCATCGCGCAGCCAGCTCCAGGCCTGCTCGAAGACCACCCGCTTCTGGCTGTCGAAATCCACTTCCAGCGCCGCGTCGACGGTCAGCGCCGCGGGCTTGGCGTCGCCCTTGTCGTCCAGCTTGAGCGACTGGATCTTGCCGCCGTCGAGGTAGACCACCTGCTTGCCGTCCGCGCTGAACTGCGCGTCCTGCTTGTTGCCCGGCGTATGCGTGAGCTGGCGGGCCACCGGCGGTTCCTTGGCCAGCGGGTCGAGCGACCAGCTGTAGAGGTTCGTCGTACCGGCGACCTCGGCGGTGAGCAGCAGGGACTTGCCGTCCGGGCTGATCTGCACCGCGCCCACGTCCAGGCCCACCGGCAGCAGGCTCAACCGCTCGCGGATGCCGTCGGCGTCGATGCGCACGGGCTTCACCGGCGGCTTGTCGTCGGCGTGCTCGCCGTCCTTGCCCTGGTGCTTGTCGTCGTCCGCCTTGGCCTTGAACAAGTCCTGGAAACGGTCCTCGCGGAACACCGGCGTGCGCGGCAGCAGGTCGACCTGCGCGACCTGGCCCTCCTCCGTGCGCTGGCCGGTGGTGAACAGCACGCTGCGCCCGTCGGCGCTCCACGACACGTTGTCCGCGTCGGTGTTGGCCAGCGAGCTCAGCATCACCTGCTTGCCGTCGGCCAGCGCCACCGCGTGCACGTTGCGGAACATGCGCGGGCCGAAGTCGAGGTAGGCCAGCCAGCGCCCGTCCGGCGACCACGCGAACGGCGCGGCGGAGTCGAGCGGGAGCGGCAGGTCGATGCGCGCCTTCACCACGCTGCGCAGCTTGCCGCTGGCGATGTCGAGCACGCACAGCTCGCGGTCGTTGCGCAGGAAGGCCAGCTGCTTGCCGTCGGGCGAGAAGCGCGGGGCAGTGTCGCTGCCGGCGCCGCGGGTGAGTGCGGTTTCCTTGCCGCTGGCGAAGTCGTACAGGTAGAGCTGGCCGTGGCCGTCGCGGCTGGAGCCGTAGACCAGGCGGCGGCTGTCCGGCGCCCAGGCCAGGTCGTACTCCTCGGCCGCGGTGCGGGTGAGGCGACGCGCGTGGCCGCCCTTGGCCGCGTCGGTGGCGAACACCTCGCCGTGGGCGATCAGGGCGAGCTTCTTGCCGTCCGGCGACAGCGCGATCTGGCTGTAGCCCTGGCTGAGGTTCTCGTGTTGCGGCTGCGGGCCGCGGATCGCGCCGGCCAGGGTGATCGCCAGCGGCGCCGCATGGCCGCTGGCCATGTCCAGCGTCCAGATGCCGAAGTCGCGCTCGAACGCCAGCAGCTTGCCGTTGGCCGCGAGGCTCGGCCACAGCACGCGTCCGTCGGTGAACGTGGTCAGCGCCGATTCGGCGCCGCCGGCCAGCGGCACGCGCCAGATGTTCTCCGCGCCGCTGCGGTCGCTCATGTAGTAGAGCGTGTCGCCGCCGGGCGCCCACATCGGCCATTCGGCGCGCGCGTCGTCCGCGGTCAGGCGCCGGTACTGGTGGCTGCCGTCGTCGCGCAGCAGCCACACCGCGCCTTCGTCGATGTGGCTGCGGCCGTGGCGCCACCACTGCCAGTCGCCCATGCCGCCGCCGACCACGGCCAGCGAGGCGCCGTCGGGCGAGGGCGCGGCCATCGACTCGTCACGATAGCGCTCCAGCGAGACCGGCATCGGCGTCCCGCCGCTGGCGCGCACCCGGTAGACGCCGGCCATGCCGCCGACGTTGTCGCGCGCGGAACTGAAATAGATCCACTGGCCGTCACGTGACCACGCATCGAGCTCGTTGCCGCCGTCGGCCCAGGTCAGCCGGCGCACCACGCCGCTGGCGAGGTCGAGCAGGTAGATGCCGCTGGCTTCGCTGCCGCCGTCGGACTGGAACGCCAGCTGGCGTCCGTCCGGCGAATACAGCGGGCGCGAATCGTTGCCGTCGTCGTCGGCCACCAGCAGGTGGGCGGTGCCGCCCTGGCTGGGTACGCTCCAGATGCCGCCGTTGGCGACGAAGGCGATGCGGCTGCCGTCCGGCGAGACCGAGGGTTGCGACAAGGCCACCGTGCCGGCGGCCAGGGTGGACATCGGTGCCAGCAGCAGGCCGCAAAGCAGCCCCAACAGGTAGCGCAGGCGCATGTGGGTTCCCCGGGCGAAAGGCCGGCGGCCAGTGTAGGCGTCGCCGCGGGGCCGCGCCTGCACCATTGGTCATGGGGCAGGGTGGACCCGGGGGCACGCCCAGAGCCTGTGAAGAAAACCGCTCGGGCATCGGGCAATGGCTCCCGCATTGCCTCAACTCGGGCATCCGTGCCCTCGCCATGGCTCGCCGGGAGGGGGAGAAACCACAACCTCTCAGCGCTTGCCGATGCGGAAATCCTGGCTGGCGGCGGGCTTGCCGTCGACCGTGATGTCCACGGTGTACTTGCCTTCCGGCCACAGGTCCGGGTTGTGCACCTGGAAGGTGGTGATCGCCGGGCCGTCGGTGGCGATCGACTGGCTGATCTTGCTGACCAGCTGGCCGCGGCCCTCGAGGTAGCGCCAGGTGGCGTCGATGGTGGCGTCGTTGCTGCTGCCCACGGTGGCCACGCTGGCGTAGAGCGTATGGTCGTCGGCATCGAAGCGGTCGGCGGCGCGGGTGACCTGGTGGTCCTTGTCCACCGCGTCGCCCACGGTCAGCTTGGCGAAGGCCAGCGGGGCCGGCGCGGGGGCGGCGGGAGCCACCGTGGCGGCCGGTGCGGGGGCGCTGCTGGCCGCTGCCACCGTGTGCGCGGGCGCCGGCGCCACCGAGGCGGCCGGTGCGGGCGCGGTGCCGGCGGCGGGCGGGGTGGCCGGGGCGGATTCGTCGTGCTTGCCGCAGGCGGCAAGCAGCAGCAGGCCGGCCAGGCCGGCCGCGCGCAGGGCCGTCGTGACGATTGATCGTTTCATCGGAACTCCACGGGTGGATGGTCGACGGGGACTCACCCTGCCGAGGCTAGCGCCGTGCAAATGAAGCGTCGATTAGCGGCCGCCGGCACGGGGCGAACTTTCACGCCGCGCCGGCGGTGGCCGGGCTACTGGCGCACGCCGCGCGGGTTGCCGGGGGTGGCCGGCACGCTGCTGCGGAACGGGTTGATGTCCAGCCCGCCGCGGCGGGTGTAGCGCCCATGCACGCTGAGCTGCTGCGGCGCGCAGCGGCGGGTGAGGTCGACGAAGATGCGCTCCACGCATTGCTCGTGGAACTCGTTGTGGGTGCGGAACGAGACCAGGTAGCGCAGCAGCCCGGCGTGGTCGATCGGCGCGCCGCGGTAGGCGATCTGCACGCTGCCCCAGTCGGGCTGGCCGGTCACCGGGCAGTTCGAGCGCAGCAGGTGCGAGACCACGGTCTCGGCCACCGCGGTCGCGCCGGTGTCGGCGCGCAGGTACTCGGGCCGCGGCGGGCCGTAGTGGTCGATCGCGATGTCCTGTGCATCCAGCAGCTCGCCGTCCAGCTCCACCACCGGCAGGGCGGCGGCCCGCACCGGCGCCAGCTCCACCCCGACCACCGCGCCGGCGGCGGCGGAGAGGTCGTGGCGCAGGGTTTCGGCCAGCGTGTCGATGTCGGCGATGGACTCCTGCGCGAAACCGTTCAAATACAGCTTGAACGATTTCGACTCGATGATGTGCGGCGACGCCGCCGGCACGCGGAACTCGGCCAGCGCCACCTGCGGCTTGCCGCGCGGGTCCAGCCAGGACAGTTCGTAGGCGTTCCAGATGTCCACGCCGTGGAAGGGCAGGATCTCCGCCACCCCGATTTCCGCGCGCTTGTCCGCGCGCGGGATCGGAAACAGCAGGCCGGGGTCGTAGCGGTCGGCGTAGACGGTGGGCTGGCCCAGCGGGGAATGTTCGGGAGTGCTCATTCGCCCAAGTTTACCCGCTCCCCGGGGATCGCCTGGGGCGCGCCTACCTGTCCGCGACGTGGAGGTGGCGCTTGAACGGGACGCCATCGGCCACGGGCTCCTCCAGTTCGCGCGCGTAGCGGTGGCCGGCGTAGACCGCGTGGGCGATCAGGCCAGGTGCTTCGGCGTCGCCGATGCAGCGCAGCGAGTGCAGCCCGGCGGCCGGCCATTCCGTTTCGCGTTCAAGCAGCTGCTGGTACAGCGCGTCGTCGGGCACGCGGGCGGTCACGGTGACGACGGCGTCGCAGGCCAGTTCGCGGCGTCGGTGGTCCCACACGTTTTCGATGCTGAGCGTGCGGCCGGCGTAGCCGGTGATGTCGTGCGACACGATCGCCTCGATACCCAGCTTGGCCATCCGTTTGCGGATATGCCGGTAGTCCAGCGTGTGCTGGCTCCACGGTGCGATGCTGTCGTCCGGGGTCAGGCAGGACACTTCGCAACCGCGCAGCGCCAGGGCTTCGGCGGCGATGCCGGCGTAGTAGAAACCGTCGTCGTCGAACACCACCACGCGACCTTCGGGCAGACGGCCATCCATCAGGTCGTCGGGCGTATAGATGCGCGCGCCGTCGGCGAAGCCGTCGATGGCCGCGCCGTGGCTGCGGCCGTAGCCGTCGCGGCGCCAGTGGCAGCCGGTCGCGATCACGACATGTTCGGCGCCGAAGTCGAGCACGTCCTGGGCGGTCAGCGCGGAATCGAGATAGACGGCCACATTCGCCAGCTTGCGGATCTGGCCGACGCGCCAGTCGCGCACGCGCGCCCATTCGGCCAGGCCCGGCAGGCGCGATTCGCGGGTGACGCGGCCACCGAGTTCCTTGCGCGCCTCGGCCAGGCTCACCTCGTAGCCGCGCTGGCCCAGCGCGCGCGCCGCTTCCAGTCCGGCCGGGCCGGCGCCGACCACCAGCACGCGCGCCGCCGAACGCTTCGGCGCGATGCGCTCCGGGTGCCAGTCCTTGCGCCACTCCTCGCCCATGGTCGGGTTCTGCGTGCAACGGATCGGCGAGATCGTCATGTCGCCGGAGACGCAGATGTTGCAGCCGATGCATTCGCGGATATCGTCGACGCGACCTTCCTCGATCTTGCGCGGCAGGAACGGATCGGCGATCGACGGGCGCGCGCAGCCGATCATGTCGAGCACGCCGCGCTTGAGTTGCGAGACCATGGTGTCGGGCGAGGTGAAGCGGCCCACGCCGACCACCGGCTTGCTGGTGCTCTTCTTCACGAAGTCGATGAACGGCTCCTGCGCGCCTTCGGCGGCGAAACGCGACGGCACCGAGTCGTTGTACCAGGCGGCCAGGTTCACGTCCCACAGGTCGGGCAGCTCAGCCAGCATGGCCACGATCTCCTTCGCCTCGGCCAGCTCGACGCCGCCGGGGCCCAGCAGCTCCTCGGTGGCGAAACGCAGCGCGACGGCGCAGGTGTCGCCCACCGCGTCCTTCGTGTCTTCGAGCACTTCGCGCAGCAGGCGCACGCGGTTCTCCAGCGAGCCGCCGTATTCGTCGCTGCGCTGGTTGCGCCGGCGCTGCAGGAAGTGCATGGCCAGCGACAGGTCGTGCGCGGCGTAGACGTAGATGATGTCCATGCCCGCGCGCTTGCCGCGGATCGCCGCCTCGCGATGCCAGCGGCGGTACTCGCGGATGTCGTGCTTCGTCATCGCCCGCGCCTGGTGCGGGTAGCCGTATTTGGTCGGCTGGTGCGAGGGCGCGATCAGCACCTCGCGCGAATAGAGATTGGACGCGGTCGGGCCGTTGTGGGTGAGTTCCAGGGCGGCCAACGCGCCGTGCGCGTGCACCTTGTCGCACATCAGCGCCAGCGCGGGGATGTCGCGGTCGTCCCACAGCCGCGCCTCCACGTACGGCGTGAGATCGCCGCTGGGGTGGATCTCGCATTCCTCGGTGGAGACCACCGCCCAGCCGCCCTCGGCCTTCACCTCGCGCATCGCCGCATGGGCCAGCGGCATCGCGTGGCCCATGCCGTTGCAATGCGGCACCTGGAAGAAGCGGTTCTTCGCGGTCACCGGACCGATCTTGAGCGGGGTGAACAGCAGGTCGTAACGCGGTTCGCGCATGGTTCAGGCCTTGCCCGCCGCGGTCGCGCCGCGGCGTCGCATGAAGAAGTACAGGGGCAGCCCGGCCGCGATCAGGCCGAGCGCATAGACGAACGGCCCGCCGCCGATGCCGATGAAGGCGTAGACCACGTACAGCGTGGCGAACACGGCGACCAGCAGCACGCCGCGCCCGCGGCGCGGTGCGGCACCACGCCGCCACAACGCCGCGAGCGCCAGCGCGCAGGCCAGGTACAGCGGCAGGTTCGCCGCCGTCACCACCAGCGTGATGAAGGTGAACGCGGCCACCAGCGAACTGCTGTAGCTCATCCACACCATCACCGAAGCCAGCACGCCGGTGACCACCAGCGCGGTCGTCGGCGCACCGTGCCGGTTGCTGCGCATGAGCAGTGGCGGCAGCACCCCATTGGCGGCCATGGTGCGGGTCAGCTGGCCGGCCAGCAGGGTCCATCCGTTCAGCGCGCCGAGCCCGCTGACCACCACGAACAGCGCCAGCCAGCGGCCGGACCCGGCCGCGCCGAACTGCTCCATCAACAGTGCAAACGGTGCACCGGCACTGGCCAGCACGTCCTGCCGGATCAGCAGCAGCGGCACCGCGCAGACCACCAGGTAGATCGCCGCAACCACCACCGCGCCGGCCATCGTCGCGCGCGGAATCGTGCGGCCGGGATCATCGACACGCTCGGCCGGGATGCTGGCCGATTCGATGCCGAGCATGGCGAACAGCGCGATGGTGGAGGCCGCCATCACGCCGCCGAAGCTCACCGGCGTGGTCGGCGGGTGCGCCACGTAGCTGCCCGGCGAGCTGAGCAGCACCCAGCCGCCGAGCGCGGCGATCGCCAGCATCGGCAGCAGTTTCAGCGCGGTGGTGGCGATCTGCACCACGCCGCCGGTGCGCACGCCGAACAGGTTGACCAGCACGAACAGCCACACCAGCGCCAGCGCGAACGCCGCCGGCGGCACCACCGCCAGCCCGGGCACCACCACGGTGAGGTAGCCGACCACGCCGGTGGCCAGCGCGGCATTGGTCAGCCACAGCGAAATCCAGTACGCCCACATCGCCATGTAGGCGGGCAGATCGCCAAGCGTCTCGCGCACGTAGCCATAGGGGCCGTCCGCGCCAGGCAGCGCCGCGGAAAGATGCGCGAACACCCGTGCCAGGGCGAGGCAACCGAGCAGGGTGATGCCCCAGCCGATCAGTGCGTTGAACCCGTACGGCGCCAGCGAGGACGGCAGCAGGAAGATCCCCATGCCGATCACGTTGCCGACCACCAGCGCGGTACAGGTCCAGAAGCCGATCTTGCTGTCGTGCATGCCGGCTCCGCCTGCAATCATGGATCGAGGAGGCCCGGAAAATTCCCGGTGACGGTTCCCGGCGAACTCCGCAAACCCCCGGCCACGTCATTCCCGCGAACGCGGGAATCCATTGTGGCCCCGCGCGACAGTGCCCCGTATTCGCGCTTCCGCGGCGGTGGCGAGCCACGCGCGATCAGTCGATTTCCGCTCATGCCGACTCGCCGGCCGGCCCCGCGTACGCCGCGCGCAGCAGGTTCTGGAAATGCCACACGCCGCTTTCGCGCCTGGGGTTGAGCCGGCCCGGGCGGTAGGCGCCGGAAGCCAGTCCGCGCTGCACCGCTTCGCAGATACCGATGTCCTCGTTCTGCACCTCGTCACTGAAGCTGCGGTCGGCCTCCATGCGCGCCTGCGCCGCGGCGTCCTGCGCGTAGTAGTAGTCGAACACGATGCGGCAGCGGTCCGGGCCCAGTGGCAGGATGCGGTTGGTCTGCAGCCGGCCCGGCATGATGTTGAGCATCACGTTGGGATAGATGAAGTAATAGAACGCCTCGCCGTCGCCGTAGATGTCCTTGCTGTTGCGCAAGGGCGAGGATTGCAGCGAATGCCAGGCGAACAGCTCGGTGTCGTAGGCGCGGTAGTCGAGCACCTTCGACAGGCCCGGATGCACGTGCGGCAGGTGGTAGCCCTCCAGGAAGTTGTCGACGTAGACCTTCCAGTTGCAGTCGATGTCGTAGGTGTCGCGGCGCAGGTAGCGCATCGCCGCCAGGTCGATCGGCGCGATGCGCTCGGCGATGCCGCCGTAGACCTGCTCGAACGGCGGCACCTCCTCGTCCAGCGCGACGAACACCAGCCCTTGCCACTCGTGCACGCGGTACGGCGGCAGGCGGATGTCCTCCACGGAGAAATCGGCGGCGCCCTGCATTTCCGGTGCGCTGCGCAGCTGGCCGTCCAGGGTGTAGGTCCAGCCGTGGTACTTGCAGTGCAGCGCCCGCGCGCCCTCGCCGTCGCACAGCGCCAACGGGCCGGCGCGGTGGCGGCAGACATTGGGGAAGGCACGCAGCACGCCGTCCTCGCCGCGCACCAGCAGCAACGGCACGCCGGCGACCTGTTCGACGGCGTGGTCGCCGGACCCGGCCAGCTGCCCCTGCTGCGCCACCAGTTGCCAACTGCGCGCGAACACCGCGCGCTGCTCCATCGCCAGCATCGCCTCCCCCGCGTAATAGCGCGCCGGCAAGGCGTGCGCGCGATCGAGCGGTTCGACGACGGTGTCGGTGTGCATGGATTGCAGTACCCCGGTTGAATGGCCGCGAACAACCTGGCCGGCGCACCCGCCCAGCCCGGCGAGGCGTCCGGCTGAGCCTAGCGCTTGTGTCGAACCGGCGGCAACCGCACCTGCGCCACGCCAGCGTCCGGCCTGCCTGCACGATCAGGCGCCACTATCTACCGGCCGGATTCGGTTGTAGATTGCGGCGAAACCCGCGAGAGGCCGCTGCCCTCCATGCCAGGCGCCGTACCGCTGTCTCCACTCTGGCCCCTCGCACCGCGTGGGCCATTCCCGTCGCCGCGACGAGTAGACGCATGATTGCGACGTCGGCCAGCAGCGGCACGCTGGAGCAGGCACTGGCGCACGCGGAGCGTCTGCTGCAACGCGATCCCGCGCTGGCGGTGGAGCAACTCGAAGAAATCCTGCAGGTGGTCGGCGCACACCCGCGGGCGCTGCAACTGCTGGCCGCCGCGCGCTTGCGCCAGGGCGATGCGCAGGCTGCGCTCGACATCCTGCTTCCGCTGGCGCCGTCGCAACCGGCATGGGCGGCGCTGCAGTTGGACCTGGGCGTGGTGCTGGGCCGGCTCGGCCGCGGCGAAGAGGCGATCGCCGCACTGCGCCGCGCGGTCGTGCTGCAACCCGATCTGCCGCAAGCCTGGCGCGAACTTGGCGATCACCTGATGGCCGCCGGCGAGCAGGCGGCGGCGGACGCCGCCTACGCCCGGCACGTGCTGCATTCCACCCACGATCCGCACCTGATGGGTGCGGCCGTGGCGCTCGCCGAAGGCCGCGTCCCGCAGGCCGAGGCGCTGCTGCGCGAGCATCTGAAACAGGCGCCCACCGACGTGGCGGCGATCCGCATGTTCGCCGAAGTCGCCGCCCGCGTGGGCCGCAACGAGGATGCGCTGAACCTGCTCGCGCGCTGCCTCGAACTGGCCCCCGGCTTCGACGCCGCACGTCAGCACTACGCCATGGTCCTGCATCGCAGCAACCAGCCCGAACAGGCACTGGCGCAGATCGAACACCTGCTGGCGAACGACCCGCAGCACCCGGCCTACCGCAACCTCAAGGCGGTGGTGCTGTGTCGCATCGGCGATTACGAGCCGGCCCTCGCGATCTACGCCGACCTGGTGCAACGCTACCCCGACAACCCGCGGGTGTGGATGAGCTACGGCCACGCGCTGAAGACTGCCGGCTTCGGCGAACGCGCGATCGCCGCCTACCGGCACAGCCTGGAGCGCCTGCCCTCGTTCGGCGAAGTCTGGTGGAGCCTGGCCAACCTCAAGACCTTCCGCTTCAGTGCGGGCGAACTCGCCACGATGAGCGATCAGCTGGCCCGCCGCGACCTGTCGGACGAAGACCGCCTGCACCTGGAGTTCGCCATGGGCAAGGCGCGCGAGGATGCCGACGCCTGCGCGGATTCGTTCGCCCACTACGCGCGCGGCAACGCGATCCGCCGCGCGCAACTGCACTACAGCGCGGACGCGACCAGCGCGCGGGTGGACCGCGCCTGCGCGCACTACACCGGCGATTTCTTCGCCGCGCGCGCGGGCATGGGCTGCCCGGCGCGCGATCCGATCTTCGTCGTCGGGCTGCCGCGCGCCGGTTCCACCCTGATCGAGCAGATCCTGTCCAGCCACAGCCAGGTCGAGGGCACGATGGAGCTGCCCGAAGTCGCCTCGATCACCCGCGGCCTGCGCCGGCAGGGCGAGGGCGATGGCGCGACGCCCTACCACGACGCGCTGGCCGCGCTCGACGCCGACGCGCTGCGCGCGCTCGGCGAGCGCTACCTCGCGCACACGCGCATCCATCGCAAGACCTCGGCACCGCTGTTCATCGACAAGATGCCGAACAACTTCATGCACGTCGGCCTGATTCAGCTGATGCTGCCGAACGCCAGAATCATCGACGCGCGCCGGCATCCGCTGGCGTGCTGCTTCTCGGCTTTCAAGCAGCACTTCGCGCGCGGACAGAGTTTCAGCTACGACCTCGAGGACGTCGGGCGCTACTACCGCGACTACGTCCGCCTGATGGCGCACTTCGACACGGTGCTGCCCGGACGCATCCACCGCGTGTTCTACGAGCGCATGGTGGCCGACACCGAGGGCGAGGTTCGCCGCCTGCTCGACTATTGCGGTCTGCCGTTCGAGGACGCGTGCCTGCGCTTCTTCGAGAACCCGCGACCGGTGCACACCGCCAGTTCGGAGCAGGTGCGCCGCCCGATCTATCGCGAGGGCGTGGACCACTGGCGCCACTTTGCGCCGTGGCTGGGGCCGCTGGAACAGGCGCTCGGGCCGGTGCTGGACAGCTATCCCGAGGTGCCAGGGTTCATCTGAAAAGTTTGGGGGTTGGGTTGGTTTGCCGTTCACCGGATGAGGGGAAATCGCATGCATGCAAGCAGCTCCAGACAGGCCATGAACGCTAGACGGGCGACGTTGATCCGGTTGCCGCTGGCGGCCGCCATCTGTCTAGCCATGGCGGCGCCCGCCATCGCGCAGGACACCGGGCAGTCCACGCCGCCCGACACCACGTCGACGGCAAGACAGAAAACCACCACGCTCGGCGTGGTCACGGTGACCGCGCAGAAGCGCACGGAGAACCTGCAGAAGGTGCCGATCAGCATGGACGTGCTGGCCACCGACCAGCTCGAAGCGCTGCACGTGAAGAGCTTCGACGACTACGTGAAATACCTGCCCAGCGTGACGTTCCAGCAGGGCGGCGGCGGCATCGCCACCGGGCCCGGCTTCGTCTCGATCTACATGCGCGGCGTGACCAGCGGCGGCAACACCAACCACTCCGGCTCGCAGCCGAGCGTGGGCGTCTACCTCGACGACCAGCCGGTGACGACGATCCAGGGCCCGCTCGACATCCACATGGTCGACATCGCCCGCATCGAGGTGCTGGCCGGCCCGCAGGGCACGCTGTACGGCGCCAGCGCCGAGGCCGGCGCCCTGCGCATCATCACCAACAAGCCCGACCCGAGCGGCTACGCGGCAGGCTACAGCCTGGGCGTGGACACGCTCGCGCACGGCGGCATCGGCTACACCGCCGAGGGCATGCTCAACCTGCCGATCAACTCGAAGGCCGCGATCCGCCTGGTCGGCTGGCGCGAGCACGATGCCGGCTACATCGACAACAAGGCCGGCTCGCGCACCTTCCCCACCTCGGGCATCACCATCAGCAACGCGCCGGACTGCACGGCGAGCGGAGCCTCACCCTCGTCGGCGTCCCAGTGCGTCGGCCATGCCAAGGACAACTACAACGACGCCAACATCACCGGCGCGCGCGCCGCGCTGAAGGTCGACCTCGACGACAACTGGTCGATCACGCCGATGCTGATGGGGCAGCAGACCATCTCGCACGGCAATTTCGCCAGCGACCCGGCGGTGGGCGACCTGGCCGTCACGCACTTCTATCCCGAACGCGTCAACGATCGCTGGTGGCAGGGCGCGCTGACCGTGCAGGGCAAGATCGGCAACTTCGACCTGACCTATGCCTACGCGCACCTGAAGCGCAACCAGGAGGAGCAGACCGACTACAGCGACTACGGCTTCTGGTACGACGCGCTGTACGGTTCCGGCGCGTACTTCTACGACAACAGCGGCGCGCTGATCAATCCGTCGCAGCACATCAGCGATCGCGACGGCTACACCAACAGCAGCCACGAGCTGCGCCTGGTCTCGCCGGCGGACGATCGCCTGCGCCTGGTCGCCGGCGCGTTCTGGCAGAAGCAGAAGCACGACATCATGCAGAACTACCAGGTCGACGGCCTGGCCGACGTGCTCTCGGTCACCGGCTGGAACGACACCATCTGGCTGACCCGACAGATGCGCTACGACCGCGACGAGGCGCTGTTCGGCGAATTGTCCTGGGATTTCATCCCCGACGTGCTCACCGGCACCTTCGGCGAACGCTACTACCGCACCAGCAACCAGCTGTACGGCTACTTCGGCTACGGCGCGGGCTTCTCCTCCAGCCAGGGCGAGGCCGCGTGCGTGTCGCCCGAACCGTTCATGGGCGCGCCGTGCCTGGACTTCAACAAGAAGGTGAAGGAGAGCGGCAACCTCACCAAGTTCAACCTGACCTGGAACATCAGCGACACCAAGATGATCTACGCCACCCGCTCGGAAGGCTTCCGCCCCGGCGGCGTCAACCGGCGCGGCACCTTGCTGCCGTACCACGCCGACTTCCTGATCAACCAGGAGCTGGGCTGGAAGACCTCATGGCTGGACAACCGGGTGTCCTTCAACGGTGCGGTGTTCCGCGAAACCTGGAACGATTTCCAGTTCCCGATCCTCGGCGCGAACGGCCTCACCGAAATCAAGAACGCCAACTCCGCGCGCATCGAAGGCCTCGAGTCGCAATTGAACTGGCAGGCCACCTACAACCTGCAGCTGACCGCCGGCTGGGCGCTGTACCGCGCACGACTCACCGCCAACTACTGCGGCTTCACCGACGCCAGCGGACGCCCGATCACCGACTGCCCGCCCGGCTCGCTCAATCCGCAGGACGGCAGCGTGGTATCCGGGCCATTGGCGCCGAAGGGCACCCAGCTGCCGATCACGCCGAAGTTCAAGGGCAACCTGATCGCGCACTACAGCTTCACCCTCGGTGACAGCGATGCGTTCGTGCAGGCGGCCCTGGTCCACGTCGGCAAGCGCACGACCGACCTGCGCCTGAGCGAACGCGCGCTGCTCGGCGACCTGCCTGCCTACACCACGCTGGACCTGTCCGCCGGCGTGCAGAAAGGCAGCTGGTCGGCCGACGTCTACATCAACAACGCCTTCGACAAGCGTGCGGCGCAGTACAAGTACACCGAGTGCGGCGTGGACGTCTGCGGCGCGCACGGCGTGGTGGCGCAGTACCCGACGGGTCAGGTCTACACCGGCTACAGCCTGCCGCGCACCATCGGCATCCGCTTCAAGCAGGACTTCTAGGAGCGTGGGCAGCAGAAATCTTTCGGGCTGCAAAAGCGGTTGCGTGGTCCAGATTTCCGCCGCTTCTTGACCCATGGAACCACCATGGGCCGGCGAAGCGGCAAAAATCTGTCCTCACGCATCCACTTTTTCGCCTCGAAAGTTTCTGCCGCCCACGCTCCTGGCCGTCCGCGACACACCGCTGCCCCGCTCATGCGGGACAGCGGCGTGTCTCACGCGTTGACCATGCGCATGCCCGCGTCAACGTAGCGCTCGCCGCTGGCCACGTCGGGTGGAAACACCGCGTCGATCGCGGCCAGCTCGGTGGCGCTGAGCTGCACGTCCAGCGCGCCCAGGTTCTCGTCCAGCCGGCTGCGCTTGCGCGTGCCGGGGATGGCCAGCACCTCCTCGCCCTGCGCCAGCACCCAGGCCAGCGCCAGTTGCGCGGGCGAGCAGCCCTTGTCGGCGGCGATGGATTTCACCTGCTCGACCAGCTGCAGGTTGCGCGCAAAGTTGTCGCCGATGAAACGCGGGCTGCTGCGGCGGTAGTCGTCGGCCTCGAAATCGTCCGGCGAACGGATCGCGCCGGTGAGGAAGCCGCGCCCCAGCGGCGAATAGGCGACCAGGCTCACGCCGAGCTTGCGACACGCGGCCAGCATGCCGTTGGTCTGCGGGTCGCGCGTCCACAGCGAGAACTCGCTCTGCAGCGCGGCGATCGGATGCACCTTGCAGGCGCGCTCCAGCGTGGCGCCGGAAGCCTCGCTCAGGCCCAGGTAACGCACCTTGCCGGCGGCCACCAGTTCGGCCATCGCGCCCACGGTTTCCTCGATCGGCACGGCCGGGTCCACGCGGTGCTGGTAGTACAGGTCGATGGTGTCGATGCCCAGGCGCTTCAGGCTGGCGTCGCAGGCCGCGTGCACGTATTCGGGGCGGCCGTTGACGCCGCGTACCGCCGGGTCGTTCGGGTCGAGCACGATGCCGAACTTGGTCGCCACGAAAGCCTGTTCGCGGCGTCCCTTGATGGCCTTGCCGACCAGCACCTCGTTGGTGTGCGGGCCGTACATGTCGGCCGTGTCGAGCAGGTTGAGGCCGCGCTCCAGCGCGTGGTGGATGGTGGCGATGGATTCGGTGTCGTCGTGCGCGCCGTAGAACGCGCTCATGCCCATGCAGCCGAGGCCGAGGGCGGAAACACGGGGGCCGTGACCGAGGGTGCGGGTCTGCATGCGGGTTGCTCCGGTGGGTGGGGTGGACGCATGGTGCGCCTTGGCGGCCGCCGGATAAATGCTCAATAATTGGTATCACCATTCAACATGGAACAACAATCGCGATGGACCGACTGCAGGCCATGCGGCTGTACGCGCGGATCGTCGAGCTGGGCAGCTTCACCGCCGCGGCGGACGACCTCGGCCTGCCGCGCGCCACCGCCACGCACGCGATCAAGCACCTGGAAGCGCGGCTGGGTGCGCAACTGCTGCAGCGGACCACCCGCCGCGTGCGCGCCACCCGCGACGGCGAAACCTATTACGGCCACTGCGTACGCCTGCTCGCCGACGTGGACGAGGTGGAGACGGATTTCCGCGAGGCGCGGGTGCAGCCCAAAGGCCGCCTGCGCGTGGACCTGCCCGCCTCGCTGGCCAGCCTGCTGGTGATCCCCGCGCTGCGCGAGTTCTTCGCCCGCTATCCGCAGATCAGCCTGGACATCGGCACCGGCGACCGCTTCGTCGACCTGGTGCGCGAGGGGGTGGACTGCGTGCTGCGCGTGGGCGAGCTGGCCGATTCGGACATGGTCGGGCGCCGCGTCGGCCAGGTCGGCCTGGCCACCGTGGCCAGCGCCGGCTACCTGCGCCGCCATCGCGCGCCCGACTCGCTGGCGACGTTGCAGGACGGGCACGTGGCGGTGAACTGGATCTCGCCCACCACCCGCCGTGCCGAACCGCTGGAGTTCATGGCGGGCCGCCGGCGCCGCGAGGTGACGCTGCCCGGCTGCGTCAGCGTCAACAGCGCCGAGGCCTATTACCGCTGCTGCGAGGCGGGCCTGGGCATCGCGCAGATCCCGCGCTACCGCATCGCCGCGGCATTGAAGGCCGGCCGCCTGCGCGAGCTGCTGCCCGACCACCCGCCGCCGGCCATGCCGCTGACCGTGCTCTACCCGCAGCAGCGGCAGATGCCCGCGCGGCTGCGCGTGTTCATCGACTGGCTGGCGGAGCTGAGCGCCGGATTGCACTGAGGCTCGCGGCGCCGGCACCGCGGGGCGGCCGGCGTGGCGCGCGCGTGAACCGCGTCCGCATCGACCCGGCGGCATTGGCGGTACGCTGATGCCGTTTTGCCGCATACCTTGAGGAGGCGCTCCATGCCTGGCACCCGATTCCCGTGGCTCCCGACACTCGCCCTGCTGGCGACGTTTGGCGGCGCTGCCCATGCCGCCGACACTCCGGTGCCCGGCCACCTGGCCGACTGGCCCGTGATCCACCGCGAGCGGCCCGCCGACCCCGCGCTGGAGCAGCGCGTGCGCACGATCGTGGCCGGCATGACCCTGGCGCAGAAGATCGGCCAGATGACCCAGGCCGAGATCAAGTCGATCACGCCGGCGCAGGTGAAGCAGTACTACATCGGCTCGGTGCTCAACGGCGGCGGTTCCTGGCCGGGGAAGAACAAGCACGCCGGCATCGGCGACTGGCTCGCCCTGGCCGAGCGTTACCGCGACGCCTCGATGGCCACCGATGCGAAGGTGAAGATCCCGGTGATCTGGGGCACCGACGCGGTGCATGGGGACAACAACGTGTTCGGCGCCACCCTGTTCCCGCACAACATCGGCCTGGGCGCGGCGCACGACCCGGCATTGATTGCGGCCATCGGCGAGGCCACCGCGCGCTCGGTGCGCGCCACCGGCATCGACTGGGCCTTTGCGCCCACTCTCGCGGTGGCGCAGAACGTGCGCTGGGGCCGCACCTACGAGAGTTTCTCCAGCCAGGCGCCGCTGGTGCGCGAATACGCCCAAGCCTACGTGACCGGGTTGCAGGGCGACTTCGACGACCACCACGTGATGGCCACCGCCAAGCACTTCATCGGCGACGGCGCCACCTGGAACGGCGTGGACCAGGGCCAGGCCCGGGTCAGCCGGCAGGACATGATCAACGTGCACGGCGCCGGCTACGTCGGCGCGCTGCGCGCCGGCGTGCTCAGCGTGATGGCGTCCTACAACAGCTGGGACGACGTGGCCGACGGCGTCGACTACGGCAAGATGTCCGGCGCCCGCGCGCTGCTCACCGAAGCGCTGAAGGAGAAGATGGGCTTCGAGGGCTTCGTGGTGTCCGACTGGAACGCGATCGGCCAGCTGCCCGGCTGCAGCAACGCCAGTTGTTCGCAGGCGATCAACGCCGGCATCGACATGGTGATGGTGCCCGACGACTGGCAGGCCTTCATCGCCAACACCACCAGACAGGTCGAAGACGGCCAGATCCCGATGAGCCGCATCGATGACGCGGTGAGCCGGATCGTGCGCGCCAAGCTGCGCATGGGCCTGTTCGACAGGCGGCCCACGCAGCGCGAAGGCGCGGGCGACGCCGCCGCCCTGCAGCACCGCGAGCTGGCGCGCCGCGCGGTGCGCGAGTCGCTGGTACTGCTGAAGAACAACCATGGCGCGCTGCCGTTGAAGGCGGGCGCGAAGATCCTGGTGGTCGGCAAGAGCGCCGACAGCCTGCCGAACCAGACCGGCGGCTGGTCACTGACCTGGCAGGGCACCGACAACACCAATGCCGATTTCCCGCACGGGGAGACGATCCTGGCCGGCCTCCGCGCTGCCGACGGCGCGGCGAACGTCCGCTACAGCCAGACCGCCGCCGGCATCGACCTCGCGCCCTTCGACGCCATCGTGGCGGTGATCGGGGAAACGCCGTACGCGGAGATGAAGGGCGACATCACCTTGCCGGCCACGTTGCGCCACAGCGATCGCTACCCGGAAGACCTGGCCGTGCTGCAGGCGGTAGCCAAGGCGCACAAGCCGGTGGTGACGGTGTTCGTGTCCGGGCGGCCGCTGTTCGTCAACGACCTGCTCGATCTCTCCGATGCGTTCGTGGCGGCGTGGCTGCCGGGCACCGAGGGCGGCGGCGTGGCCGATGTGCTGTTCGCCGCCGCCGACGGCAGCGGCCACTACGACTTCCGCGGCAGCCTGGCGATGCCCTGGCCCGGCGTGCCGTGCCCCTATGCCGCCAGTGGCCACGGGCAGGCCGCCTGGCTGTTCGCGCCGGGCTACGGGCTGCGCTACGCGTCCGCCCATGCGCTGGGCACGTTGCCCCGCTGGTCGACGGTGCACACCTGCGCCGCGCCGGACGCGTCGCGATGAGGCGCGCCCCCTCCACCGCGCACCCCGCCGCCGGCGCGGCCGGCATGCCGCATGGATGAGACGCGCGGTGTCCCGCGCTGGCTCGCCATCGCGTCGTTCGTCCTGCTCTCGGTGCTGGCCCTGCTGGCGCTGCGCGCGGCCCGGCATCCGCCGGCGATGTTCGACGCCGTGGTGGCCTCGGTGCTGCCGCCGAGCAGTCCGGGGATCCAGCTCTGGCTGAGCACCCAGGATCGCCGCCTGCGCCTGGCCCGCCAGGCCGACGTGCCGATCGGCGAGGCGGGCTCGTCGCCCGCCGACGTGGTCATCGATACCGGCAAGACCTACCAGACCATCGTCGGCTTCGGTGCGGCGGTGACCGACGCTTCGGCCTGGCTGCTGCAGAACAAGCTGAGCGCACCGGCGCGCCACGCCCTGCTGCTCGAACTGTTCGGCCCGCCGCCCGGGCTCGACTTCAACATGGCCCGGCTGACCATCGGCGCCTCGGACTTCTCGCTGCAGCCGTACACGCTGGACGACATGCCCACCGGCGAATTCGACCCCGAGCTGGCGCACTTCAACGTCGCCGCGAACCTGACGTACCTGATCCCCACCATGCAGGAGGTACTGGACATCGACCCGGACCTGCGCATCGTCGCCTCGCCGTGGAGCGCGCCGGCGTGGATGAAGACCAGTGCCAACCTGATCGGCGGCACCCTGCTCGAGGAATACGAGGCGGCCTACGCGCAGTACCTGGTGAAGTACGTCGACGCCTACCGCGGCTACGGCATCCCCATCTTCGCGCTCACCCTGCAGAACGAGCCCGGCTTCGTGCCGGTGACCTACCCCGGCATGCTGCTCTCCGCCGAGCAGCGCGCGCGCATCATCGCGCAGTATCTCGGCCCGGCACTGACCTCGCGCCGGCCCGCCACGCGCATCCTGGAGTGGGACCACAACTGGGACGAACCGCGCGAGCCGCTGGACGTGCTGTACGACGCCGAGGCCGCCCGCTACGTGGACGGCGTGGCCTGGCATTGCTACCGCGGCGTGCCCGGCGCGCAGACCGAGGTGCATCGCGCCTTTCCGCGCAAGGACGCCTACGTCACCGAGTGTTCCGGTGGCGACTGGGCGTCGAGCCGGCACGGCGAACTGCTGTGGTTCGCGCGCGACCTGCTGCTCGGCAGCCTGCGCAACTGGGCGCGCGGGGTGGTGTACTGGAACCTGGCGCTGGACGAGAACCACGGCCCGCATTTCGGCGGTTGCGATACCTGCAAGGGCATCGTCACGATCGACTCGCGCACCGGCGCGGTGTCCCGCAACGACGAGTACTACGCGTTCGCCCACTACAGCCGCTTCATCCGCCCCGGCGCGGTGCGCATCTGGTCCACCGATACCGGCGACGACATCAAGAACGTGGCGTTCCGCAACCCGTCCGGCGGCCCGATCGTGCTCGTGTTGGTCAACGGCAAGACCAGCGAGCACGAGGTTTCGGTGCAACAGGGCCAGCTCCGCTTCCGCTACGCGATGCCGGCCGAAAGCGTGGCGACCTTCGTCTGGCAGGCGGCGCCGGCCGCCGCGCCGGACAGCCAGGCCGGTCCACCACCGGACTGAAAGCCAGGCGCATGTCCTGCCTCATGCCCGCTCGGGTTACGATCGGGAAATTCGCTCGCCACTTCCACAGGGGAACCCCCATGCACATGACATTCGGCAAGGCGCGCCTCGGCGCCGCCCTGGTACTGGGCCTGCTGTCGGGCGCGCTGGCGGCGCAGGGGCGCACGCTCACCGCGGCCGACTACGCACGCGCCGAACGCTTCATGGCGTACAACACCACGCCGCTGGTCGATCACGCGGTGACCACCGTGCATTGGCTGGACGACGGCCACTTCTGGTACGTCGACCATGACGCGCAAGGCGACCACTTCATGCGCATGGACGCGGCCAGCGGCAAGGCCGTGCCGCTGTTCGACCAGGCGAAGCTGGCGGCGGCGTTGGGCAAGGCCGGCGGCAAGCCGGTCGACGCGATGAAGCTCCCGGTGACCGGTTACGAGGCCAGGCCCGACGGCCGCATCGACGTGACCGTGCGCAGCAAGCACTACGTGTGCGACCTCGCCGCCGCCGAGGCCAGCTGCGTGGACCGCGCGACCCTGGTGAAGACCGGCAAGGAGCCGGGTGCGCTGTCGCCGGACGGCAAGAGCGAGGCGTTCATCCGCGACTGGAACCTGTGGCTGCGCGACGTCGCCACCGGCAAGGAGACGCAGCTCACCACCGACGGCGTGGAGAACTTCGGCTACGCCACCGACAACGCCGGCTGGAAGCACACCCACAAGGCGATCGTGGAGTGGTCGCCCGATTCGAAACGCATCGCCACCTTCCAGCAGGACCAGCGCAAGACCGGCGAGATGTACCTGATCAAGACGAAGGTCGGCCATCCCGAGCTGGAGAAGTGGAAGTATCCGCTGGTCGGCGACAAGGACGTGACGATGATCGAGCGCGTCATCATCGACGTGCCCACGCGCAAGGTCACACGCCTGCAGATGCCGCCGGACCAGCACCGCTCCACCCTGTGCGACGACGTCAGCTGCGGCCCGGACGGCGGCTGGGATGACGTCAAGTGGGCGCCGGACGGCAAGACCCTGGCCTTCGTCTCCACCTCGCGTTACCACAAGCACGCCTGGTTCCGCATCGCCGACGCGGCCACCGGCAAGGTGCGCACGGTGTTCGAGGAAACCTCGCCGACCTACTTCGAAAGCGGCAACGGCGCGGTCAACTGGCGCTACCTGCCGGCCACGCACGAGGCGATCTGGTACAGCGAGCGCAACGACTGGGGCAACCTGTACCTCTACGACCTCGACACCGGCAAGCTCAAGCACGCGATCACCACCGGCACGGGCAACGTCACCGAGGTGCTCAAGGTCGATGCGAAGACGCGCACCGTGTGGTTCCGCGGCGTGGGCCGCACGCCCGGCGTGAACCCGTACTACCAGCAGTTCTTCAAGGTCGGCCTGGACGGCGGCAAGCCGGTGCTGCTGACGCCGGAAGCGGCCAACCACGAGATCACCCTGTCGCCCGACGGCAAGGCTTTCGTGGACGCGTACTCCACGCCGACCACGCCGCCCGTCACCGTGCTGCGCGCGGCCGACGACGGCCGCACGCTCGCCACCGTGGCCCGCGCCGACATCACCCGCCTGAAGGCCGCCGGCTGGGTGCCGCCGGTGCCGATCACGGTCAAGGCGCGCGACGGCAAGACCGAGCTGTACGGCATGATGTTCAAGCCCTCGCACTTCGATGCGTCGAAGAAGTACCCGATCATCGACTACGTCTACCCCGGCCCGCAGACCGGCTCGGTGCGCGGGCGCAACTTCTCCGCCGCGCGCGCCGACCACCAGGCGATGGCCGAGCTCGGCTTCATCGTGGTGGCGATCGACGGCATGGGCACGCCGTGGCGTTCGAAGTCGTTCCACGACACCTGGTACGGCCGCATGGAGGACAACACGCTGCCCGACCAGGTCGCCGCGCTGAAGGAGCTGGGCCGGCGCCACCCGTGGATCGACCTGCACCGCGTGGGCATCTGGGGCCACTCCGGCGGCGGCAACGCCACTGCCGGCGCGATGTTCCGCTACCCGGACTTCTTCAAGGTGGGCTGGGCCGAAAGCGGCAACCACGACGACCGCAACTACGAGGACGACTGGGCCGAGAAATACCAGGGCGAACTCGTCACCGACAAGGACGGCAAGAGCAACTACGACGCCCAGGCCAACCAGAACCTGGCGAAAAACCTCAAGGGCCGCCTGATGCTCACCCACGGCACCATGGACGACAACGTGCCGCCGTCCAACACCTTGCTGGTGGTCGACGCGCTGATCAAGGCCAACCGCGATTTCGACCTGCTGCTGATCCCCAACGCCCACCACGCCTACGGCGACGCCACCCCCTACGTCACCCGCCGCCGCTGGGACTACTTCGTGCAATACCTCGCCGGCAACACGCCGCCGAAGGAGTACGAGTTGAAGGCGTGGCCGTGGAAGTGAACGCGGCCGTTTGAGCGCGGGAAACGCAAAGGCCGGGTGCAGACCCGGCCTTTGCTGTTTGAAGCTGTCAGACAGCGATACGGAAGGGCGGTGGCCAGGCCTCGCCGGGCCTGGCGCAACCACGCCAGCCGCGGCACCGTGGCGGCGTGCTCAATCCCGCGCGCTCTTCTGCGCCAGTCCCTTCGCCACCGCCTCGTTCAGCAGTTTCGCCATCTGCGTTTCCGCCTTGGCCGAGGCTTCCTGCTGGCGTTTGCCCAGCGCGGCCTGTTGTTTGCCGAGGGCGGCCTGTTGCCGACCAAGTTCGGCTTGCTGGGCGCCCAGGGCGCTTTGGCGCTCGGCGACGTCGGGTTGCTGCTTGTCGAGCGCGGCGCGTGCGGCGTGGAGTTCGCGCTCCTGGGCATCCAGGGCCGCGGCGGATTCGCCGGAGTCGGGGCCGACGGCGAGAGTGGCGCGACGGGCGGCCAGTTCGGCGGCCCGGCCGGCCAGCTCCGCCTGTCGCGCGGCGAACTGGCCCTGCTCGGCGGCGATGCGGCCCTGCTGTTCACCCAGCCGGCCCTGCTTCTCGCCGAGCGTACCTTGCTGCTCGCCCAGCTTGCCCTGCTGTTCGGCCAGCGCGGAAACCGGTGCGTAGATTGCCTTGGCCCGTTCCACGGTGGCGGAGTCGCGGGTGATCCAGGCCGTGTCGCCGCGGCGGAACCACAGCAGGGGCTCACCGTGCCGGCGCAGGCGCTGCACGGTGGCGAGGTCGGCGTCGGTGCCGTTGAGGGTGGTCGAGTTGCCGTCCAGCAGGGCAAAGGCGTAGCCGGTGTCCGCGTGGGTGCTGACCATCACGTGGCTGCTTCGCGCGGTGATCGGCGGAGCAGGGGGCGCCGGCGGCGCCGGGGGTGCAGGGAGAGCCGGCGGGGCAGGCGGCACCGTCATGGTGGGCGCCGCGGGTGCGGTGGCTGGCGGCGGCAGGGGCGCCGGTGGCGCGGGCGGAAGTGGGGCGATCCGCGCGGAGGAGGAACCGCTGTGCGCAGGCGTGGCCGGCTGGTCGGACGCCGCGGCGGTGACCCGGTACGGCAGCACGCCGGCCACGGCGATCACGGCGACCAGCAGCCAGCCCTGCAGGCGCTGGCGGGGGAGCATCGGGGAGTGTTGCAGCATGGTCAGTCGCCTCTTGAGATTGCCGAACGAAGGGGACGCGCCGGCCAGGCCGGCACGCAGGGGATGCGCCACGCCCAGGCGCAGCAGCAGCTGGCCATAGCGCCGCGGTTCGATGTCCGGCTGCGCCAGCACCTGCGCGTCGCAGGCCGCCTCGCGCGCCAGGGCGTACTCGCGCATCGCCCACGCCACCGCCGGGTGGAAGAAGAACAGGCGTTGCGCCACGGCCGGGATCCAGCCCAGCCAGAGATCGCCGCGGCGCACGTGGGCGAGTTCGTGGATCAGTGCCAGCGACGCGTCGCCCCGGCTCAGCGCCTGGCCGTGCGGCAGCAGGATGATGGGCCGGCGCCAACCGAGCACCTGCGGCGAGTCGATCGCGGCCGAGGTGCGTAGCGCCGGCGCATGGCGCAAGCCCAGGGCGCGGGCCTGCGCCGTGCATTGCGCCTGCAACCACGGATCGGACAGGGGTTGCGATTCGCGCAGCAGCCGGCGTGCCTGCCAGCCCTGGCGAACGACGGCCGGCAGCTGCGCCAGCAGGCCGGCCAGCCACAGCAGGGCCAGCGCCAGCGGCGCATGCGCCCAGCCGCGCGGCGTGGCGCGCGGTGCCGGGGATGGTGGCAGGCTGTCGCGTGCCGCCGCCGCGGGTGCGACGGCATTGATCAGCAGGTTCGTCGGCCTGGGCGCCGACACCACGACCGGATCGAGCGGGCGTTCGACCGCCGGCGGCGCCAGCAGCCGCAGCTGCAGCGGCGCATGCCAGACCAGACCGGCCAGCAACTGCGCGCCGACCAACCACCACAGCATGCAGCGCATCGCGGCCGAAAGGCGCGGCAGCAGGCGCACCAGCAAGGCGAGCAGGGCGATCAGGATCATCGCCTGCAACGAGGTCCAGCCCAGCCGGGCCAGCAGCGAGAGGGCGAGATGGTCGAGGGGCATGTCAGGTCTCCCGCCGCCGGCTCTGCAACTGCTCGACCAGCGCCTCCAGCTCGGCCAGTTCGTCGTCGCTGACCTCGGCTCGCTCGGAAAGCCACGCCACGAAAGGCGAGACCGAACCGCTCAGGGTCTTCTCGACGAAGCTGCCCACCGCGCTGCGCATCGCCTCGCCGGCGCCGGTGACCGTGCTGTAGCGATACATGCCCCGGAGCTGGCGGCGCTTGAGGAAACCCTTGCCGCGCAGCCGCTCCATCATCGTCAGCACGGTGGAGCGGGCCAGCCCGCGCGGCTCGCCGAAACTCGCCGCGACCTCGCCGACCGAGGCCGCGCTGTGCTCGTCGATGTGCTGCAACAGCGCCAGTTCCTGGTCGCCGATGGAGGGCTTGCGCATGGCGGATCCTGCTTGACTACAGATGTAGGCAAGCTACGCCATGACTACAAGCGTAGTCAAGTGCCGGTCGGTCCAGGTGCGGACGCTCGTGTGGCCCGGTGCGCCAGTGGGCGCGCAAGGGGCGGCCACCCCTACGCGGCGCAGGGCGAGGCGGCGGGCTACGGCGCTGGTGCGCGCGTCGCCTCGGTAAAGATCACCTGCCAGCGCCCGTCGCGTTCGGCCCAGATGTCGGCGAAGCGCAGGCGCACCTTGTACGGCTTGCCTTCGCTGCTGCCCTCCAGCGTGACCACGCCGCCGAGCACGGCGCCACCCGGCCAGTGGCGCACCACTTCCTCCTCCACCGTGAACGGCTTCATCCAGGTGCCGGGCGCGGTGTAGTCGTGGATGAAGGCGGCCTTGTCCTCGACCAGGCCGCGGCTGTTGAACAGCACATAGTCGTCGGCCAGCAGGCGGCCGAGCGCCGCGCCGTCGCCGTGCATCTGCGCGCGGTCGAATGCCGCCACGGCCTTGGCCAGCGCCGCGGGCAGCATCGGGTGGGGTGCGGTGGCGCGGGCCTCCCCGGCGTGGAACGCAACGGCAAGGGTGAGCAGGGCGATGGCGGTCTTCATGGGGTCCTCCGGCACAAGGTGCCCCGGCGCGGTGCCGGGTGCCCGATACGCTAGCGGGCGGGGGACGGCGTCGCTATCAAATGCCTGCTCATGCGGGCCAGGCTGCCCGCGCGCAGCCGTGCGCGCGCCGCGGTGGGCGTGAGCCCCACGTGGCGGCGGAAGGTGGCGCCGAAATGGCTGTGATGGCTGAAACCCAGCTCGCAGGCCAGCGCGGCCAGGTCGTCCGCCCCATTGGCGAGGCGCTCGAGCGCCAGCGCCAGGCGCAGCCGCGTGCGGCAATCGGTCAGGCACAGCCCGAAAGCGCGGCGGAACACGCGTGCCAGGTGGAACGGCGAACAGCCGACGCGCGCGGCCAGGGCCGCGAGACCGGCGTCGTCGGCGGGATCGGCAAGCAGGGCTTCGCGTGCGCGCCACGCCAGCCGCCGCGCGGTCGGCGAGAGCGGCGCGGCGGGGATGGTGTCACCGCGCACGATGTCCTGGCACAGCATGGCCGCAGCTTCCTCCGCCGCCAGCCGGTCGGCTTCGCCGCGTTCCAGCGCGGCATGCAGGACGCCGTGCCGGAACTGCTCCGCGGCGCCGACCACACGCGTCGCATCGCGCTCGTCGCGCAGGCGCCGGCCGAACAGTTCATCCTCGTGCTCTGGCAGCAGCTCGAAGCAGGTGCAGGCATCGCCGCCCGCGAACGGGTGCGAGATGCGGTAGCTGTCGCCGGCGCGGTAGAGCAGCGCGGTGGCCGGGTCGCCCACGTGCACCGCGCCGCGCAGGTGGTAGCCGAAACCGCCCCGGCGCAGCAGCACCAGGTGCGTGCGCTCGTCGCCGCGCTCGCGACCGCAGCCGCCGCGCGGATGACGGCAGTCGATGCCGGTGATCCGCACGAGCGGGCTGTGGAACAGCACGGTGGCGTGGGCCAGGCTCATCGGTACTCGGGGCGGTGGGGGCCCCAGCGTCTCAGAACGCCATGTCGAACGCCACCTCGCCCTGCACGCCGACCTGGTAGGCCGAGACGCGGCGCTCGAAGAAATTGGCCAGCTCCTGCACGTCCTGCAGGTCCATGAAGTCGAACGGATTACCCGCGCCGTACTGCTTCGGCATGTCGAGCTGGGCGAGGCGCTGGTCGGCGCAGTATTCGAGGTACTGGCGCATGTCCTTCACCGACAGGCCGGCGACGCCGCCGGAGAGCACGTCCTCGGCGAAGCGGGTTTCGCAGGCGATCGCTTCCTCCATCATCTCCCCGACCTGGGCGCGCATGGCGTCGTCGAACAGCTCCGGCTCCTGCGCGCGCACCGTGCGCACCACCTCGAAGGCAAACGCCATGTGGCAGCTCTCGTCGCGAAACACCCAGTTGGTGCCCGCGGCGAGGCCGTGCAGCAGGCCGCGCGAGCGCAGGTAGTAGACGTAGGCGAAAGCCGCGTAGAAGAACAATCCCTCGATGCAGGCGGCAAAGCAGATCAGGTTGAGCAGGAACTGGCGCCGGTGCTCGCGCGTCTCCAGCCGCTGCAGGCCCTGGATCGAGTCGATCCACTTGAAGCAGAACGCAGCCTTCTGCCGGATCGACGGGATGGTTTCGATCGCCGCAAACGCCGCGTTGCGCTCGGCCGGATCGGGGATATAGGTGTCCAGCAAGGTGAGATAGAACTGCACGTGCAGCGCCTCCTCGTACAACTGGCGCGAGAGATACATGCGCGCTTCGGGCGCGTTGACGTGCTGGTACAGGTTCAGCACCAGGTTGTTCGACACGATGGTGTCGCCGGTGGCGAAGAACGCCACCAGGCGCCGGATCAGATGGCGGTCGGCTGGCGACATCTTCGTGTCGAGGTCGCGCGTGTCCATCGAGAAATCCACTTCCTCGACGGTCCAGGTGTTTCGGATCGCGTTGCGGTACATCTCGTAGAAACCGGGGTAGCGCATCGGGCGCAGGGTGAGTTCGAAACCCGGATCGAGGATGTGGGCGTTGCGGGTGGGTTGGGCGGACATGGTGCGGTTCCTTGTGTGATTCGCGACCGATGCGGCGCGGATGCTTTTGACTCGTCATCCCAGCGAAAGCTGGGATCCAGCGACTGGGTGTACGCCGCGCTTCCGTGTGGGGCAAAGGCTCTGGATCCCAGCTTTCGCTGGGATGACGGCGGATGTGTCGGTAAGTTCGGCAAAATCGAATGACGAAATGGACTCCCTCCATGCGCGAGCGCCAACCGTGTGTGTATCTCCTCGCCAGCCGGCGCAACGGCACGCTGTATGTTGGCGTCACCTCCAATCTCCCTGCGCGCATCTGGCAGCATCGGAACAACGCGGTGGAGGGTTTCACCAGGCAACATCACGTGCACGACCTCGTCTGGTTCGAGCTGCATGAAACGATGGGCTCCGCGATCACGCGCGAGAAGGCGATCAAGGCGTGGAAGCGGGTCTGGAAGATCGGGCTCATCGAGAAATCCAATCCGTATTGGCGTGACTTATATGCGGAAATAGGCGTGTGACCCCCACGCCGTCATCCCGGCGAACGCCGGGATCCAGTGCCTCTGCGTCGCGCCGGAAGACGCTGGATTCCAGCATTCGCTGGAATGACGGTGGGGTGCCTTACAACCTGCGTGCGTAGTCGTCATGCACGAAGCGGCTGACGTAGGTGGCGAGGCCGCGGCCGGCGCGGGCGAGTTGCTGCATGTTTGCGACGTGCTCGGGGCCGGTGGCCTTGTCGGTGTATTCGTAGGTGTCGCCGTTGACGAAGCGGATGCGGATGAAGCCGCATCCGTTCTCGTAGGCGGTGACGCCGGAGTTTCCGTCGAGGTTCCGGTAGCGTTTCATCGCGACACCCCACGCGCTATTGGCAGGCTTCGCAATACTCCGGGTTCTCCAGTGAACAGAATACCGCGGCGGTGGCCTGGGCCTGGTCGGGCAACGACGAGACGGTGGTCTTGGCGATCTTCGTCGCCGGGCGCGAGCGCAGGTAGTAGGTGGTCTTGATGCCGGCCTTCCACGCGTACATGTACATCGAGCTCAGCTGGCCGATGTTCGGGTTCTCCATGAACAGGTTCAGCGACTGGCTCTGGTCGATGTATGCGCCGCGCGCGGCGGCCAAGTCGATCAACGCCTTCTGCGGCAGTTCCCACACGGTGCGGTAGATCTGGCGCAGGCGCTCGGGGATCGCGGCGATGCCCTGGATCGAGCCTTCGGCCAGCTTGATCGCGTCGCGGATGTCGGACGTCCACAAGCCCAGCGCCTTCAGCTCGTCGGCGAGATGACGATTCACCTGCAGGAAATCGCCGGACAGCGTCTCGCGCTTGAACAGGTTGCTGACCTGCGGCTCGACGCATTCGTAGCAGCCGGCGATGGACGCGATGGTCGCGGTGGGCGCAATCGCGATCAGCAGCGAGTTGCGCAGGCCGTGTTGCCTGATCTGTTCGCGCAGCGCATCCCACCGGGTCTGGTCGTGTGGCGTGGCCTGCGGCCAGTGGTCGAACTGCAGCTCACCGCTGGCCGCGCGGCTTTCATCGAAGCCGGGATGTGCGCCTTCGACCTGCGCCAGTTCGCACGACTGCGACAGCGCGTGGAAATAGATCTCCTCGGCGATGCGCGTGGACAACGCCAGCGCCTCGGCCGAGTCGAATGGCAGCCGCAGCCTGAAGAACACGTCCTGCAGACCCATCACGCCGAGGCCCACCGGCCGCCACTTCATGTTGGCGGCGTGCGCGGTGGCGATCGGGTAGTAGTTGAGGTCGATCACGCGGTTCAACTTGCGCACCGCGGTGCGCACGGTCGAGGCGAGCTGGTCGAAGTCGAACGCGCCATCGCGCACGTGCCGCGCCAGGTTCACCGAGCCGAGGTTGCACACGGCCGTCTCGTTGACCGAGCTGACTTCGAGAATCTCGGTGCACAGGTTGGACAGGTGGATCACGTTTTCGGATCTGGCCGTCTGATTGGACGTAGCGTTGCAGCGATCCTTGAAGGTCATCCAGCCGTTGCCGGTCTGCGCCAGCGTGCGCATCATGCGGGCATACAGCTCGCGCGCTTTCACCGTTTTCACCGCGAGGCCATCGGCTTCGGCCTTGCGGTATGCGGCGTCGAACGCCTCGCCCCAGCTGTCGACGAAGTGCGGCACCACCTTCGGATCGAACAGCGACCAGTCGCCGTCGCTCTCGACCCGGCGCATGAATTCGTCGGGAATCCAGTTCGCGATGTTGAGGTTGTGCGCGCGGCGCGCGTCGTCGCCGGTGTTGTCGCGCAGTTCGAGGAAGTCCTCGATGTCGGCGTGCCACGATTCCAGGTAGACGCAGGCCGCGCCCTTGCGCTTGCCGCCCTGGTTCACCGCGGCGACCGAGGCATCCAGCGTCTTCAGCCACGGCAGCAGGCCGTTGGAGTGGCCGTTGGTGCCCTTGATCAGCGAGCCGCGCGAGCGCACGCGCGAATAGGCCAGGCCGATGCCGCCGGCGAACTTGGACAGCTTCGCCACGTCGGCGTACTTGTCGTAGATCGACTCCAGCGAATCGACCGGCGAGTCGAGCAGGTAGCAGGAGCTGAGCTGCTCGTGGCAGGTGCCGGCGTTGAACAGGGTGGGCGAGCTGGGGAGGTATTCCAGCGACGACAGCAGCCGGTACAGCTCCAGCGTCTCGCCGATCTCGTTGCCGCCCAGCGCGCAGGCGATACGCATGAAGAAATGTTGCGGCGTCTCGATCACCAGGCGCAGCTGTGGATGGCGCAGCAGGTAGCGGTCGTACACCGTGCGCAGGCCGAAATATTCGAAGCGGCGCGTGGCCAACGGGTCGATCGCGTCGTTCAACTTGCGCGCATTGGCGGCCACGAAGTCGCGCAGCCGATCGTTGAGGATGCCCAGTTCGGCGCCGCGCGCGATCGACTGCGAGTAGCTCTGGATTTCCTGGCCCCCGACTTCCTTGTCGATGTAGGCGCCGAGCAGGCGCGCGGCGAGCTGGCCGTACTCGGGTTCCTCGGCGGTGAGTGCCGCTGCGGTGCGGATCGACAGCTGATCGAGTTCCTGCGTGGTGGCGCCGTCGTACAGGCCGCCGATGGTCTTCAGCGCCACGCGCAGCGGGTCGACCGCGTGCAGGCCTTCGGCGCTGCGCGTCACGGCGCGCACGATCTTGTTGACGTCGACGGCTTCCTGGCCGCCGTTGCGTTTGGTCACGTGCATGGAGGCCGCGCTGTGCGGCGGGGTCAGCGCGAAGGCGGCTTCATCGGCGGACGGGCTGGGGGATTCGGCGCGCGCGACGGCGCGCACGCGTTCGGCGGTATCGGTGGCTTGCATGGCAGGAAAGCTCCGGCGAGGGACATCAAACACCTGCTCCCGCGCGCAGGGCCTGATAGCGACGGATTCCGGGGGGCGACGCGCAAGCGGACGCCATGCGGCGACCGCCTCACGACGCACTTCCCCGCGGAAGCCGTCACTACGCAACGGGACACGTTCGTCCCGCTGTGCCGGCAGGTCTTCGGACTTGCGGACGAGGATCAGAGCGATCCGCCTAGTTGCTCCCGCTTCCCAGCCACGGAGGGCCAGTGCATGTGGGGGCGTTCGTTTCCGCTTTACCGCTGCGGGGCAGTTCCGGAGTCACACCGGATTCCCTTTTAAGCCCGACCGATGTCGCATCTGGTCGGGCACCGACGTACACAACATATCGGGTGGCCCGGGCATGGTCAACCCAATAACTTGTGTATAAGTCGTGTTGCAAGCCGGCCGCGGCGAGCGCCGGTGCGGGTTGCGGCGAGATTACAGCGCGTCGTGGTCCAGCTCGCCGGTGCGGATGCGGATAACCTGCTCCAGCGTGCTGACGAAGATCTTGCCGTCGCCGATCTTGCCGGTGCGTGCGGAGGCCTGGATCGCTTCCAGCACGCGGTCGAGCTGGTCGTCGGCCACCGCCACCTCCAGCTTGATCTTGGGCAGGAAGTCGACCACGTACTCGGCACCACGGTACAGCTCGGTGTGGCCCTTCTGGCGGCCGAAACCCTTCACTTCGGTGACCGTGACGCCTTGCACGCCGACTTCGGCCAGCGCCTCGCGCACGTCGTCCAGCTTGAACGGCTTGATGATCGCCACGACCAGTTTCATGCGCATTCCTCGTTTCGGCAGGGCGGCAGAGGCCCGCAGACCGGCATTTTGCCCGGCCGACGGGGTGTTGTCGCCTCACCGGTAGCGGTGTAGGACAATCCCTACAATTTTTGATGGAGCATACCGATGGCGCCCCCCCGTTTCGTTCACCTAGCATTTACCTCGACGAGTTCGAGGCGCTGTCCATGATGGACAAGCAGGATATCGATCAGATTGCCCTGCGGCTTGTGTCGTTGGTACCGCCAGGACTGGCACAGGTGCAGCAGGATTTGCGCACCAACTTCCGGGATGTTCTGGCGCAGGGATTGCGCCGCCTCGACCTGGTCACCCGCGAGGAGTTCGACGTCCAGACCCAGGTGCTCGCGCGCACCCGGGCCAAGGTCGACGAGCTCGAAAAGCAGGTGGCCGAACTCGAGGCCGCCGTCGCTGCGCGCGACGGCCGGCCGTAACCACCTCCCGGGAGCCGCCTCCGATCCGTCACCCTCACCCCGAGAACGATCGGAGGCGGTTATTTATCCAGCGCTGCTGATGGAGTCGCGCGATGTTTGTGCCAGTCAGCGCGCCACCGCCATCCCTGCGTCACCGGCTTCGGGCCGCATGAGTCTCGCCGTCACCCTCAGCCGCGCCCAGGAAGGCATCGCTGCTCCGCAGGTGATGGTCGAGGTGCATCTCTCCGGTGGCTTGCCCTGCACCAATATCGTCGGCCTGCCCGAGGCGGCGGTGCGCGAGGCACGCGACCGCGTGCGCGTGGCGATCCAGAACACCGCCTTCGAATACCCCAACCGCCGGGTCACCGTGAACCTGGCGCCGGCCGAGCTGCCCAAGGATGGCGGGCGTTTCGACCTGTCGATCGCATTGGGCATCCTCGCCGCCAGCGGCCAGGTACCGCGCGAGAAGCTCGATGATTGCGAATTCCTCGGCGAGCTGGCGCTGACCGGCTCGCTGCGCGGCATTTCCGGCGTGCTGCCGGCCCTGCTGCGCGCCCGCGCGCGTGATCGCCGGGTGGTCGTGCCGCGCGAAAACGCCGCCGAAGCCGCGCTGGTGCCCGACGTCGACGTGCGCGTCGCCGAAACCCTGGCTGAAGTCTGCGGCTGGCTGCGCGGTGCACACGATCTGTCCAGCCCGGTGGGCATCCCCAGCGATGGCGGTGCGCACGACGGGCCGGACCTGGCCGACGTGCGCGGGCAGCTGCAGGCGCGCCGGGCGCTGGAGATCGCTGCGGTCGGCGGCCATCATCTGCTGCTGGTGGGCCCTCCGGGCACCGGCAAGACCATGCTGGCCGAGCGCCTGCCCGGCATCCTGCCGCCGCTGTCCGAGTTCGAGGCGCTGGAGACCTGCGCGGTGCTGTCGGTGGCCGGCCAGGTCACCGACCCGGCGCGCTGGCGCCGGCGCCCCTTTCGGGCGCCGCACCACACCGCCTCGGCGGTGGCGCTGGTCGGCGGCGGCTCGTTCCCGCGCCCGGGCGAGATCTCGCTGGCGCACAACGGCGTGCTGTTCCTGGACGAGCTGCCGGAGTTCAGCCGCCACGTGCTGGAGGTGCTGCGCGAACCGATGGAATCCGGCCACATCATGATCTCGCGGGCGGCGCGGCAATCGACTTTCCCGGCCCAGTTCCAGCTGGTCGCGGCGATGAATCCCTGTCCCTGCGGCTACGCCGGCGAACCCCGCTGCCGGTGCACGCCCGACCAGGTGCAGCGCTACCGCTCGCGCATTTCCGGGCCGCTGCTCGACCGCATCGACCTGTGCGTGCAGGTGCCGCCGGTGGCGCTGGCCGAGTTGGGCACGCCGCGCAACGAGCGTGACGAGAGCTCCGCCACGGTGCGCGCGCGCGTGCTCGAAGCCCGCCGGCAATCGTTGATGCGCGCGGGCCGACCCAATGCGGAGATCAGCACGCGCGAACTGGAACGCGACTGCGCGCTGGGCCCGGCCGAACGGCGCTGGTTCGAACAGGCGCTGGAGCGGCTCGGTCTGTCCGCGCGTGCCTACCATCGGGTGCTGCGCGTCGCCCGCACGATCGCCGACCTCGACGGTGGCGCTGCCCTGCTCGAGCGCGAGCACCTGGCCGAGGCGCTGCAGTACCGGCGGTTCTAGGGCAGGAGTGAGTGGAGTGGAACGAGAAGCGAGGAGTTAGAAGTTGGAAGTGAGGAGTGAGAGGAGGCAGGTCGTGGCGAGCCGCCGCTTTTCTCTCACTCCTCACTCCTCGCTCCGCTCCTTTCCACGGCCGCACGCTGGACGCCCGCGCCGTCGCGTGTTTCGATAACGCCCGGATTCCCCAAGGGCTGTGATGACTATCGAGCTGAGCCTGATGCTCGCCGGCATGCTGATGGTCGGGTTCCTCGCCCAGTGGCTGGCCTGGCGGGTGAGGTTGCCGGCGATCCTGTTCCTGCTGCTGGCCGGCATCGTGCTGGGGCCGGTGGTCGGCGTGCTCGACCCGGACAGGTTGCTGGGCGATCTGCTGTTTCCCACCGTGTCGCTGGCGGTGGCGCTGATCCTGTTCGAGGGCAGCCTGACCTTGCGCTTCCACGAACTGCCCGGCATCGGCAAGGCGGTGCGTGGGCTGGTCAGCTACGGTGCGGTGGCCTCGCTGCTGCTGCTGGCGCTGGCTGCACACCTGGTCGCCGGCCTGGCCTGGCCGATCGCGCTGCTGTTCGGCGCGCTGGGCTGCGTCACCGGTCCGACCGTGATCGCGCCGATGCTGCGCACGTTGCGGCCGAACGCGCGCATCGCCAATACGCTGCGCTGGGAAGGCATCGTGATCGATCCGCTGGGCGCGCTGTTCGCGGTGCTGATCTACGAAGCCATCGTGTCGCGGCAGGAAGGCCACACCATCGGCATCTTCCTGGCCACCATCGGTTGCGGCGCGGTGACCGGTGCGATCACCGCGTGGCTGATGGCGTTCTTCCTGCGTCGCCAGCTGATTCCCGAGTACCTGCAGAACTACGCCGTCCTCGCCGCCGTCCTGCTCGCCTTCAGCCTCTCCAACACGTTGACCCACGAGTCGGGGTTGCTGGCGGTGACGATCATGGGCATTTCGCTGGGCAACCTGCGCGGCGTGCACATCGACGACATCCTCGATTTCAAGGAAAGCCTCACCACGGTGCTGGTGTCGCTGCTGTTCATCCTGCTGGCGGCGCGGCTGCGCTGGCCCTTGCCCGACGGCATGCTGGGCGCGGGCATCGCGCTGTTCCTGATCGCGCAGTTCGCGGTGAGGCCGCTGACCGTGGCGATGGCCAGTTTCCGCAGCAGCTTGAACTGGCGCGAGCGCGCGCTGATCGGCTGGGTGGCGCCGCGCGGTATTGTCGCCGCCTCGGTGTCGGCGCTGTTCGCCTTGCGTCTGGATGCGCTGGGCGTGCCCGGCGCCGACGCGCTGGTGCCGCTGGTGTTCACCCTGATCATCGGCACGGTGCTGCTGCAGAGCGCCACCGCCCGTCCGCTGGCGATCTGGCTGAAGGTGGCCGAGCCGGAGCCGCATGGCGTGCTGGTGTTCGGCTCCGACGAGGTAGCCCGCGCGATCGCCAAGTCGCTGCACGATGCGGGATTCCGCGTGGTGCTGGCCGACGACGACTGGGACGGCATCCGCCTGGGCCGCATGCAGGGGCTCACCACCTTCTTCGGCAATCCGGCATCGCCCTATGCCGAGCGTCATCTGGACCTGACCGGCATCGGCCGCCTGCTGGCGCTGTCCACTCACCGCGAGCGCAACTCGCTGGCCTGCGTGCGGTACCGGCAGGAGTTCGGCCGCAGCAAGGTCTATCGCCTGCGCAACCTCACCCCGCGGGAGAACACCGATCGCGCAGCCCTGGCCGGCAGCCTGCTGGCGCCGCCGCTGTTCGACGAGGAGATGACCCACGGTCGCTTCGCCGAGATGATGGAGCGCGGCTGGCGGATCAAGTCGACGAAATTGACCAACACGTTCGACTGGCCGCACTTCATCGAGAAATACGGTGCGAACACGCTGCTGATGTTCGGCGTGGAAGAAAAAGGCGTATTGCGGGTGGCCTCGACCAAGCGCGAGCTGGAGCCGAAACCGGGCTGGCTGGTGATCGCGCTGGTGCCGCCGGCAACGGTGTAGGAGCGCACCCCGTGCGCGAGTTCTTCGTCACGTGACGGAAGGCATCGCGCACAGGGTGCGCTCCTACATGGCTCTCATGCCGCCGAGGCCTGCTTGAACTGCGCCTCCTCGGTCGAGCCTTTCAGCGCGGTGGTCGAGGACTGGCCCTGCTGGATCGCCTGGGTCACGGCGTCGAAATAGCCGGTGCCGACTTCGCGCTGGTGCTTCACCGCGGTGAAACCGCGCGCGCCGGCGGCGAATTCCTTTTCCTGCAGCTCGACGAAGGCGCTCATCTGGCGGCGGGCGTAGCCGTGGGCCAGGTCGAACATGCCGTAGTTGAGGCTGTGGAAGCCGGCCAGGGTGATGAACTGGAACTTGTAGCCCATCGCGCCCAGCTCCTTCTGGAACCGCGCGATGGTGGCGTCGTCCAGGTTCTTCTTCCAGTTGAAGCTGGGCGAGCAGTTGTAGGCCAGCATCTTGCACGGGAATTTCGCGTGGATGGCCTCGGCGAAACGGCGCGCGTCATCGAGATTCGGCTTGCTGGTCTCGCACCACACCAGGTCGGCGTAGGGCGCGTAGGCGAGGCCGCGGCTGATCGCCTGGTCCAGGCCGGGCCGGACCCGGAAGAAGCCCTCGACGGTGCGCTCGCCGGTGAGGAAGGGTTTGTCGTTGTCGTCGATGTCGGAGGTGAGCAGGTCGGCCGCGTCGGCATCGGTGCGCGCCACGATCAGGGTCGGCACGCCGGCGACGTCGGCGGCCAGGCGCGCGGCGTTCAACTTGTCGACCGCCTCGCGCGTGGGCACCAGCACCTTGCCGCCCATGTGGCCGCACTTCTTGACGCTGGCCAGCTGGTCCTCGAAGTGCACGCCGGCGGCACCGGCCTCGATCATCGCCTTCATCAGCTCGAACGCATTGAGCACGCCGCCGAAACCGGCCTCCGCGTCGGCCACGATCGGCACCAGCCAGTCGATCTCGTGGTTGCCCTCGGCGTGGTGCAGCTGGTCTGCGCGCAGCAAGGTGTTGTTGATGCGCTTGACCACCTGCGGCACCGAATTGGCCGGGTACAGCGACTGGTCGGGGTACATCTCGCCGGCCAGGTTGGCATCGGCGGCGACCTGCCAGCCGCTCAGGTAGATCGCCTGCAGGCCCGCCTTGACCTGTTGCATCGCCTGGTTGCCGGTCAGCGCGCCCAGCGCATTGACGAAGTCTTCCCGGTGCAGCGAAGCCCACAGGCGCTCCGCGCCCCGGCGCGCCAGCGAGTGCTCGACCGGCACGGTGCCGCGCAGGCGCACCACGTCGTCGGCGCAGTAGTTGCGCTGGACGCCGGTCCAGCGGGCATTGTTCTTCCAGTCCAGCGAGATCTTTTCGGCGGTCGGCAGGGTGGTGTTCATGGCATGGCTCCGGTGGTGACGTCTTTGTGGGAGCGCACCCTGTGCGTGATGCATTTCGCGGAATCGTTCAAAAGCATCGCGCACAGGGTGAGCCTCCCGCAGGAGGTGATGGATCAGGCGAGTTGCTCGTACGCGGGCAGGGTGAGGAAGTCGCCGAGTTCGTCGGCATGGGTCAGGTCCGAGATCAGGGCCGCGGCGGCATCGGCGCGGGCGGCGCCGGGGTGCCGGCTCTCGCGCAGGCGGTGGGTGTGGGCGGCGAGCGCCTGATCGAACAGGGCGAAGTCGATCGGCGCCTGGTCGGGAAACTCGAGGGCGCCCCCGGCCGGCGCTCCGCCGGCCGGAGCATCGGCATGGTGCAGCCATTGCCACAACTGCGCGCGGGCGATTTCCGCGGTGGCAGCGTCCTCCATCAGGTGATGGATCGGCACGCAGCCCAGGCCGTCGAGCCACGCGGCGGTGTAACGCAGGCACACCTCGACGTTGTTGTCGAAGCCGGCGCGACTGATGGTGCCGGCGGGCGCGGCCAGCAATTGCTCGCGGCCGACCTGCACGTCTTCGCGCAGCTTGTCGAGCTGGTTCGGCGCCGGCATGTACTCGTCGAAGATCGCCTGCGCCACCGGCACCAGCGCAGGGTGGGCCACCCAGGTGCCGTCGTGGCCGGCGCGCACCTCGCGCAGTTTGTCGGCGCGCACCTTGTCCAGGGCGGCCTCGTTCGCCGACTCGTCGCCCTTGATCGGGATCTGCGCGGCCATGCCGCCCATGGCGAACGCGCCGCGGCGGTGGCAGGTGCGGATCAGCAACTCCGAATAGCCCTTCAGGAACGGCACGGTCATGCCGACCTGGCCGCGCTCGGGCAGCAGGCGGTCGCGGTGGGCGCGCAGGGTCTTCAGGTAGGAAAAGATGTAGTCCCAGCGGCCGCAGTTGAGGCCCACGACGCGGCGGCGCAGCGCGTGGAGGATCTCGTCCATCTGGAACGCCGCCGGCAGCGTCTCGATCAGCACGGTGGCCTTCATCGTGCCGCGCGGCAGGCCCAGTTCGTCCTCGGCGGTGCTCATCACCTCCTCCCACAGCGCGGCCTCTTCCATCGCCTCCAGCTTGGGCAGGTAGAAATACGGGCCGCGCTCGCGCCGGTACAGGGCGTGCGCGTTGTGGAACACGAACAGGCCGAAGTCGACCAGGGCACCGGCGAGCGGGGCGCCGTCCACGCGGAAGTGGCGGTCGGGCAGGTGCCAGCCGCGCGGGCGCACCACCAGCACGGCGGGGTTGTCGCCGACCCGGTAGGTCTTGCCTTCCGGCGAACGGAACCCGATCGTGCCGTCGACCGCGTCGCGCAGGTTGACCTGGCCATCCAGCTGGTTGGCAAAGGTGGGCGAGGATGAGTCCTCGAAGTCGGCCATGAACACTTTGGCACCGGAGTTCAGCGCGTTGATGATCATCTTGCGTTCCACCGGGCCGGTGATCTCCACCCGGCGGTCCTGCAGGGCGGGCGGGATCGGCGCCACGGTCCAGCCCGCTTCGCGGATCGCCGCCGTGTCGGGGCGGAAGTCGGGCAGTTCGCCGGCGTCGTAGCGGGCCTGGCGTTCGCGCCGGGCGCGCAGCACGCGCTGTCGCGCGGGCTCGAAGCGGCGGTGCAACCGGCCGAGGAAGGTCAGCGCGGCCGGGGTGAGGATGGCCGCGTATTCGGAGCCGTCGACGAGGACTTCGGTGCTGCCGGTTTCGAGCTGTTCCTGCGGGACTGCCATGGTTTCGCTCCGGGTCGTGGACGGGATCGAAACTAGGTCAGCATCCATCTTTTTGACAAAGTGAATGTTTCAATCATTACTATCAGCACTGTCAATAAATTGTCCAACTGGCTGAAATATCGTCATGAAAACGCGGACAAGCACCCTGAACCAGCCGAAAAAGCCGGGCCGCGGCGCGGCAAGAACGCGTGGCGCCGGCGAGCCCGCCGAAGGGGCGGGCGGCCGCTTCTACTACAAGGGCAACCGCCACAAGCAGCTGCGTGCTTTCGTCAGCGTGGTGAAGCTGGGCACGCTGACCCGTGCGGCCGAGGCGCTGTACCTTTCCCAGCCCACCATCAGCCTGCAGCTGCAGGCGCTGGAGCGCGAGCTCGGCACGATGCTGCTGGAGCGGCGGCGGCACCGCATCAACCTCACCGACGCGGGCGAGGCACTGTACGAACTGGCGCGTCCGCTGGTGGAAGGCTGGGACACGCTGGACCGCGACTTCCAGGCGAGGGTGAAGGGCCTGCAGGCCGGCCGGCTGACCATCGCCGCCGGCACCTCGACCATCCAGTACCTGCTGCCGGAGCTGGTGCGCCGTTACCGCGAGCGCTTTCCCGCGGTGCAGTTGCAGCTGGCCAACGTCACCGGCAAGGACGGCCTGGCCCTGTTGCGCGCCGACGAGGCGGATTTTGCGGTCGGCTCGATGCTCGACGTGCCCAACGACATTGCCTGGGCACCGGTACGGCACTACGACCCGATGCTGATCATGCCGCCCGACCACCCGCTGGCGGCGAAAGAGAAGATCACCCTGGAGGACATCTCGCCGTATGGCCTGATCCTGCCGCCGCAGCGGCTGTCCACCTACCGGCTGGTGGACCTGGTGTTCCAGCAGCGCCAGGTGCCGTATCACGTGGCGATCGAGGTCGGCGGCTGGGACGTGATCAAGGAATACGTGGCGATGGGCATGGGCATCTCCATCGTCACCGGCATCTGCATCACCGAGGCCGATCGCGCGCGCCTGGCGGTGCGCAACATCAAGCAGTACTTCCCGCAGCGCAGCTACGGCGTGGTGATGCGCAAGGGCAAGTTCCTGAGCGCCGAGGCCCGCGCCTTCATCGACCTGGTCCGCCCCGGCCTGCTGACCCACCGCGAGCACGACGACCCGGGGCATTCGCAGCGCTGACGGCGAAGCGGCGCCCTACACGTCGCGATGCCTGCCCTTGAACGGCGCGTACCACGTGCGCAGGCGCTGCATGTCCGCCTCCATGTCGGCGCCGGGGTCGAACAGCGGGCCGAGCTGGATGATCCGCTGCGGGTAGTGGAACGCCACCGGGAACACCGGCACGCCGGCATCGCGAGCGATGTGCCAGAAGCCGCTCTTCCAGCGCTTCACCGGCTTGCGCGTGCCTTCCGGCGCGATGCCGAGCCAGAAGGCCTCGCGCTGCTGGAACTGGTCGGCCATCTGCTCGACCACGCCCTTGGCGGCGCCGCGGTCGATCGGCATCCCGCCGAGGCGGCGCAGCAAACCACCCAGCGGCCCGCGGAACAGCTCCTGCTTGGCCATGAAGTGCACGTCGGCACCGATCGCCACCTTGATCAGCAGGCCCCACACGCCGTCCCACCAGGACGAGTGCGGCGCGGCGACGAGTACCACCTTGGCCGCGTCCGGAAACTGGCCGGCCAGGCTCCAACCGCACAGCCGCAGCACGCCGCGGCAGGCCCGCCGCTGCCAGCCGTCACGCAGCTTCGGCATGCGCGCCGGCAACTGGCCGGGGGTGTACAGGCGCCCCTTCATTCGAGGTCCGGCTTGCGCGAGCGCGTCTGCTTGATCCGGGCGCGCTGCTGCTTGCCGGCCAGCCGGCGTTCCTTCGAGGCGCGGGTCGGCCGGGTGGCGACCCGTTTCTTCGGTGGCGAGAGCGCGCCGCGGACCAGTTCCGCCAGCCGCTCGCGCACGTCGTCGCGGTTGCGCCCCTGGTCGCGGAAGCGGCGACCCTGGATCACCAGCACGCCGTCCGCGGTAAGCCGGCGGTCGCGGCGGGCCAGCAAGCGCGTGCGCACCTCCTCCGGCAGCGAGGTCGAGCCGGCCACGTCGAAGCGCAGCTCCACCGCGCTTTCGGTGCGGTTCACATGCTGCCCGCCGGGGCCGTCGGCACGCAGGAAACGCTCGAGCAGTTCGGATTCCGGCAAATGGATGGTGCGACTGACGATCAGCATGGCAAGAGTGTAAAGGGGCGAGGCCCGGGATGGTGCCGTGTGGCGGGTGCCATCGGCAGGCACGGTCCGTCGGCGAGCGGTGAATCCAATGGCACCGGTCGGCGCATCCAAGGTCCTGACACCACGATGGTTGCCATGGGCCGCACGGCTTCGCGGCGATCTCCCCCATCCGGTCGCCTTTCCCGGGCGATCCGCCCCACGGAGCGCATCACCGATGAACCCATCCCGCCACACCACCGGATACAACTACGGACGGCGACTCGCCCTCTGGATCGCCTTCGGCGCCGCGCAGGGGATCTTCGCCGCCGGAGCCGCGGCGCAGCCCGCCCTTCCCGCGACGCCCGTGGGCAACCTGGGGACACAGATCGTCCATCACGCCGACAGCGATACACCGGTGCAGATTCGTCAGTGGGCGGCCGGCATCCTGTCCGGGTCGGTTTCCCGCGAAGACCAGGCCAGCTTCATCGATGGCCTGGTCTCGGCAGTGCGCGACGGTGGCGGACTCGACGTGTTCGACGTGCGGACCGACCCGCGCCAGCCCGGCATGCTGCAGGTAGCCGTCAAGGCGCGGCATGGCGGCCGCCGCGGCCTGCTGGTGCTGGCCGTCGACCCGGCGCAGCCGGGCAAGCTGGCGCAAGCCGCGCTGGTGCCGATGGGCGATCCCGCCTTGTACGCCGACTGGCCGCGAACCGCGGTATCGCACGCGGAGTTGGCAAGGCTGATCCATGCCACGCTGGACCGGCTGGTCGGCACGGAGGATTTCTCCGGCTGCGTCACGGTCGTCGATGGTGCGCAGACGGTGATCGACGAATGCCGCGGGTTGGCCGAGCGCCGCTTCGGGATACCGGTCGACCACGAGACGAAGTTCCATGTCGGCTCGATCGACAAGATGTTCACCGCGGTGGCGATCGCCCAGCTCGTGCAGGCAGGCAAACTGTCCTGGCAGGCCACGCTGGGCCAGCTGTTGCCGGAATACCGCGGCGACGCGGCGGCGCGGCGGATCACCGTCTGGCAATTGCTGCACCATACTTCAGGCCTGGGCGACTTTCTGGTACCGGAGTATTTCGAGCACCGGGAGACATTCGTCCATCCGGCCGACTATCTCGACCTGATCGCGAAGCAGCCCCGCTTGAGCGAGCCCGGCAAGCAGTGGAACTACAGCAACGCCGGCTACATGCTGCTCGGTCGCATCATCGAGAAGGTCTCCGGCGACGGCTATGCCGACTACATCCGGCGCCACGTGTTCGCGCCGGCAGGGATGGACGCCAGCGGCTTCGACCGCCCTGGGGACCTCACGCCGAAGCTGGCGACCGGCTACTTCCACGACGCCCTGTTCTCGCCCGCCTGGAAGGCGGACTGGCTGAAAATACCGGCCGGTGGCCCGGCTGGCGGGGGTTACTCCCGCAACGCCGATCTCCTGCGCTTCGCCAAGGCTTTGCGCGAGGGCAAGCTGGTCGATGCAGCCACGCTGGCACGGATGTTCGAAGACGAAGTGCCCGCCGGACCAGGCGCCTACGCCGCCGGATTCGGCGACCGGCTCTCGCACGGCCGGCACATCCGGGGCCATGCGGGCGGCATCGAGGGCACGGATGCGAACCTGCAGATGGTCTGGGGCACCGACGCGGCGGTGGCCCTGACCAGCAACGAAGGGCCGGGGGAGAACTGGCTGCTGGCCGAACACATCGCCGACCTGCTGGCCGCCGGGCACGCGCAACCCTGATCATGCGGCTTATCGCCGGATCCCGTTCCACCTGACACGCACGCACCTTTCGGAGCACGCCCATGGAATTCTTCTTCATCCCCCTCGTCGTGATGCTGGCCCCCGTGCTGATCGTCCTGATCCTGCTGGTCTATCGCAGCCAGCAGACCCAGGCCCGTTACCGCACACTGTTGCAGCTGGCCGACAAGGGCGTGCCGCTGCCGCCGGAGCTGCTGGTCGAACCGCACGTGGTCTATTGCGAACGGCGCCGCGCACTGGTGCTGATCGGCAGCGGCCTCGGCCTGATGGCGACCCTGCTTGCGCTGCCTGGCCAGGCCGGCACGGGCCACAGCCTGGGCAGCCTGTGGGGGCTCGGCCTGCTGCCGCTGATGATCGGCCTGGGCTACCTCGCCAGCTGGTGGCTGAACCGGCGCGACGGCACGCATGGTTGACCGCGTCGCCGAGGCACGTATCGATCAGGCGCTGGTGGCGCGCGCCCTGCTGGGCAGCGACCCGCGGGCGTTCGAGCAACTGTTGCGCCGCCACCAGGGCATGGTGCGCGCGCAACTGCGCCGGCTGACGCGCGGCGACGAAGCCGTGGCCGATGACCTGGCGCAGGAGACCTTCCTGCTCGCATGGCGCAAGCTCGATCAGTTCCGCGGCGAGGCCCGCTTCTCCACTTGGCTGTATCGCATCGCCTACGCCTGTTTCCTGCAGCGCTTGCGCAAGCCGTCGTGGCCCGTCGAGGCCGGCGGCGAGGGCGAGCTCGAACAATTGGCGGCCCCGTCCCAGCCGGTCGACCTGCAACTGGATGTCGAGCGCGCCATGCAGGGTCTGTCTGTTGCCGAACAGACCGTGCTGCTGCATTGCGTACAGTTGGGGCTGAGCCATGAGGAGGCGGCGTACGTGCTGGCGATGCCGCTGGGCACGGTGAAAACCCATGCGATGCGCGGCAAGGCGAAACTGAGGTCGCGGCTGGCGGCCTGGCGCGAGATGGCGAGCGAGGAACCAACATGACGAATGATCCGCATGACGATGCGATCGAGGCGCTGCTACGGCGGCAGTTCGCCGGCGCGGTGCCCGACGACGGCTTTTGCGAACGCGTGATGCGACGGCTGCCACCACGTCGGCGTCGCCGGACATGGCCCGTGTGGGTGGGCATGCTCGCGGGAGGCGCGCTGTGCGGGGCAAGCCTGCTGCCGCTGCCGCTGCTGCGTGCCGGCTGGCAGGACTGGCTGCATGGCGACTGGTCGGTGTCCGCGCTCGCCTTGCTGTCGGCGATCGCGTGCATGTCCTTGCTGGCGCTCGGCTGGGCGTGGGCGGAACTCCACGACCGTTGAAGCGGCAGGCGCGGGGAATCACACCTCGGCGCGGGTCGCCATGTTCACGTAGAAGCCGGGAATCCGATCGCCCAGGGCCCGTTCCCGGGAACGGCCCAGCCGAACCGCGCCAGCAGTTGCGAGAATGCCTCGTCCAGCGGCGCCTCCAGTTGCATCGGCTCACCGCTCACGGGGTGCGCGAAGCGGATCCGCCACGCGTGCAGCAGCATGCGGTGACAGCCGAAGTGCTGCTTGTACAGCCGGTTGTGGTCGCCGCGGCCGTGCTGGCAATCGCCGATCACCGGGTGGTGGATGTGCGCCAGGTGCTTGCGGATCTGACGGAAGCGGCCGCTCTCCGGCTCCGCCAGCAGCAGCGCATAGCGTTGCTGTGGATAGCGGCCGAGCGCGATCGGCACCTCGGTCGTGGCCAGTCGCCGGTAGTGCGTGCGCGCCTCGCGGCGCGGGCCGGTGTCGCGCGAGCCGGGCAGGGGATAGTCGACCACGCCTTCGGCCGGTTCCGGCCAGCCGCGTACCACCACCAGGTACTGCTTGTGCACGGCGCGCCCCATGAACTGCTCGCCCAGCGCGGCGGCGATCTCCTTGCTGCGCGCCACCAGCAGCACGCCGCTGGTGGCGCGGTCGAGCCGGTGTGCCAGGTACACGTTGTCGCCGACCTGCTCGCGCAACAGGTCGATCAGGAACTCATCGGCAGGCCCCACGAATTTCGACCGATGCACGGCAAGGTTCGCGGGCTTGTTCACCGCGAGCAGGGCGTCGTCCTGATACAGAATTTCGATCACAGCCGGATCGCTTGTAGGAGCGCACCCTGTGCGCGATGCCTTTCGTTACGTGACCGAAGAGCTCGCGCACAGGGTGCGCTCCTACAGGTCATCGCGGGCGCGGCCAGCCGATCGCGAAGGCGAGCAATCCGGCGATGCCGGCGCCCAGCGGCGGCCAGATCCCGTGTTGCGGGGCCAGCGTCCACAACAGGGCGGCGCCGATCAGCAACGCGCTGCCGAGCAGGCTGCAGGCGAGCACCTGGTGCTGGCGGCGTGCATTGTCCAGCGCGAGCTTGAGGGCCAGCGGGTCGGCCAGCTCGCGTCGTTCGCCGCGGCCGGCCTGGCGCAGCGCATCGCGCACCAGTTCGGGGAACTCCGGCGCGTGGTGCAGCCATTCGGGCAGCCGCTTGCGCACGTCGCGCAGGGTGCGCAGCGGGCTGTAGCGCTCGCGCAGGATGCGCTTGAGCACCGGGTGCGCCACCGCCCAGATGTCGATCTCCGGATCGAGCATGCGGCCCACGCCCTCGATGTTGAGCAGGGTCTTCTGCAGCAGGATCAGCTGCGGCTGCAAGGTCAGCTCGAAGCGGCGCGCGGTCTGGAACAACTTCACCACCAGCTCGGCCAGCGAGATCTGCGACAGCGGCCGGGTGAAGTACGGCTCGCACACGGTGCGCACTGCCGCCTCCAGCTCGTCCAGCCGCACGGTCGGCGGCATCCAGCCGGCGGCCACGTGCAATTGCGCGATGCGTGCGTAGTCGCGTTCGAACAGGGCGATGAAGTTCTGCGCCAGCCAGTACTGGTCGGCCTCGGGCAGCGAGCCCATGATGCCGAAGTCCAGCGCGATGAAGCGCGGCTCGGCGAGGCGCGCGGGATCGACCCAGATGTTGCCGGGGTGGGCGTCGGCGTGGAAGAAGTTGTCGCGGAACACCTGCTCGTAGAATACCCGCACGCCCTTGGCGGCCAGCGCCTTGCGGTCCAGGCCGGCCGCGTCGATGGCGGCGATGTCGTCCGAGCTGATGCCGTGCACGCGTTCGAGCGTGAGCACGCGCGCGCTGGTCAGTTCCCAGTGCACTTCGGGCACGTACAGGTCCACGCCGCTGGCGAAGTTGCGCCGGAGCAGGCTGGCGCTGGCGCCTTCGCGCTGCAAATCGAGTTCGTTCTCCAGCATCTTCTCGACTTCGGCGACGACGTCGAGCGGGCGGATCTTGTCGGCGTTCGGGTGCCAGCGCCGGGCCAGTTCGCCCAGCGAGCGCAGCAGCTTCACGTCGCGGGCGATCTGCGCGTCGATGCCGGGGCGCAGCACCTTCACCACCACCTCGCGGCCGTCGGCCAGAATGGCGGCGTGTACCTGGGCGATCGAGGCCGAGGCCAGCGGGGTCTCGTCGAATTGGGCGTATAGACGGCCAACCGGGAGTTTCAGTTCCTGCTCGACGATGGCGCGCGCCTCGTTGCCGGGGAAGGGCGCCACCTGGTCCTGCAGCAGCGACAGTTCGTCGGCGATGTCCTCGGGTACCAGGTCGCGGCGGGTCGACAGCACCTGGCCGGCTTTGACGAAGATCGGCCCCAGCTCGGTCAGCGCCCGGCGCAGGCGCTCGCCGCGCGACAGGGAGGCCACGTTGGCGCGCGGCCGGGCCAGCAGCGGTCGCAGCAGTTTCAGCGGGCGGAACAGGTGCGCGGCGTCGACCAGTTCATCCAGCCGCCAGGCCAGCAGCACCGAGGCCACCCGCAGCAGGCGCGGCACTACGCGCAGCGGCGTCACGCGGTGTAGCCCCGCAGCTGCCGGGCCAGTCGCTGCACCCGCGATTCCAGCCGCTCGCCGTGTTCGCGCAGGGCGTCCACGTCGTCGAGGAAGGTTTCCACTTCGCCCGGCGCCAGGGCCAGACGGGCCTCGTCGCGCACCCAGTCGGCGGCATCCTCGGTGAAATGGGCGCCGGATTCGCGGGCATGGGCGAGGCCCTTGCGCACGGCCCTGGCCAGCGGCACGCCGAGCACCTCGCCGAAGCTGCGCGCGAAGGCCTCCTCGAAATCCGGCGCGAACTTGCCGGCCAGTTTCTCCAGCCGGCGCGCCAGCTCCGCGTCGCCGGCGATCTCCACCTTGCCCGGCGCGATGCCGTCCTCGTCGCGGCGCAGCAGCATCGACAGCAGGCTGCCGGGCGTGGCGGCCACCTTCAGCTGGCTGTCGCCGGTGGGCGGCCCGACCCGCAGCCGGCCGTCCTGGACGGTGATTTCCAGCGCGAGCTCCGGGCCGCGCAGGTGCACCTGCACGCGGCGGCCGTCCAGCGCGGCCAGCTTCTGCTGCGTCGGCGGATCCAGCGACAGCGTGTGGTTCAGCGCGGTTTCCAGCGCGCGCCCGGCGAGCTTGCGCAGCGGCTGCGGCATCCAGGCATTGGGGGTGGCGACGTTCATCGGCCGATTGTAGCGGGGCAGGCCTTGATCTGTAGGAGCGCACCTTGTGCGCGATGCTCTTCGTCACGTGGCGGAAAGCATCGCGCACAAGGTGCGCTCCTACGAGTTCGGTGCGGCTCCAACGAAGCCGAGTTGACGCCAGGCTTCATAGACGGCCACGGCGACGGTGTTGGACAGGTTCAGGCTGCGGCTGTCCGGACGCATCGGCAGGCGCAGGCGCTGCGCCGCCGGAATGGACTCCAGCACCTCGCCCGGCAGGCCGGCGGTTTCGCAGCCGAACAGCAGCGCGTCGCCCTCGGCGTAGCGCGCGTCGACGTGGGCCACGGTGCCGCGGGTGGTGAAGGCGAACACGCGCGGTGCACCGATCGTGGCGAGACAGACGGGCAGGTCGTCGTGCACCGCGACGCGGGCGTATTCGTGGTAGTCCAGCCCGGCGCGGCGCAGCCGGGCATCATCCAGCGCGAAGCCCAGCGGGCGCACCAGGTGCAGCATGGCGCCGGTGTTCGCGCAAAGGCGGATCACGTTGCCGGTGTTGGGCGGAATCTCGGGGCGGTGCAGGATGACGTGGAGCATCCGTGCATTATCGCCTGCGTCATGCTCAACCGTTCACGCGCGGGCAGACCACGCCGTCCGGCGGCAGCGCGCAACTGCTCGGCGAGGCAAGCAGCTGAGTCCCGATGTCGTCGCCATGGGCGAGCTGTACCGGCAGGGTTGCCGAGGTGGTGACCATGGCGGCCAGGATGAGGCTGCACACCAGCAGGCTGGCAATGAACAGTCCGTGCAGCATGAAAGTCTCGAATTTCACGATCACATCTCCAATGCGTGAGTAGGGCCTTGCTGCCCTAATGAAGCAATCCTCGTGCCACGCCCATATATGCGGCCAACATGTTGATTTTTCAAGATTTGAGCGCCACCTTCTGCCTCCTGAAGGTTGTCCGCGGACAGTCGTCCGGTTGCCGCCGGACAGTGGCGCGGCGCGCCGCCACGCCGGTGCGCGACCGTGCCACAAGTCATTTGCGGTGCCCGGGGGTGCCGGTTAGCCTGCCTCGACCATTCGCGCAAACAGGAGGTTCACCGTGAAAAAAACGCCGCTTGCCCTGCTTGTCTCCGGCCTGCTCACGTTCGGGCTCGCCGCGCCGGCATTGCTGGCCGCGCCCGCGGTGCACGCGGCCCAGGCTTCCGCTGCCGCAACGCAGCAGATCCCCGATCTGGCCTATACCCGGTTCACCCTGCCCAACGGGCTGACGGTGGTGGTGCATGAGGACCACAAGGCGCCGGTGGTGGCGGTGAGCGTGTGGTACCACGTGGGCTCGTCCTACGAACCGAAGGGCAAGACCGGCTTTGCGCACCTGTTCGAGCATCTGATGTTCCAGGGCTCTGAGAACCACCAGGACGAATTCTTCAAGCCGTTCGAGCTGGCCGGCGCCACCGACCAGAACGGCACCACCTGGCTGGACCGCACCAATTATTTCGAAACCGTGCCGACCACCGCGCTGGACATGGCGCTGTGGATGGAATCCGACCGCATGGGCCACCTGCTCGGCGCGATCGGCCAGGCGCAGCTCGACGAGCAGCGCGGCGTGGTGCAGAACGAGAAGCGCCAGGGCGAGAACCAGCCCTACGGCCGCGCCGGCGAACTGATCCAGGCCGAGGCGTTCCCCGCCAACCATCCCTACCATCACGACACCATCGGCTCGATGGCGGACCTCAATGCCGCCTCGCTCGCTGACGTCAAGCAGTGGTTCCGCGACTACTACGGCGCGGCGAACACGGTGGTGGTGCTGGCCGGCGACATCACGCCGGCGGTGGCCAGGGAAAAGATGCTGAAGTACTTCGGCGACATCGCCGCCGGCCCGCAGGTGCCGCGCCCGCAGCCGTGGGTTGCCCCCCGCGACAAGTCCACCCGCGGCACGATGACCGACAACGTGGCGCAGACGCGCATCTACCGCGAGTGGAACGTGCCCGGCCGCGGCAGCCACGACAAGAACGTGCTGGAACTGGCCGCCGCCGTGCTCGGCGGCAGCAAGACCTCGCGGCTGTACCAGCGGCTGGTCTACCAGGACAAGCTCGCCGACGACGTCTCGGTCTACGTGGAGCAGCACGTCCTGGCCAGCCAGTTCAACCTGCAGGTGGACGTGAAGAAGGGCGTCGACCCGGCCCGGGTCGAGGCCGCGATCGCCGACGAATGGCGGAAATTCCTCGCCGACGGCCCCACCGCCGACGAGCTGGCGCGGGTCAAGACCGAAACCCGCGCATCCTTCGTGCGCGGGCTGGAACGGGTCAACACGCAGGCCTCGATCCTGGCCCAGGGCCAGCTCTACCACGGTGATCCGGGGCAGTACCTGAAGGACTTCAACACCTTGATGGCGGCCACGCCGGCCGACGTCAAGGCGGTGGCCGGCAAGTGGATCGCCCGCGGCGACTACACCCTGACCGTGGTGCCGGGCAAGGTCGAGGACACCGACATGGCCACCGTGGCCGGTCGCGCCGCCGCGCCCGGTGCACCGGCGCCGGTGCTGTCGGCCAAGGGCGATTACAAGACCGTGGCCAGCGACGTGGACCGCAGCAAGGGCGTGCCCGAGGTCGCCAGCTTCCCCGACCTGGCGTTCCCGACCCTGCAGCACGGCAAGCTCGACAACGGCGTCGAGGTGATCCTGGCCGAACGCCATGCGGTGCCGGCGGTCCAGCTGCAACTGCTGTTCGACGCCGGTTACGCCGCCGACCAGGGCCGCAAGCTGGGCACTTCCAGCTTCACCATGTCGATGCTCGACGAAGGCACCAAGGATCTCGATTCGGTGGAGATCGCCAAGCGCAAGCAGCGCCTGGGCGCGATCATCGCCAGCGGTTGCGGGCTGGATTACTGCAATGCCTCGCTGAACGCGCTGGACGACCAGCTCAAGCCCTCGCTCGACCTGTTCGCCGACATCGTGCGCAACCCGGCGTTCCGCGACGCCGACGTCAGCCGCCTGCGTGGCCAGTGGCTGGCCGGCATCGCCCAGGAGAAGAGCCAGCCCACCGGCATCGCGCTGCGCACGCTGCCGCCGCTGCTCTACGGCGAAGGCCACGCCTACGCGATCCCGTTCACCGGCTCGGGCACCGAGGCCTCGATCAAGTCGCTGACCGACGCGGACATGCGCCGGTTCATGACCGATTACATCCGCCCGGACAACATGAAGATCCTGGTGGCCGGCGACACCACGCTGGCGAAGATCATCCCGCAGTTGAACGCGGTGTTCGGCAACTGGAAGGCACCGGCGAGCAAGGTGCCGGCCAAGAACATCGGCAAGGTCGCGCCGCCGAAAGACGTGCGCGTGTTCCTGGTCGACCGCCCTGGGGCGCAGCAGAGCCTGATCCTGGCCGGCAGCCTGGCGCCGTCCACCGAGGCGCCGAACAACCTGCAGATCCAGACCATGAACGGCGCCTTCGGCGGCAGCTTCACCTCGCGCCTCAACATGAACCTGCGCGAGGACAAGCACTGGGCCTACGGTGCCTTCAGCTTCCTGCAGAATGCGGTGGGGCAGCGCCCGTTCATGCTCTACGCGCCGGTGCAGACCGACAAGACCGCGCAGTCGGCCAGCGAGATGCTGAAGGAGGCGCGCGCCGTGATCGGCGACAAGCCGCTGACCGCGCAGGAGATCAGCAAGATCAAGGTGGGCGACGTGCGCAGCATGCCCGGCCAGTACCAGACCACCTCGGCCGTGATGGGTGCCATGCAGGGCATCGCCCTCTACAACCGCCCGGATGACTACGTGCAGACCCTGAAGTCGCGCATCGAGAGCCAGAGCGACGCCTCGGTGGAGGCGGCGGCGAAGGAGATCATCCATCCGGACCGGCTGACCTGGGTGATCGTCGGCGACCTGGCCAGGATCGAATCGCCGATCCGCGCGCTGAAGCTCGGCACGGTCGAGGTGCTCGACGCCGACGGCAAGCCGGTGGCCAAACCGGCGCCGTGAGGCACCGCACCGCAACGTGAACCGCCGCGGCTTGGCGCCGCGGGAGCGAGCGACGCCGGCGCGTCGGCGCGTTACGATGGAGGCCGGGCCGCCTTGGCCCGGCCTCTTTCGTCCCATCGACCACTGCTGCGGAGCCACCCATGCGCAAGACCCTGTTGTTGCTCGCCCCTGTCCTGTTGCTCGGCGCCTGCAGCTGGGGCATCACTCTGGATCCGGCCGGCAAGGACGTGCGCACCGCCTGGTCCGGCGACGTCTCCAGCTGCCGCGAGCTGGGCAAGGTCACCGTCTCGGTGATGGACCACGTCGGCCCGGTCAACCGCAACGACATCAAGGTGCGCGACGAACTGGAAGTGCTCGCGCGCAACGAGGCGGCCAAGATGCATGCCGACACCATCAAGCCGCTGGCCGAACCGGCCGACGGCTCGCAGCCGTGGGGTGCGTACCAGTGCGGCAGCACGGCGCTCAAGCCGGCCGGACAACCGGCGGCCGCGCGCTCGGCGCAGGGCGAGGTGCAGACGTTCCCCATCACGGGGCATTGAGCGTGGCGGGCCGCAGCCGCCTGGTCGAGGGCGCCCCCGCCCACGCGCCCGGCCCGGGTCACCGATGAAGCGCCTGATCGGTGCGCCGCGTCGCCTGGCGCGACGCATGCTGCCGTTCCGGCGGCCCGCGCCGGCGGTGCCGGGCGAGCTGCCGGCGTTCGCCGTGCCGGCCACGGCGATCACCACGCTGGCGGACGCCACCGCGTTCCGGCAGACCCTGCTGGAGCTGATCGCCACGGCCACGCGGCGCATCGTCATCGTGACCCTGTACCTGCAGGACGATGACGGCGGACGCGAGGTGCTCGACGCGCTGTACGCGGCGAAGGCCCGCCGGCCGGAGCTGGAGATCGCGGTGTTCGTCGACTGGCATCGGGCGCAGCGCGGCCTGATCGGCAAGCACAAGAGCGAAGGCAACGCGGGCATGTACCGCGAGTACGCCGCGCGGCTGGGGCCGGGCGTGGAGATCCACGGCGTGCCGGTGCAGAACCGCGAGCTGTTCGGCGTGCTGCACCTGAAGGGCTTCGTGATCGACGACGCGGTGCTGTACAGCGGCGCCAGCCTCAACGACGTGTACCTGGCGCGGCACGGGCGCTACCGGCTCGATCGTTACCACCTGCTGCGCCACGCTGCGCTGGCCGACTCGATGGCGGATTTCGTGCGGCGTTACCTGGCCGGCAGTGCCGCCGTGCGCCGGCTGGACGTGCCCGGGGTGCCGCGCACGCGCAGCCTGCAGCCGCAGATCCGCCGCCTGCGCGAGCAGCTGCAGCGCGCACGCTACGAGATGGCCGCGGCGGAACCCGGGCCGGGCGAGGTGGCGGTGACGCCGTTGCTGGGCTTCGGCCGCGGCGACAACCAGCTCGACGCGGTGCTGCTGTCGCTGCTGCGCGGCGCGCGGCAGCGGGTGGTCCTGCTCACGCCCTACTTCAACCTGCCGCGCCCGGTGCGGGCGGCGCTGGGCCAGCTGCTGCGCCGGGGCTGCCGCGTCGACATCATGGTCGGCGACAAGACGGCCAACGATTTCTACATGCCGCCGGAACAGCCGTTCCGCACGATCGGCCTGCTGCCCTACCTGTACGAGAACAACCTGCGCCGCTTCGCGCGCACGCATCGCGCGCAGATCGCGACCGGCCAGCTGAAGCTGCACCTGTGGCGCGACGGCGACAACAGCTACCACCTGAAAGGCCTGTTCGTGGACGACGACGTGGCCGTGCTGACCGGCCACAACCTCAACCCGCGCGCGTGGTCGCTGGACCTGGAGAACGGCCTGCTGCTGCGCGACCCGACGTGGCGGCTGCACGCGCAGCACGAGGCGGAATGGGCGGCGCTGCGCCGGCATGCCGTGCAGCTGGCCGATTACCGCGAGCTGGAAAGCCCGCGGCAATACCCGGCCGAGGTGCGCCGGCTGCTGCGCCGGTTGAACCGCACCCAGCTGGCCCGCCTGGTCAATCGCCTGCTGTAGGGCGGGCACTGCCCGCCGCCCCTGCTGGACCGGCCGCGTTGGAAAAGCCGGCGGGCGGTGCCCGCCCTACAGGTTCGCGGTCAGGCGGCTCAGGCGCATCTCCAGCCAGTTGGCCACGTTGCCCCATTCCTCGGCGAGGATGCTGAAGCAGACCGTGTCGCGCAGGCTGCCGTCGGCACGGCGCCGGTGCGCGCGCAGCACGCCTTCGCGTTGCGCACCGAGACGCTCGATCGCGCGCTGCGAGTCCTCGTTCAGCACGTCGGTGTGGAAGGCCACTGCCGCGCAGCCGAGGGTTTCGAACGCGTGCTCCAGCAGCAGGCGCTTGCAGGCGGTGTTGAGGTGGCTCTTTTGCCAGCGCTTCGCGTACCAGGTGTAGCCGATGGCCAGGCGCGGCACGGCGGCGTCGATCTCGTAGTAGCGGGTGCTGCCGACGATGTCGCCGCTGCGCGCCTCGCGCACGGCAAACGGCAGCATGTGCCCCTCGGTCTGGCCTTGCAGCGCCTTCTCGACATAGCTGCGGGCCTGGCCTGGCGGCGGCACGCTGGTGACGGCGAGGTTCCACAGCTCGCCGTCGGCGGCAGCGGCTTCCAGTGCAGGCGCGTGCTCGGGCGAGAGCGGCTCCAGCACGACGTGCTCGTCGTGCAGGCGGGTGGGGACGAACGGGGTCATGGGGTCAGGCGTCGAGGTCGGGGATCAGTTTGCTTTCCAGCCGCGCGATGTGGTCCTTCAGCAGCAGCTTGCGTTTCTTCAGCCGGGTCAGCTGCAGTTCGTCACGACCGATCGCGTGGGCGAGTTCCTCGATGGCCACGTCGAGATCGCGATGCTCCAGCTTGAGCTCGGCAAGCAGGTGGACGATTTCGGCAGGATCCTGGATCTGCATGGCAAGGGCCAATCTGTGACGTACTGCTCAGTTTAGCGCGCTGATCGCAGCGTGCGACGGTTGACACGCCCCCGATCGTACCGCGGACCGGCCTCGTGGCCGAGGGTGCGCCCCGGCGGCCGTCGCTGGGGCCGCACGGCGGCTCTTGCTATAGTCGGGGATGTTCCGCGCCGATTGCCCACGCGTTGCACCATCATGCCGCAAAGCCGTCCCTCGACGGCTCCGGCGCGTGGGCCGGCCGTGTCGTCCACGCCCACCCGAGTACCGATCGTGTCCTTCTTTGCTCCCGTTGAAATGGCCCCCGGCGATCCGATCCTGGGGCTCACCGAAACCTACCTGGCGGATACGCGGCCGCACAAGATCAACCTGGGCGTGGGCATCTATGTCGACGAACACGGGCGCATCCCGTTGCTGGAGACCGTGCACGAGGTGGAGCTGGCGCTGGCCGCCGCCGCGAAGCCGCGCGGCTACCTGCCGATCGACGGCCTGGCGGCGTACAACCAGCTGACCCAGCAACTGGTGTTCGGCGCGCAGTCACCGCTGCTTGCCGCCGGCCGCGTGGCCACCGCGCAGACCATCGGCGGCAGCGCCGCGCTGCGGGTGGCGGCCGACCTGCTGAAGCAGGTGAAGGGCGCGGGCGCGAAGGTCGCGATCAGCAACCCGAGCTGGGGCAACCACCATGTGGTGTTCCGCACCGCCGGCTTCGAGTTGCTGGAGTACCGCTACTACGACCCCGCCAGCCACGGACTGGATTTCGCCGGCATGCTGGAGGACCTGGGCCGGATGGAGCCGGGCACCGTGGTGCTGCTGCACGCGTGCTGCCACAACCCGACCGGCGTGGACCTGGCCGCGGCGCAGTGGCAGCAACTGATCGAACTGCTGAAGGAGCGCCGCCTGCTGCCGTTCGTCGACATGGCCTACCAGGGCTTCGACCAGGGCACCGAGGCCGACGCCACCGCCGTGCGCCTGCTGGCCGCCTCGGGGATCGAGGCGTTCGTGGTCGTCAATTCGTATTCGAAGTCGTTCTCGCTGTACGGCGAGCGGGTCGGCGCGCTGTCGATGGTCGGCGTCGATCGCGACGAGGCCGCGCGGCTGCAGTCGAAGATCAAGCAGGTCATCCGCACGATCTATTCCAGCCCGTCGACCCATGGCGCCGCGCTGGTCGCCGGCGTGCTGGGCAGCGCCGAACTGCGCGCGCGCTGGGAACAGGAACTGGGCGGCATGCGTTCGCGCATCCATGCGATGCGCGCGGGCTTCGTCGAGAAACTGGCCGCACTGGGCGCGCCGGACTTCGGCTTCATCAACCAGCAGGCCGGCATGTTCTCCTATTCCGGGCTGAGCAAGGCGCAGGTGCGTCGCCTGCGCGACGAGCACGCGATCTACGCGCTCGACAGCGGGCGCATCTGCGTGGCGGCGTTGAACCACGCCAACCTCGACACCGTGGCTGCGGCGGTCGCTGCCGTCTGCCGCTGATATCCATGACCGTCATCCCGGCGAAAGCCGGGATCCAGTGCCTTTGACCATGTCGAGGCGCTGGATTCCGGCTTTCGCCGGAATGACGGCGAAACTACCTGCCAGCACTGACCCGGATACCGAATGTTCTTTCGCAACCTCACCCTGTTTCGCTTTTCCCCCGCCGTCGCCACCGATCTCGACCGCCTCGATGAGGCTTTGGCCGAGCATCGCCTGCGTCCCTGCGGGCCGCTGGAGATGTTCACCAGGGGTTTCGTGCCGCCGGTCGGGCGTGGCGAGGGCGAGCCGCTTACGCACAGCGTGAAGCAATGCACGCTGATGACGGTCGGCGGCGAGGACAAGCTGCTGCCCGCCGCGGTGATCAACGACGAACTGCATCGCAAGGTGCAGAAGATCGCCGAGGAAGAGGGGCGCAAGGTCGGCGGCCGCGAGCGCAAGCGGATCAAGGAGGACCTGCTCAACGAACTGCTGCCGCGCGCCTTCGTGCGGCAGTCGCGGATGTCGGCCTACGTCGACAAGAAGAACGGCTGGCTGGTGCTCGACACTTCCAGCCGCAAGTCGGCCGAGAACGCGCTGAGCCAGGTGCGCGAGGCGCTGGGCAGCTTCCCGGCGGTGCCGCTGGCGCCGGAGGAAGGCCCGCGCGTGCTGATGACCGACTGGCTGGCCACCGGCAACCTGCCGGCCGGGCTGGCGCTGGGCGACGAATGCGAACTGCGCGACCCGGCCACCGCCACCGGCGCGATCGCACGTTGCCGCCGGCAGGACCTCGATGCCGAGGAGGTCAAGGAGCATCTGCGCAACGGCAAGCAGGTGTTCCTGCTGGGGCTTACCTTCGACGACCGCATCAGCTTCGTGCTGGGCGAGGACCTGGTCATCCGCAAGCTGAAGTTCCTCGACGTGGTGATGGACGAGCTGGGCGACAGCCAGGCCGATGCGCACGCCGAGATGGACGCCAGTTTTGCCCTGCTGACGCTGGAACTGGCGCGGCTGCTGGCCAAACTGGAGGAATGGTTCGGCTTGCCGCGTCCCACCGACGGTTGAGACCCGGGTCCCGCCGGGGCCGGCGGCCGGCATGACGCCCGGCCCTTGCGCCGGAGCGCCGGCTTGCCGGCATACTGTCCGTCCGGACCCGCCGCGCTGCCTCGGCGCGCCGATCCGGGACGGACGGCAGGACATGACGCAGCATCTCGAAGGCGACTGGCTGGAACTGGCGATGGCGGGCGGCAACACCATCCGGGTGTTGAAGGCCGCCCATCCGCGCGCGCGGCGCTTGCGCCTCACCGTCACGCCCAAGGGCGCGCGGGTGTCCTACCCGCGCGGCACGCATCCGGCCCAGGTCAGCGCGTTCCTGCGCAGCCACGCCGAGTGGCTGGAGCAGAAGCTCGACGAGTTGAACCTGATCGTGAAGCCGCTGCCGCCGCTGCGCATCGGCCATGCCTGCCACTTTCCGCTGCGCGGCGAACTGGCAGAACTGGACTGGTCCGAGGGTGCCTATCCGAAGATCGAGGCGCATGCGCGTGGCCTGACCCTGGTGGTGCCGCGCCCGCACAGCCGGGCCTTGCCGATCGCCCGCGGCCTGCTTGCCTCCCATCTGGAGTCGCTGATCCGCCGCGACGTGTCGCGCTGGATGGCCGTGCACGTGCCGCAACTGGGGCTGGCGCCGACCTCGCTGCGCATCCGCCCGATGAAGAGCCTGTGGGGCAGCCTGGACACGCGCGACCGCATCAACCTCGACCTCGCGCTGGCGCTGGCGCCGCCGGCGGCCTTGCGCTACGTGCTGGTCCACGAGCTGTGCCACCTGCGCGTGCGCAACCACTCGCCGCGCTTCTGGGCGCTGGTGGAAACGCTCTATCCCGACTGGCGCGAACAGCGCGACTGGCTGCGCCAGCACGGCGCGATCCTCAAGGCCGAGCTCGACCGGCTGGTCGCCGACGTGGCCGACTGAAGCGGCACGGCGCCGGCTCAGGCGTCGGCGGCCTTCCAGCTGCGCGGCGTCTCGTTGGTGACGATCGCCACGCTGGAGCGCGCCGACTCCAGCGGGCGCACCTCGAGCGTCAGGCCGAATTCGAGGCACGGGTTTTCCGCGGCGATCGCGGCGGCTTCTTCCAGGGTTTCGGCCACCACGAACCAGTAGCCGCCGATCAGTTCCTTGGATTCGCTGAAGGGTCCGTCCGTGACCGCGGTCCGTGAAACCAGCTTGCCGCGCTTCGCCAGGCGGCTGCCCGGCTTGAGCCGCCCCTGCGCCAGGCCCTGCTCGTACCAGGCGTAGAAGCGGTCGATGGTGTCCTGCACGGCGTCCCGGTCGGCCTCCTCGTCCCATTGTCCGCGCGAGATCAGCAGGTACTCGTTCATGGGCATGGAACCTTGCTCCGGTGTGCGCCGGGTCGGTCAGGCCGCCTTGCGCGGCTGGCGCACGTAGCGCGTGCGCAGCAGGATGTCCCACAGCGGCGTGGTGACGCCGAAGTTGGTGTCCGGATGGTAGTGATGCACGTGGTGGGCGCCGGCCCAGCGGCGCAGCAGCGGCTGCTTGAAGCGCACGTGGTGGATGATGAAGTGGACCAGGCCGTAGACGATGTAGCCGAGCGTGACCGATCCGGCCAGCAGCAGCGCGAACCCGAACGGCATCAGCACGACCAGCACTGCGGTGAGCGCAACCAGCACCATCGCCGGCAGGAAGAACGGCAACGAGTCGTAGCCGAGCGGCCGCTCGTGATGCATGCGGTGGCCCTGCTCGAACAGCGGAATGCGGGTGTGGAACATCCAGCGGTGGAAGAAGTACTCGATGAAGCTGAAGGCGAACAGGCCCAGTGCGATCGCCCCGGCGGCCAGCCAGGGGCCACCGTCGAGATGACGCCAGCCGACGACCAGCAGCCAGGCACCCAGCGCCGTGTCCAGCACCAGCTCGGTCCAGTAGTTGGTCCGCGTGGTGGACATCCGCGCGATGGCATCCACACCTGAACGCATGAGGTTTCGCATCATCGCTGCACGTTCTTCCCTGGCGCCGCCGGTTTGCAGGCCCATGTCCCCATTCTCCCACGTTGGCCGCAACAAACCACGTTACTTTTGTCGGTCACGGCTGAGCGCAGCCTGAGCGGCCTGGTTCGCGCCGCCGCCTGCGTCAGTGGGAGAGCGCGAAACCGGTGAGTATCTGCGCGGTGGTGTCCGGTTTCTCCAGCATCGGCATGTGATTGCAGCCGTTGATGGTGCTGGTGCTGATCGCGCTGGCCGCGGTCAGCCCGTTGCGCAGGCTGTCCAGCGCCGAGATGTCGGTGATCCTGTCATCGTGGCACCACAGCCCCAGCACCGGCATGGTCAGCCGGCCCAGCCGCTGCTGCAGCGCCAGCGGCTGCGCATGCACGGCCTGGAACGTGCGCTGGATGAAGTCGCGGTCGCGCCGATTGCGCTCGACCAGCACGTCGACGAAGCGGCCGGGGCGGTCGGGCGGCTGCGCGAATTCCAGTGCCGCCAGTCGCGCATGGCCGGCGCGGTCGTCGTACAGGTAGGGGTTGCGGCCTGAGCGCACCTCTTCCGTGAAGGTATTGGCGTTGGCCTTCAGGCCGAACGCGTCGAGCAGGGCCAACCCGGCCACGTGCTCCGGGTGGTCGGCGGCGTACGCGGCGGCGATCGCCGCGCCGGTGTCGTGGCCCGCCAGCATGACGCGCGGCAGCCGCAGTGCCTGCACGAAGGCCGCCAGTCGCGCGGCCTGCGCATCGATGTCGTAGTTGCCCTGTGGCGAGCGTGACGATTCGCCCCAGCCGGGCAGGTCCGGCACGATCAGGTGGAAGTGCGCCGTCAGCAATCCGGCCACCGGCAGCCAGACGTTCTTGTCGCCGGCAAAGCCGTGCAGCAGCACGATGGTCGGACCCTCGCCGCCTTCGTAGTACGACCAGCGGGTGTCGCCGACCTGCACGCTGTGCGCTTCCAGCTTGGCCGCCATCGCCTCGCGCATGTGCTCGGCACGCATCAGCCACTGCGGTGCGAACAGGTAGCTGCCGCCCAGCACGATGGCCAGCAGCGCCACCAGCCAGGCGAGAAACTTCAGCCGCCGTCGCAGCATGCGCTTCCACAGCGGCGTGGCGGTAGCCGTGGGCGAGGTCGGACTCACTCAGGCTTGTCCGCCGGCTTCGGCTGCTTCGCCTTGGCGATGATGCCTTCCACCACCTGCTGGGTCAGCGGGTGGTAGCCGGCCTTGGCCTTGGCGTAGACCTGTTCGGCGAAGGCCAGTCCTTCCGGTGTTTTCACGAACGCCTTGTACAGCGGCGAGGTGAGATAGATGCGGCCGATCCGGGTCATGTGCTCGGCCGCGGCATCCCATACCGCCTTGTCGCCGGCGGCGATCGCATGGCTGTACCAGCGCATGCCGATCTCGGCGTTCGGCGTGCCGGTGAGGTGCCAGGCGGCGTCCAGCTCGCGCATCTTGTCCAGCGCCGGCGCGTCGGGCAGGCGGTCGAGGAAGTACATCCACTCCTGGGTGTTCCAGCCCTTGGCATCAAGCTTGTCGGCGGCCAGCGTGCCGGCGAGGAACTCGCCGCGCTCCTTGTCGATCGCGTCGAAGCGCGGCGACTCGGGCAGCGGCGCATCCTTGGGGATGCCGCTGCCGTAGACCCATTCGCGCACCTCGGCCCAGCTCATCTTGCCGGGGTACTTCTCGATCAGGTTCGGCTTCATGTAGTCGAGCATCTGCTCGGTGGTGATGCTGTGCCAGGCGAAGTGCTTGAAATAGCCCTTCAGGTAGGCGTCGAAATCGGCGCGGCCGAAGCGATGCTCCAGCGTGCGCAGGAACCACGAGCCCTTGTCGTAGGCCACGTCGGACAACGCGTCGTCGGCGCCCACGCCGCGCGGGTCCGGCGCCAGCTTCTGCGCGTTGTCGGCCATGGCGCCGATGCTCTTCTGCAGCGCGCGCGCCGACAGAAGCGCCTCCTCGTCGGCCTGGCTCTTGCCGTATACCGCCTCGGTGATGCGGCCCTGCACGTAGGTGGTGAAACCTTCGTTGAGCCAGATGTCGCGCCACGCCGCGCTGGTCACCAGGTTGCCCGACCACGAGTGCGCCAGCTCGTGCGAGACCAGCGAGACCAGGCTCTTGTCACCCACCAGCACGGTCGGCGTGGCGAAGGTCATGTTCGGGTTTTCCATGCCGCCGAACGGGAACGAGGGCGGCAGCACCAGGATGTCGTAGCGGCCCCAGGCGTACGGGCCGTAGAGCTTCTCGGTGGCTTCGATCAGTTTCTCGGTGTCCTCGAATTCGTGCGCGGCCTTGTCCACCACCGAGGGTTCCGCGTACACGGCCGAGCGCGGGCCGGTTTCCTTCACCGCGAGGTCGCCGGCGGCGATCGCCAGCAGGTAGGACGGGATCGGATGCGGCTGGTCGAACCTGAAATCGCCGTCAAGCGGATGCTGCGCGTCATTGAGCGCGCTCATCACCACGCGGATGTTCTTCGGCGCGCTGACGTGCGCGTCGTAGGTGAAACGGATCGCCGGCGAATCCTGCAGCGGCACCCACGAGCGCGCGTGGATGGATTCGGACTGCGAGAACATGAACGGGGCTTGCTTGTCCGCCGTCTGCGCCGGGGTCAGCCATTGCAGGCCGGACGCGGTGGGTGCCGTGCTGTAGACGATGCGCACCTGCGCCGGATGCTTCGGCGCGGTGATGGTGAGCTTGCTGCCCAGCTCCTTGTCACGCGGCGCCAGCGCGTATTTCAGCGGCGTGGCCTTGCCGTTGGCCGCCAGCGCCTCGACCTTCGCGATCTTCAGGTCGCGCGTGTCCAGCACCAGCGATTGCGCCTGCGGGTTGCGCCAATCCAGCTTCAGCGTGGCCTGGCCGGCGAGCTGCTTGTGCGGGAAGTCGATCCTCAGGTCCAGGTCCAGATGCGTCACGCGCACCTGGTCCGGCTGGGCGTAGGAGTTCGGGTCATTGGCCTGGGCGGCCACGGGCAACAACAGCGTACCGAAGGCAAGAAGCGGAAACAGGCGCATGGGCGGGAGATCTCTCGGGCCGGGAAACCCCGAGTATGCCACCGCGCCGGCCGGCGCCGCCCGTGACGGAAGCCCGGGGTGGCGGGAAGGTCGCTTTCCCGGTTTCCCTCCGTGGTCCGGCGGTGCAGAACCGCGACCGCTCAGGGCAGCTCGCGCGCCGAGTGCGGGTCGATCGCGTACGGATGCATCGTGGCGAGAAAGCCCGGCTGCGCTTCGACCCGGGCGACCCAGGCACGGATGGCGGGGTATTCGTCCAGTGCGAAGCCCGCTTCGGCCGCGCGGCTGCCGTAGGCGAGCAGCGCGATGTCGGCGATGGTGTAACGCTCGCCGGCGATGAAGTCGCGTCCCGACAGCTCGCGCTCCAGGATCTCCAGCGTGCGCGCCCCGGCGTGGCGCTTGGCTTCGACCAGCGCGGGCGGGCGGCGCGCCAGCTTGCCGGTCAGCGTCCAGTGGCGCAGCGCGCCGAGCACCGACTCCACCCGCTCCTGCTCGAAATGCAGCCACTGCTGCACCTTGGCGCGGCCGAACGCGTCGCCCGGCACATACGGCGTGCCGTCGGCCAGGTACATCAGGATCGCGTTCGATTCGGCCAGCACGCGGCCGTCGTCCAGTTCGATCGCCGGCACCGTGCCGGTCGGGCTGACGCGCAGGTAGCTTTCGCTGCGCCCCTCACCCTCGAAGATGCTGACCGCCACCGTGCGGTACGCCCGCCCGAGATGATGCAGCAACTGGCGCACCTTCCAGGCGTTCTGCGAGGGCAGATAGTCGTACAGGGTGAGCATGGGTTACTCCCGTGAATGGATGCTCCCATGATGGTGAGGCCGGTGGTCGCGCGCTATCCGTTTCTTGCGTCCATGCCGGCGAAAAAGGTCGACGGGTCGCATCAACCCCACAGCGGCGGTTTGGCCACCATCAGCCAGAAGGTGGCGATCACGGCGAGGAACGCGGGCCAGCCCAGCGCGAACCAGACGCGCATGCAGCGATGGTAGGCCGATGGCAGAGCCGTGCCGTCGCGCAGGGCGGCAACGGCGAAGTTGCGTGCGCGCCATTGCAGCCATACCACCGGCAGCCAGCAGGCGCCGGCCAGCAGATACAGCGCAATGGCCGCCTGCAGCCAGGGTGTGTGCAAGCCGAAGCCCATCAGGCGCATCAGCAGGTAGCCGGTCAATGGCTGCACGATCACGGCCGGCGTGGTGAACAGGAGGTCCGCGCGCACGGTCAGTCGCGTCGCTACGACAATGGCGGGAAGCTGGTTGCTGCGGTGGGTGAACCACAGGAAGAACGCCGTGCCCAATCCCGTGCCGAGCAGCAGGGTGGACGAGAGGATGTGCGCCGTTTTCAGGAGGACGTAAGCGTTCATCAGGACGTAAGCGTTCATCGGCGTTCTTCCGTCACCAGCAGCAGCGCCAGCGCCGCCATCAACGGCAGGTTCTTCAGCAGGCTGCCGAACGGGTCCAGCCAGTGGATGGGCCAGGCGACACCGATGCCGAAGGTGTAGCCGAGCAGCATCGCGAGCATCAGGCCCAGAACCAGGCGCGGCCGCCAGCGCAGCAGGCACAGCGCGCCCAGCAGCAGATCGGCGCTGGCGGTGGTGCGGGCCAGGGCGAGCAGGCTGCCGGCGGCAAGCGAACTGCCGGGCGTGGCGGCCACCACGTCAATCGCCGGGGTCAGCCAGCCGACGACGCCGGAGCCCATCCAGAGCAAGGCCATCGACACACGCAAAAGCGGCAGGCAGAAATACAGGCGGGCGTGCCAGCGGTCCTGCACGTGACCGGGTTCTTCGACGAGCGCGCGTTGCAATGACCGTGGCGACACGCCGAGGCGTTCGCGCAGGCGGACGCTGGCGCCGGCGGTTCCGACGTTGCCGCGTTCGAGCATGCGCGCAATGGTGTTGCCGAGCGGGCCGTTGCCCAGGTGTTCGCCCACCAGGCACGCCAACCGCACCAGCGGCGCCGGTACGGCCAGCACGCATGCGCGACCGAAGCCGAGCCAGCGTCGCCAGGCCAGCAGGTAGTCGCGCAGGCTCAGCACGTCGGGGCCGACCAGTTCGAGCGTCTCGCCGGCGACCTGCGGCCTGGCCAGTGCCGCGACCACGGCTGCACCGACATCTTCGGCGGCGATCGGTTGCAGCGGTTGCGTGCCGCGGCCGGGCAGGGGCAGCAAGCCGGGCAGTCCGGCCAGTGCGCGCAGCAGCGAGCTGCCCCCGTAGGAACCGTGCACGCTGTAGACCAGCGACGGGCGCAGCACCAGCCAGTCCAGCTGCAGCGTCGCCAGTTCCGCGTCGCCGCGATGCTTGGAGGCGATGAACTCGCTGTCGCCGGCATCGCCCAGGGCCGAGATCTGGATCACCCGCCGCACGCCGGCATCGACACAGGCGCGGAACAATGCCAGCGGCGCCTGCTCGTGCACGGCCGCGTAGCTGTCGGCGCCGCGCTCGCGCAGGATGCCCGCGCAATTGACCACGGCCCCGACGCCGGCGAGGCGGGGCAGCCAGTCTTCGCTACACAGGTCGCGCGCCATGTCGCACGCGATCGCGTCCAGTCCCGGGAAGCGCGTATCGACGCGCGCGCCGCGCACGGCGCAGACGACGTCATGGCCGGCCGCGACCAGCGCGGCCACGATGTGTGCGCCGATGAAACCGTAGGCGCCGGTGACCAGTACGCGCATGGTTCCTTCCCTGGAGGCGGACGAGGTCAGCAATACCGCTGCGCCAGCGCGTCGGTGGCTTCGATCAGGCGGTCGACGATGGCCGGGTCGGTGGCGCTGTGGCCGGCGAGCACGAAGTGCAGGGTGGCTTCGGGCCAGGCCTGGGCGAGGTCCCAGGCGCTGACGGCGGGGCAGATGATGTCGTAGCGGCCGTGCACGATGGTGGCCGGCAGGTGGCGGATGCGCTCGACGTCGCGCAGCAACTGGTCCGGTTCGAGGAACAGCGCGTGGCGGAAGTAGTGGGCCTCCATCAGGGCCAGGCTGAGCGCATGTTGCGGGTCCTCGAAAATGCCGCCGGCGTCGGGTTCGTGCACCAGCGTGGTGCTGCCGCCTTCCCATGCGCTCCACGCCTGCGCGGCGGCGAGGCGGGTGGCCTCGTCGGTGCTGTTGAGGCGCTGCCAGTAGGCGTCCAGCATGTCGCCGCGTTCGTCGCTCGGGATGAAATCGCGAAAGCGTGCCCAGCGTTCCGGGAAGATCTGCCGCGCGCCGCCATCGAGTTCGTTGAACCAGCGCAGCTCCTGCGGCCGGCCCAGGAAGATGCCGCGCAGCACGACGCCCAGGCAGTACTGCGGCCAGGCCTGGCTGTACGCCAGCGCCAGCGTCGAACCCCACGAACCGCCGAACACCACCCAGTGCTCGATGCCCAGAAAGGCGCGGATGCGTTCGATGTCCTCGATCAGGTGGGCGGTGGTGTTGTCGGTCAGCTCGGCGAACGGCGTGGACCGCCCGCAACCGCGCTGGTCGAACAGCACGATGCGGTAGCGCGCGGGATCGAAGAAGCGGCGGTGGTAGGTCGACAAGCCCGCGCCGGGCCCGCCGTGCAGGAAGATCACCGGCAGGCCAAGCGGGTTGCCGCATTCCTCCACGTGCAGCGTGTGCAGCGCATCCACGGCGAGGCGATGGGTGTGGTACGGCTCGATCTCCGGGTACAGCTCGCGCATGGGTGGGGTTCCTTTCTGTATGTGTAGGAGCGCACCGAAGTGCGCGATGCCTTCCGTTACTTGACGAAGAGCATCGCGCACAGGGTGCGCTCCTACCGTTCGGCGGTCAGCCGAACTGCAGGGCGTTGGTGAGGTCGCCCGGCGGCGGGCCGCCGGCGGCGATCATCGAGGCGTCGCGCAGCTTCAGTCCGGGCAGCGACTGGAGGCCGAAACGGCGGGTGAGGAAGCGCAGGATCGAGCCGGTGTCGTACATCGTGTGGTCGACGTGCCCCCGCTTCGCGTGCGGCGAAATCACCAGCGCCGGCACGCGCGTGCCCGGCCCCCAGCGATCGCCCTTCGGCGGCGCCACGTGATCCCACCAGCCGCCGTTCTCGTCCACCGTGAGCACCACCAGCATGTTGGGCCATTGCGGGCTGCGTTGCAGCGCCTCGACCACCTTCGCCAGATGCTCGTCGCCGGCATCGAGGCTGGCATAGCCCGCGTGCATGTTGAGGTTGCCCTGTGGCTTGTAGAACGTCACCGGCGGCAACTGGCCGGCCTCGATCGCGGCGATGAAGTGGTTGCTGTCGGCGCTGCTGCCGGTGCCGGCGTCGCGCAGGTGCCGCGCACGCGCCGCCGTGCCCGGGGCGAACTGGCGGAAGTAGTTGAGCGGCTGGTGATGCGGCTGGAAATCCGGCACCTGCGGGAACTCGCCGTGGTCGCCTTCGCCCTTGCCTTCAAGCGCCAGTTGCCAGGCGCCGGCATACCAGGCCCAGTCGACACCGGCCTGCGACAGCGCGTCGCCGATGGTCAGGTGGGTCTGCGCGGGCAGGGTGTTCGGGCTGGCCGGATCGGCCAGGCGCGGATCGCGCGGGTCGTGGCTGAAGCCCGGCGCGTAGGCCGGCCCCAGCGTGTTGACCACCCAGAAATCCGGCGTGATGGCGTCGCGCGAGGCCCATTTCGGGCGGCCCTGCATGGCGCTGGCGGGCGAGTCCTCGGCGAGCTTCGGCAGGATGCCGGTGGGGTCGTCGCCCTGCAACTGCGCGATCTGGAATTTCGCCGGCCCCTGATCGGCATGCGGAAAAAACGGTGGCTGCGCGGCCACCAGGTACTGGTGGTTGAGGAACGAGCCGCCGAAGGCCCCCATGAAGAAGTTGTCGCACAAGGTGTACTGCCGCGCCAGCCGCCACAGGCGCAGGCCGCTGGCCGTGTCGGCGTAGTGGCCCATCGGCATCGCGCCGGTGTTGCTCCAGGCCACGAAGCCGTCGTTGCGGCCGCCGTTGATCTGCAGCTGGTTTTCGTAGAAGCGATGCACCAGGTCGCGGGTGATCACGCCGTGCGGCAGCGGCTCGCCCTCGGGCGTGCGCAGGGCGAACGGCCGGTTGGGCAAGCCGGTGATGGCCTGCTCGGCGATGAGGTAGCGGCGCCCGTCGACCACCTGTTCGCGCGGCACCATGCCGCTCCACACCGGGGGCAGCGTGGTCAGCTCGCTGCCGTCGCGATCGCGCTGGCGATACTCGGGCGAGTCGAGCGCCTTGAGCGGCTGCGCCAGGCCGGGGAAGCCGGCGAACAGGTTGTTGAAGCTGCGGTTCTCCGCATACAGCACCACCACGTGCTGGATGTGCCGCTGCAGCTGCGCATCCAGCGCAGCCTCGTCGCGCGCCGCGGCAGGCGGGCGGGCGGCATCGTCGAGGCGGCAGCCGCCCAGCGTGGCGGCCGCACCGGCCAGCGCGATCCCGCCCAGCAACCGGCGGCGCGCCGGGTCGCGGGGCAAGTCTTCGTCGACGCCGGGCGGCGCGACCGGTTTGTCCGTCATTGCTGGAAAACTCCGTCAGTGCCGCGGTGCGGCCTCGTCGTAGAAGCGCGCCAGGTCCGCCTTGACCTGTTTCAGCGCATCGACGTCGAAGTAGATCATGTGACCGGACGGATAGAAACCATACTCAATGTTCTTGCTGATCGCCGGGTCCAGGCTGAGATGGCCGAGGTCGAACTCGGTGGCATAGAACGGCGTGGCGAGATCGTAATAGCCGTTGGCGGAGAACACCTTGAGGTGCGGGTTGCGCCGCATCGTGTCGGCCAGGTCGCTGCCCACGTAGGGCGCCTGCGGGAAGCGCTGGTGCTCGCGCTTCCAGTCCCAGTTGCGGTTGATCACGCCGTAGTTGTTGGGCAGGTAGGCGTGGTCGCTGGTGTAGTTCAGTTCGCTGGTGGCGTACTGGTTGAAGGCGGCCAGGTAGGCGCCGGTGGCGGCATCGCTGGCGGCGTCGCCGTCCGGCGTTTCGCCGGCGGCATCCGGATCGATGCCTTCGAAACGTCCGTCCAGACGTCCAACCGTGCGGCGCTGATCACGCAGCAACTCCTTGCGGAAGCGGCTGGGGTCGATGCGCAGGTTGGCCTGCTTGATGTACGCGGTGGACAGTCCGGTGAACTGGCTGAGCTGCGCCGCGACGCGGTCGGCCTCGGCCGGCGTGATCGCGTCGCCTTTGGACAGCGCCAGGGTGTAGTCGGTGCTGGCGAACTGGCGCACGGCGGCGATGAAGCTGGCCAGGTCGGCCGGCTTGTTCGGTACCTTGTCGTGGTACCAGGCGATCGCGGCCTCGGTCGGCAGGTTGACGATGTAGCCGTGGTCGACGCCGGTGTTGGCCCACACGCTGAAGTCCAGGATCGAGGACATCAGCACGATGCCGTTGAGCTCCATGCCCTGGTCCTGCAGCACCTTGGCCAGCATCGCCGAGCGGGTGGTGCCGTAGCTTTCGCCGAACAGGAACTTCGGCGAGTTCCAGCGGTGGTTGTCGCCGACGTAGCGGGTGATGAACCTCGCGAACGCATCGGCATCCTGGTCGAGGCCGTAGAAGTCCTTGCCCTTGGCCTCGCCGACCAGTTGCGAATAACCGGTGCCGGGCGCGTCGATGAAGACCAAGTCGGACTTGTCGAGCAGGCTGTATTCGTTTGCCACAGTGCTGTATGGCGGCGGCGGGATCGGCTGATCGCCCTGGTTGGCCACCCGCACCGGTCCGACCGAACCCATGTGCAGCCACATGCTGGACGAGCCCGGGCCGCCGTTGAACAGGAAGGTCACCGGCCGGTTGACCGCCTTGCCGCCGTCGGCGGTGTAGGCCACGTAGAACATGCTGACCGTGGGCTGGCCCTTGTCGTCCTTGATCAGCAAGGTGCCGGCGGTGGCCTTGTAGGCCACGGCGCGGCCGTCGATGCGCACGCTGTGCGAGGTGACCACCTTGCGTTCGGGCGGGATCGGCAGGGCGTCCTTCCTGGCGTCCTTGGCGGCGTGGGACTGGCCGTCCTGCGAGGCGGCATCGGCGGCATGCAGCGGGCCGGCCAGGCCGATCGCCAGGACGAAGGCGAGCGGGGCGATGAGGGAATGGCGCATGGTCAGGGGCTCCGTATCAGCGCTGCGGCGCGGCGAGGTCGTAGAAGCGGGCGAGATCGCTCTTGAGCTGCGACAGCGCCTCGGTGTTGAGATAGATCATGTGCCCGGAGGGGTAGTACGCGAACGACAGGTTGCCGCGCAGCGAGGGGTCCAGGTTCATGTGCGCCAGGTCGTACTCGGTGATGAAGAACGGCGTGGCGAAGTCGTAGTAGCCATTGAGCGAGAGCACCTTGAGGTTCGGGTTGGTGCGCATCGCGTGGCCCAGGTCGCCGGCCACGTAGGGCAGCGGCAGCGCCCGGCGCATGTCCGAGGGGCGGTGTTTCCAGTCCCAGCCCTGGATGATCTTGCCGTAGGTCGGGCGATAGTCGAGCTGGCTCTGGTAGTCGAGCTGGTCGGCGAGGTAGTCGTGGAAGGCACTGACGAAGGCGCCGCTGATGCCGGTGTCGGAAGGGTCGTACTCGGGCGTTTCGCCGGCGGCGTCCGGGTCGGTGCCGGTGAAGCGGGCGTCGTAGCGGCCCAGGGTGAGGCGCTGGTCGCGCAGCAGTTCCTTGCGGAAGCGGCTCGGGCTCACGCGCAGGTTCGCCGCCTTGATGTATTGCACCGGCAGGCCGGTATAGCCGGCCATCTGCGTGGCGATGGCGTCGAACTGCGCGGCGCTCAGATCCTGTCCCAGCGCCAGCGCGGAGGCGTACGGACCGCGCGCCCAGGCGCGGGCCTGGTCGACGAAGGTCTTCAGCTCGGCCGGCTTGTTCGGAATCTTGTCGTGGTACCACGCGGCGGCGGCGAAGCTGGGCAGGTAGCCGACGTAGCTCTCGTCGTAGCCCGGCATGCGGATCGCGTAGTTGAGGATCGAGGACATCAGGATCACGCCGTTGAAGGCCATGCCCTTGTCCTGCAGCGCATCGACCAGCGCGGCCGAGCGCGTGGTGCCGTAGCTCTCGCCATACAGGAACTTGGGCGAGTTCCAGCGCCGGTTGAGGGTGACGTAGCGCTCGATCGCGCGGCTGAAGGCGGAGATGTCCTGGTCCACGCCCCAGAAGTCCTTGCCGGTGGCCTTGCCCAGCGGGCGCGAATAGCCGGCGCCGACCGCGTCGATGAAGACCAGGTCGGTCTTGTCAAGCAGGCTGTCGCCGTTCGCCACCAGGTGGTACGGCGCCGGCGCGGTGGCCTGCGGGCTGGCCGTCTCGATGCGCACCGGGCCCAGCGAGCCCATGTGCAGCCACACGCTGGAGGAGCCCGGGCCGCCGTTGTAGAGGAAGGTCAGCGGGCGACGCGAAGGCTTGCCGTCGTCGACCGTATAGGCCACGTAGAACACGCTGGCCTGCGGCTGCTGCCTGTCGTCGCGGATGACCACCGTGCCGGCGGTGGCGGTGTACTTGATCGTGCGCCCGCCGATGACCACGCTGTGCTGCGTGCGTACCGCCGTTTCATGGGTCGGGATCCGCGCGTCGGCGGTCTCGGGGGTGGTGGTGGATGCCGCCTTGGCCGGCGCGGCATCGGCGGCATGGGCAGCGGGCAGGCCGGCGAGCGCGAGGGCGCCGGCCAGCAGCAGCGAAGCGAGGTGGCGCATGGGGTTCCCCTGATGGACGAGCACAGCGTTCGAGTATGCGACGCCGGGGCGACGGGCGACCGTGACAAAAGTACTGGTCGCGCCGCGCCGGGCGGATCAGTCCCTCGACATCGCCATCGCCGCGTTCCACATCGCGCGGGTCAGCGGCCGGTTCTCGTGCGGCGTCTGCAACACGATCAGCGTGGTGGTGCTGTTGCTGGCACCGGTCTTGAGCAGGCGGTCGAGTACCGACTCGAGGTGGCCGGTGGACATCGCCACCACGTGCAGCAGGGCCGAGTCCTCGCCGGCCAGGCGGCGGCACTCGAGTACCTCGGGGATGTCCTCCACCAGGCTGCCGATGCGCGCGCAGGTGGCGCCGTCGCAGCGCAGGCGCACCATCGCGCTCAGTGCATAACCGAGCCGGCGCGGGTTGACCGTGGCGTGGTAGCCGCTGATCACGCCGGCGTCCTCCAGCCGCCGCACGCGTTCGGCCACCGCCGGCGCGGACAGCCGCACCAGCCGCCCGAGCTGGGCGAAGCCGAGCCGGGCGTCGCGCTGCAGGGCTTCCAGCAGCTGCCAGTCCTTGCCGTCCAGCGCGGGGCGGCCATCGGTCGGTTTCGATTCCAAGGTGAAGGCCTCGTTCTTCGTTTTGATCGGCGGCGAAACATCGAGATTCCGCTGCGGGGCATTATTCACCGGCGCCATCGCCGAGACTAGGATGCGCGCTTCCCCGCTGGAGAATCCCCCCATGGATACCGCTCAACGTCTCGATGGCCGCGCCTTGGTCGCCATCGCGATCGCCCTGCTCACCTGGTCGTCGGCCTATGCGGCAATCGCCTATGCCTTGCCCGCGTTCACCCCGGGCGAGGTGGCGTTCGCGCGCCTGCTGATCGGCTCGCTGTGCTTCGCCGTGCTGCTGTGGGTGAAGCGCGTGCCGCTGCCGGCGCTGCGCGACTGGCCGCTGCTGGCCTTGCTGGGCGTGCTCGGGCTGAGCGTGTACCACCTGAGCCTGAACTACGCCGAGACGCGCATCGCCAGCGGCACCGCCTCGATCCTGATCTCGCTGGTGCCGGCCGCCACGGCGGCGGTCTCCGCGTTGTGGATCGGCGAACGGCTGGCCGCGCGCACCTGGGCCGGGCTGGCGGTGGCCCTGCTCGGCACGGTGCTGGTGGTGTTCGCCAGCGGACAGCGGGTGGAGGTCGATCCGCACGCCCTGCTGGTGCTGGTGTGCGTGGCCGTCTCGGCGATCTTCTTCGTTGGCCAGAAGGCGCTGTTCACGCGCAGCAGCATGGTCGGCGTCACCGCGTTCGCGATGTTCGCCGGCACGCTCGGCGCGCTGCCGTTCGGCTGGCACCTGCCGCAGGCGCTGGCGGCGTCGACGTGGCCGCGGATCGGCGCGCTGCTGTGGCTTGGCATCGCGCCCACCTTCGTCGGTTACCTGGCCTGGAACCTGGCGGTGAACCGCACCTCGGCCTCGCAAGTCAGCAGCTTCATCTACCTGTCGCCGCCGATCGCCTTGCTGATCGGCTGGCTGTGGCTGCATGAGGTGCCCAATGCGCTGGTGCTGGCCGGTGGGGCGATCACCATCGGCGGCGTGGTGCTGGCCAATGCGCGGCGCCGGACGGCGATGCCGGTCGCCAGCCCAGGACTGCAGGCACCGTCGTGCGAGCGGCCTTGAGGACGATGCGATGAGCGTGATCGATCTCTTCCGCGTCGCCGCGCAACTGGACCCGGCGTGGCGTTCGACGCGGCTCGCCGCCATCGGTGGAGCCAACCTCAAGCTCACGCGCATGGACGGGCAGGCCTATCCGAGCGAGACGCACGATTACGCCGAAGGCCTGTTGGTGCTGGATGGCGAACTGCACCTGGAACTGGCCGGCGAACCGGTGATCGTGCGTGCCGGCGAACTGTGCGTGGTGCCGGCCGGCGTGCCGCATGCGGTGATCGCGGGGAGTCGCGGTACGCTGCTGATCGTCGACAGCTGACCGACGCTTCAGTGCACCGGCTCGCCGTCGAGCCGGTGCAGGCGGATCACGTCCGGGTCGTCGGCGTGTTCCAGCAGCAGGCGCTGCACGCGTTCCTGCCATGTCCGACCGAAGGCCGCGCGCCGTTCCGCGCTGGCCGCCGGATCAAGCGCGCCGCCGAGCAGCGGACGCAGGTTGGCGGGTGCCGGCACGCTCGAGAGGTCCAGCTCCACCGCCACGCTGGCGCCCGTGTCGCGACGACGGACTTGCACCGCGGCGTGTCCGGCGGCGTCGGCGTAGTGCAGCAGCGACTGGCGCGTGTAATGCCCGGCGATGCCATGGAAGCCGTTGGCGCCGGCCGCGCCGGTGATCAGGGTGAAGACCTGGCCGATCACGCCGTTGACGCCCTCGCTCTCCGGCCCCGGGATGATCACCTCGACGCCGCCGCGCTCGGCCGGCCCGTCCGGGTACAGCGCCCGCAGCGCGGCGCGCGCCATCAGATACGCGCCGGCGACGGTGGGACAGGAATGGCCGGCCAGCCGCACCGCATCGATGTAGTGGTAGTCGAGCAGGCCGTCATCGGCTGCGCCCAGGAACGCCGCCAGCGGGTCGCGCATCGGGATCGGCGGCGCCTGGTCGAAGAATGCCGGGGTAGCCATCACTCGTCCGGCAGGCCGGTGATGCCGAAATCGATCACGATGGCGCCCGGTTCGCGCTGGCGGTAGGCCACGGTGAGGTGGTCGCCGAGGCGATCACGCAACTGCGCGATCAGCGGCAGCGGATCGTGGTCGTTGACGAAGCGCATGGTCTCGCCCGAACGCAACACGCCGATCGCGCCGAAGATCGCGGAATGGCGGAAGCGGCGGGCCACGCCGCGGGCGTCGAACAGATGGGTGTGGGGCTCGGTCTCGAGGTCGAGGGGCATGGCTGGACTCATGGTTGGAAAGACCAGCCAAACATACGCCGCCGCCTGCAAGCGGCCACTGACCTGGATCAGGCCCTGGCCCCGCGGGCCGGATCGGCGGCGCGCAAGCTTCAGAACTTGTACGCGCGGTGGATCGCCACGATGCCGTTGGTGAGGTTGCGCACCTCGACCTTGCCGAAGCCGGCGCGTTCCATCATGCCCTTGAGCGTTTGCTGGTCCGGGTGCTTGCGGATCGACTCGGCCAGATACTGGTAGCTGTCGGCGTCGCCGGCGAACAGCTGGCCCAGGCGCGGCAGGATCTTGAACGAGTGGAAATCGTAGAGCTTGCCGAACGCCTCGCTCTGCACTTTCGAGAACTCCAGCACCAGCAGCCGGCCGCCGGGCTTGAGCACGCGGCAGATGTCGGCCAGCGCCTGGTCCTTGTCGGTGACGTTGCGCAGGCCGAAGGCCATGGTCACCGCGTCGAAGGAGTTGTCGGGGAAGGGCAGCCGTTCGGCGTTGAGCTGGGCCCAGCGCAGACCGGCGACCAGGCCGCGGTCGGTGAGCCGGTCGCGGCCGACGCCGAGCATCGCCGCATTGATGTCGCCGACCACCACCTCGCCCGCCTCGCCCACCACCGGGTGGAGCAGCGCGGCGATGTCGCCGGTGCCGCCGGCCAAGTCGAGCACGCGATCGCCGCGACGCACGCCGCTGGTGGCCACGAAATGGCGCTTCCACAACCGGTGCGTGCCGAACGACATCAGGTCGTTCATCAGGTCGTAGTTGCGCGCGACCGAGGTGAACACCTGGCCGACCAGCTTCTGTTTCTCGGCCACCGGCACGTCACGGAAGCCGAAGTGGGTGGTGGATCCGGTTTTGGGCTGTTCGTTCATGCGCGCATGGTACTAAGGATGACGGCGTGGCGATTCCATCCCTGCACCGTCAGATCGTCGGTTGGCCGTCCTGCTTGTAGATCACGCCGTCCTTCATCACGAACTCGACGTGCTGCATGGCGGAGATGTCCTTGAGCGGGTTGCCGGGCACGGCGATCACGTCGGCGCCGCGGCCGACCGCGATGCGGCCGTACTGGTCGGACTTGTGCAGCAGTTCGGCGGCATGGGTGGTGGCCGCCTGCAGGGCGAACATCGGCGGCATGCCGGCTTGCACCATGTAGGCAAACTCCTTCGCGTTGTCGCCGTGCGGGAAGACGCCGGAGTCGGTGCCGAAAGCTATCTTCACGCCGGCCTTGTACGCCTTGCCGGCGGTGGCCATGATCACCGGGCCGACTTCCTCCGCCTTGCGCGCCACCTGCGGCGGATACCAGCCCTGTTTCGCCTTCTCCATCACGAACTGGCCGGCGATGATGGTGGGCACGTACCAGGTGCCGTGCGCCTTCATCAGCTTCATGTCCTGGTCATCCATGAAGGTGCCGTGCTCGATCGAGTCGACCCCGCCCAGCACGGCGCGGCGGATCGCCTCGGCGCCATGCGCATGGGCGGCCACGGTGAAGCCGTAATCGTGCGCGGCGGCGACCACGGCCTGGATCTCCTCCAGCGTCATCTGCGGGTTTTCGGAGCTGGAGCTTTCGTCCAGCACGCCGCCGGAGGGCATGATCTTGATCAGGTCCGCGCCGTCCTTGTAGTGCTGGCGCACCGCCTTCCACGCGTCTGCGGGCGAGTTGATGATGCCGTCCTTCGGACCGGGGTCACCCTGCAGGTTCCAGCGGAAGCCGTTGGTGGGATCGGCGTGGCCGCCGGTGGTGCCGATGAACTTGCCCGCGCTGAAGATGTGCGGCCCGGGCACCAGACCGGCGTTGATCGCGTTGCGCAGTGCCAGCGAAGCATTGTCGTCGTCACCGAGATTGCGCACCGTGGTGAAGCCGGCGAGCAGGGTGCGTTTGGCGTAGACGGTGCCGCGGATGGCGTGGTCGGCCGGGTTGAAGCGGAACTTGTCGCTGTAGGTGCTCTTCCTGAACTGCACCGTCAGGTGCGTGTGCGCGTCGATCAGCCCGGGCATGCAGGTGGCATCCGCCAGCCGGGTGAAGCTCAGCGTACCGGCCTGCTTGCGGTACGGCTCGACGTCGATCGTGCCGGGATGGATCTCACGGATGCGGCCATCTTCGACCACCAGGGTGGTCTGGCCCAGCATCTTGCCGGCGGCCGGATCGAGCAGGCGCGCGCATTCGATCACGCTGATGCGGTGGCCGCCCGGGTCGCCGCCCGTCGGCGCGTCGGCGCCGGCGGCGAGCGGGAGGCACGCCGCGACGGCGACGAGCAGGAGGCGAGGCATGGTCATGGTGTTCCCCCGGTGGTGGTGCGGTGATCCTACTCGGCGGCGTCGCGGCGCGCGGGTTCGTGCGTCGCGGCGTCGGCGCCGGCGTGGCGGCGCTCGGCGCCGGTGCGCCGCTCGTGTTCCTGCTGCTCGGTGTCCACGTGGCGCTGGTGCAGGTCGGCCGCGGACGCGTCGCCGGGCAGCGCCGGCGACGGCTCGCGCTCGCCGCCCGGGGTGATCTTCAGGATCGAGTGGCGCACCTCGCGCGAGAGGATCACGCGCGCGTCGCGCACCAGGTCCTCCAGCGCGCGGTCGTAATCCAGCTTGCCGTCCTCGTCCGTCCACACCACCTTGCGTTCGCGCAGTTTCTGGATGAAGCCGCGGAACAGCGCCTTGTCGAAGAACTCCGGGGCGGACAGCTCGTTGAGCAGGCCCAGCCGCTGCGCGGTGAGGGTGCAGGCGTTCTCCAGCTCGCTGGCGGTCAGCGTATGCGGGCCGTTCTTGGCCAGCGCGGCGATGGCGATGTAGTAGCGCTCGAACGCCTGGATCAGGCTGCGCGCGATCACCCGCAGCTGGAAGGCGGTGTCTTCCTGCCCGGCGCTGCGCTCCAGCGAGCGGCCGTCGTTGTTGGATTCGAGCAGGCCGCGGCGGACCAGGAAGTCGATCGTCGCCTGCAGCTGCTGCCTGAAGCCGTCCTCGTCCCAGGGCAGGAACAGCTCGCCCTGGATGAACGGGTAGACGATGCCGCCCAGGCGCAGGATCGCGTCGCGCGACATGCGCCGGTTGTTGAGGAAGCAGCACGCCACCCAGGCCGCGCTGGCCATCAGGTGCAGCACGTTGTTGCGGAAATAGCTCAGCAGCACGGCCTTCTCGCCGCTGACGGTGAGCACGTCGCCGAGCGGGTGCTGCACCCGCTCGATCCAGCCCATCTGCTCGCCGTAGGCGATGATCGCGGCCGGGTTCATCGGGGTCAGCGTGACGCGGTCGGAGTACGGCAGCTCCTCCAGCAGCGCCTTGCCCAGGTCGAGCTGCACCAGCAGGTCGTTCTCGGCCATCGCGTGCTTGGGCGTGGCCAGCAGGGCCAGCGCCAGCAGGTTGATCGGATTGACGTCGGCGGCGCGGTTGATGTTGACCTGGATCTTCTCGGCCAGCTGGCTGACCACCGCGTTGAGCCATTCGGGCTTGGCCTCCGGGTCGAGCCCGGCGCTGCGCCAGTCGCCGCTGGCGGCGTCCAGCAGCGGGGTCAGCTCGATCGGCTCGCCGAAGTTCAGCGCCACGTGGCCGTAGCGCTGGCGCAGCACCTTGAGCCCGCGCAGCAGGCCGAGCAGGGATTCCTTCTCCTTCGGCTTGCCGCTGAGCTCGCCGATGTAGCTGTTGCCCTCCATCAGCTTCTCGTAGCCGATGTAGACCGGCTGGAACAGCACCGGCCGGCGCGGCGCGCGCAGGAAGGCGCGCACGGTCATCGACAGCAGCCCGCCGCGCGGCGTCAGCAGCCGCCCGGTACGCGAGCGGGTGCCCTCGGTGAAGTACTCGATCGGCACGCCGCGGTCGATCAGCTGCGCCATGTACTCCTTGAACACCACCGAGTACAGCGGGTTGCCGGTGAAGCTGCGGCGCATGAAGAACGCGCCGCCGCGGCGCAGGATCGGCCCGATCACCGGCAGGTTGAGGTTGACCCCGGCGGCGATGTGCGGCACCACCACGCCGGAGACGTGCAGCTGGTAGCTCATCAGCAGGTAGTCGGCGTGGCTGCGGTGGCTGGGCACGTAGACCACTTCATAACCGGGCGCCGCCGCGCGGGCCTTGTCGAAGTGGTGCATCGCGATGCCGTCGTACAGCTTGTTCCAGAAGCTGGACAGCACGAACGACGCCGAGCGCACCACCGGGTGCGAATAGTCGGCGGCGATCTCCAGCAGCATCTTGTGCGCCTTGCGCCAGGCCTTGGCGTGGCTGGTCTTTTCCTTGGCGGCGTTGGCGGCGATCGCCGCGCGCACCGGCTCGGCCGCCAGCACGGCGTCGACCACGGTGCGCCGGTGCGACAGGTCCGGCCCGATCACCGCGGCGCGGATGCGCCGGAAGTGGATGCGCAGCACCCGCGCGATCTTGCGCGCGAAGCGCTCGGGCCCGATCTCGCCGGATTCCTCCAGCATGCTGCGCAGCGACACCGGCGCGGAAAAATGCACCACCGTGTCGCGCCCGTTCAGCAGCAGCGCCAGCAGTCGGCCGAAGCGGCCCACCATCACCCAGTTTTCCGAGAACAGCACGCGGAACCAGCCGCTGTCGCGGCTCGGCGCGCGGCCGACGTAGATCGCCACCGGCACCACCTGGATGTCCAGTTCGGGCACGCCCTCGAGCGAGCGCACCAGCTGGCGCAGCGGCTCGCCGGCGGCGCGCTTGCGGCTGCGCCCGAAGATCCAGCCGTCGCGGCGGGTCAGGGCGAACACGGAACGGCGCCGGCGGGTGCCGGCCAGCGCCTGCATCGGGCTGGGCAGGCCGGCCTCGCGACAGGCGCGCTGCAGGATCAGCGCGTCGGAGAAGCCGTCGCGCTCGATCACGTAGCACACCGGCACGCCCGGCTGCAGCAGCGCCGCGGGTTCGGCCGGGTCGCGGCGGATGCGCACCCACGGCTGCAACAATTGCCCGGCCAGGTTGAACCACCAGGGAGCGCGGCGACGTACGGTGGAGTCCACCACTGTGGTATTCGGCATCGGGCTATTCTACCCGGCTACGTGGCTCAATCCGCGCCGGCCGCGGAGGCCGCGCCGGCGGGTGTGCCGGCGACGGCTGCTGCGGCCAGCTGGCGGTGCGAGCGGCGCACGTTCTGGAGCAGGTCCCGGCTGTACCAGCGGCCGTGCTCCCGCACCAGCTCGATGTCGCTGGACAAGGCGGTGCCCTGCAGGCGGTAGTCGAGCCGTACCACGGCGTGGTCGCCCTCGCGGGAGAGCTCGCTCGGCCTGACCGATGCCAGCGCCTCGTCCAGCGACAGCCCGTAGATCGCCAGCACCTGCTCGAGGCCGCGATAGCCGATTGCGTACCTGGCCATGAGGGCGTCGAAATCCAGCGCCCGTGCCTGCTCGAGGCTGCGCAGCCGCAGCTGGCGGGCGGTGGTCGTGACCACCTCCAGCGCCTGCCGGGCCCTGGCCTGGTCGAACCACGGCGCGTGCTGCGCCCAGGGCAGCAGCGCGTCCAGGGCCTGGTCGAGCTGGTTCTTGCGGGCGGTCGAGAGGTCCCGGTTGCGGCCCACCGCGCGCTTGGCCAGTGCCTCGCCCACGGCGACCAGGATGGGCAGCTGGTCGCCGTACTGCCGTTCCATCGCCGCCAGCTTCGGCTGCCATTGCGCGTACAGCTGCGCGGCGGCGTCGGGAGCGGTCAGCTGCCGCATCAACTGGTCGAAGCGCTCGCGCTCGGCGGTGGTGGCCGGAGCCAGGTTGCGCTGGTGCAGGTTCCAGTCGGCACGCAGGTGGGCGTAGTCGGCCGGCGGCAGCAGGTGCTTCCACAAGGCGTCGAAATCACCCTTGCGGAGCAGCTCGACCGAGGTTCGCACGGCGGCCACCGGAGTGCTGGCGTCGGTGCGGGCGGCATCGTCCTGGCCATGGCAGGACGCCAGCAGCAGGGTGACGCCCAGGCACAGGCCCAGGCGCGGCAGCGGGACGAGGCGCATCGATGGCTCACCGGTTTCGAACGGCGTCGGCAGGGCGCCGGCGGGGAGGGTAAGCGCCGCGCGGGGCGCCGGGCAAGGTTGCCTGGCGCAATGCGCGCCGTCTGACGGCCAAAGAAAACCCCGCGGGCCGAGGCCTCACGGGGCAATCCGGCAGAGCCGGCAGGAAATGGCCTCGCCTGCGAAGCGTGCTGCAGGGGTTGGCGCAGCAGATGTTACTGGCTCATTAAACTTTAGGCAATACCTGTCTTTTGTCACCTAATAGCATGATTTTTTTCAAAAATCACTCAGTATGCAAAGCGTCGATCTTGCGCTGGCGGCGTTCGCCGGGCGAGGCGGACCAGTCGTTGTCGAACAAGGCCGGCTCCCACGACCCGTAAGTCGGGTTGGGCAACATGAACCAGCGCGTGCCGACCCAGCCCAGGTAGGGCGCGATGGCCTGGCGGCGGCCTTCGACGGTGTTGGCCCGGACCGTCACGAAGTCGCCGATCTGGTCGCCGAACTGCATCAGCACGCGGTATCGGCGACTGACCAGCTGGCGCCGGCAGCCTTTCCCGCTGCCGGCCTGGCGGCACCCTTCGACCACCGTGCCCAGGCCCAGGAATGATTCCGGGCCGGACACCGGCAGGCCGGCCTTGCGCAGGTTGGCCAGGGTCGCCTGGTCCAGTTCCCTGGCGCGGTTGGAGACGTAGATGACGGCGATGCCGTGGCGGGCGGCGAACCGGGTGAATTCGACCGCCCCGGGCAACGCCCGCGCGGCTTCTTCGCGGCACCATGCGGCCCAGTCGGCGTCGTTGTATTCGCCGCCGCGTTTCACCAGGCGCGCCTGGTACGGCGAGTTGTCCAGCACGGTCTCGTCGATGTCCAGCACCACCGCCGGCGCGAGCCCGTCCAGTGCGGCCACGCGGTCATCCGCGGCCAGCGCATCCCAGTGGGGGTCTTTCAAGGCGGCCAGCAGCCCCGCTTCGGCGTCGCGATAGGTCTGCAGGTAGATCAGGTCGTGCTCGATCGCGGTCTGGGTCCAGGCCACGGCGTTGAGGTTGTCGCTCGCCGCCACCGGCGCGCTTGCGGCGCTCGCGGGGGCGGCCGGCTGGCGCGGCGAGGGGGCGGCACAGCCGGCCAACAGGGCAAACGCGAGCACGGTCGCGGGCAGACGCAAGGGCATGCGGGGATCCTAAGGGACGAGGCAGGGTGGCAGCCGCCCGAGTTTACGACAGCCACCGGCCGGGTCGGCGGGGCTGGCAGAGGCCGCAGGCTGCTGACAGACTGCCCGTTCCCCACCATGGTTCGTCCCGCATGGATCTGTCCCCGTCCACCCTGCGCCCGCCCTCGCCCGTGATCAGCCGTGCGAGCTACCTGCTGGTGGCCGTGGCCTTGCTGCTGGTCATCCAGCTGCACCTGTTGCCGGCGCTGCTGGCCGGCTTGCTGGTGTTCGAACTGGTGCAGTCGATGGCGCCGCTGCTGGGGCGGCGCATTTCCGGTGACCGCGCCCGGCTCCTGGTGGTGGCCGTGCTGGCGGCGATCGTGGTCGGCCTGCTGCTGCTGTTGATCCTGGGCGCGATCAGCCTGCTGCGGCACGAGCTCGGCAACCCGCAGCTGCTGTGGAAGCAGCAGTTGATGCCGCTGGTGGAGAAGGCGCGCCAGCAACTGCCGCCGGTGCTGGTCAACAACCTGCCCGACAGCGTGGACGACCTGCGGGTGGGGGCGACCGAGCTGGTGCGCAAGCATGCCGGCACGCTGCAACTGGCCGGCAAGGGCGCGGTGCGGGTGTTGGTGCACATCCTGATCGGCCTGGTGCTGGGCGCGATCGTGGCCCTCGGGCGTGCCCGGCCGGCGCATGAGGTCGGCCCGCTCGCGGCGGCGCTGGGCCTGCGCTGCCATCGGCTGGGCGAGGCGTTCCACAACATCGTGTTTGCGCAGATCAAGATCTCGCTGGTCAACACCGCGTTCACGGCGATCTTCCTGCTCGGCGTGCTGCCCCTGTTCGGCGTGCACGTGCCGCTGGCCAAGACCCTGGTGGTGGTGACCTTCATCGTCGGCCTGCTGCCGGTGATCGGCAACCTGATCTCCAACACCGCCATCACCATCGCCGGCTTGTCGGTGTCGCTGGGCGTGGGCGTGGCCGCGCTGGCTTTCCTGATCCTGATCCACAAGCTGGAATACTTCCTCAATGCCCGCATCGTCGGCACCCAGATCCGCGCCCGGGCCTGGGAACTGCTGCTGGCGATGCTGGTGATGGAGGCGGCCTTCGGCCTGCCCGGCGTGATCGCCGCGCCGATCTACTACGCCTACCTGAAGCAGGAGCTGGAGGCGAGCGGGCTGGTGTGAAGGCCTGCTGCCGGGCCGGACCGGCCGGCCTTGGCCCTCCCGCGATCCCGTTGTGCGGCGGCTGCGCCGTTCCCCCGATCCGCCCTCACCCCAATCGGCGCAAGGACTTGCCGTTCGGCGGCAGTACTTGCGATGACGCCCTCCCGAGCATGCCGCGCGAACTTGCGGGGGTGGCTTGCATAAGGCCCGAGGCTGCAGTTACCTTCTCTGAACCACAAGTTAATACGAACGCAACATGTTGCGTCGCACACCGGGGAGGGGAGATACATGAGCATTCGCGTGCAACCAAGGCTTCGACGTCTACCGCTGGCCATCGCGGTGATCGCTGCATTCCAGCTGGCACCGGCCTTTGCGCAGGACCAGGCCGCCGTGACGGGCGCCGGCCAATCGAGCAGCACGGACCAGGCCACCGAAAAGAAAGACGCCAAGCAGCTTGAATCCGTGATGGTCACGGGCACCTTGCTCCGGCGGCCGGAATACCAGGAGATGGTGCCGGTCCAGGCGATCAGCATCGAGACCAACCAGGCGGCCGGTTCGTTCGGCACGGTGAACCTGCTGCAGACGGCCGCCGTGGCGATGGGGGCCACCCAGATCAACAACCAGTTCAGCGGTTTCGTGGTCGGCGGCGGCACCGGCATCCAGACGATCGACCTGCGCGGCCTCGGCGCCAACCGCACCCTGGTGCTGATGGACGGCCAGCGTCCGGGCCCCGCCGGCGTGCAGGGCCAGACCGGTTCCGGCTTCGACCTCAACGTGGTGCCCGAGGTCATCCTGGGGAACATCGAGATCGTCAAGGACGGTTCGTCCTCGCTGTACGGCTCCGACGCCATTTCCGGCGTGGTCAACCTGATCACCAAGAAGCGCATCGACGGCACCCGCATGGAGGCCTTCTGGGGCGTGCCGCAGCATGGCGGCGGCCAGCAGGCCAGCACCTCGATCGCCACCGGCTTCAACTTCGACAAGGGCAACATCGTGCTTGCCGCGCAGATCCAGGAGCAGTTTCCGCTGGCGCGTGGCGACCGCGACTTCCTGAGCTGCAGCGAAGACCTGGTCTACGGCACGAACGGGCAGCGCATCGACCGCGAGGACCACTCCATCCTGGCGGGCACCAAGTACGCCGGCTGCAACAACATGCTGCAGAACGAGGCGATCTCGTACTGGTCGGGCATCCGCTACGTGCCCTCCGGGGATGGCAGCACCACCGGCCCGCTGCCGGGCATGCGCCCGGTCAATCGCGGTACCTACGCCAATGGCGGCCAGGCGTTCTACGAGGAGGTGCTCAACTCGCCCTTCTACGACCAGGCCTGGGCGATCAACCGCAACCGCAACACCAGCGGCTATGCGAGCAGCCACTTCACCTTCGGCGACGTGAGCTGGGACAACCAGTTCCTGGTCAACCGCCGCGTCACCAACACCAAGGGCTGGCGCCAGTTCTTCCCGGTGGTCTACCACCCGGTGCCGGTAGGCAGCCCCGATGACGCCAGCGCCGCGTTCGGCCTGCCCGACCAGGGCATCGGCCTGTTCCAGCCGGTGATGCCGTATCCCTCCAACAACCAGGTCATCAACGACTATTTCTACTTCCGGACCGGGCTCGACGGCGGCTTCGGCAACAGCAGCTGGGATTGGCACGCCAACGGTACCTATTCGCGCAGCAGCGGCGATTACAGCCACATGGGCATCGATGCCCGGCTCAGCGGCGACCAGACCGAAGCCGCCAATGAAATGCCCGGGCTCAGCACGCCGATCGACTACTTCGACCCGGGCATCCTGAACGGCGACCGGATGGCCGACCTGATCAACGCCGTCGGCCTGCCCACCCGCGGCCACACGGTCTACAAGCAGGCCACGGCCAATGCGGTGGCGGCCGGCAGCCTGTTCACCCTGCCGGCGGGCGACGTTTCCGCGGCGATCGGCGCCGAGTTCCGTCGCTACGACATCAACGACACCCCCGATGCGAACAATGCCGCCGGCTACGAGTGGGGCTACTCGTCGGCGCAGGTGACCAAGGGCAGCGACAACGTCAGGGAAGTCTTCGGCGAGCTGGGTGTGCCGATCCTGAGCGGTATCCCGGGCATCGAATCGCTGACCGCCGACATGTCCGGTCGCGTGTTCAAGTACCAGAGCGTGGGCGACTGGTCCAAGGTCTGGAAGTACGGCCTGAGCTGGCAGATCACGCCCACGTTCCGCGCCCGCGGCACGATCGGCACCTCCTACCGCGCACCGCAGTTGTACGAGCTGTACCTGGGCAACCAGTCCGGATTCCTGGGCCAGCTCGGCATCGACCCGTGCATCCGCTGGGAGGACAGCACCAACGACTTCCTGCGCGCCAACTGCGCGGCGATCGGCATCCCCGGCGACTACGCGGCGACCGGCAACTCCTCCGCGCAGGTCTTCACGGGCGGCGGCAAGGGTTTCCTGAAGCCCGAGACCTCCCGTGCCAAGTCGGCAGGCCTGGTGTGGACGCCGTCGTTCGCCAACCTCAGCCTGGCGGTCGACTACTTCGACTACCACATCGAGGGCGAGATCGACACGCTGGACGCCAGCGACATCATCCTCGGCTGCTACGGCGCACAGGTCTTCCCGAACGCCTTCTGCGGCCTGTTCCACCGCAACCCGGGTACCGGCGGTGAAGCGTTCAAGATCACGGACATCCACGCCACCTTCATCAACATCAACAGCCAGCGCCAGCGTGGCTACGACCTGCAGGCGAACTTCAGCCAGGATTACTCCTTCGGCACGATCAAGGCCGCCGCCCAGGTGGTGTACACGATCGAGGACATCACGCAGTTGTTCAGCACGGCGGAGGCCAGCGGTTTCGAGAGCTCGAACCGCATCGGTTACGTCGGCAATCCGCAGTGGGTGAGCCTGCTCAATGCCAGCCTCAAACGCGGCGACTGGACCGTGTCTTGGCAGGGGCAGTACTTCGAAACCACCAGGAACCGGGACATCTCCGATACCTTCACCTACCAGGGCTATCCGGGTGCGCGCCGCGACATCAAGGCCGACTCGCAGTTCCTGCATGACCTCTCGCTCAAGTACGACCGCGACAACTGGGGCGTCACGTTCGGCGTGCGCAACGTGCTGGACGAGAAGCCGGACCTGATCTCGGCCGGTGCGGGTACCCGCGTGGGCAACACCCCGCTCTATGCCTCGCAGTACGACTGGTTCGGCCGCACGTTCTTTGCCCGTGCAAACTACAAGTTCTGAGCGGTCGGACTCGTAGCAATTGGGGAGGCGACGTCATTGTCGCCTCCCCCTTCCTTTTTTCGCGCGCGCGTATTCGCGCGCTGTTCCGCCGGCGACCCGTCAGGCGGGGCCGTCTTTCAACCAGGGTTGCGAAGCCTCGCCCGCGGGGCAGGCGCGCATCGGGAGATGGCGGCAACCGAATGCACATGGAGTAGACAGACATGCGACGCGCATACATGCGGTCTTTGTTTTGTGGCCTGTTGGCCACGGCGCTCGGGGGAAATCTCGCGCACGCCGCCGTGCCCATTGCCATCGAGGATCTGGCGCGCGAACCCGCGCTGCAGTCGGTGAGCATGAGTCCGGACGGCAAGCATCTGGTCGGCCTGATTCCTTCACCCACCAACAAGGACGAGACGGCACTGGCGAGCTGGGACCTGGACGCCCTGACCGCCGCGCCGAAAGTGGTCACCCCGTCGGGCGACCACATGAAATTCATCCGGGCTTTCGCCCTGAAGTCCGACAAGATCCTCGCCGTGGCCCGCCAGGAATGGACCGGGCAACTGGGTGGCTGCGGCGAAGGCAAGGAAGTGGGCGCCACCAAGACCTTCGTGACCAAGACCTACCTGACTGGTGTGGCGCAGAAGAAGTTCGACGAGGCCTTCGAGCGCAAGTCCGTGCGTCTGGGCGGCAGTCGCAACATGGAAATCTGTCTGGAGCTGGCCGGCACGGCATCGCTGGTGGACATGCTGCCGCTGGACCCGGACAACGTGATCATCCGGCGGCTGAGCGGCGTGAGCCTGCTGACCAACTACTATCTCTACAACCTCAAGACGGGCGGCGCGGAGCTGCTGTTCACCGGCAGCACGCGCACCACGCCGGCGCTGTTCGACTCCCGTACCGGCAAGGTGCTGGTCAAGTCGGAGGTCATGCCGGTGGGCAGCGACTACGAGCAGCGCTTCCTGATCCTGGACCCGAAGAGCGGGCAGTTCGAGGTGCAGGCGCCGCTGACGACCAAGCTGTCCAAACGGCATGAGATGAGCGTGGTCGGCGTGGACGACGCCACCGGCAAGTACTACGTGCTGACCGACCAGTTCTCCGACAAGATCCAGGTGCGCCTGTACGACGTGGCCACGCACAAGTTCGATCCGGAACCCGCGGTGGCGGACAAGGATTATTCCATCATGGGCCTGCTGTTCAGCAAGCGGCCGGAGAACTTCAACCAGGTGGTGGGCTTCGTCGTCGGCGGCCCGTATCCGCAGACGGTCTACGTCGACCCCACGCTCAAGGGCATTCAGGCCAGCCTGCAGCAGGCGTTCCCCGGCCAGCAGGTGGACATCGACAGCTACACGAACGATTTCTCGAAAGTGCTGTTCACCACCGGAAGCGCGAGCACGCCCGGGGCCTACCACCTGCTGCTGGACCGCAAGCAGGTCAAGACGCTGGGCGCCACCCGCCCCTGGCTCAAGCCCGGCATGACCGGAGAGCAGCGCTGGGTTTCCTACAAGGCGCGCGACGGGCTGGAGATTCCCGCGATCCTGGACCTGCCGACGGGCTGGAAGCACGGTGACGCGCCCGCACCGGCGGTCATCATGCCCCACGGCGGTCCCTGGGCGCGCGACTACATGGGGTGGGATGCCAGCGGCTGGGTGCCGATGCTCACCTCGCGCGGCTACGCGGTGCTGCGCCCGCAGTATCGCGGCTCGCAGGGGCTGGGTCGCGAGCTCTGGCTTGCCGGCGATGCCCAGTGGGGGCTGAAGATGTCGGACGACCTCGACGATGGTGCCGCCTGGCTGGTGGCGCAGGGCATCACCCGCAAAGGCGCGATCGCGATCTTCGGCTATTCCTACGGCGGCTTCGCCGCGTCGGCGGCGACCGTGCGTTCGCCCTCGCCGTATCAGTGCGCGATCGCGGGCGCGCCGGTGGCCGACCTCGGGCGGCTCAACACGTCGTGGAGCGACAACCGCCTGCAGCGCATCCTGCAGGGCGAGACGGTCAAGGGCATGGATCCGATGGTGAACGCCGACAAGGCGCATCTCCCGATCATGCTGTTCGACGGCGACCGCGACGTGCGCACCCCGCCGGCGATCCACGCGCGCCCGTTCTACGAGGCGGTCAAGGGCAAGGTCCCGGCCCAGTACCACGTGATCGCGGACATGCCGCACAGCATGCCCTGGTACCCGCGCCAGCAGCGCGAAACGCTCACGCTGATCGAGAACTTCCTGGCCAGGGACTGCGGGCTGGCGCGGCAGTAGCGAGCGTCCGTGACGGCGCCGCCCCTTGGGGGTGGTGCCGTCGGGTCGCCACTCAGCCGGCCAGCATCGCCTGGATCTTCGCCATGTGCGACTCGGCGGTTTCGCGGGTCACTTCCTTGTCCGCCTCCGGGTCCTTGCCCTGCCAGTGCAGGTCGTCCTGCGGCAGTTCGTGCAGGAAGCGGCTGGGCTGGTTGCGGTGGATCTCGCCGTAGCGCTTGGTCTGCGCGCACCAGGACAGCGTCAGCCACTCCTTGGCGCGGGTGATGCCCACATACATCAGCCGTCGCTCCTCGTCGACGCGGCCCTCGTCGAGTGCGCCTTCGTGCGGCAGCGTGCCGTCCTCGCAGCCGACGATGAAGACGAAGCGGAACTCCAGCCCCTTGGCCGCATGCAGGGTCATCATGCGCACGGCGTTGCCCGGCTCGTCGCGGTCGGCGTGGCTGAGCAGGGCCAGCTGCGAGGCGAGGTCGCCGGCGGAGTTGCCGCCCTTCTGCATGGCGCGGAACCAGTCGGCCAGTTCCTTCAGGTTGCCCAGCTTGCGCTCGCGCACGCTGGCGTCAGGCGTGCCGGCGGCGATCTGCGCGGCATAGCCGGTGCGCTTGAGGATGCGCTCGACCAGGTCGGCGGCGCTTTCGTGCAGCGAGGCGCTGCGCAGTTCGTCGAGCAGGTCGGAGAACCCGGCCAGCGCCGCGGCGGGGCGCGGGGTGAGCTGGCGCAGCACGCCGTCGCTGCGGCTGGCTTCCAGCAGCGAGCAGTGGCGCGATTGCGCAAGCTGGCCGAGCTTCTCCAGCGTGGTGGAACCTATCTCGCGCTTCGGTACGTTCACCACGCGCAGGAAGGCGGCGTCGTCGCTGGGGTTGGTCAGCAGGCGCAGGTAGCACAGGATGTCCTTCACCTCGGCGCGGTCTAGGAAAGAGAGCGCACCAGTGAGGTGGTACGGGATGCGCGCCAGCCGCAGGGCTTTCTCCAGCGGTCGCGCCTGGAAGTTGCCGCGATACAGGATCGCCATGTCGTCCCAGCGCGCCTTGTGCTTCTCGGCCAGGGTGGTGGCGATCGCCGCGACGCGCTCGGCCTCGTGCTCGGCCTCCTTGCATTCGAGCACGCGGATCGGCGCGCCTTCCGGGTGATCGCTCCACAGCCTCTTCACGTGCAGGTGCGGGTTGTGCGCGATCAGCGCGTTGGCGGCGCGCAGGATGCGCTTGCCGCAGCGGTAGTTCTGTTCCAGCTTGATCACGCGCAGGTTCGGCCAGTCGCGGCCGAGCTGGTCGATGTTCTCCGGGTTGGCGCCGCGCCAGGCGTAGATCGACTGGTCGTCGTCGCCCACGCAGGTGATGTGGCCGCGCTCGCCGGCCAGGCATTTGAGCAGGCGGTACTGCGCGTCGTTGGTGTCCTGGTATTCGTCGACCAGCAGGTAGCGGAACCGCTCGCGCCAGGCATCGCGGCATTCGGCGTCGCTTTCCAGGATGCGCAGCGGCAGCCGGATCAGGTCGTCGAAATCCACCGCGTTGAAAGCCGCCAGGCGCTGCTGGTAGAGCTCGTAGATCGTCGCGGCCTCCAGCTCGCGCGGACTGCGCGCGGCGGCCAGCGCCTCTTCCGGCGACAGGCCGCCGTTCTTCGCGCGGCTGAGCAGGTTGCGCAGGCCGAACAGCACGTCGGGCTTGACCCCCTTCGGCGCCAGCTCCTTGACGATGCCGTTGCTGTCGTCCGCGTCCAGCACCGAGAAGCCGCGGCGCAGCCCGGCGCGCGCGTGCTCGATCTGCAGGAACTTCAGGCCCAGCGCGTGGAACGTGCACACGGTGAGGGCGCCCGCCTCCTCGCCGGAGACCAGCTTCGCCACGCGTTCGCGCATCTCGCGCGCGGCCTTGTTGGTGAAGGTGATCGCGGCGATCTTCGCGGCACCGAGCCTGCGGCGCTGGATCAGGTAGGCGATCTTCTGCGTGATCACGCTGGTCTTGCCGGAGCCGGCGCCGGCCAGCACCAGCAATGGCCCCTCGCAGTGTTCGACGGCGGCCAGTTGTTGTGGGTTGAGCATGGATCGTTGCGGGGGTGGGGCGGCGCCCGATGGTAACAGAGCGCCCATGGGTCATAATCGGCCGGACCCAGCCGGCGGGACGCAGCATGGCAGCCCAGCAAGTCGAGCAATGCGACGTGGCGGTGATCGGCGCCGGCCCCGGTGGCAGCACGGCGGCGGCGTTGCTGTCGCGCCGCGGCTACCGGGTGGTCGTGCTGGAAAAGGCGCGCCACCCGCGCTTCCACATCGGCGAGTCGCTGCTGCCGATGAACCTGCCGGTGTTCGAGCGGCTCGGCGTGCTGGACAAGGTGCACGCGATGGGCGTGTTCAAGGCTGGCGCGGATTTCGAGGCGGACAACGAACGCGGCTACAACGTGTTCTCGTTCGGCCGCGCGCTCGGTGGCAGCCCGCCGCACAGCTACCAGGTGTGGCGGCAGGATTTCGACAAGATGCTGTGCGACCACGCCCGCGAGTACGGCGCCGACGTGCGCGAGGGGCAGCAGGTGGTGGCGGTGGAGCAGCGCGGCCCGCGCCTGGCCCGGCTGGCGGTGCAGACCGACGAGGGGGCGCACTACGCGATCGAGGCGCGCTACCTGGTCGATGCCAGCGGCCGCGACGCGTTCCTCTCGACGAAGCACAAGCTCAGGCGCCGGAATCGCCGGCACCAGAGCGCGGCGCTGTTCAGCCGCTTCCGCCACGCCGCGCGGCGCAGCGGCGAGGATGCCGGCAACGTCAGCATCTACCGCTTCGAGCACGGCTGGATGTGGATGATCCCGCTACCCGACGGCAGCATGAGCGTGGGCGCGGTGTGCTGGCCCGAATACCTCAAGCAGCGGCACGGCGACCCGCGCACCTTCCTGCTCGACACGCTGCGGCAGAACGCGGCACTGTGGGAACGCCTGCAAGGCGCCGAACTGATCGACGAGGTGCGTGCGGCCGGCAACTATTCCTACGACTCGCGCGAGATGGCCGGCCCGGGCTGGATCCTGGTCGGCGACGCCTTCGCCTTCCTCGACCCGGTGTTCTCCTCCGGCGTGTTCCTGGCGATGGATGCGGCCGAGCGCGCGGTGGACGTGGTCGACGGCGCGTTGCGCGAACCGAAGCGCGAGGCGGCGCTGCAGCGGGCGCTGGAGAAGCGCCTGCGCCTGGGCATGGCGCGCTTCGCGTTCTTCATCCACCGTTTCAACGAGCCGGTCATGCGGCGCATGTTCGCCGCGCCGCGCAACGGCCTGCAGCTGGAGCAGGGCGTGATCTCGATGCTGGCCGGCGACCTCTACGACACGCCGCCGGTGCTGCGCCGGCTGCGCCTGTTCAAGCTGGTCTACGCGATCATGGTGCTGCGCAACCCGCGCCAATGGTGGCGCGGCCATCGCCAGCGGCTTGCGCAGGCGCGCGCGGAATGACCGCGCAGCCTACAATGGCGCGTTTCCGCTGATCGACGCGCCGACGCCTCATGGCCAAGCTTTACTTCTATTACTCGGCGATGAATGCCGGCAAGACCACCACGCTGCTGCAGAGCGCCTACAACTACCACGAGCGCGGCATGCGCACGCTGATCCTCACCCCGGCGCTGGACGACCGTTTCGGCGAGGGCGTGGTGGCCTCGCGCATCGGCTTGAAGGCGAACGCGCGGCGCTTTGCCGGCGACGAGGACCTGTTCGCCCTGGTCGAGGCCGACATCGCCTCGCGCGGTGCGCTGCATTGCGTGTTCGTCGACGAGGCGCAGTTCCTCTCCAAGGCGCAGGTGTGGCAGATCAGTGACGTCGTCGACCGCCTGGGCATTCCGGTGCTGGCCTACGGCTTGCGCACGGATTTCCGCGGCGAACTGTTCGAGGGCAGCAGCCACCTGCTGGCCTGGGCCGACAACCTGGAGGAGATCAAGACGATCTGCCACACCGGGCGCAAGGCCACCATGGTGGTGCGCGTGGACGAGCAGGGCCGGGCGGTCACCGAGGGGCCGCAGGTCGAGATCGGCGGCAACGAGCGCTATGTCTCGGTGAGTCGCGCGGAGTTCAAGAAGATCAGCGAAGGCCGCGGCCGCATCGAGCTGCAGCAGACCGTGCTCCCGCTCGACTCCACTCCGTAGGAGCCCGTTGGCGGGCGATGCTTCTGGAGCCGGGATTCGGGATTCGCAAAAGCCTCGCCCGCCAGCGGGCTCCTGCGGGTGTGATGAAATTCGGCCTTGCGCGGCTGCATGCCATTCAAAGGAAAACCATGAGCCATTCCATGCCCATCCCCGCCTGGCAGCGTCCGCACTGGCAGCCCGGCGCGGAGCAGATCGTGCTGCAGTTCTACGTGTTCGGGCAGTTCGATGCCGTGCGCGTGCCTTCGCTCGACTATGGCAGCGCGGGCCTGCCGGCGGGCGTCAGCGCAACCAGCCATCGCCACGCCGACCTGCGCGCCTGGGACGGCTACCCGCTGAAAGGCGCGATGGGGCGCATGTACAAGGCCGATGCGCCGCAGGCCTTCCGGCGCGCGGTCGACGCGCCGCAGGTGATGGTGGTGCGCGGCACGCTGGCCGACAGCCCTGCCACCGGCTACCTGCGCGATACCCTGGGCGTGCTGGCGGGCATGCTCGACATCGGTGGCGTGGCGATCCTCGATCCGCAGATCCTCAGCCTGCTCGAAGCGGCGGCCTGGCGCCGGCACTACCTCGTCCCTGACGGCGCGCCGATCCGTCACCACCTGCTGATCCTGTGCGACGGCGAGGCGGTGCCGGGGCGCTCGTGGATACGCACGCGCGGCATGCGCAAGTTCGGCCGCCCCGACATCAGCATCCGCGACGTGCCCGACGCCGCCGTCGACCGCGCCGGCGCGCTGTGCGAGCAGCTGGCCGAGTTGCAGGCGCTGGGCGCGCATTTCGCGGACGGCCAGGTGCTGGCCGGCGAGGGCATGCCGCCCGGTTTCGTGGCGAAGCTGGGCGGCGGCATGGACGACCCGGCGTTCAACAACACCCGGGTCGAGTTCCGCTGGAGCTGACCGGCCGCGTCACGGCCGGCCCATCGCGCGCCCCGGCGCTGGGGCGCAGAAACGGCGAGGCCGGCACCGTGGGTGCCGGCCTCGCATCGTGCGCGGTGTGCGGGGTGCGCGGTGTGCGGGAGCTGGCGGGCGGACTTCAGCCCACCGTGATGAAGCGCTGCGCGTCGTCCATGAATGCCTTCTCGCTGAAGCCGGCTTCGTGCGAACCGAACGGCATCTGTGCACGCAGCTTCCAGGTCGCAGGCACGTTCCATTCCTGGCGGGTCGCCTCGTCCGTCACCGGGTTGTAGTGCTGCAGGCTGGCGCCCACGCCGGCCTCGGTCAGCGCCAGCCACACGGCGAACTGGGCCATGCCGCTGCTCTGTTCGGACCACACCGGGAAGTTTTCCGCGTACAGGGCGAACTGTTCCTGCAGGCTCTGCACCACGGTCTGGTCCTCGTAGAACAGCACGGTGCCGATGCCGGCGGCGAAGCTGTCGAGCTTGGCGGCGGTCGGCCCGAAGGCCTCGGCGGGCACGATGCGGCTCAGCTCCTGCCTGGTCAGCGACCAGAACTTCTCGCTCTGCTCGCCGAACAGGATCACCGCGCGCGAACTCTGCGAGTTGAACGACGACGGGGCATGCTTGATGGCTTCCTTGATCAGGGCGGTGAGGGCGTCCTTGTCCAGCGACACGTTGCGGCCCAGCGCGTACTGGGTGCGGCGCTTCCTGAGCGATTCGATGATGGTGCTGTTCATGGAGCTTCCTCCGAAAGATGGAATCTAGGCGCTTTCAGGAAACAGTGGGAGTTTCAGGCTTCCGCGTTTCCTGCGGTTCAATGAGGCCATCTTAAGAGCAAAATCCGGGCTGGGTAGCCGGCAATTCGTGACAAGTCTGTTTCCCAAAAGAAACGATGCCGGCCAAGCAGAGACGCTCAGCGCTGGCAGCGCGGGCACCAGAAGGTGGAGCGCTGCCCCAGCACGACCTGCCGGATCGCGCTGCCGCAGACCCGGCACGGTTCGCCGGCGCGGCCATAGACCATCAGCTCGCGGAAGAAATACCCCGGTGCGCCGTCGGGGTTGAGGAAGTCGCGCAAGGTGGTGCCGCCGCGTTCGATCGCCCAGGCCAGCAGGCGTTTCACTTCCGCGGCCAAGCGCCGGTAACGCAACCGCGACACGCTGCCCGCCGCGCGGCGCGGATCGATGCCGGCGTGGAACAGGGCCTCGCTGGCATAGATGTTGCCCACCCCGACCACGACCGCGTTGTCCATCAGGAACAGCTTCACTGCCGCCGTGCGTCCACGCGAGCGCCGCCACAGCAGGTCGCCGTCGAAGGCGTCGGTCAGCGGTTCGGGCCCGAGGCCGGCCAGCAGCTCATGGGTGCTGCCGGGCGGCTGCCACAGCAGGCAGCCGAAGCGCCGCGGGTCGGTGAAGCGCAGGATGCGCGGCGCCTGCGCGGCGGTGCGTTCCAGCGCGATGTCGACGTGGTCGTGCTTGCCCGCCGGCGTGTCCGGTGGCAGCACGCGGAGCATCCCGCTCATGCCCAGGTGCAGCAGCGCACTGCCGGCGGCGGTGTGCAGCAACAGGTATTTCGCGCGGCGCTCCACCGCGTCGATGCGCTGCCCGGGCAGCAGCTCGCCGATCTCGGGCGGAATCGGCCAGCGCAGGTCCGGACGACGCAGCACGACCCCGGTGACGCGACGGCCGAGCAGGTACGGCGCGATGCCTCGACGGGTGGTTTCGACTTCGGGCAGTTCGGGCACGACAGTTCGCCGCTTTAGTGCAACTCGGTGGTGCGGATTTCCGGCGAGCGCGGCATGTAGCGCGCAGACACCAGCGCCACGCGCTCGCCGACGCGCACATAGCGTTGCGGCCCGGTCACCGCGTTGACACCGAAGGCCAATGTCCGGCCGTCCAGCGTCAGTACCGCATGCGGCGGCGCCAGGCCGATCTTCGCCGGTTCGAAATCGGCCAGCGGGCGCCAGCTCAGCACGCGTGCGGCGGCAATGTCGGCCAGGTCGCGCAGGCGGTCGTCGTCGGCTACCCGGTGCGCCGTGCCGTCGATACGCCACCAGTGGCCGTCGCGCTTTTCATAATGCAGGGTGGGGGCATCGGGAAGGGCGAGGCTGATGTGGCTGATCGCGGCCGGATCAAGCGTGGTCAGCGCGCCGTTCGCGCGGCTGGCATCGCGCTGCCATTGCCACAGCGCCAGCGCCAGCAACACGGCCACGGCGGCGAGCAGCAGGCTTCGTTGCCGGGCAGCACGTTTCATCGTTCAGCGCCGCCGCCGGCGCCACACGATGGCGCCGCCGATCAGCAGCAGCAGCAACGGCAGGCCGAACAGGAAGCCGAAGCTCAGCACATTCAACTCGCCCTGCGAGATCTCCAGCAGGCGGTCCGGCGCGCCGCGCGGCGGCACGTCGACCAGCTTGTCGTCGCCCAGCAGCCAGTTGAACACGCGCTCGCCCAACGCGCGGTTGCCGCCGTTGCCGAGGTAGGTGTTGGAAAGGAAATCGCCGTCGCCGATCACCACCGCGCGCTGCTCGCTCTTGTCCGGGCTGGGCGACAGCCGGCTCAGCGCGAAGCCGAAATCCAGCGGGCCCTTCAGCTCGCCGGTGTCGGCGTCGAAGCGGATGTCGGAGCTTTTCGTGTTGTCGATCGGCTGGAACTCGGTCCAGCTCTGCGGGCTGGACCGCAGGAAGGCTTGCGTGGCCCAACCGGTGCGCGCCACCTCGGCCAGCGCCGAGACCTGCGGGAACAGCGTGGTGAGCTGGAAGCCGCGGGTGATCGCCTGCGGCGGATAGCTGCCCAGCGCCAGCATGCGCGGGTCGTGCAGGCCCAGTGCCGAACCGGAGCCGTCGACCAGCACGCCCGGCAGCACGCGCACGCCCAGCACGTCGGCCAGCGGCTTGAGGCCGAGCTCGTCGTTGGCCGGTTCGGTGAGCCACAGCAGGTTGCCGCCGGCCTGCACGTAGTCGACAAGAGCCTGCACCGCGCCCGGCGCCAGTGGCACGGTGGGGCTGGCCAGCACCACCAGGTCGGTGTGTTCGGGCACCGCGTTGACCTGCGAGAAGTTGAGCGGCACCGCGCGCATGCCGCGGCTTTCCAGCTGCGCCATGAAGGTGCCCAGGTCGGCATTCGCCTGGCCGTCGGCGCGGCGCTCGTCGTCGCCGGTGACGAAGGCCACGATGCGGTCGTTGCCGCGCTGCAGGCGTTCCAGCGCATTGGTCAGGCTGCGCTCGGACAACTCGTCCAGGCGCTGCTCGTGGCCCTGGTAATGCAGGATCAGCGCACCGTCGACGGTGATGCCCAGCTCGCGCATCTTCGCCGGGTCCAGTTGCGGATCGACGAAGCGCAGGCTGATGTCGCGCTTCACCATCTGGTAGCGCTGCAGGAAACCGGCGATGGTCTGGCGCAGGTCGCCCTGCGGGCTGGCGTAGCTGACGATTTCCACCGGACCTTCGAGCTTCGCCAGCACCGCGCGGCTTTCCGGCGACAGGCTGATGCGGCCGTTCGCGGTCCAGTCGGCCACGTAGACATGGCGCGTGCCGAGATAGCCGAGGGCGGCGCAAGCCAGCAGCAGGAGCAGGGCGAACAACCAGCCGTCCAGACGTCTGAACATGGTGCGCATCAGCCGCGCTCCCGCTCGGTGGAGAGGTGGCGCGTGGCCAGCGCCAGCGAGAGGCCGATCAGCAGCGCGAACCACAGCAGGTCGGCGCTGGAAACCAGGCCGCGCAGCAGCGGTTGCACGTGGGTGCTCATCGCCAGCCAGTTGATCGCGCCGCCGTCGATGCCCGCCATCTGCGCGCCCAGGTTCACGCTCCACAGCGCCAGGCCCAGGATCAGGGCGGCGGCCGCGGCGATCGCCGGGTGGCTGGCGAAACCGGAACAGGCCAGGCCCAGCGCGGCCAGCGCGGCCAGCATCAGGGCCAGGCCGAGGGCGGCGGCGGCGAGCTTGCCCCCGTCGAGATCGGTGGCGTGTGCCAGCGTCAGCGGCATGGCCAGGGTCAGCACCAGCCACAGCAGCAACCAGCCCAGCAGGGCGAGGTACTTGCCGAGCACGATGCGCGAAGCCGGCACGCCGGCGGCGAACAGCAGCGGCAGCGTGCCGCTGCGGCGTTCACCGGCGATCGCCGACATGGTCAGCAGCGGCACCACCAGGAACGCCAGTTGCGCGAGTTGGCCCAGCAGCGGCACCGCCACCAGGTCAGTGAAGCCGGGACCATCGGGCAGGGCGGCGCGCTGGATCTGGCCGGCCAGGAAACTGCCCAGCAGCACGGTGAAGTTCCAGCCCAGCCAAGCCAGGGTCAGCGCCGCCAGCACCCAGGCCAGCGGGCGTACCAGCAGGCGACGCCATTCCAGGCGGGCCACCGCCAGCGTGCTCATGCGGCCTGCGCCGGGCGCGGGTTCATCGCGATCTCGAAGAAGCGCCGTTCCAGCGCGGCGTGATCCCCGGCCTCGACCGTGCCTTCGTGCTGCAACGCGCCCTCGTGCAGGATCGCCACGCGGTCGCACACCGCGGTGACTTCGCTCAGCACGTGCGTGGACAGGATCACGGCGGTGCCGGCGGCGGCCTGTTCGCGGATGAGGCTGCGCAGCGCGGCCACCTGCACCGGATCGAGCGCATTCGCCGGTTCGTCCAGCACCAGCAGCGCGGGCCGATGCACCAGCGCGCAAGCCAGCCCCAGCCGCTGGCGCTGGCCCTGCGACAGCACGCCGGCCAGTCGCCGCGCCAGCGGTTGAAGTTCCAGCCGCTCGATGATGGCGCTGCGCGCGGCATGCCGGGCCGCGCCGCGCATGCCGCGCAGGCGGGCGTGGGCGTCCAGGTGTTCGACGACGTTCAGCTCCGGCCACAGTGGCGCGCGTTCAGGCAGCCAGCCGATTGCCGTGCGCGCAAGCTCCGGTCGCTCCAAGAAGTCCTCCCCATTCAGCTTGATGGCGCCGCTGTCCGGTCGCAGTGCTCCGGCGATCATCGACAAGGTGGTCGACTTGCCGGCGCCATTGACCCCGAGCAGGCCCAGCACCTGGCCGCGCGCCAGGCTGAGGCTCAGCTCGCGCACGGCGGTCCGGCCAGCGCGACGGCGCGTGACGCGGTCCAGTTGCAGTACGGGGGGCGGGTCGGCGGGGATGATCGTGGTCATTGCCTGATTGTCACGGCGCCCCCATGGTTAGACAACAGGCGATCGTGCGCGCTGCCAACCAACACCGGTTTCACTTTCCCCTCTTGACAGACTGTTATGCTCATGGATTGCCATGCTGGTGGGTATGGGATTCCCCTACTAGACTCAGCCCATTCCCCGCCGTTCCTTCCCCCATTCGGTAACTTCCATGCTTGACGCGGTACTCGATTTCCTGAACCACGGCCTCGCCAACGCGAGCTGGGGCCAGATCGCCATCTACATGCTGGTGATGACCCAGCTCACCATCTTCACGGTGACGCTGTACCTGCATCGCAGCCAGACCCATCGCGGCGTGGATTTCCACCCCGTGCTGGCGCACTTTTTCCGTTTCTGGGGCTGGCTCACCACCGGCATGGTCACCCGCGAATGGGTGGCGGTGCATCGCAAGCACCACGCCAAGGTGGAGACCGCGGACGATCCGCACAGCCCGATGATCTACGGCATCAGGAAGGTGTTCTGGGACGGCGTGTCGCTGTATCGCGACGCCTGCGAGAACAAGCAGGACATGGCGCAGTACGGTCGCGGCACGCCCGACGACTGGGTCGAGCACAAGCTCTATGGCGCGCACCCGTACTGGGGGCCGACCCTGATGCTGCTGATCAGCCTCGCGTTGTTCGGCGTGATCGGTGCGGCGCTGTGGGCGTTGCAGATGGTGTGGATCCCGTTCTGGGCCGCCGGCTTCGTCAACGGCATCGGCCATTGGGCCGGCTACCGCAACTTCGAGAGCGCGGACACCGCGCGCAACCTGATCCCGTGGGGTTTCTGGATCGGGGGTGAAGAGCTGCACAACAATCATCATGCCTTCCCCAGCTCGGCCAAGTTCGCGCTGCGCAAGTGGGAGTTCGACATCGGCTGGGCGGCGATCTGCGGCCTGCGCGCGGTGGGCCTGGCCAAGGTGCTGCGCGTGGCGCCCTCGCTGGACGTGCGTCCGAACGTGCGCCTGCCCGATGCCGACACGCTCAAGGCGGTGCTCACCCACCGCTTCCAGGCGATGACCGACTACTACCGCGGCGTGATCGTGCCGACCCTGCGCGACGAGGCGCAGCACGCCGGCGATAACCTCAAGGCGATCCCGCGCCGGATGCGGCTGGCGATGGCCGATGGCGGCCGCTGGCTCGACAGCGAGGGTCGCGACCGCATGCAGGCGATGCTGGCCAGGCGTCCCACGCTGAAGACCGTGGTCGAGTTCCGCAGCCGCCTCGCGGCGTTGATGGAACAGCGCGGCGCCGATCAGGCGCTGAAGGGCCTGCAGCAGTGGATCCACGAGGCCGAGGAAAGCGGCATCCGCGCGCTGCAGGAATTCGCCCAGCGGCTCAAGGGCTACACGGTCGCCGCGGCCTGAGCGCTCGCCAGACACATGTTCCCGCAAGACCCGCCTGTTGGCGGGTTTTGTGTTTGAGGCGCCGGTGGCGAAGGGGGATGCATGGCTCTGCGCGTGTTGCTGATCGGTGCCGGCGGCGTGTTCGGTTCGCGGATCGCCCGCGAGTTGGCGCATGACCCGCGTTTCGCGCTGACCCTCGCCGGCCGGCATCCGGCCGGTTTGCAGCAGCTGCGCGAGCGGCTGGGTGATCCCTCGATCGGCGTGGCGACGCTCGATGTCGCTTCGCCCGCCTTGCCCGCGGCCATGGCCGCGGCGCCACCGCAACTGGTGATCCATGCGGCCGGCCCGTTCCAGCGCCAGGACTATCGGGTAGCCGAGGCCTGCCTGGCGTGCGGCAGCGATTACGTCGACCTGGCCGATGGCCGCGATTTCGTCGCCGGCATCGGCTGCCTCGATGCGCGCGCGAAAGCCGCCGGCCGGTTGCTGGTCAGCGGCGCCTCCACGCTGCCGGCGTTGAGCAGTGCGGTGGTCGATGCGTTGCTGCCGCGCTTTGCCGTGCTGGAAAGCATCGAGCACGCGATCAGCCCCGGCAACCGCACGCCGCGCGGCGATGCGACGGTGGCAGCGATCCTCGGCTACTGCGGCCGACCGGTACGGCTGTGGCGCGATGCGCGCTGGCAACACGGGCATGGCTGGATGTCGACCCGGCGCCAGCGCTTTCCTTTCGGCCCGCGCTGGGTCGGGCTGTGCGACGTGCCGGACCTGGAACTGTTTCCGGCGCGCTATCGCGGCGTGCGCCAAGTGGTGTTCCGCGCCGGGCTGGAGCTCAAGCGCCTGCACTTCGGCACCCTGGCCGCGGCCTGGCTGGTGCGGCTGGGTCTGCTCGGCGACCTGGCCGGGCACGCGCCACGCCTGCGCCGGCTCAGCGAACGCTTCATCGACGCCGGCAGCGACGTGGGCGGGATGGTGGTGGAGCTGCGTGGTCGTGACCCGCAGGGCGAGCCATTGCGCCTGCGCTGGTCGCTCGACGCCGGTGCCGGCGACGGCCCGCAGATCCCCGCCACGCCCGCAGTGGTGCTGGCGCGCAAGCTGGCCGATGGCGCGCTGCCCGCGCGCGGGGCGATGCCGTGCATGGGGTTGTTCACGCTGGATGAGGCGTTGGCGGCACTGGCCGGTTTCGCGGTGGAGACCGGCGTGGAAGAGCTCACGGCATGAAACGCGCGCGCTGCTCCGGCGTGGGCACGAAGCAATGGCGGCTCTGCCCGAAAATGCGGTAGCGATGCCGGGCGACGAAACGGTAGACCCGGTCGCGCAGCCCGCGTGGCACCAGCAGCATCGCGCGGCTCAGCCAGTGCCAGCGGCGACGGTCCAGTCCGCGCAACACCCGGGCGATCGCATCGCTGTCGGTGTAACCGCGATCACCTTCCACGAGCAGGAACGACAGCGGCGATTGCGGATCCAGTCCGTGCGCCAGCAGCAGCTTGCGTCCGCTGTCGGACTGCATCGCGGCAAAGTGGTAACGCGCGGCATGGTCGTGCTTAAGCACGAAGCGCACCCAGCGGCTGCACAGCAGGCAGACACCATCGAACACGACCACCGGCGGCGGGTGTTCAACCGCCATCGGGCAGCGGTTCCAGCCAGCCGTCGTAGGCGATCAGGCAGCCCAGCAGGGGCAGTTGCACGTCGACGCGAAAGTGGTAACGGCCATCACGCACGCCGCTGCGCGAGAGCACCCGGCCACGCAGGGCACGCGGTATCGGCATGCCCAGCACGTGCAGGCTGCGCAGCTGCCAGTCGATCGCGTCCCCGTCGCGGCGCAGCGCGAAACCCAGCCGGGCCGGGCCCAGCCGTTCGTACAGCAGTGGCGATCCCGTGCGTCGATCGAGTACGGATTGCATGCTGCGGCCGGCGAAGCGACGAGTCCACGTCTCGCGCGTGCCGCGGCGTTCGATGGTCAGCGCCAGCGTTTGCTGCGGTCCGGGCGCGGGCAGGCCGAGCAGGTGGCGCAGGCAGCGTGCCGGGAAGTGGTCGTCACCGGTGACGTCGGCGATGCCCTTGGCTTCGAGCCTTGCCGCGGCGCCGTGCATCGCCCGGACCGCGGGCGGCAGTGCGTGCCAGGCGTCGTCGCCGAGCAGGGCCGGGAACAGGGCGGTAGTCATCGGAAGGATGATGCGGGGTGGGGGCGGGGCGGGCAAGCGTTCGGGCGTGAGGGAAACGTCACGCGGGATGCCGTCGAGGCGCGCATCGTTGCTGCTTTCGCCGGGTGTTGCGATGAGATCGCTTGCGTGGGTGTGCGGGGTAAAGAAAAACCCGCCACGAGGGCGGGTTTTGAGTGTCTTACTGGATCCCTGCCTGCGCAGGGATGACGTTCCGGCAAAGGCGTACGCGCTATGCGCGTACGCGCCGGAACGTCACTTGATCTTGCCTTCCTTGTAGATCACGTGCTTGCGCACCACCGGATCGTACTTCTTGAACTCGAACTTTTCCGGGGTGTTCTTCTTGTTCTTCTGCGTGGTGTAGAAGTGGCCGGTGCCGGCCGAAGAAATCAGGCGGATCTTGTCTTGCGATTTGTTGGCCATGGTGTGCTCCTCAGACCTTTTCGCCGCGGGCACGCATGTCGGCAATCACGGCCTCGATGCCATTCTTGTCGATCGTGCGCAGGGCGTGGTTGGAAACGCGCAGCTTGATCCAGCGGTTTTCGCTGGGGACCCAGAAACGGCGCTCGTGCAGGTTGGGCAACCAGCGGCGGCGGGTCTTGTTGTTGGCGTGCGAGACGTTGTTGCCGCTCTGCACACCCTTTCCGGTGACTTGACATACACGGGCCATGACGACCTCCCAAGAATGGCTTCGGTTGAAGCCGTGATTGCCACCCGTTGGCCAGGGCGGCATCGGCCCAGCGACGCGGTGCGCCACGCAATGCCGGAGATGTTGCGCTGCCCGGTCGCGCGGGTCCGCATTGCGTGGCGGACCACCCGGAGAACCGGGTCGACATGAGGCGAGCCGCGTATTCTCGCAGAAACAGGTGGTTGGGCGCAATCCTCGACTGTCCCTTGGCCGGCACCGATGGATGCGCCAGACGGGGATGTATGGAACAATCAGTCTCTTTGCTCGACCGCCCAGACATTGAGAGGAACACCTGATGGCACAAGAGATCACCAACGACCAGGCCAACGGCCAGGCCAGTCAGCCGCAGCTGGTGATGCAGAAGATCTACGTGAAGGACGTCTCCTTCGAGGCGCCCAACGCGCCGCAGATCTTCCAGGAGATCGACGAGAACGCGCAGCCGCAGGTGCAGCTGAACCTGGGCCAGAAGGCGAGCGATCTGGGCAACGACCTGTATGAAGTGGTGCTCAGCCTCACCCTGACCTGCACGGTCGGCCAGCGCACGGCCTATCTGGCGGAGGTCGAGCAGGCCGGCGTGTTCGGCATCGTGGGCTTCAGCGACACCGACAAGGCCGGCATCCTGGGCAGCTATTGTCCGAACCTGCTGTTCCCGTACGCGCGTCAGGTGATTTCCTCGATGGTGCTCGAGGGCGGTTTCCCGCCGTTCCTGCTGCAGCCGATCAATTTCGACGCGCTGTTCGCCGAACAGCAGCGCCGCGCCGCGGGCGGCGACGAAACCCCGGTCATGCTCAACAGCTGAGCCGGCCATGCCTGACAAGCCGAAGCTGACGGTGCTCGGCGCCGGCTCCTGGGGCACGGCGCTGGCCGCCCTGTGCGCCCGCAACGGCGTCCCTACCAGGCTGTGGGGCCGCGATGCCGAGGCCTTGGCGCAGATGGCGGCGCAGCGTTGCAACACGCGCTACCTGCCCGATGTGGCCCTGCCGGGAACCCTGCGGTACGAGGCGGACCTGGCCACGGCGGTGCACGGCGCGGACATCGTGCTGATCGTGGTGCCCAGCCACGCGTTCGCGGCCATGCTCGATACGCTGGCGCCGCTGCTCGATGCCGGCACGGCGATCGCGTGGGCGGCCAAGGGTTTCGAGCCCGGCACCGGGCGCTTCCTGCACGAGCTGGTGGCCGAGAAGTTGCCGGGCCGGCCGGCTGCGGTGGTCACCGGGCCGTCGTTCGCCAGGGAAGTGGCCACCGGCCTGCCCAGCGCGGTCACCGTGCATTCCGACGACGATGCCTTCGCGCAACAACTCGCCGGCTTGCTGCACGCGCCGAACCTGCGCGCGTACTCCGGCGGCGACGTGCTTGGCGCCGAACTCGGCGGTGCGATGAAGAACGTGCTGGCGGTTGCCACCGGCATCGCCGACGGCATGAACCTGGGCCTGAATGCCCGCGCCGGCCTGATCACGCGCGGCATGAACGAGATGCTGCGCCTGGGCGTGGCGCTGGGCGCGCGGCCGGAAACGCTGATCGGCCTGTCCGGCCTCGGCGACCTGGTGCTGACCTGCACCGGCGACCTCTCGCGCAATCGCCGGCTCGGCCTGGCGCTGGGCCAGGGCGTGGCGATCGACGAGGCGGTCCGGCGCATCGGCCAGGTGGTGGAGAGCATTCTCACCGCCGACGAGGTGGCGCGCCTCGCCGCCAAGCACGGCCTGGACCTGCCGATCAGCGCCGGCGTGCGCGCCGTGCTGCACGGCGAGGTCACCCCGGCCGAGGGGCTCAAGGCGCTGATGGCGCGCGAGCAGAAGCCGGAATATCCGCACGGCCTGTTCGGCCGCGACTGACGCGGCGGCGGCGCGAACCGCGCCGCCATCGTCGCATCCGGTGCCGGCACTGCTAAGCTCAAGCATTTGGTCGTCGCCACGGAACGCATGCGGATGCCGCAACCGGACGAGAAGCAGCGCCTCGCCAGCCCAACGGCCGGCGATGACGAAGCCCTGCCGCTGGCCTGGCGGCGGCTGCTGGCCGCGCCCAAGCCCGCGGCCGGCGACGACCATGCCGTGCTCGGCTTCTTCGTCGAAGTGGTGCCCGAGGAAGGGGCGGCCTTTGCGCGGGTGGACGTGGCGCCGGTGCTGCTCAGCGTGGCCGAGCACGGCCGTTACAACCGCCCGGTGCCGCTGGACAGCCGCCACCTGGTGCAGGCGCCGCTGCAACCCCACGAGCAGCGCCTGGCCGCCAGCGTGCTCGGCCTGCCGCTGAGCGTGCGCAAGAGTCGCAGCTACGCCCGGCTCGGCGGCCACGTCGGGGATAGCCTGCTGGCCGAGGTGCTCGACACCGCGCCGTGCTTCCTGGGCGGGCTGGCCGGCCTGCGCCTGTCGCGCGGCAAGTCCCACCAGCTCAACTGGCATTGGCAGATGGATCCCGATGGCAGCCAGCGCCTGCTGCCCGTGCTGCCCAACAGCCAGCGCCTGCTGCGCGTCGGCGCGTTGTGGTACCTGGACGCCGAGCGCGCCACCCTCGGCCTGTTCGATGCGCCGGCCGAGGAAACCCAGTGGCTGGAGCTGCCGCCGCTGAAACACGAACACGGCCGTCGCCTGCGCAACAAGCTGCCGAACAGCCGGCTGGCCACGCGCGTACCGCTGCCGCAGGTGTTCGGCGATCTCAAGCGCTCGCAACTGGCGCCCAAGCCGGTGCTGATCCTGCACGCGCTGACCCGCCACGCGCGGCTGGCGGCCGGCACGCCGCCGCTGGGTTATGCGCGGCTGGCCTTCGATTACGCCGGCGAGCGCCTGCCCGGCCGCGGCGGCGAGCCGCTGGTGCGCCGCGTGCGCAACGACCAGCTGGTCGAGATCACCCGCCGCCGCGCCGAGGAACTGGCCGCGATGGAGCAGCTCGAGCGCGCCGGGCTTACCCCCGGCGTGGACACCGAGGGCCTGCCGTGGGACGTGGCCGAAACCCTGCCGGAGGATGCCTGGCTGTTCCCCGGTGCCGGTTACGCCGGGGCGCTGGAGGTCAACACGCCGGCGCGCTGGCTGGCATTGCGACCGAAGCTCGAGGAAGAAAACTTCCTGGTCGAATACGCGCCCAGCTTCCCGTTCGAAGTGCTGGAGGGGCCGGTACGCTGGTACGGCCAGGCGGCCGAGGACGTCGACGACCACGCCTTCGACCTGGAGATCGGCATCGAGCTCGATGGCCAGCGCCACAATCTCTTGCCGGCGGTGGCGCAGGCACTGGCCGAGCACCAGTTGAGCCTGAGCCCCGCGGCGAACGAGCCGGAGGACGCGGTGTGGTACGCCCCGGTCGACGCGCGCCGCCGCGTGCCGGTGCGCCTGCGCGAGTTGCGCGGCCTGCTGGCGCCGCTGGCCGAATACCTGGAGAAACCGCGCAAGGCGCTGCACCTGCCGCGCGTGCAGGCGGGCCGGCTGGAGGAACTGGTCGCGGCCATGCCTGCCGGTGGCACGCTGCAGGCGGCCGAGCCGCTGCTCGGTTTCGCCGCGCGCCTGCGCGACGCCGCCGCGCGCGCCAGCGACGCGGTGCCCGAAGGGCTCTCCGCCGAGCTGCGGCCCTACCAGCGCGAAGGCCTGCGCTGGCTGAACGCGCTCGCCGAGGCCGGCGTCGGCGGCGTGCTGGCCGACGACATGGGGCTGGGCAAGACCCTGCAGCTGATCACCCACCTGCTCTCGCTCAAGCACAGCGGTGCGCTTTCCCAGCCCGCGCTGATCGTGGTGCCCACCAGCCTGATCCCGAACTGGCAATCCGAAATCGGGCGCTTCGCGCCGATGCTGCGCGTGCTGACCCTGCACGGCCCGCAGCGTGCCGAAGACTTCGACCAGCTCGGCGAACAGGACATCGTGCTGACCAGCTACGCGCTGCTGCCGCGCGATGTCGCCGCGCTGCGCCAGCAACCGTTCGCGCTGATCGTGCTGGACGAGGCGCAGCAGGTGAAGAACCCGCGCACGCAGGCGCGCCGCGCCCTGCTCAGTCTGCGCACACCGCGCTACCTGTGCCTCACCGGCACGCCGCTGGAAAATCACCTGGGCGAACTGTGGTCGCAGATCGACCTGGCCGTGCCCGGCCTGCTCGGCGACGAGGGCGCGTTCCGTCGCCACTACCGCGTGCCGATCGAGAAACAGCGCGACGAGGAGTGCCAGCAGCGCCTGAACCTGCGCCTGGCGCCGTTCATCCTGCGCCGGACCAAGGCGCAGGTGGCGAAAGAACTGCCGCCGAAGACCGAGATCACCCGCCGCGTGGTGCTAGAGGGCCGCCAGCGCGAGCTGTACGAAGGCCTGCGCCTGTCGCTGGCCGAGGAACTGCGCGAGGTGATCGCCCAGCGCGGCATCGCGCATTCGGGCATCGTGGTGCTCGACGCCCTGCTCAAGCTGCGCCAGGTCTGCTGCGATCCGCGGCTGGTGAAGCTCGAGGCCGCGCGCGGCGTGCGCGAATCGGCCAAGTTCGAGCTGTTGATGGACATGCTGCCCGCGCTGCTGGACGAAGGCCGCAAGGTGCTGCTGTTCTCGCAGTTCACCGGCATGCTGAAACTGATCGCCGCCGAACTCGATCGCCGGCGCATCCGCTACGTCACCCTCACCGGCGACACCCGCGACCGCGCCGAACCGGTGCAGCGCTTCCAGGATGGCGAGGTGCCGCTGTTCCTGCTCTCGCTGAAGGCCGGCGGCGTGGGCCTGAACCTCACCGCCGCCGACACCGTGATCCACTACGACCCGTGGTGGAACCCCGCCGCCGAGGCGCAGGCCAGCGACCGTGCGCACCGCATCGGCCAGGACAAGCCGGTGTTCGTGTTCCGCCTGATCACCAGCGGCACGGTGGAAGAGCGCATCGAGGAACTGAAACTGCGCAAGGCCGAACTCGCCGACGCCGTGCTCGAAGGCGGCGGCAGCCGCGAAAAACTGCGCTTTGACGAAGGCGACCTCGACGCACTGCTGGCGCCGGGGTGACCCCGGCTTGCCCGGGCCGGACTCACGAGCCCGGCGGCAGGCGCGTGCGCAGCAGGGCGTCGACCGATTGCTGCCACTGCGGCGAGCCCGGCGTGGACTGCGGGGCTTCCTCGCCCAGCTTGCGCTGCACGGCCTGGTTCCACTCCGGCGAACCCGGGTCCGGGCCATGGCCCTTGTTGCTGATGCCCAGCGACTGGTCGACCCAGGCCAGCCATTCCGGCGAACCCAGGGCGGGGTTGGCGGGTGCCGCCTGCGTCTCGCCGGGGGCCGGTGGCGTGGGCGAAGGCGAGCAGGCGGCGAGCAGCAGGGCGAGCGGCAGGCTGGCGATGAGGCGGCGCATGGGACGGCTCCGGCTGAAGGACGGTGATGCCGCTGCAGCCTAGCGCCCGGCCTGCGCGCGGGGATTAACTTTTCATGATGCGCGCAGCGGGGGTTCAGCGAAGGCCGCCGCTCAATCGCGGGCCGCCACCTCGTCGATGTGCCGCAGCAGGTCGGCGGGGTCCTGGTACACGCGAAATGCCCCGGACTGCTGCAGTTCGGCCTCGCCGTAGCCGCCGGACAGCAGGCCCACGCCCAGCGTGCGGGCGCGCCGGGCGGCGAGCATGTCCCACACGCTGTCGCCGATCACCAGCGACTGCCGGATGTCCACCTCGAGCCGCGCCGCCGCCTCGATGAACAGGTCCGGGTCGGGCTTGGCGTGGCGCACCTGGTCGCGCGTCACCACCGGCACCTGCGACGGGTCGACGCCGAGCGCCTCCAGGTTGGAGCGCGCCGTTTCCATCCGCCCGCTGGTGGCGATCGCCCACGGGATCTCCTGCGCGAGGAGGTAGTCCAGCAAGGCGCGCGCGCCGGGCAGGGGCCGCACCGCGCCTTGCGCGTGCATGCGGTTGAACGCGTCGGCGTGATGCCGGCGCATGCGTTCCAGCCGCTCGGCGGTGAGCGGCAGGGCCGTCTCGCGCAGCAGCATGTTGGCGAACAGGCCTCCGCTCATGCCGATCCTGCGGTGGATCCGCCATACCGAGATGTCCAGCCCTTCGGCATCCAGCGCCTGCTTCCACGCCAGCACGTGCTGGTAGACGCTGTCGATCAGGGTGCCATCCAGATCGAACAGGAAGGCGCCGTCACGCCGCGGCATGGCTGTCCGCCCGGCGACGCGGCAGCAGCGGGCGGCCCGAGTCCAGCACCGCCAGCGCCGCGCCGCCGAGCAGGCCCGGTTCCGGATTCATGATCGCCTGGGTCGGCACCTTTTCCATGATGTCGCGGAAGCGGCCCTTGGTCTCGAAGCGCTCGCGGAAGCGCCCGCGCTCCAGCCACGGCAGCAGCACCGGGATCAGTCCGCCGGTGAGGTAGACGCCGTTCCACGCGCCGAGCGTGAGCACCAGGTCGCCGGCCACGCTGCCGAAGATGCCGGCGAAGGTTTCCACCGTGCGCGTGCACAGCGGGCAGCTGTCGGCCTTGGCGCGCGCGGTGATGTCTTCCGGCCGGAGGTCGTCGGGGCGGGCGCCGACCATGTGGCAGATCGCGTCGTACAGGTTCACCAGGCCCTGGCCGCAGATCAGGCGCTCGTTGGAGACGCGCCCGTACTTGTGGTTGAGGTAGTCGAGGATCGCGATGTCCTCCGGCGTGTGCGCGGCGAAGCCGGCGTGGCCGCCTTCGGTCTGCAGCACGCTGCAGTGGCCGCCGCGCACCAGCAGGCCGCCCACGCCCAGCCCGGTGCCGGGGCCGACGATGGCGAAGGTCTGTTCATCCTCGGCGCCGACCACCGGCCGCGGCACGCTGCCCACGTCCACCAGGTCGTCGCCCTGCAGCAGGGTCACCGCCATGCTCTGCGCGGCGAAGTCGTTGACCAGGTGCACGTATTCCAGGCCCAGCGCCTCGGCGGTCTGGTGCGCCGAGATCGCCCACGGGTTGTTGGTGACCTTCACCGTCTCGCCGTCCACGATGCGACCGGCCGCCGCGACGATGGCGCGCTCCACCTTCAGCCCGGTCTCGTCGAGGTACTGCCTGGCGGTGGCCACCAGCGAATCGTGCTCGGCCACGCGGTAACGCCGGATGCTGTCGGCCAGCAGCGGCCGCTCGCGCGCGGTGTCGGCCACGCCGAAGCGGACGTTGGTGCCACCCAGATCGACGAGCAGGGTGGGTACGCTACGGGACGTGGTCATGTAGCTTCCTGGAGAAACGGAACCTCAAGCGTGCCGCCGTTGGGTCGCGTAGTCCAGCGTTTTGCGTCCGTACGGAACGGAATGGCGCGGCCGCCGGGCGCGGCGCCACGCCGCGGCCGCGGCGGGGGCAAAGGCGTAAAATGGACGGCTGCCGACCTGCGAGTACCCGTCATGAGCTTCCCCGCCACCCGCATGCGCCGCATGCGTCGCGACGCCTTCTCCCGCGCGCTGATGCGCGAGCACAGCCTGCTGTCGAGCGACCTGATCATGGTCGCCTTCGTGATCGAGGGCGACAACCGGCGTGAAGCGGTGCCGTCGATGCCGGGCGTGGACCGGCTCTCGATCGACCAGCTGCTCGTGCTGGCCGGCGAGTGCGTGCGTCTGGGCATTCCCGCGCTGGCGCTGTTCCCCGCGCCCGGCGCCGGGGTGAAGTCGCTCGATGCCGCCGAGGCATGGAACCCCGACAACCTCATGCATCGCGCCACGCGCGCGCTGAAGGGCCGGTATCCGGAGCTGGGCCTGATCGGCGACGTCGCGCTCGACCCGTACACGACCCACGGCCAGGACGGCCTGATCGACGAGCACGGCTACGTGATGAACGAGCCGACCGTCGAGGCGCTGGTGCGGATGTCGCTGGCCCAGGCCGAGGCGGGCATGGATTTCGTGGCGCCCTCGGACATGATGGACGGCCGCATCGGCACCATCCGCGACGCGCTCGAAGCGGCCGGCCACATCCACACCCGCATCCTGGCCTACTCGGCGAAATACGCCTCCGCGTTCTACGGCCCGTTCCGCGATGCGGTCGGTTCCGCCGCCAACCTGGGCAAGGGCGACAAGCACACCTACCAGATGGACGTGGGCAACAGCGACGAGGCCCTGCGCGAGGTCGAACTGGACATCGCCGAGGGCGCCGACGCGGTCATGGTGAAGCCGGGCCTGCCGTATCTCGACGTGCTGCGCCGGGTCAAGGATGCGTTCGGCGTGCCCACCTTCGTGTACCAGGTCAGCGGCGAATACGCGATGCTGAAGGCGGCCTCGCAGCACGGCTGGCTGGACGAGAAGGCGGTGGTGCTGGAGTCACTCACCGCGTTCAAGCGCGCGGGCGCCGATGCCATCCTCACCTACTACGCGGTGGATGCGGCGCGCTGGTTGCGCGGGGAGTAGGCCGGCGTCCTCCCGGCTACCGCCGCGCGATGGCCGCGGCGCGGCATGCCCCCCGGCTGGATGCCGCCGCCCCCGTCGCGTAAGCTGGCCGATGGGGCCGATGCAACGGCCAGGGGCGAATGAGGATGGGGGCGTTGCAGGATCACCCGTTGTTGACTGACCGCGCCGCCGGCCTGCCGGCGGCGGCGACGGAACTGCTCGGCCGGGCGGAAGCCGCGCTGCAGGCGCAGGACCCGCAGGCTGCCGAGGCGGCGCTCGACGGCGTGCTGGCCATGCTGCCCGACTGCGCCGAGGCCTTGCGCATGCAGGGCGTGGTGCGCCACCTGCGCGGCGATTACGTGGCGGCGGTGGCGCTGCTGCAGCGTGCGCGGGCGCTGCAGCCGGACGACCCGCTGGTGCGCATGAACCTGGCGACGGCGCTGTTTGCCGCCGGCGAACCGGCCGCGGCGATCGCCGGCCTGCAGCGCTGCTGCGCGATGGCGCCCGGCTTTGCGCCGGCCTGGTTCAACCTGGGCAAGATGTACATGCTGCAGCAGCGCCCGGCCGGTGCGATCACCGCCTTGCACCGCGCGCTGGATGCCGAGCCCGACCATGTCCCGGCGCGGATGCTGCTGGCGCAGGCGCAGGCGAGCCTGGGTTCGCTGGAGCCGGCGGCCGAAAACTATCGCGCGGTACTGCGCCTGCAGCCGGACCAGGCCGATGCATGGGTGGGCCTGGCCGACCTGGAAACGGCGCCGTTCACCGCCGCCGACGCGGCACACCTGGAACGGCTGCTGGGCTCGCCGCTGGACAGTCCGCGGGCGCGGGTGTGCCTGGGTTTTGCGCTGACCCGCGCGCTGGAGGACCAGGCCGACTACGCCAGCGCCTACCGGGCGCTGCGCAAGGCCAATGCGCAGATGTACCGCCAGCTGGCGTGGAATCCGGCCAAGGCCACGGCGCAGGCGCAGGCGATGCGCCGCGTGTTCGACGCGCCGCGGCCCGGCGCCGTCGACGCGCGCCTGGGCGAGGGGCTGGTGTTCGTGGTGGGCATGCCGCAGGCCGGGTCGCGGCTGACTGCGCAGGTGCTGGCCGCGCATCCGGCGGTGGCGGTGGTCGACGAACCGCACGTGGTCGAGCAGGTGCTCAAGGCCGAAACGCAGCGCCGGCAGCAACCGCGTGCGCAGTGGATGGCGCAGGCGACGCCGGAAGACTGGCAGCGGCTGGGCGAGGGCTACCTCGCCCGCACCGCGTCCTCGCGCGGGCGCCAGGCCTGCCTGGTCGATCGCACGCCGGACAACTGGCGGCTGGTCGGGGCGATCCGCGCGATGCTGCCGGGCGCGCGCGTGGTGGACAGCCGTCGTCGCGCACTGGAGACCTGTTTCGCCTGCTACCGGCAGTTGTTCCTCGACCGCCACGAATTCAGCTACGACCTCGATCACGTGGTCGCCTACTGGCACGACTACGACGCACTGTGCCGGCACTGGCGACACTTGTTTCCGGAGCGTTTCATCGAGCAGCACTACGAAGCGTGGCTGGCCGAGCCGGTGCTGCAGGTGCGCCGCCTGCTGGCGTTCTGCAAGCTGCCGTTCGCGTCGGCATGCGTGGACGTGCACCCGGGCGGCGAGCGCGACGTCGGCAGCGTGGCCGAGCTGATGCGCCGGGACAGCGCGCGCTGCGCCGCCTACGGCAAGGAGCTCAAGCGGTTGCGCACCCTGCTCGGGATGCGCGGCGCGGGCCGGTGAGCATGCCCGCGCCGGCCCGACGCCGGCTTCACGGGCCGGCGGCGACCGGTGCCGCCACGGACGTCGCGGCGGCCGGCGGCGCCGGACACGTCACCGCCCGGCGCGGCGTGGCCGGCCCCGGCGGCACGTGGCGCTGGCCGATCGGGCCCATCCGCTGCGCCAGCGGCACCACCGCACGGTTGAGGCGCCAGTCGTAGATCACGCTGAACGCCATCACGCGGGCCACGTACTCGCGGGTCTCCTTGTACGGGATGGTGGCGACGAACAGGTCCGGCGCCAGCGTGCCGCGCGCGGCGAGCCACACGTCGACGCGGTTCGGGCCGGCGTTGTAGGCCGCGCTGGCCAGCCAGGTCGAACCGTCGAAACGCTGCGCCATCTGCGCGAGGTAACGCGTGCCCAGCGCGATGTTGACCACCGGGTCGTACAGGCTGGCCGCGCCGTTCCACGCCAGGTCGTTGGCGCGCGCCACCAGCGCGGCGGTCGCCGGCAGCAGTTGCATCAGGCCGCGGGCGTCGGCGCCGGAACGCGCGTCGCTCATCCAGGCGCTTTCGGCGCGCAGGATCGCGTAGGCCCACGCCGGGTAGATGCCGGCCGCCTCGGCCTGCGGCACCAGACCGTCCTGGCTGGCCAGCGGGAAACGCAGGCCGTACAGGCGCAGCGCCTCGCCGCTGCTGAGGGTGAACACCGCGCGGTCGTACCAGCCGCGGCGATTGGCCAGGTCCGCGGCGAGCCGCCGGGTCGCCTCGTCGGCGCCGTGCAGGGCGCGGTTCCATTCGCGCCGCGCCAGTGCCGGCAGGTCGACCGCGAACAGCTCGAACGCGCGCTGCAGGGCCGGCCGCGCCAGCAACTCCTGCTCGCGCGACGGGTCGCCGGCCAGGCTCAGCGGGCAGATCGCGTAGGGCTGGCGCAGGCGGTCGGCGGCGAGAAAGCCGAAGTAGGTCGCCTGTCCCGCCAGCGCGGCGAACTGCCGTTGCGCGCTGGCGGTGTCGCCGCTGGCAGCCTCGGCGCGGGCACGAAAGTATTGCCACTCCTCGTCCTGCTGCAGCGTGGCCGGCATCGCCGCGATCGCCGCCAGCACGGCCGGCCAGTCCCTGCGCGCCAGCGCCACCCGCGCGCGCCATTCGCGGGTGCTGTCGTTTTGCGCGGTGGCGGGCAGGGCGATGAGACGGGCCAGCGCGTCCTCGTCGAAGTCGGTGGCGTGGAACAATGCCAGCGCGCGCAGGATGGCGTCGCGTTGTGGCGCGTCGAAGGCGAAGCGCGGCTGCAGCTGCTGCCACGCGGCGTCGGCGCTGTCGACATCGCTCCGGGCCAGGCGCACCAGGGCCAGGGTGACCGCCCGGCGTGCACGCGGCGTGTCCGTCCAGCCGGGGGCCTTGGCCAGCGCGGCGGCCGGGTCGCGCAAGGCCAGCGCCAGTTGCTGCGCGCCGGCGCGCTGGTCGGCGGGCAACCACGCCGCCAGGCTGGCGATGGTACCGCCCTGGCCGGCATCGGCGGCGCGGTCGATGCGGGTCCACAGGCGCGCCGTGGTGAGCAGGCCCTGGCGCTGCGCGGCGTCGAGCACCGGGTCGCAGGCACCGGGCAGGTTGGGTTGCGACCACAGCGCGGCGAGGTCGCGATCGAAGTCCAGCGTGGCGCCCCGGGCCAGTTTGGCCTGCAGGGCCTGGCAGCTCAGCGCGTCGCCCAGGCCGACCTGGTACAGCGCCAGAAAACCGCTCCAGTCCTGCCGCCGCGCCAGCTCGCGCAGGAAATCCCGGCGCAGGTCGGCGGCGGGGATCCAGTCCGGATACTGCTTGAGGTAGGCCTCGACGGTGGCGCGGTCGACGTTGCGGATGTCGTGTTCGAGCGCCGCCGCTTCCAGGTAGGGATACAGCGGATAGTCGTGCAGCGTGCCGGCGAGCGCGCGCCAGTCACCGCCTTGCTGGGCCGCCGCATAGGCCTGCTTGAACGCGGCGCGTTGCGCCGGCGTCGGCTCGGCGGCCTGCGCGTTGCCGACGAGCAGCCAGGCGCAGGCCAGCAGCAGGCCGCCCGCGCGCGCCAGGCATGGGGAAGTGAAAACAGGCATGGGCACTCCGCGATTCGATCTGGCGGCAGTGTAGTGGATGGTCCGCGGCGTCTTGTTTGGATCGGGTGAACGCGCGGCGCGCCCTGCTAAGCTCGCACGCTGGTTCATCCCATCCACGGTTTTTCCATGTCATCCGAAGCTGCGCCTGTTGTCCGTCGGGAGCACCTGGCGTGGCTCGCCTTGTCGCTGGCGGCGCTGGCATCGCTGGCGGGCTGGTGGATGCTCGGCCGGCCGGTGGCGCTGCCCGACGCACCGACCTCGCGTATCGCCTGCGTGTCGTACGCGCCGTTTCGCGAGGCGGGTGAATCGCCGCTGGATCCCTCCGCCTTCGTCAGCGCCGAACGCATCGATGCGGACCTGCGCGCGCTGTCGCGGCGCTTCGACTGCGTGCGCACCTATTCGCAGGGCCAGGGCCTGAGCGCCGTGCCGCGGATCGCCCGGCGCTACGGCATGAAGGTGTTGCTGGGCATCTGGCTGGGGCAGGACCCCCGGGCCAACGACGAGCAGATCCGCCTCGGCATCGCCACCGCGCGCGCCTACCCCGACGTGGTGCGCGCGGTGATCGTGGGCAACGAGGTGCTGCTGCGTGGCGACCTGTCGTCGGCCCGGCTGGCAGCCGACCTGGCCCGCGTGCGCGCCGCGGTGCCCGAGCCGGTGACCTATGCCGACGTGTGGGAGTTCTGGCTGCGGCATCCCGAGCTGGTCGACTCGGTGGACTACCTCACCATCCACGTGCTGCCGTACTGGGAAGACCGCCCGGTGCCGGCAGAGCGGGCGGTGGAGCACGTGGCGGCGGCATACGCGAAGGTGAGCGCGGCATTTCCGGGGCGGCGCGTGATGATCGGCGAAACCGGCTGGCCCAGCGCCGGCCGTCCACGCCAGGCGGCCCGCGCCAGCGTGGTGGACGAGGCGCGCTACCTGCGCGGGTTCCTGCGCTACGCGGAGGAAACCGGGCTGCCGTACAACGTGATCGAGGCCTTCGACCAGCCGTGGAAGCGCGCCCAGGAAGGCACGGTGGGCGGCTACTGGGGCATTTTCGATGCGCAGGCCCGGCCGAAGTTCGCGATGACCGGGCCGGTGGTCGAGATGGCGCGCTGGTGGCTGGGCTGGCTGGCCGCGGCAGGCGGTGGCGTGGTGTTCGTGCTCGCCGGCCTCGCGCGGCGGCGAAGGGGCGGCTGGCGCGAACGGCTGGCGCTGGGTCTGGCGGGCGTGGCCAGTGGCGGCGCCATCGCCTGGCAATTCCGGCAGATGTGGTTTGCCTGCCGCGACCCCCGGGAATGGACGCTTTCGCTGGCCGCCTGCCTGCTGGCCCTGTTCACCGCGTGGCGGCTGGCGTGGTGGATCGCCGGGCGACTGGCCGGCATGCCGCGGCCCGGCGCGCCGCTCGGCTGGCTCACGCCATGGCTGTTCGCGCTGGCGTATTACGGGCTGCTGTTGGTGTTCGACGGGCGCTACCGCGATTTCCCGCTGGGCCTGTTCGTGCTGCCTTGCGTGGGCCACGCGCTTGCCGCGTGGCTGGGCGATGCGCACGGGCGGACGCTGCCCGCGCTGGAGCAGCGCTTCCTTGCCGCGTGCCTGCCGCTGCTGGGCGGTGTCGTGGTGGCCCAGGAGGCGGGGCTCAACCCCACCGCCTGGTTATGGCTGGCGCTGAACCTGCTGCTGGCCTGGCCGGTCTGGCGCGGCTGGCGCGCGAGTGTCCGCCAGCAGGCGCAACAGGCGCAGGCTGCCCAGTAGCAAGGCCAGCGCACCGGCCTCGGCGTCGTACAGCTGCATCGCGAACGCGCCCAGCGCGGCGGCCAGCCAGGCCAGGGAAGGGCGTCGCAGCCACCACGCCGGCAACAGCGCCGCGAGTGCGAGCACCGCGTAGACATGATGCAGGAAACCCAGCACCAGCCACTGGCGCAGGCTGCACCACGCGGGGCCATGGCCGCTGCCGCACAGCTGCCCGATCGCACTGGACTCGATCAGCCCGAAGCGCAGCGCGGCGGCGCCCAGGCCTGCCGCCAGCAGCGCCAGCCACCACGCCGCCACGCGCCACGGTCGCGAGGTCATCGGCGTCGCCGCTTCACGCTGCGACCGCCGACGTGGGCGGGCAGGCGGATTTCCGCGGCCAGCGGCAGGTGGTCGGAGAACGCCTGCGGCAGCGTCCAGGTCTTTTCCAGCTGGATCGCCTCGGAGGTGAGGATGTGGTCCAGCGCCCGCCGCGGCTTCCAGCTGGGAAAGGTGGGCGTGGGCTGGGCCGGCGGCTGCAGGCTGCTCTTGTCGAACAGCTGGCGCATCTCGGCGCTGCCCGGTTCGGTGTTGAGGTCGCCCATCAGCACGGCATGGCGGAAATCCTGCAGCAGCTCGGCGATGAAACCGAGCTGGCGCACGCGCGCGGGGGCGCTCAGCGACAGGTGCGCGATCATCACCGCCAGCGCGTCCTCGCCTTCGCCGAAGCGGGCCAGCAGGGCGCCGCGGCCGGGGATGCGGCTGGGCAGCGGGTAGTCCATCACCGCGGTGGGTTCGAGCCGGCTGATCAGGCCATTGGCCGAGTGCGCCAGCCGCGCCACCGGCCGGTTCGGCTGGTGGCTCCAGAACGGCAGGCCGGAGGTCTCGGCGAGGTAACGGGTCTGGTTGAGGAAGCCCGAGCGCAGGCTGCCGGCGTCCGCTTCCTGCAGGCCGATCACGTCGAACCCGGCCAGCACCTCGGCCAGGCGGTCGAGGTTGTCCATCTTGCTGCGCCCGGGCAGCACCGCGTTGAGGCTGCGGGTGAGGTAGTCGCGATAGTGCGCCACGCTGGCCCCGGCCAGGATGTTGCAGCTGAGCAGGCGCAGGCGGCGCTCGGCAGGTGCGGTGGACGAAGTGGCGGCACGGTTCATGGCAGTACGTGGCGGAAAGGGGAGGCGGGCGCCCGGGTCGGCAAGTCGGGCCGGCCGCTTGTCCCGCAGCATGCACGGTACTGCGTGAACACGACGATTGCCGCGTGCCCCGTCGCCCGGAAGACGCGCGCGGCGGCGCTTACTTGCCGGCCAGTTCGCGCTTGGCCAGCCACAATGCCACCGCCAGCATGTGCTCGTGCGAGCGCACCGTGGCGATGCGGTACTTGCCGTCGACCACCAGGGTCGGCGTGCCGTCGACCTGCCAGGTGCGCAGCAGGTCGAGGTCACGCTTCATCTTCTCGGTGGTTTCCGGCGCCATCGCGATGCGCATGAACTCGTCGCGGTTGACCCCTTCGCGGGCGTAGAAATCGGCCAGCTCGTCCATCGAGTTGATCGGGTAATGCTCGCCGAACTTGGCCACGAACAGCTGCAGGTGGGTGCGTTCGACCACGCCCAGCTGCTTCGCCGCGTAGTAGGCGCGTGCGAACGGCACCCACTGCTGGTTGAACGGCGCCGGCAGCAGCTTGAACTCGACCCCGGCCGGCAGCTCCTTGCGCAGCTTCTCGGCATCCGGCGCGAACTGCGCGCAGTGGATGCAGCCGTAGGAGAACACCTCGACCAGCTCGACCTTGCCTTCGCTGCCATAGCGCTGGTGCGGCGCGGGCAGGGTGACGTAGTCGGTACCTTCCACGTACGGCGCCGGGTCGCTGGACTGCGCGGTGCAGGCGCTGGCCAGCAGCAGGCTGGCCAGCAAGGCCAGGACGGGCAGGCGGACGTGTCGCTTGAACATCGGATCGTTCTCCACGCGGGTGGCGGCGGGCCTACTTGCCGGCCTGCTCCTTGGCGACCAGCCACTGGGTCAGCTCGATCGTCTGCGCATAGCCGCCGGCCGTGCTGGGCCCGTAACGGTACTTGCCGTTGACGACCATCGAGGGCGTGCCGTCGATGCCGTACGCCTTGATCAGGTCGTCGGCGCGCTTCATCTTGGTGTTCACCGAGAACGAGTTGGCGACGGCGACGAATTCCTTCGCGTCCACGCCGAAATTCTTTGCGTAGAACTGCGCGATGTCCTCGATCGTGGGCCAGGCTTCCTTCGGCTTCAGGCCGGTGCCCTTGAGGTTGTAGGTGGCCGTCTCGCCGGTCTTCCAGGTGGCGTCGAACATCGCGTCGAGGCTCTTTTCGGCCAGGCCAAGTGCCTGTGCCGCATAGAACGCGCGCTGGTAGACCACCCAGTTCTCGTCCGGGCGGAAGGCGGCAGGCAGGTAGTTCATCACCGCGCCGGCCGGCAGGCTCTTGCGGATCTGGTCGGCGGTGGTGTGGAACGCGTTGCAGGCCGGGCAGCCGAAGGAGAACACCTCGGTCACCTCGATCTTGCCGGGGTGGCTGGTCGGCTGCGCCGGTTCGATCAGGAAGTAGTGCTTGCCTTCGACCCATTTGCCGTTGTCGACGAAGGGAACCGCCGGCGCCGCCGCGGTCCCCGCGCTTTCGGCGGGCGCGGGCGCCGTGCTGTCGGCAGCGGCAGGCGCGCTGTCGCTCTCGGCCGCGGGCGCGCTTGCGGCGGGCGCCGGTGCGCTGGCGGGGGTGGCTGCGGCGGTCACCGTGCTGCTGACCGCGGGCGCGGCGGCCGGCTCGCCCTTGTCATGGCTGCTGCAGGCGGCAAGGGCGAGCAGGGCGACGCAGAGGATCGGAAGACGCTTGAACATGACCACCTCGAATCGATGGAACGACAGGTCCGCCGCGCCGGCCGTCGCCGGCGCGCACGCGGTCAGGGTGTGGCGGCGGCGGGTTCGCCCTCGGCGGCGTGCAGGCCCTCGATGTAGCTGGCCAGCGCGGCGATGTCCTTGGCGTCCAGCTTGGCGGCGATCGCGGGCATGATCTGCGAGTGGGCATCGCTGCCCCAGCTGGTGCCGTCGTGCCAGGCCTTCAGGGTGGCTTCGACGTACTGCGCGTGCTGGCCGGCCAGCTGCGGATACATCGCGCCCGGATTGCCGCGGCCGTCGATGCTGTGGCAGGCCATGCAGGCCGGGATGCCGCGCGTGCTGTCGCCCTGGCGGAACAGGGTCTCGCCCTGCTCGACCAGCGCCTGGTCGGCCACGCCCGGACGCGAGGTCTGGCTGGCGAAATAGGCGCCGAGATCGTGCATGTCCTGCACCGACAGCGGCGTGGCCATGCCCAGCATGATCGGGTTCTGGCGCTGGCCGGACTTGAAGTCGGTCAGCTGGCGCACGATGTACTGCTCGCTCTGGCCGGCCAGTTTCGGGTACTGCGCGTCGGCGGAATTGCCGTCCATCCCGTGGCAGGCGCCGCAGACGGCGGCCTTGGCCTGGCCGGCGGTGGCATCGCCCGGCTTGACCGATGCCTCGGCCACGCCGGTCGGCGCGGCGGTGGCCGGTGCCGCGGCGCTTGCCGTGGCGGCCGGGGCCGGCGCTTCCTGGGCCATCACGGCCGCGGCGGACAGTGCCAGCGCGAGAGCCAGGGCGGACCCGAGCACGGCAGGCCGAAAACCAGCGGGGCGAAAACTCATACACTTGACTCCCGAGAGACTTGCGAACACTGCCGACGGCACACCGAAGCGAAGCGGTGGGCAGAAACCGCAGAATTATCCCGTGCCATCCTACCTTGGTCAAACCGCTCCCATGCCCAATCCCCTCCAGGGCGCGCAATTCCTGCTCGCCGCGCACCGCCTCAGCCAGTTGCCCGTCGACGAGGGCGCCGAGGTGGCGTTCGCCGGCCGCTCCAATGCGGGCAAGTCCAGCGCGCTCAATGCGCTGACCAACCACAAGGGCCTGGCGCGCACCTCGAAGACGCCCGGACGCACCCAGCAGATGGTCGCCTTCAGCCTGCCGCCGTCGAGGGACGAATCATCGGCGCAGGCGTCGCAGTCCGCCCGGCGCCTGATCGACCTGCCCGGCTATGGCTATGCCAAGGTGCCGCTGGACATGCGCGAGCACTGGAAGCAGGAGATCGATGCCTACCTGCATCGTCGCCGCAGCCTGCGCGGCCTGGTGCTGATCGTCGACATCCGCCACCCGCTGAAGGAGTTCGACCGGCTGATGCTGCAGTTCTGCGCCGACACCGCCCTGCCGTGCCACGTGCTGCTGACCAAGGCCGACAAGCTCTCGCGCGGCGCCGCCATGCAGGCGCTGACCTCGCTGCGCAAGCAATTCGCCGCCGAGGGGCTGCACGCCAGCGCGCAGGTGTTTTCCTCCTCCGCGGGTACCGGCGTGGACGAAGCGCGCGCGGCCGTGGCGGCGTTGCTGCAGCAGCCGCGCGCGCCGGCCCCGCAGGATCGCGGGGGCTGACCCGCCGCTGTCAGTGCAGCCAGCGGCTGGCGAATTCGTCCGGCGGCAGCGGGCGATCGATCAGGTAGCCCTGGATGTGATCGCAGCCCATGGCGACCAGCAGCGCGAGCTGGGTTTCCTCTTCGACCGCTTCCGCCACGACGCTGTAGGCCAGTGTCTTGGCCAGCGCAATGATGTGCCGGACGATTTCCTGCTGGCGCGGATCGCTGGAAAGCCCGCGGATGAAAGCCTGGTCGAGCTTGAGCACGTTGGCGGGGATGCGTGTGAGGTACACCAGCGAGGAGTAGCCGGTGCCGAAATCATCCAGGGCGACGCCGATGCCCGTCGCACGAAGCGCGACCAGCGTCTCGCGGACCTTCTGCGAGTCGCTGACCGCGGTGGCTTCCAGTATCTCGATTTCCAGCCGGCCCGGATCGAGCCGGTAACGGCCCAGGCCCGCCTTGACCCGTTCCACCACCGGGGTGCGCTCGAACTGCACCGGCGACATGTTGATCGAGATGGTGATCGGGCGCAGGCCCTCGTCCTGCCATTGGCGCATCTGTGCGCAGGCACGATCGAGCACCCACTCGCCCAGCCACGCACCCAGGCCCATGTCGTCGAGCATGTGCACGAACGTGCCCGGCGGGACCAGGCCGCGCGTGGGTGAAAGCCAGCGGACCAGCGCTTCGGCGCCCACGATCTGCCGCGTGCGGGCCTCGACCTTCGGCTGGAAATGCAGCACCAGCTCGTTCCTCTCCACCGCCCGGCGCAGCTCCTGGGTCAGGTCGAAATGGATCTTCGACTGCCGGGTGAGATCGCTGGAGTAGAACTGGAAGCCGCCCGGTTGTCCGCGCTTGGACTTGTACATGGCGGCATCCGCCATCTGCAGCAGCTCGTCGAAGTGGAGGGCGTTGGCCGGGTACAGCGCGATCCCCATGCTGGCGGGCGTGTTGATCCGGTGATCGAGTACGGTGATCGGTTCGGACAGGGCAGCGCGCAGCTCGCGCAACCTCCCCTCCAGAGTGGCGCGCTCCGTTCCTCTTGCCAGGTCCTGCACCAGGATCACGAACTCGTCTCCGCCCAGCCGGGCCAGCACGTCGCCCGGGCGCATGTGCTGCTTGAGGCTCAGGGCGCACTGGTACAGCAGCTGGTCGCCGCTGGCGTGGCCGAGGGTGTCGTTGACCTGCTTGAAATTGTCCAGGTCGATCAGGATCAGCGCGGCGGATGTCTGGTTGCGCTCGGCCCGGAGGATGGCCTGTTCGCAACGCTCGCGCAGCAGGACCCGGTTCGGCAGGTCGGTCAGCGCATCGTAGTGGGCCTGGTGATGCAGCTTCTTCTCCTGCGCCAGGCTGGACAGCGCGGTGCCGATCCGGTCGGCAAGGGCGCGGCCACCCTGGATGACGGTGTCGAGCGACGCGGGCAACTCGAGGCAGGCCAGCAGCAGCACCTGTTGCAGGCGGTCGTCGTTGCCGATGGGGAAGGTGATCAGGTGCGCGGGCAGCTCCGGACAAAGCCGCTGCAGGAATGCTTCCGGCAGCAGCCCGGGCCGAAGCAGGCTGGCCGGTTGGGTGCGGCTCAACCCCTCCAGGTCGAGCGTGGCGGTGGGCGTGCGCAGGCAGCCGGTTTCGCGTTCGGGGTCGCGCGTCAGCAGGTAGTAGCGTCCCTCGCTGCCGTGCACCAGCAGGCCGGCCCCGTCGCTGGGGATGGCCTTGCGGATGTGCCCCAGCACCTCGCTGGCGACGTGCTCCATGCGCGATGCGCTGATGATCGCGCGGTCGAGGTCGCTCAGCAGCGCCAGCATGTGGAAGCGGGATTCCAGGTTCACCGCCATGTCGTTGAAGGTGCGTCCCAGCTCGGTGAACTCGTCGTCGCCGGCCAGCTTCACGCGGGCGGCCAGGTCGCCGGCCGCGAGTCGGCGGGTGAGCCCGGTCAGCTGCTCGAGCGGCTTCATCTGGCGCCGGATCTGCCGGATCGCCAGCGCCGCGGCGATGGCCAGCGCCAGCAGCACGATGATCGGAAACACGCGCCGGAAGTCGTCCAGCGTGCGCAGGGCGTCGGCTCGCGAGGTGACCTGCATGACGAGGAAGCCGGGGCTGTCGAACGCGGGCAGGAACTTCAGCCGCCACAGTCCCACCAGCAGGTCCTGGCCCGAAGCGTGCCACGGCACGGCGGCGCCGGTGCCGCTGCCGAGCGCCGATTCCAGCACCTGCCGGTCCAGCGCGACGAGGCCCGGGGTGCAGAAGAGGGGGGCGTAGGCGGCATCGAGGATGCAATAGCGTTCCGGGGCGGAGTCGTTGGTCCACAGCGGCAGCGTCTGCAGCGCTCCCGTCATGGCCACGCCGGGCGTCGCGGAAGGCACCAGCAGTTCGACGGGCTTCCCGGCGGCCAGCCGCAGCACGCTCTTGCCGCGGTCGAGCTGGGATTGCTGCTCCCGGGTCAGCTCGCCCGACGGCTGCAGGGAGGTGGTGATGAAGCCGATCTTCGCGGCCGCGGAGGCCTTGCCGGCGTTTTTAGGGGACAGCTGGCGCAGGTCGCCGGCGCGGGCATTCAGGATTTCGATCAGGCTCATGCCGAACGACTTGCTGTCGGCGCGCAACTGGTGGTTGGCCGAGTTCAGCAACAGCGTGCTGACCTGGTGGTAGACGTACCAGGCCATGCCACCCATGGGAATCAGTGCCGCCAGGAGAAACTGCAGGAAAAGGCGCCGGCTGACCTTGCCTGGCAGGAAAGCGCGCATGTCGCGCCTAGAAATCCTGCGCCGTGCCGATGAAGCTTCCGTTGCCGGCGCGCACGATGTCGTCGCGGGCGAAGTTGGCCGTCAACTGCGTCTGGCTGCGGCCATCCGGACCGTAGCTGTACAGGTCGAAATCGGTGTTGAGCGGGTTCATGTTCTTGTCGCGGCGAATCTTGCCCTTCTTCGGCGGCGGCTCGATGTCGATGGGCATGTACTGATACGGGTTGCCCCAAGGGTCCAGCGCCGGTTCGGCGATGCCGATCTCGGCCAGGGTGGCCGGATAGGTCGAGTACAGCGCGTAATAGTCCTCCAGCTTCTGCGCGGTGGAGATCAGGAACGACACCGCGCCGTCGCCCCGGACCCTGGTCTCGGCCTTCGTGTAGATCGGCAGCGCGATGGCGGTGAGCAGCCCCATGATGATGACCGCGATCATCAGTTCCACGAGGGAAAATCCGGCACTTCGCTTGAGCAGTTGCGTGGTCATGGCAATCGGGGTGGTTCGCAAGGCGGCCAACGGGTGACACGGATTGGAAGTGGCCGTCTCCCCGTCGTTAACGGCGGGGCCAGGCAGATCTTGACGGCCGCGAACCGGAACGATCCGCAAGGAGTGCGCGGAATGCAGGCGGCGGCTCGCCGCGGCCTGGCGGCCTGGCACACCTGCCCGTAGCGGCCGGGAAGCCGCTTTTCTTCAGTCGCCTCGGAAAACCCGCCGCCGCTGTCCGCGGTGGCAGGATGCGCGCATCAGGGTTCGGCGTATTCCATGAACGCCTTGCACAGCGCTTCCATCCCGGCCCGGTCGTCTTCGTCGAAGCGGTCGGTGACCGGGCTGTCGACGTCCCACACGCCGAGCAGGGAGCCGTCGCGGCGCACCAGCGGCACCACGATCTCCGATTGCGAGGCGGCATCGCAGTAGATGTGGTTGGGGTGTTTGCTGACGTCGCGCACCAGCTGGGTCTGTCGTTCCTGCGCGGCGGTGCCGCAGACGCCGCGGCCCAGCGCGATGCGGATGCAGGCCGGCTTGCCCTGGAACGGGCCGACCACCAGCTCGGTGCCATCGAACAGGTAGAACCCGGCCCAGTTCAGCTGCGGCAGGCCGTGGTAGACCAGCGCGCTGAAGTTGGCCGCATTGGCGATCAGCGAAGGCTCGCCGGCCAGCAGGCCGCGCGCCTGCCCGGTCAGTTCGGCGTACAACGCGGGTTTGTCGGTGGCGCGGATGGCTGGGGTCTGGAACATGGCGGCGTGGGTCCGGCAAAGACCGTATTATCGCGCCATGCCCAAAGTCGAACCAGCCACCGCCCTGACCGCGCAGCACGCCCGCCGGCAGAGCGGGCGGCTGGACAACTTCGTCGACGGCGCGTTTGCCTTTGCGATCACGCTGCTGGTCATCAGCGGCGCCTCGCTGCCGCGTACGGTGGCGGCGCTGGTCGAGGCCCTGCGCGGGGTGCCCGCGTTTGCCGTGTGCTTCCTGCAACTGGCGCTGTTCTGGCACGGCCACGTGAGCTGGCGCGAAACGTTCGACCTGACCGATCGCCGCAGCCTGCAGCTGTCCCTGCTGCTGGTGTTCTTTGCGCTGATCTTCGTTTTTCCCCTGCACCTGGTGTACGCAAGCTTCTTCAACGGCATCAGCGGCGGCATGCTTTCGCGCGACTTCGTGCCTGGCGCCGGCGGCACCACCGTGCATTCGCTGAAAGTGCTGTTTGCCTGTTATGGCCTGTCCTATGCCTGCATGGGTGGCACCCTGGCGATGTTGTTCCGGCACGGCGTGCGCACGGCCGGGTCGTTGCCCCCGGGTGAGGCGATTCCGGCGCGCGTGCAGGCCCTGGTCTGGACCTGGTACGCAATCGTCGGCCTGTTGTCGACGTTGGTCGCCCTGTGTGCGCGCGATGACGGCAGCGGCTGGCCGATTGCCCTCGCCGGTTTCAGCTACGCCCTGCTGGGATTCACCGGCGTGCTGACCAGCCGCTACCGCAAACGCATGATCGCGCGGTTGTCGCCGTGAGCGTACGGAGCGTGTTCATTGCCGGCACCGATACCGGCGTCGGCAAGACCTTCACGTCCTGCGCGCTGCTGCGTGCACTGCGCGCCCACGGCCTGCGGGTCGTGGGCATGAAGCCGGTCGCCAGCGGCTGCGTGGCGACGCCCGACGGCCTGCGCAACGACGACGCGCTGGCCCTGATCGAGGCCAGCGCACCGCGCCCGAAATATGCGCACTGCAATCCGTTCGCCTTCGCCGAGGCGGTGTCGCCGCACCTGGCCGCCGCCGCGGAGCAGGCCGAGGTGACCCTGGCGCCGATCGCGGCGGCGCATGCACGGCTGGCCGGCAGCGCGGACATGGTGGTGGTCGAGGGGGTGGGCGGCTGGCTGGCGCCGCTGGCGCCGACGCTGCTGGCCAATGCGTTGCCGCAGGCGCTGGGCCTGCCGGTGATCCTGGTGGTCGGCTTGCGGCTGGGCTGCCTCAATCACGCCCAGCTCAGCGCGCGGGCGATCCGCGCCGACGGCTGCACGCTGCTGGGCTGGATCGGCAACGCGGTCGATCCGGCGATGGAGCGGCGCGAGGACAACCTGGCCAGCCTGCGCCGGCTGTTGCCGGCGCCGTGCCTTGGCGTGATCGAGCATGGCGCCCGCGCCGAGGCGGCGACGGCGGCGCTGGCCGGAGCCGTCGCCGCCGTGCGGGCGTCGTAGCCGCCGGCTGCGCGTCAGCCCGCGGGCGGCGGCGTGGCGCCCGGGGGGCGCATCGCCGGCGGCGCCTTGTCCGGCCCCGGCGGCTGCGGCGGCAGGGTCAGCGGATGCGCCTGGATCTCGTGTTCGAGCACCTCGATCGCCTTGTCCAGCTGCGGGTCCTTGCCGGCCAGCTGCTGCGACACGTCTTCGTCCACCACGATGTCCGGTTCGACGCCGTGGCCCTCGACCACGTACTGGCCCTGCAGGTTCACGATCGCGGCGAACTGCGGTACCGACACCGAACCGCCGTCGATCAGCGGACCGTCGCCGGTGATGCCGACCACGCCGCCCCAGGTGCGCGTGCCGATCAGCGGGCCGAGCTTCGCCTGCTGGAACATGTACGAGAAGATGTCGCCGTCCGACGCGGTGGTGCCGTTGCTGAGCGCCGCCAGGTGGCCCAGCGGCGTCGCGCCCGGGTAGACGCCGGTGATCGACGTGCCGCGGAAGTAGGTGTACGCCAGCAGCTTGCGCGACAGCCGCTCGATCATCGTCTGCGACATGAAGCCGCCGCCGTTGTCGCGCACGTCGATGATCAGGCCCGGCTTGCGCACCTGCGGGTAGAACCACTTGATGAACTCGCGCGCGCCGTCCTCGCCCATGTCGGGGATGTGCAGGTAGCCGATCTTGCCGCCGCTGGCGTTGGCCACGTACCGGCGATTGGCCTGCACCCAGTCGTGATAATGCAGCGACGTCTCGCTGGAAATCGGCTTGAGCAGCACGTTGCGTGCACCGTCCGGCGACGGGCGCGTGTTGACCGTCAGCTGCACCAGTTGCCCCGGGGCGATGCGCAGCAGGCGGTACGGGTTGTCGCCGGCGGTCAGCGGCACGCCGTTGATCGCCAGCACGTAGTCGCCGGCCTTCACGTCCACGCCGACCTGGGTGAGCGGCGAGCGGTAGCGCGGCTCGTCGTTCTCGCCCGGGAACACGCGGGCGATGCGGTAGCGCCCGCTGGCGGCGTCGAGCTCGAAAGACGCGCCGAGCAGGCCCACGTGCGGCTTGTCCGGCAGGCCCAGGTCGCCGCCGGCGACATAGGTGTGCGAGTTGGACAGCTCCGCGACCATCTGGCCGAGCACGTAGTTGAGGTCGGTGCGGTCGCCCACGTACGGCAGCAGCGGCTCGTACTTGGCGCGGATCGCGTTCCAGTCGTAGCCGTTCATGTTGGTGACGTAGAAATAGTCGCGGTAGCGCCGCCACACGTCGTTGAAGATCTCGGCGTATTCCGCCCGGGGATCGACCCGCGCGAACAGGCCGTCGAGCTTGACGTCCTTCGGATGGGGCTTGTCGGCATCCAGGTCGATCGCCTTGTAATCCTTGCCGTCGTGAACCAGCAGGGTACTGCCGTCGCGCGACAGCGCCAGCGCGCCGCCCTGGCCGTCGACCGGCTTGTCGAAGGTGTAGACCTTGTCCGACTTCTGCTGCTTGAACGACCACGCCTCGATCCGGGTCGGCATGGCGCTGTCGCGACCGAGGGTTTGCGCGCCCGTGCTGGCGTACAGGATCGCCTTGGGCGTCACCGCCAGCCAGCGGATGTTGTCCGGCTCGACCGGCGCGCGCATCAGGCGCTGGTCGATGCCCTCGAAGTCGATACGGTCGTCGATCTGCGCGGGCGACCTGGCCTTGGCGTCCTTGCCGTGGTCATCGGCGGACGGGCCCGCCGAGCCCTGGTCGCCGCCGGTGGCCTCGTCGTTGCGCGGGGCGAACGGGTTGGCCAGCTTGTCGCGCAGGGCGTAGGCGAGGATCTGGGTGCTGCGGCTGGTGGCGTAGTCCAGCTCCACGCCGGACAGCTGCGGCGACCATTCGCGGTCGCCAAGGAAGTACAGGTACTTGCCGTCGGGGGAAAAGGCCGGCGCGTAGGCGTTCTGGTACTCGCGGCCGAGTTCCGTGGTCTTGCCCGAGCCGACGTCGTACACCATCAGCCGCGAGAGCACGGTGTCCTTGTCGGTCATTGAATAGGCGAGGTAATGGCCGCCGGGCGACCATGCGTAGTCGCGCTGGGACACGCCGGGATCCTGCGCGATCACCTTGTCGGCGGCACCGCCACCGGTGCCGACCAGGTGCAGCCGGTTGGCCGAATCCACGAAGGCGAGCTGCTTGCCGTCGGGCGACCACGAGGGCGCGTACAGGCGGCCGATCGCGCCACGGCTCAGCATCAGCGGTTCGCTGCCGTCGGCGTTGCGCACCCACACCTCCTCCTCCCCGCTCTCGTCGGAGATGTAGGCGACGCGCTTGCCGTCCGGCGACCACGCCACTTCGCGTTCGTGGGCGCCCGGCGTATGGGTCAGGTCCAGCGTGATGCCGTGTTCCAGTGGCACGTTGAAGATCTCGCCACGCGCGGTGAAGGCCGCGCGCTTGCCGTTGGCGCTGAGCGCGAAGTCCTCGACGTAATCCTTGACGCTGCGTTCGGACGCGCGCGAGGCCACCAGGTCGCTCGGCACGCGGATGTCGAGCGCGCGGTCGCTCTGGTTGCGCGTGTCGTACAGGTGCAGCACGCCGCCCAGCTCGAACACGATCTGGCCGCTCGCGTCGCCGCTGGCCCAGCGCGCGTCGTTGTCCTTGTAGTCGGTCAGCTGGGTGGTCTTGCCGTCGCTGGTGTCGTAGCGATACAGGTTGAGGTGCGGGCCGCGGTCGGACAGGAAATAGATGTCCTTGCCGATCCATACCGGGTCGCGATCGGTGTTCGGGTCGTTGGTGATGTTCTTCGCCGATTTCGCGGCGAAGTCGTAGACGAACAGGTCCTGCGCCCAGCCGCCCTGGTAGCGGTTCCAGTCGCGGAAATCGCGGTATTTCGGCGAGTACACGATCTGCTTGCCGTCCGGGGAGTAGCGGCCGACGCCGGCCACCGGCATCGGCAACGCGGTCGGCAGGCCGCCGCTGGCGGCTACGCTGAACAGTCGCGGATTGGAGATGCTGCGTGCCTCGCGCCACGAGCGGAACAGCACCGACTTGCCGTCCGGTGTCCAGCCGTAGACCTGGTTGTCGAAACCCCAGCGTTGCGGCAGCGGACCCATCGCCGGATACCAGGTCAGCTGCGTCGGCACGCCACCGTCGGCGGCCACCACGTAGACCTGGCTGTCGCCGCCGTACTGGCCGGTGAAGGCGATCTGCCCACAGTCCGGTGAGAAGCGCGCGGCCATTTCGAGGCCGGGCGCGGCGGTGAGGCGGGTGGCGGTGCCGCCCTGGGTCGAGGCCAGCCACAGGTCGCCGGCGTAGGTGAACACCACGCGGGCGCCGCACACGTCCGGGAAGCGCAGCAGACGCGTGCCGCTGCCGGCCGCGATGGCGCCGCCGGTGCTCGCCGCCGGTGCGGGCGCGGCTGGCGGCACCGGCGCGGTGGAGGAGGCTCCGGCCGGGCCGGCGGCGGGTGCCGATGCCGGTGGCGAGGACGAAGAGCAGGCGCCCAGCAGGCCCGCCGTCGCGATGAGCAGGCCGCAGCCTGCAGACGTGATTCCACGGACGCCAGTCATGCGTGACATCGGAAGCCCCCGGCTTGGACAATGACCTCGATTCATACGCCATTTCCGGCGACGGTGCCAGATGACTTTCGACCCACCGGCTTCACGCCCGCCGTGCTGGAATCGACGCGAAATACCGCTAGGGAAACTGCCATGGCCCGCAACCGCTATTACCTCTCCATCGCCGACCTCGGACACGCCCGCGGCGAGGACCCGCGTTTCAGCTACGCCGGCGCCGGGCCGAACGATTTTGCTGCCGCGCTGCAGCACGCCCTGCGCGAGGACGGCTTGTTCCGGCGCTGGCGTGCGGCGCAGCCCGACCCCGACGCGGTCGACGCCGGCCTCGGCGGCACCGATCCGGCCGCCGAGGTGACGGCACGGGTGGCGGACCTGCGCACCGACGTGGAGCTCGCCACCACGCTGCCAATGAGCGTGCTGCGCCACCGGCTGTTTTTGCTGATCGGCGGCGGCTGGCAATTGCGCGACCTGCGCGCGGCGTGAAGACCCCGCACCGAGCCGGCGTGCGCAGGATCCTGCGGACGTTTGGAAACTGGCGGTCGTGTCGGTAAAGTCGGGGACTGCCTGTCCATCCCGTCCCGCCGCGGACGCCCACCTCTGGGGAACCCGATGCTTCGTCTCCGCATGCTTGTGATAGCCACCACGATCGCCCTGGCCGCCTGCTCGCAACAACCGGGCAGCGCCGACGCGACACCCGCCCCCGCGTCGACGGCGGGCACCCTCGCCACCGCCCCGACCGACGCCATGACCAGCAACCCGTTCTTCCAGGCCAGCACGCTGCCGTTCCAGGCGCCGCCGTTCGACAAGATCTCCGATGCCGATTACCAGCCGGCGATCGAGGAGGGCATGAAGCGGCAACTGGCCGAGGTGCAGAAGATCGCCGACAACCCCGAACCGGCCACGTTCGAGAACACCTATGTGGCGCTGGAGAAGACCGGCGTGATGCTGGGCCGCGTGATGGCGGTGTTCAACGCCGTCACCGGGGCCAACACCAACCCGACGCTGCAGAAGGTGCAGGAGGAGGAGGCGCCGAAGCTGGCCGCGCACCAGGACGCGATCTACCTCAATGGCAAGCTGTTCCAGCGCATCCAGGCCGTCTACGACCAGCGCGACTCGCTCAAGCTCGACCCCGAATCGGCGCGCCTGGTGCAGGTGGTCTACGACGACTTCGTGCACTCCGGCGCCAAGCTGTCCGATGCCGACAAGGCCAAGCTCAAGGCGATGAACAAGGAGGAGTCCAGCCTCAGCACCGCGTTCACCAACAAGCTGCTGGCGGCCACCAAGGACGCCGCGCCGGTGATCGGCGACAAGGGCAAGCTGGCCGGCTTGAGCGATGCGCAGATCGCCGCCGCCAGCCGCGCCGCGACGGACCGCAAGCAGGACGGCAAGTACGTGCTGCCGCTGCAGAACACCACCCAGCAGCCCGAGCTGCAGGACCTGGCCGACCGCGCCACCCGCCGGCAGCTGTTCGAGGCGTCGTGGAACCGCGCCGAGCAGAACGACGCCAACGACACCCGCAAGACGATCGAGCGGCTGGCGCAATTGCGGGCGCAGGAGGCGGCCCTGCTCGGCTACCCGAACTACGCCGCGTGGAAGCTGGAGGACCAGATGGCCAAGACGCCGGCCACCGCGATGGGCTTCATGCAGAAGCTGGCCCCTGCCGCGGTGGCGCGCGCCACGCGCGAGGCGGCCGACATCCAGGCGCAGATCGACCAGGACCAGAAGGCGGCCGGCCAGGCGAGCTTCAAGCTGCAGCCGTGGGACTGGAACCGTTACGCCGAGCAGGTGCGCAAGGCGAAGTACGACCTCGACGAAAACCAGATCAAGCCTTACTTCGAGCTGGACAACGTGCTCAAGAACGGCGTGTTCTACGCCGCCAACCAGCTCTACGGGCTGACCTTCAAGGAGCGCAAGGACATCCCGGTGTACCAGCCGGACGTGCGCGTGTTCGAGGTGTTCGACGCCGACGGCAAGTCGCTGGCGCTGTTCTACTGCGACTACTTCAAGCGCGACAACAAGGGCGGCGGCGCCTGGATGGACAACTTCGTCGGCCAGTCCAGGCTGATGAACACCAAGCCGGTGATCTACAACGTCGCCAACTTCACCAAGCCGGCCGCGGGCCAGCCGGCGCTGCTGTCGTTCGATGACGTGATCACCATGTTCCACGAGTTCGGCCACGCCCTGCACGGCATGTTCGCCGACGAGGAATACCCGACCCTGTCCGGCACCAACACCGCGCGCGACTTCGTCGAGTTCCCCTCGCAGTTCAACGAGCACTGGGCGACCAACCCCAAGGTGTTCGCCCACTACGCGAAGAACTACAAGACCGGCGCGCCGATGCCGCAGGCGCTGGTCGACAAGATGAAGAAGGCCGGCAAGTTCAACATGGGCTACAACATGACCGAGCTGGTCGCCGCGGCGATGCTCGACATGAACTGGCACATGCTGGGCGCCGACGCCCCGCTGCAGGACGCGGACAAGTTCGAGGCCGCGGCGCTGAAGAAGGACGGCGTGGACCTCTCCTACGTGCCGCCGCGCTACCGTTCCAGCTACTTCCAGCACATCTGGGGCAACGGCTACGCCGCCGGCTACTACGCCTACCTGTGGACGCAGATGCTGGCCGACGACGCCTTCATCGAGTTCAAGGACAACGGCGGCCTGACCCGCGCCAACGGCGACCGCTTCCGCAAGATGGTGCTCTCGCGCGGCAACACCGAGGACCTGGCCAAGCTGTACAGGGACTGGCGCGGCAAGGATCCCAGCATCGAGCCGATGCTGGAGAACCGCGGCTTGAAGGACGCGCCGAAGAAGTAAAGATGGCAGTCATGCGTGACGAAAAAGGCCGGCATTGCCGGCCTTTTTCGTGGGTGATGGTTCTGCGCAAGTGTCGTGCTGGCCTGTCGCGATGTCTGGTGTTTGGGTCAGGTCAGGCTGAAATAGCGCTCGAAGAATGCCGCGAGCTTTTCCAGCACCACCAGCTTCTTGGCTGCGTGATGGTTGTTGACTGCAAAGCGGGAGGCTGGCGGCAGGATCTTCGTGATCGCCGTGCCGGTGGTCGGAATGGCGCCATCGCGGAAGGCATTTTCAATGAAGGTGCGGGTTTCCTCGGGCTTGAGCGCCTCCTCGGCGATGATCCGCTCCAGTTCCTCGGTGCGCCTGGCGGTGATGAAGGCGCGCCATTCCTCGTCCACCTGACTGCTGACGGTGAGGGAGTCGATGAAACGCTCGATGAGGTCCTTCTTGCTGCGCAGGCCGGGGCTGGCGTCGATGGCTCGCGCGATACCGGCACGGATTTCCTTGTCCTTGCCGCTGCGCTTGCCCGCCAGGTAGCGACGTACCAGCATCAGCACGTAGTCGACGTTGATCTCGACCTGCTTGATCAGCTCGATCTCGAACACCACGTCATCGTTGATCGACTCCCTGTCGGCGTCCTTCGTCTTGCGGAATTGTGCGTACAGGTCGAGGTAGCGGCTCTGGTAGTCCTGGAAATCGCGTTCGGAGAGAATCTCGTCGCCGGTGAAGTCGTCGAACGCGGTGAGAATATTGCGCAGGCGAAGAATGGCGCCGAACAACGCGATGAACCGCTTCTGTGCGGCCTCGCCGACGATGGCCTGATCGATCGGAAAGAACTGCACCAGTTCGGCCACCAGCTTGCGGTATTCCGCGTGGTACTCCGCATACGGCTTCAGCAGCACGATGCCGCGCGCGTCCTTGTTGCCGAACAGGGCCAGCGCGTCATTGGTCGCCTGCTCCAAGTCGCGGAAGGCGACGATGTTGCCGTAGGTCTTGACCGAATTGAGGATGCGGTTGGTGCGTGAAAAAGCCTGGATCAGGCCGTGCGCCCGGAGATTCTTGTCCACCCACAAGGTGTTGAGCGTGGTGGCATCGAAGCCGGTGAGGAACATGTTGACCACGATGGCGAGATCCATCTCACGGTTCTTCAGGCGCTGCGAAAGATCCTTGTAGTAGTTCTGGAACTTGTCCGCCGAGGTGTCGTAGCTGGTGCCGAACAGCGCGTTGTAGTCGCCAATGGCGCCTTCGAGGAAATCGCGCGAGCTGGCATCGAGGCCATCGGTCTCGAACTCCTCCTCGGCCAGCATGCCGTCGGCTTCCTCCTCGTTGGTGGCGAAGCTGTAGATCAGGCCGATCTTGAGCCGTTGCGCCGCCGGCAGGATCTCCTGCTGCCGCTTGAACTCAGCGTAGTAGGCCTTGGCCGCCGTGATGGAAGCGGTGGCGAACATCGCGTTGAAACCCGACACCCGCTTGTTGCGCAGTTGGTAGCTCGCGTTGCGCCGGGTCTTCTGGTCGAAGTGTTCAAGGATGTAAGTCGCGATCTGGCCGATCCGCTCGGGCGCCAGCAGTGCCCGCTCGGTGTCGATCGCCGACACCTTCGCATCGGTCACATGCGGTGCAGCCTTGATGGTGTTGACGTAGTCGATGCGGAACGGCAGCACGTTGTTGTCGTTGATGGCGTTGACGATGGTGTAGGTATGCAATCGGTCGCCGAACGCCTGTTCGGTGGTGCGCAGGTCAGGGCTGCCGCCGACGTCGGCGTTCTCGGCGAAGATCGGTGTGCCGGTGAAACCGAACAGGTGATACTTCCGGAAAGCCCTGGCGATTGCCTTGTGCATCTCGCCGAACTGGCTGCGATGGCACTCGTCGAAGATGATCACCAGATGCCCGCCGTAGACTGCATGTCCCCGGTTCTTCTGGATGAAACGGCTGAGCTTCTGGATCGTGGTAACGATGATCCGCGAGCCGGGGTCTTCCAACCGACGTTTCAGGTGGGCGGTGTTGTTAGTGCCGTCCACCGCGCCCTTCTCGAAACGGTCGTATTCCTTCTGGGTCTGGTAGTCCAGATCCTTGCGGTCCACCACGAACAGCACCTTGTCCAGGCCAGGCAAACGACTGGCCAGTTGTGCGGCCTTGAAGCTGGTCAGCGTCTTGCCCGAACCGGTGGTGTGCCAGACGTAGCCGCCGGCGGCGAGGCTGCCCTGCTGCTTGTACTGGCTGGACACCTGGATGCGCTGCAGGATGCGTTCGGCGGCCACGATCTGGTAGGGACGCATCACCAGCAGCTTGCGATCCACGTCGAACACGCAGTAGCGCGTCAGGATGTTGAGCAAGGTGTGCTTGGCGAAAAAGGTGCGGGTGAAGCCGGCCAGCTCCGCGATCGCCTTGTTGCCCGCATCCGCCCACCAACTGGTGAACTCGAAGCTGTTGGAGGTCTTGCGTCGGCCGCGCCTGCTGCCCGCCATCTCGGCCAGGTGGGCGTCGCGGGTGGTGTTGCTGTAGTACTTGGTCAGCGTGCCATTGCTGATCACGAACAGCTGCACGTACTCGAACAACCCCGATCCGGCCCAGAAGCTGTCGCGCTGGTAGCGGTTGATCTGGTTGAACGCCTCGCGAATATCCACACCGCGGCGTTTCAGCTCCACGTGCACCATCGGCATGCCGTTGACCAGGATGGTGACGTCATAGCGATTCGCCCGCTTGCCATCGACCTCGTACTGGTTGATGACCTGAAGCCGGTTGTTGTGGATGTTGCGCTTGTCGATCAGGTAGACGTTCTTGACCGTGCCGTCGTCGCGTTTGAGCAACTGGACATGATCTTCCTGCACGCGTGCGGTCTTCTCCACGATGCCGTCATTGGCGCCGGCGATGCAGGTATCGAAGAAGCGCTGCCACTCGGCGTCACCGAAAGTGATCTCGTTGAGCGCTTCCAGCTGATGGCGCAGGTTGGCGACAAGTTGCGCCTCGCTGGTGATGGTCAGGTAGTCGTAAGCTTGGGTTTGCAGTCGCGCGATGAAGTCCCGCTCCAGCTCGGCCTCGCTCTGGTAGCGGATCTCGCGCACGCCTTCGGGCACGAACTCGGCGACCACGGTGCTCTCGTCAGAGAGCGCGATCGGCTCGTAGCGGCGCAGGTCTTCGGTCATGCTGGTTCCCCTGACTCCAAATGCAAGGTCACGACTCCACGTGCCGTGCCAGATCCATGCTGTCGTGCAGTATGCGCAGCACGTCGATGCAGTGCTTGGCCTTGCAGCGAAAGATCACGAAATGACGGCCGTGCCGCCCTTGCCGTGCCACGTGCAGCAGGCGGATGCCCGGCCCCAGATCGTCGCGCGGGTGGGCGCCGGGGAGCTCGGGGCCTTCATCGCCCAACGCCTGCAGTGCAAGCGCCAGCGTGTGCGCATAGGCCAGCGCCTGCCGCGAGCCAAATCGCTGGTGCGTCCAGGTGCGGATCGCCACCAGATCCTGCCGCGCACTGTGGGCGACGCGAATCGACCAGCGCGTCACGCCGGGCCTACTCGCCAAGCTTCGTGACCCAGGCTTCGAGCGCTGCCGGGTCGTCGAACGTGTCGTAACGACCGGCCTCAATATCGGCCACGCCGACGGCCACGGCATCGCGCAGTATCTCGAGGCGGGCGGCGTAGCCTCGCTCGCGCTGCTGCACCAGGCGCAAGCCCTCACGCAGCACTTCGCTGGCATTCTGGTAGCGACCCGACGTCACCAGTTCTTCCACGAACCGGGCTTGCGGGTCGGTCAGCACCACGTTGCGGGTTGGCATCTGCGTTTCTCCTCGGCTCGTCGTTGGCATATTCTGCCAATGACACCGCGAACGCAAGTCAGGCTGCTTCGCGGAAGGAAAGCAGGCGGTCGCGGTAGTACTCGTATTGCTTGCGGCGGGCGGCGATCTCGGCGGGCAGGCCGCGGGTGAGGTCGTTCACCAGGGCGTCGAAGGCGTCGAGGATGGCGACGATGCGGGCTTGCTCCTGCATGGGCGGGATGGGAACCGGGGTCGATTTGACGATATCGGCGTTGAGGTTTTGAACCGTGCCCGCTCCAGCACGGCGTGCAAATTCAGCCTGGATGGGTGCGGAGCGCAGCAAGTGGTAAAGAAAGTCCGGCACGAATGACGCGCTGAAATCACTGATGGCCAACCAGCCGTCGTGAATGCAACCTTCAATCTTCGAGATGTATGGACGCCCAAAGCTCATCGAGTTGGAGAGAACAAAATCACCAGGGTGGATTCGCCTGGACTTAGTAGCCCCCGCGGCTGTTACGCGCTCCGCTGTCTCGGTGATGTACTTGCCGCTCGCGGATACGTCCCCAATCTTGATCCATGGAATGCCGTCGTCGGCATCGGTAAGAAAAGCTTGGATGGGCCGTGGTGACGCGCCGCGAGCGATGCTTGCAATCTCACCCAAGGCCGCCCATCTTATGCTTGCTTGCTTGCTTGCTTGCTTGCTTGCTTGCTTGCTTGCTTGCTTGCTTGCTTGC
>JBDZVT010000002.1:195093-271017 GCA_040255835.1 Lysobacteraceae bacterium
TGCTTGCTTGCTTGCTTGCTTGCTTGCTTGCTTGCTTGCTTGCTTGCTTGCTTGCGCCCGTCGTGTGCTCGCCGAAGGCGAGCAGGGCATCGCGGTAGTACTGGTACTGCCGGCGGCGCGCTTCCAGCTCCGCTTCCAGCTCCGCTTCCAGCTTTGTGAAAGTGTCAAGCACTTTCACAATTTCCTTTTGGATTTCCAGCGGCGGTACGGGAACGCGAATCTTTGCAAGGCTCTTGGCCGACACGTCGATGACCTTAGTGCCTGTGGCCAGTTTCTTCTTCTGGGCGAAGAACTCCGGGGTGCAAAAGTAGTACGACAGGAACTTGGAATCTTGTTGGTGCTTGATCACCGTCGCGTGGCCACCAGTGACGATTTGCGACTTGCCAAGCCATGCGACTGCCTTGCAAACGTCCTCGATGTTTTCACTGGTGTTGGTGATGATCAGGTCCCCAGTATCGACCTTGGCCAGAGGCGAAGCGGTCTTGAGGGCGACGTATGAAATGGTCTCGTCTGCCCATACGCCATAGTGCGTGTAGATCTGGCCGTAATGGATACAACCAGTCCCGGACTCTGTGAAGCTGGACTTGGGCATGCCGTTGCCTCGCACCAGTTCGGCAATATCCCCCAGTGGCCTGAATTCGATGCCATCGGGGCAGAACTTGGCGATCAGTTCATCGATGCGGCTCATGCCTGCTCTCCTTCCAGGTCGGCCACGATCGTATCGATCTGCACGCGCAGCTCCGCCTGTCTCGCAACAATCGCGGCGATCTTCGCGTTGAGCGCCTGGATGTCCACTTCCTCGCGGTTGTCCGGCTGCTCGACATACGACGACACCGCGATGTTGTAGCCGTTGGCGGCGATGACGTCGTTGGGTACGAGGCGCGCGAAGTGCTCCGCATCGGCACGCGCGGTGAAGGCGTCGAGCACCTTCCGCTGGTTCGCCGCGGTGAGCTTGTTCTTGTTGCCCACGCGCACGAACTCGGTAGAGGCGTCGATGAACAGTGTGGCATTGTCGCGCTTGGACTTCTTCAGCACGATCACGCAGGTGGCGATGGTGGTGCCGAAGAACAGGTCGGCCGGCAACTGGATGACGGTGTCGACGTAGTTGTTGTCGATCAGGTACTGGCGGATCTTCTGCTCCGCGCCGCCGCGGTAGAGCACGCCGGGGAACTCGACGATGGCGGCGGTGCCGTTGACCGCCAGCCAGCTCAGCATGTGCATGGTGAAGGCGAGATCGGCCTTACTCTTGGGCGCCAGCACGCCGGCCGGTGCGTAGCGCGGATCATTGATCAGCAGCGGGTTGGCGTCGCCTTCCCAGCGGATCGAGTACGGCGGGTTGGACACGATGGCCTCGAACGGTTCGTCGTCCCAGTGCGCGGGGTCGGTGAGCGTGTCGCCGTGCGCGATGTCGAACTTCTCGAAATTGACGTCGTGCAGGAACATGTTGATCCGGCACAGGTTGTAGGTGGTCAGGTTGATTTCCTGACCGAAGAACCCCTGCCGCACGTTGTCGTGGCCCAGCACCTTGGCGAACTTGAGCAGCAGTGAACCGGAGCCGCAGGCTGGATCGTAGACCTTGTTGACCTCGGTCTTGCCGACCACGGTGATGCGCGCCAGCAGCTCGGAGACTTCCTGCGGGGTGTAGAACTCGCCGCCGGATTTGCCGGCGGTCGAGGCGTACATCTGCATGAGGTATTCGTAGGCGTCGCCGAACAGGTCGATGGTGTTGTCCGAGAAGTGGCCCAGTGGCAGATCGCCGATGGCATCAAGCAGCTTGACCAGTTTCTCGTTGCGCTTGGCGACGGTGGGGCCGAGCTTGCCGCTGTTGACGTCGAGGTCGTCGAACAACCCCTTGATGTCATCCTCGCTGTCGGCGCCGATGGCCGAGCCCTCGATGGCAGCGAACACCCGGGCCAGCGTCTCGTTGAGGTTCTCGTCGTCGCGAGCCTGTCGGCGCACGTTGGCGAAAAGCTCGGACGGCAGGATGTAGAAACCTTTCTCTTTCACCGTTTCGGCGCGACCGAACCCGGCCTTCGCATCGGGCAGGGCGGCATAGTCGAAATCCGGATGGCCGGCCTGACGCTCCTGTGTGTTGAGGTAGACCGTCAGATTCTCGGAGATGAAGCGGTAGAACAGCATGCCGAGCACGTAGCTCTTGAAGTCCCAGCCATCGACGGCGCCGCGCAGATCGTTGGCAATGCGCCAGATGGTCTTGTGCAGCTCCGCACGCTCGGCTTCCTTGTTGTTCTGGTTCACGTCGCCGGTTCCCCTGCAGTAACCGCAAATGTGCCATGGTTCAACAACGCCCCTTCCAGTGCAACCGGAAAACCACCGACAACGAGAAAGGCGTTGCTGGGCGGAAACCCCTTCGTCACGTTGCTGCACCTTCCCGCTTGCCGGATGTAAACGGGCATCGTTCAACGGCGGTGTGACGACAGTAGGCGGCAGGAGCGGCTGCTGCGTGAAATAATCGACACTCCCGACCGGAGCCCGATCACGCGTGGACAGCCATCATCTGCTGCAGACGGCCCTGGTGTTCCTGCTCGCCACGGTGATCGCGGTGCCGCTGACCAAGCGCTTCCGCCTTGGCGCGGTGCTCGGCTATCTGGTGGCCGGCGTGGCGATCGGGCCGCAGCTGCTGGGACTGATCCACGACACCTCCGGCGTGGCGAACATCGCCGAGTTCGGCGTGGTGCTGATGCTGTTCGTGATCGGCCTGGAGCTGTCGCCGCAGCGGCTGTGGGTGATGCGCCGCTCGGTATTCGGCACCGGCATCGCGCAGGTGCTGGCCAGCGCGCTGGCGATCGGTTTGGTCGCGTACTGGCTGTTCGGCCTCAACGGCAAGGCCGCTTTCGTGGTGGGCAGCAGCCTGGCGCTGTCGTCCACCGCGTTCGGCCTGCAGATCCTGGCCGAGCGCAAGGAGGCGGGTTCGGCCTACGGACGGCAGGTGTTCGCCGTGCTGCTGTTCCAAGACCTGGCGGCGATTCCGCTGATCGCGGCCTTGCCGCTGCTGGCCGCGTCCTCGGCCTCGCATGTGGAACTGCTGGGCGTGCTGCGCACGATCGCGGTGATCGTCGGCGTGGTCGTCGGTGGCCGCTATGTGTTGCGCGCGGTGTTCCGTTTCGTGGCCAGGGCCGACTCGGTGGAGGTGTCCACCGCCACCGCGTTGCTGGTGGTGATGGGCGTGGCCTGGCTGATGGAACTGGCCGGCCTGTCGGCGACGCTGGGCGCATTCCTCGCCGGCGTGCTGCTGGCCGATTCGGAATACCGGCACGAGATGGAATCCAACATCGAGCCGTTCAAGGGATTGCTGCTGGGGTTGTTCTTCATCAGCGTGGGCATGTCGATGGACCTGTCCCTGCTGTGGCATCGCCCCGGCGTGGTGTTGACCCTGCTGGCACTGCTGCTGGCGCTGAAGAGCGCCTTGCTGTGGCCGCTGGGACGCTGGCTGTGCGGGCTCAATCGCCAGGACACGCTGCGCCTGCTGGTGCTGCTTGCCGCCGGCGGCGAGTTTGCCTTCGTGGTGTTGCGGCTGGCCACCGAGCAGCGCCTGCTGAGCGTCGCGCAGCGCGACCTGCTGATGCTGGTGATCGCCCTGAGCATGGCGCTGACGCCGCTGCTGGTGGTGCTGGCGGCGAAGGCGCTGGACCTGCGTCCGCGCCAGCCGACGCGCGAGTTCGACACCATCGACACGGCGCCGCCGCGGGTGATCATCGCCGGCTTCGGCCGCGTCGGCCAGATCATCGCGCGCGTGCTGCGCGCGCAGGGCATTCCCTTCGTGGCGCTGGAGCATTCGGCCGACCAGGTCGATCTCTCGCGGCGTTTCGGCACAATCAACCTGTTCTTCGGCGACCCGGCACGGCCAGAACTGCTGCGCGCCGCGCACGCGGCCACCGCCGAGGTGTTCGTGCTGGCCACCGACGACCCGGAGGCGAACCTGCGCACCGCGCGCCTGGTCAAGCGGCAGTACCCGCACCTGAAGATCGTCGCGCGTGCGCGCAACCGCCAGCACGTGTTCCGCCTGCTCGACCTGGGCGTGGACGACCCGGTGCGCGAGACCTTCCACTCCAGCCTCAAGATGACCCGCAAGACGCTGGAGGCGCTGGGCCTGTCGCACGAGCTGGCGGTCGATCGCGTCGAGCGCTTCCGCCGCTACGACGAGGACCTGCTGCAGAAGCAGGCCCTGGTCTACGACGACGAGACCAAATTGATGCAGAGCACCCGCGATGCGCTGGTCGATTTGCAGCGGTTGTTCGAGGCCGATGCGGAGCGCGCCGCCGAACGCCAGCGCGAGAAGGGGCCGGCGACACCGGGCGATACGGACTGAACGATGGCCTTCGTGGTGGAACGGCGTCGATCCTTCCACGCGGGTGGCAACAGGGTGGCGCTTGCCTGTCCGTTGACGCGGCGAGGGCGGCCGGGAAGCGCCTGGCGTTTCTCACGGCCGCGCCAGTTGGTGGAGAAGGGGTTTGTGCGGTTGCTGGGCGATCGGCCCATTCCGACGCTCAGAAATGAGCTATCGGCCCCGGGGGAACGTATGAGTCACGGACGCACTGCACCACGGCAGGAGGATTCGAGGATTTCTCGATGATGCATTGTCGCGCCGTGGCCGCGTTTTGCGTCCCCCACTGATCCGCCGGGCCATGCAGTGAGGGGTCGGTGTCGATGAGCTTGGCAATTCGCACGGCGTCGCCCTGGAACTGCGCGCCGTCGACGCGATCGAACAGCAGCCCGAGAGAGACCGTGTTGTCCGAGAGCATCTGTGTCAAGCGTTTCCGAACCTCATCCTGCGGCATCGGAACACCGTCACGTGAAGCCAGTCGCCCGAAACTGAACTCGAAATCCCGATACGCGTTCTGCCCGGGAGTAACCAGAAAATGTGCCGCAGTGGCAACGCCAACCATTACCCCGACAACCAGACAAACCAAGCCCGAAACTGAAACCTTTACCCATGTTTTCATGGTTTATTGCTCTCCATCAAACGACCTAATTAGCGACGTCGCTCAGCTGATCTTCCGCCGTTCCCCCTGAGCGTAGGCCCGTAGGGCCGAAGTCGAAGGGCCAGGTGCGGCATGCGCTTCGACTTCGCTTGCTATCGCAAGCTACGCTCAGCGCGAACGGAATTTGCAGCTGAGTGAAATCGCTAATCAGGTCAAACGATTGGCCGATCGACGATTCGCGATTTTCCCAACCTGGTCAGCAACGAAACTCAGCTGAGCCCCAGTCCGTTCACCCCCGGATCAAGTCTGGGGCAGACTCTGGGCGCAGATCGCGGGCCGAAGCCGAAGGGCGGTCGCGAAAGGGCGCTTCGACTTCTTCGCTCCTCGGGACCGTGGCCACGTCCACGCTCAGAAATGAGCTATTGGCCCCGAGGAAACGTACGAATCCTGGACGCATTGCACCACGGCAGAAGGATTCGAGGACTTCTCGATGATGCATTGCCGCGCCTTGGCCGCGTTCTGTACCGTGACTTCCGTCGGCTGGCCCTGCAACTGGGGATTGGCTTCGATGAGTTTTGCGATCCGCACCGCATCAGCCCGCACTTGGGGATCATCGATGCGATCGAACTGCTGGCCAAGGATGACTGTTGATTGTGCAAGTTTCCATAGCTCGTTTTCCTGCATTCTTATCGGCGACTTGGAAACGCCGTCACGTGAAGCCAGACGTTCAAAGCTGAACTCGAAGTTTCGATAGACGTTGTCTCCGACGGAAGCCATGAAGTACGAAGTCATCAAGTGCGATGTCGTGATCGCGCCGATTGCGGTACCGACAACAAGGCTGACCAGCCCCGAAATTGAAACCTTTACCCAGGTCTTCATAATCTTTGATCCCCCATCATTTTCGCCGGGTTGGCGCTGTGACGTCGCCGAAAAGATATTGAACCTTTCAAGCTCGCTTCACCCTTCGAGAAGTTAGGCCCAGCGCCCAGTGGTTTTAAACAATTTCCCTAGGCAAGTAGCCCCACGGCTTTGTCGGGGGGCTACTTGCCTCAGGGGCGATTTATGCAATAGGTACCACCATTAAAAAGGGATCATCCATATTCCAATAGTGGTATGAATCGTTGCGCATTAGCTAATGTTGCCACGCATTACTGGATTACGTACTCGACCCAGCAATGATCCAGGCCCCCATTAACGAATGCGCATATAAGACGACTATTACCTCCCGCACTGTAACCTCGGCCACCCCCGTTTTCATACACTACCTTCGTCCCGAAACCGCCACCGTTAGGTAGGGATGGTGTGCGACTGATTGGGTTATTATCACGATCCTTTCCGGTTTCTTCGAGATACACTGGCGCGCTTACGGCTGTCGGGTTGATCTGGAAGCAGGCGAAGTCACCATTTTGGAATATGATACACGCGACAGGGCCTTTGCCTTCGCTCCATCCTAGGGCTTTGTCAAGTGCATTTTTTAGACTGCCCGTTATCGAGGTTCCAGCCCAGCCGGGGTTGCTCTCGGTCAGTTTTCCCCATAAATAGGGGCCAACAAGTTCCATCTGAGCACCCGCAAGGGAGTCAAATCCATCTATATCGAGCGGCGAAGTGACGACGATACGATTACTTGCGGCGCTAACCATTGCTACGAACTGATGCTCTTGTGCCGGTGTCGCGCGGGTACTGGTTGCCCATGTGCCCGAACTTTGGCTGACAAATGGAACCATGCTATCTTCTGGTGCAACCACATACGGATTTTCTATGGGGACTTGCATGATGGTCACTCCCCCGGATGCACTCTTTTGAGTTGGCCCACCGATTGAAAGGGGAACCTGACCCGGGGCCGTGTAAAAGACCGTCACAAACCGCATTTCACCAGTGACGCGGTTACCTACGGCGTATAACCATTCCCCTGTTCTCGTTGGTCGCGTTTTAGCGACACTCTCAAACTGTGCGGACGTGCTGCAGTTGTCGCAGAACAAAAACTCCTTGAAATCCTGTGAGTGCGCTGGCGCCGACTTGAAGGCGGTTGCGAGGCCGAGTGCAAGTACCACTACGGACAGTATTTTCACGGCAATCCTTCCCCTGTCTATCTGAAGACATGATGCTTTACGGATTTTTTGCGCACTCGTCGCACTGGGTAGACGTGTGCAAAGCCACCATGTACGAATCAATCTGGGAATGCAACCCGAGGTACCGATTGATTTTCTCCGCGCTTCGACCCCTTATCAGGGTCTTGGTATGGTTGGCAGCAGGGATTGACGGCATTTCATGTAGGTGATGTCCTACAACAGTGCCGCATTCGCTGATTGTTGGTGCTTTTCATCCCGGGTAGAGAAGGGAGCACTGCCCTTCGATGCGGCATCCTGCCGCACCCTGAGCGGCGACCAGCGAACTCACTCCGCCGGCTGCCGCAGCGTCTGCCGCACGCTGGGAATCGCCTGGCTGCTGCGTGCGCCCAGTTCGTGGGCGATGTCGATGAAGCCGAGCTGGCGGGCCACTTCGGCGGCGGTGCGGCCGAACGCGTCGGTGGCCTGGCGGTCGGCGCCGCGCGAGAGCAGCACGCGGGCCGGGGCGAGCAGCGCATGCATGGCGCAGGCGTGCAGGGCAGTGACGCCGCGCTGGTCGGCGTGGCCGACCTGCGCACCGGCGTCGAGCAGCGGCGGCACCAGCGCGCCCAGGTGGGTGGCGTCGCCATCGCTGCCGGGCGGCAGTTGTGCGCCGAGCAACAACAGCAGCGGCGTCTTTCCCTCGCGGTCGGCGTGATTGATCTCGGCGCCGTGCCTGAGCAGGCCGTCGAACAGGCGGCGGGTGCGCAGGCTGTCGTTGTGTTCGAAACCGAATTGCGCCGCGGCATGCAATGCATTGCGCCCGGAGCTGTCCACCGCCTTGACGTCGGCGCCGGCGGCCAGCAGCTGCTCGGCGATGTCCGGATAGCCCAGCGCGGCAGCCACCATCAGGGCGGTGGCGTCGTTCGGCAGGCGCTGGTCGACAGCCACTCCGCGCTGCAGCAGCAGGGCCACCAGCGCCTCGCGCCGTGCGCTGACCGCCGCGACCAGGGCGGTGACGCCGCTGTGTGCGGGCAGGCCGGGATCGGCGCCGGCGTCGAGCAGGCAGGCAGCCACCTCGCGATGGCCGGCACCGCAGGCGCGCAGCAGGGCGGTGGCGCCCTGCTCGTCGCGGGTGTCCACGGCGAAGCGAAGTTCCAGCAGGCGCTGCACCGCGGCCAGCGCACCGGCCGCCGCGGCGGCGGGCAGGTCGGTACCGCGCAGCGGGCGCTGCGGCAGCGGCCAGTCGCGCCAGTCCAGCCAGCGCTCCAGTGCGGGATGCTCCAGCGCCAGCCCCAGCGGCGTCTCGCCGTGGGTGTCGGCCGCCTCGGGGTCGGCGCCGTGGGCGATCAGGCTGCGCACTAGCGGCAGCGCGGCGGCGCCGTGTTCCAGTGCGGCGAACAGAGGCGTGCGCTGCTCGCCGTCACGGGCGTTCGGATCGCAGCCACGCGCCAGCAGCGCCTGCAACAGGTCGAGCTGCGCGTGGCGCGCAGCGAGGTGCAGCGGCGTGCGCTGGTCCGCGTCGGTGCCGAACGGATCGGCGCCGCGATCGAGCAGGCCGAGCGGCAGCGCGGTGGCCTGCGCCGCGCCTTCGAGCTGGACCAGGGCCGCGGCCAGCAGGCCGCAACCGGCGGGGCTGGCGCCGGCCTGCAGCAGGTCGTCGACTGCTTCGGTGGCATCGGGCAGGCGTTCGAGCAGGGCGTCGAAAAGGCGCCTGCCCAGCGGGGCCTGGCTGTGCATTTCGCCGGTGTCCGGCTCGTCGACGCGCGGCGCTTCCAGCCGGGCCTCGACGGCGAGGCCGTGGTCCAGCAGCCAGCGCCGCGCCGCGGCCAGCCCGGGCGTGGCCAGCTCCAGGTAGAGCCGCGCCAGCTCGGCCTGCGGCCAGGATTGCACGCGGTCGCCGAAGGCCGAGACGGTGGCCCAGTGGCCGAAGCGCAGCGCGTCGAGCAGGTGCTGCGGCGTGTCGGCGCCTTCGTCCAGCAGGTCGTGGCTGAGGTTGGCGGGCAGCGCGGTATCCGGGTCCAGCAGGGCGACCAGGTCCCAGCGGCCGGCGGCGGTGGCGTGGTCGAGCGCGCTGCGGCCGTCGCCGCCGGTGGCCCGGGCATCAGCGCCCAGTTCCAGCAGGGCGCGCACGGTGGCGGCATCGGCGTGCGGCGACTGGCAGGCCAGGATCAGCGCGTCGCGGCCATGCTGGTCGCGGGCCAGGGCATCGGCCTTGGCCTCGGCCAGGCGCTGCACGATGCCGCTGGCGCCGGCGTGGGCGGCTTCCATCAGCGCGGTGCTGCCGTGTTCGTCGGCCAGCTTGACGTCGGCGCCGGCGTCGCAAAGCGCGCGCGCGATGCGCTCGTGGCCCTCGGCGGCGGCGCCGAGCAGGGCGTGGCGGCGGCGCGCGTCGAGGGCGTTGACCGCAGCGCGGTGCTTGAGCAGCAGGGCGACCCCGGTGGGGTCGTCGTCGGCGATGGTGGCAGCGGCGACCAGCGCGGGTTCGCCGCCCGCCGGCGCCGTCTTGGCGCCGCGTTCGAGCAGGAACCGCACCAGCGTCCAGTTGGCGGCGCGGCAGGCGGTGGCCAGCGGGCTCAGGCCGGCCTGGTTGAGCGCGTCGATCGGGGCGGCCGCATCGAGCAGCATCGCCGCGACGCCGGCGTCGACGCTGAGCACGGCTCCGTGCAGCGGCGTGTTGCCGTCGGCGTCGGTGGCCAGCGGGCTGGCGCCGTTGGCGAGCAGCATCAGCACCGCTTCGGCGCGGCCGTGCCAGCTGTCGCGGGTGGCCGCCAGCAGCGGGGTGAGCCCACCGCTGGCGCGGTTGACGTCGGCGCCGCGGGAGATCAGCGCGCGCAGCAGGCGCGTGTCGGGCAGCAGCGCCGCCAACATCAGCACCGGTCGCTGGTCGCGGTCGCCGGGTTCCGGTGCGGTGTCGCAGGGGGCGCCGACTTCCACCAGGGCGAGTGCGCGTTCGATGTCGCCCGCGCGGGTAGCGGCCAGCAGCGCGGCCGCCTGTTCGGGCGTGCCGGCGGTGCGCTCCGGTTCGCTCAGCACGGGGCGCGGAAATGCGGGGGCCGCCGCGTCGGCGTCGTTGCGGCGACGCGGCCGATGGCGTTCGCACAGCATCGCGCGCAGGGTGCGGTTGGCCACCACCAGGCAGGCCAGCGGCAGGATCACCAGCGCGTAGATCGCCAGCGCCGCCAGGCGCATTTCGTCGGGCAGCATGCCGACCAGCCCGGTCAGCGCGATCGCGCCGAAGGCCAGCGCGAGCAGGCACAGCGCGGCGGGCAGGAAATGGGTGAAAAAGCGCTCCTCGCGCGACAGGTGCCGGCCGAACGCCATGCTGCGCAAGGTGGCGGTGAAGATCCACGAACCGTCGCGCTGCGGCGGGTAGGCGTCGTCCCACACGAACACCAGCCCGAACGCCGGCCACAGCCGCCACAGTGAGACGAGCGCCAGCACCAGCGCGGCGGCCAGCAGCAGGGCGGCGCTGAGGCTGGGGCTGTGGCTCAGTTGCAGCATCGGCCAGGCCACCAGCACGAACACCAGCACGGTGAAGCCGGTGAACATCACCAGATGCGCGGCGCCGCGGCGCAGGACGGTGCGCGAGAAGCTCGGTTCAGGGTCGAAGCCGATCGCGTGGCAGATCGCCGCCATCGTCAGCGCGTTGGCCAGCAGCAGCGGGATCAGCGTCAGCGGGTGGGTGGTGGTGCCGGCCAGGCAGACGGCCAGCAAGCCGGGAATGAACCAGGCCAGCGCGTGCAGGAAGGGAGGGCGGCGGCGGGATTTGGTCTGGGTCATGACGGGCAGTATAGAAATCGTGGACGGCGCAGGCGGTAACCAAGCGTTAACGCGAGCACGACGGGGGGCGGTCATTCGTCCCGATCATCCCGCGGCGAGTGCGTATAGGCGGGATGGTTGGCCGCGGCCAGCGTTTCCTGCGGCGGCAGCTGCAGGTGCCAGCCTTGCGTGCGCAGGTGCTCGAGTACCTGGCGGGTATCTTCCACCGGCAGCGTGCGTTCGAGGGTCAGCTGCACCTCCATCACGAAGCGCAGTTCGCCCAGCATCAGGGTCAGCGGCTCGGGCAGCAGCTCGAACGCGTCGCGTTCGGCCAGCCACAGGTAGGTGTCAGCCTTGGACAGGCTGGCATAGACGAAACATTGCATGGCAGCACCGTGATGGCGGGGCGGTCGCCGGGGAAGCGAGAGTAGCAGCGCCGGCGCGCGGGTTTTTGCCGCCCTGGCCGGCCGCGCTTGTTATTAACTTGTTGCGAGCGCACTTGCAACGCCTTGTCCGAGAGGGCAAAGTCCAGCGCAGGAAGTTCAAACGCGCGTATGAAATTGTTCTTCTCTGCCGTACCCACCACCCGGGCCGTCCCAAACATCACGCAGGAGCCAGCGATGCACACGTCTTTCCGTTCCCTCACGGGCGCTGCCCGTCCACTGGCGCTCGCCGCGCTGAGCATGGCGATCGTGGGTGCCCTGGTTGCGCCGGTGAGCGCGAATGCCAGCGCGTTCCAGCTCAAGGAAAACAGCGCCAAGGGCCTGGGCCGCGCCTTTGCCGGCTCGGCCACCGCCGGCGGCGACGCCTCGGTGGTGGTCAACAACCCGGCCGCGATGTCCGAGTTGAAGGGCACCTACCTGCAGGCGGACGTCACCGCCATCAATTTCAGCGCCAAGTTCGAGGGCAGCGCGCATGACGTGCTGGGCCGCCCGATCAGCGGCGGCAACGGCGGCGACGCCGGCACCACCTTGCCCGTGCCGGCGCTGTTCTTCGCCACCCAGGTCAGCGACCGCGTGCACGTGGGCGCCGGCTTCTCGGTGCCGTTCGGCTTCCAGACCGAATACGACAAGGACTGGGTAGGCCGCTATCACGGCATCAAGTCCAAGTTCCAGTCACTCGATGCCACGCTGTCGGCCTCGTTCGACGTCACCGACAACTTCAGCCTCGGCGCCAGCTTCATCGCGCAGAAGACCAGCGCGGAGCTGACCAGCGCGGTCAACTTCAACGCCGTCGGCCTGGGCATCCAGCAGGCGATCGGCGCGCAGACCGCCGCCGGCGTGGCCCAGATCCAGGCCGCCATCGCGGCCGGCCAGATCCCGCCGGCGCAGGGTGCGGCGATGATCCAGGCGGCCGTGCAGCAGGGCCAGGCCGCAGCGGCGGGCGTGGCGGCGGTGACGCCCCCGGGCGTGGACGGCTATGCACGCATCAAGGGCGACGACTGGGGCTACGGCTGGCAGCTCGGCGGCTTCTGGAAACTGACCCCGAACGACAAGCTGGCGCTGAACTACCGCTCCAAGATCAGCCATCGCCTGGAGGGCACCGGCAACTTCGTCACCACGCCGGGCTACGACCTGCTGCTCGCCAACCCGGCGCTGGCCGATTCGATCCCGCCGTTCTCCCACACCACCGGCACGGCCGACTTCACCACGCCCGCCGTGGCCAGCGTGAGCTACTGGCACCAGGCCGAGAAGTTCGGCTTCGGCGCCGACGTGGCGTACACCAAGTGGGACGTGTTCAAGAACCTGACGGTGAACTACGGCAACTCGCAGCCGCAGACCTCCGAGCCGTACAACTGGCGCAACACCGTGTACGCCTCGATCGGCGGCGACTGGTACGTCAATGACAAGCTGACCCTGCGCGCCGGCGTCGCGGTCGACAGCAGCCCTACCTACGAGAAGACCCGCAGCCCGCGCGTGCCCGATTCGACCCGCAAGATGGCTACTGTCGGCATCGGCTACCAGGCCAGCGAACACTTCGAGATCAACGCCTCGTATGCGCACATCTTCGTCAACAACGCGCACGTCTCGCTGACCAACAGCACCGGCGATACGCTGACCGGCAACTTCGACGACTACGGCAACCTGCTGAGCCTGTCGGCGATGTACAAGTTCTGACCACCGCCTTGCGGTAGTTGCGAACGGAACCTCCCCGCCCTGGCGGGGAGGTTTTTTCTTGCGCGGAAGGTCAGCCGCGGCGCAGCAGCAGGGCGAGCAGGCGCCGGAACCGCGCGCCGTAGGGCGGGTTGAGCAGGCCGGCGCCGTTCCAGCGCGCCTGGCGGAACACCGGCTTGAGGTGCGAGAACGTGCGGAAGCCCGCCTCGCCGTGGTAGCCACCCATGCCGGAGGCGCCGACGCCGCCGAACGGCAGGCCGTGCTGGGCGATGTGGTACAGCGTGTCGTTGAGCGTGACGCCGCCGGCATGGGTGCGTGCCAGCACCCGGTCGATGCGCTCCCGGTCGTGTTCGAACAGGTAGAGCGCCAGCGGGTGCGGCCGGGCGGCGACGCGGGCGATCGCCTCGTCCAGCGTGTCGTAAGGCAAGAGCGGCAGCAGCGGTCCGAAGATCTCCTCGCGCATCACCGCCATGCCGTCGTCGACGTCGGTCAGCAATTGCGGCGGCAGCAGCCGGCGCGCCGGGTCTTCCGTGGCTTCGCCCAGCACGTGCACGCGCGCGCCGGCGGCCCGCGCGTCGTCGCGCAGCGCCGCGAGGCGCTGGTACTGGCGATCCGAGACGATGCTCGCGTACTGCGTGTTCTGCTGCAGCTGCGGGTACATGCGCGCCACCGCCCGGCCGGCCAGCGCGACGAACTCGTCCATGCGCTGGCGTGGCAGCAGCACGTAGTCCGGCGCGATGCAGGTCTGCCCGGCGTTGAGCAGCTTGCCGACCATGATGCGCTCCACCGCGTGCTCCAGCCGCGCGCCGGGGCCGATGATCGCCGGCGACTTGCCGCCCAGCTCCAGCGTCACCGGGGTGAGGTTGGCCGCCGCCGCGCGCATCACGTGGTGGCCGACCGCGGTGGAGCCGGTGAACAGCAGGTGGTCGAACGGCAGCGCGGAGAAGGCCTGCGCCACCTCGGCGCCGCCGGTGACCACGACGACTTCATCCGGCTTGAAATGCCGGCTTGCCAGTTCGGCAAACAGCGCCGAGAAGCGCGGGGTGAACTCGCTCATCTTGACCATCGCGCGGTTGCCGGCGACGAGCGCGTCGACCAGCGGGCCGACCGCCAGGTACAGCGGGTAGTTCCACGGCACGATGATGCCGACCACGCCGCGCGGCTGCGGCCGCAGTTCGGTGCGCGCCGGCAGGAACAGCCAGTCGGCCAGGCGCCGGCGCGGCCGCATCCAGCGCCGGCCGCGGGCCAGCGCATGGCGGATCGCCGACAGGCTGGGAAAGAACTCCAGCAGCTCGGTCTCCTCGCGCGGGCGGCAGCCGAAATCGGCATGGATCGCCTCGACCATGCGCTCGCGGTTCTCGCGCAGCAGCGCCTGCAGTGCACGCAGGCGCGCGGCGCGCACGGACCAGTCGGGCATCGGCTGGGCCTGCTGCGCGGCGCGCAGTTGCCGCAGGCTTTCGGTGAGCGTGGAAACGTGGTCGATGGTCATGAGCTTGCCCGGGAGGGTTCCTGCAGCATGCACGCAAACGCCGAGCGCGGCACGCCGGATCAGAAGCGTGCGCGCAGTTCGAGGCCCCACATCCGCGGCGGCGTGACGCCGGCGAACGGGGTACCGAACACGCTGGTGGTGATGTTGTTGACGCCCGTGACGTAGCGCTTGTCGAACACGTTGGTGCCGTAGAGCGCCACGCCCCACTGGTCGCCGGCCGCGCTCCAGCCCAGCCGCACGTCGGTGCTCTGGCGCGCCGCTCCGACCTGGAAGTTGGGGCTGATCTGGCAGGTGCCCTGCAGCTGCGAGTCGTTGTTGCAGCGGCCCGGGCCGCGATAGGCGTGGCTGAGGTCGAACTGCAGCGCGCCGTTCGCCACGTCGTGCCAGGTGTAGGCCAGGTGCGTGGCGAACGAATACTTCGGCTCGCCGGTGGGCTGGCCGTCCAGGCTGGCGCCGGAGGGTGCGGTGGCGTTGCGGTAGGTGGCGTCGATGTACGCGCCGTTCACGCCCAGCACGAAGGCCGTGCTCGGCTGCCACTGCAATTCCACCTCCACGCCGTGGGCCTGCTGGTCGGTGCTCGCCACCAGGTAGCGCGGCACGCCGGAGCCGGTGCTGTTGGGGTCGAGCGTGAGCGACTGCCGGTTGTCGTAGCGGTAGTAGTAGGTGCTGGCGTTGAGCAGCAGGTTGGGCCCGGGGAACCGCGTCTTGATGCCGGCCTCGTAGTTGATGACCTTTTCCGGCGCGAAGTGCGAGCCGACCTGCACGCTGTTGTAGCCGCCGGCCTTGTAGCCCTTGGTGACCGAGCCGTAGACCATCACGTCCGGGGTGAACGCGTAGTCCAGCACCACGCGCGGGCTGAGGTCGTTCCAGGTGTTCGAGCTCTGCACCAGCACACCCACCGGTGCGCCGCTGGCGGGGTTGAAGATCAGGTTCTGCCGGAACGTGTCGGGGTCGACGCCGGCCAGCGCGAGCAGGCCCATCGCGTCGAGCGCGTCGATGGTCTGGTCCAGTTCCGGCGCGCTGCGCTGCGGGTTGAACCACGAGAAGCGTTTCTGGTCGCGGGTGTAACGCACGCCGGTGGTGAGATTGAGCTTGTCGCCCAGGTGCCAGATCACGTCGCCGTACAAGGCGTATGCCTTGAAGCGGCCATGGTTTTCGATCTGCTCGCGCCAGGGATCGCCCAGCACCGTGTAGGGCAGGCCGAACAATTTCAGCAGCGAATCGAAACCGGCGAAGGTGTCGGCGTAGCCGGCGCCGCCCACGTTCAGCGCCAGCGTATCGATGCTGTCGGTGAACACGTCGGTGCGACTGGTCTGGCGCGCCTGTTCGCTGTACCAGCTGGTGCCGGCCACCCAGTCGATCAGGTCGGTGCTGCCGGCGAACTTGAACTCCTGGTACCAGCTGTTGTTGTGCTCGATGTTGGCGGTGTCGAGGTAGGTGGTGCGCTGGTTGGTGCCGTCGTAATCGCCCAGGTTCAGGGTGTCGAAATTGCGCCACGCGGTGGTCGAGGTCAGGCTGCCCCAGCCGAAGCTGTGATCGACGATCAGGGTGGAGCCGTCGAAGCGCCGCGTCTCGGCCGCGCCCACCGCGTCGTTGTACAGCGGCGCGTGCAGTGGGTCGAGGTACTGCGCCGGGTTGGCCGGGTACGGTGGACTCAGCACGCCCGCGTTCGGGTCTGGCCGTACCGACCATGCCGACGCCGGGATCAGGCCGAAGGCGGGCTGCGGCGGCTGCTTGAGTTCCTCGTGATCCCACGACCACAGCACGCGGGTGTTGGGCGTGATGTTCCAGCGGTAGACGCCGCGCGCGCCGCGATCGTTGTCCTGGCCGTAGCGCTTGCCGGTGGCCGCATCGCGGGCCCAGCCGTGGCTCTGGTTGTCGAACAGGCTGAAGCGCAGGGCCATGTCCGCGTTGAGCGGCAGGTTCAGCAGGAAGTCGCCGTAGCGCTTGCCGTAGTTGCCCAGGCGCACGCGCGCCTTGCCTTCCAGTTTGTCGCTTGGTTCGTTGGTGACGATAGAGATCGCGCCGGCAGCGGCATTGCGGCCGAACAGCGTGCCCTGCGGACCCTTCAGCACCTCGATGCGCTGGATGTCGTTGAATGCCAGCAGGGCGCCGCCGGAACGCGCGGCATAGACGCCGTCGACATACACACCCACCGCCGACTCGGTGCCCACGCCGAAGTCGTCGGTGCTGATGCCGCGCAATTGGTAGTTGGGCTGGGTCGGCTGGTTGGCGCTGACCACCAGGCCGGGCACGAACAGGCTCATCTTGCTGAGGTCGGTGGCCGCCAGCGTGTCGATCTGCCGGGCGGTGACGATCTGCAGCGCGATCGGCACCGACTGCATCTGCTGGCTGCGGCTCTGCGCGGTGACGGTGATCGTGCCCAGCTCGGTGGGCCGGTCCGCCTGCGCCGCGGTGGCGGCGCCGGCCGGTGCGGCGGCGTCCGCCGGAGCGGTCGTCTGCGCGGCCAGCGGAGCGGCCAGCAGCAGCGCGACGCCGCCGTACAACAGGCCGCGCAGCGCCGTCGGAAGTGGACGTTGACGAAGTTTCATGCCGTGCTCCCCGTTGCATGGAATGGCCGCGGCCGGTGCGCCGCGGCGGTCGTTGGGCGGTTCAGTGCAGTACGGTGCAGGTGCCGGGCATGGCCGCGATCCATGCCTTGATCAGCGCGATGGCTTCGTGGTCGGCCGTGCTGCGGCCGATCTCCGGCATCATCGTGCCGGGCTCGGTCGAGGCCAGCCGGTACGGGATGATCGAAGCATCCGGCTGGCCCGGCACGATGTCGAAGAAGTGGTTGCCGGTACCCTGGCCGGCCGCGGTGGGCGGCTTGCAGATGCCCAGCTCGTGGTTCTCCGGCGTGCCGTGGATCAGCGACAGGCCGGTGGTGTTGGCCGCGCCGTTCGGGTTGTGGCAGTGCCCGCAGTTGATGTCCAGCCAGGCGCGTGCGCGCGCATCCAGCGGCGCCTTCGGATCGCTGGAGTCGACGTCGCGCGGCACCGTGGCCAGCGCCGGCACGCCGGTGAGGTAGCCCACCTTGACAAGGTGCTCGAGCTGGTTGTGCTCGCCATCGGCATACAGGTAGTTCTTGTTGATGTGCCGCGCCTTCGGACCGATGGGATGCACCTTGCGGTCGATCCAGTCCTGCGCGTGGCAGCTGGCGCACTGGCTCTCGTCGGGTACCACGTAGTTGAAATCCTCGCGCGCCGGGATGCCGTCCTGCGCCTTGGCCGCGACCAGGGTCAGCGGCAGCACCGCGCCGGTGCGCGCGAGCGTGGCCTCGGTCTGCTCGTCGTTCCACACGTACGGGATCGCTTCCCAGCCGCTCTGCCGATGCACCAGGATGCGCGTCTCGATCAACCGCACGTTGGCCATGTCCAGGCCCTGGCCGGCGAAGTCGCGCGAGTAGTCCGCGGTGCGCGCCACGTCGCTGAACGTGCCGTCGGCGGTGCGCGGGTAATAGAAAGTCTTGCTGAACACCGTGCCGACCGGAAAGTCGAGCGTGTCCACCGGCTGGTACTTGCCGCTAACGCCCCTGGGCATCCAGATCGTGCGCAGCTTGTGCGCGTAATCGGTGAACAGCGGCGTGTTGAGGTCGTACGGCACCACGCCGTCGTTGAGTTGCAGCTTGCCGTCACGCACCTCGACCACGTGCCAGTCGCTGAGCCTGGGCGGCCGGCCCTCGGCGTGGAAGGCGACCGGCGGCATGTCGCGCTGGCAACCGGCCAGCAGCATCAGCAGCAACAGCGCTCCGGCGGAGAGCGAAAATCTCCGGGCCATGCCTCAGACCTTCGGCTCGGGATTCAGTGTCACTGCCGGCAGCCGGGGCAGGGTGCAGACAAACGGCTTCATGTCCGTGGTCGGGTTCTTGTAGTCGTGCGGGCCGTCGGCGTTGAGCACGCCGTTGACGCCCCGCAGACAGATGCGGTCGTTCGCCGGCGGCAGGCCGTCGACCAGGTTCTTGCTGTCGACGTAGCCGTCCCAGAGCACGTCGGGGAAGCTGCCGTTGAGGCCGTACATCGCGGTCTTCAGCGTCTTCAGCTTGAGCCCGTCCGGCGAGTTGCCGCCGCCCTTGAGGCGGTTGTCCAGGACGTAGATGCCCTTCGGGTACGGGTTGTAGTTCGCTGCCACCCCGCGGGTGTTGTAGTAGTTGGTGGAGAAGTAGCTGGCGATGATGATGTTGGCGGTCTGGTTGTCGGCGATGTCGTTGTCGAAGATCTCCACCTTGTCGTTGGAGTTGATCACCACGCCCGAGCCGGCCGGCACGCTGGCCACCGCCGCGCCCTTGGCGGCGAAGTTGTCCAGGTTGTTGGCGAACACCTTGTTCTTGAACACCCGCGTGCCGTGTCCCTCCTTGGACAGGTTGGGCATGTTGAACACCAGGATGCCGCCGGTGTTCTGCGTGGTGGTGTTGCCGTAGACGTCGGCGCGGGTGGAGTTCTCGACCTCGATGCCGGCCACGTTGTGCTCTGCGCGGTTGTTGCGCACGACGATGTTGTCCGACTGGCCGACGTAGATGCCGGCATCCGACGCGCCGATCACCACCGAATCCTCGATCAGCACGTTCTGCGTCTTCACCGGATACAGGCCGTAGGCGCCGTTGGTGGTCTTCGGGCCGTCGGTCCACTCCACGCGCACGCCGTGGATGGTGATGTTGCTGCCCTGGTTGATCTTCAGCGCGTCGCCCTTGGTGTCCTCGATCGCCAGGTTCTCGATGGTGAAGTCGCTGGCGTTGACCAGCAGGCCCTCGGGGCCGACCACCTGGCCCTTGAACGAGAGCACGGTCTTGTCCATGCCGGCGCCCCGGATGGTGACGCCGTCGGTGCGCAGGCTCAGCCCGCGCTTGAGGTGGTAGTGGCCGGCGGGGATCTCGATCACGCTGCCGGGCTTGGCATCCAGCAACTGCTCCTGCAGCTTGGCCTCGAAGCTGGTGTCGGCGGTGGTTTGCGGCGGCGCCTCGTGCTTGCCGCAGCCGGCCAGTGCGGCCGTCAGCGCGATGGAAATGAACAGCGTGCGCATGGTCCGGTTCCCCCGTGTTGAAGAGCGTCGCGTCGGTGGCTCCGACTCTCGCCCATTCCGGCCGGCAAGGGGAGGGCAAATCGGCCAACCTGCGGGGGGCAAACCGGCCTATTCGATCAGCCGGCGGCGCGCCGCGCCTGCTGCGGAGGCATTCCGGTCCAGCGCTTGAACGCCCGGCGGAACTCGCGCGGGTCGTTGAAGCCCACCGCGCTGCCGACGTCGGCCACGCTCAACGCGCCCGCCTGCAGCAGCTGCAGCGCGCGCTCGGCGCGCACGCGGTCATGGATGTCGCGGAAGATCCGCCCGCTTTCGGCCAGCTTGCGGCGCAGCGAACGCTCGCTGAGGTTGAGCGTGTGCGCCACCTCGTGCAGCTTCGGCTGCTGCGCCAGCCGGCTGCGCAGCAGCCGTTCCACCGCGGCGACGATCTCCTGGTGGGGCTCGCCGCCGTCCGGCGTGCGCTGTTGCGCGCACAGGGCCAGCGCCTGCCGCGCAGTGAGCGGGTTGTAGCCGGGCAGCGGGTGCGGCAGCCACTGCACGTCGATCAGCAGGCGGCAGCGAGGTGCGTCGAAACGCGCCTCGCAATCGAACAGCTCGCGGTACTGCCCGGCATAGGCCGGGCGCGGGTAGGCCAGTTCCAGCCGCACCGGACGCAACGCGGGGCCGATCAGTTCGCGGGCGATCATGGTGGAGCTGGCGAACAGCTCTTCGCAGAAGAACGGCAGCAGTTCGACATCGTCGAACAGCGGCAGCGCGGTGAGCGCGACGGTGCGCTCGTCCACCGCCTCGAACGCCAGATCGAGCAGGCAGCCGCAGATCTTGTGATGGGCGATGCCGGCTTGCATGGCTTCGCCGAAGGTGCGCGCGGTCATCATCGCCAGCCCGAGCAGGCCGAAGCCGCCGATGGTGCCCTCGCGCCCGATGCGCAACCCGGCATCGGCCACCCCCGCCGCGCGCAGCGCCGCCAGCGCCCGCCGCACGAAGGTGGCCGCCTGGCGATAGGAAACCCGCAGCGCGGGGTCGGCCAGCTGGGCGCGGTTCAAGGCCAGCCCGCCGAACCAGCCGCGGCAATCGATGTTGCACGCGTCCGCCAGCTGGGTCAGGTACAACAATTTGTTGGTGGGAAACTCCGCCGCGGTGTAGCGCGGATCATCCGCCGCCGGGGAATGAAGTTGCAGGCCGATCGTGCCGGCAGGACGTGCCATGGTGCCGATGCTCCGACGCGCAGGCGAAGCGCCTGCAGTCCACGCTTTCTAACATGCGCGCCGCGGCGCCTGCTTGCGCGCTGCACAAGTGCGGCGCGCCAAACCCGGCCTATTCCCCGATCGTCAGCAGCGACGCGTTGCCGCCCGCGGCGGTGGTGTTGATGGTCAGCGTGCGCTCGCCGGCGAAACGCAGCAGGTAGTGCGGGCCGCCCGCCTTGGGCCCGGTGCCGGACAGCCCCTCGCCGCCGAACGGCTGCACGCCGACCACCGCCCCGATCTGGTTGCGGTTGACGTAGCAGTTGCCCACGCGCGCATGCTGGCTGATGTAATGCACGGTGGCGTCGATGCGGCTGTGCACGCCCAGGGTGAGGCCGTAGCCGGTGCTGTTGATCTCGTCCACGACGTTCTTCAGTTCGCTGGCCTTGAAGCGGATCAGGTGCAGCACCGGGCCGAACACCTCGCGCTTGAGCACCGACAACGACGGGATCTCGTACGCGCGCGGCGCGAAGAAGGTGCCGTGCGCGGTGGCGGCCGGGTCCATCGGCGCCTCGGCGATTATCGATGCCTCCTTGTCCATGCGTTCGGCATGGGCCACCAGGATGGCCTTGGCGTCCTCGTCGATCACCGGGCCGACGTCGGTCGACAGCAGGCCCGGGTCGCCCACCTTCAGCTCGGCCATCGCGCCGGCCAGCATCTCGATCACCTTGTCGGCGATGTCCTCCTGGATGTACAGCACGCGGGCCGCCGAGCAACGCTGCCCGGCGGACTGGAAGGCCGAGGCGATCACGTCCTTGACGATCTGCTCGGGCAGGGCGGAGGAGTCGGCGATCATCGCGTTCTGGCCGCCGGTCTCGGCCACCAGCGCGGCGATCTGCGCGTCGCGCGCGGCCAGCGCGCGGTTGATCGCCCACGCGGTCTCGGTGGCGCCGGTGAAGACCACGCCGGCCACGCGCGGGTCGCGGGTGAGCGCCGCACCCACGGTGGGACCGTCGCCGGGGACGAACTGCAGCACTTCCTTCGGCACGCCGGCCTCGTGCAGCAGTTGCGTGGCGAGATGGCCGATCAGGCTGGTCTGTTCGGCCGGCTTGGCGATCACCGCGTTGCCGGCCGCCAGCGCGGCGCTGACCTGGCCGATGAAGATCGCCAGCGGGAAGTTCCACGGGCTGATGCCGACGAATACGCCGCGGCCGCCCAGGTACAGCTGGTTGGTTTCTCCGGTGGGGCCGGGCAACTGCTCGGGCTCGGCGAACAGGCGGCGCGCCATGGTGGCGTAGTAGCGCAGGAAGTCGGCCGCCTCGCGCACTTCGGCGATGGCATCCGGCAGGCTCTTGCCGGCCTCGCGCACGCACAGCGCGATGAACTCGGCGCGACGCGCCTCCAGCTGGTCGGCCGCGAATTCGAGCATGGCGGCGCGATTGGCCACCGGCAGGTTGTTCCAGGCGTCCTGCGCCGCGGCCGCGTTGGCCATGGCCCGGTCCACCGTGGCCTGGTCGGCGCTGAGGTAGCTGCCGATGATGCGGCGGCGGTCGGACGGGTCGGTGACCTGCACCGTGGGGCCGTGGCTGCTGGCGCCGGGCACCAGCGGGCCGGCGGGCCACGGACCGGTCTGCGCGTTGACCGCGGCGGCGAGGTCGTTCAGTTCGTTGTCGTTGGCAAAGTTGACGCCCATGGAATTCTTCCGAAGTTCACCGTAGAGATTGGCCGGCAGCGGGATGCGCGGGTGCGGGATGTGGTCGAATGCGCGCACCGTCTCGCACGGGTCGGCCACCAGCTCGCGCGCGGGTACGTCCTCGTCCACCACGCGGTTGACGAAGCTGGTGTTGGCGCCGTTCTCGAGCAGGCGGCGCACCAGGTAGGGGAGCAGGTCCTCGTGCGTGCCGACCGGCGCATACACGCGGCAGGGCACGTTGAAACTGTTCTTGCCGATCACCTCGGCATACAGGTCGCTGCCCATGCCGTGCAGGCGCTGGAATTCGAACGGCCGACCCTGTGCGATGTGGTGCACGGCGGCGATGGTGTGCGCGTTGTGGGTGGCGAACTGCGGGTAGATCAGGTTGCCGCCGGCATTGAACAGGCGCCGCGCGCAGGCCAGGTAGGACACGTCGGTGTTCGGCTTGCGGGTGAACACCGGGTAGCCGGAGAGCCCCTGTTCCTGCGCCTTCTTGATCTCCGCGTCCCAGTAGGCGCCCTTGACCAGCCGCACGTACCAGCGCCGGCCACTGGCCAGCGCGGTCTCCACCAGCCAGTCGATCACGAACGGGGTGCGCTTGGCGTACGCCTGCACCACGATGCCCAGGCCGTTCCAGCCTTCCAGCGAGGGATGTTTGAAGACGTCGCCGATCACGTCCAGCGACAGCTCCAGCCGGTCGGCCTCCTCGGCGTCGACCGACAGCGCGATGCCATGCTTCATCGCCAGCTGCGAGAGCTCCAGCAGCTTCTCGGTGAGCGCCCGGTGCGCCCGCTCCCGCTGCGCGACCTCGTAGCGCGGGAACAGCGCCGACAGCTTCACCGAGATCGACGGTGCGTCGGTATGGTTCGCGTACGGGCCGCGCGCGCCCAGGGCGGTGATCGCGTTGCGATAATCCTGCTGGTAGCGCTCGGCCGTCGCGGCGGTCATCGCCGCTTCGCCCAGCATGTCGAAGGAGTAGCGGAACACCGCGTTTTCCTTCTTCAGGCTGCGGTCGAGCGCCTCCTCGATGTCGCGCCCCATCACGAACTGGTGGCCCATGATGCGCATCGCCTGGCGCACCGCCGCGCGGATCGTGGGCTCGCCCACGCGGGTGACCAGCCGGCGCAGGGCACCGTTGAAATCGTCGCCGCTGCCGTTGGCCAGGTTGACCAGCCGACCGGTCAGCAGCAGTCCCCAGGTGGAGGCATTGACCAGCAGCGACTCGCTGCGGCCAAGATGCTTGCGCCAGTTGGCGTCGCCGAGCTTGTCGCGGATCAGCTTGTCGGTGGTGGTCTTGTCCGGGATGCGCAGCAGCGCCTCGGCCACGCACATCAGCAGGATGCCTTCCTCGCTGGACAGGTCGTACTGGCGCATGAAGGACTCGACCACGCTCTGGTCTTTCGCCCGCGCCCGCACGCGGGTCACCAGCGCGGCGGCGCGATCGATCACCTGCTCGCGTTCCTCCGGCGGCAGGTCGGCCTGGTCGAGCAGGTCGTTGACCGCTTCGGTTTCGTCGCGCAGCCACGCGGCGGTGATGCGCGCGCGCGCGGGGGTGGTGCGAGCGGGAAGCTCGGGGCTCAGGATGGGTGGGGTCACGGTCGTGTCTGTGCCGGTCGCGAGGGATGGAATAAACCCGTGATTGTACGCTTCGCGCCCGGCGGTTGGGGCGCGTCGCCGGCCGCGGCAGGCCCGCTTCGGGGCGGATGATTCGTCACGCGCGCGCGCAGGGTTCGCGGTGCCTGCAAACGTGATCGGCTGCGTTGATCGAAGTCAATCGGGTGCGACATTCTTGCCCACTGCGCCGTCGCGGCCTATCATTCCGGCAGTTCCAGGCACGCCGGTTCTCCATGATCGTGCTTCGACCAGCCAGCGCCGGCTTGCCCTGCGTGACGATGTGGCTCAAGCCAAATCGCTCGCTAAGCCGGCGCGGCCTGCGTCGACTGATCGTGATTCTGGTGGCATTGGCGCTGACAACGGCAGAACTGGGGGCGTGGCAGGGGAACGTGTTTGCTCCGCTGTTTGCCCTGGTGGAATCCGCCGCCATGGCTATCGCCTTGAGCGTGGCCTGGCGGGCTGGCGACCGCTGCGAGCGCATCACTCTCGACGAATCGTCGCTGGAGGTGCAGTCGCTGCCGGGCCGGCGTTGCACGCGTTTCCAGCCTCGCTGCTGGGTGCGCGTGCAACTGGGTACCGGCAACGGACGCCTGGTGTTGTCATCGCACGGCCGCGATCTGGAGATCGGCGCGTTTCTGGCGGCAGCGGAACGCATCGAGCTGGCGAAGCGACTCAGGGTGCTGCTGGCCGGTTCGGCCGGACAGTGGCGCAATCAGCAATGACAAAGGTGCAAGACATGACATCTGGCGGGATCAGGCGATCATTCATGACAGCGGCGGGCCTTGCCCTTGCGACGTTCGGCGGTGTCGTGCAGGCGAACCCGCATCCATGGCAGCTGAACATGGAACGCGGCGCGAGCACCTGGTCGCACGTGCCCTACGATCTGAACAACATCTCGCTGGCGGTGTGCGTGGTGATCGGCGTGCTGGTGTTCGGCGCCATGTTCATCGCCATGTTCCGCTTCCGCAAATCGCGCGGCGCCGTGGCCGAGAAGTGGGCGCACAACACGGTGCTGGAAGTGGTGTGGACCACGATCCCGGTGCTGATCCTGGTCACCCTGGCCTACCTCGCCACCGGCGGCCTCACCAGCTGGGCCGATACGACCGGCTCGCAGATGACCGTGAAGGTAACCGGCTACCAGTGGAAATGGCGCTACGACTACGTCAGCTACATGGGCAAGCCGATCGACGGCGTCGGATTCATGTCCAGGCTGGACCAGCAGAGCGACGACACCCGCCAGCTCGATTCGGGCATGGACCCGTATGCGGTCAAGGTGGGCGACGAGCAGACCTACCTGCTCAACGTCGACAAGCCGCTGGTGGTGCCGGTCGACACCAAGATCCGCTTCATCATCACCGGCGGCGACGTGATCCATTCGTGGTGGGTGCCGGCGCTGGGCTGGAAGCTCGACGCGATCCCCGGGATCGTCAACGCGGCCTGGACCAACATCAAGGAGCCGGGCACGTATCGCGGCCAGTGCGCCGAGCTGTGTGGCCAGGATCACGCCTTCATGCCGATCGTGGTGGTGGCCAAGTCGAAGGCGGACTTCGCGAAGTGGCTGGCCGAGCAGGAAGCCTCCTCGAAGAAGGCCCCGCCGCCGCCTGCGCCGTTCGAGGCGGCCGCGCCGGCCACCGCCGCGGCGACCATCCCGCCGGGCTGAGCCCGATCCCACCGCGTTTTCGTTGCAGTCGCATTCCATTACAGGTTAGAGGTCCACGACCATGTCCTACGCAGCCACCCATGATCAGCACGATGATCACCACGGCGCGCCGAAGAGTTTCTTCCAACGCTGGTGCATGTCCACCAATCACAAGGACATCGGCACGCTGTACCTGATCTTCGCGCTGACGATGTTCTTCATCGGCGGCGCCTTCGCGATGGTCATCCGCGCCGAGCTGTTCAAGCCCGGCCTGCAGCTGGTGCAGCCGTATTTCTTCAACGAAATGACCACCATGCATGGCCTGGTCATGATCTTCGGCGCGATCATGCCGGCCTTCGTGGGCCTGGGTAACTGGATGATCCCGCTGATGGTGGGAGCGCCGGACATGGCGCTGCCGCGCATGAACAACCTGTCGTTCTGGATCCTGCCGTTCGCCTTCATCCTGATGCTGTCGACGCTGTTCCTGCCGGGTGGCGCGCCGGCCGGCGGCTGGACCATGTATCCGCCGCTGTCGTTGCAGAGCGATTCGCTGGCCTACGTGGTGTTCGCCATCCACCTGATGGGCATCAGCTCGATCATGGGCGCGATCAACATCATCGCCACCATCCTCAACATGCGCGCGCCGGGCATGGACCTGCTCAAGATGCCGGTGTTCGTGTGGAGCTGGCTGATCACCGCCTTCCTGCTCATCGCGGTCATGCCGGTGCTCGCCGGCGCGGTCACCATGCTGCTGACCGACAAGTACTTCGGCACCAGCTTCTTCAACCCGGGCGGCGGCGGCGACCCCGTGCTGTACCAGCACGTGTTCTGGTTCTTCGGTCACCCCGAGGTCTACATCATGATCCTGCCGGCGTTCGGGATCATCTCGGAGATCGTGCCCACCTTCGCGCGCAAGCCGATCTTCGGCTACAAGGCGATGGTGTTCGCGCTCGCCTGCATCGCGTTCCTGTCGTTCATCGTGTGGGCGCACCACATGTTCGCGGTGGGCCTGCCGCTGGGCGCGGACCTGTTCTTCATGTACGCGACCATGCTGATCGCGGTGCCCACCGGCGTGAAGGTGTTCAACTGGGTGGCCACCATGTGGGGCGGCTCGATGACCTTCGAGACGCCGATGCTGTTCGCCATCGCCTTCATCATCCTGTTCACCATCGGCGGCTTCTCCGGCCTGATGCTGGCCCTGGTGCCGGCGGACTTCCAGTACCAGGACACCTTCTTCGTGGTGGCGCATTTCCACTACGTGCTGGTGACCGGTGCCCTGTTCGCGATCATCGCGGCGGCCTACTACTGGCTGCCGAAATGGACCGGCAACATGTACAACGAGTTCTGGGGCAAGGTGCACTTCTGGAACAGCGTGATCTGGGTGAACGTGCTGTTCTTCCCGCAGCACTTCCTCGGCCTGGCCGGCATGCCGCGGCGCATCCCCGACTACAACGTGGCGTTCGCCAACTTCAACATGATCAGTTCCATCGGCGGCTTCCTGTTCGGCGCCTCGCAGCTGATCTTCATCGGCGTGCTGATCCACTGTGCGTTCTTCTCCAAGAAAAAGGCCACCGACCGCGTATGGGAAGGCGCCAAGGGGCTGGAGTGGACCGTGCCGTCGCCGGCGCCGCACCATACCTTTGCGGTACCGCCGGTCATCCATGACGAAGAACTGGCGCACGGCAACGTGCACGCCTGATCGGCAGGGAAACGGATGGAAATGACTCGGCCGGTCGACGACGAAAACGCCACGGACAAGCGCCGTGGCGTGCGCCGCACGGTGAAGATCCTGGTCGCGGTGGTGATCGGTTTCTACCTGCTGGCGTTCCTGCAGATCCTGCTGATGAAATAAGCGCGCCGGCATCTTTCCACTTCAATCACCCGGGTCTGCACGACCGGCAGGCAGTCCCCGAGCGGCATGGCGGGGCAGGGTCATCAAGAGAAATCCACGGGGTCTCAGCATGGGTCAGCAACACGACGTTTACTTTGTACCGGCCAAGAGCTACTGGCCATTCGTCGCCGCGGTCGTCATGTTCATCTTCATGTTCGGTGCCGGGCACTGGCTCAACGCCGAACCCGGCGAGACCGGTTTCGGCAAGGCGGTGTTCACCCTCGGCGTGCTCGGCGTGCTGGGAATGTTCTTCGGCTGGTTCCGTTCGGTCATCCGGGAGTCGCTGGCCGGCGACTACAACCACCAGGTGGATACCTCCTTCCGGATGGGCATGATGTGGTTCATCTTCTCCGAGGTGATGTTCTTCGGGGCGTTCTTCGGCGCGCTGTTCTACATCCGCCTGTTCTCGGTGCCGTGGCTCGGTGGCGAAGGCCATGGCGTGCTGACCCACCAGTTCCTGTGGAGCGACTACACCGCGGCCTGGGGCGCCAATGGCGGCAACGGCCCGGCGAAGATCGGCGGCGCGTTCGAAACGGTGCCGGCGTGGGGACTGCCCCTGCTGAACACGCTGATCCTGCTGACCTCCAGCGTGACCGTGACGATCGCCCACCACGCGCTGCGTGCCGGGCATCGCGGCCGAATCCTGCTGTTCCTGGGCCTGACCGTGCTGCTGGGCGCCACCTTCCTGTACTTCCAGGCGCACGAGTACATCGAGGCCTACCACGAGCTCAATCTGACCCTGGGCAGCGGGGTGTATGGCTCGACCTTCTTCATGCTGACAGGCTTCCACGGTCTGCACGTGACCCTGGGCACGATCATGCTGGCGGTGATCTGGCTGCGCGTGCTGAAGGGCCACTTCAGCAAGGACCATCACTTCGGCTTCGAAGCGGTGGCCTGGTACTGGCACTTCGTCGACGTGGTGTGGCTGGGCCTGTTCATGTTCGTCTACATCCTCTGAGCGTCGTTCCGAGCTCGGTCTTACCGGCCCGCCATTGGCGGGCCGGTGCGTTTCCAGGCCCCGGATCCGGCGCGCGGATGCCACACTGGGCGCATCGGCCATCGCCGGACTGGAAATGAACACGGACCACTTCATCCGGAGCGTGCGCGGGGCGCTGGCCGAGGCGGGCTTCCAGCCGCCAGGGCGCGGCGAGAGCCGCACGATCGTGTTCGCGTGCGGATCGTTCCCGGCGATGGCCGCACCAGTGGCCGCCGCCGTGCTCGACGCCGGCGAGGCCGGGCGGGCGGCGCGGTTCCGTTTCGAGCGCGACCGCACCCGCTACATCCTGGCCCATGCGGTGTGGCGCGTCGCGCTCTCGGAGTGCGTGGGGGCGGCACCGGCGCGCGTGCCGCTGGTAGCCACGCCGGCCGGCCAGCCGACCTTGCCCGGTACGGGATTCGGCACCAGTCTCAGCCATGCGGGCGACTGGGTGGCGGTGGCGGTCACGGGCGATGCGCTCATCGGTATCGACATCGAACAGCTGCCCTCGCGGGTACGCCTGGCCGACATGGTGGAGACCATCTGCACCCCCGCCGAGGCGGCGCGGGTCATGGCACTGGACGCGGCTTCCCGCGAGCGAGCGCTGCTGGCGTTGTGGACGCGCAAGGAGGCGCTGTTGAAGGCGTTCGGCCTGGGGCTGGGCGTGGATCCGGCCGGCTTCGACGCCGGGGCGGGCGAAGCCGTCCCGCCGCCACCGGCGGCGGCCGGCCTGCCGCCCTGCCGGGTGCTCCCCCTGGACCTTCCGGCAGGCCTGGTGGGCACCCTTGCACTCCCGGCGGGGGGCGACCTGGTCGGCCAGCACCGGCTGGGGTCGCTGTCGGACTAGCGGCTGGCGTTCAAGAATCTTGCAGGTTTGTGACGGAGCCGGTTGTATTTCGTGTGTATTTCGTGTATAGGTGCAGGCCCGCCGCGAGGCGGGGCGTGCGCCACGCGGCGCCGCCAGGTTCGCCATGTTGGTTGGAGTGGCAAGGTCGGGGGGATGGAGATGTTTCGCTTTCTGCGTCGAAAAGCCAACCGTTGGCTCTTGCTGCTGGCGGGAGTGGACATGGTGCTGCTGGGCTTTTCGCTCAACGCGGCCATGTATCTGCGTTATTTCAACGAACCTGCCGAGCTGGCCCAGTTCTCCCATCACATGCCGGAGCGGTCGCTGGCGTTCGCCGTGATCATGCTGCTGGCGATGGTCGCGCTGGGCCACTACCAGTCGCACATGCGCACAAGCTGGTTCGGCGTGCTGGCGCGCCAGAGCGTGGGTTTCGTGCTCGGTGGCGTGGGCGTGTTCATCATGTATTACCTGCTGCCGCAGGCCTATGTCGGCCGCGGCGTGCTGACCATCGCGCTGGTGCTGTCCTTTGCCCTGATGATGGGGTTCCGGCTGGTGTTCCTGCGCCTGGTGGACGCGGTGGTGTTCCAGCGGCGGGTGCTGATCCTCGGGGCGGGCAAGCGAGCCTCGCAGATCCAGACCCGCATGCGCCGCCATGCGGACCGGATCGGCTTCAACGTGGTCGGTTTCGTGCCGCGCGAAGGGGAGGAGGCGCAGGTCAGGCCGGAGTTCCTGGTGGCGCCCGAGGGCCCGCTGGTGGATTGGGCGCTGCACCGCCAGGTGGACGAGATCGTGGTCGGGGTCGACGACCGCCGGGGCGGCCTGCCCATGCGCGACCTGCTGGAGTGCCGCCAGAACGGCATCGACGTGACCGACCTGGCCACGTTCTTCGAGCGGGAATCCGGCCGCGTGCAGCTGTCGCTGACCGACCCATCCTGGCTGGTGTTCTCCGGCGGCTTCGATGCCACCCCGCTGCGCCGCTTCAGCAAGCGCTGCTCGGACCTGGTGATCGCCGCGCTGGTGCTGTTGCTCACCTGGCCGTTGATGGTGCTGGTGGCTCTCGCCATCCGGCTGGAGTCGGGTCCCGGCCAGCCCATTTTGTACCGCCAGGAGCGCGTCGGCGCGCGCGGCAAGACCTTCCAGCTGATCAAGTTCCGCAGCATGCGCACCGACGCCGAGCTCGACGGTGTCGCCCGCTGGGCCAACCAGAACGACGACCGCGTGACGCGGGTCGGGCGCTTCACCCGCAAGGTGCGGCTGGACGAGCTGCCGCAGCTGTGGAACGTGCTCAAGGGCGAGATGAGCTTCATCGGGCCCCGGCCGGAGCGGCCGCAGTTCGTGATCGACCTGGGGCAGAAGATCCGCTACTACGACCTGCGCCATTGCCTCAAGCCCGGGCTGGCCGGCTGGGCGCAGCTGCGCTATCCGTACGGCGCATCCGAGGCCGACGCCGAGGAAAAACTGAAGTACGACCTCTACTACGTGAAGAACCACAACCTGCTGTTCGACCTGCTGATCCTGTTCCAGACGGTAGAAGTGGTGCTGTTCCGCCGCGGCGCACGCTGAAGCGCCGTCGCCCCCGGCCGCTGGTCGGCTCCCGGGCGCGGTGCACCGGGGGTTGGCTCCCTCCCGCGCCCGCTATTGCGCCGCTTTGTGTGGTGGTACGCTTTCCGGGCGGGGGCGTTCGGGATAATCAAGCCAGCAACCTCAAGCCGGCGGTCAGGCTCGGCGGGGTCGTTGGCATCGCCTATCTATGGACCCTTCCATGTCCCGCACCGATCAGATTGCGCCGCACGGCAGGCCCGAGACACCGGTCCAGGGCGCCGATTCCCCTCCTGCATCCCTGCTGCGTGCGCGCCGCACGCGCAACGCCCTGTTCGGCGGCGGGGTGGTGCTGGCCTTGCTGTTCACCGCCATATCGCTGTTGCCGGCCCGTGACAGCGAATTGAGCCAGCCGGCGTTGGGCGCCCCGGATGGCGAGGCCGCGCCGCTTGCCATGGCGCCGGCGTCTTCGCCCGCGCCCTCCCGGCGTGCTTCGACTACACCGCCGGAGGCGGGCAGCGCACAAGCGCCGGCAGCGGCCGGCGGTCCGGACCGGCGCATGGCGCCGGCGGACGTGGCCAACGTGATGCCCCGGGCCGGTGCCCGTCCGACACCGCGTGCGGCCGATGCCGCCGCGGCCCCTCGCCCGGTCGCGCAAGGGGGGCGCGCGCCGCGCCCGATGGTGGTGGCGGTATCCGACGCCGCGCCCCGCGCCACGAAGCCCGCGCATGCCGTCGGCGTGCCGGCCGGCCTGGTCGCGGCGGTGAACCACGCTCCGGCGGTGGGCGGCGCCCCGCGTGCCAGCGCCTTCAGCGCCGTGCCGGTGCGGCCGCAGGCGGTGACGCTGGCGGCGCATCCGCGGCTGATCCTCGATGCCACCACGCTGGCCACCCTGCGCCAGCGGGCCGCGGCCAACTCGGCGCAATGGAAGGCCCTCAAGGCCACCTGCGATTCGTACATCGGCGGCACGGTGGAGTACCCCACGGGCGACCAGTACCCGGACAAGCCGGACCTCGGTTCGGGTTACCAGGGGGAGTCCTATCTGCCGGCGCTGCTTGCCGAAGGGATGTGCTACCAGGTGTTGAAGTCCAGCGATGCCTCGGCGGCCGCCCCCTACGGCGCCAAGGCCGTCGACATCCTGATGAAGATGTCGATGCCCTATCCGGGCAGCAACGGCTGGGATCCGTGCACCGACAGCGGCTACGGCATCCGTTTCTACGGCGTGGGTTACGGCCTGGGCTACGACTGGGTCTACGACCTGTTGACCGCCTCCCAGCGCACGCAGATCTACACCGCGGCGAACGCATGGATTGCCGCGTGGGAGAAATCCGGCGGGTGCGCGGCATTTGCCTACGAGGGCAACCCCATCGGCAACTACTACGCCGGCTATTTCCACGCCAAGGCCGTGATCTCGCTCGCCACCTACGACGAAAACCCCAGTGCGCCGGCGCAGTGGACCGATTGGCTGGACAACCAGTTCGGCGCCCGCGTGCAGCCCTACTACGAACGGCACATGCTCGGCGGCGGCTGGCCCGAAGGCTATGGCAACTATGCGCCGCTGAGCATCCTCAACATGAGCCTGCCCGCGCGCGAGGTGAAGACGGCCACCGGCATCGACCTGCTGCATGCCAGCGCGTCCTACACCTTCCCGGTGGACAGCGCCGACTACTCGATGCATTTCACCTGGCCGTCGCTGGTCTATTTCGACGATCGCGACGACAACCATTCCAATGGCGATGCGTCCTCGCCGCCGCCGAGCACGACGCCGGTCAGCATGTTCCAGCAGATCCTCGGTGCGCTGAGCTACTGGCAATCGTCCAGGCTCGCGGTGTTCAACCAGTACCTCGCCGCGGTCAACCAGGCCACCGGCGGTTACAGCCCCGCGCCGACCTGGCTGCAGTTCCTGGCGATCGACCCGAATGCACCCAAGGCGGCGCTGACCACCCTGCCGCTGTCCTATTTCGCGCCGGGCATGAATGCCGTCTCGGCGCGCTCGGACTGGACCACCGCGGCCAGCTGGATGTCGTTCCGCGCCGGCCCGTACACCAACAACCCCGGGGCCGGGCACGAGTTCTTCGACCAGGGCAGCCTCGCCCTGGTGCGCGGGGACTCGCCGTTGCTGGTCAATGCGGGCGGCTGGCTGGTACACGAGCCCGGCGGCAACGCCGATGAGACCAAGATCTTCAACGACAACTACGGCGATCTCGACGGCACGCCATATTCGGGCAACCGCCAGCTGTACAACATCTTCTACGTGCGCAGCATGAGCGGCAGTTCCGTGGCGCAGCGTTTCGGCCAGGAAGCGAACACCACCGAGGACGACAATGTGCGCACGGCGGTGTCTTCCTATGAAGACGGCAATGGCTACGTCTACATGCTGGCCACCCACCTGGAGGACATGTACCGCAGGTTCTCAGCCGGGCCGGCCGTGTCGGCATGGTCGCGGCAAATCGTCTACCTGCGCCCTAACCGCTTCGTCGTCTACGATCGCACGACCGAAGGCAGCGCGACTTACGACCAGTACATGGCCTGGCATTTCCCGGCCAACCCGGCTGCCGGCAGCGCGCCGGCCGGGCAGAACCGGTTCGACGTCACCTACGGCGGCAAGTACATGGGAGCGATGACCACCGTGCTGCCTGCCGGCACCAAGACGACGACAGTGGGCATGTATCCGGGCGACAACCCGGTCAAGGCGTGGCAGGTACAGGTGCGCCCGGCCGACACCAAGACCAGTCAGCAGTGGCTGACGGTGTTCGATCTGTCCGGCACCGCGGCCAAGGTGGCCACGGCCAGCCCGGTGACGGTGGGCCAGGGCGGCATCGTCGGCGTGGAGCTCCTCGCCAGCGACGGCAACAGCGTGGTGGTGAGCAGCAGCGGCGCCGCAGGTACCCCGCTCAGTGGCGGCCTTGTCTACGGCGTGCAGCCGCTGGCGGCCTATCACGTGGTCACCGACCTGGTGCCCGACACCGGCTACACGGTGACCACCTCGCCCAACGCCGGCCTGCGCAACGTCAACATCAGCGTGGGCGGCACCGCCATGAGCAGCGCCAAGGGCGTGCTCAGCTTCTACGTGGCGGCCGACGGTACGGTGCAGTCCAGCCCGCCACCACCGCCCACGGCACCGACCTACGTGCCGGTGCCGATCAGTTCGTTGCCGGTATCCGGGTTCCCGGCGCCGTACGACCCGGGTCACTGACGACGCGGCCGCGACCGCGTGCCGGTCGCGGCCGGGCACGCCGGTCAGCCGGCGACCGAAGGCCGCGGCGGCTCGCCGCGTGTTCACTCGCCCCGCCGTGCGCCGCTGCGCGTGGGCGCATGCAACGGGTACAGCGGCGAGCTGTACCAGTCGACGACCTTGCCGTCCTCGAAGCGTATCCACGACGGGCCGTACTCCCAGCGCTGGCCGCTGATCATCAGGGTCGGTTCGCCCTCGATGCCACGCACGCTGGCCGCATCCATGCCCAGCTCCAGCACTGGTGGATCGGCGGTCGGCCCGCGCGTCCGATGCGCCGTTGATTGCGCGGCGTCGGCGGGTGGCGTCACCGGCGGCGAGGGCTGCTCACCGGGCCACGCCAGCCACACCACGATCGCCGCCGCGGGCAGCAGCAACCAGCGTCGGGAGCGCCGCCGCGCCGGCCGACCACGGGTGGCGGCCGGTGGCGAGGCGGTTTCGCCGGCCGCTGCCGCCGGCGCCGCGCGGACACCGGCCGCGCCGGGCAGGCGGCCGTGCATGCGGTGGAACTCCATCGCCATGCCGTACATCGCGGTGAGCTGCTGCAGCCGCTGTGCGGCCACGCCGTGCGGATCATCGCTGCGGCGATCGGGGTGCAGCACCGCCACGCGGCGTCGATAGGCATGCTTGAACTCGTCCAGGCTGCAACCCGGTTCGAGGTCAAGCAGCCGGTAGAGATCCAGGAAATCGGTCTCGCGCGCCACTGTCGTGCTTCTCCCCCATGCGGCGGGCCGGGCCGCTGCCGTGCGCGACTATACCTGTTCGGCGCCGGGGCAGGGCGCGCCGGCGGGGGCTCGTGCTAGCGTGGCGCACCGGTACCGGAGGGAGGTGCGACGATGTCCAGGGGACTGTCCGCAAGCTTGCGCAGCGTGGCGCTCGACGTGGCGGAATTGCCGGGCGTGCGCCTGCTCGCGCGGCCGCTTTACCGACGCCTGTTCGCTGGCGACGGATTGCCCGGCAATGCCTACGGCGGGGTGTTCGCCAGCTTCGAAGAGGCGCGCGCCGGAGCGCCGGCATCCTTGCCGACCACCTTCGACCAGCCGCAGTCGGGCGAGCTCTACGCCAACCGGCTGGAGCAGGTGCAGATCGTGGACTATCCGGTGCTGTTCTGGCTGTCGCAGCTCTTTGCCGACGGTTGCCGGCAGCTGTTCGACCTCGGTGGCAACGTGGGCACCAGCTACTTCGGCTTCCGGCACCATCTGCCGTATCCCGACGGGCTGCGCTGGCTGGTGCACGACGTGCCTGCCGTGGTCACTGCCGGACGTGACCTGGCCCGGCGCGAGGATGGCGCCGGCAAGCTCGACTTCACCGATTCGCCCGGCGATGCCGATGGCTGCGACCTGCTGCTGTGCGCCGGCGTGTTGCAGTACCTCGACTACTCGCTGCCGGAGCTGTTGAGCTCGTTGCGCAAGCCGCCGCGCCACGTGCTGGTCAACATGACGCCGCTGCACCCGGAGCGCAGTTTCGTGACCCTGCAGCGGGTGACCCGGCAGCGGGTCGGCATCGCCAATTGCCCGTACCGGGTTTCCGCGCTGGATGGCTTCGTCGACGAGTTCGCGGCGGCCGGCTACGGCGTGGTCGATCACTGGTCGACGACCGAGCGGCACATGCGCATTCCGTTCGAGCCGGACTGCTCGGTCGAGCGCTATCACGGATTCTGTTTCCGCCGCGACTGAGCTTGCGGGGCGTCGATGCGCGGGGCACACTGCCGCCTCGACCCCGCGCCGCGTGCCGGCTGGCGGGGTCCGGGGAGGGGCATGTCGGGTCACGCGTCCAATTTGCTGGAGGTCGCCTGGGACCGGTTCGATCCGTGGCGGATCCAGGCCGTGCGGCACCATCTGGAAGGGCACCCGGCGCTGCAGCTGCCGGCCCTGATCGAGCTGGGCAAGCGGCTGGAGGCGCGCGGGCGCGTGCGTTCGCACAGCGGCGAAGCCACCGCCGGCACCGCGTTCAACGAGGCCCCCCGGCTGCATCCCAATGCCAAGGGGGTCGAGGCCACGCTGGCCGACATCGAGCACGCCGCGGCCTGGACCTCGCTGCTCAACGTGCAGTCCGACCCGCAATACCGCGCCGTCGTCGACGAAGTGCTGGATTCGATCCGGCCGCAGGTGGAGGCCGTCGACCCCGGGATGTGCTACCGCGCCGGCTGGATCTTCCTCACCTCGCCCCGTGCGGTGACGCCGTTCCACATGGACAAGGAACACAACTTCATCCTGCAACTGCGCGGCAGCAAGCGGATCTACGTGTGGGACCATCGCGACACGACGGTGGTCAGCGAGCACGCCCGCGACCGCTTCCACCGCACCCATTCGCGCGAGCTGCTGCAGTGGCGCGAGGAGTATCGCGAGCGCGCGCAGGTGTTCGACCTGGAGCCCGGCATGGGCGCGTACATGCCCTCCACCAGCCCGCACATGGTCGAGAACGGCGATGGCCCGTCGATCACGATGAGCTTCACCTACTACACGCGCTCGACGCGGCGCGACGCCCTGCTGCATCGCACCCACGACATGCTGCGCGGATGGGGCTGGGTGCCGCCGGCGGTGGGGCGCTTTGCATTGTTCGATGCCGCGACGCTGGCCGCCGGCGGGCTGTATACGGGCACCAAGCGCCTGGCGCGGCGGCTGGCGGGCGGTTCCGTCGATTCGGACACCGCGCCCTACGCCAAGGCCGGCGGCTCGTGAGGCCCGGCCGGTCCCACGCCGGCCGCCGCCGGTGCCGGACCGGCTGGCTGTTCGTGCTGGTTTGCCTCCCCCTGACCGCGGCAGGTGCCGACATGCCGGCCAACCTCGTGTCCTCCGCACCGGCGCTCGGCGCCCATACCTTGCTGGCGCAGGCCGATCACCGGGGCAGCAGCCCGGCCGTGACCAGTCCGCTCGATACCGCGCGCACCGGCAGCTCGCTGCTGGTGCTCAACGGCGGTTTTGCCAGCAACGCGGCGCCGCCGACCGACAGTTTCGGCCGTCGCTGGGTTCAGGTCGGTCCGACCGCGGTCTACGACGGCTACCAGGGCCGTTTCGACGTAAAGGCCTACGTGTCGCTGGCCGGCCCCGGCGGCCCGGGCCATACCGTCCGCATCGACAAGCCGGGCGAGCCGGATCGCGAGATCAGCATCCCCTTCGTGGAAATCCGCCACGCGGGGGTGCTGCAGGATTACGCCCAGAACTATCCGGCGCCGGACCTGGTCCAGCGCATCGCCGGCAAGCTCAAGCGCACGGTGCAAGGCGTGCTCGCCCGGCCGGACGACAGCTTCCGCATGACCAGCGGTGAGGTGACCACCACCGGACCGGCCACGCTGATCGCGGTGTGGTGGGGCGACGGTAACGTGCGCCAGATGACCGCCGTGCCGGGCGACGGCTTCACCGTGATCGACAGCTATCTGCAGTTGCCACCGATAAGCGGCGTGCAATGCGCGGTGGCGTACCGCCAGGTCGACCGTGCCGGTACCTACCGGGTGAGCTGGAGCGGCAGCCCGCGCCAGCGCGCGATCCTGTGGCTGTTCGCCTTCCAGTCCGCCGCGCCGCAGGCGCCGTCCGACTAGCACGAACACGCCGCGAAATAGTGTGGCGTGTTGCACAGTTCGGGATGATTCTGCGCTAATCTTGGGCCCCAGGGGCTGGTTGGCAGACGACGCGATGGGCGGGTACTCCAGGCAGCTCCGCCGGGCAGACGAGGGCCGATCCGCATGGCCCCGGGGCGGTCGCGCATCCTGTCCGAGGGAGATCGGCACGTGTCGTGGCGGCAGCAGCGCCGTCCCGACCAGGAGGGGCGGTGGGCGCGGCATCCAAGCCAGTGGCGATTGACGACGGCGTGTCATTGCTGGACGTGCTGCCGGGCATTGCGCCGGTCGGCGACGGGGCCTGGCAAAGCCGTCGCGTGCCGCTCGACGGCGCGCTGGCGGCGCTGGCCGCGGCCGACCGTTCGCGCGCCACGCGCTCCTTGCTCGCTGCGCTGGCGCTGGTCGAGGCGCGACTGACCGGTGCCGACCGCGTGCTGGCCACGCTGGGCGAGGGCGACCGCGTCGGTCAGGTGAGCGTGCCGGTTCCGCGCCAGGGGCCCTGCCAGCGGTGGCTGGACGCCGTGCAGTCCGCGCCGGTCGAGGCGCCAGCCACCACAGCGGCGGTCGCCTGGATGGTGCTGCACGATGCGACCGCCGCCGGCGATGGCGCGGCGTTCTCCGCCTGGCGCGTCGAGGGCAGCGGCACGGCCGCGCTCGAGCTGCGCTGGCGCGGCCCGCTGACGGCGACCAGCGTCGACCTCCTGGCCGGCTGCGCGTTGCGCGCGTGGGCCGGCCTGCTTGCCGACGACGCGACCGGCCTTGCCGGGCTGGACCTGATCGCCCCGGACGAACGCCAGCGCCTGCTGGTGCAGTGGAACGACACCGCGGTGCCGCGCGAGCGCGGCGACAGCGTGTGCAGCCTGTTCAGCAGCATGGCGGCCGCGCGTGCCGGCGCACCGGCGGTGGTCGAGGGCGGCCACCGGCTGGACTATGCGCGCCTCGACGAGCGCTCCACCGGGCTGGCCCGGCGCCTGCGCGATGCCGGCGTCGCGCCGGGCGACATCGTCGGCGTGGCGCTCGATCGTTCGGCGACGGCGATCGTGGCGATCCTCGGCGTGCTCAAGGCCGGTGCGGCCTATCTCCCGCTGGATCGCGGCCATCCGCCGGAGCGGCTGGCTTTCGCGCTGGCCGATGCGGGCGCGCGGCTGGTGCTGGTGGAATCGGCGGCGGCCGCGCCGCCGCTGCCGGAGGGCGTGGCGTGCATGGCGCTGGATGCCGCCGGGTCCGCGCCCGCGCCGCGGGATGCGCCGCTGCCCACGGTCGACGGCGATGCGCTGGCCTACGTGATGTACACCTCCGGCTCCACCGGCACGCCCAAGGGCGTGGCGATCGCCCACCGCTCGATCATCCGGCTGGTGCGCGGCGTCGACTACGTGCGGCTGGACGCCGACACGCGCATGCTGCACGCCGCGCCGCTCGGCTTCGACGCGGCCACCCTGGAAATCTGGGGCGCGCTGCTCAACGGCGGCCGCGTGGTGGTGCATCCGGAAACCATCCCTACCGCCGCCGGCCTGGCCGGCACCATCGTCGGCGAAGGCGTCACCACCGCGTGGCTGACTTCGTCGCTGTTCAACGCAGTGGTCGATGAGGAACCGCGCCGGCTCGAGGGCCTGCGCCAGTTGCTGATCGGCGGCGAGGCGCTGTCGGTCGACCACGTGCGCCGTGCCCTGGCCGGCTTGCCCGGCGTGGACATCATCAACGGCTACGGCCCGACCGAATGCACCACGTTCACCTGCACCTGGCCGATCCCGCGGGATCTGTCCGCCGATGCGCGCACGGTGCCGATCGGGCGGCCGATCGCCGATACCCGCGTGTACGTGATGAATCGCGCCGGCGAGCTGGTGCCGGTGGGCGTGGTCGGCGAGCTGCACGTGGGCGGCGCCGGCGTGGCGCGCGGCTATCTCGGGCGCGCGCAGCTGACCGCCGAGCGCTTCGTGGCCGATCCGTTCGGCGGCGCCGACGATCGCCTGTATCGCACCGGCGACCTGGCGCGCTGGCGCGATGATGGCGTGCTGGAGTTCGTTGGGCGCCGCGACGGCCAGGTCAAGATCCGCGGCTACCGCATCGAGACCGGCGAGATCGAGGCGGCGCTGATGCGCCAGGCCGGCGTGCGCGCCTGCGCCGTGGTGCTGCGCGATGACCCGCCGCTGGGCAAGCGGCTGGTCGCCTACGTGGTCCCCGCCGTGGCGCATCCGGACCTGCCGGCGCTGCGCCGGGGCCTGGCCGCGGAGCTGCCGGAGTTCATGCTGCCGGCCGCCTGGGTGGTGCTCGACGCGCTGCCGGTCACCGCCAACGGCAAGTTGGACCGCGCCGCGCTGCCGGCGCCGGGCAACGCGCGGCCGGAACTGGCCGGCGCCTACGAAGCCCCGGCAGACGAGACGGAAGCGCACCTGTGCGCCGCGTTCGCCGCCAGCCTCGCGCTGGACAAGGTGGGCCGACACGACAATTTCTTCGAGCTGGGCGGCAGCTCGCTGCTGGCGGTGCGGCTGGTCGGGCGGCTGCGTCGCGAGGGGCATGCGGCACTGGACGTGCTGACCTTCTTCCGCGACCCCACGCCGCGGGCGCTGGCCCGCCACCGCGACCGGCCGGAGGAGGGCGGGATCGAACCGGCGCGGCTCGCCCGCCCGCGCGCGGCCGGCGCGCAAGCCGGCGCCGAGCCGATCGCGATCATCGGCATGAGCGGCCGTTTCCCCGGCGCCGCGGACATCGAGAGCTTCTGGCAGAACCTGTGCGAGGGGCGCGAATCGATCACCCGCTTCGCGCCGGGCGAACTTGATCCGTCGATCCCGGCCAGCCTGCGCGAGGACCCGGCCTACGTACCCGCGCGCGGCGTGATCGACGGCGTGGAGATGTTCGACGCCGCCTTCTTCGGCATCAGCCCGCGCGAGGCGGAGTTGATGGATCCGCAGCAGCGGCTGTTCCTGGAGCTGTGCTGGGAGTGCCTGGAACGCGCCGGCCACGCGCCTGGCGCGCAGGACGGCCCGGTCGGCGTGTTCGCCGGCATGTACAACGCAACCTATTTCCAGCACCACGTCAGCGCGCACCCCGACCAGGTCGGCAAGATCGGCGCGTTCCAGGTGATGCTGGACAACGAGAAGGATTTCATTGCGCCGCGGGTGGCCCACAAGCTCGACCTTACCGGGCCGGCGGTGAGCGTGCATACCGCCTGCTCCACCTCGCTGGTCGCGATCTGCCAGGCGATGGAGAGCCTGCGCAACGGCCAGTGCGAGATGGCGCTGGCCGGCGGCGCCTCGATCACCTGCCCGCCGCGCAGCGGCTACCTGTTCCAGGATGGCGCCATGCTGTCGCCGGACGGCCATACGCGCAGCTTCGACGCCGACGCGCGCGGCACGGTGTTCAGCGACGGCGCGGCGGTGGTGCTGTTGAAGCGGCTGGCCGACGCGCAGGCCGATGGCAACCCGATCATCGCGGTGATCCGTGGCGGCGCGATCAACAACGACGGCGGCACCAAGGCCAGCTTCATGGCGCCCAGCAGCGAGGGCCAGGCCGCGGTGGTCGCGATGGCCCAGCGCAACGCCGGCGTCGACGCACGCAGCATCTCCTACGTGGAGGCGCACGGCACAGCCACGCCGATCGGCGATCCGATCGAGGTCGAGGGCCTGGTCAAGGCATTCCGCCGCGACACGCCGGACACCGGCTTCTGCCGCCTCGGTTCGGTCAAGAGCAATGTCGGCCACCTGGTGATCGCCGCCGGCGCGACCGGGGTGATCAAGACCGCGCTGGCGCTGGCCGAGCGACGGATTCCGCCGAGCCTGCACTACACCGCGGCCAACCCGGCGATCGACTTCGCCCATTCGCCGTTCGTGGTCAACGATCGCTTGCACGACTGGACCAGCGCGCCCGGCGTGCCGCGCCGCGCGGGCGTGAGTTCGTTCGGCGTGGGCGGCACCAATGCGCACGTGGTGCTGGAGGAGGCGCCGGCCGCCGTGCCGGCCGAACCGGCGTCCGGGCCGCAGTTGCTGCTGCTGTCGGCGCGCACGCCCACCGCGCTGGGCACGGCGGCTACCCGGCTCGGCGCACACCTGGACGCCGCGCCCGACCTCGAGCTTGCCGACGTGGCATGGACCCTGACGGTCGGGCGCAAGGCCTTCGCCCATCGACTGGCGGTGGTTGCCGACTCTGCTGACAGTGCCGGCGTGCAGCTGGCCAGCGCGGAAAGCGCCGCGGCGGCGGCGCGCAGCACGCCGGCGCAGGCGAGCGATGTGGTGTTCCTGTTCCCCGGCCAGGGCGCCCAGTACGCGGGCATGGGGCGCGCGCTGCACGCCGGCGAGCCGGTGTTCCGCGACGCCTTCGACGCTTGCGCCGAGGCCTTGCGCGAGCAGGGTGGTTTCGATCTCGCCGCGCGGGTGTTCGCCGATGATCCGGCGGCGCTGTTGCCCACGGCGGTGATGCAGCCGGCGACGTTCGCCATCGAGTATGCGCTGGCGCAGTGGTGGATGAGCCTGGGCCTCACGCCGGCGGCGATGATCGGCCACAGCGTGGGCGAGTTCGTGGCGGCCACCCTGGCCGGCGTGTTCAGCCTGCGCGACGCGATCGCGCTGGTGGCGCGGCGCGGCGAACTGATGCAGGCGCAGCCGCCGGGCGCGATGTTGTCGGTGCGGTTGCCGCTGGATGCGCTGCAGGCGCGCCTGCCGGCCGAGCTGGCGCTGGCGGCGGAGAACGCGCCGGGAGCCTGCGTGGTGGCCGGCCCGGCGGATGCGGTCGAGCACTTCCGCGCGGCCCTGGAGGCCGACGGCATCGCCGCGCGCCTGCTGCAGACCTCGCACGCCTTCCATTCGGCGATGATGGAGCCGGTGCTGGAACCGTTCCGCGCGGCGCTGGCCGCCGTCGAGCTGGGCCGCCCGCAGCTGCCGCTGGTGTCGACCGCGCTGGGCGACTGGCTCGATGCCGCGCAGGCCGGTTCGATCGATTACTGGACGCAGCACCTGCGCGTGCCGGTGCGCTTCTCCGGCGCGCTGTCGAAGGTGCTCGACGCACCCTCGCGCGTGCTGCTGGAGGTGGGGCCGCGCCACACGCTGACCACGTTGTCGCGGCAACAACTCGGTGCCGCGCGCGAGCGCATCGTCGCCGTACCCAGCCTGGCCGATGCGGCGGACGCGGAGCGCACCGCCCTGCTGCAGGCCGCGGGCCAGCTCTGGTGTCGCGGGGTGGCGCTGGACCCGGCGCGTCTCGATCATCGCGCCCGCCGTCGCCGCGTACGCCTGCCCACCTATCCGTTCGAACGCCAGCGTTGCTGGCTGGATGCCGCGCCCGTCGCGGCGTCGACTCCATCGTTTGCCGAACCGACACCCGTCGCCGCCGCGCCCGCGGCCGAGGAAAGCCCCATGCCGCAAGTCGCCCCGCCTGCCGATCGCCGTCCCCGGCTGGTGAACCAGCTCAAGGCGGTGTTCGAGGACATCACCGGAATCGAGCTGGACGACGCCGACAGCACCAGCAACTTCATCGAGCTCGGACTGGACAGCCTGATGCTGACCCAGGTCGCGCTGCACCTGTCGCGCGTGTTCCCGGTCAAGGTGACGTTCCGCCAGCTGATGGTCGACCACGCCAGCCTGGATCGGCTGGCCGCGCTGCTGGACGAGCAGATGCCGCCGGATGCGCCGGCGGCGGCGCCAGTTGCCGCGCCGGTCGCCGCGCCCGTTGCTGCGCCGACGCTCGCTGCGCCGACGCTTGCCGTGCCGGCGCTGCCGACGGCGGGAGCGGGTGGCAACGACTACGTACGTCACGTGATCGACCAGCAGATGCAACTGATGGCGCAACAACTGGCCCTGCTCGGCGGCACCGCGAGCGCCGCCGCAGCCGTCGCGCCCGCGCCGCAACCGGCACCACCGGCCAGTGTGGCAACGCCATCGCCGGCAGCACCGGTATCGACCAGCGCGGATCGCGACGAGGAGGCGGCGCTGGCGCACACCCGCTACGACGTCAAGAAGGCGTTCGGCGCGATCGCCCGCATCGACCACGGCCAGCTGGAACTGTCCAGCCACCAGCGCGAACGGCTGGACCGCTTCATCGAGCGCTACGTGGCGCGCTCGCGCAAGTCCAAGCAGTACACCGAGGCGCAGCGCCCGCACATGGCCGACCCGCGCGTGGTCAACGGCTTCCGCCCGCTGACCAAGGAGATCGTCTACCCGCTGGTGGTCGAGCGCTCCAAGGGCTCGCGGCTGTGGGACCTGGACGGCAACGAATACGTGGATGCGCTGAACGGCTTCGGCATGAGCCTGTTCGGCTGGCAGCCGGATTTCGTGCTGGAGGCGATCCGCCGCCAGCTCGACCTCGGCTACGAGATCGGCCCGCAGCATCCGCTCGCCGGCGAAGTGGCGCGGCTGGTGTGCGAGGTCACCGGGCACGACCGCGCCGCCCTGTGCAACACCGGCTCCGAGGCCGTGCTGGGCGCGCTGCGGGTGGCGCGCACGGTCACCGGGCGCAGCACCGTGGTGCTGTTCAGCGGCTCCTACCACGGCATCATCGACGAGGTGATCGTGCGCGGCACCAGGAAGCTGCGCGCAGTGCCGGCGGCGCCGGGGATCATGCGCAACACCGCCGAGAACGTGATCGTGCTGGACTACGGCACGCCCGAGTCGCTGGAGATCATCCGCTCGCGTGCGCACGAACTGGCCGCCGTGCTGATCGAGCCGGTGCAGAGCCGGCGGCCCGATTTCCAGCCGGTCGACTTCCTGCGCGAGGTGCGCAAGATCACCGCCGCGTCCGGCACGCTGTGCATCTTCGACGAGATCGTCACCGGCTTCCGCGCCCATCCCGGCGGCACCCAGGCGCTGTTCGGCATCCAGGCCGACCTCGCCACCTATGGCAAGGTGGTCGGCGGCGGTTATCCGATCGGCGTGATCGCCGGCAAGCGCGAGTTCATGGATGCGCTCGACGGCGGCAGCTGGCAGTTCGGCGACGACTCGGTGCCGACCGTGGGCGTCACCTACTTCGCCGGCACCTTCGTGCGCCACCCGCTGGCACTGGCGGCGGCACAGGCGGTGCTGCAGCACATGAAGGAGGAGGGCGCCGGCCTGCAGGAGCGGCTCAATGCGCGCACCGGCGCGATGGCGGCCGAGCTCAATGCGTTCTGCGACGAGGTCGGCGCGCCGATCGCGGTCAAGCACTTCGCGTCGTTCTGGAAGACCCAGTTCCTGGAGGAGCACCCGCTGCAGGATCTGCTGTTCGCGATGATGCGCAGCCGCGGCGTGCACATCCTGGACAACTTCCCCTGCTTCTTCACCTCGGCGCACAGCGAGGCGGATTTCCAGCAGATCACCCAGGCTTGGAAGGATTCGGTGATCGAGCTGCAGGAGGCCGACTTCCTGCCGCGGCGCACCGCCACCGCCCGCACCGTGATGGACGCACGCGAGCCACCGGTGCCCGGCGCGCGCATCGGCCGTGAACCGGACGGGCGCCCGGCGTGGTTCGTGCAGGTTCCCGGGCAACCGGGCAGCTTCACCAAGGCAAGCTGACACCATGAGCACCGCAACCCCCGCCAGGGACGCCGCCACCGTCGTCGACTACGATCCCTTCGCCGACGGCGCGCTGTCGCGCGTGGTGCCCAGCACCGAACCGCAGCGCGAGATATGGCTGGCCGACCAGCTGGGTACCGAGGCTTCGCTGGCCTACAACGAATCGGTGTCGCTGCACCTGCATGGCGCGCTCGACCAGGCCGCGCTGCATGCCGCGCTGCAAGCGCTGGTGGACCGGCACGATGCGTTGCGCGCCAGTTTCGGCCTGGATGGCGAGGCCTTGTGCGTGCGCGAGCAGATGCGCTTCGAGCTGCCGCTGCTGGACCTGTCCGCCGCCGATCCGGTGCGGCGCGAGCAGGCTCTGGACGAACGTCGCGCCGCGGCGGTGGAAACACCGTTCTCGCTGGGCCGCGATCGCCTGCTGCGCGGCGAGTTGCTGCGCCTGGCGCACGACGAGCATCTGCTCATCCTCACCGCCCACCACATCGTCTGCGACGGCTGGTCGTGGTGGGTGCTGGTGCGCGAGTTGGGCACCTTGTACGCGCAGCGGCTCGGCCAGCCGATGGAGCTGCTGCCGCCGGCCGAGTCGTTCGCCGACTACGCGCTGGCCCAGTCCGGCCGCCCCGACGCCGCGTCCGCGCAGGACGAACAGTACTGGCTGGCGCGTTTCGCCGACGAGATCCCGGTACTCGACCTGCCCCCCGATCGCCCCCGCCCGGCCCGCCGCGGCTTCGCCTCCGCGCGCGAGGACTGGACGCTGGACGCCGAGCTGGTGGCGGCGATCCGCCGCCTCGGCGCGCGCAGCGGCGCCAGCCTGTTCGCCACCTTGCTCGGCAGCTTCGCCGCCTTGCTGGCCCGGCTGGCGCACCAGCCGCGCGTGGTGATCGGCATCCCCACCGCCGGGCAGGCCGTGGACGGGCATGACCACCTGGTCGGCCACTGCGTCAACACCTTGCCGCTGCTGTTCGAGCCGGACTTCGACCGGCCGGCCGCGCTGGCCGTCGAGCAGGCGCAGACCATCCTGCTGGACGCGCTGGAACACCAGCGCCTCACCTTCGGCACCTTGCTGCGCAAGCTGCGCGTCGGGCGCGATCCGTCGCGGCTGCCGTTGGTCAGCGTGATGTTCAACATCGACCAGGCACTGGACCACGAGGATTCGGCCTTCCCGGGCCTGCAGCTGGAGTTCGCCAGCAACCCGCGCCGCTACGAGAATTTCGAGCTGGCGATCAACGCGGTGCAGAGCCATGGCGAGCTGCGCCTGGAATGCCAGTACAACCGCGAGCTGTTCGACGGCGCCACGATCCGGCAGTGGCTGGGACACTACCAGACCCTGCTGCAGGCGATGGCCGCCGGCGAGGCTGTCGCCTTCGGCCGCCTGCCCCTGCTCACCGACATCGAGCAGCGCAAGGTGCTGGAGAAATTCAACGCCACCCGCGTCGACTATCCGGCCGGGCAGTGCATCCACGAGTTGATCGAGGCGCAGGTCGCGCGCACGCCGCAGGCGGTCGCGGTCAGCCATGAAGGCGCCACGCTGACCTATGCGGAGCTCAACGCGAGGGCCAACCGGTTGGCCCGCCACCTGCGCGCCACCGGCGTTCGCCCCGACCAGCGGGTGGCGATCTGCGCCGAGCGTTCGCCGGAACTGGTGGTCGGCCTGCTGGCGATCCTGAAGGCCGGCGCGGCGTACGTGCCGCTGGACCCGGAGTATCCGCCCGAGCGCCTGGCCTGGATGCTGGAGGACTGCGCGCCAGCGGTGCTGCTGACCCAGCAGGCGCTGGTCGCGCGGCTGGCGCCTCTGACGCCGGCGCTGCCGCGGCTGGTGCTGGACGACGCCGAGCCGGCGTGGGCCGCGTGCGAGGCCTCCGACCCCGGCGCGGCCGAGGTGGGCCTGCTCGACAGCCACCTCGCCTACGTGATCTACACCTCCGGCTCCACCGGCCTGCCCAAGGGGGCGATGAACGAACATCGCGGCGTGGTCAATCGCCTGCGCTGGATGCAGCAGATGTTTGCCGTGGACGCGCGCGACGTGGTGTTGCAGAAGACGCCGTGCAGTTTCGACGTTTCGGTGTGGGAGTTCTTCCTGCCGCTGATGAGCGGCGCGCGGCTGGTGATGGCGCGGCCCGGCGGCCACCGCGACCCGGCCTACCTGGCCGACATCATCCGCCGTGAGCAGGTCAGCACCATCCACTTCGTGCCCTCGATGCTGCATGCCTTCCTCGATCACGGCGACGGCGCGGCCTGCGCCAGCCTCAAGCAGGTGATCTGCAGCGGCGAGGCGCTGCCGGCCGCACTGGCCGCGGCTTTCTTCCGCCAACTGCCCGACGTCGGCCTGCACAACCTGTACGGCCCGACCGAGGCGGCGGTGGACGTCACCGCGTGGGCGTGCGTGGCCGGCGACGAGGCGTCGACCATTCCGATCGGCCGCCCGGTGGCGAACACGCGCATCTACATCCTCGACGACTACGGCCAGCCGGTGCCGGTGGGCGTGGCCGGGGAGATCTTCATCGGCGGCGTGCAGGTCGGCCGCGGCTACCTCAATCGCGACGCGCTGACTGCCGAGCGCTTCGTGCCCGATCCGTTCGCCCACGACGCCGCCGCGCGCATGTACAAGACCGGCGACCTGGGCCGCTGGCGCGCGGACGGCAACATCGAATACCTCGGCCGCAACGATTTCCAGGTGAAGCTGCGCGGTTTCCGCATCGAGCTGGGCGAGATCGAGCACCGGCTGGCCACCCATCCGGCGGTGGCGCGCACGGTGGTGCTGGCGCGCCAGGATCGGCCCGGCGACATGCGCCTGGTCGCCTACGTCGCCCCTGCGCCGGGCGCCAGTCCCGACCCGGCGGCGCTGTCCGCGCACCTGCGCGCCAGCCTGCCCGACTACATGGTGCCGTCCCACTACGTGATGCTGGAGGCGATCCCGCTGTCGCCCAATGGCAAGATCGACCGCGCGCGGCTGCCGGCGCCCGATATGGCGACCGGCACCGGCACGCGCGAACAGCAGGCGCCGCGCGACGAGCTGGAGCGGTGCGTGGCCGCGGCGATGGCCGCCACGCTGGGCGTGGAGGCGCCGGGCGTGGACGACAACTTCTTCGACCTGGGCGGCCATTCGCTGCTGGCCTCGCGCTGGATCGCCCGGATCAACCGCGAGCTGGGCCTGGCCCTGTCGCTGCGCGTCGCCTTCGACGCTCCCAGCGTGGCCGCGATGGCGGCGGCGATCCGCGCGCTGGACACCGACCCGACCCGGGCACGCCCCGCGCCGCCGGCGATCCCGCGGCTCGCCGATCGCAGCACCGCCCCACTCTCGCTGATGCAGCAACGCGTCTGGTACCTGGAGCAGCTCAATCCCGGCCAGGTGGTCTACCACGCCCCGTCCGCACATCGCCTGCGCGGGCCGATGGACGTGGCCGCCTTCGAGCAGGCCTTGCGCGACATGGTGCGCCGGCAACCCACCTTGCGCACGGCGATCGAGCTGGACGACACCGCCGCGGTCCAGCGCATCCATGCCGAGCTCGACGTCGCCTTGCCGCTGGAGGACCTGTCCGGCGTGGACGCGGCGGAACGCGAAGCCGTGCTGGCCCGGCGCCTGGAGGAGCTGATCGCCGAGCCGTTCGACCTGGGTACCCCGCCGCTGTTCCGGGTGCGGTTGTTCCGGCTCGACGCGGCGGAGCACGTGTTCTTCTTCATGCCGCACCACGTGATCTGGGACGGCTGGTCGTTCGACCTGCTGTACGAGGAGATGTCGGCGCTGTACGCCGCGCATGCCGCGGGGCGGCAACCGGACTTGCCGCCGCTGGCGCTCGAGTACGCCGATTTCGCCGCGTGGCACGCGCAATGGATGCGCGGCGACGAGCTGAAGCGCCAGCTGGCGCATTGGCGCAAGCGCCTGGCCGGCACACTGGAACCGCTGGAGTTGCCGGCCGACCGCCCGCGCCCGCCGCGCATGAGCGGCGCCGGCGCCACCGAGTGGATCCACCTGCCGGCGGAGCAGGCCGCGGGCATGCGCCAGCTCGGGCAGCAGGGCCAGGGCACGCTGTTCATGGTGCTGCTGACGGCGTACTGCGTGCTGCTGCACCGGCTCAGCGGCCAGCGCGACCTGATCGTGAACACGCCGGTGCGCGGCCGCGACACGCCCGAGCTGGAGCGGGTGATGGGATTCTTCGTCAACGCGCTGCCGCTGCGCGTGCAGCTGGAAGACGGCGTCTCGTTCCTGCAGGCGCTGCAGGTGGTGCGCGAGGTGGTGCTGGACGCATTTGCCTGTGCCGACGTGCCGTTCGAGCAACTGGTGCTCGACCTCGGGCTGCGCCGCGACGACAGCCGCCCGCCGCTGAGCCAGGCGATGTTCTCGTTCCAGGACGTGCGCCTGCGCCCGGGCCGCTGGGGCGAGCTCGAACACCAGAACATCCCGGTGTTCCAGCACGGCGCGGCGGACGACGTCGGCCTGTGGTTCATCGAGCATGCACAGGGACTTTCCGGCGGCCTCACCTACAACACCGACATCTTCGACGCCTCCAGCGCGGCTCGCTGGGCCGGCTACCTGCGGCAGATCCTGGCCCAGGCGGTGGCCTCGCCGCAGCGTGCACTGGGCGACTTCGAGCTGATGAATGCGGCCGAACGCGCGCAAGTGCTCACGGACTGGAATGCCACCGCGGTGGATTTCGACCGCACGCTGGGCCTGCCGGCGCTGATCGAGGCGCAGATGCGCGCCACGCCGGAGCGCATTGCCGCCGAATGCAGCGGCGAGCGGATCGACTATGCCGGGCTCGACCGGGCCAGCCGCAACCTCGCGATCGCGCTGGGCCGCCACGGCCTCGGCCGCGGCGACCGCGTCGGCATCTGCGTGCCGCGCAGCCTTTCGATGCTGGTGGCGGTGCTCGGCGTGTTGCGCAGCGGCGCCGCCTACGTGCCGCTGGACCCTGCCTTTCCGCCGGATCGCCTGCAGTACATGGCCGGGCATGCGCGGCTGCGCCACGTGCTGGTCAGCGGCGCGTCGCTGCTGCCGGCGGCCGTCGCCGACGGTCGCGAGGTGCTCGACGTCGACGCCTTGGCGGCGCAACCGGCGGGCGAGGCCGCCTTGCCGGCGGTGCGCGGCGAGGACACGGCCTATGTGCTGTACACCTCCGGCTCCACCGGCAAGCCCAAGGGCGTGGCCGTGCTTCATCGCAACCTGGTCAACTTCATGCTGGCCATGGCGCGCGAGCCGGGCCTCGGCCGCGACGACACCGTATGCGCGGCCACCACGCTGTCGTTCGACATCGCCGGGCTGGAGCTGTACCTGCCGCTGACCGTGGGCGGGCGCGTGGTGATCGCCACCGACGCGGAGCAGCACGAGCCGGATCGGATGTGGGACCTGATCGAGCGCAGCGGCTGCAATGTGCTGCAGGTGACGCCCTCGGTGCTGCGCCTGCTGCAGGACGCCGGCCAGGGGCGGGCGATGCACCGGCTGCGCCTGTTCGTCGGCGGCGAAGCGCTGCCGCTGGTGGTCGCGCGCCAGGTGGCGGGGCGCTGCCGCGAGTTGTGGAACCTGTACGGCCCGACCGAAACCACGATCTGGTCCACCGTCGCGCGCATCCACCCGGACCTGGACAGCGTGCCGCTGGGCCGGCCGATCGCCAACACGCGGATCTATGTGCTGGATGCGCAGCGCCGGCCGGTGCCGCCGGGCGTCATCGGCGAGATCTGGATCGGCGGCGACGGCGTGGCCGCGGGTTACCTGTTCCAGCCGGAGCTGAGCGCCGAGCGCTTCGTCGACGATCCCTGCGCCGGCGGCGCACGCATGTATCGCACCGGCGACCTGGGTGCCTGGCGCCACGGCGTGCTGCATTTCCACGGCCGCGTCGACCACCAGATCAAGGTGCGCGGTTTCCGCATCGAGCCGGGCGACATCGAGGCCGCCGCCGACCGCCACCCGGCGGTACGTGAATCGGTGGTGGCCGTGCACCGGTTCGGCGACAACGATGCGCGCATGGTGCTGTACGTGGCCGGCGAGGGGGATGTCGACGCGCTGGCAGGCGACTTGCGCGAACAGCTGCGCTCGCAGCTGCCGGCCTACATGCTGCCGCAGCACATCGAGGTGCTGACGCAGTTGCCGAAGACCCCGAACGGCAAGATCGACCGCAAGGCGCTGCCGCCGCCGGCGGCCGCGGCGGGCGTGCAGCGTGCCGCGACGACCCGGCCTGCGGGCGCGCCGCCGGCGGCGTCGACGGACCCGCGGGAGCTCTACCTGGCGGGCATCTGGCGCGACCTGGTCGGCGTCGAGGACGTCCGCGGCAGCGACAATTTCTTCGATATCGGCGGGCACTCGCTGCTGGCCGTGGACTTCACCGCCCGCGTGCAACGGGAGACCGGGGTACGCCTGAGCCTGTTGGCCATTGCCACCGGCACGCTGGCGTCGCTGGCGCTCGAACTGCCCGACCCGGGCGCTACCCCGGCATCGGCGACCACGCTGGGCTCACGCCTGCGACGCCTGTTCGGATGGCGCTGAGGGGCCGGGCCGGCGACGGGTCCTACCGTCGCCGATGCGTCGCCCCGGGGGTGGCCGTGGTGCCGATGGGACGGGTCCATGCGATGTGCCATCATGACCCCGGCGCCGATATCCGGGACCGGCGTCACATTTCGAGCGTCTCGGCAGCGGGGCGCGGAGCCGTCCGGGTGCAGGGGACGCATGGGGTTGCCGCAGGTGGTTGTACGCCCACGCGGCTGGGCTGGATAGTCAGGCCGTCCGGCCGATAACGGCGGATGGGCCAACGGAGAGAGTTTGAAGTGATGGACGCAGGGGGTTTCACGCTGGGGTTCCTCCGTGAGGGGCAGGCGATTTCCGGGCGAGTCGCGTTGGCGGACGACGCCGGCACGCTCGATTACGCGACCCTGCGCACGCGCGTGCTGGCCCTGGCCGCACAGCTGCGTGCGGCCGGGGTGATGCCCGGCGACGTGGTGGCGGTGGCTTGCGACCGCTCGGTGGAAAGCGTGGTGGCCATCCTGGCCACCCATGCGGCCGGGGCGGCCTATCTGCCGCTGGACGCCGGCCAGCCCCGGGCCCGGCTGGCCCACATGGTCCGGGATGCGCGGCCGCGGCTGGCCGTGTCGGGGCCGGGCACGCCGGAAGCGATGCTGCGATCGCTCGGCATGCCCGTCGTCGCATCGACCGCGTGCGGCCCTGCTGCCGCGTTGACCGGGCCGGTGGACACCGGTGCCGCTTCGCCGGCCTACGTGCTGTTCACCTCCGGCTCCACCGGCCGCCCCAAGGGCGTGGTGATGTCGCGCCGTGCGCTGGGCAGCATGGTGGGCTGGCATCTGGCGCATCCGCGCTACCGCGAGCCGGCGCGTGTCCTGCAGTTCGTCTCGCTGGGCTTCGATCCCTCGGTGCGCGACATCTTCGTGACCCTCGCCACCGGCGGAACCCTGATCCTGGCCGGCGAGCCGGAACGGCGCGATCCGTTCCGCCTGCTGCAGCGAATGCACGAGCGCGGGATCGAGCGCGTGGCGCTGCCCTACCCGATGCTGCGTGCGCTCGCCGAGGCGCATGCCGAAGGCGGTACGCGGCCGGCAGCGTGCCGCGACGTGATTTCCGGGGGCGAGGCGCTGGTGGTGACCCCCGCCATCCGCCGCCTGTTCGCGGCATTGCCCGATGCCGTGCTGTCCAACGAATACGGGCCCACCGAAACCTGCGTCTTCGCCACCAGCCGCGCGTTGACCGGTGATCCGGCGCAATGGCCCGAGCGGCCCGACATCGGCCTGCCGCTGGCCCACGTCCGGGCGCACGTGGTGGACGAGCGGATGCAGCCGGTGGCGGACGGCGTCGAGGGCGAACTGCTGATCGGTGGCGACGGCCTGGCCGATGGCTACATCGGCCAGACCGGGCTGACCGCCGAGCGGTTCGTGCAGGCGGCGCCGGATGGCGCAGCGGCGCGCTTCTATCGCAGCGGCGACCGGGTGGTTCGCCAGGCGGATGGCCGGCTCACCTTTGCGGGCCGTGCCGACGAGCAGGTCAAGATCGCCGGCCATCGTGTCGAGCCGGGGGAAGTCGAGGCGGTGCTGGCCGCGCATGCGGCGGTCCGCGAGGTGGCCGTGGTGGCGGTGGCCGCGCCGGAGGGCGCCCAACTGGCGGCCCATGTGGTGCTGGCCGGGGCGGCCACGGCCGCCGAAGCGCGCGCGGCGCTCGAGCGCCACCTGGCCGAACACGTGGCGGCGTATGCGCGTCCGCAGCGGTGGGCTTTCCACGCGGCGCTACCCTTGACCTCCAACGGCAAGGTGGATCGAAAAAGGCTCGCGGAGGAATCGTTGCCGTCGGAGGTCGCCACGCCGGCATCCGCCGATGCGCCGCTGGAGCAGCAGGTCGCGGCGCTGTGGCGCGAGCTGCTGGTGGCGCCCGAGCTGGCGGTCGACGAAAACGTGTTCGACCACGGCGCGGATTCCCTGTCGGTGATGGGCTTCGTGACCCGCTGGCGCGCGCGGGGCGGCGTGGCACCGGATGCGGCGATGATCTACCAGCAGCCGACGCCGCGGCAGCAGGCACGCGCGCTCGCGGCGCTGCCGCCGGCGACCGCGGTCGAGGTCCCGGCTGCTCCCCGGCCAGGGCCGACGGCACTGCCGCAGGAAGTGCCGCTCAGCAGCGGCCAGATGGAGAAATGGTTTGCCAGCCAGTTCGGTGAGCTGGCCGCGCTGTCGTTCGTCGAGTCGTCGATATTGCTGCTCGACGGCGCGCTCGACCGCGCCGCCCTCCGCCAGGCGCTGAAGCAGGTGTGGCAGCGGCATGAATCGCTGCGCTTCAGTTTCACCGCCGATGGCACTGGCCAGTGTTTCAACGCCGAGGTGGCGCTGCCCCTGGTGGAGACCGAGCCGGCGGTTGCGGCCGGGGATCCGGACGCCTGGCTCGACGACTACTGCGAGCAACGGATCCGCCAGCCTTTCGATCTCGCGGTGGCCCCGCTGGTGCGCTTGAGCCTCGTGCGGCTGGGCGAGCGGCGCCACGCGCTGCACATCGTGGCCCACCACCTGGTCATGGATGGCTGGTCGCTGGCGCTCTTCATCGGTGAGCTGGGCACCTGCTACAGCGCCATCGTGGCCGGGCGCGTGCCCGTGCTGGCCCCGGCGGCATCGTTCCGGCGCCATCTGCTGGACGAGCGCGCACGCCGGACCAGGGGCACCGCCGCCAGCCTCGACTATTGGCGGCAGGTCTACGAGGCGCCGCCAGCCACCCTGCGCCTGCCGTCCGACCGGCCGGCGTCGCTGCAGCCGGACTATGCCGCCGGCACGGTCCGGCACCAGCTGTCGAGCGCGCTGACCGATGCCTTGCGGCACGCGGCGCGGCAGCGTGGCGTGAGTCTCTGCAGCCTGCTGCTGAGCGGTTTCGGCGTGCTGCTGGCGCGCTTGTCGGGCCGGCACGATTTCGCGGTGGCGGTGCCGTTTGCCGGTTTGGCCCTGACCGACGGCGAGGCGTTGATGGGCGACGGGGTGAGCGCGCTGCCGCTGCGCCTGCGCGTCGGGCCGGAGCTGCCGTTCAGCCAGCTGGTCGATCAGACGCATGCGTCACTGCTCGATGCCACGGCGCATCGGGATGCCACGCTGACGGACATCCAGCGCATGCTGGGCCTGCGTGCGACGGACGGCGAGGCGGCGCTGACCGGCATCACCTTCAACATGTTGCCGAAGCTGCCGCCGATTGCCTTCGACGGTCTGTCCCATGCGTTGCGCGAATGCCCGCGCGTGGCGATGGACTGGGACCTGGGTTTCAACGTGAGCGACGACGGCGAGGCGCTGGCCCTCGACCTGCACTTCGCCACCGCGCGGCATGAGGCCGGCACGATGCGCCGCTGGCTCGCCTTCTACGACGTGCTGCTGACCGAGGTCGTGGGCGAGGGCGGCGTGGCCGCCGTTGCCGATACCGCCGTGGCCGACATCGACCTGCTGGGCGCGGCCGGGCGCGCCGAGGTGCTGCAGGGCTGGAACGCGACCGCGCAGGCCTACGACCGCGAGCAGGGCGTGACCGCGCTGATCGAGGCACGCATGCGGCAGGTGCCGCAGCGCGTTGCCGCCGAGTGCGGTGGCGAGGCGATCGACTATGCCGCGCTGGATCGCGCCACCCGGGCGCTGGCCCTGGCGCTGGGGCGGCGCGGGATCGGCCGCGGCGACCTGGTGGGCGTGTGCGTGCCACGCAGCCTGCAGATGCTGCTGGCCGTGGTGGGCGTGTTGCGCAGCGGCGCTGCCTACGTGCCGCTGGATCCGGAGTTTCCGGCCGAGCGCCTGCATTACATGGCCGAGCACTCGGGGTTGCAGCACGTGCTGGTGACCCGCGACGGGTTGCTGCCGCCGACGGTGGTGGCCGGGCGCACGCTGCTGGACGTGGATGCGCTGGTGGCCGAGACCGCCGATGGCATGCTGCCGGAGGTGCGCGGCGGCGACCTCGCCTACGTGCTGTACACCTCCGGTTCCACCGGCAAGCCAAAGGGCGTGCGGATCACGCATCGCAACCTGGTCAACTTTCTGCTCGGCATGAGCCGCGAACCGGGGTTCGGCGCGGACGACGTCCTGTGCGCGGTGACCACGCTGTCGTTCGACATCGCCGGCCTGGAGTTGTACCTGCCGCTGATCACGGGCGCCCGCCTGGTGATCGCCACGGAGGAGGAGTACCACGAGCCGCAGCCGTTGTGGGATCTGGTCGAGCGCAGCGGTTGCAATGTCCTGCAGACCACCCCTTCGCTGCTGCGCCTGCTGATGGACACGGGACGCGAGGCGGCCGTGCGCAACCTGCGCCTGTTCGTGGGCGGCGAGGCCTTGCCGCTGGAAGTCGCCCATTCGATGGCGGGGCGTTGCCGCGAGTTCTGGAACCTCTACGGGCCCACCGAAACCACGATCTGGTCCACGGTCGCGCGGATCCGGCCGGGCCTGGCCGTGGCACCGCTGGGCAAGCCGATCGCCAATACCCGCATCTACGTGCTCGATGTGCACAACCGCCCGGTGCTGCCGGGCCTGATCGGCGAGATATGGATCGGCGGCGACGGCGTGGCCGACGGTTACCTGCACCGCCCCGACCTTACCGCCGAGCGGTTCCTGCCCGACCCGTTCGCCGGGGGCGATGCCCGCATGTACCGTACCGGCGACCTCGGCGCATGGCGCGACGGCGTGCTGCATTTCCACGGCCGCGTCGACCACCAGATCAAGATTCGCGGCTATCGGATCGAGCCGGGCGACATCGAGGCGGCTGCCGATGGCCACCCGGCGGTGGGCGAATCGGTGGCGGTCGTGCGCCAGTTCGGCGACAACGATCTGCGCCTCGTGCTGTACGTGGCCGTCGATGGCGGCTCCGGCGCGGTGGTCCGCGACTTGCGCGAACACCTGCGCCAGCGGTTGCCGGCTTACATGCTGCCGCAGCACATCGAGGCGCTGGCAGAGTTGCCGAAGACGCCGAACGGCAAGATCGACCGCAAGGCGCTGCCGATGCCGACGGCCGCCGCGGCGGTCGCCCGGCTGCGCACGACCGGGACCGGCTCCGCAGTGGAGGCCGAGCCGGCCATGACCGATCCGCGCGAGCTGTACCTGGCCGACCTCTGGCGCGAGCTGATCGGCGTGTCCCAGGTCCGTCGCAGCGACAACTTCCTCGACCTGGGCGGGCATTCGCTGTTGGCCGTGCAGTTCGCCAGCCGTGTGCGCCGGGAGACCGGCGTGAGCCTGCGGCTGCTGAACGTGGCCACCGGTACCCTGGCGACGCTGGCCGCGGAGCTGCCCGCGCCGGACGCGGCATCGACGAGGGCGACGGAGAAGTCGCTGTGGTCGCGCCTGCGCCGGCGGCTCGGGAGGAACTGAGGTGCGCCGTCGACGAGCTGCCGCCGCCAGCCTTGCACCACGCCGCGCAAGGCTCCGTCGCGGGCGGGGCGACTGCTACCATCGCGGCGCCGCCGCCGGCGGTGCGGGGCGGGCCGGTGGGCGGGGGTGTGATGGCATGTCGGCAGGGAGCGCGGCAGCGATCGTGACGGCCTGGCTCAGTCTTTCTTCCACCGCGAGCCGCGTGCTCGATCCCGACCAGGCCGCATGTTCACGTTAAGTCTCATCTATCTGGCGCTCACCATCGTCCGCCCGCAGGATTTCGTGCCCGCGCTGGAGGGCGTGCCGCTGCTGCCGGTGGTGCTGCTGCTCGCGTTCGCGGCGTGGGGGATCCGCGCCGGCAAGAACTTCGAGGCGCCGCAATTCCTGCTGCTGCCGGTGTTCCTGGTCGTGGGCATGGTGTCGATGGTGGCCAACCACTGGCTGGGCGGCGCGCTCGCCCTGCTGGAGAGTTTCGGCCCCACCGTGATCGCGTTCTTCATCTTCGCCGCCGCCTGCACCACTCAGCGCCGGGTGACCATCGCCATGGCGGTGTTCGTGCTGTGCGCCTGCGTGCTGGCCGAGCACAGCATCGTGCAGGCGAACACCGGCACGGGCTGGACCGGCGTGCCGCTGGGCGAGGACGGGCGCGTGCGCTACGTGGGCATCTTCAACGACCCCAACGACGTGGGCCTGCTGTTTGCCGCGACGCTGCCGATGGCGTTCTACCTCAGTGGCCGCGGCGGTTTCCTGCGCCGGGTGTGGTGGCTGGCCGCCGCGGCCCTGCTGCTGTACGGCGTTTACCTGACCAACTCGCGCGGCGCCATGCTGGCGGTGCTGGTGGTCGGCGGCATCTTCGTGTGGAAACGCCGCGGCATGTTCACCGCCGGCGTGCTGGGCGTGCTGGGTCTGGTGGTGATGCGCCTGCTGTCTTCGCGCATGCAGGAACTCGATCCGGACGAGTCGTCCGCGTTCGGGCGCGTGGATGCCTGGTACGAGGGCATGCACATGTTCTTCTCCAACCCGCTGCTCGGCGTCGGGCCGGGCAACTTCACCGACTACAACCAGCTCACCGCGCACAACTCCTGGGTGCTGGTGCTCGCCGAAACCGGGTTCCTGGGCTACACCTTGTGGCTGGCGTTCACCAGCTACGCGTTCTGGATGATGCTGACCGTGATGCGCCACCAGCCCGAACCGGCCGCCGAACCGGCGCCGGCGCAGGCCTCCCCGTGGCAGGGCGAACGGGCGATCGCGTTCACCCTGCTGCTGTCGCTGTACGGGCTGTTCTCCGCCGCCTTCTTCCTCAGCCGCAGCTATACCGTGGTGATGTACCTGCTGATCGCGGTGGTGGTGGGCCATTACGTGGGCGCGCGGCAGCGCTGGCCCGGCGTGCCGCTGCTGCGCCTGTCCGATCACTGGATGCGCTGGCTGGCCGCATCGGTGGCCAGCATCGTGGCGCTGTACGTCATCACCACCGTGCTGCTGATCGGCTCATGAATACCCGCAGCCGCGCCTTGCGCAACACCCTGTTTTCCTCGGTCGGCATCTACGTCGAATACTCGCTGGGGATGCTGGCGGCGATCCTGATCGCGCGACAGCTGGGGCCGCAGCACTACGGCATCTACGGCCTGTTCATCTGGTTCGCCGCGATCGGCGTGGTGGCGACCAACTCGGGCATCACCACCGGCGTGATCAAGTTCATCGCCGAGCTGCGCGGCGCACAGCAGGAAGAGCTGATCGTGCCGGTGGTGCGCTACCTGCGCCGGATGCAGGTGTGGCACCTGGTTGCCGTGATGGCGCTGGCGCTGGTGCTGTACGGGCTGTTCGGCCGGCGTTTTGCCGCCGAGCTGCACTTGGCCGAGTTCGTCATGCTCGCCGCGTCGGTGGCAATGCGCGCGCCGTACATGTTCAACATCGCCATCGCCAAGGGCTTCGAGGCGTTCGACGCCACCGCCAAGGTCAGCATGATCTCTGCGCCGCTGAACCTGCTGATGGTGGCGGTGGCCATGCTGCTGGGGGCGTCGATCTTCTGGTTCCTGGTGGTCTACCTGATCTCCGGCGCGGTGTTCCTGCTTACCTCGCGCCAGCAGGCGCGGCGCCTGCTGGCCAGGCACGCCGGCACGCAGGCGGTGCCCGACGTGCTGCAGCAGCGGGTGCGCCGGCACCTGCGCATCGTGTCGGTCACCATCATCCTGGGCTTCCTGATCGCCAGCGACGTCGAGATCCTGTTCCTCAATCTGTTCGACAGCGCCGCGTCGGCCGGCTATTTCAAGGTGGCCTACCAGCTGGCGACGGGCATCATGCTGCTGGTCCCGGGCGTGTTCGGCGCGGTGCTGCTGCCGATGATGGCCAAGGCGCAGAGCCAGGGGCGCGAGGCGGGCGGCCGGCGCTTCGCCGCGGTGACCAGCTACCTGGTCCTGCTGGCGGCGCCGGTGGTGGCCTTCGGCGCGGCGTTCGCCGGCGCGGTGATCGCCCTGCTGTACGGTGCGAGCTACGCGACCGCCGCGCCGGTGTTCGGCTGGTGCCTGTTCGCCTGCGCGATGGGCACGGTGACCCAGGGCGCCACCAGCCTGCTGGTCAGTGCGGACCGGCAGAACATCGTGCTGATCCTCACCATCGCGCTGGGGGTGCTGAAGATGCTGCTCGACTACGTGCTGATCGCGCGGTTCGGCCTGTACGGTTCGGTGGCGGCCATCGTGATCCTGCTGTTCGTCATCGCCGCCTCCTACCTGACCATCGGCATCCGCATCAGCGGCGTGCAGCTGGAATGGCTGCGCCTGTTGCGCACCGTGCTGGCGGCGGCGCTGGCCGCCGCGCTCGCCTCGCTGGTGCACGCGGCGCGGCTGGGGCCGATCCCGACCCTGTTGCTGGGCGCCCTCGTGCTGACCGCTTCCTACGCGCTGCTGACCCTGGTACTGCGATGCTGGAGCCGCGCCGACATCACCCAATTGCAAAGCCTGCACCGGCGCTACGCCGCCGGCCGACCGCGCCCGCTCGGCCGCCTGCTCGCGTGGGCCGGCGCGCGTGCCTGGGGGGATCCATGAAGACATCGTGGTACGAGAAGGCTTTTTCCCGCGTGCTCTACCCGTTGTGGGAGAGCGGCTTGCGCCGCCGGCACACGCTGGCCTACCTCGCCGACTACCGGCGCGACCAGTGGCTGGCGCCGGAGCAGGTCGCCGCGCTGCAGTGGCAGCGGCTGAAGCGCCTGCTGGAGCACTGCGAGCGCGAGGTGCCCTGGTACCGGCAGCGCTGGCGCGAGGCGGGCATCGCCGTCGCCGACATCCGCAGCCTGGACGACTACGCGCAGCTGCCGCTGCTGACCAAGGCCGACATCCGCCAGCACTTCGACGAGCTGCAGGCCGAAAGCTGGCGGGGCCGCGTGCTGGCCAAGGCCACCGGCGGTTCCACCGGCGACCCGATGCGCTTCGGTTACACCCGCGAGAGCTACGAGCGGCGCACCGCGGTGATGTGGCGCGGCTACGAATGGGCCGGTTCGTGCATGGGCCGGCGCACGTTGTTCGTGTGGGGCGGCGCGGTGGGCGCGCCGAACCGGCTCCAGCAGTTCAAGGACCGCGTGTACAACGCGGCGTTCGCCCGCCGCGTACTCAACAGCTTCGACATGACCGAGGCCAACATGGCCGGCTACGCCGACGCGATCGACCGCTTCCGCCCGCGCGTCATCGTGGGCTACGTGGGCCCGCTGGTGCGGTTGGCGCAGTGGCTGCTCGCCAATGGCCGGCGCGTGGCGCGGCCGCAGAGCGTGATCGGCGCCGCCGAATCCCTGCACGAGTTCCAGCGCGAGATCATCGAGCGCGCGTTCGGCTGCCCGGCGTACAACACCTACGGCTGCCGCGAATTCATGCTGATCGCCTCCGAATGCGAACGCCGCGAAGGCCTGCACGTCAACGCCGACCACCTGGTGGTGGAACTGCTGCGACGGGCGGACGCGCCAGCCACCGAGCCGGGCGAGGTGGTGATCACCGACCTGTTCAACTACGGCATGCCGTTCGTGCGCTACCTCAACGGCGACGTCGCCACCGCGAGCGACCATGTCTGCAGTTGCGGGCGCGGCCTGCCGCTGCTGCAGCGCGTGGACGGCCGCCTGCTCGACGCGATCCGCACGCCGGCCGGCCACCTGCTGCCCGGCGAGTTCTTCCCGCACATGCTCAAGGACGTGCCGGGGCTGGTGCGCTTCCAGGTGGTGCAGCGCCGGCTCGACCAGCTCGAGCTGTCGCTGGTGCGCGGCGCCGGTTTCGACGAGGCCTCGCTGGCGTACATCCGCCACGAACTGGCCAAGGTGGTCGGCGACAGCCTGCAGCTGAACGTCCATTTCGTCGACGACATCCCGCTCACGCCCAGCGGCAAGTGGCGCGTGTGCATCAGCGAACTTCCGGTCACGCCCGCGGCATGAACATCGTCCACGTCGTCGAGAACCTCAACCGCGGCGGCCTCGAACGCATGGTCATCGACCTGGCGACCATGCAGCAGCGGCAGGGGCATCGTTGCCGCGTGGTCTGCCTGTTCGAAGCCGGCGCGCTGGCGCACGAGCTGGAGACCCAGGGCATCCCCGTGCTCGCCTGCGGCAAGCGCCGCGGGCCGGATCTGCGCGCCGTGCTGCGCCTGCGCCGCGCGCTGGCGGCCCACGGTGCCGACGTGCTGCACACCCACAATGCGGTGGCGCACTACCACGCGGTCTGGGCCGGCACCGGGCTGGGCATCGGGCGCGTCGTCAACACGCGGCACGGCATGGGCGCCAATCGCGGTTCGCGTCGGCGCGAGGGGCTTTATCGACGCGCGCTCGCGCGCACCGATGCGGTGGCGCTGGTGTGTGCGGCCGCGCGCGATGACGCCGTGCGCCGCGGCATCGTGCCGTCGCTCAAGGCCCGCGTGGTGCCGAACGGCATCCGCGTGGAGCAGTTCCTGCCCGCTTCGCCCGCGCATCACGCGCGCCTGCGCGAGATGCTGGCGCTGCCGCCGCAAACGCGGCTCGTCGGCAGCGTGGGCCGGCTCAACTGGACCAAGGATCAGGCCAGCCTGATCCGCGCGTTCGGGCTGGTGCGCCAGCGTCTGCCCGATGCGGTGCTGCTGCTGATCGGCGACGGCGAACTGCGCGCCGAGCTGGAGCAGTGCGCCGTGGCCGAAGGGCTGGGCGAAGGCGTGCGTTTCCTGGGCGACCGCGGCGACGTGCGCGAGCTGCTGCCCGGACTCGACCTGTTCGCGCTGTCTTCGCTCAGCGAGGGGTACTCGATGGCGCTGCTGGAAGCCTGCGCCAGCGCCTTGCCGATCGTCGCCACCGCGGTCGGCGGCAACGGCGAGATCGTGCGCGAGGGCGTCAACGGAAAACTGGTGCCGCCGGCCGACCCCGGTGCGCTGGCCGCGGCGATGATCGCGCTGCTGGAAGCGCCCGCGGCCGCGCAGGCGCTGGGTGTGCAGGGGCGCGCATGGGTCGAGGCCGAGGGTTCGCTCACGCACATGGCGGCGCGCTATGAGGCGCTTTACCGCGGCGCGCCGGAGCAGGCCGGCGCATGAAGCTGCTGATCACCACCAACCTGTTCCCGACGCCGTGGGACCCGCTGCGTGGCGCGTTCAACCGCCAGCAGTTCGAGCGCCTGGGCCAGCGCCACGAGGTGCACGTGCTGACCGCGGTGGATTTCCGCGAGCGGCTGGGCGGCGTGCGCGGCGCGGTCGAGGTGCCCGGCCTGCGCCGCGACCACTTCACCTTCGTGTTTCCGCCGGGGCTGCGCTCGCTGCATGCCGGCTGCTGGTTCGCCTCGCTGTGGCTGCAGCACGGCTCCCGCCTGCGCGCGGAAAAATACGATGCGATCCTGGCCAGCTGGGCCTATCCCGATGCGGTGGCTTCGGCTTGGCTCGCGCGCCGCCTGGGCATTCCGTACGTGGTCAAGGTCCACGGCAGCGACCTCAACGTGATGGCCGAAGGGAAGTTGCGCCGGCCGCAGATCGCCTCCGCACTGCGCCGTGCCGGCGCGGTGGTGGCGGTGAGCCAGGCACTGGCCGACAAGGCGGTGGCGCTGGGCGCAGCCCCGGCGCGGGTGCACACGATCTACAACGGCGTCGATGCGCAGCGCTTCGCGCCCGGCCCGCGCGGGGCGGCGCGGCAACGGCTGGGCCTGGGCGCCGAACAGCCGTTGCTGCTCTACGTCGGCAATCTGAAATCGACGAAGGGTTGTCTGGACTTGCTGGAGGCGTTTCCCGCCGTGCTGGCGCAGCGGCCGCAGGCGACCCTGGTCTATGCCGGCGCCGGCGGCTGCCGCGACGAACTGCTCGCGCGCGCCGCCGCCCTGGGCTGCGCCGAACGCGTCAGCCTGGTCGGTGCCGTGCCGCACGCGCAGCTTGGCGACTGGTTCCGTGCCGCCGACCTGCTGTGCCTGCCCAGTCACAACGAGGGCGTGCCGAACGTGGTGCTGGAGGCGATGTCCTGCGGCATCCCGGTGGTGGCCAGTCGGGTCGGCGGCATCCCCGAAGTGCTGCCGGAGTTCGCCGGAGTGCTAGTGCCGGTGCGCGATCCCGCGGCCTTGTCCGCCGCCCTGCTGGAAGCCACCGGCCGGCCCTGGCAGGGCGAGCGCATCGTCGACCACGCGCGGGGTTTTCGCTGGGACGACAACGTCGACCGGCTGGAACGGGTGCTGCGCGACGTGGTCGACCGTCGCGCATAGCGCTCAGGAATCGGCGGTTTCCGGCGGCGTTGCCGTGGCCGGTTCGGCGGCCGCACCGAACATCCGCTCGAAACCCTTCTGCAAGCCGATGCGCGGTTCCCAGCCCAGCCCGCTGCGTGCCGCGCCGATGTCGAAGTTGGCCAGCGGGCGCAGCGAGCGGACTCGGTAGCGGGTCAGCGGCACGCTGCGGTGAAGCAGCTTGCCGAGCAGCTCCACGCCGGCGGCCAGCGCCATGAATACGCCGGTGGGCATGCGCAGCAGTTTCAGCTCGGCGCCCAACTTGCCCTTCACCTTCGCCAGGTACTCGCCCTGGGTGACGATCTGCGGATCGACCACGTTGAAGATCCGGCCCGTCGCCGCGGGCGCCTGCGCGGCCAGCAGCAGCGCATCGACGACGTCGTCGACGTAAACCAGCGGCAGGGTCTGCTGCGCCGGGCCGACGGCGATCCAGCGCCCGGCCAGCGCCAACGTGCCGTTCGGGGTCACGCGCTCGGCGCCGGGCCCCACGATCTGGCCCGGGCGCACGATCACCGCCGGCAGCGCGCGTTCGCGGATCGCGTCGGTGACGATCCCTTCGGCGGTCAGCTTGGTTTGCGTGTAGGCGCCGCGGCGTTCGGGCCAAGGCTCGAACGCCGAGTTCTCGGTGACGGCCATCGCCGGGTCGCGGCCGGCGTGGTCGAGCACGCTGAGCGAGCTGACGTAGACGAGCCGTTCCGCCGCATGCCTGACGCAGGCGTCGACCACGTTGCGCGTGCCCCACACGGTGCCTGCCTCGAAGTCGCCGGGGCCGCCGCGCATCGCCGCGCCGACGTGGTAGACCACGCGCGCGCCCTGCACCGCGTGGTCGACGATCGCCGGATCGCCGAGATCGCCCACCACCACCTGGAGGCCGGCGCTCTCGGCGGCCGGGTCGGCGCGGCGCACCAGCACGCGCACCGACTGGCCGCGTGCGCGCAGCGCGGCGACCAGCGCGCGGCCAAGGAAACCGGCCGCGCCCGTCACCAGCGCATCGACCGGTGCCAGCGGCACGATGCGCGCGGCCAGCTCGTCCCGCCGCTCGCGGTCCGCCCGCTCGCACACCGCCTCCATCAGGGCGACGTGGCGACGGCCTTCCTCGGCGCTGACCGGCGGCGTGGCGCCCTGGTGCAAGGCCTGCGCGAACGCCTGCGCGCCGTGCTGGATGCCGGGCGAAGGACGCAGGCGGCCGGTGGCGAAGCGCAGCACGTTCCACGGCACGCGCACCACGTCGCGCAAGGCGTTGGTGAAGGCAGTGAGCACGATGCCGATGAACTTCGGCCCGGGCAGCACGCGCTTGATCCGGCAGATCTGCAGGAAGCGGTCGGCCTCGATGATGCCGCGCGTGCCCTGCACGATGAGGCGGTTCTGCATCGGGCGGATGTTCCACGACAGCAGCAGCCGGCCGACGCCGTCCGCGCATTGCGCGCGCGCGTCCCATTCGTCGAACTTCAGGTTGGTGCTGCGCCCGCTGGAGCGATAGCGCACGTCCAGCTCGCCGATCGGGCCGAGGAAGGATTCGAGCACGTACAGGCCGTGCACGCCGAGGTCGCGGAACGGGTAGGAGCCCTGTTTGACCATGCCGGGCAGGGGGCCGCCCGCGTACGGCGGGTAGTCCGAGCTGCGCAGCACGTCGAAGCTCAGCACCTCGCCGATGCGCCCGGCCTTGACCCAGGCCAGCGCCTGCATCACCACCGGATCGAAATGGTCGGAATGGTCGACCGACAGCAGCAGGCCCTTCTCGCGGGCCCTGGCGATCATCGCGTCGCATTCGGCGACCGAGTCGGCCATCGGCTTCTCCACGAACACGTGGCAGCCCATGTCCAGCGCCTGCAGGGCCAGCGGCGCGTGGCTGGACGGCGGCGTGAGCACGTACACCGCATGCGGGTGGCGTTCGGCGAGCCGGGCGAAGTCGCCGGTGACGAACTCGATCCCGAAGCTGGTGGCCAGCGCCTGCGCGGCCTTGGTGTCGATGTCGCAGATGCCCACGATCTCGACGAAATCGAGCCGGCGCAACGCGGCGATATGGTGGCGCGCCACGTAGCCTGCGCCGACGATGGCGATGCGCAGCTTCCCTTCGATTCCCGCGTTCATCCCGTCCCCTGTCGTTTCCACGGATTCATGCCTGCTTGCGTGCAAGTGCCGATGATACTTCGCGCAACACCTCGTCCACGCGGTTGTCCCAGGTCTGCCCGGCCACCGCGGCGACGCGCGCCTCCGCGGCGGTGGGCGTGTCCTCGCGCAGCGCGCGGTCCAGCCCGCGCAGGAAACCGTCCCGGTCCGGTGCGATCTCGACCCAGCGCGCGAACTTGTCGATCTCCGGCTGGCTCACGCTGACCACCGGCTTGCCGGTGGCCAGGTATTCGCGCACCTTCAGCGGATTGGCGTTCGCGACCTGGCGGTTGTGCCGGTACGGGATGATCGCCACGTCGAACGCCTTGGCCCAGCCCGGCAGCTCGCGGTACGGCTGCGCGCCGACCAGCCGCACGTTGTCCAGCGCGCGCAGGCGCGATACGTCGACGGCGGCGTGGCCGACCAGCAGGAAGCTCCACTGCGGGCGCTCGCGCGCCAGCCATTCGATCAGCTCCAGGTCGATCCATTCGTGGATCGAGCCGAAGTAGCCCACCACCGGACGGGCAAGGTCCTGCGCCGCGGCCGGTACCGGCGTGGCCGGATCGCGCGCCTGGCCGAACAGGACCGTGTCCACGCCGTGGGGCGAGAAGCGGGTCACCGGGTTGATCGCGCGCTTGGCCTCCAGCAGCGCCGGCGGCGCCACGAAGACGAGGTCGGCGCGGCGGGTCAGGTCCAGGTCGCGCGCGGCGATCCGCTCGCTGTCCACGCCCGGGTGCGCCGCGTAGTCGTCGATGCAGTAGTACACGCACAGCTGCTCGCCCAGCTGCTGCGCCAGGAAGCCCGGATGCGGCACCGCGAACCAGGAAATCGGCGTCGCGCCCCCGAGCACGCGCATGGCGCGGCGCACCGCCCAGCGGCCGAAGGCGCGGTTCAGCCAGTCGACCCCGGGTACCCGGCGGAACGGCAGCTGCGGCACGGTGCAGTGCCACAGGTTGGGGCGCACGGCCACCGGCGCGCGCAGCGCCGCGCGCAGCTTGCGCCAGGCACGGCGCAGGTCGCGGCCGCTGGCCTGCGGCGCGCGCATGCCCGGCGAGTCGACATACAGCAGCGGCGCGGCACGGGCGAGCCGTTCGGCCACGTGGTGGCTGCTGGTGCGGTTCTCCGCGTACCAGTCGTTGCCGAAGTAGACCAGGCCATATCCGTTCAGCACGCGTCCTCCGCGTCTCGTCAGGGTGGGTGTCGCGGCAACCGGCGGCATCCATCGCCGCGATCGCCGGGTGGAGCGGCCGGACGGGTGGCCGGCACGCGAAAAATCGCCGGCGAAGCGCCGAATGAAGATATCCTGTGCAGCAGAACCGGATGGCGGCAGGAAGGCCTGCGCATGCCATCGACGACAAGGGTGGATTATGCCTGCAAGCAAGGGTTTCTGCCGGTGCCGGCGCAGCGTGCGCGGCAGCGACGGATGGTCGACATGATCGGCTGGTTCAAGCGCACGCGCCTGCTGCACTGCCTGCCCGACGCGGTGGTGCTCACCGCCATGCCGTCCGGTGCCGGCCGCGAGCTGTACCTGACCTTCGACGACGGTCCCGACCCGCAACACACGCCGGCATTGCTGGATCTGCTGCGGCAGCACCAGGTGCGCGCCACCTTCTTCCTGATCGGCAGCAAGGCCGAGCGCGAGCCGCAACTGGTGCGGCGCATGCTGGCCGAGGGCCATCGGCTGGGCAACCATTCGTACACCCATCCGGACTTCAACCGGCTGTCGCTGGCCGGGAAGATGGCTGAAATCGACCGCACCGATCAGGTGCTGGAAACGTTCGACGGCAGCCGCCACCACGGCGTGCGTCCACCCAGCGGAGCGTTCTCGCTGGCGCTCACGCTGCGCCTCGCGCGCGAACGGCGGCGCCTGATGTACTGGTCGTACGACAGCCTCGACTACCAGCGCCGGCCCCCGGCCGAACTGGTGACGGCGATGCGCGCGCGGCCGCCGCGGCCGGGGGACGTGATGCTGATGCATGACGACGGCGACTGTTGCATCCGCATGCTGGAAACGCTGCTGCCGCAATGGCGCTCCGAGGGTTTCGAGTTCCGCGCGCTGCCCGCCGGCGCCGCGGTGGAGTCGCCGGCTGACGGAGCGCACGCATGATCGCCGCCTGGCTGATCCTGGGCTTGCTGGTACTGGGCGCGATTGTCGTCACCGTGGCGATCCGCGCGCGCAACATGCAGTACTGGCTGGGCGGTTATCTGCGCCGGCGGCGGCCGCCGGCGGTCGACGGGCCGATCCACGTGATGTTCTGCTTCGTCGACCATTTCGAGCCGGCCTGGGGCAAGGTCGACCTGGCCACCCAGCGCGCGCGCGTCGATCGCTGGTGCCGCGACTACCGCGCTCTCGCCGCGTCGCACCGCGACGCCGATGGGCGGATGCCGCAGCACACGTTCTTCTATCCCGAAGAGGAATACCTGGAAGAACACCTGGACAAGATCGCTGCGCTCTGTGCCGAGGGCTACGGCGAGATCGAGATCCACCTGCACCACGACAACGACAACGAGGCGAACTTCCGCCAGACCATCGAGCGCTTCAACGCGCTGCTGCACGAGCGCCACGGCGCGCTGCCGCGCGATCCGGCCACCGGCCAGCTGCGCTTCGGCTTCATCCACGGCAACTGGAGCCTGGACAACTCGCGCGCCGATGGCCGCTGGTGCGGCATCAACAACGAGCTGATCCTGCTGCGCGAGCTCGGCTGCTACGCCGACTTCACCCTGCCGTCGGCGCCCAGCGACACGCAGACGAAAACCAGCAACGCGATCTACTACGCCACCGACGATCCCCTGCGGCCCAAGTCGCACGACAGCGGCGTGCCGGTCCGCGTGGGCGGCGCGGCCAGCGGCGACCTGATGATCGTGCAGGGGCCGCTGGGACTGAACTGGCGCGAGCGCAAGTTCGGCGTGTTGCCGCGGATCGAGAACGCCGACGTGCGCCGCGGCTGCCCGCCCACGCCCGAGCGGGTCGACGCGTGGGTGAAAACCGGCATCCACGTCGAGGGGCGGCCGGAGTGGGTCTTCGTCAAGGTGCACACGCACGGCACCCAGGAGCGCGACATGGACACCCTGCTCGGCAGCGCCGCGCAGCGCATGCACGAGCACCTGGAGCGCGCCTACAACGACGGCGAGCGCTACGTGCTGCACTACGTGACGGCACGCGAGACCTACAACATCATCAAGGCCGCCGAGGCCGGACATGGCGGCGACCCGGACCGGTTCCGCGACTTCCTGCTGCCGCCCCCGCCGCACCGCTTGGCCGGGCGCGGCAGCCGGGCAGCTGATCCGGCGGCCGCGCAAGGGTAAGCTGGCTCCGGCGACGTCGTCGTCGGCCCGCCGGTCCGGTCGGCCGCCAGGCTTCGCGCCCGCCCGGGCCGGGCACCGCCTTCATCCTGCAGGGGCTGAAACGATGGACTGGCGTACCAAGGGGTTGCTGCAGAAAATCCTCGGCGTGATGCCGGGCGGCGATGCGATCCACTACCAGTTGCAGCGGCGGTTCGGCGGGCTGCGTGGTTTCGACCGCGAGTTCGACATCAAGATCGACGATTGGCGGCTGATGGCCGACCAGCTGCGCGAGGTCGGCGTGCCGGTGGCGGGCGCGCGGCTGTTCGAGATCGGCAGCGGCTGGTACCCGACCTTTCCGCTGTGCTGCTTCCTGGCCGGCGCGCGGCGCGTGGTCACCGTCGACCTCAACCGGCACCTGCGCCGGGACCTGCTGCGCGCCTGCGCGCGGGGCCTGGAGCGGCACGTCGCCCTGATCGCCGAGGTGGCCGGCGTACCCGCCGACGAGGTCCGCGGGCGCCGGCAGCAGCTGGCCACCGCGCTGGAGCAGGGCGCCGACCTGGCCGCGGCCACCGCGGGCGTGGTGGACTACCGGGCGCCGGCGGACGCCGCCCGCACCGACCTGCCGCCGGACCGGATCGACTGCGTGTTCTCCAACAGCGTGCTGGAACACGTGGCGCCGGAGGCGATCGGCGGCATCTTCGGCGAGGCCCGGCGCATCCTGCGTCCCGGCGGGATCATGTTCCACTCGGTCAATTGCGGCGACCACTACGCCTATGTCGACCCCCGCATCACCCAGCTCAACTACCTGCGGTATTCCGACGCGCAATGGCGGCGCTGGAACAACGCCTTCCTGTACCAGAACCGGCTGCGCGCCGACGCCTTCGTCGAGCAGGCCGAGGCGGCCGGTTTCGCGATCGTGACCCGGGTGACCTCGCCCCCCGCCCGGCGCCTGCGCGAGCTGGCGCAGCTGAAGATCGCCCCCCAGTTCGCGTCGATCCCGGCCGAACGCCTGTGCATCACCTCGATCGACTTCATCGCGCGCAAACCGGCCGCCTGACCGGCCCGGCAAGGGCCCGCCTCGGTCCCGGACCGGCCTTGCCGGTGGCCCGGGCAAGGCGCGCAATGCCATGTCTGGCGCTGCGGAAAACGCATACAATGACGCTACTTCCGGCGCCAGGCACGCGGTCGCCGAAGCTGCGACGCCTCGGGCATCCGGACGGATCAGGCAGGCAGCGCGCCGCGGCTGCGTGATCGGCGCGGCAAGCGTGGGGGCGGCAAGTCGAAGCTTCGAGTGGTCACTGGATGCGGGAGTGGTCGGGTACCCATGGCACTGGTCAGCGTAGTCATCCCCACCTTCAACCGGGCCTATTGCCTGGCGCGCACGCTGGACAGCGTGCTCGCGCAGACGCATGCCGAACTCGAGATCCTGCTCATCGACGACGGCTCCACCGACGAGACGCCCGAACTCGTGCGCCAGCGCTACGGCAACGAGCCGCGCGTGCACTACATTGCGCAGCCGAACGCCGGCGTCGCCGCGGCACGCAACCACGGCATCCGGCTGGCCCGCGGCGAGTTCCTGGCGCTGCTCGACTCGGACGATGTCTGGCGGCCGTGGAAGCTCGAGCTGCAGCTGCGCTGCCTGGAGCAGTTCCCCGAGCTGGGCATGGTCTGGACCGACATGGAGGCGATCGACCCGAACGGGCGCGTGTTCAACCACGCCTACATCCGCAGCATGTACAGCAGCTATGCGCTGTTTCCGGTGGAGCGGCTGTTTCCGCGCAGCGTGCCGCTGCGCGAACTCGCGCCGGCGCTGGAGACGGTGGTCGGCGCGGCGCCCCTGCGCATGGGCATGATCTTTTCGCAGATGATCATGGGCAACCTGGTGCACACCTCCACCGTGCTGATCCGCCGCGAGCGGCTGGAAAAAGTGGTGGCGTTCGACGAGACGCTGCGCTATTCCGGCGAAGACTACGACTTCCACCTGCGTACCTGCCGCTACGGGCCGGTGGGTTTCCTCGATCTGCCTGCGATTCAGTACCAGCGCGGCATGCCCGACCGCCTGACCCGCACCGAGTACCGCATCCATACCGCGACCAATTTCCTGCGCACGATCACCCCGCTGATCGAGACGGCGCGCAGCGAGATCCACCTGCCGAGGCGGATGATCGCCGGCGCGCTGGCCGACGCCCACGAATGGATCGGCGAGCTGCAGTTCGAGGCGAACGACATGGCGGCGGCGCGCTCCCACCTGTTCGCCAGCATCCGCCATCGCTGGTGGCAGCGGCGCGCCTGGGAGCTGTTCGTGTGCTGCTATCTGCCGGCGGCGTTGCGCGACTGGCTCAGGCTGCACCGCCGCCACCTGCGTCGGCGCACGGTAGCCTCGCCATGACGCTGGCCCCGGCGGCGCCGGGCACGCGGGAGCCCGCGGTGACAGATGGTCTGGACGACCCCGCGCCGACGCTGCGCGTGATCGAGGACGTGGCCGCCTGGGATGCGATCGCCGCCGACTGGGATGCCCTGCACCAGGCCAGCCCCACCGCATCGACTCCGCTGGACTTTGCCTGGCTGCGCCACTGGTGGGACGTCTACGGCCCGGTGTACGGCCATGGCGGCCTGCGCATCATCACGCTGTGGCGCGAAGCGCGCCTGGTCGGCGCGGTGCCGCTGTACCTGGACGTGGGGCGCGGCGGCTGGCTCGGCGTGCGCTGCCTGCGCTTCCTTTCCACCGGCGAGGAGGAGTTCGAGGAGGTCTGCGCCGACTACCTGGACCTGCTGCACCTGCCCGGCGAGGACCGGGCCTGCGCGCAGGCCGCGTGGCGGGCGATCGACGCGATGGCCTGGGACACCCTGGAGCTGCTCGACCTCTGCGAACAGGCGGCGCTGTTGCGCTGGCGCAATGCCTTTCCGCGCCACGCCAGCCTGCAACTGTCCTCGCGCGGGGCCTGCCCGATCGCGCGGCTCGGCGACGGCTTCGAGGCGTACCTGGCCAGCCTGTCGCCGAAGACGCGCAAGCACGCCCGCCAGTATCTGCGCGACGCCGAGCGTGCCGGCATCGTGGTCGAGCTGGCCGATGCAGCCGCGGCCGACCGCCATTTCGACGACCTCGTGCGCGTCCACCAGGAACGCTGGGTGGCGGCCGGCGAACCGGGCTGCTTCGCCGCGCCACGCTTCACCGAGTTCCATCGCGGGCTGGTGCGGCGCTGGACGGCCAGCGGGCGCGTGGTGCTGGCGCGGTTCTCGTACCAGGGCAGGACCTTTGCCGTGCTCTACGGCTTCGTCACCGGGCGCAAGTTCGACCTGTACCAGTTCGGCGTGGCACCGCTGGATCCCGGCGTGCTGCGCAGCTCGGGCACCGCGGTGAACCTGCTGCTGATGCAGGAGCTGGCACGGCGCGGCATCGCCCACTACGATTTCCTGCGGGGAGTCAGCACGTACAAGAAATCGCTGGCCACCGAACAACGCCAGCTGTTCTGCGCGACGTGCCGCAGGCATACGCCGCGGGCGCTGCTCGACCGGATGCGCCAGCTGTGCGTGCGCGCGATCCGGCGCTTCGTCAAGCTGGTTTCGCCGGGCTGACCGGGATGCTCCGATGAAAAAGGCCATCGCCTCACATCTGCTCTGTCGCAGCGGCTTGCGCCGGTTGCTGCACGGGACCGTGCGCTGGTCCGGCGTGCTTGCGCTCAACTACCACCGCATCGGCGACGCGCTGGGCTCGCCGTTCGACCGCGGCCTGTGGAGCGCCAGCGCCGAGGCGTTTGCCGAACAGCTGCGCTTCTGCAAGGCGCAGCTGGACATCATCAATCCGGCCGACCTGCCGCGGGTGCTTGCCGCCAAGCGCGGCCGCTACGCGATGATCACCTTCGACGACGGCTATCGCGACAACTACCAGACCGCGCTGCCGATCCTGCGCGGTGAAGGGGTGGGCGCGACCTTCTTCGTCGCCACCGGATTCATCGACGCGCCCAGCCTGCCGTGGTGGGACGAGATCGCCTGGATGGTGCGCACCAGCCGGCACGACGCGCTGCAGCTGCCGGCGTGGTTCGACGCGCCGATCCGCTTCGACGAGCCGCAGCGGGAGGCGGCGGTGCGCCGGCTGCTGCGCAAGTACAAGGAGATGCCGGCGCAGGACACGGCCGGCTACCTCGAGGCCGTGGCGGAGGCGGCGGGCACCGGGCGCGCCGACGCGCGTGCCGGCGAGTCGCTGTGGATGACCTGGGACATGCTGCGCGAGATGCAGGCGGCCGGCATGACGATCGGCGGGCACACGGTCAACCATCCGGTGTTGTCGCACATGTCGGCGCCGGGGCAGCGCCACGAGATCCTGGAGTGCGGCCGCCGGCTCGCCGCCGAACTGGGCACGCCGATGCGCTGCTTCAGCTACCCGGTGGGCAATCCCGGCGCGTTCGACCAGACCACCCGTGACTGCCTGCGCGAGGCGGGCGTGACGCACGCCTTCAGCTACTACGGCGGATACGCCCGGTTCGACCGCTGGGATGCCTTCGACCTGCCCCGCGTGGCGGTCGAGACCGAGCTGGACACCGACTGGTTCCGTTCGCTCGTGACCCTGCCGCAGCTGTTCGCGTGACGGGCGTGGCGACGAGTCCCGCCGCGGCCGCGGCGCACCCGCGCAGGAGCCGCCATGAGCGGTGACCTGGTCAGCGTGATCATGCCGGTGTACAACGCCGCCGCCTGGCTGCCGCGGGCGGTGGAATCGGTGCTGGCGCAGAGCCACCGCAACCTGGAGCTGGTGGCGGTGGACGACGGCTCGGGCGACGATTCGCTGGCGATCCTGCAGGCGTTCGCGCGCGCCGACCCCCGCGTGCGCGTGCAGCGCCAGGTGCAGAACGGCGGCGTGGCGGCGGCGCGCAACGCTGGCCTGGCGGCCGCGCGCGGCGACTACATCGCCTTCCTCGACGCCGACGACTGGTGGCACCCGGCCAAGCTGGAGCGGCAACTGGCTAGCCTGCGTGCCAGCGGCGCCCGCATCTGCTACGCCTCGTACTGGCGCGTGGCCGAGGACGGCCGCGTGCTGAGCCGGGTCGACCCGCCCGCACGGCTGGAGCATCGCGACATGCTGGCCAGCAATTTCATCGGCAACCTCACCGGCCTGTATGCCCGCGAGCTGGGCGACGTGTCGTTTCGCCGGATCGGCCACGAGGACTACGCGTTCTGGCTGGAGCAGGTGCGCCGCGCGGGTTGGGCGCAGCGTGCGGACAGCGACGAACCGCTGGCCTGGTACCTGGTGCGCGAGTCGTCGCTGTCGGCCAACAAGCTGCGCGCGGCGCGCTGGCAGTGGACGATCTACCGCCGGGTCGAACAACTGGGCGTGATCCGCGCCTCGCTGTGCATGCTGCGCTACGTGTGGCACGCGTTCGCCAAGCGGCGCCCGCCGCCTCGGGCGCCCTGACCGCGCGCAGGCTCAGGGTCGCGCCGGTGCGGCGCCGCTGCCCGCGCGCTGGCGCATCAGCCACTGCACCACGCCGGTACCGCGGTTGTTCCAGTTGAAACGCCGCGCGGTGCTGGCGTTGCGGGCGCAGGCAAGGTTGTACGACGAGGCCAGCGCCTGCATGCGCCGGTCCAGCGCCTGCTGCAGCTGCGGGTCGGTGCTGAAATAGCGGGCGGCCGCCACCGGCAGGGTCAGCTCCACGTTGTGCGCATCGCTGTACCAGCCGTCGGAGTTCTCGATGGCGACCAGCTTGGCCCGGTCCGCATGCGCCGAGGACCAGTACCAGCTGATCTGGCCGCCCGGACCGCTGCACGGGTCGCGCCAGTCCTTGCCGACCACGGCCACGGTCTTGGCGTCGATCCAGCCGTAGCGCTCGAGGTAGCGGCCGAACGCGGTGATCATCGGCGGGATGCGCGCGTCGCCGGTGGCCAGCCACGCGTGCCACAGGCCGTCGATGATGTTCTGCGTCATCCACGGCGAGCTGCCCGGGACGTCGGTGACCGCGTCGTACGGGTTGCCTTCGTGCATGTCCCAGCTGCTGCGCCAGGAACCGTCGTTGCCCAGGCCATCGGGATTGTGCTGCTGGTGCTGGTACAGCCAGCCCACGCGGTCGCCGATGCGCTGCAGGTATTCGCGCTTGCCGGTGAGTTCCCAGGCGCTGACGATCTGCAGCAGTCCGAGCCCGGCCTGCCGCTCGGTGAAGAATTTCTGGGTGAGTCCGGTATAGGGGCCGGCGGGGATGGTCCAGCCGCCGGTATCCCACGCCCCCACCATGCGCTCGATCAGCGCCGCGTCGCTCTGGCTGTCGTCGCCGGCGAGGCCCAGCGCCAGCACGGTGGGCTGGATGTAGACGTACTTCGGATCGCAGGGACTGACCTCGCCCAGCTTGAAGCCGCCGCCGCACAGCGGCCAGCCCGGGGCGCCGAAGCGGCGGATGTGGGCCATGTAGAAGCGGTAGCTCTCCACGGCCGCGGCGAGGTAGTCGGCGCGGCCGGTGCGCACGTATTGCTGGAACAGCGTGGTGGGGCGATCGAACAGCCAGGCCGAGCCGTCCTGGCGTGGCAGCTTGCGTGCCCACGCGAACTGGGTTTCGTAGTAGCGGTCGTAGGCGCCGGGCGGCACCGCCGGTACCTGCGGGCCGGCGATCAGCGAGGCGGACATCCATTGCGGGCTGAGCGTGGCCAGCACCCCCGGCACGCGCACGCCGTCGGGGCCGTCCACCAGCCCCTCGGCGTAGGGCCAGCCGGCCACGGGCGCGGTGGCCGTGCCGACGGGGACCAGGGTGAAACGCAGCTGCGCGCTGTCGCCGGCCAGCGTGGCGCGGAACTGCGCGCGCACGGCGCGGATGCCGCCGCCCTCGAAATGCCAGCGCAGGCTGGCCTCGACGTGGGCCGGCACGGGCTGGCCCTGCTTGTCCTCGATGCGCACCTGCCGCGCGTCGTGCAGCATGCCGGGTGGGAAGGGGATGCCGACGGTCACGGCCACCTGCTCGCCGACGGCGCCATGGCGGTGCAGGGTGATCGTCTGCCACTGCGGATCGGTGGCGGCGGCCGGCGCGAGCCGCGCGACCGGCGGTGGCGCGGCGGCGCCGGC
>JBDZVT010000003.1:0-260263 GCA_040255835.1 Lysobacteraceae bacterium
TGTGCAGTTCCTGGTCGGGCAGGTTGACCGGGCCGTAGCCGATGTTCTCGTGCGAGTAGAAGCGGATCTTCTTGTAGCCGGGCACGCGGCGTACCACGTGCACCTCGCCGTGGTGGGCGTGGCCGCAGCCGGCGTGCGAGCTGTCGAAGCAGTCCAGCACCTTGAGTTTGGTGTAGTCGATGGCATCGGTGTAGTAGTCGGCGTTGGTGCGCGTGACATAGGCCTTGCGGCCTTCCCAGTCCAGCTTCTCCACCTGGTAGGGCAGCGACTGCACCATGTGGATGGCGCCTTCGTACAGGGTGACCGCGGCGGCGGAATAGTCGACCTCGGCGATGATGGTCTGGCGGCCGTCGGTGCGATCGACCACCACGAAGTTGCCGTCGGCGACCGAGCGCAGCGACACCGCGATGGCCGGATAGCTGTCGGCGATCCATTCCCAGCGGTCGCCTTCGCGATGCAGCACGCCTTCCTCGGCCAGCAGGTCGAGCCAGGGCGTGGCGACCTCGGTGCCGAACATCTCGTCGCCGGTGAACGGCAGCTCGAACGCGGCGCATCGGATATGGTCGAGCAGGATCAGCGGTTGATCGGGCTGGATGCGGGCGTGCTCCGGCGTGGCGCCCTGGAAGAATTCCGGGTGGCGCACCAGGTACTGGTCCAGCGGATCGGAACTGGCCACCAGCACGCCGAGCGCCGATTGCCGGCGACGACCGGCGCGGCCGAAGCGCTGCCATGTCGCGGCCACCGAGCCGGGGTAGCCGTTCAACACCACCGCGTCGAGGCTGCCGATGTCCACGCCCAGCTCCAGCGCCGAGGTGCTGACGATGCCGTCGATGCTGCCCTCGCGCATCGCGCGTTCGGCGGCGCGGCGCTCCTTCGGCAGGTAACCGCCGCGGTAGGCGCGGATGCGCGGGCGCTTGCGCGGATCGTGGTCGAACACGTCCTTGAGGTATTTGGTGAGCACCTCGACCATGCTGCGCGACTGCGCAAACACCAGCGTCTTCATGCCGCTCTTGATCGCCAGCCGCGCGATGCGGTTGGTCTGCGAGCGGGCCGACGCGCGCAGGCCGAGGTCGGGGTTCACGACCGGCGGGTTCCACAGCAGCACGTGCTTGTCGCCGGTGGGCGCGCCGCTTTCGGTGATCGCGGTGACCGCGTCCTCGATCAGCGCCTCGGCATGCTCCTGCGGATTGCCGATGGTCGCCGAGCACAGGATGAACTGCGGGGTGACACCGTAGAACGCGCAGACGCGCTTCAGCCGGCGGATCACGTTGGCCACGTGCGAGCCGAACACGCCGCGATAGGTGTGCACCTCGTCGATCACCACGTAGCGCAGGTTCTCGAAGAACTGCGCCCATTTGGTGTGATGCGGCAGGATGCCCTGGTGCAGCATGTCCGGGTTGCTGACCACGATGTCGCCATGCAGGCGGATCGCCTGCCGCGCATCGCCGGGCGTGTCGCCGTCGAAGGTGAATGCCTTCACGCCCAGCTCGCCGGCCTGGTTCAGCTCCAGCAGCTCGGCCACCTGGTCCTGCGCCAATGCCTTGGTGGGGAACAGGTACAGCGCCTTGGCCTTGTCGCGCACCGCCGCGCTGATGACCGGCAGCGTGTAGCACAGCGACTTGCCCGAGGCGGTGGGCGTGACGATGGCCACGTGCGCGCCTGACTGCGTGGCCCGCCACGCCTCGGCCTGGTGGCTGTAGAGCTGGTCGATGCCGCGCGTGCGCAATGCGGCGGCCAGCGCGGGAGGAAGATCGTCGGGCAGCAGCGCGAACGCTCCCTCCTGGCCGGGCACCATGAAGGCGCCGGTGATCCGTGCGGCATAGCGTTTCGACAGCCGCCGGGCCAGGTTGCGACCATCGCCCGGCTCGCCCAGCACGAGGTCGTCGGTGGCGTAGCGATCAGGTAGTGCATTCATCGGCAGGCTCCGCGCGAGGGTCTGCGGATTAGGCCGCGAGCATGTCTCACCCGGTGAGATGAGGAAGCCCGTGGTTTCGCGTTACCCATGACTTGAAGCACGTTGCACAGGGCGCGGGGAGGCGATAGCCTGCGCTCTCCTTCTGTCCACCCCACGCGCCTGGAGGTCGCTGCCATGATTCATTCCTCGATTTCCACCGGGTTGGCGCTGCGCTGAGATACGCGCCCCGGATGGCCGTTCGCCGGCTCATCCCTCCGTTTTGTCCGCAAGCCTGATCGCAGGCGTCGACCCCGGTATTCCGTCCGGCCTCCCGCAAGGGCGGTCGCCACGTGTCGTCATTGCCCGGGGTTCCACCCATGTCTGTCCCGTTTCCCACCCTGTCCCAGCTCGGCTGGCGACCGGGTTTCTCGCAATACCTCACCTTGCAGGACTTCGAAGCCGGTTATCCGGCCCGCGTGATCGACGTGCGTCGCGGCGGGGTGTCCGTGCTCTCCTCGCGTGGCGCGAGCATGCTGCCGGCGCCGCCGGGCGGGGCGCCCGCGCTCCTCGTCGGCGACTGGCTGCTGCTCGAGATGGACGCGCCGCGCGTGCTGCGCCGGATCGAACGTCACAGCGTGCTCGCCGGCGTCGCGGCCAACCTTGACAGCCTTTTCGTGGTCGACTCCTGCGGCGACGAGCTTGACCTGCCGCGGCTGCAGCGCCACCTCGCACTCGCATTCGCGGCGGGAGTGGAGCCGGTGGTCGTGCTGACCCGCGCCGATCTGTGCACGGAGGTCCCCGCCTGCATCCATCGCGTGCAGGCGCTCGCGCCGGGCGTCGCGTGCATCGCCGTGGACGCCACCGTGGCCGCGACGACCAAACCCTTGCTGGCTTGGCTGGAAAGCGGCCGGACGGTAGCCTTCGTTGGGGCACCCGGCGCCGGCAGGTCGAGCCTGGTCGGAACGCTCGCCGGTGGTGGGCCACGGACCGCCGGCATGTTCCAGCTGCCGGGTGGCGCGTGGGTGGTCGACACACCCGGACTGCGCCAGCTGTGCGCGGACGAGCCGGTCCCGGCCCCGCAGGCGCTCGACATCGAACCGGCCTGAAGTCCCGGCGAGTGCCCGGGCGCGACGGAGCAGGGCGTCAGGCGACCCGCGCCGCGGGCACTCCATGGCGTTCGCGCCAGTGCGGCACCTCGGCCCAGCCGTCCCGTGGCGGCTCGCCGGCCAGCGCGCGGCGCAGTTCGTGGCGCCCGAGGTGGGGTGCAAACTGCTGGATGAAGGCCAGCGTGTACTCGCGCGGCACGCTGTCCCGGCGCAACACCACCCAGGTCGTGCACGGCGCGAACAGCTGGTCGGCGGGCAGCGCATGGAGATCCGCGTCGGCGTGCTGCATCGCCATTTCGGCGAGGATGCCCACGCCCAGGCCGGCCCGCACGTAGGTCTTGATCAGGTCGGCGTCGCCGGCGGTCATCGCGATCTGCGGCGCCAGCCCCGCTTCCTCGAACGCGCGGCGCAGGGAGGACTCCGGCCGCAGCGAGGAGTCGTAGCTGACCAGTGGCAGCGCCGCCAGTTCGGCCAGCGTGGGCGGCGTGGCCCGCGCGGCCAGCGGATGGTCGCGCGGGGTGACGATCACGCGCTGCCAGCGATAGGCGGCGAACGCCATGCCTGCCGTGGGCGCCGCGCCGGCGCTGCTGATGATGGCCAGGTCGACCTGGCCGGCCTCCAGCCGGGCCAGCACGTCCGCGTCGCGGGTCGGTTCCAGGTGCACGCTGACCTGCGGAAAGCTGGCGTTGAGCGCGGCGATCGCCGCGGGCAGGGCGAAGCGGGCCTGGGTATGGGTGGTGGCGATACGCAGCTCGCCATGGGCCTCGTTGCGCAGGTTCGCGGCGATCGCGCGGATGTTGGCCGCCTCGGCAAGCATGATCCGTGCGCGTTCGATCACCTGCTCGCCCGCATGGGTCACCGCATCCAGGCTCTTGCCCTTGCGCACGAAAAGCAGGAAGCCAAGCTCGTCCTCAAGCTGCCGCAGCTGCTTGCTCAGCCCGGGCTGGGTGGCGTGCACGCGCTCGGCGGCCAGGGTGATGTTCAGGCCGGAGTCGGCGATCGCGATGAGGTGGCGCAGCTGGGTGAGCGTCATGGGCGGGGATCCGTGGGCGTGGCAGGTCGGTGGATGCATGGGCGACACCGTCGCGCATACATCGTGCGATGCCCCTGCCACGGGCGCGGCAATACCGCGGCGGAGCGCCACGAACGGCCGATGGAGTTGCAGATGACATGTTCATCTTGGACGTCTATACGTCCATTTGACTTGCATGTCAATCGTTGCCGCCGTCATGCCGCGGCGGCATAAGCACCAAGGCACAAATCATTTGCGGCACCTGCGGTGCCTTCGTAGCGTGGGGCGACCCGCCATCTCCCGCCAGGCCGTGCATGAAGCTCTACCCGATCTTTGCCTCGTTGTCGCAGCGCGCCGTGCTGGTGGTCGGCGGCGGCGCGGTGGCCGAGCGCAAGGTGGCGGCGCTGCTGCAGGCGGAGGCCCAGGTAACGGTGAACGCGCCCAGCCTCACGCCACGCCTGCAGCGCTGGGCGCGGCAGGGCCGCATCGCCCATCGCGAGGATGCTTTCCGCGAAAGCTGGCTGGAGCGGGTATGGCTGGTGGTCGCGGCCACGCCCGATCGCGAGGTCAACGCACTGGTGGCCAGCCTGGGCGAGCTGCGCCGCATCTTCGTCAACGTGGTCGACGACGCCGCACTGTCCACCTTCCACGTGCCGGCGGTGATCGACCGCGCGCCGCTGACCATCGCGATCTCCAGCGGCGGCGAGGCGCCCATGCTTGCGCGCCTGCTGCGCGAGCGGCTGGAGGCGCTGCTGGACGACTCGCTGGGCGCGCTGGCCCGGTTGGTGGCGCGGCTGCGCCCGCGCATCCGCGCTCGTTTCCCCGCGCCGGCGGCGCGGCGTGCGTTCTACGAAAGCCTGCTGGCCGGGCCGGTCGCGCAGTTGTTGCGCCAGCAGCGGCGCGACGACGCGCAGGCGGCGGCCGAGCAGGCGATCGACGAGGCCGGGTTGCCGACCGGCGGCTCGGTGGTGCTGGTCGGCGCCGGCCCCGGCGATCCGGGCCTGCTCACCCTGCGCGCGTTGCGCGCGCTCAACGAGGCCGACGTGATCCTGCATGACCGCCTGGTCGGCCCCGGCGTGCTGGCGCTGGCCCGGCGCGATGCCGAGCGGATCGAGGTCGGCAAGCAGGCCCGGCGGCACCACACCACGCAGGAGACGATCCACGCCCTGCTGTTGCAACACGCGCGCGCCGGCCGGCGCGTGGTGCGGCTGAAAGGCGGCGATCCGTTCGTGTTCGGTCGTGGCGGCGAGGAACTGGAATTCCTGCGCGCCCATGCGATTCCTTTCGAAGTGGTGCCAGGCATCACTGCCGCGGTGGCCTGTGCGGCACATGCCGGCGTGCCGCTGACCCACCGCGAGCATGCCCAGTCCGTGCGTTTCGTCACCGCGCATTGCCGCGATTCGCGCGACACCCTGGACTGGGCGGCGCTGGCACAGGAGCGGCAGACCTTGGCGGTCTACATGGGCGTGAGCGAGCTGGCGACGCTGCAGGCACGGCTGATCGAACACGGCCGCGCCGCCACCACCCCGTTCGCCCTGGTCGAGAACGGTTCGCTTCCCGAACAGCGCGTGGTCTGCGGCGTGCTGGGCAACCTGGCCGAGCGCGCGGCAGCCCACGCCGTGGGTTCGCCGGCGCTGCTGATCCTGGGCGAGGTGGCCGCGCTGGCGCCGTCGCTGGCCTGGTTCGGCGCCGCGCCGCTGGGCGCGACCGTGCACGCCTTGCCCGCACCCGCGACGCAACGCGACGAGGTGCTCGCCGCCATTCACCGGGCAGCCTGTTGACCGATCCCGAATCGGCGCATGATCGGCCTTCGTCCATGCGCCCGTTGCCTCACGTCCGATTTCCCGAGGAGCCCCCCATGATCTACGACAACATCCTGGAAACCATCGGCCGCACGCCGATCGTGAAACTGCACCGCCTGGCACCCGACCACGTCGACATCTACGTGAAGATCGAGGCGTTCAACCCGGCCGGTTCGGTGAAGGACCGCCTGGCGCTGGCGATCATCCTGGACGCCGAGCAGCGCGGCGCGCTCAAGCCGGGGCAGACCGTGGTGGAAGCCACCTCCGGCAATACCGGCGTGGCGCTGGCGGCGGTGTGCGCGGCGCGCGGCTACCCGTTCGTGGCGGTGATGTCCGACACCTTCTCGCTGGAGCGGCGCAAGCTGATCCGCGCCTACGGCGGCAAGGTGGTGCTCACTCCCGGCGCCGCACGCGGCACCGGCATGGTGGAGAAGGCCGCCGAGCTGGCGAAACAGCACGGCTGGTTCCTCGCCGACCAGTTCGTGAACCCGGCCAACCCGGCCTACCACCGCCAGACCACGGCGGCCGAGGTGCTCGGCGACTTCGCCGGCCGGCGGCTGGATTATTTCGTCAGCGGCTGGGGCACCGGCGGCACGCTCACCGGCGTGGGCGAGGTGCTGAAGGTGGCGCGCCCGGAGGTCAAGGTGATCGGCGCCGAACCGGCCGTTGCCTCGCTGCTGGGCGGCAAGGAATGGCAGCCGCACAAGATCCAGGGCTGGACGCCCGATTTCGTGCCCGCCGTGCTCAACGCCAAGGTGGTCGACAGGCTGGTCACGGTGGACGACGTCGTCGCACGCGACACCGCGCGGCAGCTGGCCCGGCGCGAAGGCATCTTCACCGGGTTGTCCTCCGGCGGCACGCTCGCCGCGGCGCTTGAAGTGGCCCGCGACGCCCCGGCGGGCTCGGTGCTGCTGGTGATGTTGCCCGATACCGGCGAACGCTACCTGTCGACCTTCCTGTTCGAGGGCGTCAACGAGGGCTCGGACGAGGTCTGACTCCCCGGGCCGCGCAGCGTGCGTGCATCACGGCGCGCGGCCGGCTTGCCCGCCGCCACCCGCCGACGCGCGGCTGCCCACCGGGGCTCGCGCTGCGCGCCGGCGCGTCGGATACTCGGCCTTCACCGACTCCGGGGTGGCGCCGATGCACAAGAACCGACTCGAGGCCTTCAGTGACGGCGTGCTCGCCATCATCATCACCATCATGGTGCTGGAGATGAAGGTGCCGCACGGCGAGACGCTGTCTGCGCTGCTGCCGATGACGCCGGTGTTCCTCAGCTACGTGCTGAGTTTCGTCTACGTGGGGATCTACTGGAACAACCACCACCACATGCTGCAGCTGGCCGGCCCGGTCAGCGGCGCGGTGCTGTGGGCCAACCTGCACCTGCTGTTCTGGCTGTCGCTGCTGCCGTTCGCCACCGGCTGGATGGGCGAGAACCATTTCGCGCAAGGGCCGACGGCGCTGTATGGGGTGGTGCTGCTGATGGCGGCGCTGGCGTACTGGGTCCTGCAGCGGGCGCTGATCCGCGCCGAAGGCAGCCATTCCGCGCTGGCCGCGGCGGTGGGGCGCGACTGGAAGGGCAAGATCTCGCCGGTGGTCTACGCCAGCGCCATCCTCCTCTCGCTGCGCGCCGCCTGGGTCGCTCAATCGTTCTACGCCATCGCCGCCCTGCTGTGGCTGGTACCTGACCGGCGCATCGAGCGGGTGCTGGACAAGGCGGCCCACTGAGCGGTCAGCGGCCGGCGAGTTTGGCCGGATCGGTCCGCTCCTGGTCCGCGGAAGGGCTCGTTGGCCCGGGCGCGCCTGCCTACAGTGACGGCTCCCCCACGATGGAGTCGCCCCATGTCCGATACCCCCGCCTTGCTGGTCATCGACGTGCAGCAGTCGTTCCTGCATGCGCCGTACTGGCGCGAAGACGACGTGCCGCTGTTCCGCGAGAAGTTGCTGCGGCTGATCGACGCCGCCAGCGCGCGCGGCTGGCCGATCGTGCGCGTCCTGCACGAGGAGGCGGAGGGGCACTTCAGCGTGGCGTCGGGCCTGGTGCAGCCGATGGCGTGGGTGCCGCCGGCGCACGACGCGGTGTTCCGCAAGCAGGTGCACAACGCGTTCACCGGCACCGGCCTGCAGGCGTGGCTGCGCGAGCGCGGCATCGGCCGCGTCATCATCAGCGGCATCCGCAGCGAGCAATGCTGCGAGACGACCGCCCGCGTCGCTTCCGATCTCGGCTTCGACGTCGATTACGTCACCGAGGCGACGCTGACCTTTCCGATGGTCCACGCCGGCAGCGGCACTCGCTACGATGCGCAGGACATCAAGCAGCGCACGGAACTGGTCCTGGATGGACGCTTTGCCCGCATCCGCACCGTCGATGACGTCCTCGCCGGTCACTGAGGTGTGTTTCGTGCTGCCGCCGGACCTGATCCTGCTGGATCTGGCCGGCGCGGCCGACGCCTTTCGCATTGCCGCCGCGATGGGCCTGCCGGTGCGGCTGCGGCTGGTGGCGCCGGTGGCGGCGGGCGAGGCGGCGCCGACCGCGCTGGGCATAGGCCTCGCCGGTGTCGAATCGCTGCCGGAGGAACTGGGCGAGCACGTGCTGATCGTGGTGTGCGGTGCCACCGGCAGCGCCGCGCGCATGTTGTCGTCGGCGGTCGGCAAGACCCTGGTGGGCTGGTTGCGACGCCATGCCGCCGCGGGCCGGCCGCTGGCCTGCGTCTGTTCCGGTGCGTTGCTGGCCGCCGCCGCGGGCCTGCTCGACGGGCGCCGTTGCACCACGCACCACAGCCTGCTCGGCGAGCTGCGCCGACTGGCGCCGGCGGCCGAGGTGCTGGACAGCCGCGTGTTCGTGGAGGACGGCGAGGTATGCACCAGCGCCGGCATCACCGCCGGCATCGACCTCGCGCTGCACCTGATCGCCAAGCTCGGCTCGCCCCGGCTGGCTGCCGCGGTGGCCCGGGAAATGGCCGTCTACATGCGCCGCGCCGCCGGCGACCCGGCGTTGTCGCCGTGGCTGGAAGGGCGCAACCACATGAACATGGCCATCCATCGGGTGCAGGACGCGCTGCTCAAGGCACCCGCGCAGGACTGGCCGCTGGCGCGCCTGGCCGACATCGGCCACATGAGCGTGCGCAGCCTCACGCGCCATTTCCGTGAGGCCAGCGGCATGTCGGTCAACCGCTACCACGCCCGCCTGCGGCTGGCCCTGGCGCGCCAGGCGCTGGCCAATGGCGACAACGTGGAGCGGGCCGCCGAACGCGCCGGCCTGGGCTCGGCGCGGCAGTTGCGCCGGTTGTGGACGGCGCATGCCGGAGACCATCCGGCGTCGGTGCGGCGACGGGGCTGAGGATCTGCGCCGCAGTCTGCCTCCGACGAGGAAGGCCGTGGCCGGTTGGTACCGTCTGGGTCGCGATGGACACCAGTCGACGATGCATTTCCGATGCCATTTGCGTGGAAAACACGCGGTCCGACCGGCTTGATCCGGGGTCGGCGGGTGATTAGGCTCGACTGGGGCGCGGCATCGCTGGCCGGGCGTGCTGCGCCGGGGTTTGGACCTGTCCGTGGGGAGGTATCCGACCATGCGAGCATTACTCACCCTTGGCTACGGCGTGATCTGCTACGTCGTGTTCTTCCTGACGTTTCTCTACGCCATCGGCTTCGTCGGCGACGTGCTGGTGCCCAGGTCCGTGAGCCAGCCGCTGCCGGCCGGTTCCGCGACGGCGGCCATGTGGATCATCGATCTTGTCCTGCTCGGCATCTTTGCCGTGCAACACAGCGGCATGGCCCGGCGTGGCTTCAAGGCCTGGCTGGTGCGCTGGCTGCCGCCGGCGATCGAGCGCAGCACCTACGTGCTGTTGTCCAGCCTCGCGTTGATCTTGCTGTTCTGGCAATGGCGACCGCTGCCGGGCACGGCATGGGACGTGACCGGAAGCTGGGCCGAGTGGCCGCTGCACGCGCTGTCCGCTCTCGGCTGGTTGCTGGTGCTCAGCGGCACCTTCGTCATCGACCACTTCGACCTGTTCGGCCTGCGCCAGGTCTGGCTGAGTGCGCACGGAAAGCCCTGCACGCCGCTGCCGTTCAAGCACCACTTCTATTACCGCATCGTGCGGCATCCGCTGATGCTCGGTTTCATCGTCGCGTTCTGGGCCACGCCCCACATGAGCATGGGGCACCTGCTGTTCGCGGTCGCCAGCACCGGCTACATCCTGACCGCCGTGAAGTACCTGGAAGAGCGCGACCTGGTCACCGCACACGGCGAGGACTATCGCCGCTACCAGGGCGAGGTGCCGATGCTGTGCCCCTGGCCACGCCCGCACCGCGGGATGGCCAAGCCGTCAACCGGACCCGTGGCGCACTGAAGGCGCCGTTGCGCCGGGGAACGGACGGGTACCATCCGCTCCCCGGGCGGTGCGGGGAGTGTTGCGCGGCAGGCGAAGCGCGGCTCAGAGCGCCTCGAAGATGCCCGCCGCGCCCATGCCGGTGCCGATGCACATCGTCACCATCCCGTACTTCTGCTTCCTCCGGCGCAGGCCGTGCACCAGGGTGGCGATGCGCACCGCGCCGGTGGCGCCGAGCGGGTGGCCGAGCGCGATGGCGCCGCCAAGCGGGTTCACCCTGGCGGGGTCGAGCTTGAGGTCGCTCATCACGGCCAGCGCCTGGGCGGCGAAGGCTTCGTTGAGCTCGATCCAGTCGAGCTGGTCCTGGGTGATGCCGGTCTGGGCGAGCGCCTTCGGAATCGCTTCCTTCGGGCCGATGCCCATGACTTCGGGCGGCACGCCGGCGACGGAGAAGCCGACGAAGCGGGCCAGTGGCTGCAGGTCGTATTCCTTGATCGCCTTTTCGCTGGCCAGCAGCACGGCGCCGGCGCCGTCGGACATCTGGCTGGAGTTGCCGGCGGTGACGGTGCCGCCGAACTGGCCGTTGCGGAACACGGTTTTCAGCTTGGCCAGCACGTCAGGCGTGGTGCCTGGGCGCGGGCCTTCGTCCTGGTCGATGACGCGGTTGTCGGTGGTGATGTCGCGGCTGGCGAGGTCCGGATAGTGGTCATCGAGCTGGAACGGGGTGATCTCGTCCTTGAATTCGCCGGCGGCCTGGGCAGCCAGTGCGCGGCGGTGGCTTTCGACCGAGAACGCATCCTGCGCCTCGCGGCTGACCTTCCACTGCTTGGCGACGTTTTCGGCGGTGATGCCCATGCCGTAGGCGATGCCGATGTTCTCGTCCTGGAAGATCGCCGGGTTCATGGCGATCTTGTGGCCCATCATCGGCACCATGCTCATGCTCTCGGTGCCGCCGGCGAGCATCAGGTCGTCCAGGCCCAGGCGGATGCGGTCGGCGGCCATGGCCACCGACTGCAGGCCTGAGGAACAGAAGCGGTTGACGGTGACGCCGGGCACGGTGTGCGGCAGGCCGGCCAGCAGCAGGCCGATGCGCGCCACGTTCATGCCTTGCTCGGCCTCGGGCATGGCGCAGCCGATGATGACGTCGCCGATGCGGTGCGGGTCGATGCCCGGGTACTGCGCCATCACGGCACGGATCACGTGGGCGAGCATGTCGTCCGGGCGGGTGTTCTTGAACACGCCGCGAGGCGCCTTGCCAACCGGGGTGCGGGTGGCGGCGACGATGTAGGCGTCTTGCACTTGCTTGGTCATGGGATTTGCTCCGTGGCGTCGCGCATGCAGCAGCGACGGCTTTGGTTTTTGATCGTCATGCCAGCGAGCTGGCATCCAGTGTCTTGACGTTGTGTCTTGAGGCGCTGGATCCCGGCTTTTGCCGGGATGACGGCGTGGAGAGGTCTGGTCAATTCCTGAGCGGCTTGCCGGTGGTCATGGTGTGGGCGATGCGGGCCTGGGTTTTCTCGGTTTTCGCCAGCTCCACGAAATGCTTGCGCTCCAGTGCCAGCAGCCATTCCTCGTCGACGGTCGAGCCGCGCTCGATCACGCCGCCACACAGGGTGTCGGCGATGCGCGAGGCGATGTCGACGTCGTGTTCGGAGGCGAAATAGCCGGCCTGCAGGTTGGCCAGTTGCGCCTTGAAGGTGGCGGTGCCGACGTCGCCGGCGACGGTGACATGGGCGGGCAGCGGCGGGCGGTAGCCGGCCTCGGCCAGCGACAATGCGACCTTCTTGGCGACGTACAGCAGTTCGTAGGCGTTGAACACGACCACGTCGCTGTCGCGCAGCAGGCCCATGTTCTTCGCCTCGATGGCGCTCGGGGAAACCTTGGCCATCGCCACGGTCTCGAACACCCTCTTCAGCCCATCGAACGGGTCGGCCGGATTGGCCCTGGATGCGCGCACGGCCAGTTCGTGCAGGCCGCCGCCGGCCGGCAGCAGGCCCACGCCGGCCTCGACCAGGCCGATGTAGCTTTCCAGCGCCGCGACGGTGCGCGCCGAATGCATCTGGAATTCGCAGCCGCCGCCCAGCGCCAGGCCGCGCACGGCGGACACTACGGGCACCAGTGCATGCTTGATGCGCATGCTGGTGCGCTGGAAGTTGGCGACCATCTTTTCGAAGTCGTCGAACTTGCCGTCCTTCAGCAGGCCCAGCGCGCCCTTCAGGTCGGCTCCGGCGGAGAACGGCTCGCCGGTCTGCCAGATCACCACGGCCTTGAGCTTTTCCTCGGCGATGCCGATGGCGTGCTGGATGCCGTCGAGCACGTGGTCGTTGACCGTGTGCATCTTGGTCTTGAACGAGATGATGCCGACGCCGTCCTCGCCCAACGTCCACAGGCGGACGCCGTCGTTCTCCCACACGGTGCTGCCGGTGTCGAACTTCTCGCCCAGGATCGGATCGGGGAACAGCTGACGCCGGTAGACCGGGTGCTGCGAACGCGGCTTGTCGGCGTTGGCGCTGGCCGAGTAGGAGCCGGCCTTGCCGTGCACGCCGCTGCGGCCGTCGGTGACCCAGGCGGGCAGGGGCGCCTTGCTCATCGCCTTGCCGGCGGCGATGTCCTCGTTGATCCACTCGGCCACCTGCTGCCAGCCGGCGGCCTGCCAGGTCTCGAACGGGCCGAGCTTCCAGCCGTAGCCCCAGCGGATGGCGAAGTCGACGTCGCGGGCGGTGTCGGCGATGTCGGCCAGGTGGTAGGCGCTGTAGTGGAACAGGTCACGGAAGGTGGCCCACAGGAACTGCGCCTGCGGGTCGGTCGACCCCCGCAGCTTGCCGAACTTCTCGGCCGGGTCCCTTACGCCCAGGATCGCGGCGACTTCATCGGACGCTTTTTGTTCGGACGGACGGAAGTCATATGCGGCTCCCTCCGCAAAAGCCCGGCCATCCTTGGCCGGACTCTTCAAATTGGCCACGTCGAGAACCTGGATTTCCTTGCCGACCTTCTTGTAGAAGCCGCCGCCGGTCTTCTGGCCCAGCGCGCCCTTGTCGATCAGACCCTGCAGCCACACGGGCGCCTTGAAATACTGGTGCCACGGATCGTCGGGCAGGGTGTCGGCCATGGTCTTGATGACGTGCGCCATGGTGTCCAGGCCGACCACGTCGGCGGTGCGGTAGGTGGCGCTCTTCGGGCGACCCACCGCCGGGCCGGTCAGCGCGTCGACGGTGTCGAAGCCGAGCTTGAACTGCTCGGTGTGGTGCATGGTGGCCAGCATCGAGAACACGCCGATGCGGTTGCCGATGAAGTTCGGCGTGTCGCGGGCGATCACCACGCCCTTGCCGACGGTGGTGACCAGGAAGGCTTCCAGGCCGTCCAGCACGTTCTGGTCGGTGAGCCGGGTCGGGATCAGCTCGACCAGGTGCATGTAGCGCGGCGGGTTGAAGAAATGGACGCCGCAGAAACGGTGGCGCATTTCTTCCGGCAGCGCCTCGGCCAACTTGTTGATCGACAGGCCCGAGGTGTTGGAGGCGATGATCGCGGTCTTCGACAGATGGCCGGCGATCCTCTTGTAGAGATCGAGCTTCCAGTCCATCCGCTCGGCGATCGCCTCGATCACCAGGTCGACGTCCTTCAGATGGTCCAGGTCGTCGTCGTAGTTGGCCGGGATGATCGACGCGGCCAGTGCCTTGTCGGCGAGCGGGGCGGGTGACAGTTTGGCCAGGTTGGCGATCGCCTTGAGCGCGATCCCGCTCTTGGGCCCTTCCTTGGCGGGCAGGTCGAACAGCACGGTTTCGACGCCGGCATTGGTCAGGTGCGCGGCGATCTGCGCGCCCATGACACCGGCGCCCAGCACGGCGGCCTTGCGGATGCGCAGCGCGGATGTGGGTGAAGATGCAGCAGTCATTGGCTTCTCCGGGGGGGCAATGGTGAATCGGTCAACAGAGGGGGCGGCCGCGGCGGGCCGGCCGCAAACCAGGGGTCATGGGTGGCTGAGGCCGGCGGCGGCGAAGCGGATCAGGTGCTGGGCGGTCTCCTCCAGGTGCGCCTGTTCGCTGACGTCGCCCTTGCGCTGGATCATGCCGAAGCCCGACATGGCATGGGTCAGCGCGCCGGTGACCAGGTCGATGCGCCAGTAGAGCTCGGACTTGCCGAGGTGGGGCAGCAGGCGGGCGAATTCGCTGGTGAACTGGCGCATCACGTGGCCGTAGTTCTCCGACAGGAAACGGCGCAAGGTGTCGTCGTGCTCGGCGAAGGCGCGCGCCAGCACGCGCATGAACAGCGCGCCGCTGCCGTCGTGCGAGAGCTCCAGCGCGGGCCGGATGTAGGCGGCAAGCACCTGCTCCAGCGAGGCCTCGCCGCCGGCCAGCTTGTGCAGGGCGGCCAGGCGGTTGGCGTTCAGCGCGTCCAGGCGGCGGCGGAAGACTTCCTCGACCAGCTTTTCCTTGGAGCCGAAGTGGTAGTTGACGGCGGCGAGGTTGACGCCGGCGGCGGCGGTCAGCTGGCGCAGCGAGGCACCGTCGAAGCCGCGCTGGGCAAACATCCTTTCCGCGGTGCCGAGGATGCGGTCGCGGGTGGAGCTGGTCGAGTTCACGGAACGGACGTCCTTCGGCAACCGGCACGATTCAAACGATCGTTTGAGCATACGGGAAGCACTTCCCGGGCGTCAAACGAGCGTATGTTCGAAGCCTGCGCGATCCTTGCCAATGAGCTAGAATCTGTCAGACTTTAGTGGGCTAAATCCCCAATCCTTGTCGGATTTGGCCGCTTTTTGCCGGTCGTTGCCGGCGCAATCACCTTTCCCGAAATCCGTTTGCCGGAGCAGATCCCATGGCGCTGGAGCGCACCCTTTCCATCATCAAACCCGATGCCGTCGCCAAGCACGTCATTGGCGAAATCTATGCCCGTTTCGAAAAGGCCGGCCTGAAGATCGTCGCCGCCCGCATGAAGCAGCTGTCGCGCGCCGAGGCCGAAGGCTTCTACGCGGTGCACCGAGAGCGCCCGTTCTTCAAGGCGCTGGTCGAGTTCATGATCTCCGGACCGGTGATGATCAGCGTGCTGGAAGGCGAGAACGCCGTGCTGGCCCATCGCGACCTGATGGGTGCCACCAATCCGAAGGAAGCCGCACCCGGCACCATCCGCGCCGACTTCGCCGAGTCGATCGACGCCAACGCCGTGCACGGTTCCGACGCGGCGGAAACCGCCAAGGTCGAGATCGCCTATTTCTTTGCGGCTACCGACATCTGCTAGTAGGTTCGTCACTGGGCAGCAGGATCGAAAAGCGGCCATCCGTGGCCGCGCGGTTGAGACAAGGTGCGTTCATCCGTGAACGCACTTCAAAATTAAGAGCTATTCCTTGAACGAGATCGTCGCCAGTTCCACCAAGGTCAACCTGCTCGACTTCGATCGCCAGGGTCTGCGTGATTTCTTCACGCAGATCGGCGAGAAGCCGTATCGCGCCGAGCAGGTGATGAAGTGGATCTACCACGACCTCGAGGACAACTTCGAGAACATGACCGACGTGGGCAAGGCGTTGCGCGCCAAGCTCACCGAGACCTGCTACGTGGGTGCGCCGAAGACCCTGCTGGACAAGGTGGCCACCGACGGCACGCACAAATGGCTGCTGGGCATGGATTCGGGCAATGCGATCGAGACGGTCTACATCCCCGAGCCGACCCGCGGCACCTTGTGCGTGTCCTCGCAGATCGGCTGCGCCCTGAACTGCCAGTTCTGCTCCACCGGGGCGCAGGGTTTCAACCGCAACCTTTCCACCGCCGAAATCATCGGCCAGGTGTGGGTGGCGGCGAAGTACCTGGGCAACGTCACCCACCAGAACCGCCGCATCACCAACGTGGTGATGATGGGCATGGGCGAGCCGCTGGCCAATTTCGAGAACGTGCTCAAGGCGATGAAGCTGATGCGCGACGACCTGGGCTTTGGCCTGGCCGCCAAGCGCGTCACCTTGTCCACCGCCGGCATGGTGCCGCTGATCGACCAGCTGTCCGACGCCATCGACGTGTCGCTGGCCGTCTCGCTGCACGCGGCCAACGACGAGTTGCGCACCGAGTTGATGCCGATCAACAAGCGCTACCCGATCGCCGACCTGCTGGCCGCCTGCCAGCGCTGGGTCGCGCGCAAGCCGCGCACCTCGATCACCTTCGAATACACCTTGATGAAGGGCGTCAACGACCAGCCCGAGCATGCGCGCCAGCTGATCAAGCTGATGCGCAAGCTGCCGACGTGCAAGGTCAACCTGATTCCGTTCAATCCCTTCCCGGGCACGCAGTTCGCGCGATCCGACACGGCTGCGATCCACGATTTCCAGAGCCGGTTGCTCAACGCCGGCGTGCTGACCATGTTGCGCCGCACCCGCGGTGACGACATCGACGCCGCCTGCGGCCAGCTGGCGGGGCAGGTCGCCGACCGTACCCGGCGCAGCGCCGAACTTCGCAAACGGCAGAACCAGGGGGCTTTGCATGCGCTTTGACCGGGTGGTGATTCCGTGCTTGTTGTTCGCCCTGGCCGGCTGCGTCACGACGCATACCAATACGGGTGCGCTGGGCAAGCCGCTGCCGCAGGAGAGCAAGGCCCAGCAGGCCACGGACGCAGCGCGCATCCACACCGAACTGGGTCAGCATTACCTTGCCACCGGCGACCTGCAGACGGCGCTGAGCAAGGTGCAGATGGCACTCCAGTTCGACCCGAACTATGCGCCCGCGCACACCGTGATCGCCTACATCTTTGCCCGGATCGGCAACGTGGCCGAAGCGGAAAAGCACTATCGCAAGGCCGTGGCGCTGGAGCCGAGCAAGGGCGCCTGGAACAACAACCTGGGCCAGTTCCTGTGCTCGCGGGGCAACTATGCCGAGGGCGAGACCTATTTCCGCAAGGCGGTATCCGACCCGTTCTATGCCACGCCCTCCGAGGCCCTGACCAACGCCGGCGTCTGCCAGCTGCTGGCGGGCGACCGGACCAGGGCCGAAGCGGATTTTCGTGACGCCATCGCGCGAAATCCGCAGAATGGCGAGGCACTCTTCCAACTCGCGAACCTTCTGTACCAGGGGAAAGATGCGTTTCGTGCGAGGGCGTTCCTCCAGCGTTTCGACGCGCTGGGCAAGCCGACTGCCGCTTCGCTGAAATTGGGGCATGACATCGAATCGAGCATGGGCAACCCGGAGGGGGCCCGCAATTACGGCAAGCGACTGCGCAGCCAGTTCCCGGACTCGGAACAGGCGCACGCCCTTGACTCAACCGAAAACCCATGACGTCCATGCAGCATTCACCATCGTCCGAGCACGGGCCTGACGGCCTCCATCCTTCCATCGCCCATGTGGTGGGGCAGGGTGTGACATCCGGCGAGTCGACCCAGCCGAGTTTCGGCAGCCGGCTGCGCGCCGCACGCGAAGCCCGCGGGCTCGACCTGGAAGCCTGTGCCACCGCGCTGCGCCTGCCGGTGCGCGTCTTGCGCAAGCTGGAGCTGGACCAGTACGACGGCACCGATTCGAAGGTCTACCTGGGCAGCTATATCGCCAAGTACGGGCGTTATCTGGGCATCAACGAGGCCTCGGTCCAGCTGGAAGTGGACCGTATCCGCCAGGTCGAAGCGCCACTGGTCACCAGCGGCGGCATCTCCCATTCGCGTTTCCTCTTCGACCGCTACGCCACCGCCGCAACCTACGTGGTGCTGACCCTGGTGATCGCCGTGCCCACGCTCTGGTTCGGCGTGAAAAGCACCCTGGACCGTGACATCACCCATCTCGCTCCGCTGGACGCCGCCCCGGTGGCGCAGCACGAGCCGGTAGCCGGCGCGGCTGCCGCCACCGAACACGCCAGCCAGCCGGCAGCGACCGCCCCGGTCACGGCCGCCGAGGCGGATTCGGAGCAACCCCTGCTGGCGTCGATGGCGCCGTTCCCGAACCTTTCCAGCCCGGCCCAGCCCAAGCCCCCCGTCACCGCCCCGGCGACGGCCGGCAGCGGCGGCCACCAGCTGGAGCTGACGCTCAGCGCGCCGAGCTGGGTCGAGGTGACGCGTGCCGACGGCACGCGTCTCGAATACGGCTTGCTGCCGGCCGGCAGCCACACCGTCTACCACAGCGACCAGCCGCTGAACGTGAGCATCGGCAACGTCGGCGGTGCCCAGGTCGTGATCGACGGAAAGGCGATCGGGCTGGACGATTTCCGTCGCGCCAACGTCGCGCATTTCCGCATGCAGGTGCAGGACGGCAAGGCCTCCGTCACCAGCTTCTGATCGGCTCCGCCGCCGCTGCCGGCGCTCCAATTCGGTTATGCTTGCGCACTGCCCACCTGCGACCAGGCGGGCCCGACTACCCATTACCTGTGTTTACGCGCCGGACTGCGCCAAGCGGTGCGCGGCCTCTTGAACGGTGATTGCATGGCATTTGAAGAGTACGACAAGTACGAACAGAGCGAATTGGTACAGAAGTGGCTGCGCGAGAACGGCGTTTCGATCGTCGTCGGCATCCTCATCGGGCTGGTCGGCATCTTCGGATGGCAGCAATGGCGCAATCACCAGGCCCGCAACGAGAGCGCGGCCTCGCAGCTGTACCAGCAGGCCAAGGTGGCGCAGCTGTCGGGCAAGGCCGACGTGGCCACCCAGCTGACCGACCAGTTGATGAAGGACTATCCCAAGTCGCCTTACGCACTGTTCGCCGTCAGTGACCGCGCCCGGCAACAACTGCAGGACAAGCAGCTGGACAAGGCCCAGGCCTCGCTCGAGTGGGCCCAAAGCCATACCACCGAAGAACCGCTGAAGGCGCTGACCCTGGTGCGGATCGCCCGGGTGGAGTTGGCGCGCGGCCAGGCCCAGGCCACGCTGTCCACGCTCGATCGGGTACCGGCCGGCAGTTTCCAGGCGCTGGTGCAGGAACTCCGCGGCGATGCGCTGGTCAAGCTTGGACGCATGGACGATGCACGCAGGGCCTACCAATCGGCCATGTCCGCACTGAGCGAGGACGCCCCGCAACGCGGCGCCTTGCAGATGAAACTCGATGATCTGGCCGTGGCCGGGAAGCAGGGTGCATGAAAGTCCACATGATGAAACGCGCCATGCTGGTATCGCTGGTCTCGCTGCTGACGCTGGCCGGCTGCCACTCGTTCAAGAAGGAGAACGTCCAGCCGCCGACGCCGCTGGCGAAAGACTTCAAGCCGACGGTGCAGGTAACGCGCCTGTGGCGCGCCAACGTGGGCGATGGCGCGGGCGACAGCGGCGCGCGGCTGCGCCCGACCGTGGTCGATGGCGTGCTTTACGCCGACAGCACCGACGGCAAGCTGGCCGCGTTCGACGCCACCAGCGGCAAGAAGCTGTGGTCGAAGAGTTCGCGCACGCACGGCTGGTTCGGCTGGGGTGACAAGAAGCGCAAGGACGCCATGTACGCCGGCGGCCCCACGGTCAGCGGCGACCTGCTCGTGGTGGGCACGCTGGACGGGCACGTCTATGGCCTCGGCGCGAAGGACGGCAGCCCGCGCTGGGAAGCCGAGCTGGACACCCAGGTACTGGTTTCCCCCCTGATCGCCGGCAACCAGGTCATCGTGCGCGGCAGCAACGGCCGGATCTACTCGCTCGACACCGCCACCGGCGAGCGCCAGTGGGTGTACGACCAGGGCAACGTGCCGCTGCTGAGCGTGCGCGGCAACGGCGGCCTGCTGGTCGTCAACGGCGTGGTGTTCTTCGGCAGCGACGACGGCCTGCTGGTCGCCTTGCGCCAGGACAACGGCAGCAAGCTGTGGGAGCAGCGCCTGGCCAGCGGCGAAGGCCGCACCGAGATCGACCGCCTGAGCGATGCCGACGGCACGATCCTCCTGGACGGCAGCACCCTCTACAGCGCCGCATACCACGGCAACATCGTGGCCGTCGACGGCCCCAGCGGACGTCCGCTGTGGTCGCATCCGTTCTCCAGCTACACCTCGCTGGCGTCCAAGTACAACTCCATCTTCGGGGTCGACGACCAGTCGCGCGTATGGGCGTTCGACAAGTCCGGTGGCGCCGACATGTGGAAGAACGACTCGCTTCGCTATCGCTGGCTGACCGGGCCGGCCGTGCAGGGCAACTACGTGGTGGTCGGCGACGCCGAGGGCTACGTGCACTGGCTGCAGACCGGCGACGGCGCGCTGGCGGCGCGCGAGCGGCTTTCCAAGAAGGCAATTCGCGCGCAGCCGCTGGTGGTGGGTGATGTCGTGTACGTCCAGGACGTGAAGGGCCGCATCGGCGCCTATCGCCTGTCCTCGCCCTGATCGAAGAACGAAGTTCCCATGTTGCCCGTCGTCGCCCTGGTCGGTCGCCCGAATGTCGGCAAATCGACCCTGTTCAACGTGCTCACGCGCAGCCGCGACGCGCTGGTGGCCGACATGCCCGGGGTCACCCGCGATCGCCACTACGGCGCCTGCCACCTCGGCGAACGGCCGTTCCTGGTGGTGGACACCGGCGGCTTGTCCGGCGTCGAGGAGACGATGGACGTGCTCACGGCCAGGCAGGTGCGCCTGGCCATCGACGAGGCCCAGGTGCTGGTTTTCGTGGTCGATGCGCGTGACGGCCTGCTGCCGCAGGACCACGTGGTCCTCGCCGAGCTGCGCCGCAGCGGCAAGCCGATCATCGCCGCGGTAAACAAGACCGACGGCCTGGACGAACAGGCCGCGCTGGCGGAGTTCGCCGCATTCGGCATGGCCTCCACCCTGCCGATCGCCGCCGCGCACGGGCGCGGCACCGACGAACTGCTGCGCGCCGTGCTGCCGCTGTTGCCGCCGGACGAGGACGTCGCGGACGAAGTGGCCACGGAGGACGGCAGCATCCGCGTGGCGATCGTCGGCCGCCCGAACGCCGGCAAGTCCACCCTGATCAACCGCCTGCTGGGTGAGGAGCGGCTGATCGTCTCCGACGTGGCCGGCACCACCCGCGACCCGATCCGGGTTGCGCTGGAGCGCGACGGCAAGCGCTACACCCTGATCGACACCGCCGGCATCCGGCGCAAGGCCCGGGTCGAGGAGGCGGTGGAGAAGTTCAGCGTGATCAAGACGCTGCAGTCGATCGCCGCCGCCCAGGTCGTGGTGATGATGGTCGACGCGCGCGAGAACCTCGCCGACCAGGACCTCACCCTGATCGGCCACGTCCTCGACGAGGGCAGGGCGCTGGTGATCGCGCTCAACAAGTGGGACGGGCTGGACGCCTACCAGCGCGAGGAGTGCGTGCGTGCGCTGGATCGGCGGCTGGTGTTCGTCGACTGGGCCAAGCGCGTGCACATCTCCGCCTTGCACGGCTCGGGGCTGCGCGAGCTGATGCGTGCGGTGGTGCGCGCGCACGCCTCGGCCACCCGGGAGCTGACTTCTTCGGACCTGACCCGCGCGCTGGAAAAGGCCTACGAGAGCTACCAGCCGCCGCTGGTCAACGGCCACGCGCCGAAGCTGCGCTTCGCGCACCCGGGCGGCACCAACCCGCCCACCATCGTGATCCACGGCACGCGCACCAAGCACATCGCGCCGGCTTATCAGCGCTACCTGGAGAACTTCTTCCGCAAGCGCTACAAGCTGGAAGGCACGCCGATCCGCATCGCCTTCCGCGAAGGCGAAAACCCCTATGCGGGGCGCAAGAAGGTGTTGACCAAGGAACAGCAGCACAAGGCGCGGCGCCGGCTCAGCGAGCTGATCAAGCGCACGCGCTGACCGGCCCCCTAGGGCAGGTCCGACGGCAGCAGGCCGTACACGGCCGCGTCCCGCGGCTGTCCCTCCACCAGCAGGCGGTGGCGGGCGATCGCCTCGAACCGTGCCCCGATGCGCAGCGCCGTGGCGCGACTGGGCGCGTTGTCCGGCAACGCCACGACCTCGATGCGGATCAGCCCCAGCCGCTCGAACCCGAAACGGGCGACCAGCTGCGCCGCGGCCGTCGCCAGGCCCTGCCGCTGGCAGCCCGTGCGCACCCAGTAACCGAGATTGGCGCGCCGATGCATGGGCTCGAGCTGGCTGAGCCCTACGCCGCCCAGCAGCGAACCGTCGCGGCCGTCGCGCATCGCGAAGGCGAAGTGGTGGCCGGCGTGCCAGCCTTCGCGGCAATGACCGATCCAGGCCGTGGCCTGGTCATGGCCGTAGCCTGCATGGCACCAGGGAAGCCAGCGTCCGACACTGGCGACGGATTCGCGCACGGCATCCACCAGCGGCGCGGCATCGTCCTCCTGCCACGGGCGCAGGCGCAGGCGTGCGTCGCGCAGTTCGATCGGGTATTGCAGTTCTTCTTCCATCTGGCTGCCTGGGTCGGCCCGGTTGCCGTTTGTGCGCATGTCGCCCAGCCCGGATAATGCATCCTTTACCGCCAGGGATCAGCATGAGCGCACGCATACTCGACGGCAAACGCATCGCCCGGGAACTGCTCGAACAGGTGCAACTGCGCGTTGCCGACCGGGTGGCCCGTGGGCTGCCCGCGCCGGGGCTGGCCGTGGTGCTGGTCGGCAGCGATGCGGCCTCGGCGGTATATGTGCGCAACAAGCGCAAGGCCTGCCACCAGGTCGGGTTCCGTTCGTTCGACCACGACCTCCCGGCCAGCACCACGCAAGCCGAGCTGTTCGCCCTGATCGACCGCCTCAACGCCGACCCCGAGGTCCACGGCATCCTGGTGCAGTCGCCGCTGCCGGAGCACATCGACGAGGATGCGCTGGTCGACCGCATCGACCCCGACAAGGACGTGGACGGCTTCCAGGCGATCAACGTAGGCAGGCTGGCCCTGCGCCGGTTCGGCCTGCGGCCGTGCACCCCGCGCGGCGTGATGACCCTGCTCGGGCACACCGACCGGCCGGTGCGCGGGCAGCATGCGGTGGTGGTGGGCGTGTCCAACCACGTCGGCCGCCCGCTCGTGCTGGAGCTGATGATCGCCGGGTGCACCACCACCTCGTGTCATCGCTTCACCCGCGGACTGGAAGGTTTCGTGCGCCAGGCCGACATCGTCATCGTGGCCGTCGGCAAGCCGGGGCTGGTGCGGGGCGAGTGGATCAAGCCGGGCGCGGTGGTGATCGACGTGGGCATCAACCGGCTGGAGGATGGCCGGCTGGTGGGCGACGTGGAGTTTGCGCCGGCCGCCGAACGCGCCAGCTGGATCACGCCGGTGCCGGGCGGTGTAGGGCCGATGACCGTCGCCACCTTGATGGAGAACACGCTGGAAGCCGCCGAGGCACAGGCGGCACGGCAAGCCCACGCTACCGTGTAACCCGCTTTTGCGGGAGCGCACCCCTGTGCGCGAAAGGCGGGCAAGGCCCGCCTGCGGATTACCGGACGACCCGCGGAGCATCGCGCACTTCGGTGCGTTCCTACAGGCAGTTGCCGTGGGAGTCCAGCGAACACGGCGTGATCGCCTGCCCGCCGGCCGCGTGGTCGGTCTGGATGGTGGTGTGGGTGATCGCGAACCGGTCGCGCAACATGGTTTCCAGTTCGCGCCGCACGTCGTGGCAGTCGACATCGAGCTCGACGAAAACGTGCGCCGACAGCGCCGGCATGCCCGAGGTCACCTCCCACACGTGCAGGTCGTCCACGCGCGTGACCGCGGCCAGGGCGTGCATGGCAAGGGCGATCGCGTCCGGCTCCAGCCCGCGCGGCGCCGCCTCCAGGAAGACGCGCCCGGAGTCGCGCACCAGGCCGATGCCGGCCTTGAGCATCAGCGCCGCCACCACCAGCGCCGCGAGCGAATCGAAACGGCTCCAGCCCGTCCACCACACCAGCACGCCGGCCACCGCCGTGGCGATGAACGCGTAGAGGTCGGTGAGGATGTGCTGGTAGCTGCCCTGGACGTTGAGGCTCTCGCGATTGGCCTTGCTCATCGCCCACACCGCCAGCAAGTTCACGCCGATGCCCGCCACGGCCACCACGGTGACCAGCATGCCGTGCACATCGGGCGGGTTGACCAGCCGGCGCACCGCCTCGACCACGAACCACGCCGACAGCAGCAGCAGGGTCACGCCATTGGCTTGCGCGCTGAGGATCTCCACGCGCTTGAGTCCGTAGGTGTAGCTGCCCCGCGCCGGACGGCTGGCCAGCCGCATCGCCACCAGCGCCAGCGCGATCGCGCCCACGTCGGTCAGCATGTGGCCGGCATCGGAGATCAGCGCCAGCGAACGGGCCAGGATGCCGACCATGACTTCCACGACCATGAAACCCAGCAGCAACAGCAGGGCGACGGTCAGGTAACGCCGGTCCGCATCCGCGGCCATGCCGTGGGCGTGCGGGTGGCCGGGCGCGTGGGCATGACCGTGCCGGTGCGCGTGGTCGTGGTCGTGGGGCGGATGCGTGTGCACGGCGGCTCCTGCGGGAGGTGGTCAAGATACACGGCCGGTGCGGTGCTATGTCATCACGCGCCGCGGCGGTCGGGCGTGCGCCGCAGTCCCGGCGCTGGCGAGGGCAGTGAAGGGAACGTATAATTCCCGCTTTGCAGCGGGATATTTCGCATGCGCATCCTCGCCGAGGCCCTGACCTACGACGACGTCTACCTGGTCCCGGGCCATTCCATCGTCCTGCCGCGCGACGTGGACACCTCGACACGTTTCACCCGCGGCCTGCGCCTGAACATCCCGATCGTCTCCGCCGCCATGGATACCGTCACCGAGGCGCGGCTGGCCATCACCATGGCGCAGAACGGCGGCATCGGCATCATCCACAAGAACATGACCGCCGAGCAGCAGGCGGCCGAAGTGCGCCTGGTGAAGAAGTTCGAGGCCGGCGTGATCCGCAGCCCGATCACGGTCGGCCCGGAAACATCCATCCGCGAAGTGCTGCGGCTCACCCACGCGCACAACATCTCCGGCGTGCCGGTGGTCGAGGGCAACCGGCTGGTCGGCATCGTCACCAGCCGCGACATGCGCTTCGAGCGCAAGCCGGATGACCCGGTGCGCAACATCATGACCCGCCAGGACAAGCTGGTGACAGTGAAGGAGGGCGCCAGCCAGGACGAGGTGATGGTGCTGCTGCACAAGCACCGCATCGAGAAGGTGCTGGTGGTCAACGACGACTTCCAGCTGCGCGGCCTGATCACCGTGAAGGACATCCAGAAGGCCCGCGACAACCCGCACGCCGCCAAGGACAGCCACGAGGCGCTGCTGGTCGGCGCGGCAGTAGGCGTGGGCGGGGATACGGAGCAGCGCGTGGCTGCCCTGGTCGATGCCGGCGTCGACGTGCTGGTGGTGGACACCGCACACGGCCACTCGCAGGGCGTGATCGACCGCGTGGCCTGGGTCAAGAAGCATTTTTCGCAGGTGCAGGTGATCGCCGGCAACATCGTCACCGGCGAGGCGGCCCGTGCGCTGCTCGACGTCGGCGTGGACGCGGTGAAGGTCGGCGTAGGCCCCGGTTCGATCTGCACCACCCGCGTGGTGGCCGGCGTGGGCGTGCCGCAGATCACCGCCATCGACATGGTCGCCACCGCGCTGAAGGACGAGATCCCGCTCATCGCGGACGGCGGCATCCGCTATTCCGGCGACATCCCCAAGGCGCTGGCGGCTGGTGCCTCCAGCGTGATGCTGGGCTCCATGTTTGCCGGCACCGAGGAATCCCCCGGCGAGGTCGAACTGTTCCAGGGCCGCTCGTACAAGAGCTACCGGGGCATGGGTTCGATCGGCGCGATGCAGCTCGGTTCCAAGGACCGCTACTTCCAGGACGAGGCCGACGCCGACAAGCTCGTGCCCGAGGGCATCGAGGGCCGCGTGCCGTACCGCGGGCCGCTGCGCAACATCATCCACCAGTTGATCGGCGGCCTGCGCGCGTCGATGGGTTACCTGGGCGCGGCCACCATCGAGGACGTGCGCAGCAAGGCGCAATTCGTCAAGGTCACCTCCGCCGGCGTCACCGAGGCGCATCCGCACGACATCCAGATCACCAAGGAAGCGCCGAACTACCGACTCAATTCGTAACCGGGTCCGGGGCCTTCCGGCACTTCGCGGCGTCCTTTCCGCATCCGGGGGAAGGGCGCCGCGGCCGTTTTTGCATTTTCCAAGAGCCTGCACGATGCAAAGCATCCACTCCGACAAGATCCTGATCCTCGACTTCGGCGCGCAGTACACGCAGCTGATCGCCCGGCGCGTGCGCGAGCTGGGCGTGTACTGCGAAATCTGGGCCTGGGACCACGACCCGGCCGAGATCGCCGCATTCGGCGCGAAGGGCATCATCCTGTCCGGCGGGCCGGAATCCACCACGCTCCCCGGTTCGCCCAGGGCAGCCCAACAGGTGTTCGATGCGGGCGTGCCGATCCTCGGCATCTGCTACGGCATGCAGACCCTGGCCGCACAGCTGGGTGGCGCCACCGAGGCGGCCGACCAGCGGGAATTCGGCCACGCCCAGGTAGACATCGCCGCTTCCAGCCGCCTGTTCGAAGGCCTTGCCGACCACGCCGACGCGCACCGGCTGGACGTATGGATGAGCCACGGCGACCACGTGTCGCGTGCGCCGCCGGGTTTCGTCGTCACCGGCAGCACCGACCGCATCCCGGTGGCGGTGATGGAGAACCACGACAAGCACTGGTACGGCGTGCAGTTCCACCCGGAGGTGACCCACACGAAGCAGGGCGGGGCGCTGCTCAAGCGCTTCATCACCGAGATCTGCGGCTGCGCCACGCTGTGGACGCCGGCCAACATCATCGACGACCAGATCGCCCGCGTGCGCGAGCAGGTCGGCGACGACCACGTGCTGCTGGGCCTCTCCGGCGGCGTGGATTCCTCGGTGGTGGCCGCGCTGTTGCACAAGGCGATCGGCGACCGGCTCACCTGCGTGTTCGTCGACACCGGCCTGCTACGCTGGAAAGAGGGCGACCAGGTGATGGCGACCATGGCCGAGCACATGGGCGTCAAGGTGATCCGCGTGAACGCGGCCGACCGCTACTTCGATGCGCTCGCCGGCGTGGCCGACCCGGAAGCCAAGCGCAAGATCATCGGCGGCCTCTTCGTGGAGATCTTCGACGAGGAGTCGGAGAAACTCGTTGCCGCCGGCGGCAAGGTGAAGTGGCTGGCGCAGGGCACGATCTACCCCGACGTGATCGAATCGGCGGGCAGCAAGACCGGCAAGGCGCACGTGATCAAGAGCCACCACAACGTCGGCGGCCTGCCGGCGCACATGAAGCTCAAGCTGGTCGAACCGCTGCGCGAGCTGTTCAAGGACGAAGTGCGCCGCATCGGCGTGGAGCTCGGCCTGCCGCGCGAGATGGTCTACCGCCACCCGTTCCCGGGCCCTGGCCTGGGCGTGCGCATCCTGGGCGAGGTGAAACGCGAACATGCCGAGTTGCTGGCGCGGGCCGATGCCATCTTCATCGAGGAGCTGCGTGCTGCCGGGCTGTACGACAGGACCAGCCAGGCGTTCGCGGTGTTCCTGCCGGTCAAGTCCGTCGGCGTGGTCGGCGACGCCCGAGCCTACGAATGGGTGATCGCCCTGCGCGCGGTGGAAACCATCGACTTCATGACCGCCCACTGGGCGCACCTGCCATACGAGTTCCTTGGCAAGGTTTCAAATCGCATTATCAATGAGTTGCGTGGTGTTTCTCGCGTTGTTTACGACATCAGTGGCAAGCCGCCCGCCACGATCGAGTGGGAATAGGACAATCAACGACTTGCGTGCGTCGGGAACGGCCGGCATGGCTCCAGCTGTTCTGGGATAAACCGGCAAGCTATTGAAATGACGACTGAAAAACCGGAAACCTCAAGTGGTTTCTCACCCGACGATGTGCGCTACATGCAGCGCGCCCTGCAGCTGGCCGCGCATGCCCGCGATACTGAGGACGAGGTTCCGGTGGGGGCGGTGCTGGTGCGGGGCGGTGAAGTCGTGGGCCTGGGCTGGAATCGCAACATCACCTTGCACGACCCCACGGCCCACGCCGAAGTCATGGCCATGCGCGCCGCCGGCGAACAACTGGCCAACCACCGGTTGTCCGGCGCCACGCTGTACGTGACGCTGGAACCGTGCTCGATGTGCGCGATGGCGCTGATCCACGCCCGCATCGCCCGGGTGGTCTACGCCGCGGCCGATCCCAAGACCGGCGCGGCCGGGAGCGTGTTCGACACCCTGATCGATCCGCGCCACAACCACCGCATCGAGGTGGTCGGCGGACTGTTGGCCGACGAGTCGGCCCGCATGCTGCGCGAGTTCTTCCGCGCCCGGCGCTAGTGCCCGCGCGACGCCGCCGCCACCGCCTCGATGCTGCCGTAGGTGGCGTCCGGCTCGCTGCCGAGCAGGCGCATCCGCATGCCCCAGGGCGCCACGAAATCCAGCGCCATGCGGCCGGCCCACGGGCCGGACGTCAGCCGGCGCGGTGCACTGCTGACGGTGACGCCGCGTTGGCGCAGCCAGGCATCGTTGCGCAAGGCGCCGTCGGAAATGAACTGCAAGGTCTCGCGCGGGGCGGCCGGGCCGCGGGCAGGGAAGACGAACAGCTCGAGCATCGAGCCGCTGCCGCAGGCGAGCAGGCGGGAGCCTGAGGCCCCCGTGCCGGCCGGCGCCGGGTCGCCGACCGGGCGGCAATCGAGCACGTCGTGGAAGAACGCCGAGGCTTGCGCCAGATCCGGCACACCGATCCTGGCGTAGTCGCCATCGCCGAGCGTCGCGGCGCGCGCACCGGCCGGCACCGCCGCCAGCAGGCCCGCGACGGCGAGCCACAGGAAAAGCAGGATTCTGTTGTTCATGGGTGGGGATTTCCCGGGGGAACCGGGCAGCGACATGGTGTCGATCCCCCTTGGCAAAACCCGTGACTGGTGACCGGTGTGTTTCCCCCGGCGCAACAGTTTGGCCATGCCAGCACCGTTTCCTGCGGAGAAACGGTGTGGTTACGCCGGCGTCATTGATTCGGCGCGGCCGCGGCCCGACCCTTTCCCACACACTCCCGGGCCGGCTTGTTCCCCGACCGGCCACGCCTCGTCGACAGGACCCAGCACCATGACATACGACATCAAGCAGCGGCTGCGGCTGCCGTTCCAGCACCAGCGGCGCAGCCTTTCCGCGGTCCGTGGCGGCCGCGGCGGCGCGCGGCAACACCTCCCGACTCTGGACGGGCTGGGCCCCGACGACGGTTATGACTGGCTGCAACGAATCGGCCGTACGCGGGCAACCCGTCGGTGGACGACGTCGAAGGAACGCCAGCCCGGCCTGACCCGAAGGCCCGCATGACGCACGGCGGTGGCGTACCGTTTTCTGACGTTGACAAATTCTGACTAGGCAGATACATTGCCCGGCAATCCGTTCCCGAGGGCATCGCCGTGAGCAAGTCCAAAGCAGACACCATCGACATCCTGAGCGGCGGCGAGCTCGGTTTCCTGGTCAGCTCCGTGCGATCGGCCATCTGGGGCTCGATCGAAGCCGAGTTGCAACCGCTGGACATCACCGCGGCGCAGTTCGTGGTCTTCAACAGCATCGCCATGGGCAAGGGCCGCACCATCGGCGAATTCTGCCGGCTGCTGGGCTACGACTCCGGTGCGATGACGCGCCTGCTCGACCGCATCGAGAAGAAGGGGCTGATCCGGCGCGTGCCCAATCCGGAGGACCGGCGCAGCTTCCTGCTCGAACTCACGCCGGAGAGCAGGGCAGTGTTCCCGCAGGCCAAAAAGCGGGTGCAGGCGGTATTCAAGCGGCTGCTGGCCGGTTTCGACGAGAAGCAGGCTGCAGCCTTCAGGCAATCACTGGAGCAGGTGCTGGCCAACGCGGCCCGCACCTCCTGACCTCTCACGCCAACCGAGGTCGTTTCGCGCATGGAAATCCGTTGTTCCGCCCGACCATGTATCTGCCTGGGCTGATAGTTGCCCGAGGCACGAGGTGCCGCGATGACCACGCTCGTCCGCTCCCATCCCGCTGCCGCGCCAACCGGCGTTCGCATGCTCGCGCTGGCGGCCATGCTGCTGTCCGGTTGCGCAAGCATGGCCGGCCTGCATACGCAGGCTCACGTTGATGATCCGCAGGGGATCGCCGCCGGTCGCAGCCTCGCGGCCGTGCCGTTGTCCGATGCCGCCTGGCCACGGCAGGACTGGTGGCTGGACTACGGTGACGCCCAACTCGACCGCCTGGTCGACCGCGCCCTGGCGGACCAGCCCGGCCTGCGCATCGCCGAAGCGCGGGTGAGGGCGGCGGACGCCGTGGCGGGCATGGCCGGCGCGTCACTCGTCCCGCAGGTCGACGGCGGCTTCCACAGCACGCGCGAGCGCTTCAGCGAACACGGCACGGTGCCGCCGCCGATCGCCGGCAGCTGGCAGACCATCAACGACGCCTCGCTGGGGCTGCACTACGAACTGGATTTCTGGGGCAAGAACCGCGCGGCCGTCGACGCGGCGCTGGATCGCGCGCACGCGGCCGAGGTCGACCTGCAGGCGGCCCGGCTGATGCTGACCACCGCGACGGTGCGTGCCTACCTGCGGCTCGATGCGGCCTACGCACGCCGCGACCTGGCCCAGGCCACGCTCGCGCAGCGCCGGCAGACGCTCGCGCTGACCCGCAAGCGGGTCGCCGCCCAGCTCGATTCCGCGCTCGAACTGACCCAGGCCGAGGCGGGATTGCCGGCGGCGCGCGAGCAGATCAGCGCGGCCAACGAGGCGATCGCGCGCATCGGCAACCAGATCGCCGCGCTGGAAGGCGAGGGCCCCGATGCCGGCCTCACCATCACGCGCCCGCAGCTGGCGCCACCCGCGCCGGTGGCCGTACCCGGCGACCTTCCGGTGGGCCTCATCGGGCGGCGGCCCGACGTGGTCGCGCAACGCTGGCGTGTCGAGGCGGCGGGGCAGGACATCAAGGTCGCCAAGGCGCGCTTCTACCCGGACATCAGCCTGAACGCGTTCCTCGGCCTGCAGCGGCTGGGCTTCGACGACTTCCTCTCGGCCGGCAGCCGCGTGCTCGGCGTCGGGCCGGCGATCTCGCTGCCGATCTTCGACGGCGGGCGCCTGCGCGGCAACCTGGCCCTGCACCAGGCCGGGTACGACGCCACGGTCGAGGCCTACAACGCCACCGTGCTCGCCGCCGTGCACGACGTGGTCGACCAGCTCGTGTCGCTGCACTGGCTCGACGAGCGGCAGCGCGAAGAGCGGCAGGCGCTGGCGCTGAGCCAGCACGCCTACGACCTCGCGCAGGCGCGCTACCGCAGCGGCCTGGCCAGTTACCTGCAGGTGCTGAGCGCCGAGGGCCAGGTGCTGGGACAGAAACAGCAGGTCATCGCCTCGCAGGCGCGCCAGCGTGAACTGCGCCTCAACCTCGTCCGTGCCCTGGGCGGCGGCTACGTCGCCGCCGCGCCGGCCCGGGCCTCCATCGTGCGGAGCGCCAGCCATGAAACCCGTTGATACCACCATGCCTCCCGCCGGCAACGAGGCGGGCACCAGGCGCTCACCGTGGCCGGGCAGGATCGTCGCCGCCGTGCTGGTGCTGGTAGGCGCGCTCGCGCTGGCGATCTATTGGCTCGTGGTCGGGCAGTACCGCGAATCCACCGAGGACGCCTACGTCGGCGGCAACGTGGTCAGCGTGACTGCGCAGGTGGGCGGCGTGGTCACCGCCATCCGCGCCGACGACACCGATTTCGTGCAGGCCGGCCGCCCGCTGGTACGGCTGGACGATACCGATGCGCAGCTTGCGCTGGCCCGCGCCAAGGCCTTGCTGGCGCGCACGGTACGCCAGGTGCGGGCGCAGTACGCGGCGGTCGGGCAGACCCGCGCCAACCTGGCCGCGCGCGAGGTGGACCTGGCGCGCACCCGCGCCGATCTCGCGCACCGGCGCGAGCTGCTCGCCAGCGGCGCGATCCCCGGTGAGGAGGTGCGCCACGCCGCGCAGGCCGTGCGCTCGGCCAAGGCGGCGCTGGACGCCGCGCGGGAACAACTGGCGGGCAGCCGCGCCCTGATCGACGGCGCCTCGATCGACACCCAGCCCGACGTGCTGGCGGCCGCCTCGCAGGTGCGCGACGCCTATGTCGCGGCCTACCGCACCCACGTGCCGGCGCCGGTCACTGGCCTGGTGACCGGGCGCCACGTGCAGCTCGGGCAGAAGGTGGCGCCGGGCGTGCCGCTGATGTCGGTGGTGCCGCTGGACCACCTGTGGGTGGAGGCCAATTTCAAGGAATCGCAACTGCGCCATCTCCGCATCGGCCAGCCGGTGGAGCTGACCGCCGACGTCTACGGCAACCAGGTCGTCTACCGCGGCACGGTGATGGGCCAGGAGGCCGGCACCGGCAGCGCGTTCTCCCTGTTGCCGGCGCAGAACGCCACCGGCAACTGGATCAAGGTGGTGCAGCGCGTACCGATCCGCATCGCGCTGGATCCGCGCCAGGTGGCGGCGCACCCGCTGCAGCTGGGCCTGTCGATGCGGGTGACGGTGGACACCCGTGAGCGCAACGGCGCCCGGCTTGCCTCGGTGAATACGCCGCCGCACGGCTATCGCACCGATGTCTACGCGCACCAGCTGGCCGACGCCGACGCGCTGGTCGCGCAGGTCATCCAGGCCAACCGCTAGGCATCGGCATGGACACGCCCGCCTCCCCGCGACTGCTGTACGCGACCATCGCGGCGCTGACCGCGATCGAGTTCCTGCAGCTGAGCATGACCGCGTTCGCGGCCGGCCCGATCATGGGCGAGCTCGGCATGAGCCCGGAGGATTTCAGCCTGGTCGCGGCGGTGTACGCGAGCGTAGCGATCCTGGCCATCTCGATGCAGCGTTGGCTGGTGGAGCGCCTGGGCGGGCGCACGGTGATCCGTGGCGCTACCGCGGTCCTGGTGCTGGGGGCGGTGCTGTGCGCGACCAGCGGCGACTTCGCTTCCTTCCTGCTCGGGCGCGTGGTGATGGCGATCGGCGGCGGCGCGCTGTTCACCTCCGCGCGCATGATCATCCACCACCTGCTGGCCGGCCCGCGCCGCTTCGTCGGCATTCGTGCGCTCGGCACCAGCCTGGCGCTGAGCATCGCCGCCGGGCCGTGGATTGCCGCGCAGGCGGTGGCCGCGGACCACTGGAGCACGATCTACTGGATCGTCGCCTGCATGGGCGCGCTCGCCTTCGTGCTGGCCGGTGCCACGCTCTCGCCGATCCCGCTCGCCCCGAACGGCGACCACGCGCCGCGGGTCGTGCACCAGGGTCTGCTGGTCGGCGGCAGCTTCGCGCTGCTCTACGCGCTGCAGCGCGCCTACTACGATTTCTTCAGCGAAGCCGGCGCGATGTTCGTGCTGGTCACGTCAGGCAGTGCCGCGCTGCTCGGCTATGCCTGGCTGCAACATCGCGCGCGGCGGCCGCTGCTGCGGGTGCGCCAGATGCTGCATGCGCGCTACCTGGCGGGCATGGCGCTGTTCACCTTCGGCTACCTGATGCTGGGCGCCAACAACTACGTGATCCCGGTGATGCTCCAGCGCACGCTGGGCTTCGGCTGGCACACGGTGGGCGCGATCGAGGCGGTTGGCCTGCTGGTGGCGTTGCTGACCTTCCTGACGGTGACCTCGCTGCTGCCGCGCCATCCCGCGCCACGCAAATACCTGGTGACCGGCTTTGCCGCGCTGGCGCTGTTCGGCCTGGCGCTGTCGCGCCTCAACACCGGCGCCGACCTGTGGCGCGACGTGTTGCCGGCGCTGGCGCTCTACAGCGTGTTCCTGCTCACCGTGTTGCCGGTGGCGGCGATGCAGTCGTTCCGCCAGATGGAGCAGGACGAGCAGGCGTTTTCCAACGCCCAGCAGATGAAGAACATGCTGGCCCAGGCGGGCATTGCGCTGGGCATCACGCTGGCCACGCTCGGCCAGCAGTGGCGCACCGCGGTGCACTACGCGGTGCTCGACAACCGCATCCGCCCGGGCGACCCCGCCTACCAGGCCTTGTTCGACGCGCTGCGCGAGGGCCTGGCGCACGTCGTCGGCCCGGCCCAGGCCGCACCGCTCGCCACGGCGCGGATCGCGCAGATGCTGGCGCAGCAGTCGTCCATGCTGGCGAACATCGACCACTTCCTGCTCGTCGCCGCGCTGGGCCTGCTGGGCGTGGCGGTGACGCTGGTGCAGAAGGTGTTCCGTTGAACGCGCAGCCGCTCTTCGCCCGCGGCGCCGTGGCGGCGCGCCTGCGCCGGGCGCTGCTGCTGGTCGAACAGCTGCATCGGGAGCTGGTGCAGGCCGCCGACCGGGTGCTGGTTGCGGAAGATCTGTCCGTGGCCCAATGGGTGGTCGTCTCCGAACTCGCCAGCGGCCCGGCGCCGCTCACGCGCGTCGCACGCCGGCTGGCGCGCGATCCGGGCGCGCTGTCGCGTGCCACCACGCAGTTGATCCAGCGTGGCCTGCTGCGCAGCGCCCGCCATGAAAAAGACCGCCGCCGCGCCACCTTGAGCCTGACCCCGCACGGTCGCGCCCTGCACGAGCGCGTCGCCGCGGCCTTCGACGCGACCGTCGGTGCACCCGGCACGTCTGTGGTGCTCGATCGCCTGTTTTCACTCTTCCCCTGCGACGACATGCCTGCCACGCCTTCCGCGCCGGCAGCGCGGGCCGCCGCATCCCCCCGACGGCATGACCTCCATGCCCTTTCCCAGGAGAACGACCCATGAGTGCTCGCCTCGATTTCTACAAAGCCGGCCCCGACGCGATCAAGGCCATGCTCGCGCTCGAGCAGCGCATCGCCAAAAGTTCGCTCGAGAAACCCCTGGTGGAACTGGTGCGCCTGCGCGCCTCGCAGATCAACGGCTGCGCGTTCTGCCTGGACATGCACTTCGCCGACGCGCGCAAGGGCGGCGAGGACGAGCGCCGGTTGGCCACGCTGAGCGCCTGGCGCGAGACCTCGTTCTTCAGCGAGCGCGAGTGTGCGGCGCTGGAGTGGACCGAGGCGGTCACCCTGGTGAGCCAGGACCACGTGCCCGACAGCGTGTGGTCGTCCGTGCACGGCCACTTCTCGCCAGAGGAGATCACCGACCTCACGCTGCTGATCATCGCGATCAACGGCTGGAACCGCTTCTCCATCGCCTTCCGCAAGATGCCGGCCTGACGTCGCGGAAGAAACGGCCAAACGACAGCAGGAAAACGCAAGTCACGACGGGCGGCGCGGGCTACTGTTCGCGCCGCAGGCCATGGCAGGAGGTGTCACATGCGATCAACGTCCCTGATGTGGCCGGCGGCGGCAAGCCCGCGGCCGGCAGTGCAGGATCGGCGCACCCCGGCGCCGGCGGAAGGCTTCATGTCGGCCGCGCTGGCGGTGCTGCAGATGGCCGCGGCACTGGAGCCCGACCCGGTGGAAGCCATGAGCTGGTACCGCAGCGTGCCGATCGCGGTGCTGGACGGGCTCACCGCCGCGACGCTGGTGAGGCAGGGCAGGGCACACGCCGTGCTCGCCTTCCTGTGCGCCGCGATCGAGATCGACCGGACCGAACGGCGGACGCTGCAATGAGGAACGCGCTGTACAAGCTCACGCCGGCCAACAGCCTCGCTGCCGTGGCCGAGGAGTTGCGCGAACTGGAACGCGCTCGCGAAGCGGCCGTCCAGCGCGGCTTCCGCGTGCTGGAGGAACAGCACGCCGCCGTTGCGCAACTGGTGCTGCAGTCCATCGGCGACCGGCAACGTGCCGTCCGCTGGATGTGCATGCACCAGCGCGCCTTCGGCGGCCGTACGGCCTACGACCTACTTGCCGATGGCGACATCGACACGGTCTGTGACCGCCTGTCGGGCGACTCCCCGCTGCCGTCGCCTGCGCTGCAAACGGAAGGCGCCTGCTGAACTCCGTGGTTCCGTAGGGACTGTATCCTCCCATCAAGCGCAGGACTACCATGACCGGCTTGTCCGGGCAGCCGGAGGTGGGGATGATGGCGCGTGGCGCCCTCCGCGACCGGTTGGGAAGGTCCTCCCAGGTGGCCAACCCGTCGCGCCCCTGGTTCCCCGGACCGCGGGCCATTACCGACGAGTGGTGGCTGTTCGCGATGGACACTGCAGTGGCCTGATCGATCACCTGGTGCCGACGGGGCCGCGTCCACCTTCCGGCACATCCAGCCTGGAGCGCAGCAACTCATGCCCGATCGCATCCTCGTCCTATACGGTTCCTACCGCTCCGACCGCGCCGGCATCCGCCTCGCCGAGTACGTGACACGCCGACTGGCCGCACGCGGAGCCGATGTGCAGCTCGTCGATGCCAAACAGATCGGGCTGCCGATGCTCGACCGCATGTACAAGGAATACCCACCAGGCGAGGCGCCGGCCGCCATGGAAGCGCTCGCCGAACAGATCCGTACCGCGGACGGCTTCGTTTTTGTCGCCGGCGAATATAACTGGGGCGTGCAGCCCGGCCTGAAGAACCTGACCGATCACTTCCTGGAGGAATGGTTCTGGCGCTCCGCCGGGATCGTCAGCTACTCGGCAGGGCGCATCGCCGGCGCCCGTTCCAACCTGCACTGGCACGGCACGCTTTCGGAGATGGGCATGGTCGTCATCTCCAGCACCGTGACCGTCGGCTCGATCACCCACACGCTCGACGAAGCCGGCGAGCCCCTCGGCGAAGCCGGGGCATCCCTCGAAAAGTCGTTCTCCCGCTTCGCCGACGATCTCGCGTGGTGGACGGAGGCGGCGAGGGCACAGCGGCTGCGAAAGGACCCGCCTTATTGAGGCTCACCAATACGACGATAGATCGCGTTGCTCGCGATCGGACGCTGCCTTCGAGAGCGTTCGAATACGGGGCTTGCCCTTCGCTCATCGACCTGGCTACTCGATGCAGGGTGGCCCGGGGCCGGAACGATTACACCTAGGGTGTCGGCCCCACGTCGTGGAGGTGAGATGCGCAGCTCGGGCTTTCGATTAGGGGATGTTATCGGGGGTAGGGACGGGAAGGAGTCGCTGCCTTGCAGCAATCATTTGGCGTGGAAACTTATCGATCACCATCCACATCACGACCGAGGCGCTGGTGTCGGCAGCACCGGCGTAACGGAAATAGTTCACATCACGGGGCAAACCCGCGGTGCCGCGTGTCGCGCTCGGGAGCGAGAAAGGGCCACAGTTCTTAGCCGTTCCGGTTTTCGGCGATACTGGTCCTCGCAGGCACGGAGCGGTCGCAGCTTCTGTGACGGCGGATCGCTATTACGGCGATCCGGTCAGGTGGGGAGGGCTGACCCTCGTCCGATCCCGCCGCCCGCAACTCGCACAAGGACAGGACATGGCGCATTTCCCGCTGTTGGAACAGATGGTCGTCGAGCACTACGGACTCTACCCGGGCAAGGATGGGCAGGGTCGGTTCGAGATTCCCTTCCGAGACGGCCTGACCCTGATCTTGGGCGCCAACGGCCTGGGCAAGACCACGCTGATCATGATGCTGTTCCGGATGCTCACCGGCACAGGTGACATCCCGCTGCCTCAGGGGCGCATCGGTTCGGTAGATCTGAGCGTGCAGAACCTCGACCGCTGGTCGCAGCGTCAGTTCGCCAACCGCGTCAATGACGGCGCACAGAACGCGAGCGCGCAGCTGAGCTTCCAGCTTGGCGCCAAGCGTTTCCAAGTCACCCGTCGCCTGAGGGACCTGGCGCTGACGACTTTCATCATTGACGGCGAGGCCGCCGACACTGAGGAACTGACCTTCCGCAATGCCATCGCCGCCGCAGCGGAACTGGGCTCGTTCGGCGACTGGATCCTGGTGCTGCGCACGCTGGTGTTTTACTTCGAGGACCGCCGTGCCCTAGTGTGGGACCCCGGCGCACAGAAGCAGTTGCTGCGCGCCCTGCTGCTCAGTCCAACGCTTGCACAGGAATGGACAAGGCGCGAGCGCGTGATCCTCGAGCTCGACTCACGCATGCGTAACCTGGACAGCGCACTCAAGCGCGAAAAGCGCGAGAGCGCCAAGATCGACCAGAAAACGACCTCCGCCCCGGGCGTGCGCCAGGCGCTTGCGGCCGCCCAGACGCACTTGGACAAGCTGCAGGAGCGCCACGCCACGCTAGTGGAGCGCCTGGACCTAACCGACCGCATGCGTCACCGTGCCCGCCTGGATGCGATCCGAGCCGAAGCGGAGCAGGACAAGGCCCTGCGTGAGCTCGAACGCGCGCGCCTGCTAACGATCGATGCCCACTTGCCTCACGCCGACGAATCCATTCGCTTCATCCTGGCGCGCCTGATGTCGGACGCAACCTGCCTTGTATGCGGCACCGAAGATGTTGCAGCGCGCCGCCAGTCGCTCGAGCAGGCCTTGGAAGCGCGTCACTGCGTTATCTGCGACTCTCCTATCGAGGTGTCCATGCCGGCAGACGTCACGGAAATCACCGATGCGCGCCTGCAGACACTCAAGGCTGCCTACGACGCCTTCGTGGTACAGGCGGCCGACCAGGCACGCGAGCGCGACGAGGCCAATGCCGCGCACCTGGCCACCAGCACGGAACTAGCCGCGTGCGCCCAAGAGCGTGATGAAGTGGACCAGAAGGTGCGCGACTTGCAGGCGCAGTTGCCTCCGGACCAGCGCCGCGTCACCGACCAGCAGCGCAAGCTCGACGCGGCCAACGAGCTGGTCATCGACATGCGGGCGCGCCTGAAAGTCGCGCGCACCGAGTTCGGCGAATTCCTCGGCGGACACCGCGCGCACATCGCGCAGTTCGCCGACGCGATCAAGGCCAAGTTTGGCGAGGCAGCCAATGGCTTTTTGTTCGAAGACAGCCAGCTTAGCTGGTCGCCCACGCGCATGCAGGTCGGCCAAGCCGGCGCCGACGGCGTCGAGCCGGTCGAGTATCCGGCTTTCGCCGTCGATTTGACCGGCAGCGATTTCGCCGGCCTCAAGCGTCGTGGTGACCCCGAAGAGGTTTCGGAGAGCCAGCGCGAGTTCATCGACTTGGCCTTCCGCATGGCCCTAGTGCACGTGGCCGCGCCCAGCAGCGCCGCCTCGCTGGTGATCGACGCACCCGAGTCCTCGTTGGATGCGGTGTTCGTCGAGCGCGCCGCTACCGTGCTCGGACTGTTCGCCAAGACCGGCAACCATGGGACCAACCGTCTGGTGGTGACCTCCAACCTTGGCGCCGGCATGCTGGTGCCGCGGCTGTTACAGGAAATCAATGCACCGGGCGATCCGATGGCACCGGTGGTCGACCTCTTCCACGCCGGCGTGCCAACGCGCGCGATGGTGGCCTGGAAAGAGGATTACACGGCGCTGTGGACGCATCTGCTCAACGCTGTCCACGGTGACGACGACAGCGAACCCGAATCTGAAGACGAGCGCGACTACAAACGCGGAGACGACGATGGCCATGGACGCTGACCTGCGCGCCCGCCAGCAGTCCGTGCGCGTCTTGGTCCTGCTTGACGCCTTGGCGCGGGCAGGGCTGGTACCCACGTCCGCGCCGGCCCTGCACGAGCTGGCGTACTTGGCCAACGTGTTGTCGCCGGTATTCGACCTGGCGCCCTTCGACGCCAAGCTGCTCAAGCGCGCTAGCGGCCCGTACTACCCTGAGCTACAGTTGGCCATCGACCGGCTCGTCGGTCGCGGTTTGGTCGACGCGATGAAGGTCGAGTACCGCTACCTAGCCGAGGACAAGCGCTACCGCGTACTGGCGCAGTATCGCTTGCGGCGGCCGCTGGTGCGAGCGGCGCTGGAACGCCACGGGCAGGTGTTCGCACAGGAGGCGCAGTTCCTGCATGAACTCGCGGCCGCCTACAGCGTCCTGAGCGACGACAAGCTCGGGCACGCGGCGTTGCAGGACGCCCGCTACGCCGACATCTCGGTGGACGTGAGCGAGGTCATCGACTTCGGTGAGTACGACAATCCGGCCAAGAACTTCTCGCGCAATGCCGCGATAACCTTCGCCGCCGGACGACGCCTGGAGCCGGCCGAGCGCCTGTACCTCTACCTCGACCACCTCAACACGCGGGTGGCCCATGGCTGAGCAGCCGTTGGTGGATCAGGGCGCGTGGGCGCAGGACGAAGACAAGCTCAAGGCTGTGGTGCTGACGGGCAAGGGCAGCGACATCGACCTGCCCGAAGATTTACGCTTCCTGATCGCCGTGCGGCGCATGGTCTTGGCGCGCGAGCGCGAACCCGACGCCGAATTCGAGTGCCCGGCGGCGATGGTGCTGGTGCCGGCGGCGTTCTTCGAAGCGTCGCCCGACGGCCTGGTGCGCCGGCCCTTCCTCAATTCCGGCAACTACCGGCTGACGGGGCAGGTGCATTACTTGGGCGTGGCGGCGACCGGTCGCTCGCGCGACTACGCCGGCGACGACGGCGCACTCCTCGACGCGTTGGCCGCAGATCACGCCGACATCCTGCCTACGGTGATCTACCTGCCCAAGGCGGGCGGCCACTCAAAGCTGAGTTGGTTCCCCTTCGGCGTTGCTCAGGACGACAAGGTGCAGACGTTGCCGGTGGCGCCCGAACCGCCCACGCCCGAGCGCATCCGCCATGTCATCGATGCGGTGTACGAGCACGAGCTCAAGTCGCCGGACCAGGTGGGCGCGAGTTTTAGCCTGTGGAAGGACCCGGCGAAGGGCTGGGCCGCGAAGAACGCCGAGGAGCGCGTGCAGTACGCGGTGCGCTTGGGCCTAAGCGGGCGCTTTAGCCCGCAGTGCCGCATCAAGGCCGAGCAGCCGGACAAGGACGGGCGCACCGACATCGAGATCATCGGCGACTTCGACGTCGCTCCCGGCAAGCAGACCAACTTCGCCGTGCTCGAGATGAAGGTGTTGCGCGAGCGCGGTTCCACCGGAGTGCTGCGCTCGCCGGCGCAAATCGACCAGCACGTGCGTGACGGCCTGGAGCAGGCCTCGACCTACGGCGATGATCGGCACTTCGAGGAGCGTATGTTGTGCTGCTTCGACATGCGTCCGACCAACACCGGGGCGGCCGCGGTGTTCGCGGCGATCAAAGACGACGCGGAAACGCTCAAGGTCCATCTGTGCTTGTGGTACCTGTACCGCTCCTCAGACGACTACCGCAAAGCCCAGGTGGCCGGAAAACTCACGGGCGGCTGAAGACAACCAGGTCCTCGCTGAGCTGGTGTCGGCCGCTTTGCTGCGGCGACACGCGCATCGACCGAAAGGGCGTCGTGCGCTCCACCTTCAGGCCAGCCGACGGCGCCAGGTCCGCCAGGATCTTGGCGACCTGCACATGGATGCCCGCGTACTGGCTGTCGCCCACGACGAACCAGGCTTGGCCCTTGGACGGCAGCAACTGCGCGCAGGTGCGCATCATACCCTGCAGGTCGGCGAAGTAGGCCCCGACCATCGCGGGGATGCGGTCGTCCCACAAGGACTCCTGCGCCCGGCACAGGGCCCGCATCGTCTTGTCCAGGCGCGGGCAGCGCGGCGCTGCGGCGAACTCGCGCGAGATCTGCACATGCGAACTCAGCGTCGACTGGCGCAGGTCGCGGTTCTCGTCGAAGGACGTCAGATAGCCCAGCATCCACAACTCGAGGTTGTAGACATCGGTGTAGTCGAAGGAGTTGGGGTAGGGCGGCGAGCAGGTGATCTGGTCGACGGGACCGATGCTCGCCAGCAGCTTGCGGCTGTCGCCGTGCAGCACCGTACCCTCGCGCATCGGGCGCGCGGCACAGGCGCCGATCTCGACGATCGCGGCCGCGACCGCATCGGCGAAGGTCGGTAGCACGCAGGTCGGATTGACGCGGCGCTCCTCCCAGTTGACACGATACCGGCGTCCCTTGCCGCTGACGGACGCATTACTGAAACCGACCATTAGGCCACCCAGCAGTACGCGGAACAGGCGCCTCACGGCGGGGGTAGCTTCATCTTCAATGGCGTTGCGCAAGCGCGCGATTTGAATCAGCACCGGCAGGTCGAACAGCCAACGCTCCTTGACGCCGGGCTCGACGAAGGTTGCCGGTAGCGTCCGGATCATGGCCGCGCCGCGCGAGCGCGAGGCGGTGGCCTTTCGCGACACGCGCGTCAGCGCCGACAGCAGCTCGGGTACGTGATAGGTCGCCAGCTTCGCGGCGATGAGATCGGCCAAGAACGGATTGACCTCAACGGTCACCGGTTCGATGCCGAGGAACTGACAGGTTAGGGCCGACGTGCCGGACCCCCCGAACGGATCAGCCAGACGTCGCACGGGGATCGGTGATTCCTGCACCGCCTGCACGATGAGCTCAGGCGAGAACGCTTCCTTGAATCGATGCCAGCGCTGGAAGGGGAGTTCCTCGGCGCCGGCGTTGGTCGACATGTTCACTGCCTCGCGGCCGCCAGTCCAGGCATCAAACGATGCACCGCCTGCGCGCGTGAGCATCTTGCGCGAGGCCACGCGTCGGTAGCCGGGCTGCAGGGCGAGCAAGGGTTCAGGGGTCGACATCGTCCGCTCCTCGGCCCGGGCGTTGGCAGGGATGGTACTCTCCGTTCCGATATGTGATTATGAACATAATGACACTTCATTCGCAACCGCTGCGCGACCTCGAAAGCGTCTGGCTGGCGGCTGCCCCTCGGGCAGCACATACGCATCGCGCTTACCGCACCGAGCTCGATCGGCTCGCTCGGTTCTTGCGGTCGCGCAGTCGCGATACGACGGACCTCGATGCTGCGCTGCTCGAGCGCTTCTGGCGCGAGTTGGTGCGCGGCGCCTGGCACGAGACGCGACAGCCGCCATCGGCCAGCACCCTGGATCAGTCGAGACGCATCCTGTCGGCCTTCATCCGCTGGCTCGTCCAGCAAGAGCACGGTCCCGCCTCGCTGTTGGCGGCCGTGGCAAAATGGCGCACGCCGGAGCGTCCGACGCCGGCGCCAATGCGTACGGCGCCGTCACCGCGATCGCTGCCGCTGTCTCGTTTGCTGGAGGTGTCCGATCTGGACGGCGTCGCGTCAGCGCTGTGTTTCTGGACGGGCGCCACGCCCCGCGAGCTGGCCGCGTTGGCCACGTGCCATGTCCATGCGAGACACGCGTACGTCGAACTGATCCAACGTGGCATGCGCCGCGCAGTGGCGATTCCGCGGCCGCTCGCGCACGCGTTGAAGGCCCTCATCGCCCCGCAGCAGGTGTGGGTGTTCCGCGTCGGCGCCGAGCCCCCGACGGCTGCGGCCATGGCGCAGCGCGTGGCTCGCTGGTTACGCGATCACGGTGGTGGCCAGATCACCAGCGCGAGATCGTTGCGCGCCCACTTCCAGCGTCATGCGCAGGCCCACGGCTGGACAAGCGACGAGATCCGCGGCCAGCTGCGGCGGTCCTCGTTGGCGCCCTCGCCGCTGGTTTCGCCCTCGCCGCGTCGGCTCGCAACGCTGCTGCCGAGAAAGCGCGTACGCTCTTCGAGACTGACTGCAGGAGAGCTCCGCCTAGGGCGGACAGGAAGAACGTAAATATTTCACGAATGAGAAGTCCCATCGGGACGCTTGTCCGTTCCTGGACAGGAATTTCGTATGGCGTTGACCTTGGGTTTTCTTTCGTCGCTAACCGATGCATGATCAGATGACGGGGGGATAGCCAATGAGTTCGCTAGTCCATTTGCCGGTAATCCGCCGGCTGCGCGTCAACAATTTTCCGCTGTATCCGGGCCCGGCGAACCAGGGCATCGATCTGGAGTTCGGCGATGGTGTGACGGTCATCGCCGGCATCAACGGCATCGGCAAGACTACGCTGCTCAACTTGTTGTTGCGGATGCTCCTGGGCGCGAGCAGTCCGTCGAAAGCCGCGACGCGGGACTTGGGCAAGGTCAGCAAGCGCAAGCTGGTCCAGTCGCGCAAGTTTCCCTACTTCAGCGAGCGCGCCGCCGACGACCTCGGGGACAACGCGACTGCGACGTTGACCTTCGAGCTCGCGGACAAGACGATCGAGGTGACCCGGCTTCTAAAGAACCTACAGATCCGGAAACTGGTGATCGCCCGGCGGAAGATCGCCGAGCCGACCAACGAAAGCTTCCTCGATGAGCTTGCCGAGCTGGCAGGCGTCGCTTCGGCTTACGACTTCCACATCCTCGTGCGGTACGTGCAGTTCTTCACCGAGGAACGGCTGCCGCTGTTGTGGTCGCCGAGCTCGCAATTCGAGCTGTTCAAGATGCTGTTCGTCGATCACAAAGTGGCGAACCAGCTCAACAAGCTCTACGCGGACATCCAGTCCGTCGACTCGGACTACCGCAACCGCACCCATGCCTACAACGAGCGCGAGGAACGGCTGACCATGCTGATCGCGGGCGCGGCGACGCCTGGCGCAAGCGCCGCCGACGTGGTTGAAAGACGGCAGGCGCAGGAGCAGGCCGAGCTGGCTTGGAAGAAGGCGCTGGTCGTCAACAGGGATCTCGTCGACCGACGCAAGCGCCTGGAAGATGAGCGCGACGAGGTGCAACTGGCCTTAGACCAAGAACTGCATGCGTTCTCGCACGCCGATGCCGCCTACATCGCGCACGCGCTGCCCTCGCTTGACGACAAGCTGCAGTTTCTGCTGCAGGGGCTTGGCTCCAGCCTGGGCTGCTTCGTGTGCGGCAAGCGCGGAAAGCGCGAGCTCAACCTGATCAGCAAGAAGCTGCGCACTCATCGATGCTTCGTGTGTGATGCGCCGGTCGCGGCGGGATCGACCAACGTCGTACCGATCACCCTGGCCAACATCAAGAAGATGGAGCGCAAGATCGAGACGCTGCGCGCCACCGTGACCAAGCATGGCGACGCTCTGGCGCAGGTCGATGCCGAACTGGAGCCGGCCATGACCGAGCTTCGACGGGCGACCGCCGCGCGCAACGACGCCGCACACCAGCTGCAGATGGTGCAGGCGCAGGTGGCCCAGCAGATCCCAGACGGCGAAGCCGACTGGCTCGCGCTCGAGAAGGCCGAACTGCAGGCACTGGACGAGAAGCGCAAGGAGCTGACGACCAAGTACAAGGCGGGCATCGCCAAGGTAACCACTGCGATGGATGACTTCCAGCTCGCCATCGGCAAGGGGCTGACGAAGTACGCAGAGGCGTTCCTGCAAGAGAAGGTCAAGGTCAGCTTCACCCGCAGCGTCCCGTTCAAGATCGCCACCGGCGCCGGACAGGTCAACGTGCCCACCTTCCGGATCTCGATGACCTCGAGCACGCACGCCGCCGTGCGCGAGCGCGGCACCGCCACCAGCGTGTCGGAATCCCAAAAGGAGTTCCTGGATCTGGCGTTCCGGATGACGTTGCTCGATGTGCTCGCCGGCACCGGTGCCACGATGCTGGTGATGGAGACCCCCGAGGCCAGCTTGGACAGCTGGTTCATGAAACGGGCCGCGGATCTGATCCGCAAATTTGCGCCGGCCAAGGGCGAGCACGGACGCATGTTGCTGGCGACTTCTAACCTCAACGGCACCCTGATGATCCCAGCCCTGCTGGGACTGGTCGGTGCAAAAAACCAGGTGGGCAAGCTTGCGGCCAAGGATTGCCACCGGCTGATCGACCTCATGAAGATCGCGGCCTCGCCCGGCGTCCTCGAACTGGACGATGCAAAGGGCATGCTGGCGGCTGAGCTCGCGGCCTACGCCAATGGCTAAGCTCAAGGCTGTGACCGTCGCCGACCACGAGCGACTCCAGTTCACGCGCTGGGTCTTGTTCATGCTGGTAGCGAACGAGGCCGCCGGCCTGCCGCCGGTCACCCGGCATCGCCTGCATGTGTTGCTGTTCATGTCGTTTGCTGCCTCGCGCTACTACGGCATCACGCCGCTGCGTCAGCGCGCCCGGCGGACCGAGCACGGCCCGTACTATCGCTGGGCCCATATCACCCTCGGTAGCCTGGTATTGAGTGGCTTGGTCGACCTGCACGACTTCCAGGCGCACCCGCAGCCGCGTGACCTACAGTTCGATGGCGTGTTCCGGCCGACGCTGGCGGGCGTCAAGGTCGCCCAAGAGCTCCGCAAGACGGTCACCGGGCAGGCACTGTATCGCTTCTTGCTGGACCTGTGCTTGGCGTCCGCGCGGACCCTGGAGGAAGAGGTTCCGACCGACGTCAATCGGTCGCCGGACGTACGGCCTGAGCAGGGTCGAACGCTGGACCAGATGCTCGAAGAGGATCTGACCTACCGGCATGTGGTGCGCCTGCACAACGACACGATGGATCACGAAGGTACCCCTGAGGAAGCGACACCGACGGTTTCGGGTCTGTCGATGATCGACACGCGGCTGCATCGCGTCGGCCGCCTCAACCGCAAGGACATCCTGTCGGCCTACCAGACGGTCCTGCTTCGGCGCGTCAAGCGAGCGGCCGAATGAGTACGCAACTTTCCGAAGTCGAATTGCAGGCGATCGAGGCGACCACGCCGGCGCCGTCCGGCAAGCCATCGGAGCGATTCCTCGGCATGTGCGTGGAGTGGGCGGAGGAGTGGATCCGTGCCAACTCGATCGCGCTGGCCAAAGCCACAATTCCGCCGACGCAGTCCATAATTTTCCTGTTCAGCGAAACGCCCGAACTGGAACGCGAGACGCTGACCGAGCTAGGAACGTTGAATGAGCGCGTATACCGCGTGACCGTGGCGCAGGACACGCAAGGCGTCATCGTGTGCAACGAGAACTTCCAGCAGATGATCCGCATCGGGCCAGGCCTAGCCTCAGTGGATGCCGCGCTCGAATTCGCCTCGACGAAAATTTCTGCCGATCGAACCTTCGTGATCATCAACTTCGCCCAGAGGCGCCTGTACCTTCACCGCAAGGGCGATGACCTGACGACTTGGATCGACACGCTGGTGCCGACGGAGCTGAGCTTCCAAGATGCGCCGCTGTCGGCCGATCGCATCGAAAAAGACGTCCAGGACTTTCACCACGACCACCTCGCCAAGCCCGCCAATCTCGTCGCCCAGACAATGTGGATGGGCAAGTCCCACCCCTACAAGCTTCATCCGGGGCCGGAGAAGAGAATCCAGGCGATGCTCCTGGTGACTCTCAAAGCCAGCTATCGAAAACTGCAGGTGTGGGTCGACGAAGAGCCGCAGACCCGAGACGGCAGGTGCGACCTGCGCGTCGCCTGGCCCGTATTCAACGGCGCGCTCCCAACGGCGTCGACGATGTTTGAGCTCAAGGTTCTGTATGACGCGCAAGGGCCCGGCAAACACCACGGCTGGGTACTTTCGGGGATCAAGCAAGCCGAGGGTTACCGCCGTCCGGATTCCGAGGCGGTGTATGCCTGTATCTTCGACGGACGCTCGGTGACGACCGAGCAGTTCCTGGATCTAGACGTGGTGGCCAACGACAAGGATGTGCGCCTGCGCCGCTACCGGATGGATCCGCCGACGCCGTCCCAGCTGTCCGCTGCAAAGACGGCCGCCAAGAAAGCCGTGGCGTCATCGGGCGCCAAGGCCACTCGCAGTTCCAAGAAGACGGCCGCGACGCGCAAGCGTTCCGCGAAGTGACGCCGATGCGATCGCTCTCCCCTAAACGTAAGTCCCAGCGCACAGAGCAGGCCAAGGCCATCGTCGCCGCGCAGGTGGTGCTCGATGTGGGCGAGGAACGACTCGATGCCGCGGCGGCATGCCTGTGCCTGCGCGAGGCGATCAGGCTCAGTGGGCCTTCCTCAGCGCGCTGCAGTATCTGTCGGGCAAGTCGACGATTGCAGCCATCACGGCGTTGCCGGCCGACTGGGAAGAGGGGGGCGAACCCGCAATGACTTGCTCGGCGCGACCCTGATGGCGACAGGCCTCGTTGCGAACCTGCGATCCGACGGAAAGGCGTTGTGTGCCAGCGAGTTGGCCAGTCACCTGAAGGAACCGGCGGACGCCGGCGTCCAGCGGTAGCGGAGTCCATATGCCGATTTCTCACGAGATCCGCGCGATCCTAGCGAAACACGAACCCGGCGCGGCGATCGCGAGAGCACTGGACACGTTATTCGAGCGCGACGGCCATCTGCTTGACGTCGACGCCAACGAGCGCTCGCTGACCCATCGCTTTGGCATCTATCTGCAAACCGAGCTTCGAGACTGGGATGTTGATTGCGAGTACAACCGCAACGGACCAGACCCCAAGCGCTATTTGCCGCTGCTTGAGCTCATGCAGCGGGTGGCGGTGCAGGGCGATGTGACTGACACCGAGGGCAAGACCGCGTTCCCCGACGTGATCGCGCACCGCCGTGGCAGACCGGACAATTACCTAGTGATGGAGTTCAAGAAGACCAGCAGCCGGGTGGACGATGAGGTCGACTTTTGGAAGCTGGAGGCCTACAAGCACGATCCGCGACTGCGATACCGCTTCGCGATCTTCATCGAGCTACAAGTCGGCGCTGAGCCCGGCGTATCTCGGGCCGCCTGGGTTGACTAGACTTGGGCCGGGAGGCGGAGGGTGACCGCGCTTGGCCACAATGAGACGAAATCCTCCGCCCAGAAACAGTTAGCCCTCCAAGAGGCGTGCAGCGGGATTCGCCGTCGCGCCGCCCGTCTGGAAGTACCCCATCACGCTGGATACTGCACGGTGTTCAGTCATCGCCATGATCGCCGGTAGTGGCACACCCTGACGGCTCGCCTCGGTGACGAAGCCCGAGCGCAAGCTATGCCCGCCAAAGTCCCCCTCGAGACCCGCAAGCTTGGCACGTCGCTGCACGATATCACCCACCGCGGCCGGGGAAAGGGCAGGGCCGACGCGCTGTTTCCACAGCCGCCGAAACATCGTCCCCTCGGTGATCTCGGCCGCGGCCAGCCATGCTTCCAAGGCCTGAGCCGCCCGATCGAGGATCGGTTTGTCGGGTGTTGAGGCCGCGGTGACGCCGCCCTGCTGGGTTTTGCTGTGCTCCAAGCGGTAGATGTAGCCCTGCGGCCCGATCCGGCGCAGGTCACGCAGATCCGCCGCGGCGACTTCGCTGCGCCGACGCCCGCCACTGGCGAACCCAAAGCAGAGCAGGGCGCGATCACGCAGGCCTTCGAGGCTCTCGTCACAGGTCGCCAGCATCGCCTCCAGCTCGGCCAAGGTGATGGCCGTCTTTTTGCGCGGCCGCACGCCGCGCTTGACTGCGGCCCGGGCGGCCCGGCTGAGCACCGTACGGATGGCCGGCTGCTCGCACGGATTCGGGACCTGCTTGAGCCGGTGCACCGTGGACAGCACCGCGACCCGATGGCGCACGGTGGCCAGCGTCCACGGACCGAGCTTGGCCTTGAGGCCGGCGGCGACTAAGGTCTGGTCGACTGACGGCGGCAATTCCCACGTGAGCTCACCCTCAGCCGAGCGGCGCACCACATGATCGACCACGAACTGCAGCACGGTGGTCTCGGGTATCGGCAACGTCAGCTCGATGCCGGTGCGCGCCGCATGCCAGCCGGCCCAGTAGCGCAGCGCACCGCGTAGCTGCGCGTGGTATTGGCGGCAGCCGCTTCGGCGAGCAGTTCGCGCACGGCGTCGGCGGCTTGCTGGGCCAGCTGTTCCGGCAGCGCCAGGCTGGACGCGGGTTGGAAGGGCCCAAATGGGTGAATATCTTTCATAATATGTAATGTATACTACGAAATAGGGCGCCTAGCCGCGATAATCATCACTTATCACTAATAAAGATCCATGGGTTGGGCGCCAGTCGAGGAGACACACGCATGCGCCGAGGCATCACCCAAGAGCAGGTCAACGAGGCGGCGGATGCCATCCTGGGCACGGGCAAGAACCCCACGGTAGAGAAGATCCGTGCCGCGCTGGGCTCTGGCTCGCCCAACACGATCATCCGCATGCTCGAGACCTGGCGGAATCAGTTCGGGGAACGGTTGCGGCGGCTCAGCTCCTTGCCGGAGGTGCCGGTTCCGGTGGGACAGACCATGATCGAGCTGTGGCGACTGGCAATCGAGCACGCCGAACGTACGCTGGCCAGCCGTTTTGCGGACGAGCGCGTTGCGCTGGAAAGCACCGTCCAGACTCAGTTGGCGAAGGAGCGAAAGGCCATGGAAGCGCACCTGCAGGACGCGAAAACCGAGGTCGCCCATGCCCAAGCAGCGCGGGATCTGGCCGAACACGCCTGCGCAACACTGGATGGCCAACTGCAGGACAGTCATGCATTGCGTGCGGACTTGCTGGAGGAGCGCGATCGGCTCCAGGACATCTGTGATCGACAAGCCGAGGAACTGAGGCAGCTCAGGAATCTGGCTGGACAGGATCAGCGTTAACGCGCGGCAGATCAGGAGGGGCGAGAGACGGATGCTGCGTTGGCCACACCCTCGGTGATACCTTCCGTAATTTGACATAATATACATTATGCGAAATTAAAGAGCCGCCGCCATTCTCGCCCATCGGCACGGGTCACCCTGAAAACGAGGGAAATCAGGACATGCAAGGCTTTTGGAGCGCCAGGAACTGGCGTCTGGACAATGATGCCCTGCTGCTACCGAGCGGCCAGCGCATCGCGCTGAAACGTATTCGCCAGTGGCAGGCCGATCTGGTCGCTGGCAATGCCGACCTCACCGGCAAATGGGCAGGATGGCGCGTGCGGCAACAGTGGCTGATCCTACCCGGAGGAAGCACGAGACGCGGCCGCATCGCCCAGCACGTGCTGGGCCATGACATCCGCAGACAAGAATGGGCCGCGCAGGAAACTAGCCGCCGGCAACTCGACCTGTTTTAACGGATCGGTCGGTCCGCGTACCGGCCCGAGCAGCGGACGGGATCACCGACCGTGCCAAGCTGGCCGTAACTCGACCCGCGCACGATAACCACCACGCCGCCCACACACCGATGTTCCGCGCCCAACTGACGCCGGCGCAGATCGTCGGCTGCCTTGCGACGCTGCTCCTGCACACGACGCGCTTCGGCTGCCCGCCCTTCGGCCAGCGCTTGACCTGCCACATCGCCCAACTGCTGCATGAGTGCCGCGCCTTCGGCCCGGTCACGCCGGCGGTCAAACTCGTGATACCCAACGAACCCGACGAACAGCAGCACCGCCGCACCGATGATCGCGGCGGCAATTTTCGATGACGAATCCATGTGCCCTCCTGTACCCGAGAGCACACGGCAACGTCCCCGTCCACACTGCGAAATCAAACCAGCAGGCCCCTACCAGTCCGCAAGCGCGTACTCCGACCGTTCCCGCCATGCCTCGAACCCCAGCGTTCCCCGTTCGGCGTCGTGGCGAGGAAGCAGCACGAATTCGTCCAGCGTGGCGCCGAAATAGGTTGCGGCCGTATTGGCCTGGACTTCGTAGGGTGCCTCGATGTCGCGGACGAAGCGCTGGATGAGTTCGGACATGCGCGCTCGCTCGGGACCCGCGATCTCCAGCGATCCATTGAGGGGCGTGTCGACGGCGAGCCGGGCGATCGTCGCCGCGACATCGTCCGAGGCCACCGGTTCGATGAAGGCGGGTGAGAGATGGATGGTTTGCCCGCGGACGGCGTAGTTGACGATATCGAGCAGGAACTCGAAGAACTGGGTCGCGTGGACGATGGTGAACGGAATGCCCGATGCCGCGATCAGCTGTTCCTGCAGCGACTTGCCGCGGAGATAGGGGCTGGCGTCGAGGCGCCCGGTGCCGACGACCGAAAGCGACACGTGGAGGCCTACGCCCGCCTGCTTTTCGGCAGCGAGCAGGTTGACGATGGCCGTCCTGAAGAATTCGAAGGAGGCGAGGTCGTCGAAAGTCGGCGAGTTGGTCACGTCGACGACCACGTCGGCGCCGACCAGGCTTTGCGCCAGCCCCCTGCCCGTGATCACGTCGACGCCGCTTGCGCGGGAGGCGGCCGACACGGCGTGGCCCCGGCGGCGCAACCGCTCCACGATGTTCCGCCCCACCAGGCCCCTGCCGCCCATGACGACGATGTTCATGTCTGCCTCCTCGGGTTGTGCTTCGGGATGCTAGGCAGCAAGGGAGTGCTCCGGTAGATCCGCGGTGGTGACAGCGATGGTTCCGCGCATGCACCAATGGCCGGTACGTCCGGCGGCCGCAGCGTTGCCCGTCACGCCTGGCCTTCGCCAAGCCAGAACGCGAGGTTGCGGACATAGCGCCGGGTGGACCTGAGCGCCTCCGGGAAATGGCGCATGCCGTCGCCGGGCGCTTCGGAGACGAACGAGGGGCAACCTGTCGCCACGTCCCAGTTGTAGTCGGCGAAGTGGTGGAAGGTGGACTGGGCGATCGCCCGTCCGCCGGCGGCGGAGCGCTCGAAGGCCACCGCGAGGTTGAAGTCCCTGCCCGTCGTCGCGCTCGTCCCTTGCAGGATCACGCGGCTGCTCGGGTCGTCCGCTGGTGCGCTGATGGCGCCTTCGTGCGGGTGCGCGGGCAGATAGCGGATCACGCCGGACTCCGATTCGGGATCCCGCAGTACCGCATGCGGTTCGCCGACCGGGCGCACGTGCTGGTAATTGCCGTTGGTGCCCGAGTGGTAGTTCGGCCACGAGATGTCGGTCGTGTCGCAATCGTCGATGCAATGGCGGCTGCCGTCGGGATCCAGGTTGCGCGTGTGGAAATGGTGGGCCGTACCGACGCCGGCCAGCGTGCACACGGAACTGCCCAGGTCCATGTGATCGCGGGCGACCAGCAGCGCGCCGCCGTTGCGCCGGAACCGGCCGATGGCCGCGCAGTCCTCCTCGGTGAGCCCGTCACCCACGTCGACGGCAAACAGCCACACTTGCCGGAAGTCCGTTTCGTCCAGCCGGGACAGCACCGAATCGGGCTTGCCGCGTGGGTCGCGGTTGCGCGCGGTGACACGGAACGCCGGTTGCCCGCTTTCGTCGCGAAGCCCGGCCAGGAACGCCTCCAACAAACCGAAGCGTCCGATGTTCCAGTCGTCCGGATCGCCTTCGATGGTGGTCTGCAACAACAGATTCTGCATGGTTTCACTCCTTGCGTTTTCCATGGCGTCCATCGCGGGGCCGCCGGTGTTCTTCATGGGGGGGATCCCGGCATTTCGCCGCGTGCCGGACAGCATGCGCCCTGCCCGGTCCACCATGCCATGCGCGAAACCTCGTGATTGGTGAGCGTCCAGCAACACCATGGATACTCGCGCCTCTCTACCGCCCCGATGGGTCCGCGCCTAGCCTTTTCGAGCCCCGATGGTCATGGGCGTCCACCCACAGAGGAGTGTCCCGATGCAAGACCCGGACGACGTCGCACCCATCGATCCGCGCCGCCGGCAACTGATGGTTGCGGGCCTGCTCGCCGCGGCGGCGACCACCCTGCCCCTGCCGATGTCCATGGCCCGGGCAGCCCCGAAAAACCGATCACCCATCCAGCAGGGAAACCACGACATGAACTCGATCACCACGAAGGACGGCACCGAAATCTTCTTCAAGGACTGGGGCTCCGGCCAGCCCATCGTCTTCCATCACGGCTGGCCGCTGTCCAGCGATGACTGGGACACGCAGATGTTGTTCTTCCTCGACCACGGCTATCGCGTGATCGCGCACGACCGTCGCGGCCACGGCCGCTCGTCGCAGGGCAGCACCGGCCACGACATGGACCACTACGCGGCCGACGCCGCGGCCGTGGTCGAGCACCTCGACCTGCGTGACGCCATCCATGTCGGCCACTCCACCGGCGGCGGCGAGGCAACGCGCTACGTGGCTCGCCACGGCGCCGGCCGCGTCGCCAAACTGGTGCTGATGAACGCGGTGCCGCCGCTGATGCTGAAGACGGCCGCCAACCCCGGCGGCTTGCCGCGGGAAGTGTTCGACAGCCTGCGCGCGGCGCTGGCCAGCAATCGCTCGCAGTTCTATCGCGATCTCGCCGGGGGACCGTTCTACGGTTTCAACCGCCCGGAAGCGAAGACCATCCAGGGCTGCGTCGACAACTGGTGGCGCCAGGGCATGATGGGCGGGGCCAAGGCGCACTACGACGGCATCAAGGCCTTCTCGGAAACCGACTTCACCGAGGATCTCAAGGCCATCGACGTGCCCACCCTGGTGATGCATGGCGACGACGACCAGATCGTCCCCATCGCCGATTCGGCCCCGCTCTCGGCGAAGCTGCTGAAGCATGCCACGCTGAAGATCTACCCCGGCTATCCGCACGGCATGTTTGCCGTCCATCCGGACGTGATCAACCGCGACCTGCTGGCGTTCTTCCGCAGCTGAGCGAAGTCGCCAGAACCGCAAGGAAATGCCCGCCGCGCCGTAGCCGCGCGGCGGGCATTTCCTGTTTGACCCGTTTGGGCACCCGGTCCGTGCGCATCCGCCTCATGCCCCCGGGGAGGGCATGGACAGCGCATTCGCACCGGACGGCGGGATCGAAAGCAGGCCGGCCGCCGAGCCCGGCATCGGCAGCCACAGCGTGAAACTCGCGCCGCATCCGGGCCCTTCCGACTGCGCCTCCACCCTGCCGCCGTGGGCCCTGGCCAGTTCCTGCACCAGCGCCAGGCCGATGCCCATGCCCGGGCGGGCAGCCTGGTCCCTGCCCCGTTCCTGCCCGAACATCCGGAATACGTGCGGGAGGAACTCCGCGGAGATTCCGCAGCCGTCGTCGCTCACCGACACCGTGGCGAACCCGTCGGCGCCGGCGACGCGCACCCGGATGCGTCCGCCCCGGGCGCTGAACTTCACCGCGTTGTCCAGCAGGTTCGACAGCATCTGCTCCAACCGCACCCGGTCGGCCATGCACCAGTGCCGGGCCGAGGTGTCGACGTCGACGCGCACGTCGCGCTCCGGCGTGCCGAAGGCCACGTCCGCGGCGATGGCATGGGCCACCTCGTCGAGATCCAGCAGCTCCGGAGCCAGCCGAAACTTGCCCATGCGCATGCGCGAGAGGTCGAACAGGTCGTCGATGATCCGGGCCTGCCGGCGGATGGAGTGGCGCATCGCCTGGCCGAGCTCCTGCGCACCGCCGACATCCAGCTCGGCCATCTTCTCCAGCAGCATGCCGAGGTTCAGCAGAAGCACCGAGAGCGGCTGCTTCAGTTCGTGCGCGACCATGGCAAGGCAGCCATCGCGGGCCGCGTCGGCGGCGAGGGTTTGCTCCGGCTGCGCCGGGCGGTCGCGCCGCTTGTCGTGCATCGTGCCTTTGACGGGGAGCTGTGGACTCATGCGTGATGCCTTCGGTATGGCGCCCGCTCCGCGTCGATGGTCTACGCGACGTGAACTGCAGCGCGGAAGAACGCATGGTAGGTACGCCGCGGCGGAGCAAGTAGACGGCGCGCGCTGACCACCGTGTTGTACGGCCGGCAACAGTCGCGCTGCGCAGTCTTGTTGTCGCCACGGCAACACGATGCCGCCCCGCACGGATCTACCGCCGCCGGCGACCGCGATGAAGAATCGAATCCGCTTCCTTCCCACGGCAACGAAGATGACGGGTGTCAGCTCGTCGAGGCGGCTGTAACGGGTCGTGCACTTTCCACCCGTTCGTGCACGGGACAACCCACGTTGGCGCGGTGTCCCCGCGGATAGCCAATCAGCCACACGACGACGCCGCGGGCAGGAGGCATGAACCATCGCCGAACCCGTGCGCGTTGCCCGGTGAACCGGGCGCCAAGGAGCAACGATCGTGATCCAACCCCCATCCGGTGCGCGCACCCGCGTCATCATGGCCGCCCTGTTCCTGGCCACGGCCGCGGGGCCCGGCATGGCCACGGGCCGGATCGAGCTGCAAGGAGGCCGCAGCTACATGCGCGACGCGGGCGCGGCCACCGTGTTCGTCGAAGGCACGCTGGCCGAACGCCGCATCGGCTCCAGCCGGTTCAGCTGGGCGCCGGACTTCTCCGTCGGCTGGATCGACGGCCGGAACATGCCGCGATATCGCCAGGCCCGCTACACCACCTCCGACTCGATCTGGCTGGCTGCCGGTGGTGCGCGCTTCCGCCTGGGCACGGGCGACGACTGGTACCACGCGCTGTTCTTCAGCTTCCAGCCGGCCGTACACACCGGCAGGACCCGGGCGCTGAGCAGCGTCTACGAGTTCGTCAGCACCCTGGGCTGGCAGGGCCGCGTCGCCAGCATCCAGGTCCGGCACATCTCCAACGGTTCGCTGCACCAGCCCAACTGCGGCGAAACCATGGTGCTGCTGGGCGTGCGCCTGCCGCCATGAACGGCGCGCTGGCGTTGGCAAACCCGGTTGCGCCGCATGGACGTCCGGAAGTCCATACGGCCGCAGCCATCGTTCCCTGCAGGAGGTCGTCACCATGAACGCAGTCGCTTCGGCCCGTCGCCGGGCCGCCCCTTCGCTTCGCTCGCTGGTCGATGCGGCCTATCACGCCGACCCGGCGGACCGGCTGATCGCACCGGTCGGCGAGGACAGCTACAGCACCCTCTTCAGCCTCATACCGACGACCCTGGCGGTGTTGCGCGAGGCCGCCGGCATCGAGCCCGACCCGCAGGCCATGAAGCGCTGGTACCGGCAGGTGCCCATCGCGGAGCTGGGCTACCTCACCGCGGAACAGCTGGTGGCGCTCGGCCGCACGACGGCGGTCATTTCCTTCCTGCGATCCGTGCGCAGCGGCGCGCGCGGCTGATCGCGCCCCATCGACCCTCCCCACCCACGAAACGGAACAGTGCGATGCGTCCAGCAACCACGAAATTCCAGAACGTCGCCGGCGAGCTCGCGCGGCTGGCCCAGCTGCGCGAAGCGCTGGTGTCCAGCGCGTTCGAAGCCCTCGAGATCCGCCATCCCGAGCTCGCCAACGAGGTCAGGGAGTACATCGGCAGCCGGCAGCGCGCCGCCCACTGGATGTGCGCCCCGCAGCGCGCCACCGGCGGAAGAATCCCCTACGACCTGCTCGCCGAGGGCGACGAGGACGGCCTCTGGGACCTGCTCGAAGGCGTCGCCTGAAGCGGCCACGGCGCGCCGTCGGCCAGCGATTGTCGTCCGGCCGACAACACGCCGTGGCCCGCGGCGGACCTACCGCCGGTGGCACGCAGACCGCAGGATTCCAACCACCAGGGAGGCATCACCACGATGAACGCCATCACTCGCATTGCCGGCTGGATCGATGAGCGGGCGCCCGGCCTCAAGGCCCTGTACCGCAAGCACATGAGCGAGTACTACGTGCCGAGGAACCTCAACCTCTGGTACTACTTCGGCGTACTGAACCTGGTGCTGCTGGCCAACCAGATCCTGACCGGGATCTTCCTGGCCATGAACTACAACCCCAGCGCGGCGCATGCGTTCGACTCGGTGCAGTACATCATGCGCGACGTGGAATGGGGCTGGCTGATCCGCTACATGCACTCCACCGGGGCGTCGCTGTTCTTCGTCACCGTGTACCTGCACATGTTCCGCGGCATCATGTACGGCTCGTACAAGAAGCCGCGCGAACTGGTCTGGATTCTCGGCTCGATCATCTTCCTGACGCTGATGGCCGAGGCCTTCATGGGTTACGTGCTGCCGTGGGGCAACATGTCGTTCTGGGGCGCCAAGGTGATCGTTTCGCTGTTCGGCACCGTGCCCTTCATCGGTGATTCGCTGGTGCAGTGGATCATGGGCGACTTCCTGCCCGGCGACGCCACGCTCAACCGCTTCTTCGCCCTGCACGTGATCGCGGTACCGATCATGCTGCTGTTCCTGGTGGTGCTGCACGTCGCCGCCTTGCACGAGGTGGGGTCGAGCAACCCGGAGGGCGTCGACGTCAAGCACGGGCCGAAAGGCAACCGCTGGGGCGCGAAAGTGCCGGTCGATACCATTCCCTTCCATCCCTACGACACGGTGGAGGACATCCTCAGCGTGTCCTTCTTCCTGGTCGTCGCGGCCTTCATCGTGTTCTTCGCGCCGACCATGGGCGGCTGGTTTCTCGAGCACGACAATTTCGTGCCGGCCAACAACCTGGCCACGCCCTCGCACATCAAGCCGAGCTGGTACTTCACGCCGTTCTACGCGATCGTGCGCATGATCCCCTCGTTCCTGGGCACGGCGTTCTGGGGCGTGCTGGGCATGTTCGGCGCCATCGTCCTGCTGCCGCTGCTGCCGTGGATCGACCGCTGCAAGGTCCGCTCGGTGCGCTATCGCGGCCGCGGCTTCCGGGTGGCCCTGGCCGTGCTCGCCTGCTCGTTCCTCGGCCTCGGGTTGTGCGGCGCGGGCGTGACCGCCGAACTCATCCAGGCATGGTTTCCGCACGCGGACGTCACCACCTGGGACAACGCGTTCGGACGCCTGATGGTGCTGGGCTACTTCGGCTTCTTCGCATTCCTGTGGTTCTACACGCGTTTCGGCCACGAGAAGACCCGGCCGGTACCGGACCGGCTCCCGCCCGGGCCATGAGCTGACCGCCCCGCCGCCATCACCACGCGGGTCCGCCGCGCGTGGACAGCGTCGCATCGCGCCGATGCCCTCCATGGCTTTTCCGGCCCGCCCCATCACCGCATCGAGGAAATCACCATGCGCCACCAGCTCATTGTCATCGCCTGTCTCCTGGCCCTGCCCGCCGCTGCCTTCGCGGCCCAGGTCGAATCCATTTCCCGCCTGGCCGCGGGTCCCGGCAACATCCTCTTCGTCGCCGACTGGAAGGCGGCGAAGATCCATGCGGTCGAACTGCCGCCGGCGCCGCGCAAGCCAGCCGGCACGGCGTTCAACATCCTGGACCTCGAGACGCTGCTCTCCCGCCAGGTCGGCGGTGCGCGCGTGTCGGTCGAGGACATGGCCGTGCGCCCCGGCACGGGCGAGGTCTACCTCGCCGTCAGCTACGGCGCGGAAAAGACGCCGGCCCTGTTCGTGGTCACCGGAGACGGCAAGGCCCGCCGCTTCGACCTGGTGGATGCGCCGTCGACGTCGACGGCCTTGCGCGACGCACCCACCACCCATGCGAAATTCTGGAAGCGCACGCCCGAGCGCAGTTTCACGGTGACCGACATGAAATGGCGCCAGGGCGAGCTGTTCGTCGCCGGCCTCTCGAACCAGGATTTCGCCTCGACCCTGCGCCGGGTGCGCTACCCGTTCGACGCGAAGCAGTCGATCACCTCCGTGGAGATCTTCCACGGCGGCCACAACCTCGTCGAGACGCGCGCGCCGATCCGCGCGATGAGCTTCGCCGACCTCGGCGGCAAGCCCTACCTGGTCGCCGCCTACACCTGCACGCCGCTGGTGATCATTCCGCTGGACGCGCTGAAGGACGGCGCCCACGTGCGCGGCAAGACGATCGCCGAGCTCGGCTACGGCAACACGCCGGCGGGGATGATCCCCTACTCCACCACCGTGCACGGCAAGACGGAAGACTTCCTCATGCTGGTGAACTTCAACCGGGTGTCCGACGTCATCCCGGTGACGGAGCTGGAGGCGGCGCGCCAGCGGCCGGGCATCGAGCAGCGGGTTCCGTTCGGGGAGATCACCGGCATCCACATGATGGAAGCGCCGCTGGCCGGGGCGTTGCGCATCGACAACCTCGACGACAAGTCGTTCGCGGTCGTCCGCCGCGAGCTGCAGCATGACCTGCTGCAGCTGGTCTCCATCGGCAAGGACCTCAGCTTCCGCATGTCCGACCACGTGTCCGAGTACGCCTTCCCCGACTTCAGCTTCAAGGGCAACGCGTTCCAGCAGCAGAACATCAAGCCGCGGCAGGACATGCTGCTGAAGGACGAAGGCCTGCCCGATCTCGTCAAGGCGTCGGAGTAGCCCATGCGCCCGTGCCGACTGCCTGTCGTAGCGGCGCTCGTGCTCGCGCTGCCGCTCGCCCGCGCCGGCCAGCCACCGCAGATCACCGCGGTGCGGCCATCCGGCAGCGAGGTACCGGCCAACCTGTTGCGGTTCTCGATCGAGTTCGCCGCGCCGGTGGAAGGACCGGTACTGCCCCGGATCGCCTTGACGCGCGCCGACGGCACGCCCCTGCGCCAGCCGTTCCTGCCGCAGGAACTGTGGTCGCCCGACGCGAGGGTCCTGACCGTCCTGCTGCATCCCGGGCGGGTCAAGACCGGCCTGGTCGCGCGCGACGAGCTGGGACCGATCCTGCGCACGGGAGACGAGGTGGTGCTGCGCTTCGACCGGCACCCCGTCAAGCGATGGCATGTGGGGTCCACGGATGCGAACGGCCCGGCGGCCTCGGCATGGCGGCTGTCGCCGGTGCGCGCCGCTTCCCGGCAGCCGCTCGTGGTCACCCTGGATGGCCCGGTCGACGGTCGCGACACGGATGACCTCGTCGTCGTCGACGCCCACGACCGCCTGGTCGACGGCCACGCCAGGCTGGAGCACGGCGAGACCGCGTGGCGGTTCGACCCGGCCGGGCCATGGCAGGCGGGTACGTACCGGCTCGCCGTGCACGGCACCCTGGAGGATCCTGCGGGCAATCGCGTCGGCAGCCGTTTCGAGTCGGCAGCGGGCGCACGGCTGAAGCCGGCGACCGACGTGCTGGTGGTTTTCGAGGTGGCTTCGCCGGCGCCGTCGACGGTGCGCTGAAAAAGTCTGCGCGCGCCTCCGGCACCGGCCGGACACGCCGGCGGGAGGCGGGACGCGAAGCCGTGCGTCCCGCCTCCCGTCGTGCCGGACGAATCATTCCACCGGGGTCAGCACCGGTTCGTTCTGGTTCTTCAACAGCACCACCAGGAACTTGGCCGGCTTGGTGCGGCTGGCGTTGCGCCCGACGGTGTGGATGTCGTTCGGGCCTTCATAGAAGGTCTGCCCGGCCGTCAGGGTGACCTCCTTGCCGCCGTTCAGGGCCATCACGATCGAGCCCTCGAGGACGTAGACGAAGGCGTGGGCGTCGTGGCGATGTACCGGGTCCACCGAGCCGGGCGGGTAGGTCACGGTGATCATCATCGCCTCCTTGCCCGGGTAGTCGGGCAGCGCCTTGGTCATCAAGGCCTTGACCTCGGCCGAAGGCGCTTGCGCCGTGCCGTGCGTGGCCGGCGAATGCGCGAGGCCCGCGCCGGACACGAGCAGGCCCAGCAGCCCCAGAGTCTTGATTGCGTGCATGGTGGTCTCCTTGCGGTTGACGGTTCTTGCCAGGGGCGGTGCGGCAACGGCCGGGCCGTTGCCGCACCGGGTTCAGGCCAGGCCGGCCTTGTCGAGTCCGAACGCCTTGTCGAACGAGCCGGGCACGGCCCGGAAGCCCACGTTGATGCGGTTCCAGGCATTGATCGCCATCACCGCGTAGGTGAGATCGGTGAGCTCCTTTTCCGAGAACTGCGTGCGCACGCGTTCGTAGATCTCGTCGGAGACGCCTTGGGGCGACAGCTGGGTAAGCGCCTCGGTCCACGCCAGCGCGGCGCGCTCGCGCGGCGAGAACAGGGTCGACTCGCGCCAGATCGCCACGTGGTGCAGGCGCAGCGGCCGCTCGCCGTGCAGGACCGCCTGCTTGACGTGCATGTCCAGGCAGAAGCCGCATCCATTGAGCTGCGAGGCGCGGATATCGACCAGGTCGCAGATGGACTCCTCCAGGCCGGACTGCTTCACCTGGGTGTTCAGGGCCACCAGCCCGCGGAAGAGTTCGGGGGCCTGCTTCTGGTAATCGATGCGTTGGGTCACGGTTCGGTCCTCGTCGTAGTTCTGTTGTCCCCAGGTCGGCTGGGGTGCCGCTTGCACGCAACGGCGTGACAGGTTGCAGCCTAGGCATGGACCGGCGCCGCCGGTAGCCACGGCGGCGGACTCTTGGTGTTGCTTCGCGTGCATCAATGGACCGGTGGTTGCGCGCCGGGCCCCGCCAGGGACGATTGGTGCGTCCAGGGCAACATGTTGCTGCCGGCGCGCTACCTATCGACCACCGGCAGCGGAACCTAGGATGGCCACAAGGCGCTCGACGCGCGGCCACGGCAAGAGACTCATCATGAAAATCCTCGTCATCGGCGGTACCGGATTGATCGGCAGCAAGGTGGTGGAGCGCCTGCGCGCGCACCACCATGAGGTGACTGCCGCCTCGCCCTCCTCCGGGGTCAACACCATCACCGGCGAAGGCCTGGACGCCGCCATGGCCGGCGTGCACACGGTGCTCGACCTCGCCAACTCGCCCTCGTTCGAGGACCGCGCGGTGCTCGAGTTCTTCGAAACCGCCGGCCGCAACCTGTTCGCCGCCGAACAGAAAGCCGGCGTGCAGCACCACCTGGCCTTGTCGGTGGTGGGCACGGGGCGGCCGGCGTTCGCGGCCAGCGGCTACATCCGCGCCAAGATGGCGCAGGAGGCGCTGGTGCGCGCATCCGGCATTCCCTGCACCATCGTGCGCTCCACCCAGTTCTTCGAATTCCTCAACGGCATTGCCAGCGAGGGCGCCGGCGGCCAGGAGATCCACCTCTCGACCGGCCTGATGCAGCCGATCGCCTCCGATGACGTGGCCGATGCAGTGGCCGACTACGCCCGTGGCAAGCCGCGCAACGACATCGTGGAGATCGCCGGGCCGGACAAGGCGCCGCTGGCGGAATGGGTCCGGCGCTTCCTTGCCGCCATCGGCGATCCGCGGCAGGTGGTCGCCGATCCGGATGCCCCGTACTTCGGCGCGCGGCTGGAACAGGACACCTTGTTGCCCGACGATCCGGCCCGCATCGGCATGCTGGACTTCACCGCATGGCTCAGCCGCTCGCCTTATGCCGATCGCCTGGTCGCCCCCGGCGCAACGGCCGGGCACGCGGCGTCCCGCTGACCGGCAGTCCGCCGCAGGCAAAATGCGTCACCCGAAGTCCGGACCGGCCACCGCCGTCGCCTGTCCGGGCTTTTCGCGCACCACCCGTACCACCACACGAGCTTCATCCATGGCCAAGCCGCAACCCCCACCCGTTTCGCTGCTCGACAAGCACTTCGGAACGGCATTCCTGCCGCTCTACACCGGGACCGTCCGGGTCCACGGCGGCGAGGCCAGGCATGCCCGCGCCTCCGGCGTGGCCCGCTCCGACGACGGCATGCTCGACGTGCAGTTGCGCATGCCCGAGGAGCTGGGCGGCACCGGCGGCGGCACCAACCCGGAGCAGCTGTTCGCGGCCGCCTTCGCCGGCTGCTTCCACGGTGCGTTGAGCCTGCTGGCCACGCGCGCGAACGTGGCGATCCCCGATGCCGAGGTCGTGGCCCGCGTCACCTTCGGCCGGGACCCGGTCGATGGCATGTTCATGCTGTCGGCGGACATCCGTATCCACCTGCCCGGTGTCGACCGGGCGATCGCCACCGAGCTGGTGCGCAATACCGAGCGCCTTTGCCCGTACGCGAAGATGGCGCGCGCGGGGATCGACTGCGTGGTTTCGCTCGAGCCCTGAGCGGCCTCCGGGCGGCAGGGGTGCAGGCCATGCTGGATCTTGCCGCAGGCACGACCCGAGGGCGCGGGGCCCGGTCGCCCGGACCCCGCGCCGGCCGCCTATTTCGTGCGCGGCGGCAGGAACCCCCGGGCCGTGGCCAGGTCCGGCCACGGCATCACCGTTTCGCCGGCGACCAGCCATGCCCCGTCGACCTTGCGCAGGCGCAGTTCGTACAGCGCAGGATCGGCCTGCTCGCTCATCCGCCGGTACAGCACGGCGGTCGCGTGGTCGCCCTGCTCTTCCACGTGCAGTACGCGTTTTTCGGTGGACAGCGGCGGTTCGCCCGCGTCGCGGCGGCTGCGGAACTCGCCCAGCATCTCCGCCTTCGAAAAGCGCGCGATGTTTCCTTCGGGCGTGAGCACGAGAAAGCCGAGGTCGTCCAGGTAGAGGCGCTCCATCTCCTCCATGCGGTAGTGGCTGCCGGTATCGGCCAGGCGTTCGATGAAATCGAGGATTTCGGGGTTGTGCGAGGTGGTCATCTGTGTCCTGCCTTGTGTGTGGAGTGGGAGGGATCAGTTCAGCGACATGCCGCCGTCGACCAGCAGTTCGACGCCGTTGACGAAGCGGCTTTCGTCCGATGCCAGGTACAGGGCGGCTGCCGCCAGCTCGTCCGCTTCGCCGAAACGGCCGGCCGGGATCATGTCGGCCATGGCCTGGACGAAGCCGGGCCGCTGCGCTTCGGGGATGCCCATCTTTTCCAGGATCGAGGTGTCCACCGGCCCGGGGCTGAGCACGTTGACGCGGATCTTGCGGGCCTTGAACTCCAGCGCCCAGTGGCGCGCAAATGCCCGGATGGCGGCCTTGGAGCCGGCGTAGACGGCATGGCCATCGAGCGCTCGCGTGGCGGCGAGCGAGCTGGTCAACACGATGCTGCCGCCGTCGCGGATGAGCGGCGCGACGTGCTGCACGCCGAAGAACACGCCACGCGTGTTGACGTTGAACTGCGCGTCGAACTCTTCCGGCGTCACCAAGGCGCTGGGCGTGATCGTGTTGATGCCCGCGTTGGCCACGTAGATGTCGAGCGCCCCGAAGCGGGCGCGGATCTCGTCGGCCACGGCGGCGTGATGGGCGAGGTCGGCGACGTCGCCGCGTATGCCCGCCGCGCCGTGCCCGATGCGCCGGAGCGCGGCGTCGAGCACGTGCTGTCGCCGCGCCGTCACGATGACCTGCGCCCCTTCGGCGGCGAACCGTTGCGCGGTGGCCAGGCCGATGCCGCTGTTGCCGCCGGTGATCAGGGCGACCTTGTCTTGCAGACGTTTCATGGGATGTCCCGGGTGGTTGGTGGTCGGCCCGATATGTGGCGACCCGGCCCGCGGACCAGTCCTGCAGCCGGCACAGCCGTTGTGCCCCGGAGTCCAAGATGTCCAGCTTGTCCAACCAACCGGCAGGCCTCGCCGCCTTCGTGCGCGCGGTGGAGGCCGGCTCGTTCAGCGCGGCCGCGCGCAACGCCGGAACGACGCCGTCGGCGATCTCCAAGGCGGTCCGGCGACTGGAGGTGGAACTGGGCACGCAGCTGCTGCGTCGATCGACGCGCACCCTGGCCCTGACCCCGGACGGCCAGGCCTTCTTCGACCGCGTCGCCCCGCTGCTGCGCGGGCTCCAGGATGCCGCCGATGCGATTCGCCCCGGCGGCGGCGCCCGTGGCCGCCTGCACGTGAGCATGCCCGGCGAACTCGGCCGCCTGCTGATGGAACCGATCACCACGCGGTTCCTTGCCGTGCACCCGCAACTGGAACTGGACCTGGCCCTGGCGGATCGGCACGTCGACGTGATCGCGGAGGGATACGATGTGGTGTTCCGCGTGGGCACCGTGGTGGCGAGCGAGCTGAGGATGCGGACGCTCGCCAGCCTCGACATGGTGCTGGTCGCCTCGCCGGCATTCCTGCGCCGCGCGGGCGAGCCGCGCTCCATCCAGGAACTGCGCGAACTACCCTTCGTCCGCTACGTGTTCGGCGGCAGGACCTTGCCGCTGGCGTTCGCCGACGGCGCCACGATCACGCCCCGCGGCCGCCTGGGCCTGGATACCGGCTTCGGCTTGCGCGCAGCCGCGCTCAGCGGCATGGGCGTCGCCCACCTGATGAAGTGCACCGTGCAGGCCGATCTCGATCGCGGCGACCTGGTCCAGCTCATGCACGGCCAGCGCCTGCCCGCGCTGCCGCTGCGGGCCTTGCATGCCTTCGGCCGGCTCGCGCCGACACGGGTCAGGCTGCTCTCGGACTTCATCGCGCAGGAAATGCAGCGACTCGCCGCCGCATGACGGAGTGCCGGCGGATGCGCCGGCGCGTGCGCATTGGTGCACGGCACGGAACACCGTGCACACGCGTCGATGGCTTCCGGCAACCCGGTCGCGACCCTACAGTTTCTCCCGACGCGATGGCGCGCGACACGATCGCTTCGCGGCTCCCGTCCGGCCGTTGCACGACCGGGCGAGCCGCGGCCCGGCCAGGCAACGCCACCGGCCTGTTTCCGCCGATTCCAGACAGGAGCCACGCATGTCCCCCCTGCTCGCCAAGCTGAAGACGATGGCCTTGCTGCCGACGTTCGCCGCGTTCGACGTGCGCGACGCCGACGACGCGGACGACGCGGACGACGCGGACGACACCACCGACGGAGCCGTCCTGGAAATCGACGGGAACGGGTCCGTGGTCACGTTGCCGGCAGCCGAATGGCTGGTCTGTTTCGTTCCCGGCCTGTATCCGCAGTGGTGGCATCGTTTCGCCCATCCGCAGCACAAGCACGTGTTCGCCATCCGCCCGCTCGACGACGGCCGCTGGCTGCTGGTCGAGCCGTGGTGGACGCGGCTGATGGTCAACGTGCTCACGTTCGACGAAGCGGCCAGGTTCCTGCAGTGGAGCGCGGCCGGCGATGTGCTCAAGGTGCGCGAAGCCATTCCCGGCCACGGCACGCAGCTGCGCGGATGGTCCAACTGCGCCGTGCTGGTGGCGTTCCTGCTCGGCCGTGCGTACTGGACCTGGACGCCGCACGGCCTCTACCGGCGGCTGGCGGCGGACGCCGGCGTGGTCGCGGTCGACCCGCGCCGGCTGCTGCGCGAGCATTTCCGCCGCATCGGCAGGCGGATTGCCGGCGTGGCGCTGGCGCTGCCGTCCAGCGCCGAAAGGACCGCGCCCGAGCCGGCGCTGTCGCTCGACAAGGCGGACTGAGCCGCCGCGGGCAAGGCCTACAGTTCGATGATGCCCCGTCGCGCCGCCACGGTGACGGCGTGGGTGCGGTCGGCCACGTCCAGCTTGGAGAATATGTTCTTCAGGTGGCCCTTGATGGTTTCCTCGGACAGGCCAAGCTCCGCCCCCACCTGCTTGTTCGCCTTGCCGATCGCCACCAGCCGGAGTATCGCGATCTCCCGCTCGGTGAGGATCTCGTCGACCACGTGCAGCGCGATTTCGTCGGCGACGTCGCGCTGCACGCGGCGCTGGCCGCGATGGACGTCACGGATCGCATCGATCAGCTCGGTGCGCAGGCCGTTCTTGAGCAGGTAGCCGACGGCGCCCGCCTTCAGCGCGCGCACGGCCTGCACGTCGCCGGTATAGGTGGTGAGCACGATGATCCGGGCGGACGGAAAATCGCTGCGGATGGCGGTGATCGCCTCCACGCCATTGATCCCCGGCATCTGCAGGTCCATCAGGGTCACGTCCGGGAGCAGTGCGCGGAAGCGCTCGATCGCCTCCGCACCGTTGCGCGCCTCGCCCACCATCTCCATGTCGACCTGGTTCTCCAGGATCGCCGCCACCCCATCGCGCAGCACGGGATGGTCGTCGACCACGAGGACCCGGATTTTGTGGTCAGTCATCGGAGTAAGTCCTTCGCACGGATCGGGGCAGCCAGGACCGATGGCGCGCCCTCCCTTTCGCGAACGCCAGCTTGGCCGGCAGGGTGATGGTGATCTCGGAGCCGGCGCCGGGCCTGCTGCTGACGAAGAGTTTGCCGCCGATCCGCTCGGTGCGCTCGCGCATGCCGATCATGCCGAAGTGACCATCCTTGTGTCCATGCGCGACCACGTCGCCGGGAATGCCCACGCCGTCGTCCCGCATGCGGATGGCCAGGTGCCGCGGCTCGAAACCGATCGCCACCTCGGCGGACGATGCCTGCGCATGGAGCGCGACGTTGAAGAGCGCCTCGCGCACGATCCGCCTGATCTCCTCGGCGACGAACGGATGCAGCAGCCGCGGCTTGCCCTCCACCACGATGCGCACCGGGATCGGCGGGTCGAACGGCGCCTCGGCCACCAGGTGCTCGACGATCAGGCACAGGTCGCTCGTGCCTTCCACGCCGCGCAGGCCGCGCACGCGGTTCCTGGCATCCACCACGACCTCGTCGGCCGCGGCCAGTGCCGCCTCGAGCTGACCGTGCGACTTGTCGTCGTGCGTCATCCGGTCGGCCACTGCCTGGAAGCGCAGCATCAGTCCCTGGATGCCCTGCAGCAGGGTGTCGTGCAGCTCGCGCGCGATGCGTTCGCGTTCGCCGGCGCGCTCGTCCAGCCGGGCATGGATGCGGCGCGCGATCTGCGCCACCCGCCACCGGTAGATCGCGCCGAAGGCAACCAGCACCAGCGTGGCGCAGAGCAGGACGAACCACCTGGACTGCACGAAGGTGGGCGGTATGGTGAAATCGAGCGTGGCCCCGGCATGGTTCCAGACGCCGTCGTTGTTGGCGCCGATCACCCGGAACCGGTAGGTCCCCGGCGGCAGGTTGGTGTAGAACGCCTGCCGTCTCGCGCCGGCATCGACCCAGTCCCGGTCGAACCCCTCGAGCATGTAGCGCGCCCGCACGCGGTGAGGATCGGCCAGGCTCAGCACGGCGAAGTCGATCTCGATGTTGGCGGTGCCCGCAGCCAGTTCCAGCGTCGACGGGTCCAGGTGGGCGTGCCCGTCGGCGGTGAGCGACCGGACGGCGACGCCGGGGGCGAGCACGTTGCGCACGATGCGGGCGGGGTCCATCCACAGCGTGCCGGTCTCCGTGGCGATCCACAAGCGCCCGTCGCCGCCGCGCACCATCGACCGTTGGGAATGCGAATGCGGCTGGCTGCGCAGCCCGTCGCCGGCGCCGAGCGACAGCGTCGGCGCCGGGAACGTTCCCTGGGCAAACGCGCGCTCGAGCTCATCGGGCCGCAGCCGGACCAGCGCCTTCGGGTAAGCCAGCCAGGTATCGCCCCCGGGCGTGCGCACGATGCCGTTGATGCGGCCGTCCGGCGACACCTGGTCGGCCCGGACCGTCTCGACCTGCCCCGCGCGCACGCGCGACAGGCCGAAGGCGCCGGCGACGTAGACATCGTCGCCGTCGGCGTAGAGCGTGAGCACCTGGATGCCGCGTCCGCCAAAATCCAGGGGAGTGGACGCACGCTGGCCGGAACCGTCGATCCAGACCAGCTTGTCCCCGGTCTGGACCACCATGCCGCCGTGCGGGGCGCGGACTATGGTGGTCGGGTAGAAGTCGGCGCGGTCGCCGGCAGCGAGCATCGTTTCCCATCGGCCATCGCGGTAGCGGCGCAGGCCGCCGCCGGAGGCGGACATCCAGAAGCCCCCGGACGCGTCGAAGGCGCAGTCGTAGATCAGGTTGTGGTTGGCGTCCAGGTCGGGGCGCTCGATCGTCTTGCGCACCCTGCCCCCGGCCCACACGACGATCCGTTTCGCGAAACCGATCCAGACCGCGCCGTCCGGCGCCTCGCACAGGCTCTGCGGCTCGGCCACGTCGCGCAGGATCGGCTCCGGCGCGCGGCCGGGCCGGACGCGGAAGATCGTCTGCGCCTCGCCGATGTACACGCTGCCGTCGGAGGCCTCCAGCAACTTGTCGCCGAACACCGCGGGCGAAGCCAGCTCCGGCTCCGTGATCAGCGTGGCCGGGCGGAACTTGTCCAGCCCCCGCTCGGTGGCGACCCAGATGTTTCCTTCGCGATCCTCCAGCAACTGGTTGGTGACGCCCGAGGAGAGGCCGTCGCGCCTGGTGAACGAGTCGGACGCCTCGCCGCCGCGTGCCTGCGGGCCCGCCGGCGCCGCGTAGCGCCGCACGCCGTCGTAGCGCGTGCCGATCCAGAGGTTTCCCTCGTGGTCGAACAGCGGCGGCGCGCGCATCTGCCCACCGCCGCCGAGCCGCAGCGTGGGCAAGGACGCGGGCATGCCGCGCCCACCCGGCCCGGTGAGCGGATAGCTGGCGCCGCTCTCGATGAGCCATACCCGGCCCTGCGGATCGCGCGACAACATGCCCGGAGGCGTCTTGCGATAGATCTCGAATCGCCCGGCGCCGGGAGCCAGCCGGGCGACGCCGTTGCCGCAGGCGATCCAGACCGCGCCGTCGTCGGCCACCAGCAGGTTCGCGGCGTTGCTCTGCGGCAGGCCCTCGGCGGTGCCGAAGGTTTTCCATTGGCCGTCGCGGAAGCGCAGCACCTCCGCATTGAAGTTCGCGGTCAACGCCCAGATCGCGCCGTCCTTGCCTTCGGCCATGGCGACGATCCGGCTCGGGGCGGGCGGCGCATCCAGCAGGCGCAGCGCGCCCTGTCGGTAGACCGCGAAGCGGCGCGAGGTCTCGAAGTTGGTCCAGACATCCCCGCTCCGGGTCACCAGCAACGCGCTCGGCAGGTCCTCCTTGCGGTCGTCGCCTTCGGCCTCGATCCGTTCGAAGCGGGCGCCATCGAAGCGGAACAGGCCCTCGCCGGTCGCGAGCCAGAGGAAGCCGTCCCTTCCCTGCGCGATCGCCCGCACCGGCATCGGCGTCGCACTGGCCTCGGTCCAGCGCTGGTGGGAGTAGTCCACGAGCGAGCGGGATTCCCCGGCAAACGTCACCAGGGGCATGGCCCCCAGTACGGCGAGCAGGAGAAATCTGGTCAGCCACATCGTCGCAATCATTCCCCCGGCTGCACCGATGCGCCAGCCCTGTCAGGTGTTCCATGGAAGGCGGTAATCCTACCCTCGATCGAGGGGGCCCGCGCCCCCTCGTCAGGGGCGTCGCGCGGAAGCGATATGACGATATCGTCGCGCCATGAGCAATTACGTATGCCGCTACCCCGATGGTGCCGCCGGGTTTGCCTTGCTGGTCATCCGCGTGAGCTACGCCCTGGTCGCGTTCGGCGTGGCCGCGGTGCTGCCACCGGGCACGGGCGGTGCCACCTTGCTCCAGCTGGGCGCAGGACTGGTCGCCCTGCTGCTGGTCGCGGGGTGGGCAACGCGGCTGGCCGCCCTGCTTCTCGGCGGGGCGGTGGCGGTCGCCCTGGCCGGTGCCGGGCCGGTCCAGCAACTGCTGTTCGCGGGCCATGCCGGTGGCTGCATCGCGATCCTGCTGATCGGCCCCGGCGCGTTCTCGGTCGACGCCAGGCGCCACGGCCACCGTGTCATCCACCTGCAGGCGAACACCCCGGATCGAGGGGCCGGCGACTGACCTGACCCGGGATTCCGTGCACGCCGCCTTGATGCCAACCTGAGCCAACCGCTCAGACGGAACGAGTCTGCCATGTCCAAGACCCCGCCCCCAGGCCCTCCCGACCATCAGGATCTTCTCGCATCCAGCCTGTCGGCCAGCTACGCCGGCGTGGTCGCCTTCATCACCGTCGCCAACGAGGGCAGCTTTTCCCGCGCGGCCGACCGGCTGGGAATCGGCCGTTCGGCGGTCAGCCGCAGTGTGCAGAAACTGGAAGGCCAGATCGGGGCACGCCTGTTCTGCCGCACGACGCGCGCCACCTCGATCACGCGCGAGGGCGAGCTGTTCTACCAGAACTGCCGACCCGGCGTGGACCAGATCCTGCAGGCCCTGGAAGAGATGCGCGACCTGCGCGAAGGCCCCCCGCAGGGGCGGCTGAAGATCAGCGCCCCGCACGGTTTCGGCCGCAAGGTCGTGGCGCCGCTGATGGCGGAGTTCCGGTCTCGCTTTCCTGCCGTGACGCTCGAGCTGCTGCTGGGCGAAGGCACGGTGGATTTCGCCACCGACGGCTTCGACGTCGCCTTCCGCGATGGCCGCCTGGACGACAGCCAGATCATCGCCAAGCAGCTGATCCCGATGCAGATGCACGTGTGCGCCTCGAGCCGCTACGCGCGCCAGCACGGCTTGCCGCGCACGATCGACGAGCTGGCCGCCCACTCGTGCATCAACCAGCGCCTGGCCAATGGCCGCCTGCAAAGCTGGGATTTCAAGCTCGACGGCCAGAGCCGGAGCCTCACGCCCGACGGGGCGATCGTCGTCAACGATCCGGAGCTGGCCATGCGCGCGGTGCTCGACGGCCAGGGCCTGGCCCAGCTGCCGGCCTACCAGGCCAGCGAAGCGCTGCGCGACGGGACGCTGGTGACATGCCTGGAACACCTCGCACCCGACGACCGCGGACATTACCTGTGCTACCTGAGCCGGCAGCAACTGCCCAAGCGGATCCGCGCCTTCGTCGATTTCATGACCACCGCCATCCGGGCGCTGGATCTGTCCGGCATCGAACTGGGCATGTCCTGCCGCCAGCTGCCCGGGCGCGCCGACGCCGTCGTCGCTCCGGCCTGACCGGCCGCGTCAGGACGTCTTCTTCTTGAGGATGCTGAAGGACCCGTCGCCTTCGAGGTACATCCGCCTGACCTCATCGAGATGTTCGACTTGCGACATGCGCAGCTGGGCGCGGATTTCCTTCTCGGTGATGTTTTCGCGGCGCATGTTGCGGCCCTGCAGGCGGCCGTGGCGCACCAGCAGGACCGGTGGCGCATCGGTCAGGCGCGACACCGCCTCGAAGCGGCAGCCGAGGTAATCCAGCAGGTAGTTCCAGGCCACCAGGGTCGAGATCAGCATGGCTCCGTCGGCCACCGTCTGGCCGTCGCCGATCATCGCGTTCTGGGCCGCGTCGCCCAGCAGCACGATGAACAGGATGTCGGTGATGCCGGCCGAGCCGGCGTTGCGGCGCAGGACGAAGCGGAAGATCACGAACAGGAACCAGTACATCAGGCTGCCCCGCACCAGGATCTCCCAGGGCGACATGCTGAAGGCGAGAAAGGAAACGTCCATCGCGTAGTCCCGAATCAGCTCATGCGGCGGCGGTGGAGTCATCCGGGCCGCGCTCCCCCCAGCGGCCTTGCCCCGCCGCCCGCGCAGGCATGGGGCCTCCCTCGCCGGTGCGGCGCAACCTCAATCCGGCTCGGGCGGCTTGGACGGGATGAACGGCGACACCGGATCGCTGGCGGGGAAGGTCTCCTCCAGCGCCTCGTCCTGGTTCTCGCTTTCCTTCTGCTTGCGCTGCTCGCGTTTCTCGGGAGTCTCGGGCGGTTCCTGCTCGTCCTTGCAATCGGGGTGTTCGCTGTCTTTGCGGTCGTGGTTCGCCATGACTGGCTGCTCGTGCGTGGGGAACGGCCTGCAGCGTGCGGTGCGGCAGGTGAAGTTGCGGTGTGGCTTCCGTGCAGGTCGTGTTGCCCGGCGCAACGGTGGAGCGGCCCGCGTGCAGCGGCCGCGTGATGGCGGCGGCACCTTCCGCGCACGCCGGATTCACGGGTGCAATGGAAAGCTCGCCGTTCCCCCACCCCTGCACGACCGGAGCTGCCCCATGGATGCGATCCAACTGCTGAAAGCCGATCACGACAAGGTCAAGGAACTCTTGGCCGCACTCACCGAAACCACCACGCGCGCGGTGAAGAAGCGGGCCGACCTGCTGGCGGAAATCAGCATGAACCTCAAGGCGCACAACACCATCGAGGAGGAGATCTTCTACCCCGCGTTCAAGGAGGCGGGCGAAAAGGACGAGGCGAAGATGTACTACGAGGCGCTGGAGGAACACCGCGCCGCCGGCGACCTGGTCTTGCCCGACCTGCTGAACACGAAGCCCGACAGCGAGCAATTCTCCGGCCGCGCCAAGGTGCTGAAGGAGCTGATCGAACACCACGTCAAGGAGGAGGAAGGACAGATGTTCAAGGACGCGAAGAAACTGTTCTCCGGCGAGGAGCTGCAGCAACTGGGCAAGCGCCTGGCACAGCGCAAGGCCGAGGTGATGAAGGAGCTCAAGCGGACCGCCGCGACGGGCTGAGCGGCATGGCGCGTCGCCCGCGAGCGGGCTGGTGCAGAAAAGCTCCGCGGGGTGCGTGCAGGGCATGCATGCAACGCGGCCCGCTTCCTTGACGTGGTGCTTATCGCCGGGATGCGACCGTGGACGCCTCCCTTTGCGCACGCATCGCCAGCGGCGATCCCCGCGGCGGGAGCCCCCCACTTCCCCCGGAGAATCCCATGTTCGCCCACAACAAGCGCCTTCAATATTCCGTCCGCGTGAACGAGTGCAACCCTGCCCTGGCCAACCTGATGCTCGAACAGTTCGGCGGCCCGCAGGGCGAGCTGGCCGCCGCGATGCGCTATTTCACCCAGGCACTGGCCGAGGACGATGCGGGCCGCAAGGACATGCTGCTGGACATCGCCACCGAGGAGCTGAGCCACCTGGAGATCATCGGCACCATCGTGGCGATGCTCAACAAGGGCGCCAAGGGAAAGCTCGCCGAAGCCGCCGAAGAGGAGGCCGCCCTGTTCCGCTCGTTGCAGGGCGCGGGAAACGACTCGCACGTCACCCAGGTGCTGTTCGGCGGCGGTCCGGCGCTGGTCAACTCGGGTGGCCAGCTGTGGACGGCCGGCTACATCGACAGCATCGGCGACCCTACCTGTGACCTGCGCTCGAACATCGCGGCCGAGGCACGCGCGAAGATCGTCTACGAACGGCTGATCAACGTCACCGACGACCCCGGCGTGAAGGAAGCGCTGGGTTTCCTCATGACGCGGGAGATGTCGCACCAGAAATCGTTCGAGAAGGCCCTGTATTCGATCGAGCCGAACTTCCCGCCGGGCAAGTTGCAGGGCATGCCCGAGTTCGCCAGCGTCTACGTGAACACCTCGCAGGGCGAAGGCGACATGCGCGGTCCGTGGAACAGCGACGCGAATTTCGATTACATCAGCGACCGCGATCAGTTCCTGGCGATGGACGGCGGCAGCGGCCTGCCCGAAGTGACGCTGAGCGCCAGGGAGAAGCGCGCCGTCGACCAGATGGCCAGGCGCACGGCTTCCGATCCGGACGCCGACCCGGTTACCGGCGTCGATCTCGGCTCGGGAAAGAAAGCCGGGCCGAAGTCAAAACCGAAGCCGAAGTGATCCCCTGCAAACGGGCAGTCATCCGGGGCGGTGACTGCCCGCGCGGCCGCCCGGTTCAACTGAACGCCGTGTCCAGCACCATCATCATCACGAAGCCGATGAGCAAGCCCCCGGTGGCGAAGTTCTCGTGGCCCTGGCGGTGGGATTCGGGAATGATTTCGTGGCTGACCACGAACAGCATGGCGCCTGCCGCGAAGCCCAGGCCGAGCGGCAGCAGCAACGGGAGGTTCACCACCACCGCCGCGCCGACGAAGGCGCCCACCGGTTCGATCAGTCCCGAGGCCATGCCCATGGCGACCGCATAGCCGCGCCCATAGCCTGCGGCCATCAGCGCCACGGCAACCACCAGGCCTTCCGGAACATCCTGGATCGCGATGCCGGTGGCCAGCGCCAGGCCGCGCGCGGGGTCGGTGCCGGCAAAGCCCACGCCGATGGCCAGGCCTTCAGGCAGGTTGTGCAGGCAGATGGCGAACACGAACAACCACGTGCGCTTGAGCCGCTGCGAGGAGATTCCTTCCGGCCCCTTGATGAAGTGCTCGTGGGGAACCATGCGATCGAGCAGCATCAACAGCACCGCGCCCAGCAGCAACGCGCCGCCCACGACCCCTCCCGCTTGCCAGGCTCCGGCGCCGTGATCGCGCGCAGCCCGGATTCCGGGCAGCGCCAGCGAAAAGGCGCTGGCCGCCAGCATCACGCCGGCGCCGAAACCGAACATGGCATCCTGCATGCGCTGCGCGATGGCGCGGGCGAACAGCGCGGGAAGCGTACCCGCCGCCGTTGCTCCCGCCGCGACGCAACCACTGGCAAAGGCCAGCAGCACGGGCGGTGCGTCAAGGTCCACGCGGTTCCCGCAACGGCCATTCAGGGCAAGGCACTTCGCGTCGGCACACGGGCATCCCCTTGGCGGGATCAGCTGCAACGAGTGCCAGCATGCGGCGGCAGCCGGCGATCCGGCGTGAAGATGCCGGCGGTCGACCGGGCGGCCGGCTGCATGGTGCGTTCATCGCCTGGATCCCGTCGCGGGCACCCGCAGCGGTCTCCAATCGCCTTCCGGGACATCATCGGCCTCGGCATGTTCCCGGCGCCGGCGACCGTGTCGCCCGGACAGGCCCTGCCATGCCCGCGCCCCCCGGGCAGGTTTTTCGCCAGCGTGCGGCGCAAGCCCCGGTTTGCAGCCTACAATGCCTCTTCGACAGGACGGCAGCCGGAACGATGATGCAGACGGAGAGCTCCAAGCGCGTACTGGTGGTGGAAGACGACCCCGTCGTGGCCATGGTGATCGAGGACACGCTGCACGCCATGGGCCTGGAGGTGCTGGTCGACCTCAACCTGGTCGACGCGCTCAACGAGGTCGAGGCCAGCCCCTTCGACGCGGCGATGATCGACGTGGGCCTGCGCGGCGAGAATGCCTGGCCGGTCATGGTGGCCTTGCAGAAGCGCAACATCCCGTTCGTGGTGATGTCCGGCGGCGACCTCACCGGGCTGGCGCAGGAGTTTCCGCAGGTGCGCATGATCAACAAGCCGGTGCCGGTGGAAATGCTGCGGCAGATCGCCCACGAGTTGCTGGAGTCGCCATCGGCTCCGTCGCCCCGCTGAATCGCGCCGGCCTTCACGCGTCCTTGCCGGCCGCGTCCTCGCCCGGGTCGTCGCCCAGCATCCGGCGCAGGCGATCGGCCAGCGCGGTGACCGTGAACGGCTTGGTGATCAGTTCCATGCCAGCGGCGAAGCCGGTGGTCAGCGACACGTCGGCCGCGTAGCCGGTCATCAGCAGCACCTTCAGCTCGGGCTGGCGCTCGCGCAGAATGTCGGCCAGCGAGCGGCCGTTCATGCCGGGCAGGCCGATGTCCGAGATCAGCATGTGCAGGTTGCCGCGCGATTCGACAGCCGCCAGCGCGGCATCGGCATCGGAGGCCTCCACCACCTCGTAGCCGAGCTGGTGCAGCACCTCCACCACCACGTGGCGCACCACCAGCTCGTCCTCGACCACCAGCACCAGCTCGCCGTTCGACAGCGCGCGCGGGATCGCGTCGCCCTCCTCGGCTCCCTTCGGCGGCGCGGCGAGATGGCGCGGCAGGTAAAGCCTGATCGACGTGCCCTGGCCCGGTTCGCTGCGGATGTCGCAATAGCCGTTCGACTGCCGCGCGAAACCGTAGATCATCGACAGGCCCAGGCCCGTGCCCCGCCCCGCCGGCTTGGTGGTGAAGAAGGGCTCGAAGGCGTGCTCCAGCACTTCCGGACTCATGCCCACGCCCTCGTCCGCCACCTCGATGCAGATGTACTGGCCGCTGCCCGCCTCCGACCAGTCGTCGCTGTCGATGGCGCCCGCATCCAGGTTGCTCGAGCGGATCAGCAGGCTGCCGCCCTCGGGCATGGCGTCGCGGGCGTTGATGGTGAGGTTGAGCAAGGCGCTTTCGAGCTGGTTCGGGTCGCACAGGGTCAGCCACAGGTCCGGCGCCAGGTCGAAGGTCAGCGTCACCGCCTCGCCCACGGTGCGCCGCAACAGCTCGGCCATCGAGAGCATCAGCGGGTTGGCCGCCACCGGCTTGGGGTCCAGCGGCTGGCGGCGCGAGAACGCCAGCAGCCGGTGCGTCATGGCGGCGGCGCGGTTGGCCGAGTTCAGCGCGCCCTGCACGAAGCGCTCCACGTTGGCGATGTCGCCCGCGCCGGCCTGCAGCTGGATCAGGTCCAGCGAGCCGATGATGCCTTGCAGGAGGTTGTTGAAATCGTGGGCCAGGCCGCCGGTGAGCTGGCCGACGGCCTCCATCTTCTGGGCCTGGCGCAGCTGCGACTCGATCTGGATCTTCTCGCTCAGGTCGCGGATGAACACGTTGGTGCGGGACTTGCCGCGCACGGTCAGCGTGCTGACACTCAGCTCCACCGGGATCCGCGTGCCCACGCGGGTGATCATCTCGCTTTGCCGCGTGGCGCCCCGCTTGGCGCCGCGCGTCGGGCAAGGCACCAGGTCGGCGGCCAGGCGCTCGGGTTCGCCGGGCGGTCCCAGCAGCACCGCCAGCACCTGGCCGCGCGCCTCCGCCCGCGACCAGCCGAACATCGCCTCGGCCTGGGGGTTCCAGCGCACGATCCGGCCTGCCTCGTCCAGCTGCGCGAAACCGTCCAGCGCGGAGTCGATGATGCCGCGCGCCAGTTCGTCGCTTTCCACCAGCGCCGCCTCGGCCTGCTTTCGCTCGGAGACGTCGCGGGTGATCTTGGCGAAACCGACCAGGGCGCCATCGTCGAAGACCGGGTCGATCACCACGCTGGCCCAGAACCGGCTGCCGTCCTTGCGCACCCGCCAGCCCTCCGCCACGTAGTGTCCTTCGCGCAGCGCCGTGGCCAGCGCGACGGCCGGCTTGCCCAGCCGGCGCTCTTCCTCGGTGTAGAAGCGGGAAAAATGCTGACCGATGATTTCGTCGGCGCGGTAGCCCTTGATGCGTTCGGCACCGGTATTCCAGTTGGTGACCACGCCCTCGGGGTCGAGCATGAAGATCGCGTAGTCGGTGACGTTGGATACCAGCAGCTGGAAGTAGCGCTCGCTGCGGTGCAGGCTCACGATGTTGGCTTCCGCGACCCGGGTCCGTTCGGCCACGCGTCGCTTCAGCCGGCGCGTGAGGTCGCGACTGGCCTGCTCCGCCTCCTGCTGGTCGGTGATGTCGACCAGCATGTTCACCGCGCCGAACAGCTTGCCCTCATCGAACAGCGGCGAGGGATACGCGGCCAGGTGGACGCGCCGGCCGTCGGGCCGCTCGGCGACCAGCGTTTCGCCATGCAGGGCCCGCCCCTCGCGGATCGCGGTGGCCATCGGGCACTCCTCGCACGGCAGCGGTGTGCCGTCGAGGCGGAACAGCCGCGCCGAGATGCACCACTTCTCGCCCGGCGCCGGACGCCGTCCCACCAGCTCGACAGCCGCCTCGTTGAAGAAGGTGATCGTGCCTTCGGCGTCGGTGGTGTAGGCCGCGATCGGCAGGGCCTGCAGCAGGGACTGCGAAAGCCGTTCGCGCTCCAGCCTGGCCCGTTGGCGCGACCACTGCTCCTGCATCTCGACAGTGATGCAGCGCGAGTGCAGGAACCGCCCCGCCTCGAAGCGGCCGCTGGAGCTGACCTGCACGTGGCGCACCCGGCCGTCGCCGCCGACCAGGCGTGCCGGCTGCTTGTCGACCACTTCGCCGGCGCGCACCCGGGCCAGCATGTCGCGCAGGTTGTCGCCGTCGGCGTCGAAATCGGCCAGGTTGTGGCCGACGTATTCCTCGCGGCGGTAACCGAGCAGGTCGAGTTCGGCCTGGTTGGCGCGCAGGATCGTTCCGTCGGCCGCCACCAGGCGCATGCCCACGGCGGCGTGCTCGAAAAAATCCTCCGCCTCGCTCATGCGGACCGGGCCGTCGGCGCTGCCGGCCACGATGCGTGCTTTGTGCGTTTCTGCCATGGCCATCGCATCCCATCCGGTGTCGATCCCGGGCGCCGCGAGCCGCGCCGACCGACGTCGGCCACGACGGGCGATTCACGACCGTCTCACGGGACCAGCTCCAGTCTTTCCACGGCCACTATGCACCCGCCCCGCAGGCGTTGCCAATCGCGCCGGCCGAATCCGATGCCTGAACACCGATGCCCGAAGGTCCCTCCATCGTCATCCTCCGCGAAGAGGCCGCCGCGTTCGCGGGGCGCACGATCCGCCGCGCCGAGGGCAACGCGAAGATCGACCTGCAGCGACTGCCCGGGCGCCGCGTGCTGTCGGTGCGCAGTTTCGGCAAGCAGTTCCTGATCGAGTTGTCCGGCCAGCTGACGGTGCGCGTGCACCTGCTGCTGTTCGGCAGCTACCGCATCGACGAGGGCCGTGACATCGCGCCGCGGCTGCGGCTGGCCTTCGACTCCGGCGAGCTGAATTTCTACAACGGCTCGGTGCGCCTGCTCGAAGGCGATCTGGACACCCTGTTCGACTGGCGCGACGACGTGATGTCCGAGCACTGGGACCCGAAGCGGGCGCGGGCGAAGCTGCGCCGGAGGCCGCATGCCCTGGTCTGCGACGCGCTGCTCGACCAGGGCGTGTTCGCCGGCGTCGGCAACATCATCAAGAACGAGGTGCTGTACCGCATCCGCGTCCACCCGTTGTCCGAGGTCGGCGCGCTGTCCCCGTACAAGCTGCGCCAGCTGGTGGAGCAGGCGCGCGTCTATTCGTTCGAGTTCCTCGCCTGGAAGAAGGCCTACGTGCTGGCCAGGCACTGGCTGGTGCACAACCGCGGCCGCTGTCCGCGCCACGACATCCCGTTGCAGCGTGCCTACCTGGGCAGGACCCACCGCCGCAGCTTCTTCTGCCTGCGCTGCCAGAAGCTGTACGTCGGGAGCGGGCCATGACGGCCTCCGCCTCGCACAAGGTGGTCTACGCGGCGCTGGGCGGCAACCTGATGATCGCCCTGGCCAAGTTCGTGGCGGCGGGATTCTCCGGCAGCTCGGCGATGCTCAGCGAGGGCGTGCACTCGCTGGTGGACACGGTCAACGAAGTGCTGCTGCTGTACGGGCTGCATCGCGCCGGCAAGCCGCCGGACCGCAGCCATCCGTTCGGCTACGGCCGCGAGTTGTACTTCTGGAGTTTCATCGTGGCCCTGCTGGTGCTCGCCGCCGGTGCCGGCGTGTCGTTCTACGAGGGCGTGATGCATGTCCGCGAGCCGGAGGCGATCGAGCGGCCGTGGATCAACTACCTGGTGCTTGCCGTCTCGTTCCTCTTCGAAGGCGCCTCCTGGGTCGTGGCCTTGCGCGAGTTCCGCGCGCGCAAGGGGCGGCTGGGCTATTTCGAGGCGTTCCGGCTCAGCAAGGACCCGACCACCTTCACCGTGCTGCTGGAGGACAGCGCCGCGCTGCTCGGCCTGCTGATCGCGCTGGGCGGCGTGGCCAGCGCGCAGTGGTACGACGAGCCGCGGTTCGACGGCGTGGCCTCGATCGGGATCGCCTGCGTGCTGGCCGTGTTCGCGGTGCTGCTGGCGCGCGAGACCAAGGGACTGCTGATCGGCGAGCCGGCCCACCCGAAGGTGAGCGGATCGATTCTCGCGATCGCTGCCGCCGACGAGGGCGTGCATTGCGCCAACGGCGTGCTCACGGTGCAGATGGGCCCGAACCAGGTGGTGGCCACCCTGAGTGCCGAGTTCGAGGACAGCCTGACCACGCCGCAGATCGAGGCCTGCATCAACCGCATCGAGGCGCAGGCCAAGACCATCCACCCGGAGATCCTGTCGCTGTTCGTCAAACCGCAGACCGCCGAAACCTGGCGCGCGCGGCGCCGGCGGATCGAGGCGGCGGGCGACCACCTGGCGTCGTGACCGCCGGCGGGACCACGGCGGCCGACGCTTCCAGCCCAGGAGGCGCAACCATGCATACCCTCTTCCACCTGTCCGAACCGTGGTGGCACTTTGCCCTGCGAGGGGTGGTGATCTACCTGATGTTGCTGGCCATGCTGCGCCTGACCGGCAAGCGGGCGTTCGGGGAAATGTCGACCCTCGACGTGGTGGTGCTGATCCTGGTCGGCAGCCTCATGCGCACGCCCATCATCGGCTCGGATACCTCGTTCTTCGGCGGCGTCATCGCGGTGGCGTGCATCCTGGCGACCGACCGCGCGCTGGCGTGGATCTGCACGCGCAGCAGCCTGGTCAACCGCCTGCTCGAAGGCTGGCCGACCATCCTCGCCCGCGACGGCCGGCGCCATCCGCAGGCGCTGCGCCGCTGCAACCTGCCCGACGCGGTGTTCGACCGTGCGCTGCACGCCGCCGGCCTGGAGGACGAATCAAGCGTGATCACGGCGCGGCTCGAACCCAACGGCCGCATCACGCTGATCCGCGACCGGCAGTCGTGAACCTTCGCGCACCCGCGAGCGACGCGCCACCGACATGGGCCAGCTGAGCCTGTTCGACCATGGTGCGCAAACCCTGCTGGACGATGCCAGCGGGCGCATCGTGCTCACCCCGGGCCTGCTCGACGGCGACACCGCCGGCAGCTGGTTCGAGCAGCTGCATGCCGGCATCGCATGGAAAAGCGGCACCCGCCTGATGTACGAGCGCGAGGTGGAGGTGCCGCGCCTGCGTGCGCACTTCCGCGCGGCCGACCCCGACCTGCCCACGGCGCTGCGCGAGGCGCTGGCCGCGGCCAGCGCCTCGGTGGACGCGCCGTTCGACAGCATCGGCCTCAACCTCTACCGCGACGAGCACGACAGCGTGGCCCCGCACAACGACAAGCTGGCGGAAATCGTGCGCGGCCAGCCGATCGCCCTGCTCTCGCTCGGCGCCACGCGGCGCATGACGATACGCGCCAAGCAGCCGCCGCGCCGCGTGCTGCACGTGGACCTGGAAGCCGGCAGCCTGCTGGTGATGAGCTGGACGACGCAGCTGCACTACGACCACGCCATCCCCAAGCAGCGCGTTCCGGTCGGCCCGCGCATCAGCCTCGCCTTCCGCGTGCGCGGCAGCCACCTCGCCTGAAGCCGGCCGCCGCTTTCTCCCGGGTTGACACTTCGCATGCCGTTTCTTCAGACGCGTCGCGGCAAGCTGCCCCCTCGCGGCCCATTCCGGATCGCGACCACCGCCCCCACCCGGAGAACCCCATGGACATCCAGCAAGTCATGACCCGCCACCCACGCGTTTGCCGCCCCGGCGCCTCGCTGCGCGACGCGGCCCGCCTGATGCTCGAGGAGGACGTGGGAGAAATCCCCGTGGTCGACGAGGCGCGCCAGGTGGTCGGCGTGATCACCGACCGCGACATCGTGGTGCGATGCGTCGCCTCGGGGATCAACCCGCTGGAGGCAACCGTCGACACCTGCATGACCGCCCCTGCGCTGACCATCGGCGACGACGCGAGCCTCGAGGATTGCGCCGACCTGATGGTGGCCCAGCAGATCCGCCGCGTGCCGGTAGTAGACGCCGACGGCGCCATTTGCGGCATCGTGGCGCAGGCGGACCTGGAAGGCACCGACGCCCGTTCGCTGAAGGCGCGCGTGGCCGAAAGGGTGTCGGTACCGCACTGAAGCCTGCCTGCCGGCCCTTCGGCAGAAGCCCGCTGGCGGGCGATGCTTCCGGATCGGAATGCGTATCCGCGAGCAAGAGCATTGCGCGAGCGGGCTCCTGCGGAACGGGTTGGTGCGGGAACGCACCCGCGCCGCTCAGCGACGCGGCGCGGCCGGTGTCGCTGAGCCTTCCGCCGGGTCCGACCCGTCCTGGTAGATCGGCGGTACGGACGAGGGGTCGTCGGGCGCCCACGCCCCGGCATCCTCCACCGACCGATCCTCCCCGGCGGCGGCAGACGGGTCCAGCGCAATGCCGTGGAATCGCAGGTGCAGCTGGCGCGGGTCGCTGACCCGTTTCCAGGCCGCACCCAGTTCGATCACGTTGAGCAGGTTGCCCTGCTCGTCCCACAGCGCCTGCTCGTCCTGGTAGACCAGCCAGCCCAGTTCGCAGGCCTCGCAACCGCAATCGCCGTGGCACTCGCCGCAGCGTTCGGCGCAGGTGCAGGCCACCTGCTGGCGGACATCGACCGCGCCGTTCAACCGCAGGTAGCCATCCGGCGGCCAGCGGCGCACGCCTTCGCGGGTGGGTACGGACGGGGTCGTGGGCAAGCCGGCGCTCATCGACCGTGCCTCGTCGCCGATGGCCGGTCGCGTTCGGGCGGCGGCTGCAGCGGCGGCAACTCGGGTTCGTTCGGTTCGGGCCGCGGTTCGGTGGGATCGGGAAACGGCGGCGGGGCCGGATCGGGCGGCTGGTACTCGGGATCGCCACAGGGCGGCGTGCCCGATGGTCCGGGGGATGCGGGGCTGGGCGAGGTCATGGCGTTCTCCAGGGGGCGTGGCGCGATCGTCTCCGCCTGCGCGCGGAGCCCGCGTGAGATTTGCGCGATGCGACCGTGAGCGGCGGCGCCCACGTCGATTTCACGTGCGGCACTCCACCGTGGCCGCGTCGCACCGGCGCGACCCACGGCAGAGCCGACATGACCCGACTGGACAAACCCCTGCGCCGCGAACTGGAGATCGATGGCCGGCGCTACACGCTCACGATCGATCCGCATGGACTGAAGCTGGCCCCGAAAGGCCACCGCCGCGGCGTCGCCGTGGCGTGGGAGGACCTGCTCAGCGGCGACGCCGCGCTGGCCGCCGCACTGCAGGCCTCGCTGCGCTGATCGCCGCTGCGGCCGTGCGGTCCCGGCGTCATGCCAGCTGAACGCCAGCCGGCGCGTGGCCTCGCCGTTCACGACTTGCCAACCCGGGCGATGCCAAGGTCGAAACGACGTCGGCGACGGGAGTCAGGCTCATGTTTCCCAAACGGGTGCTGCTGGTGGAAGACGACCCCGATACGCGCGAGATCACCACGCTGTTGCTGCAGCACGCGGGCTATTCGGTGATCGTGGCGCAGGGTGCGGCCAGCGGCGTGGTCGAGTCGGCGGCACACGAGGACATCGGCGTGATCCTGACCGACATGTACCTCGGCCATGGCGAGAGCGGCGTCGCCCTCATCCGCAGCCTGCGCGAAAGCGGTTCGCGCACCCCCATCGTGCTCACCTCGGCGCACGAGGAAGCCTGCATCGCCGCGCGCGACCTGGAGGTGATGTTCCTGCCCAAGCCTTACGGTCGCCAGGCGCTGCTGTCGGTGATGGCAATGGCGCGCGCGTGCGGGGCCTGAACGACGCGGCCGTACATCATCGTGGCTGCACGCGGTTGTCACGCCCGCTTGCCACACGACGCGTTCTCCTGAGCATCCACCCGCCAGCCAGGAGCCTGCCATGTCCCGCCGATTCGCCACGCATGCCGTTGCCGGCGCGCTGCTGTTCGCCGTCGCCTTCGGCGCCGGCGCGCAGGACGTGGCGGCGACGCGCAGCGCCGACGCCACCTTCATCCATCACGCGGCCGCCGATGGCCTGGCCGAGATCCAGATGGGCAACCTGGCCCTGCAGCAATCCTCCAACCCCGCGGTGAAGGAGCTGGCCCGGCGCATCGTCAGCGACCACACCAAGGCCAACGCCGAGCTCGGCACGGTGGCGCAGGCGCGCCAGGTCGACCTGCCCACGGCGCCGGACGCGGACGCCCGGGAAAAGACCGCCACCTTGCGCGGCCTCGATGGCGCCAAGTTTGATCGCGCGTGGGCGGCCGCCATGGTGCTGGACCACCAGAAAGCCGTGGCGATGTTCTCCGCCGAGGCCCGCGCCAGCGGTGGCGACGACGTGCAGGACTTCGCCACGCAGACCTTGCCGACCCTGAAAACGCACCTCGAACTGGCGCGCCAGCTGCAGGGTAGCTTGGGCGCCTCCACCAGCGGGGGCGACTGAATGATCGCCTCCGACAGCCCCCGTTGCGCCCATCTGGCGTGCTCGTGCGCGGTAGCCCCGGGCGACGCGTACTGCTGCGAGTACTGCCGCAAGCAGGTCGAGTCGCCGACGTCGGACGAATCCGGCGATTGCCGCTGCGGCCATGCCGGATGCGACACCGAGCGCGCCCAGGCCGAACGGATGCCGTGAGCCCCGGTGCGGCGCGTGATTCCTGCGGAGAACCGAGATGAGCGACGACAAGAGCAAGACCGGCAACCCCGACCGCCTGTGGGTGAACGTTGGCGAAGCCTATGAGCTGCGCGACTGGGCGAAGAAGTGGGGCGTGTCCGAGCAGGAGGTGCGCGACGCCGTGGCCAGGGTCGGCAAGGTGGCCACCGACGTGGAGCGCGAACTCCGCAAACGGAAGTAGCAAACGAGCGCATGACCCAGCCCGGACCCAGCCTGGAACATTCGGCCCTGCTGATCGTCGACATGATCAGCGACTTCAGCTTCCCCGACGGCGACGTGCTCGCCGCCGAGGCCGGCAAGGTGGTCGACAACATGGTGCGCGTGCGGCGCCTGTTCCGCAGCCGGCGGCGGCCGGTGATCTACGTCAACGACAACTTCAGGCAGTGGAACAAGGGATTCCGCGACCTGGTCGACTGGGCCGCGCGCATCGGCAGTCGCGGCAGCGCGCTGGTGGACCTGTTGCGGCCGGCCAGCGACGACTTCTACATCCTCAAGCCGCGGCACTCCGCGTTCTACGAAACCGCCCTGCCCAGCCTGCTGGACGACCTGGGCGTGCGGGCGCTGACCATCGTGGGCGTCGCCGGCGATGCCTGCGTGCTCTCCTCCGCCCTCGACGCCCACATCCGCAAGTTCGACCTGTGGGTTCCCGCGGACGCGTCGGCGTCGCTGAACCGCGAGCGCAACGCGCGCGCGATGCAGTTCCTCGGCCAATCGCTCGGCTGCGACATCACCCCGACATCCTGCCTCGATCGCGGGGCGTCCGCTGCCTGAGCGGGTCGCCCTCACCCGGCGGCGAACGCGTACGCTCGGCCTGGCGGGCCGGCGGCGGCTTGCTGCCCCGCGCCAGCGCCAGGCCATGGGTGAGTTCGGCGCCGGCCAGCACGATGATCGAGGCGTAATAGACCCAGGTGAGCAGCACCACCAGCACGCCGGCCGGGCCGTAGGCGCCGCCCACGCCGGCGTGGCGGATGTACAGGTCGATGGCGTACTTGCCCGCGACGAACAGCACCGTGGTGAGCAGCGCGCCGCGCCAGGCATCCATCCAGGCGATGCGGGCGTCGGGCAACACGCGATACATCGCGCCGAACGCGGCGATGAACACCAGCAGCGTGATCACCCATTCCACGATGCCCCACAGCCACGAATCGGCCGGCACGAACAGGCGGATCAGCGTACTCACCACGAACGAGACGATCAGCAGGAAGGCAAACCCCACCACCAGCGCGATCGCCCGCGCGCGCGCCCACAGCCAGGCGGTGATCGCCTTGCCCGGCCTGGCCTTGACGTCCCAGATCACGTTGAGCGCCCGCTGCAACTGGGCGAACACGGCCGAGGCGCCGAACACGGTGATGGCCAGGCTGGCCACGCCGGCGATGTTGCCCAGCGTCGGCGTGGACTTGGCGTTGTCCACCACCAGCCCGATCGCACCGGCCGCCTTCTCGCCCAGGATCCGGGCCAGCCCGGCGGTGAGCTGCTGCTGCCACTCCGGCCGCAGCGCCGCCAGCAGCCACAACAGCAGCACCATCAGCGGCGCGAACGACAACGCCGAGTAGAACGCGATGGCCGCCGCGCGCGTGAGCAGCGCATCATCCGCCACCCCGTGGAGCACCTGGCGGCCGGCGACGGCGAATCGCGACAGTGGCATGGGCACACCGGCTCAGCGCCGTGGCGGCGCTCCCTTCGATTCGCGCTCCCTGCGCTCCCGCTCCAGCCGCTCCCGCTCCTCATGGCGACGCTGGTCCGCTTTCGCGACCTTGTCGTCGTTGCGGTCGCCATTGCCATGCTGCTTGTTGCGGACCGGGTCGACCATGGCAGCTGCTCCAGGGAAAAACCGCACATTGCACGCCGCCGCATCAAGGCCGGGTGAGCGCCATCGTTTCATCACCGCACCACGGCGGCCGCGCTAGCGTCCTGGTCGATCCCCCACGCACGGACTCCGCATGGCCAAGTTGCGCATCGGCATATCCGGCTGGCGCTACGCACCGTGGCGCGGCCGGTTCTACCCGGGCGACCTGCCGCACCGGCTGGAGCTGCACTACGCCTCGCGGCAGATGGACAGCATCGAGATCAACGGCTCGTTCTATTCGCTGCAGCGGCCCGAGAGCTGGCGCGCCTGGTACCGGGACACGCCGCGCGACTTCGTGTTCGCGGTGAAGGCGCCGCGCTTCATCACCCACGTGCGCCGATTGCGCGAGGTGGAAAAGCCGCTGGCGAACTTCCTGGCCTCCGGCGTGCTCGAGCTGCGCCAGAAGCTGGGCCCGCTGCTGTGGCAGTTTCCGCCCAGCCTGGCGTGGGACCATGCCTTGTTCGACGCCTTCCTGGCGCAGTTGCCGCGGGACAGCGCCAGCGCGCTGGCCATGGCCCGCCAGCACGACGCGCACCTGCGCCACGCGGGCGACCTGTCCACGCCGGGGCACAACCACCGGCTTCGCCATGCCATCGAGGTGCGCCACGACAGTTTCCGCAACCCGGACTTCATCGCCCTCCTGCGCCGGCACCGGGTGGCGCTGGTGGTCTCCGACGCGCCCACCCGGTGGCCGCGGCTGCGCGACGTGACCGCCGGTTTCCTGTACCTGCGCCTGCACGGGGACAAGGAGTTGTACGCCAGCGGTTACAGCGAGTCGGCACTGGACGACTGGGCCCGGCGCATCCGTGCATGGATGCGCGGCAGCCAGCCGCGCGAGGCCGGTTTCCGCGCCAGCCGCCGGGCGCCGCCACCGCGCAAGTCGCGCGACGTCTACTGCTATTTCGACAACGACGCCAAGGTCAAGGCGCCGTTCGATGCGCGCAAGCTGCGCGAGCGGTTCGCCGGCACGCCTCAACGCCGATCGAAGTAATCGGTGGCGGCGTGCCATTCCAGCACCGCCGGTGGCACCCGCCCGGCCAGGTCCAGGCCCACCGCGGCGCACGCATCGAGCGTGTCGCGCAGCGCCCTGGCCAGCGCCTTGTCGCGCGCCTCCGGCGGCAGGCTGAAGTGCTCGTACTCCAGCGCCTCCAGCATGCGCGTCGACCAGCCGTACAGGACGTCGCCGCGCTCGTCCAGCCGCGCGCGCAGCCACGGCCGCAGCGCGTGCACGGCCAGGCCCTCCCCGACGCCCAGCGCATGGGCCAGCGCCTCGGCCTGCGGCGCGACACCGCGGAACCATTCGGTGTATCCCGCGGCGGCTTCGCGCACGACCAGCGGCGGCGGCGCCCGCTGCGCGGCGAGCTGGTCGATGAACAAGCGCTCAATGCGCCGCGCATCGCGCAGCCGCTCGGCCTCGATCAGCAGGCCGCGGTCGAGGTCGAAGAATTCGAAGAAACGCCGGTGCAGGCTGCGCATGCGCTGCAGCGGATCACGCGAATAGCCGACCTTCAGCACATCCTCGTCGCGGCACGGCAGCACGTAGACGCAGGTGCGGCCGCGGCTGGTGAAACGCGGCAGGGGTACGTCGTCGTCCACGAAAGGCCCGGGTTCGTTCGCCATGTGCACATGGTATGCGGTCACCCCGGACGCAGGCGGCGACCTTCAGCTCGCCTCGGGGCCGGAGTAGCCGGAGTTGGCGTGGCCGGCGCGCGCCGCCACCGGATCGGGGTGGCCCGGGTCGTCGTCGGGGCCGGCGGCCTTGCGCCGGATGCGTTCAGCCTCGCGGGCCGCCTCCACGTCGTCGGGCTTGCCGTCGTCGCGCTGCTGGCCCGGCACGCGCGCCGGTGCGTTCTTCGGGCGGCTCGGGGCGGGGCCGGCATCGCCGGAGTCGTGCCCGTCCTTGCGCCGGCGTTCCTCCTCCGTCAGCTGCTCGTCGCCGCTCAGCGTGTCGCGCCCATTGCGCGTGTCGGCGGCGCCGAACTGGGGTAGGTTCGTATTGCCCATCATCATTCTCCGCGCGGTACCTGCACGCAGTGTTCCGCGCGCGCCGTCGGCGCCCCGTGATGCCCGCACGGGGATGGCACTTTTCACGCCACGGCCGCGCGCCCTTCACCGCATGCCGAACGGCGTGGCGCGAGGATGGCCTCTCCGCGGCGGGCATCGCCGCATCACCACCCACGGCAACGCGCCCGTGATCCGCCATGCCGGATCCCGCCCCTGTCGTGCCCGCCGGAGAGAAAACGATGCATGTTGCATGGCTGGTTCCGGGCTTGGCCGCGCTGTTCATCGCTCTGCCCGCCAGCGCGCAGGAAGACGTGCTGAGCAGGACGTTCGACAACGGCGTCGAGATCGGCGCCAGCGGCATCTTCCAGTACGCGCGCAACGACTTCGGGCATGACCGGCTGGCCGACGGCAGCCACCGTTTCGACGACGCAAGCGGCTGGCGCCGACAGCAGTTCAACCTGTTCGTGCAGAAGAAGGACAGCTTCGAAATCACCGCCGGCTACGATTTCGCCAACGACGAATGGATAGACAACTACGTCGCCCTGCAGGGCAAGGCCGGGAAATTGCGGCTGGGTGAGTTCCGCACGCCGGTGGGTTGGGAGGACGCCACGGTTTCCGGCAGCGCCAATACCTTCGTCGAGCCGGCGTTGCCGGTGGAGATGGCCTACGAAGGCCGGCGCGCCGGGCTGGACTGGACCTGGACCGGCCGGCCGCACTGGTCGCTGCAACTGGCCTGGTTCGCCCCGCACGACCTCAACCACGACGGCGCCGGGCGCACGCTGGCCGCGCGCCTGGTGTTCGCGCCGGAGGTGCGCAAGGACGAGGTGGTGCACCTGGGCCTGGCGGCATCGGACGAAGACCGCGACGACGGCAGCGCCCGGCTGCGGGCGCGGCCGGAAGCGCACCTCACGCCGGTGCGGCTGGTCGAAACCGGCAAGGTCTCCGACGCCGAGCACATTGCGCGCGAGGGCGCGGAGGCGGCGTGGATGCACGGGCCGCTGCTGTTCCAGGGCGAATACCTTGCCGCGCAGGTGGCGCGCGACGACGCGCCGGATGTCGATGGCCATGGCTACTACGTCGCCGCCAGCTGGATGCTGACCGGCGAATCGCACACCTACAAAGAGACCGCCTTCGGCAACCCATCGCCGGCGCGGCCCGCCGGCGCGTGGGAACTCGCCATGCGCTATTCCACCATCGACCTCGACGACGGCGGCATCGAGGGCGGCACCGAGCACGACTGGACACTGGGACTCAACTGGTACATCGGCAAGCATTTCAAGCTGCAGGCCGATGCAGTCCGGGCATTCAGCGAGCGCGGCAAGCTCCAGCTCGATCCGCACATCTACGAACTGCTGGCGCAGCTGTCCTTCTGAACCGGCGCGCCATACCCCCAGGGGCCTGGCCGCTCACCACGGCGGCAGCAGCATCTGGCGGCTCAGCAGGTCGGCCAGCGACAGCGCCACCAGCAGGGCCAGCCACGCAAAACCCGTCGCGGCGACCAGTCGCAGCAGCGGGCTGTCGGTCTTGAGCCGCATGAAGAACACCAGCACCAGCAGCGCCTTCATCGCGGCGATGCCGAGGTTGGCCACCTCGTTGAACGCGCCCATCGGGATCAGCGCACTGCCGGCGCTCAAGGCCAGCAGCACCAGCAGAGCGGCCAGCACCAGCAGGTTGCTGCGCAGCGACGGCGGCGCCGGTCCGCTGCGATGGGTGCGCGCCTGGCGTGAGGTCGACCGTGCGTTCATGGCGCGCGTCCGATCAGGTAGATCAGCGGATAGACGAAGATCCACACGATGTCGACCAGGTGCCAGTACAGCGCGGTCAGTTCCAGCGGCGTGTGGTAGTCCTGGTCGAACGCGCCGCGATGGGTGCGCCAGGCCATCGCCAGCAGCAGGCCCACGCCGATCGACACGTGCAGGCCGTGGAAGCCGGTGATGAAGTAGTACAGGCAGAAGAACAGCTGCATCGACGCCGCGTGCGGCCCGTGCCGGGTGTAGCGGATGCCGGGGATCAGGCCCTCGTGGTATTCGGCGACGTATTCGAAACCGTGCATCACCAGGAACGCGATGCCCAGCGCGGCGGTGGCCAGCAGCAGCCACGTCGCCACGCGCCGGCCGCCCAGTTGCACCTCGCGCACCGCCAGTGCCGCGGCGCAGCTGCTGGTCAACAGCACCGCCGTTTCCAGCGTGCCCAGCAGCATGTCCGTGTGCCGGCTGGCTTCGGCGAACGCCTCGGGAAACATCACCCGGCAGAAGGCGTAGCCGGCAAACAGCACGCCGAAGAACAGGATCTCGGTGGTCAGGAACGCCCACATGCCCAGCGTCGAGGCCTCGCGCTGCTGCACGGGGTCGTCGAACTGTTCGCGCAGATGGCTGGCGCTGGCGTTCATGGCTGCTCGTAGGCGTAGGGACCGTCCGTGACCTGCGGCGTCTCCCCGAAGTTGCGCAGCGGCGGCGGCGAGGCCGTGGTCCATTCCAGCCCCTGCGCGTTCCACGGATTCGCTCCCGCGCGCGCGCCATGGCGCAGCGACCACAGCAGATAGCCCAGCGGCAGCAGGTACGACACCGCCAGGATCGTGGCGCCCGCCGAGGACAGCACGTTCAACACCTGATACTGCGGCAGGTACTCGTGGTAGCGCCGCGGCATGCCCTCCCAACCCAGCACGTACTGCGGGAAAAAGGTGAGGTTGAAGCCGAAGAACATCAGGATCGCGGCGAAGCGCGCCCACGCTTCCGAATACAGCCGCCCGGTGATCTTCGGCCACCAGAAATGGATGCCGCCCAGGTACGCCATCACCGACCCGCCGACCATGATGTAGTGGAAATGCGCCACCACGAAATAGGTGTCGGTGAGGCTCACGTCCAGCGCGGTGGCGGCGAGGAACAGGCCGGTCAGCCCGCCCAGCATGAACAGCCCGACGAAGCCCAGTGCGTACAGCAGCGGCGCGGTGAAACGGATGTCGCCCTTGTACAGCGTGGCCGTCCAGTTGAAGACCTTGATCGCCGACGGCACCGCGATGATGAAACTCAGGATCGAGAAGATGATGCCGGCATACATCGACTGCCCCGACACGAACATGTGGTGGCCCCAGACCAGGAAACCCACCACCGCGATGCCCACGATCGCGTAGACCATGAACTTGTAGCCGAAGATGCGCCGCCGTACGCCCGCCGTGATCAGCTCGCTGACCACGCCCATCGCCGGCAGCACCATGATGTACACCGCCGGATGCGAATAGAACCAGAAAAAGTGCTGGAACAGCAGCGGATCGCCGCCCAGCGCCGGGTCGAAGATGCCCACGCCGAACAGCCGTTCAAGGCCGATCAGGGCCAGCGTCATCGCCAGCACCGGCGTGGCCAGCATCATCACCAGCGCCACCGCGTACATCGACCACACGAACAGCGGCAGCCGGAACGAGGTCATCCCCGGCGCACGCATGGTGTGGATGGTGACGATGAAGTTGAGCCCGGTGAAGATCGAGGAGAAACCCACCACGAACACGCCGACCACGGCCAGCATCACGTTGGAGTTGGAGAACATCGTCGAGAACGGCGTGTAGAAGGTCCAACCGGTATCCACCCCGCCCAGCAGCAGGCAGGCGATGGTGAACAGGCCGCCGACGATGTAGAGGTACCAGCTGAACAGGTTCAGCCGCGGAAACGCCATGTCGCGCGCGCCGATCATCAGCGGCAGCAGGAAATTGCCCAGCGTGGCGGGGATCGAGGGGATCAGGAAGAACCACACCATCACCACGCCGTGGAAAGTGAATGCCTTGTTGTAGGTCTCCGCGCTCAGCACGTCACCGGTCGGGGTGACCAGCTCCAGCCGAATCAGCGCGGCGGCGACACCACCGAGAAAGAAGAAGAAGGTGATCCCCAGCGCGTACAAAATCGCGATGCGCTTGTGGTCGCGCGTGCCCAGCCACGAGCGCAGGCTGTAGCCCTCCTCCAGGTAGCTCGACGCGGTCCGTTCAGCGGTACTCATCGACGATCTCCGCATGCTTGCTGCGCGATTTCAGGTAGGCGATCAGCGCCAGCACGTCGCTCTCGTCGATGCGGTCCTGGTAGCTGGGCATGATCGGCGCGTAGCCGGCCGCCACCTGCAGCTTCGGCAACATGATCGCGTCGTGCAGGTAGCGCTCGTCGGCCAGCACCTGGCTGCCATCGGACAGCGGCACGGTGCTGCCGTAGAGGTTGTCCAGGTCCGGCGCATGCACGCCGGCGTGCGGGTCGTGGCAACCACTGCAGCCGAAGCGCCGGAACATCGCTGCACCCTGCGCCGCCAGGCCGGTGCCCGCATGCGCGTGCAGCCACTTGGCGTAGTCGGTGGGCGTCATCACCACCACCTCGCCGCCCATGCGCGCATGGTCGGTGCCGCAGAACTCGGCGCAGAACAGATGGTAGGTGCCGGCTTTGGTGGCGGTGAACCACAGGTCGGTGTAGCGATCCGGCAGCACGTCCTGCTTCACCCGGAACGCGGGCACGTAGAAGCTGTGGATCACGTCCTGCGAGGTCATCACCAGCCGGATCGGCTGGCCCAGCGGCACGTGCAGCGTGTCGATCTCGCGCTGGCCGCCGACGTGCTGCACCTTCCACATCCATTGCTTGGCCACCACGTAGATCGGCGTGGCATCGGCCGGCGGCGTGCGCAGCACCACCCACAGTTTCACGCTCCAGGCGAACAGGCCGATGAACATCGCCATCGGGATCAGCGTCCAGGTCAGCTCGATGCCGAGGTGTCGATGCGATTCGCCGCGCCGGTCGGCCGGGCTGCCGTGGCGATACTTCACGCAGAACCAGATCATCACCACGAACACGCCCAGCACCACGGCGCAGCTGAGCCCCAGCAAGGTGTCGAACAGGCCGTCGACGCGCCCGGCAAAACCCGAAGCCTGCGGCAACCCGATCATGTGCGTTCCCTGCGCCGGAACCAGAACACACCCGCCAGCAGCAACAAGGCGAAGCCAATCCCCAGGATCTGCATCACCCGCCCGATCAGCAGGCTGTAGCGACCGGTGCTGGGATCGTACCCGCAGCACAGCAACACCAGCTGGTCGACCAGGCTGCCGAGCTTGCCGTGCGACGCCCCGACCAGCGCCAGCCGCAGCGCCGCGGACGGATAGCTGACCCCGAAGAAATACTGCGCCACCTGCCCCTGGCCGGTCAGCACCACCACGCCGGCAGCGTGCGCGTACTGGTTGCTGCGTTTGTCGAGGAAATAGCGAAAGCCCACCGCCTGCGCCAGCGCATGGATCGACGCCTGGTCGCCGGTGAGCAGATGCCAGCGGTCGACATGGGCGGCCGGATTCATCGTCGCCAGCATCTGTGCGGCATGGCGCGCGTCGGCCGGCGTCTCGCGCGGGTCGATGCTGATGAACACCACCTGGTAATCCTCGCCCGTGCGCAGCCGCAGGTCCGGCAGCGCATGGGCGATGCCATGCAGCACCAGGTCGCACAGGTTCGGGCAGCGGTAGTAGCCCAGCGCCAGCAATGTGGGTTTGCCATCGGCGAGGTCGGCCAGCGTCACGTCGTGGCCGTTGGCGTCGCGGAAATGCGCGTTCCTCGGTACCTGTGTGCCCACGCGTTGGTCGAAGCCGGCGCGCTGGTTCAAATCCTTCGGCGGCGGGAGACCGGCCAAGGCCAGCAATGGCAGCCAGAACAACAACAGCGCGAGAAACCCCTGTAGGAGCGCACCTTGTGCGCGATAGGTCTTGCCGCGGTGTGATCGCGCACAGGGTGCGCTCCTACAGAGGGATTGTTTCATCGCGGCGCTCCCGCCTTTCCGGAACCCCGCGCCACTATCTCCATCGCCCTCTGCACCGGAATCCGCGCAATGCCCTGCTTCCGATCCACCCACGCATAACCCTCCAGCATGCCCTCTTCGCGCCGCCGTTCGGCCGCAAGATCCGTCGCGGGATTCGCCTGCAACCGCGGCGTCGGTGGCGCCGTCTCGATCGGCGGCGACGTGGTGCGTAGCCAGGTGTGCGCCAGTACGTACATCAGCAGCACGATGCCGGCGAGGCTGCCGGCCAGGATCGCCGCCACCCAGTGCAGCCGGCGCGCGGCCACTGCGTAGGATTCGTGCGCGTCGCGCTGGCTCATGGCGCGGTCTCCAACATGACGCGTTCCTGTGCCAGGCGCAGGTCGAACAGCGCCCAGCACAGGCCGCCGATGCCCAGCCACGCCAGCGCGTCGCCCCAGGTCAGTGCGAAGCCGTGGGGGCGCAGGCTCGGCAGCACCAGCCACAGCGCATACACCGCCTGCGCCAGCAACAGCAGGCCGGCGACTGCGCACAGCCAGCGGCGATCCTGCTTGGCCCGCCGCGACAGCAGCAGCGCGAACGGCACCAGCAGGTGGAACAGCACCAGCCACACGCCCAGCCAGCGCCAGCCGGTGCGCAAGCGCGGCAGATACCACACGGTTTCGGTCGGCAGGTCGGCGATCCATACCGTCAGGTAATCCATGAACGCCAGGTACGACCACGCCAGCACCAGGACCAGCAGCACGCTGCCGATGTCGCCACGCCGGCGCGGCGTCGCGCCGCCACCGACATGGCAGCACACCGCCAGCGCAGCGGCCGCCAGCAACTGGCCGGTGCCCACGATCAAGCCGAACACCGACGAATGCCACGCCGGCACCAGCGACATGATCCAGTCCACCGCGGCCACGCTGACGGTGACGAGGTAGACGATCAGCCCCGCCGCGGCGAAGCGCGTGGCGTCTGTCTCCGGCTCGCGCAACCGCCGGCGCAGCCCTCGCGCCAACCACAGCCAGGCAGCGAAGCACAGCACCGCGCGCACCAGGAAGAACGGCCAGTTCAGATACCAGCGTTGCTGGGCGATATGCGGCGCATCCGGCACGCTGGCCTGCATCCAGGGAAACAGCTGCGCCGCACCGGCGAGGATCGGCAACAGCAGGATCGCCAGCAAGGGCAGCACCCCGCCGGCTGCCAGCAACGGTGCGCGCAGCTCGCGTCCCCAGTCGCCGTTGCCGGCCAGCCGATGCACCATCAGCAAGCCCACGCTGCCCAGCGCGGGCCCGAGGAAGAACACGTACGCGGCCAGGTACGACAGCAGCAGCGATTGCGGCGCGCGCCACCCCAGCGCCAGGCAGCCCAGCAAGGCCAGCGCGGCGACGATCACCGCGATCCACCGACGCCGTGATGCGCTGAGGTTCATCGCGCCCTCTTTGTTGATGAGGGCGGGGTCGACGAGGACGGCGCGGGCAAGGCATCGAGTCGCGCGATGTCCTGCGCATCGAGCCGGTCGGGGCTGGCGTGCTGGCTCAACTGCAGCGCGCGGATGTAGGCCACGATCGCCCAACGGTCATGCGGCGTGATGCGATCGGCATACGGATACATCACGCCGTAGCCGTCGCTGATCACCTGGTAGAAGTGGCTGTCCGCCGCGTGGCGCAGGCGATCGGTGTGGTAGCTCGGCGGTGCAGGGAAACCGCGCTGAACCACCATGCCTGCCCCGTCGCCGCTGCGCCCGTGGCAGGGCGCGCAATAGATGTTGTAGCGCTGCTGCCCGCGTGCCAGCAGCGCACGGGTCACCGGCAATGGATTGGCGTAGTCGCTGCCCCCGCCGACCAGCGGCTGACCCTCCGCATCCAGCGGCAACGCCCGGCCTGGCGGCCGTACGCTCGACAGCCGGCCCAGCCGTCCGCCGCTGCTGTCCGCCCCCGCCCCGCTCGCCATCGGCACGCTGCCCGGCGGTGGCGTGCGCGCGCTGTTGCCGTTGGCGAACAGCGTGCTGGGCGCAAGCGGTTTGTCCTTCGGCTGCTGGTACATGTCGTGCATCGCGCGCTCGCAACCGCCCAGTGCGAACCCGGCAAACAACAGGCAACACCAGCGCAAGCCGCTCATGGCAGCACCTGCTCGACGTGCAGGGGATCGAGCCGCTCGAAGTCGTGCAGCACCCGGTCGATTTCGTAGCGCGGATCGTCCGCGCGCAGCAGCACGAAGAAGCCGTCGCGGCTGGCCGCCTCGAACCGCTCGCTGTTGAACAGCGGATGGTTCAGCCGCGGCAGGCCATTGCCGACCAGCATGCTGACCACCCCGGCCAGCGCAGCGCACAGGATGGTCATTTCCAGCGCGGCGGGGATGAAGGCGGGCCAGCTGGCATTGGGGCGACCGCCCACGTCGATGGGATAGTCGATCACCGCCGCGTACCACTGCAGCGCCAGCGTACCGAAACCGCCGAGCAGGCCACCCAGCAGCATCAACAGCGGGATGCGATTGCGCACCGGACCCAGCGCCTCGGCCAGCCCTTCCACCGCGAAGGGCGTATACGCCTCCAGCCGCGTATAGCCGTCCGCGCGCAATGTCCGCACCGCCGCCATCAGCGCGGGCACGCTGGCAAATTGCGCGAGACAACCCTGTTCGCGTGGCGCGTTCATGCTGGTGCGCCTCCATGGCGGTGCACCAGCTTGCGCAGCTCGAACATCGACACCAGCGGCAGCCAGCGCACGAACAGCAGGAACAGCGTGAAGAACAAGCCGATCGAGCCGAACAGGAAAGCCAGGTCCCACAGCGTGGGATAGAACATGCCCCAGCTCGACGGCAGGAAATCCTGGTACAGGCTGCTGACGATCAGCATGAAGCGCTCGAACCACATGCCGACCAGCACCACGATGCCCAGCACGAACAGCACCCCGTGATGGCGGCGAACCCGCGGCCACCACAGCGCCTGGATCGCCACCACGTTGCAGGCGATGGTGGTCCAGAACACCCAGGCGTAGGCGCCGGTGAAGCGATGCATGGTCATCGCGATGTCGTAGGGGTCGCCGCTGTAGAAGGCGGTGAAGATCTCGCTGAGATAGCTGTAATCGACGAACAGGCCCGCCGCCAGCATCATTTTGGCCAGGTTGTCGATGTGCCGCTCGGTGATGAAATCGCCCAGCCCGTAGCAGCGACGCAACGGGATGCCCAGCACCAGCACCATCGCGAAACCCGAGAACAGCGCGCCGGCCACGAAGAACGGCGGAAAGATCGTCGAGTGCCAGCCCGGCAGCAGCGCCTCGGAGAAATCCAGCGCCACCATGCTGTGCACCGAAAACACCAGCGGCACTGCCAGCCCCGCCAGCAGCAGGCTCAGCGTCTCGAAGCGCGCCCAGTGCCGCGCCTCGCCGCGCCAGCCCAGGGCGAGCAGGCCGTAGAACACCTGCTTGCCGCGCGTGCGGGCGCGATCGCGCAGGCTCGCCATGTCGGGAATCAACCCGACGTAGAAGTACAGGATCGACACGATCAGATAGGCCAGGATCGCGAAGAAATCCCACAGCAGCGAACTGCGCCACTGCGGCCACACGCCCATCCGGTCCGGATACGGCGCCAGCCAGTAGAAAAACCATGGCCGGCCCAGGTGCAGGATCGGGAAGAGGCCCGACACCGACACCGCAAACACCGTCATCGCCTCGGCGTAGCGGTTCAGCGAGGTACGCCATTCCTGCCGCGCGAGATACAGCGCGGCCGAAATGAAGGTGCCCGCCATGCCGATCGCGATCCACCACACGTAGTCGGCAATCGCAAACGCCCACGCCACCGGCATGTCCAGCCCCCAGATGCCGACACCCTCCACCAGCAGGTAGCTGATGCCCGCGCCGAGCAGCGCGGTGAGGGCCAGCGCCAGCGCGAACGAAAGCAGCCAGACCCGACCGGTCGGGCGATTCAGCACGATGTCGCTGACCTGGTCGGTGACGCTGGCCAGGGTGGGTTTGCCGCGGAGGACGGGCGTGGTCACGAATCCCTCCAATCCGCGTGCGCGGCCCCACCCGCCCCCGTAGGAGCCCGCTTGCGGGCGATGCTTTTAAGGCCGGGAACGGGGAATCGGGATTCGGGATTCGCAAGAGCCCACAACAAAGGGCCGAAAGCATCGCCCGCGAGCGGGCTCCTACGAGGGGCGCGGGGGGCGTTCATGCCTCCTCCCCCAACACCGGATTCGGATTGCGCAAGCCGGCCAGGTAGGTCGTATGCGGCCGGGTATTCAACTCGCCCAGCAAGGCATAGTTGCGCGGCGATGCCTTCTCGCGGCTCACCGCGCTGGACGGATCGGCGATGTTGCCGAAGCTGATCGCCCGGGTCGGGCACACCGCCTGGCACGCGGTGCGCACCTCGCCGTCGGCGATGCGGCGGCCGTCCTTGTCCGCGGCGATGTGCGCGGTCTCGATGCGCTGGATGCAGTAGGTGCATTTCTCCATCACGCCGCGGTTGCGCACGCTGACGTCGGGATTGCGCTGCGCCTTCAGCTCCTCGCTGGCGAGGTCGGCGTACTGCAGGAAGTTGAACCGGCGCACCTTGTACGGGCAGTTGTTGGAACAGAAGCGCGTACCCACGCAGCGGTTGTAGACCTGCAGGTTCAGCCCTTCCGAGTCGTGCACGGTGGCGCCGACCGGACACACCACTTCGCACGGTGCGTGCTCGCAATGCATGCACGGTACCGGCTGGTGGTGAGTGCGCGGGGTGTCGGGCGCGCCTTCGTAATAGCGATCGACGCGGATCCAGTGCATCTCGCGGCCGCGGCGCACTTCCTCCTCGCCCACCACGGGAATGTTGTTCTCCGCCTGGCAGGCGATGGTGCAGGCGTTGCAGCCGATGCAGCTGTTGAGGTCGACGCTCATGCCCCAGCTGTATTCGCCCGGCGGCCGCTCCGGGTACAGGCTGGGCGGCGTCGCTTCGTCCTGCGCGAACGCGGGATCGGCGAGGAACTGCGCCAACGTGGCGGCGCGCACCGGCGCGCGGCCTTCCATCGCGTGATGGTGCTGGGTGGTGGCAAGGGCGACGTGCTGGCCGGTGGGATTGACCCGCAAGCCGTCCTCGTACCAGACCGACGCCGGGCTGCGCAAGGCGCCCGCATCGAAGCCAAGCCGCTCGCCCACGTGGCCCACGCGGCGCCGCCCGTAACCCAACGGCACGGTGACGCTGCGCGCCGCCTGCCCCGGCATGATCCACACCGGCGCCTGGGTATGCCGGCCGCCGATGCGCAGCTCGATGGTGTCGCCGTTGGTCAGCCCCTGCTCGGCAGCCAGCGCGGGACTGATCAGCGCCGCGTTGCTCCAGGTCAGCTGGGTCAGCGGCTTGGGGCATTCCTGCAGCCAGCCGTTGTTGGCGTAACGGCCGTCCCACACGGTGGAATCGGGCCGGAACAAGAGTTCGAGATCATCGTCCGACGCGGCCGTCTGGACGTCGGCTGGAAAATCCGCCTTCGCCGTGACCGTGCGCGCCGGCGACGCGCTGCCGGCAATCACGCCATCGCGCAGGCTGCGTTGCCACCATCCGTCGAAGTCCGCCCCGGCGTGTTCGCGCCAGGTCGCCTGCACGATGTCGCGGCCGTTGCTCGTGGTGCTGCCCAGCAACTTCGCCAGCAGCTCATGGACCGAACGCCCGCCATGCAGCGATGCAATCACCGGCTGCACGATGCTGGCGCTGCCGTCGAACGTGCGCGCGTCGGACCACGCCTCCAGCGCATGCGCCTGCGGCAGATGCCAGCGGCAGCATGCCGCCGTCTCGTCGTCGTAAAGGCCGAGATGAATGCTGTGCGGCAGCCTGGTCAGCAATTCGCCAAAATGCAGTTCGGCTGGCGTCGCATAAGCAGGATTGCCATCCAGGATCAGCAAGGTGTCGACGCTGCCCTGCTTCATCGCCGTCACCAGCTCTTCCAGCGTGCCGGAATCGTCCGGTTCGACCGGATCGATGTACTCCACCGTGCGCCCGACATTGCCCAGCGTCTGGTTGATCGAATGCACCAACGCATGCACGGCCGGCGGCTGCGACGGACCGGCCAGCAGCAGCGAGCTTCCGCGATGGGCGCGCAAGTCGTCGACCACGGCTTGCAGGCGTGCGGGCGGGATCCCGCTGGGTTCGCCCGCCTGCGCCCCGGCGACACCCAGCGCCGCCGCGAGTTCGCGCACGAACGCGCTGACCTTCCGCGATGCCAGCGGCCAGGCGTGGTCGGCGTTGGCGCCGGTCAGCGAGGGCGTGGCTTCCAGCGCGTACAGCCGGTTCATCGTGGCCCGTCCGGCGCCCGGCTTGCGCGCGGCAGCGAAGTCGCGCCCATGGCGCAGGTGGCCGGGCATGCTGGCGAGGAAGTCCGCCTCCAGCGCCACGATGCAGGCGGCGCGGTCGACATGAGGAAGCACCAGCAGCGGTGTGCCGAACGCCAGTCGCGCACCCTCGCGTGCCTGCGCATCGTCGACCGCCTCGTAGCGATGCCAGCGCGCGCCGGGAAAGCGCTGCAGGAATTGCTGACGCTGCCTGGCCAGCGTGGGCGAATCGATACGCCCGGCCAGCACGTGCAGACCGCGGCCATCGCGGTCGAAACGTTGGATAAGACCAGCCGCCTCCGCGTCGAAGTCGTCCCAGCTGGCGATCACGCCCTGGCGTTTCGGCGTGGTCGAGCGATCGGGATCCCACAACTCCAGCACGGCGGCCTGCAGCATCGCGTCGGTGGCGCCCAGGCTGGCCGGGTGCTTCGGATTGCCCTCGATCTTGCTCGGTCGGCCCTGGTGTGTCTCCACCAGCACGCCGGCGACGTCGTTGCCATGCCGCAACGTCGTCGCATAGAACTGCGGCAGCGACGGTGACATGCCTTCGGGCTGTTGCACCCACGGCACGATCTGCTCCTGCGGCGGACCGCTGCACGCGGCCAGCCCGGCCATCGCCAGCGAGGCGCCGAGCAGTTTGAGGAAGCCGCGCCGATCGAGGCCGGGTTCGAGCTGGGAGAGCTGGGGAAAGGCTTCGCGCAACCGGTGGAGCCCGGCCGGTTGCTCCGCAAGTTCCTCCAGCGCGCGCCAGAACCGCGGTCCCTGCGCGCCGGCAAGCTGCGCGCGCAGCGCGTCAAGGGCACTCGGGTTGTTCATGCCCACTGGCCCGGTGCCTGCGCTTGTAGGAGCCCGCTCGCGGGCGATGCTTTTGCGGCCGGGAATGGGGAACAGGGAACAGGGAATCGGAAGAGCCGGGAGCCGGAGATCAAGAGCATCGCCCGCGAGCGGGCTCCTACGAGGGCGCGGTTTGCGATTCCCGATTCCCGATTCCGGATTTCCTGCCCACTCAGCGATGGCATATCGAACAGTCCGTCAGGCGACGCGTGTCGATGTGGTACTTGCGCACCAGGGCCAGGCCGAGCTTCTGCTGATCCGCCGGATGCCAGCCCATCGCGAACACCTTGTCGCGCGGGCGCAGATGCTTCTGCGGCGCGCGATGGCAGTCCAGGCACCATTGCATCGACAGCGAGTGCTCGCGCGCGGTGAGCGGCATGCGATCGACACGGCCATGACAGCTCTCGCAGCCGACCCCTTTGGCCACGTGGATCGAATGATTGAAGTAGACGAAATCCGGCAGCTGGTGCACGCGCTGCCAGTGCAGCGCCACGCCGCTGCGCCAGCTGTCGACGACCGGCTTGAGCGCGGCCTGGCTGGTGTACAGCTGCGAGTGGCAGGTCATGCAGGTGGAGATCGGCGGGATGCCGGCGAACGCGTCGGTTTCCACCGAGGCGTGGCAGTAGCGGCAGTCGATGCCCACGTCGCCGACATGATGCTTGTGGCTGAACGGCACCGGCTGCTCCACCGCCTCGCCGACGGCATGCGGTTCGGCAGTGAATGCGCGCCACGCCAGCGCACCGCACGCCAGCAGCAGCAACCCGGCGAACAGGCCCAGCTTCAGGATCAAGCCGAACCGGGGATGAAAGATCTGGGTCATGATCTGGATCGGGGGCACGCTCCGGCGTCAGCGACAATGCCACGCGGCAACACATCGAAGGCTCGGGTCAGGAAATGGCGGAGGGCGCGTCGAACGGCAGCGGTTTGGCGCCCAGCGCCAGCAGCGTCTGGTCGGCTGCCGCGAGCGCTGCCTTCTCGCCGTCCACGACCACCAGCACGCGACCGGCGGCGATCTCGTCCTCGAACTGTCGGCGCACCGGACCGGGCTCGGCGGTGCCGGTGATCAGGCCCACCCAGCCGCCCACCGCGGCACCGGCGGCGGTCATCGCGGCGGCGCCGGCGATGGTGATGCCCAGCGGCGTGATGGTGAGCGCGGCAAGGCCCACCAGCAGGCCGCTGGCGCCACCGGCAAGTACGCCCTTCAATCCGCCGCGGCTGAAGTCGTCGCCGTTGTCCTGCCGGTCGTCGGCGATGGCCGTGCTCTCGATGTCGCGGCTCGCCACCAGCGAGATGTCATCGTCGGACAAACCGGACCCGCGCAACGCGTCGACGGCGACTTCGGCGGCCTCGATGTCGCGGGTGCTGAATACATGACGTGTCTTCATGTCTGCTCCTGCTGCAAGCCTGCCACCAGTGATTCTGGCGACGCGGCAGTGACCGGTGCGTGAGCGTTGCCGGGACGTCTGCACGGCGTGCAGGAAACCGGTCGACCCCATGCCGCGACCGTCACGGCACCTCCGCTCCAATGCGATGCCGAGGCTTGCGCCCTCACCCACGGAGAGCATTCCATGAACAACAAACACGACATCGCCACTCTCAACAGCCTGATCGCCACCACCCTGGACAGCGCCGATGGCTATGCCGAAGCGGCCACCGAGGCGAAGAGCCAGGCGCTCGCCGCGCTGTTCCGCGACCGCGCCGACGAGCGCCGCCAGGTTGCCTCGATCCTGCAGCAGCGCGTGCGCCTGCTCGGCGGCGACGCCGAGCACGACGGCACCGTGCTGGCCGCGGCGCACCGCATGTTCGTCAACCTGCGCACCAGCCTCACCTCCAACGACAACAAGGCGGTGGTGGAGGAAGTCGAGCGTGGCGAGGACCACATCAAGGAAAAATACGAGGACGCGATGAAGGACGACGACATCTCGCCCGACACGCTGTCCGTGCTCGCCGATGCCTACGCCTCGGTGCGCAACGGCCACGACCAGATGCGTGACATCCAGCGCGCCTTCCAGGACTGACCCGGCCTGCGGCGCCGGCAAGGCCTGCCCTTGCCGGCACCCTTCAGTGGTTGCTCTTGCGCAGCTTCTTGCGGATCGCGCCCACGTCGCCGGCGTCGACGCCACCGGCATGGTTGCCCCAGGCGTTGCGGATGTAGCTGGTCAGCTGGGCGATCTCCTGGTTGTCCAGCCGGTCGGCGAACGCCGGCATCGCCAGCGCGGTCTGGTCCGCCTGCGTGGCCGGCACGCGGTCACCCTGCAGGATCGCGGTGATCAGGGTGTCGGGCTCCGCCGCCTGCACGGCCGAGTTGTTCTTCAGCGCCGGGAAGGCGCCTGGCTGGCCGCTGCCGCCGCGCATGTGGCAGCCCTCGCAGTTGTCCAGGTAGAGCGCCGCGCCGCGCTTCATGGTGTCGTCGTCGAGGCTGGCCACCTGATGGTCCTTCGGCGCCGGCAGGCTCTTCAGGTAGACCGCGATCGCGCGCCGGTCGGCTTCGCTCAGGTACTGGGTGGACTGCTCGACCACCTCGGCCATCGCGCCGCCCGCGGTGGTGATGGCGTTGCGGCCACGACCCAGGTAGTCGACGATGTCCTGTTCGCTCCACTGGCCCAGGCCGTCGCGCTTGCCGCCGGTCAGTGCGGGCGCGTACATGTTCTCGGCGAAGCCGCCTTCCAGCGGGTGGTCCTGGTCGACCGCGCCGGCGAAGTTCTTGTCGCCGTGGCAGGCGCTGCAATGGCCGAGGCCGCGCACCAGGTAGGCGCCGCGGTTCCACGCCGCGGATTGCCGCGGATCGTAGCGGTAGGTTCCTTCATGCAGATACATGCCGTTCCACACGGCCATCGCGCCGCGGATGCTGAGCGGCCATGGCAGTTCCGGCGCGCGGTCGGGCTGGCGCACCGCCGGCCGGGTATCCAGGTAGGCCTTGATGTCGCGCACGTCGTCGCGGCTGATCCGGGTGAACCACGGATAGGGAAAGGCCGGGTACAGGTGGTGGCCGTCGCGGGCAATGCCTTCGTGCATGGCGCGGTAGAAATCGTCGGCGCTCCAGCTGCCGATGCCGGTGTCGCGGTCCGGCGTGATGTTGGTGGAGTAGATCGTGCCGAACGGCGTCGGCACCGCCCGCCCGCCCGCGAAGGGCGCGCCGCCAGCCGCGGTGTGGCAGGACTGGCAGTCGCCGGCCCGCACCAGGTAGCGGCCATGTTCGACCGAGGCATGCGGCCCCGGGCTGCTGCGCGCCACGTCCGCCGAGTTGGCGGCCACCGCCCCGGCCGCCGCGGCCAGGCCCAGCGCCAGGGCACGGACGATATGGGTACGCGCGCTCATGTCGTCACCAGCGGGCCGGGGTTCTTCAGGTAGCGCTTCATCGCCTCGGCTGCCCAGAACGTGAGCGCGCCGACCGTGCCGGTGGGGTTGTAGCCGGCGTTCTGCGGAAACACGCTCGCACCCATCACCCAAAGATTCGGCACGTCCCACGATTGCAGGTAGCGGTTGACCACGCTGGTGCGCGGGTCGGCGCCCATCGCCGCGCCGCCGGTGTTGTGGGTGGTCTGGTAGGGCACGATCGAGTAATGGCCCTCGCGCTTCTTCGCGTGATGGGTGGCACCCGGAATCGCCCGGGCGATCTTCGTGGCCTGCTCGGTGAGGTAGTCCGACATCCGGTGCTCGTTCGGCTGGAAGTCGAACGTGAGGCGCAGCAGCGGATTGCCGTAGTCGTCGCGCCAGGTCGGGTCGAGGTCGAGGTAGTTGTTGCGATAGCTCATCACGCTGCCATGCGTGGCGATCGAGGTGGAGGTGAGGTAGTTGTCGTGCATCGCCCGCTTCCAGCCGCTGCCCCACTTCGGCGCATTCTTGGGCAACTGGTGCTGCAGGATCGGTCGGCCGCCGGTATTCCACAGCGCGATGTAGCCGCCGCCGATGAAACCGAGCGGGCCATGGTCGAAGTTCTCGCCGTTGAAGTTGTCCACGCCCTGGCCCAGCGCGCCGGCGCCCATGAACGGGTTGAGGATCTCCTTCTGGAACACGTCCACCGAGGAGGTGATCTGATAGGCGTAGTTGCGGCCCACCACGCCCTGCCCGCTCTGCGGGTCGTACGGCGTACCGATCTTCGAGAGCAGCAGCAGGTGCACGTTGTGCTGGGCAAACGCGCACAGCACCACCATGCCGGCCGGCTGTTCGAACTCGTTGCCGTCGATATCGACGTAGGTGACGCCGGTCGCCTGCTTGCCGCGGCCGTCGGTGTTGACGCGGGTGACGTTGCAGCGCGTGCGGAAACTGAAGTTGTCCTTCTTCAGCAGCACCGGCAGGATCGTGGTCTGCGGGCTGGCCTTGGAGTAGTTGCCGCAACCGAACCATTCGCAGAAGCCGCAGTAGGTGCACTGGCCCATCTGCACGCCCAGCGGATTGCGGTAGGGCTTCGACGCGTTGGCGGCCGGGCACGGGAACGGATCGAAGCCCGCCTCGCGCGCGGCCTTGTCGAACAGCGTGGTGGAGGCGCTGCGCTTGAGCGGCGGCAGCGGGTAGTCGTGCTTGCGCGGCCCCTCGAACGGGTTGCCGCCCGGCTGCTTCGTGCCGGCCAGGTTGCCGGCCTTGCCGGACACGCCGCACAGGTATTCGAAGCGGTCGTAGTGCGGTTCGAGCTCGTCGTAGGTGACGCCCCAGTCCTGCAGGTTCATGCCCTCGGGAATGAACTTGCTGCCGTAGCGCTGCTCCACCTGGCTGCGGATCTCGAAGTCGCTGGGCAGGAAACGCCAGCACTGGCCGTTCCAGTGCACGCCCGCGCCGCCGACGCCGGCGGCGGGCATGAACGAGCCGAGGTGGCGCATCGGCAAGGCGGTCTGGTCGGCACTGTTGCGGAAGGTCAGCGTCTCGCGCTCGGGCGACTCGAAGATCTGCTTGCGCACCGCGTAACGCAATTCATCCTGGATCGTGTCGGTGGCGAAGTCGGGCACGGTGTCGCGGAATTCACCGCGCTCCAGCGCCAGTACCTGCACGCCGGCCTCGGTCAGTTCCTGCGCGATGATCGCCGCGGTCCAGCCGAAACCGACCAGCACCACGTCGACCGGGGGAAGTCGCTTCGCCATCACGCTTCTCCCGGTTGATGCGCGCCCGGGTCGCGCCCGACCAGGCTCACGAACGGCTGCTTGTACGGCTGTCCGAAATGCTCGATTTCCTCCACGTAGTTGTAGCGCGGACCCGGGAAGCCGATCAGTTTCCAGCCGGTGAAATCGCGGTTGCCGCCATAGGCCGGGTCGGCCAGGAAACCTTCCTGGGTGTTCTGCCACAGCAGGGCGAAGAACGTCTTTGCGGGCACCTTGGCCAGCTTGATCTTGCCGCCTTCCAGCGCATGCAGCACGTCGTCCTGCTGCGCGGCGGCCAGTTGCGCGAACGGCTTGCCGTACTGCTGCTGGCAGTGCGCCTCGACATCGGCGATCGCCTCGCGATAGATCTGCGCGGGCGTGTACTTCAGCTGGAAACCCTGCTGGGCGGTACCCGTGGGCCACGGCCCGCGCATGTACCACCGCTCGGCGCGGCCATAGGCGCCGGCCAGCTGCAGGTCGATGAAATCGGTGACGCCCGCCTCGTTGGCGCCGCCGCCGAGGGCATCGGCGGGGATCAGGCGCGCGGTGGCGGCGTCGACGAAGCGCTTCTCTGCGCCGCTGAAATAGACCGGCGCCCGTGCAGCGGCACGCGGCCCGCTGCTGCAGCTCCCCAGCGCCACGACGGCGGGCGCGACCAGCGACAGGGCCAGGAACCGGCGGCGGGCCGGATCGACCGAGGCGCCGTCGGCGCGCGCAGGGGTTCCCTCGGCAGGCATCGACATCGCACGGCTCCCGGGACGGAAAGCCGCAGCATAGGCAGCGCAGGGTGAAGGTTCGGTGCCCGCAGATTCCTGCGAATCCGCAGGCAGGCTCAGCCGGTCTTGCGGGTGGAAGCGCGCTTCTTCGCCGGTGACTTCTTCGCGGCGGGCTTCTTCTTGGCCGTCGACTTCGCGGCGCGCTTGCCCGTGCTGCGGGTGGACTTGCCGGTCGATTTCGCGGGGGCCTTCTTCGCCGGCGTGCGCTTGTTGCTGGCCAGGCTCTTCTGCAGCAAGGACATGAAGTCGACCACGTTGGTGGTGGCGTTCTCCGGCACCTCGGCGTCTTCTTCCGTGTCGGTGGTGACCACGCCCTTGGACTGCATGCGCTTCTCGATCACCTTGCGCAGGCGGTCGCGGAACTCGTCGCGATAGTCCTTCGGGTTCCATTCCTCGCTCATCGAATCGATCAGCTGCTCGGCCATCCGCAGTTCCTTGTCGGAGATGCGGTACTGCGACGCCGCTCCTTCGGGGATCTTGTAGTCATCCGCATCGACGAGCTCCTGCGGGTAGCGCATCAGCATCAGCACCAGCGCGTTGCCGCGCGGCATCACCGCGGAAAGGTATTCGCGCGTGCGGATCACCACCCGCGCGATGCCGATGCGGCCGGTGCGCTTGAGTACCTCGCGCAACAGCACGTAGCCCTTCTCCGCCTTCTTGCCCGGCACCAGGTAGTACGGCTTCTCGAAGTATTCCGGGCCGATCGAGTCGGCCTCCACGAAGGCCTTCACGTCGACCACCTCGCGCCCCTCGGCGGCGGCCGATTTGATGTCCTCCGGCTCCAGCACGACGTAGTTGCCCTTGGCGTACTCGAACGCCTTGACGATCTCCTTCCACGGCACTTCTTCACCGGTTTCGGCGTTGACGCGCTCATAGCGCACCGGCGTGTTGCTGCGGCTGTCCAGCATGCGGAAATGCAGGTCGACGCTGCGCTCGCCGGTCATCAGCGACACCGGGAGGTTGAGCAAACCGAACGAAAGCGTTCCGCTCCAGATGGGTCGTGCCATGGCCAGGCTCCGGCAGGCGAACGGTCTGCGGACTATTCCCGTTCACGTGTGGAAGCGCTGTCAAATGCGCGCCGCCGCGCCCTCGCGCGCTTCACCTGCGGCGCACGCCGCGCCGACTAACCTGCGCTGCATCGCCGACGATGGAGCCACCCCGATGCCCGCCACCAAGCGCAGCAAGGCTGCCCGCACCACGGTCCAACGCCAGCGCGCCATCCAGGCCGCCACCGAACGCACCGAGCAGCGCCGGCCCGCAGCCAGGAAACCCGCCACGAAGAAGAGCCCCACCGCGAAGACGCGCAAACCCCGCAATCCCCTGCCCCGGCAGCACCAGAAGAAACCCGGCAGCGAGCAGCAACTCGATCCGCGACCGCAGTTCATGGCACCGAACTACGCCGGCAGCGGCAAGCTCGCCGGCATGACCGCGTTGATTACCGGCGGGGATTCGGGCATCGGCCGTGCGGTGGCCGTGCTGTTCGCGCGCGAGGGCGCGGACGTGGCCATCGTGTACCTGTGCGAGCACGCCGACGCCGAGGAAACGCGCGACTACGTCCAGGCCGAAGGCCGGCGTTGCCTGCTGATCCCGGGCGACGTGCGCGACCCGGCGTTCTGTCGTGACGCCGTCGCAAGGACGGTCAAGGCGTTCGGCAAGCTTTCCGTGCTGGTCAACAACGCCGCCTTCCAGGAACACGCGAAGTCGATCGAGGACATCACCGACGAACACTTCGACGAGACCTTGCGCACCAACCTTTATGGCTACTTCCACATGACCCGCGCCGCCTCGCCGCACCTGGGCAGCGGTTGCTCGATCATCAACACCGGCTCGGAAACCGGCCTGTTCGGCAGCGGCGGCCTGCTCGACTACTCGATGACCAAGGGCGGCATCCACGCGTTCACCATGGCGCTGGCCTCCAACATGGTAAATCGCGGCATCCGCGTGAATGCGGTGGCCCCGGGACCGGTGTGGACGCCGCTGAACCCGGCGGACCAGTCGGCGGAGAAGGTGAGCGAGTTCGGCAAGTCCAGCCCGATGGGTCGGCCGGCGCAGCCGGAGGAACTGGCGCCGGCCTACGTGTTCCTGGCGGCACCCTCGTGCGCCAGCTACATCTCCGGCGCGATCCTGCCGGTGATGGGCGGGCCCACCGGCTGAGCAGTCATGGCCAGCCTGCGGGACTACCAGCGCAAGCGTGATTTCTCGCAAACGCGCGAGCCCGCCGACAACGCGGTCGGCGGCGGTGACGGCCGCGCGATCTTCGTGGTGCAGCTGCATCACGCCAGCCGCCGGCATTTCGATTTCCGCCTGCAGATGGGCGACGTGCTGAAGAGCTGGGCGGTGCCGAAGGGGCCGAGCTACGATCCGGAAGTGAAGCGCCTGGCGGTCGAGGTGGAGGATCACCCGGTGTCCTACGCGGGCTTCGAGGGCGACATCGAACACGGCTACGGCAAGGGCCACGTCGATCAGTTCGACCTCGGCGTGTGGACCACCGAGGGTGACCCCGAGGCGCAACTACTGAAGGGCCACCTGCGCTTCGAGCTGTTCGGCAAGCGACTCAAGGGCGGCTGGCACCTGGTGCGCAGCGGCCGCAAGGAGCGCCAGCCCGCGTGGTTCCTGATCAAGGCGAAAGATGCGTTCGCCGGCGACGTGGAAGCCGATGACCTGCTCGACGCGAAGATGACCCGCAGCACCCGCGCCGCCGCGAAAACGCCGGCCACCCGGGCGGCGGCAAAAAAATCCACCGCGCGCAGGAAGGCCGTGCCGAAGGGAAAGAAGGTACCGCGGCTGCGCCTGGCCAAGGCCGCCGCGGCGCTGGACGGTGCGCGCCCGGCTTCGCCCAGTGCGGAATTCTTCAAGCCCGAGCTGGCGCGGCTGCGCGAGTTTCCGCCCGAGGGCGAGCAATGGCTGCACGAGGTGAAGTGGGATGGCTACCGCATCCTCGCCGCGATCGCCGACGGCGAGGTCAAGCTGTGGTCGCGCAACGCGCTGGCCTGGAACGATCGGCTGCCGGACATCGTGCAATCGCTGGAAGCGCTGGGCCTGCATTCCGCCCGGCTCGATGGCGAGCTGATCGCGCTGGATCCGCGCGGGCACAGCGACTTCAACGGCCTGCAGGCCACGCTGTCGGGCGAGGCCCAACTGCCGCTGGTCTACATGTTGTTCGACCTGCCCTATCTCGAAGGCAGCGATCTGTCGCGGGTGAGCTTGCTGGAACGCAAGGAACTGCTGCAACAGCTGCTGGCCCACGCGCCCAAACACCTGGCCTTCAGCACCCACGCGATCGGCAACGGCGAAGGCGCCTTCCGCATGGCGACCGAACAGCAGCTGGAAGGCATCATCTCCAAGCGCGTCGAGTCGGGCTACCGGCCGGGCCGCGGCGACGACTGGCTGAAGATCAAGCGGCTGGAAAGCGACGAGTTCGCCGTGGTCGGCTACACGCCGCCCAAGGGCAGTCGCAGCGGTTTCGGTTCGCTGCTGCTGGCCAGGCCCGACGCGTCGGTGAAGGATGGCTGGGTGTACGTGGGCCGCGTGGGCACCGGCTTCAGCGACGAACAACTGCGGCAATTGAGCGAGACCATCGCCGACAAGGGCAGCAGGAAGCCCACCGTGAAACTCGCCGCGATCGACCCGTTGCTGCGCGACGCGCATTGGATCGAACCGGAGGCCGTGGCCGAGGTGTACTACCGCGGCATCGGCAACAAGAACCTGCTGCGCCAACCGAGCCTGAAGACCATGCGTACCGACAAGACCGCCGCCGACCTGCGCGACAGCGACCGCGCACCCTCCGCACCCTCCGCTGGGCCGCGCAACAGGAAGCCGGGAAAGTCCTCCGGCGCCGCCGGCGGCATCACCATCACCCATCCCGACCGCGTGGTGTACCCGGACGACGGCATCACCAAGCAGCAGGTGGCCGACTATTACGCCAGCGTGATGGACTGGTTCCTGCCTGGCGTGGCGGGCCGGCCCGCCTCGGTGATCCGCTGCCCGGAAGGCACCGCGCAGGCGTGCTTTTTCCAGAAGCACATGATCCCGGGCCTGAAGCACGTGGGCAGCGCGAAGCTGAAGGAAGAATCCGGCGCGCAGGCCAGCTACATCTATCCGCGCGATGCCGACTCGGTGATCGAGCTGGTGCAGTTCGGCGTGCTGGAATTCCATCCTTGGGGTGCGACCGTCAAGCAGCCGGACAAGGCCGACCGCGTGGTATTCGATCTCGATCCCGGCGAGGACGTGGCGTGGGATCGCGTGGTCGCGGCGGCGCGCCTGGTGCGCAAGCTGCTGTCGCAGATGGGGCTGGAATCGTTCGTGCGCACCACCGGCGGCAAGGGCCTGCACGTGGTGCTGCCGTTGAATCCGGGCTGCCCGTGGCCGCAGGTGAAGGAGTTCGCGCAGGCTTTCGCCGGCTCGCTGGCGCAGGCGCATCCGCTGGAGTTCATCGCCACCGCCAGCAAGGCGCGGCGTGGCGGCCTGATCTACATCGACTACCTGCGCAACAGTCGCGGCGCCACCAGCGTGGCCTCGTACTCGCTGCGCGCACGCGCCGGCGCACCGGTGGCGGTGCCGCTGCGCTGGAACGAACTGGGCAAGCTGCGCAGCGGCCACGACTTCGACATCCATTCCACGCCCAGGCGCCTGGCGCGATTGCGCAGCGACCCGTGGGAAGGCATCGACGAGCTGCGCCAGAACCTCGACGAGGTGATGGACAAGCTCGGTTGAGGTTCAGCTGTCGCTGCCTTTTGTAGGAGCGCACCCTGTGCGCGATGCCTTTTGGCCGGGATTCGCGATTCGCAATTCGCAAAAAGCATCGCGCACAGAGTGCGCTCCTACAGGTTCCAACGGGGCGGGCAAGCGTTACCCCGTGGCGCCCAGCGCGTCGATGATGGCGTCGGCAAAGGCCGGGATGTCGCCCGGCCGGCGGCTGGTGATCAGCTGGCCGTCGCGCACCACCTCGCTGTCCTGCCAGTGCGCGCCGGCGTTCTCCAGATCGGTGCGCAGCGAAGGCCACGAGGTGACCTGGCGGCTCTTCACCAGGCCAGCTTCGATCAGCGTCCAGGGGCCGTGACAGATCGCAGCCACCGGTTTGCCGCCGTCGTCGAACGCCTTGATCAGCGAGATCACCGCCGGAACCAGCCGCAACTTGTCCGGATTCATCACGCCGCCTGGCAACACCAGCGCGTCGTAGTTTTCCGCCCTGGCGTCGGCCAGCGGCACGTCCACGGCCACCGCCTTGCCCCAGTTGCCATCGCTCCAGCCCCTGATTTCGTCGGCGTCACCGGGCGCGATCACGTCGGTCTGCGCGCCAGCCTGTTCGAGCAGGCGTTTCGGCTCGGTCAATTCGCTCTGCTCGAAGCCGTCGGTGGCGAGGATGGCGATGCGACGGCCGGTGAGGTCGGAGGACATGGGCAACTCCAGGGTCGGAAATGCGCAGCATCGTCGCTGCTGCATGCAGGCGGCGTGCGATTGCCGTGAGCACGGCGTGACCCTTCACGTCCGTCATTCCGGCGAAGGCAGGAATGACGGCCCGGGATGTCGTCCCGAACGGGAACCGCATTTCGTCCTTTCGCCACGACGCATCGTTGACGGCTCTTGCACCGACGCGCTGCGATGGTGCGCTCGTCGCGCGATGCCCGTCCGCGATGTCCGCAATCCCGCATGCAAAGGAATACGAACATGTCGATTTCACTGCTGGTGGTCATCGTTCTCATCATCCTGCTGATCGGCGCCCTGCCCACCTGGGGCTACAGCCGCTCCTGGGGTTACCGCCCGACCGGCGGCATCGGCATCATCCTGCTGATCGTGCTGGTGCTGTGGTTGCTGGGCGTATTCCACTGAACGGCTCGTCGAGGCCGTGATCGCCCTGGCCAAACCGGTGGACCGCGTGCGCGAGGGCAGCCTGTCCAGGCTGCGCCGCGAAGCGGCGGAATGCCGCGACTGCCCGCTGTGGCGCCGCGCCACGCAGACGGTGTTCGGCCGCGGACCGGCGCACGCGGCGGCGATGCTGATCGGCGAGCAGCCTGGCGCGCAGGAGGACTTGGCCGGCGAGCCGTTCGTCGGCCCGGCGGGGCAGCTGCTCGACCGCGCCATGGCCGAGGCCGGGCTCGACCGCCGCACGCTCTACCTGACCAACACCGTCAAGCACTTCAAGTACGAACCGCGCGGCAAGGCCCGCCTGCACAAGCGCGCCAACGCCGCCGAACAGGCCGCCTGCCGGCAGTGGCTGGCCGCCGAGCTCGAGCGCGTGCAGCCACGGCTGGTGGTCGGCCTGGGCGCAATGGCGGCGCAGACCCTGTTCGGCAACGCCTTTCGCATCAGCACCGAGCATGGCCGCTGGCGCCTGCTGGGCGCGCAGGCACGCGGCCTCGCCACCTGGCATCCCTCCGCCGTGCTCCGCATGCCGCAGGAGCAGCGCCGCCAGCAGGCCTATCGCGAACTCGTCGCCGACCTGCACCAGGTGGCGCTTGCCCTTGCCCGGTAGCGGGCGGCGAGACTGACTGGCGCTCAGCGCAGGAAGCGCAGCAGCGATTTTTCAAGCTGGCGCGGATGCGCCGCGACCGGCGCGATCGCGCGCTGCAGGCTGCCGTCCTGCCAGCCTTCGAGCACGCGCGGATGGATGTACGAGCCGCGGCACACGGCCGGGGTGTTGCCGAGCATGGCCGCCACCTCGGCCACCGCCTCGGCCAGCACGCGGCGTCGCTCCGCTTCACCACCCCGGGTCGGCAGCGGCGTGCCGGCGAGGATGCGCGCCGCGTGCACCGTGCCGCCCCAGGTGCGGAAATCCTTGGCGCTGAATTCCCGACCCTGGCCGTTGCCGCAGGCGTCCCGCAGGTAGGCGTTGACCAGGTCCGAGTCGACCGGTTGCCGCCGGCCCTCGTCGTCGACGTACTGGAACAATCGCTGCCCGGGCAGCTGCTGCACGCGACGCACGATGCGCACCAGCCGGCGATCGTCCATCTCCACGTCGTGTTCCTGGCCGCTCTTGCCGCGAAAGGTGAAGCGCAGGCGCCCGCGTTGCGCGCGCACGTGACGCGTGCGCAAGGTGGTCAGGCCATAGCTGCGGTTGTCGCGGGTATAGCAGTCGTTGCCCACGCGGATCAGCGTCTCGTCCAGCAGGCGCACCAGCAAGGCCAGCAGCTTGTCGCGCGGCAGGCCATCCCGCGCGAGGTCGCGGCGCACCCGCCGGCGCAGCGCGGGCAGCTGCCGGCCGAACGCCACTACCCGGTCGAACTTGCCCAGGTCGCGGAACTTCCGCCAGCGCGGGTGGTAGCGGTACTGCTTGCGCCCGCGCGCGTCGCGGCCGGTGGCCTGCAGGTGGCCCCGCGGGTCGGCGCAGATCCACACGTCGGTATAGGCCGGCGGGATCGCCAGCGCGCGGATGCGCGCAAGCTCCCCGCGATCGCGCACCGCCCGCCCGTCGGCGTCGCGGTAGCTGAAACCCTTGCCGCGACGGATCCGCCGCAGGCCGGGCTGCGCGTCACTGACGTAGACCAGGCCCATCGCGCGCGTGGCGGGGCGTGGGTCGGATGCGTTCCCGTCGGCTGCGGTCATGCGCAGCGAGTATCCGCAGAGGCGGTCAACGACGGGTGATCCGCAACCCGCGCTCGCGAGGTTGAAAAACGCGGCCCTTCAGCGCAGCGGTTCGGCGGCCTTGTCGCCCTGGCAACGGATCGGCCCGCCGTCGCGGCCACGGGCCTGGGTGAAGGCCGAGCCGCGGCGATCGATCACGATGCCGTCGACGCACTGCTGGTTGTCGTCCAGCAGGTAGCTGGCGGCGACGCGCCGGGCCTGTTCCTGCTGATGCTGCAGCTGCACGGCGCGGCGTGCCTGGTATTCGCGGGCCTGGTCGGCCACCTGGCGATAGTTGCTGGCCAGGTCCTCGCGGCGCTGGCGCAGCTGGCGCGCCAGCTCGTCGTGGCGTTGCCTGGCCTGGGCCTTGGCCTGCTCGGCCTGCAGGGCCGCGGCGCGCGCGGATTCCTCGATCAGTTCGTCGGCATGGCGGGCGGCGAGGTAACGCGACGCCCCGTTCCAGGCCAGCGCCGCCAGCACGAGGACGGCCATGGCCGCGGCGATTTTCCAGCGCAAGGCAATCGTCATGGTTGCCGCTCCGTCCGAATGGGCAAGGCGAGGTGCTCAGCGGCCGAAGATGATTTCCTCACCCTCGTGGTCGCGATCCCAGCCGCGCAACTGGTCGCGGATATGTGCGATGCCCTGCCGACCCAGCGCGTTGCGCTCCTCGTCGAGCACCTGCCCGTCCAGCAGTTCGGCCAGCCGCTGCGCGGTGGGCAACATCGCGTCCCAGGCGTCGAGCGCCGGAATCGGCCCGGGCAAGGTCATGAAGAAACTGACGCCGGGGGTCTGCAGCGCATCCAGCCGGGCCAGGTCGAAATTGCCCGGCTTGAGCATGTTGGCGACGCTGAAGATGGGGCCGAGCTCGCGCTTGCCGTCCACCAGCCGGTGGTAGATGCCCATGTCGCCGAACTCCAGCCCGGCCTTTTCGGTGGCGACCACCAGGTCCGGCCCGTTGAAACGCGACCCGTCGCGGGCCACCACGAACAGCGTGACGATGCGTTCCACCGGCTTGTCGGCGGGCCGCCGGCCCAGCTCCGAGCGCGGGACCGGCTTGGCGGCAGGCGGCGTGGCCGGTGCGGGCGGCTGGGCGGGCGGCGGCGCGGCGGCGCTGTCGGCGGGGGCACGCAAGGTGTCGACGATCGAGGCGGCATGGCCGGCCAGGCGCTCGGTGGGCGCGGCCGGATGGCGTTCGCCGGACAGCGTGGCGCCCAGGCGTTCCAGTTCCTCACGCAGGCCGACGTCGAGTTCCCCCTGCTGCGGCGCCGCCGATTCGTCGCCGGTGTTGAACACCGGGTTGTCGGCCAGGCTGGAGCCCATGGTGGGCTCGCGCCGCGTGCGCGCGTGGGGGTCGCCGGCGGCGCGTCGCTTGCCCTGCTCTTTCCGGGGCTGGCCGAACAACCAGATCAGCGCCAGCACGATCAGCCCCACGACCAGCATGGGAATACCGACGGCGGCGTTCCAGGCAAAGGCAAGCAAGGGTTGCACGGTCATCATCGGGTCCTTCAGGCAGCTCCCGCCAGTTTAGCCGCTTCGGCCAGGTCCACCTGTACCAGTCGCGACACGCCGGGCTCGCGCATGGTCACGCCGCACAGCTGCGTGGCCGCTTCCATGGTGGCCTTGTTGTGGCTGATGAAGATGAACTGGACCTGCTCGCTCATCTCGCGCACGAGGCTGGAGAAACGGCCCACGTTGGCCTCGTCCAGCGGTGCATCCACCTCGTCGAGCAGGCAGAACGGCGCGGGGTTGAGGCCGAAGATGGCGAATACCAGCGACACCGCGGTCAGCGCCTTCTCGCCGCCGGACAACAGCGAGATGTTGGACGGACGCTTGCCCGGCGGGCGCGCCATGATCGTCACGCCGGTGTTGAGCAGGTCGTCGCCGGTGAGTTCCAGGTAGGCATGGCCGCCGCCGAACAGGCGCGGGAACAGCTCCTGCACGCCGGCGTTGACCTTGTCGAAGGTTTCCTTGAAACGCTGGCGCGTTTCGCGGTCGATCTTCTTGATCGCGCCTTCCAGCGTCGCCATCGCGTCGACCAGGTCGGTAAGCTGGTTGTCGAGGTAGGTCTTGCGCTCGCTCTGCTCGGCGTGCTCCTGGATCGCGGCCAGGTTGACCGGCTCCAGCCTGGCGATCTTGTGGCCCAGCTCGGCCAGTTGCGTGCGCCACTGCTCGGCATCCACGTCGTCGGCCAGTTCGGCCAGCAGCGGCTCCAGCTCCAGCCCCGAGGCGGCGATCGCCTCGGCCAGCTGCTCGGCACGCAACTGCAGGGCCTGCGCGGCGAGGCGTTTCTGCGACAGGCCCTCGCGCAGGGTCGACAGCTCCTGTTCCGCCAGGTGGCGTTGCTGTTCGAGCTTGCGGAACTCGAGGTCGCAGTCCTCCAGCGCGCGACGGGCTTCCACCAGTTGCTTGTCCACCAGCAGGCGCTGGTCGAGATAGGCCTGGCGCTCGGCTTCCAGTTCGGCGATCGGGTCGGAGCCGGCGGCGAGCTGCCCGGCGATCTCGCTGCGGCGCGCCTCGATCTGGCGTAGTTGCGCATCCATGCGCCCCAGCGCCTGTTCCAGCGAGGCCAGCGACGAGCGCTTGGACTCCAGCGAGAGCGCGAGCGCATGGGACTGGTCGGCCGCCTCGCGCGCGTTCATGCGCGCTTCCTCGCGGGCCTCGAGCAGGCTGCGGCGCTCGTTTTCCAGCTCGCGGCGCTGGTCCTCCAGGTCGCCCATCAGGCCGACCGACTCGTCCAGCCGCGCGCGGGCCTCGCGGGTCTGGCTCTGCAGTTCGTCGAGCTGGGTCGCCAGGTCGGCCAGCTCGCCATTGACCTTCTCCGCGCGGGCGCGCGCGGTTTCCAGCTTGCCGCGGTGGCTCTGCAGCTGGCCGGCCAGTTCGGACTGGCGGCGATGCGCGTTGTACAGCTCGCGCTGGGCATCGTCGCGCGCGCGCTCGGTTTCGAACTTGCTGGTGCGCAGGGCTTCGAGCCGCTGGCCGGCTTCTTCCAGTTGCGCTTCCAGCGTGGCGATCTGCTCGGCGAGCGTGCGCAATTCGCGCTCGCGCGCCAGCACGCCGACCTGGCTGCCTTGCGCACGGCGCACGCGCGCCCAGCCCGGACCCAGCCACTCGCCGCTGCGCGTCATCACCGACTGGTACGGCGCCAGCGCGGACAGCGCAGCCACCTGCCGGTGCGCGTCGTCCAGCGATTCGGCGGTCAGCACGTGGCCGAGCATGGCCATGGCCGCAGCCGGTCCGCGCACGTGCGCGGCCAGCGTGCCGGCGGTGGCGGCGCCGCCCTCGGCGGCATCGAGCAGGGCCACGTCGGCGTTGTCCAGCCCGGCGAACTCGGCGGCCAGCGCGTGCGAGCCTTCCACCAGCACGCTGTCGAGGAAGCCGCTCAGCGCGGTTTCGACGGCCGTTTCCCAGCCGTTTTCGACCTGCAGCGATTCACCCAGGCGGCGCGAGGAGGTGAGCCCGAGACGGGCCAGCCAGTTGCTGGCGGCGTTCTCCTCCTGCCCCAGTGCGGCATGCTGCAGCGCCTCGAGCGAGGCCTGCCGGCCGCGCGCGGTCTGCAGCTGCTGGCGGATCTCGTTGAGCGAGGACAGGACCTGGCGTTCTTCCTCCTGCACCTTTTCATGCCGGGTCTTGTGCTGGTCGAGCAGGCTGCCCAGGGTTTCGACGCGCTCGCGCTGGGCGTCGTGCTCGCCGTGCAACTGCTCGCCGGCGGTGGCCAGGGCGGCCACGTCGGTGGCCTTCTGCTCGGCTTCCAGTGCTTCGCGGCGACGCGCCAGGTCGATGCCCTGGCGGTCGAGGTAGTTGAGCTTGGTGCGTTCCACTTCCGCGGCGCGGTTGGATTCGCCGGCGTTGCGGGTGTGGCTGTCCCAGCGCTGCTGCCAGTCGGCCAGCTTCGCCTCGGTGCTGCGCTGGGCTTCGGCGGTTTCGTCCTGCAGCTGCTGCAGCGCCTCGAGTTTCGGCTCGCCTTCGGCCAGCGCAAGGCGCAGCGCCTCGATCTGCTCGCGGTCGGTGGCGATGTGCGCGGCCAGCTCGGCGTGCTCGCGCTCGCTGTCGGCATGGGCGCGCTGCAGGCGCTCGGCGCTCTCCTTGTTGTGGCGCACCTGCTGCTCGACGCGGGCGATCTCGGCGCCGACCTTGTACACGTCGGCCTGCACCGCGTTGAGATGCTCGCTGGCTTCGGTGTGGCGCTCGCGCATGCTCTCGATGCGCGCCTCGATCTCGCGCTGGCGGGCCAGCTGCTTCTCGATCTCGATCTCCGCGGCGGACAGGCCGGCGCCTTCGCCGTCGTGCTGGCCCTTGAGGGCGCGGTACTCCAGCGCGCGCAGCTCGGCCTCCTTGCGCGTCTGTTCCTCCTTGAGCGCCTTCCAGCGTTCCGCGGCGCGAGCCTGGCGATTCAGGTGTTCGAGCTGCTTGTCGACCTCGTCGCGCACGTCGCGCACGCGGTCGAGGTTCTCGCGGGTCGCCTTGATGCGGCTTTCGGTTTCTTTCCGGCGCTCCTTGTACTTGGAGATGCCGGCCGCCTCTTCCAGGTGCGTGCGCAGTTCTTCCGGGTGCGCCTCGATGATCTGACTGATCATGCCCTGCTCGATGATCGAGTAGCTGCGCGGCCCCAGGCCGGTGCCGAGGAACAGGTCGGTGATGTCGCGCCGGCGGCAGCGCGCGCCGTTGAGGTAGTACGAAGACTGCCCGTCGCGGGTGACCTGGCGCTTCACCGAGATCTCGGCGTATTGGCCGTATTCGCCCTGCACCGAGCCGTCGGCGTTGTCGAAGATCAGTTCGACCGTGGCCTGCCCCACCGGCTTGCGCGTGTTGGAGCCGGAGAAGATCACGTCGGTCAGCGAATCGCCGCGCAGGCGGCTGGCCGCGCTCTCGCCCATCACCCAGCGGATCGCGTCGATGATGTTGGATTTGCCGCAGCCGTTGGGGCCGACGACGCCGATCATGTTGCTCGGCAGGTGCAGGGTGGTCGGGTCCACGAAGGACTTGAAACCGGCGAGTTTGATGGTGCTCAGGCGCATGCGGTGTTCAACGGGTCAGCAGTAGGGCCCGTGCAGCCGGGCGACAAGGCACTGTGCCAAACGCGAAGCAGCGCTGCAACGCGTTTCGACATGAGGTATTGGTTGATGATGTCACTTCAAACTATTGTTTTTATTCACTTGCTTGCAGCATCGATCGACAAGGCGTGGATCCCGTTGTCCATCAGGCCGTCCAGCGCGGCATAAACCAGGCGGTGGCGGCGGATCGGCAACACCCCCTCGAAAGCCGTGCTGACGATGCGCACGTGGTAGTGCCCCTTGCCCTCACCGGCGTGGCCGGCATGCAGGTGGCCCTCGTCGACGATCTCCAGCTCGGTCGGCGCAAGGGCCCGGGTCAGGCGCTGGCGGATCTGCTCGACCATCGCCTCGCTCATGCCGGCAGGGCCTTGCGGAACGGCTTGATCTGCACCTCGGCATAGACGCCGGCCGCCACGTACGGGTCGGCGTCGGCCCAGGCGCGGGCGTCGGCCAGCGAGGGGAACTCGGCCAGGATCAGGCTGCCACTGAAACCGGCCGGGCCCGGGTCTTCGGACTCGATGGCCGGGAACGCGCCGGCCACGAACAGGCGACCTTCGTCCAGCAACGCCTGCAGCCGCGCGATGTGTGCCGGCCGCGCGCCCTTGCGCTTGTCCAGCGAATCGGCAACGTCCGTTCCGAGGATGGCAAACCACATGGCGCAGGCTCCGGGCTTTCGCGAAACCGCAAGTTTAACCCACGCCGCCCCTCAGGCGTTCCGCGCGGCCTCGGCCAGCCGGGCGGTGTCGACACGCACGAAGACCGAATCGCCCACCGCAGTGAGCACCTCGCCCGCGTAGACCTCGCACAGCACGCGGGTCTTGCGTCCCACTTCGCCGTCGACGCGTGCCTTCAGCGTCAGCGGCACGTCCATCGGCGTGGGCTTGAGGAACTTGACGCCCAGGCTGCCGGTGACGCAGTCGATGCGCGGCTTGCTGTCCGGCGCGCGGTTCTCGGCGCGATAGTGGTAGGCCATCGCCGTCCAGTTGGAATGGCAATCGACCAGCATCGCGATCAGGCCGCCATAGACCAGGCCCGGCCAGCCGTGGAAATCGGCCCCCGGCAGGTGTGTGCTCACCACGTGCACGCCGTCTTCGTGCCAATGGCTCTTGATGTGCAGCCCGTGCGGATGCGCGCTGCCGCAGCCGTAGCAGACGCCGTCGGGCGCGGCCAGATCCTGCAGCGCGGGCGCGTCGACGCTCATGCCTCCGGCCGCATGTAGGGGAACAGCAGCACGTCGCGGATCGAGGACGAACCGGTCAGCAGCATCACCAGCCGGTCGATGCCGATGCCGAGGCCACCGGTGGGCGGCAGGCCCACTTCCAGCGCGCGGATGTAGTCGGCGTCGAAATGCATGGCCTCGTCGTCGCCGGCGTCCATGGCGTCGACCTGGGCCTGGAAGCGCGCGGCCTGGTCTTCCGGGTCGTTCAGTTCGGAGAAGCCATTGGCGATCTCCTTGCCGCCCACGAACAGCTCGAAGCGGTCGGTGATGCCCTTGTCGGTATCGCTTTCGCGCGCCAGCGGCGACACCTCGACCGGGTGGTCGGTGATGAAGGTGGGCTGGACCAGGGTGTGCTCGACGGTCTTCTCGAAGATTTCCAGCAGCAGCTTGCCCCAGCCGTAGCCGGGCTTGACCTGCACGCCGAGGCGCTTCGCATGCGCGGCCATCGCCTCGCGATCGCGCAGTTCCTCGCGGCGGATCTCGGGGTTGTGTTCCAGCACCGCGTCTTCCATGCGCCAGCGGCGGAACGCCGGGCCGACGTCGATCGCCGCGCCGTCCCATTCCAGTTGCGTGGTGCCGAGCACGGCCTGCGCGGTGTCGCGGATCAAGCTCTCGGTGAGGTCCATGATCTCGTGGTAGGTGGCGTAGGCCTGGTACAGCTCCAGCATGGTGAACTCGGGGTTGTGCCGAGTCGACACGCCCTCGTTGCGGAAGTTGCGGTTGATCTCGTAGACGCGGTCGAAACCGCCCACGACCAGGCGCTTCAGGTACAGCTCCGGCGCCACGCGCAGATACAGGTCCAGATCCAGCGCGTTGTGGTGGGTGACGAACGGCCTGGCCGTGGCGCCGCCGGGGATCACGTGCATCATCGGCGTCTCCACTTCCATGAAGCGGCGCGACGGCGCTTCCAGCCACTGGCGCATGGTGCCGATGATGCGCGAGCGCAGCATGAAGGTGCGGCGCGCCTCTTCGGTGACGATCAGGTCGACGTAGCGCTGGCGGTAGCGCTGTTCCACGTCGGCCATGCCGTGGTGCTTGTCCGGCAGCGGGCGCAGGCTCTTGGTCAGCAGTCGCAGCTGGTCCACGCGCACGGAAAGCTCGCCGGTCCTGGTGCGCATCAGCGTGCCTTCGGCACCCACGATGTCGCCCATGTCCCAGCCCTTGAACGCCTCGTAGGTGTCGCCCAGGGTGCCCTGGTGGATGAACAGCTGGATGCGCCCGCTGAAATCCTGCAACTGCACGAAGCTGACCTTGCCCTGCACGCGCTTGAGCACGATGCGCCCGGCCACCTTCACCCGGCGTGCGGCGGCCTCGACCGCCTCGGCCGTGTGCACCTCGCGGTCGGCGAACTCGGCCTGCAGGTCGCCGGCGAAGCTGTCGACCTTGAAGTCGTTCGGGAACGCGATGCCCTGCCCGCGCAGGTGTTTCAGCTTCTCGCGACGCTCGGCGACGAGTTTGTTCTCGTCCTGCACCGGTTCACTGGCGTCGATGGCGGGCGTGGCGTTGTCGCTGGTCATGCGGATTTCCGGCAAGGCTTTCGGTTGTGGGTACGGGGAAGGATCAGGCGTCGATGCGTTTGGAACCCGCTTCGAGGCCCGATTTCAGGCTCGCCTCGATGAACTCGTCAAGGTCCCCGTCGAGCACCTTTTGCGTGTCGCTGCGCTCGACGCCGGTGCGCAGGTCCTTGATGCGGCTCTGGTCGAGCACATAGTTGCGGATCTGGCTGCCCCAGCCGATGTCGGACTTGGTCGCTTCCAGCGCATCCTTCTCGGCGTTGCGTTTCTGCAGTTCCAGCTCGTAGAGCTTGGCCGCCAGCATCTTCATCGCGCGGTCGCGGTTGGCATGCTGGCTGCGCTCGGTCTGGCACGCCACCACCACGCCCGACGGCACGTGGGTGATGCGCACCGCCGACTCGGTCTTGTTGACGTGCTGGCCGCCCGCGCCCGACGACCGGTACACGTCGGTCTTCAGGTCGGCCGGGTTGATGTCGATCTCGATGCTGTCGTCCACTTCGGGCGACACGAACACCGAGGTGAAGCTGGTGTGGCGGCGGTTGTCCGAATCGAACGGGCTCTTGCGCACCAGCCGGTGCACGCCGATCTCGGTCTTCAGCCAGCCGTAGGCATAGTCGCCCTCGACGCGGAAGGTGGCGGACTTGATGCCGGCCACGTCACCGCCGCTGACTTCCATCAGCTCGGCCTTCCAGCCGCGGTGCTCGCACCAGCGCAGGTACATGCGCAGCAGCATTTCGGCCCAGTCCTGCGCCTCGGTGCCGCCGGCGCCGGCCTGGATGTCGACGAAGGCGTTCATCGCGTCCATCTTGCCGGAGAACATGCGCTGGAACTCCAGCTTGCCGACCTGCGACTCCAGCTTGTCCAGGTCGTCGATCACCGACTGCGCGGTGTCGTCATCGCCGTCGGCGATGGCCATCTCCAGCAGGTCGCCGGCGTCGTCCAGGCCGGCAGTCAGCGTGTCGATGCCGTGGACGATGGTGTGCAATCGGGCGCGCTCGCGGCCCAGTTCCTGCGCGTTGGCCGGGTCGTCCCACACGGTAGGGCTTTCGAGTTCGCGGGTTACTTCTTCCAGGCGCTCGCGCTTGGTGGCGTAGTCAAAGATACCCCCTAAGCGACTCGACGCGGTCCCTGAGGTCGTCGATCTGCGCATGGATGGGATTGGTCTCGATCATCGGGAAATCTTGGTGGGAGGCAAGCGCACAAGAATACCAGAGGCGGCGGCGCCTTCGCCGCCCGGCGCACTACACTGGCCACGGTTGCCCCGAACGGAGCTGGCCATGCCGATCGACCGCCGAGAGTTCCTGAAACTGGGTGGCCTGACCCTGGCCGGCGCCATGCCCGGGCTGCTCCAGGCCGGCGATGCGCTGGCGATGCAGCCAGCCGAATCGCATCGCCCCGCCGACCACACGCTGCGCATCGGCCGCAGCCTGGTGGAACTGGCGCCCGGTCACGTCGTGTCCACGCGCACCTACAACGGCCAGTTTCCCGGGCCGCTGTTGCGGCTGAAGCAGGGTCGGCCGGTGCTGGTGGACGTCCACAACGACACCGACACGCCGGAGCAACTGCACTGGCACGGGCAGACGCTGCCTGGCGCGGTGGATGGTGCCGCCGAGGAAGGCACGCCGTACATCCCGGCCCGCGGCATGCGCCGGATCGGCTTCGTGCCCGGGCCGGCGGGGCTGCGCTTCTATCACACGCATGTGCACGCCGATGCCGATCTCGACCTCGGCCAGTACAGCGGCCTGGTCGGTCCCGTGTACATCGAGCCGCCGCACGAGTCCGGCGCCTGGGACCGCGAGGTGTTCCTGACGCTGAAGGAGTTCGATCCGTTCTTCAGCAAGGGCGGTGACATGGCGATGGATTTCCTGCGGCCGGACGAACGCGAGCCGGCGCTGCGGCAGCGCGGCGAAACGGCGATGAAGGCCTCGCTGGCCGGCGGCGCGCCGCACGGGTATGAGGTCGGCTACCAGTCGTTCTCGATCAACGGCCGCATGCTCGGCCACGGCGAGCCGATCCGCGTGCGTGCTGGTGAACGCGTGCTGCTGCACATCGTCAATGGCAGCGCCACCGAGATCCGCAGCCTCGCCCTGCCCGGCCATGCGTTCACGGTGCTGGCGCTGGATGGCAATCCGGTGCCGCATCCGGCGACGGTGCCGGTGTTGTGGCTGGGTACCGCCGAGCGCATTTCGGCCATCGTCGAGATGACGCACCCGGGCGTGTGGATACTCGGCGACCTGGCCGACGACGATCGCACGCGCGGCATGGGCATCGTGGTCGAGTACGCCGGCCACGGCGGCAAGCCGCGGTGGATCAAGCCGCCGCCGTTCCAGTGGGACTATCGCCGTTTCGCCTCGCGGGATGCGCCGCCGGCTACTCCCGACGAGACCATCGAACTGACCTTCGCCAAACGCAACGCCGCCCTCCACGGCTTCAACCAGTGGACGATCAACGGCCAACCGATCGACATGCAGTCGATGCAGCCGGCTTTCCGGCTGCAGTACGGCAAGCGCTACCGGCTGCGCATGCACAACGCCAGCGACGACATCCACCCGATGCACCTGCACCGGCACAGCTTCGAGATCACCCGCATCGCCGGCCAACCCGTCGCCGGCGTGATCAAGGACGTGGCGATGCTGGGCGGCTACCAGAGCATGGAAGTCGATTTCACCGCCGACCAGCGCGGGCTGTCGCTGCTTCACTGCCACATGCAGTTGCACATGGACTTCGGTTTCATGGCGCTGTTCGATTGCGCATGAGCAACGCGGCCGCACCGGGTGGCTCCGCCCGGGAGGTGCTGGCCGCATTTCTCAGGCTGGGCGTGTTCTCGTTCGGCGGACCGATCGCCCACCTGGGCTATTTCCATCGCGAGTTTGTCGAACGGCGACGCTGGCTGGATGACGAGCGTTTCGGCCAGATGCTGGCGTTGTGCCAGTTCCTGCCGGGGCCGGCGAGCAGCCAGCTGGGCTTTTCCATCGGCGTGCTGCGGGCTGGTGGCTGGGGCGGCGTGGCGGCCTTCCTCGGCTTCACGCTGCCCTCGGCCTTGCTGATGTTTGCCTTCGCCGTGCTGAGTACGCGTTTGTCCGGCTCGACGGGACAAGCGGCAATCCACGGGTTGAAACTGGTCGCCGTGGCGGTGGTCGCCCAGGGCCTGCTCGGCATGGCACGCCGGCTCACGCCGGACCTGCCGCGCCTGCTGCTCGCGGCGCTCGTCGCCCTGCTGGTCACACTCGCCGGCAACGCGTGGATGCAACTGTTCGTGGTCGCGCTGGGAGCGCTGCTGGGCCCATGGTTGTGCCGCTCGGTGACAGCGCATCCCGGCGCGCCGCTGACCCTGCGGCATGGGCGACGCGGCGGCGCCGCCCTGCTGGCCGTGTTCGCCGCGTTGTTGCTGCTCTCGCTGCTGCCGTGGTCCGGTGCGCCGGTATGGACCCGGGTGGCGGCGGGCTTCTACCGCGCCGGTGCGCTGGTGTTCGGCGGCGGCCACGTGGTGCTGCCCTTGCTGAAACAGACCGTGGTCGACTCGGGCTGGCTCGACGGCAACAGCTTCCTCGCCGGCTACGGTGCAGCCCAGGCGGTGCCCGGTCCGATGTTCAGCCTCGCGGCGTTTCTCGGCGAACGCATCGGCATCGCACACAGCGGCGCACTCGGCGCCACGGTCTGTCTGCTGGCGATCTTTCTGCCCGGGCTGCTGCTGGTTTCCGCGGCATTGCCGTTCTGGCAGGCGCTCGCCGCGCGCAACGACGCCGCACGCGTGCTGGCCGGCGTCAACGCGGCCGTGGTCGGCCTGCTCGCCGCCGCGCTGTACGACCCGGTGTGGACCGGCGCGGTGCATCGCCCGCTCGATGCCGTCATCGCACTGAGCGCCTTCGCCCTGCTCGGCTGGGCACGCTGGCCGGCACTCGCCATCGTCGGATGGTGCGTGACGGCTTCGCTGCTCACGGTACTGCTTTGACGGCTCAGGCCAGCGCGTGGTCGTGCACCCCGGTGACCGCCCGGCCCGACGGATCGGCCGCGTTCGCGAACGCCGGATCCCACGCCAGTGCCGCCGGTGACGAGCAGGCGATCGACTTGCCGCCGGGCACGGTCGCCGCGCAGGCTTCGCCGGGGAAGTGTTGCTCGAAAATGCGCCGGTAGAAATACGCCTCCTTGGTCGCCGGCGGGTTGCACGGGTAGCGTGCCGCGGCGGCGGCGAACTCGCGGTCGCTGACCGCCTGCTCCGCGTGCGCCTTCAGCCCGTCGATCCAGCCATAGCCGACGCCGTCGCTGAACTGCTCCTTCTGCCGCCACAGGATTTCCTTCGGCAGCGCGCCGTCGAACGCTTCGCGCAACACGTGCTTCTCGATCCTGCCACCGCCGGCCATCTTGTGCTTCGCGTCCAAGCCCATCGCCACGTCGATGAACTCCAGGTCGAGGAACGGCACGCGCGCCTCCACGCCCCAGGCCATCATCGCCTTGTTCGCGCGCAGGCAGTCGTAGCTGTGCAGCGCGTCGAGCTTGCGCACGGTCTCCTCGTGGAAGGCCTCGGCCGACGGCGCCTTGTGGAAGTACAGGTAGCCGCCGAAGATCTCGTCGGAGCCTTCGCCGGACAGCACCATCTTCACCCCCATCGCCTTGATCCGCCGCGCCAGCAGGTACATCGGCGTGGCCGCGCGGATGGTGGTGACGTCGTAGGTCTCGATGTGGCGGATCACTTCCGGCAGCGCGTCCAGGCCCTCCCAGAACGTGTAGACGAAGCCGTGATGCACCGTGCCCAGCGCATCGGCGGCAACCTGCGCGGCGGCCAGGTCGGGTGAGCCATCCAGCCCTATCGCGAAGGAATGCAGCCGCGGCCACCAGGCCTCGCTGCGGTCGTCGTCCTCGACCCGTTCGCGGGCGAACCGAGCGGCGCAAGCGGCCACCAGCGAGGAATCCAGCCCGCCGGACAGCAGCACGCCATAGGGCACGTCGGTCATCAACTGGCGATGCACGGCCTGCTCGAAGGCCTTGCGCAAGGCCGGTGGCGCCACGTCATGGCCGCGCGTGGCGGCGTAGTCGCGCCATGGCCTGGCGTAGTAGCTACGCAATTCGCCGCTGGCGCTGTCGTAGACATGGCCCGGCGGGAACGGCGCCACGTCCGCACACACGCCGACCAATGCCTTCATCTCCGAGGCCACGCACGTCCGGCCCTGCGCATCGTGGCCCCAGTACAGCGGGCAGACGCCGATCGGATCGCGGGCAATCAGGTAGCGCCGCGCCACGCCGTCCCACAGCGCGAAGGCAAAAATGCCGTTGAGCCGGCCCACGAAATCGCAGCCCTGCTCGCGGTACAGCGCGTTGATCACCTCGCAGTCGGAACCGGTGGTGAAGTCGTAATCGCTCTCGGCACGCAGTTCGCGATGGTTGTAGATCTCGCCGTTCACCGCCAGCGCCAGCGCGCCGTCGCGCGATCGCAGCGGCTGCGCACCGCTGGCCGGATCGACGATGGCCAGCCGCTCGTGCACCAGGATCACCCCGGCATCGACGAACACCCCGCTCCAGTCCGGTCCGCGATGCCGCTGGCGCTGCGACAGTTCCAGCGCCTGCCGGCGCAAGGCGGCGAGGTCGTCGCCAGGCTGCAGGTCGAACATGCCGAAAATCGAGCACATGGCAAAATTTCCTCGTTTATAGATACCGCTCTTCTGAAAAGTCGGCCATGGATGGCCGGGTTGGCTCGGCGCGGAATGGACCCGCGCAAAAGTGAATGCACGGCCATGGATGGCCGGGTTGGCTCTGCGCGGATGGATTCGCGCAAAAAAAACAAAAGCACAAAAAAAGACCCGCACTGGGCGGGCCTCTTTCGCGTATTCGATGAAACTTGCAGCTACGCGCGGGCCCGCCAACGGTTGGCGTTATTGTTCGCGCGGTTATTGTTGTGGCCGGCCAGCACGAAGCCTCGCGCGGAGAGCGCGGCAAGGGTCAGGCTGCGGGCGGCAATGGAATGCATGGCCCCAACTTGAGCAGATTCCCCGGTGCTTGGCAAGTACGGATACCACCCAGTTACCGCAGGAACCCGCTCGCGGGCGATGCTTCTGCCTGATCGCAGCCCCAAAGCATCGCCCGCGAGCGGGCTCCTGCGAGAGAGAGGCGGGGTCAGGGGCTGGTGATCCAGCGTTTGGCGTCGTCGACCTCGGTGCCATGGAACAGGCGGAACTGGGCGGGGATGGCGAAGCTGAAGGCGGTGGCGGTACCGCGCAGCCAGACCACGTCGGTGACCAGGGCCACGCGGTCCCAACCGCTGAAGTGCCGCGCGCCAAGTTTCGCGTCGTTCCACATCGCGCCGGGGTCGAAGCCGGTGAAGTCGTCGGCGGTGACATACAGCAGGCGCAGCTTCCGGTTGAGCGCGAACGCCGCCTCGACGTCCGGCACGACGATGTTCTTGTAGTCCTCCGCGGTGACCTGGCCATGCGCGCGAAAGCCCAGCGTGCCGGCAGGCAATCCTTCGATCTGTGCGATCACGGGCGTGCTCCTGGAATGGGGACGCCATTCTGGAATCCGGCGCGTGAAAAACGTGCAAGTCTTGAGGGCAGGCTTTCCCCGGCTTCGGTGGGAGCGCACCCCGTGCGCGATGGACTTTTGCCGCATCGACGCGAAGCATCGCCCGCCCTTTCGCTCAGGCCGGCTCGATATGCCGCAGCAGCAGGCGCGGGCTTTCGCGGCCCTGCCAGTCGTTGACGGTCAGCTCGTAGGCAGCCCGCAGCCGCGGCGGCGGCCCTTGGCAGGCGTTGAACATTACCGCGTCATGCAGCGCGCCGTCGCGCGGGTCGCGCAGTTGCAGGCGCAGGTGGCGCTCGCCCATCGGCTTCCAGCTGGCGCACTCGAACAGGTTGTCGAACAGCGGCTCGGGAAAGGCCTGGCCCCACGGTCCGGCTGCGCGCAGCTGCCGGGCCAGCGCCAGCGTGACGGCGCCGGCGGGCAGCTCGCCGTCGGTGTACAGCACCGCCTGCAGCCGTTCGGGCTCGATCCGCTCGCGGGCAATCGCATCGAAGGCGGCGGCGAAGCGCGGGTAATCGCGGGCTTTCAGGCTCAAGCCGGCCGCCATCGCGTGGCCGCCGAAACGCTCGATCAGGCCGGGCTGGCGCACGTCGATGGCGGCCAGCGCATCGCGCAGGTGGAAGCCGGCGATGGAGCGGCCCGAGCCGCGGAGGTGGTCGGGGTCGTCTTCGCTGGCCGGCGCGAAGGCGATCACCGGGCGGTGCAGGCGCTCCTTGAGTTTCGAGGCGACCAGGCCGACCACGCCGGCATGCCACGACGGTTCGAACAGCGCCACACCCACCGCATCGACCCGGCCCAGGCCAGCCACCATCACTTCGGCCTCGGCCACCATCGAGGCCTGCAGGTCGCGCCGCTCGCGATTGATCGTGTCGAGCCGTTCGGCATGGCGGCGCGCCTCGGCCAGGTCGTCGGTGAGCAGGCATTCCACGCCCAGGCGCATGTCTTCCAGCCGCCCGGCCGCGTTCAGCCGCGGGCCCACCACGAAGCCGAGGTCGCTGGCACACAGCGTGGCCACGCTGCGCTTGCCTGCCTCGACCAGTGCGGTGATGCCGGCGCAGGCACGGCCGCCGCGCATGCGCTGCAGGCCGGCCTCGACCAGCACGCGGTTGTTGAAATCCAGCGGCACCAGGTCGGCCACGGTGCCCAGCGCGACCAGGTCGAGCAGTGCCGACAGGTCGGGTCTTGCCGTGCCGAACGCGCCCTCCTCGTGCAACTTCGCGCGTAGCGCCAGCAGCAGGTAGAACACTACCCCGACGCCGGCCAGCATCTTGCTCGGGAACGGATCGCCGGCGAGGTTCGGATTCACCATCGCGTCGCAATCGGGCAATTGCTCGCCCGGAAGGTGGTGGTCGGTGACGATGACCTTGATGCCGCGCGCCTTCGCCGCCGCCACGCCGGCCACGCTGGCCACGCCGTTGTCGACGGTGACGATCAGCTGCGGCGCCGGCTGCATCGAGGCCACGAAGGCGGCGCTCAGGCCATAGCCATGCACGAAGCGGTTCGGGATCGCATAGCCCACCCGCCGTGCCCCGAGCAGGCGCAGGCCGCGCACCGCCACCGCGGTGCCGGTGGCGCCGTCGCAGTCGTAGTCGCCGGCGACCAGGATCGACCAGTCGCCGCGGATCGCCTCGACCAGCAGGTCGACCGCCCGCGCCATGCCGCCGAGCAGTTGCGGCGACAGCATGCGCGCCAGCCGATGTTCGGCCTGGCCCGGTTCCAGCACGCCGCGCGCCGCGTAGATGCGCTGCAGTACCGGGTGCACCGTTTCCGGCCAGCCGCTCGGTTCGCCACGGCTTTCGCGCCGGCGCAATTGCAGCGCGCTCAACGCCCGGCCCCGCGCCACAGCCGCCAGCGATGCCAGGGCTTGCGCTGCCAGCGCTCGCCGCTGGCGAAGTGCAGGCGCACCGCACGGCGTTCGAGCAGCGGCTGCAGCGCCGGCCACCACGGCGTGGCCAGCTCATTGGCCGGCAGATCCTGCAGATCGACCAGCCCGCCGGCCGGGCTCGCGGCGATGGCCTCGGCGCTGCGGGCCTGCCAGGCGACACCGGCGCGCGCGGCCAGCGCGCGCAGCAGCAGGTCGTCGCTGACCACGCCGGTCAAGGCGCTGGCGCAAGGCGGCGGCAACCGCCCGCCGCCCCACAGCCACAGGCTGTTGACCGGCGACATGCCCTGGGCCTGTCGCTGCGCATTGAGCGGATGCCGGTGCAGCAGCACCTGGATGTCGTTCAGCAGCACGCGCCAGCGGCGTCCGGGCGCACCCTGCGGCAGATGCTGCGCCAGGTCCTCGCCCAGCGCCTGTTCGGGCGCGGCCAACGCCGGCAGCAGCGTATCGGGCGGCAGGCGCAGGTGCCAGTGGTCCGGCGCGGAGATTTCCAGCGACATGCCGGCCTCGTCGAACACCGGCCGCAGCGGCTCGGCCAGGGCCTGCGCCGACTCCATGTCCAGTTGCATCCGGCCGCAGGCGAGCAGGCGCACGCCGTTCATGTCCGGCTGCACCCAGGCCGGGTCGGCGGACAGCCACAGCGCGTCGGCCGCGTCGCCGGCCAGGAACTGCCGGGTGATCGCCGCGGCCGGCACGCCGCCATCGACGCCGGGGAAGTGATCGCCGAGGCCGCCCAGGTAACCGCGACCGCCGTCCGGCAGGCGATCAGCCCTGGCCAGCCATGCGCGCAGCGGATGCGCCGGCTCGAAGTGCGCCAATGCCGGCAGCCACAAATGCAAGGGAACGGCCACGGACATCGCTACGCCTCCAGTTGCTCCACCAGGGTCAGCCATTCGGTTTCCAGCGTTTCCTTCTCGCCGCGCAGTTCGGCCTGGCGCTGGCCGATGCGCATCATCTCGCTGGTCGGGCCGTCGTAGGTGGCCGGGTCGGCCAGTTGCACGTCCAGCGCGGCCAGTTCGGTGTCGATGGCGGCGGTGCGGGCCTCGATCTTCTTCACCCGCTGGCGTGCGGCCTTCTCGTTCTCGCGCTGGGCGGCAGCTTGACGACGGCGTTCCTCGGGCGAGACCTCCACCACCTTGGCCACCACCGGCCTGGCCGCCTTCCGGTTCGCGCTACTGCGCGTCTTCAACCAGCGCGCGTAGTCGTCCAGGTCACCGTCGAACGGCGCCACCTCGCCGTCGGCCACGCGCCAGAAGCTGTCGCAGACCATGCCGAGCAGGTGCCGGTCGTGCGAGACCAGCACCAGCGCGCCGTCGAAGTCGGCCAGCGCGTCGGCCAGCGCCTCGCGCATGTCGAGGTCGAGGTGGTTGGTGGGTTCGTCGAGCAGCAGCAGGTTCGGCTTGTCCCACGCGATCAGGGCCAGCGCGAGGCGCGCGCGTTCGCCGCCGGAAAAGCCGTCGACCGATTCGAACGCGCGGTCGCCGGCGAAATTCCAGGTACCGAGAAAATCGCGCATGACCTGGGTGGCCACGCCCGGCGCCTTGTCCATCAGATGGTCGAGCGGACTGGCGCCTTCGCGCAGGCTTTCCACCGTGTGCTGGGCGAAGTAGCCGATCTTCAGGTCCTTGTGCGCCTTGCGCTCGCCGCCGAACGGTTCCAGTTCGCCGACCAGGGTCTTCACCAGGGTGGACTTGCCGGCGCCGTTGGGGCCAAGCAGGCCGATGCGCTCGCCCGCCTCGATGGAGAAACGCACGTCGGACAGCACGATGTGCGCCACCTCGTTGCCGCGGGTGGACGGGTCGGCCGCGTAGCCGGCGACGATGTCCTCCAGCTGCAGCATCGAATCGGGCAACCGCCCCGGCGCCGGAAACTGGAAGCTGAAAGGCCGCTCGGCACGTACCGCCTCGGTGCCGGCGAGCTTCTCCAGCCGTTTCATGCGCGACTGCGCCTGCCGGGCCTTGGTCGCCTTGGCCTTGAATCGGTCGATGAAAGACTGCAGGTGCGCGCGCTCGGCCTGCTCGCGTTCGTGACTGATCTGCTGCTGGCGCAGCTGCTCGGCGCGCAGGCGCTCGAACGCGCTGTAGTTGCCGGTGTAGAGCCTGGCCTTGCCGTCGTTGAGGTGCAGCGTGTGGGTGATCACGCCGTCGAGGAACTCGCGGTCGTGCGAGATGATCAGCAAGGTGCCCTGGTAGCGGCGCAGCCATTCCTCCAGCCACAGCACCGCGTCGAGGTCGAGGTGGTTGGTCGGCTCATCGAGCAGCAACAGGTCGGACGGGCACATCAGCGCGCGCGCCAGGTTCAGGCGGCCGCGCCAGCCGCCGGAGAATTCCTGCACCGCGCGCTCGTGCGTCTCCGGCGCAAAGCCCAGGCCATGCAGCAGGCGGCCGGCGCGGGCGCGGCCGTCGTAGCCGTTCAGCTCCTCGATGCGATGGTGCGCCTGCGCCATCGCATCCATGTCGCCGCGCTCGCCGGCCTCGGCTTCGGCGTTGATCGCCGCGGCCAGTTCCTCGTCGCCGCCCAGCACGTAGTCGATCGCCGCGTCCGGCAGCGCCGGGGTTTCCTGGGCGACCGAGGCCAGCCGCAGCTTGCCCGACATTTCCAGCTCGCCGGCGTCGCCCTCCAGCTTGCCCTGCAGAGCGGCGAACAGGCTGGATTTGCCGCAGCCGTTGCGGCCGATCACGCCCAGCCGCCAGCCACCCTGGATCACCAGGTCGATGTCGGAGAGCAGCAAACGGCTGCCGCGGCGCAAGGCAAAATGACGGAAGGAAATCATGGACTGGGCGGATCCGGCCCGCGCTGGCGGGCACTGCAGCCGCCCATGATAGCGGCGATGGCGCGCCCGCCGCTTCCTCGCCGACCGCGAAACGGACGCCGGCGAATGCCCAATCCATCGCAATCGAGGCAACGCGGCATGGCGTAACATGGCGGGGTCTGCTACAACGACGCCGCATACAGCCTTGTATGGAGAGGGGAGCCATGGTCAAGTTCACCAGCCGTTTGCCGATCGCCGTCCTGCTGGCCGCTGCCGCCGGCCTGGCCGTAGCGCAGCCGGCCAGCGCGGCCCAGTCGCGCGAACACGGCGACAGCCTGCTGATCCACCGCGTGCAGCAGGAACAAGGCATGAACCTGCCCCGCCGCGGGTTGAGCATGGCCCAGGTCGAGAAGACCTGGGGCACGCCGCAGCGCAAGCTGTCGCCGCGCGGCGGCGATACCAGCAAGCACCCGCAGATCAACCGCTGGGAATACTCGAACTTCATCGTGTATTTCGAGCGCAACCACGTGATCCATTCGGTGCTCAACACGCCGGCGGGCAACAACACCGATCCCTCCGCGGTCCACTGATCCCCCCCTCATGCCGACGCGGTCCGTGGCGACACGGGCCGCGTTTGCGCATGCGCGCCTTACAATGGGTGGCCCGCCCGAACGAGACCTTCCCATGACCGACTCCTCCCTGCGCCTGCCGGCGGAATGGGAACCCCAGGCCGCGGTACTGATCGCCTGGCCGCACGCCGGCACCGACTGGGCCGACCGCCTGGCCGCGGTGGAGACCACCTATCTGGCGCTGGCCGCCGCGGTCACGCGCTTCCAGCCGCTGGTCGTCGTGGTCGCCGATGCCGCGTTGCGCGCGCACGTGGAATCACGGCTGCGCGACGCCGGCGTGGAGCTTTCGAAAGTGCGCCTGGTCGAACTGCCGTACGACGACACCTGGCTGCGCGACTCCGGCCCGATCACGCTCAAGCGGGGCGACCATGATTTCCAGCTCACCGACTTCCGCTTCACCGGCTGGGGCGGCAAGTTCGGTGCCGAACAGGACGACGCCCTGGTCGCCGGCCTGGTCGACGCCGGCGTGTTCGGCCGCGCCGCGCACAAGCGCATCGACTGGGCGCTGGAGGGCGGCGGCATCGAGAGCGACGGCAGCGGCGGCGTCCTCACCACCTGGCGCTGCCTGGTGCAGCGGCATCCCGACCAGTCGCGCGAGGCGATGAGCGCGATGCTGCGCGACAGCCTGCACGCCGACCGCGTGCTGTGGCTGGATCACGGTTACCTCGAAGGCGACGACACCGACGCCCACATCGATACCCTCGCCCGCTTCGCGCCGGACGACCGCATCGTGTTCCAGGCCTGCGACGATCCCGGCGACCCGCACCACGACGAGCTGCAGCGCATGGCCACCGAGCTGGCCGCACTGCGCACCACCGACGGGCGGCCCTACCGGCTGTACCCGCTGCCGTGGGCGCGGCCGATCCTCGACGAGGGTCGCCGGCTCGCCGCGTCCTACGCGAACTACCTGATCGTCAACGGTGCCGTCCTGGTGCCTGCCTATGGCGACCCTGCCGACGACGAGGCCGCGCGCATCATCGGCACGGCGCATCCGGGCCGCGAGGTGGTGCAAGTCCCCTGCCGCCCGCTGATCTGGCAGAACGGCAGCCTGCACTGCATCACCATGCAGCTGCCGGCGGGGATGATCTGAACAGTTGACGCGCGGCGCACGCCTGCCCCGCTGCGGCGTAACCGCGCCTGCACAATCGTCCTGGCGCAGTTCGCTACACTAGGAAATCACGCCACAGGCGGCAGGAACCATGATGAACCGCAAGACCCTCAAGGTCGCGCTGCTGCAGGAAACGGACCGCGGCAGCCGCGACGCCAACCTGGATGCCATCGAGGCGGGCCTGCGCGGGGCCGCGGCCGCCGGCGCCGAACTGGTGCTGCTGCAGGAGCTGCACAACGGCCCCTACTTCTGCCAGCGCGAATCGGTGGAGATCTTCGACCAGGCCGAGAGCATCCCCGGGCCGGGCACCGACCGCATCGGCAAGCTCGCCGCGGAATTGGGGCTGGTGGTGGTCGCCTCGCTGTTCGAGCGCCGCGCCGCCGGGCTGTACCACAACACCGCCGTGGTCTTCGACCGCTCGGCGGCGATCGCCGGCATCTACCGCAAGATGCACATCCCGGACGATCCGGGTTTCTACGAGAAGTTCTACTTCACGCCCGGCGACCTGGGTTTCGAGCCGATCGACACCTCGGTCGGCCGCCTCGGCGTGCTGGTGTGCTGGGACCAGTGGTATCCGGAGGCGGCGCGCCTGATGGCGCTGGCCGGGGCCGAGCTGCTGCTCTACCCCACCGCCATCGGCTGGGATCCCACCGACGAACAGGCCGAGAAGGATCGCCAGCGCGACGCATGGATCACCATCCAGCGCGGCCACGCCGTGGCCAACGGCCTGCCCCTGCTCGCCTGCAACCGGACCGGTTTCGAAACCGATCCCGCCGACGCGGCCACGGGCATCCAGTTCTGGGGCTCGAGCTTCGTGGCCGGGCCGCAGGGCGAATTCCTGGCCCAGGCCGGCACCGATGCCCGCGAATTGCTGCTGGCGGAAGTCGACCTGGGCCGCAGCGAAAACGTGCGCCGGATCTGGCCGTTCCTGCGCGACCGCCGCATCGACGCCTACGCCGACCTGCTGAAGCGCTTCCGTGACTGACCCACGTTCCCGCGATCAGCCTTGATCGCGAAGATCGAAAGGCGGCCGTCCCTGGCCGCACTTCCAAGTCCCGGCTTGTGCCGCAGGGGCATCGCCCCCATCCATGGATTCCGTTCCCGCCGACCGACGCCTCCCGCATGAGTGTTCCCGAAACCGCAGTCGCCCCGCTGGCGGCCCTCGAAGGACAGCCGCTGGAGCGGGTGCAGCGCGACGGCGTCGAGTACGTCGTGCTGGGCACCGCCCATGTCTCGCGTAGCAGCATGGAGGCGGTCGAGGCGCTGTTGACCCACGAGCACTTCGACGCGGTGGCGGTCGAGCTGTGCGAAAGCCGGGCACAGGGGCTGCGCGATCCCGAGGCGTTCAAGCAGATGGATCTGTTCCAGGTGATCCGCCAGGGCAAGGCCGGCATGGTGGCGGCCAGCCTGGTGCTGTCGACGTTCCAGAAGCGCCTGGCCAACCAGTCCGGGATCCAGCCCGGTGCCGAAATGAAATCCGCGATGGATGGCGCCGCCGCGCACGGGCTGCCGCTGTGGCTGATCGACCGCGAGGTCGGCACGACCCTCAAGCGCGCCTGGCGCAGCGTGGGTTTCTGGCAGCGCTTCGGCCTGCTCGGCGGGCTCGCGGCCAGCATCTTCGAGCGCGACGACATTGCCCAGGACGAGGTGGAGAAGCTCAAGCAGAGCGACCTGCTGGAAAGCGCGTTCAGCGAGTTCGCCAGTGTCTCCAAGCCCCTGTACGCCAGCCTGATCGGCGAGCGCGACGCTTACATGGCGGCGCGCCTGCGCGAGGAAGCCGCGCGCGCTCCGTCCGGCGAGCCGCGGCGCGTGCTGGTGGTGATCGGCGCCGGCCATCTCAAGGGCCTGTGCACGCTGCTTCGCGAGCAGCACGACGATCCGGCACGCACGGTCGCCGACCTGGCGCAGACCCCGCCCAAGGCGCTGTGGCCGAAGTGGCTCGCCGCCGGACTGGTGCTGCTGGTGTTCGCCGCGATCGCCTGGGCGTTCCATCGCAACGCGGCCCTGGGCACCCAGGCGCTGATGGCCTGGGTCCTGTTCACCGGCGGCTTCGCCGCGCTGGGCGCGCTGGCGGCCGGCAGCCACCCGTTGAGCATCGCCGCCGCCTTTGTCGCCGCGCCGATCAAGCCGTTCCGGCCCGGCATTCCCGCCGGCGGGATCAGCGCGATGGCCGAAGCCTGGGTACGACGCCCGCGCGTGGCCGATTTCGACAGCCTGCGCGACGACATCGTGCACTGGACCGGCTGGTGGAAGAACCGCGTGGCGCGCACCCTGCTCAACTTCATCCTGGTGAGCGTGGGCACGCTGATCGGCGAATACAGCGCTGGCTTCCACATCGTCAAGAGCCTGATCTGAAGGCCGTGCTAGCATGCGCGCCGCCGCCGCGGCGCTCGTGGCGTGAAGGCCGCTCCGGCCCGGGTGGCGAAACTGGTATACGCAAGGGACTTAAAATCCCTCGGCCGCAAGGCCATGCGGGTTCGACCCCCGCCCCGGGCACCAGCCACCGCCAGACAGCAAAAAGCCCGCCGATGGCGGGCTTTTTGTCGGGCTGCCGTGACAGCCGCGATGCAATGGAGGCCTAGGTCGGAATCGAACCGGCGTACGCGGATTTGCAGTCCGCTGCATGACCACTCTGCCACCAGGCCGTTGCTTGATGCACGCGATCATCGTGACACGGAGATGATCGCATATTCCCCGGAAAACAAAACCCCGGCGATCCGGGGTTCCGTGCAAATCCTGGAGCGGGAAACGAGACTCGAACTCGCGACCCCGACCTTGGCAAGGTCGTGCTCTACCAACTGAGCTATTCCCGCATCGGAGCCGCAAATGATAGCAGAAACAGATCGCTTGTGAATAGCGCCCGGCCCTCCCGCGTGCGTCCCTGCGCCGTGGCTGATGGCCGGAAACGACAAGGCCCTGAACGAGTCAGGGCCTTGCGTCGCAACGGGCGAAATCTGGAGCGGGAAACGAGACTCGAACTCGCGACCCCGACCTTGGCAAGGTCGTGCTCTACCAACTGAGCTATTCCCGCATCGGAGCCGCGCATTCTAATACGTGAAACGGTGTCGTCAAGTCGGTTTGCCCGAGGCGTCGTCGCGCAGCATCGGCCAGGCTGCGCGCAGGTAGTACAGCCCGGACCAGATGGTCAGGATGCCGGCGATCACCAGCAGTCCTTCGCCGATGTGATACAGCCGCAGCGCCGTGGCTTCCTTCTCGTGCTGCACGATGAGCACCACCAGCGCCACCATCTGCATCACGGTCTTCAGCTTGCCGATCATGGCGACTTTCACGGTGGCGCTCATGCCGATCTTGGCCATCCATTCGCGCAGCGCCGACACGCTGATCTCGCGCCCGACGATGACCGCCGCGGTCACCGCCATCAGGATGCCGGACCAGCCGCTGCTCGGATGCGACTGCACCAGCAGGAACAGCGTCACCGCCACCATCAACTTGTCCGCCACCGGGTCGAGAAAGGCGCCGAACGCCGAGGTGAGCTTCATCCGCCGGGCGAGATAGCCGTCCAGCCAGTCGGTGATGGCGGCCAGGATAAACACGATGGCGGCCGTGATGTTGTGGCCACGGAACGGCAAGTAGAACACCACCACCATCACCGGCAGCAATGCCACGCGGAAAAGGGTCAGCCAGGTCGGCAAATTGATGCGCATGGTTCGTCCTGAGGATTTGTTGCAGTTTCGCACGCCGGCATGCCGCTGCCACGTGATGGTACCTGCCGGCATTCAGCCATGCAGGCTGGCATAGATTTTCTCGGCCAGGTTTCGGTCGATGCCCTTCACCTGCATCAACTCCTCGACGCCGGCTGCCTCCACGCCCTGCATGCCGCCGAAGGCCTTCAGCAGCAACGACCTCCGCCGCGCCCCGATGCCCGGGATGTCCTCCAGCACGCTGCGCTCGCGCGCTTTCTCGCGCCGCTTGCGATGGCCGCTGATGGCAAAGCGATGCGCCTCGTCGCGCACCGCCGCGACCAGGTGCAGCGCCGGCGAGGACGAGCCGGGATGCAGCTCGCGGCCCACGCTGCCCGCCTCGTGCCGCGCGAGCACGAGGGTCTCCTCGCCGGCGCGGCGGCCCGGCCCCTTGGCCACGCCGACCACCTCGATGCCATCCACGCCAAGGCCCTGCAGCACCTCCAGCGCCTGCGCCACCTGGCCGCTGCCGCCATCGATCAGCAGCACGTCGGGACGCACGCCCTCGCCTTCGGCCACCTTGCGGAAGCGCCGGGTCAGCGCCTGGTGCATGGCGGCGTAATCGTCGCCGGGCGTGATGCCGGCGATGTTGAAGCGGCGGTAGTGCGATTTCTCCGGACCTTCCGGGCCGAACACCACGCACGAGGCCACGGTCAGCTCGCCCATGGTGTGGCTGATGTCGAAGCATTCGATCCGGCGCGGCATGCTTTCCAGCCCCAGCACCTTTTGCAGGTCGTCGAAACGGGTGCCCAGCGTCTGCCGGCTGGCCAGCCGCGCGGTAAGCGAGGCCTGCGCGTTGCGCTCGGCCATCTGCAGGAACTGCGCCCGGTCCCCGCGCACGCTGGACTTGAGCTCCACCACGTGGCCGGCGTGCTGGCCCAGCACCTCGGCGAGGATGGCCTGGTCGGGCAAGGCCACGCCCAGGATCAGTTCGCGCGGCACCGGCCGGTCCAGGTAGTACTGCGCGATGAACTGCGCCAGCACGTCGGCCGGCGTGGCGTCCAGCGGCAGCCGCGGGAAGAAGTCCCGCGTGCCCAGGCTGATGCCGTTGCGGAAGAACAGCACGCTGACGCAGGCCATGCCGGCCTCGAGGCGGCAGGCGAGCACGTCCATGTCGGCGCTGGCCCCGCGCACATGGTGCTGCGCCTGCAGCTGGCGCAACGCGGCGACCTGGTCGCGCAGTTTCGCGGCGCGCTCGAACTGCAGTGCCTGGCTGGCCTGCTCCATCGCCGCGGCCAGTTCGTCGATCACCGCGTTGCTGCGCCCCTCCAGGAACATCTCGGCGTGGCGCACGTCCTGGCGGTAATCCTCGACGCTGATCAGTCCCACGCACGGCGCGCTGCAGCGGCCGATCTGGTACAGCAGGCACGGGCGCGTACGATTGCGGAAGTAGCTGTCCTCGCACTGGCGCACCTTGAACAGCTTCTGCATCAGGTTGAGGCTTTCGCGCACCGCATGGGCGCTGGGATACGGCCCGAAATAGCGACCCGGCAGGTTCTTTGCGCCGCGGTGGAAGGCCAGCCGCGGATAGTCCTCGCCGCTGGAGAGGTAGATGTAGGGGTAGCTCTTGTCGTCGCGCAGCAGGATGTTGTAGCGCGGCTTGAGCGACTTGATCAGCTGCGATTCCAGCAGCAGCGCCTCGCCCTCGGTGCGCGTCACCGTGATCTCGACGCGGGCGATCTGCGCCACCATCGCGGCGATGCGCGCTTCCGTCGGCGGCTTCAGGAAATAGCTGCCGACGCGCTTCTTCAGGTTGCCGGCCTTGCCCACGTAGAGCAGCTCGCCCGCCGCGTCGAAGTGGCGGTAGACGCCCGGCGAAGTGGTGAGCGTGCGGACGAAAGCCTTGCCGTCGAAGGGGGGCGGTTGCGGGGACTGCATGGGAGGATTCTAGCGGGAGCGGACGGCGACGCTCCCGATATGGAGCCTCATGCGTGCGAGCGCAACCACAGCTCGGCGCGCTCCAGGTCCGCCTCCGTGTCGATGCCGGGCGGGAACGGCTCGGGGGTCAGCCGTACCGCGATCGGGTAGCCGTGCTCGAGCACGCGCAACTGCTCCAGCGATTCGGTCTGTTCCAGCGGGGTGCGTGGCAGTTGCGCGTAGCGCCGCAGGAACCCGGCCCGGTAGGCATAGATGCCGATGTGACGCAGGAACGGCGTGCCCGAGGGCAGCGCGTGCCGGTCTGCCGCGAACGCGTCGCGGGCCCACGGCAGCGGCGCGCGGCTGAAGTACAGCGCGCGCCCGTTGCCGGTGCGCACCAGCTTGACGACATTCGGGTCGAACAGTTCCTCGGCGTCGATGATCGGCGTGGCCAGCGTGGCCATCGGCGCGTCGTCGCCGGCCAGCGCCTGGGCCACGGCGCGGATGCCGGCGGCCGGCGCGAACGGCTCGTCGCCCTGCAGGTTGACCACGATGCTGTCGTCGTCCCAGCCCAGCTGTGCCGCGCACTCGGCCAGCCGGTCGCTGCCCGAGGCGTGGTCGCGGCGGGTCATGCAGATCTGCACCTCGCCCTGGCCCGCCAGCGCGTCGGCGATCCGCGCATCGTCCACCGCCACCACCACGCGGCTGGCGCCCGCCTGCAGCGCGCGCTGCGCCACGCGCACGACCATGGGCACGCCGCCGATGTCGCGCAGGGGCTTGCCGGGCAACCGGGTCGAGCCATGCCTGGCCGGGATGGCCACGATGAACGAGGGGGACACGAAGGACATCGGTCAATCCTTGGGCGCGCGGGCGCACGGACACCCACGATACAACGAGTGCGGCAACCGGTTCAGCCCGCCTCGTGCAGGGCGAACCCGCAGCCGTTGGCCAGCTCGCGGAAACCGGGGAACGAGGTGGCCACGTGGCGGCAGTCGTTGATGCGCACCGGGCCGGCCGCGCGCAAGCCCGCCACCGCGAAGCTCATCGCGATGCGGTGGTCGGCAAGGCTTTCCACCGTGCCGGCGCCGATCGGGCCGCCTTCGACGATCGCGCCGTCCGGGGTCTCCTCGACCCTCACGCCCAACGCGCGCAATCCGGTCGCCATCGTGGCGATGCGGTCGGATTCCTTCACCCGCAGTTCGGCCGCGCCCCGGACCACGGTGCGGCCCGACGCGGCGGCCGCGGCGACGAACAGGATGGGGAACTCGTCGATCATGTCCGGCACCAGCGCGACCGGCAGCTCGATCCCGTGCAGCGGCGCGTGGCGAACCACCAGGTCGGCCACCGGCTCACCGCCGGCCTCGCGCTCGCGTTCCACCACGATATCCGCGCCCATCAGGCGCAGCGCCTGCAGCAGGCCGGTGCGGCGCGGATTGAGGCCTACCGCGGGCAGGCGCAGTTGCGAGCCCGGCACGATGCTGGCGGCGACCAGGAAGAATGCCGCCGAGGAAAAGTCCGCCGGCACCTCGACGTCGACCGCGTGCAGGGCGTGGCCGCCGCCGAGCCGGGCGCGCCCCGGCGCAAACTCGATCGGCCAGCCGAATGCGGCCAGCATGCGCTCGGTGTAGTCGCGGGTCGGGTGCGGTTCGATGACTTCGGTAGTGCCCTCTGCGTACAGGCCGGCCAGCAGCAAGGCGGATTTCACCTGGGCACTGGCCACCGGCAACTCGTAGCGGATGCCGCGCAAGGTGGCCCCCCCGTGGATCCGCAGCGGAGGCAAGCCGTCGTGGCTGTCGATGCGGGCGCCCATCCGTGCCAGCGGATCAGTCACCCGGCGCATCGGGCGCCGGGACAGCGAGGCATCGCCCACCAGCACGCTGTCGAACGCCTGCCCGGCGAGCAGGCCGGCCAGCAGGCGCATGCCGGTACCGGCATTGCCGCAATCCAGCGGCTGGGCCCCTGCGCGCAGCCCATGCAGGCCGACGCCGTGGACGACGCGCTCGCCATCGGCCGGCACCTCGATGCGCACGCCCAACTGGGCCAGTACGGCAGCGGTGGCGCGCGTGTCCTCGCCTTCCAGAAAGCCGCGTATCCGCGAACGCCCCTCGGCGAGGGCCGCCAGCATCAGCGCCCTGTGCGAGACCGACTTGTCGCCCGGCACGGCGACGCTGCCGCGCAGCGGCCCCACAGCGCCGCTGTGCCAGTCCAGTCGTGCACTCAAGGCAGGGCCACCGGATAGGAGCCCAGCACGCGGATCGATGCGGCCGACTCGCCGATCTCGCGCACGGCGGCCTGCAACGCGTCGTCGTCGATGTGGCCGGACACGTCGATGAAGAACGCGTACTGCCACTTGCCCGTATGCGCCGGCCGCGACTCGATCCGGTTCAGGCTCACGCCGTGCCTGGCGAACGGACTGAGCACGTCGTACAGCGCACCGGGCTTGTCGTTGACGGTGATCAGCAGCGAGGTGCGGTCGTTGCCCGAAGGCGGGAACAGCGAACGGCCGATGACCAGGAAGCGGGTGGTATTGTCGGCGCGGTCCTCGATGCCCGTGGCCACCGTCTTCAGTCCGTAGATCTTGCCGGCGGTTTCGCCCGCGATGGCGGCCGCGTCGTCCGCATGCCGGGCCAGCCGCGCCGCCTCGGCATTGCTGCCGACCGCGCTGCACTCGGCGTCGGGCAGGTTGAGGCGCAGCCAGGTCTTGCACTGTTGCAGGGATTGCGCGTGCGCGTAGACCCGCCTGACGTTCTCCAGGGCGCCGCTCAGCGAATGCAGGCACTGGTGCACGCGCAGCTCCACCTCGCCGCAAATGGTGGCGTCGGAGGTGAGGAACATGTCCAGGGTGACCTGGATCATGCCCTGCCCCGAGTTCTCCACCGGTACCACGCCGAAATCGGCATGGCCGGCGGCGACCTCCTGGAACACCTCCTCGATGCTGCCCAGCGGCAACCCGTAGGCGGCATGGCCGAAGTGCTTGCGCACGGCCTGTTCGCTGAAGGTGCCCTCGGGACCCAGGAAGCCGATCTTCAGCGGGTCCTCCTGCGCCAGGCAGGACGACATGATTTCACGGAACAGGCGCACCATCTCGGCGTCGGACAGCGGCCCCTGGTTGCGGTCCACCACCATGCGCAGCACGTGCGCCTCGCGCTCGGGGCGGTAATAGTCGATCGCCGAAAGCCCTGCACCCTTCACCTTCGCCACCGTCCGGGCGTGGTTGGCGCGCTCGGAGATGAGCTGCTGGATCTGCCGGTCGATGCTGTCGATGCGTTCGCGCATCTCGCTCAACGGGGTCTTGGAATCGTTCATGCCTTGGCCGTCTGGATGGAAAGAAGTCCATTTGCACGCCGGCGCTCCATGCCCGGCGAATGATACTCAACCGTGGCGCCGGGCGAAGTCGCGCATGAACGCGACCAGCGCCTCGACGGCTTCCATCGGCACGGCGTTGTACAGCGATGCGCGCATCCCGCCCACCGCCTTGTGCCCCTTCAGGGCCAGCAACCCGGCCGCTTCCGACTCCTGCAGGAACGACGCATCCAGCGCGCTGTCGTGGAGGGTGAACGGGACGTTCATGCGCGAGCGCGCAGCCGGGTCCACGGGGTTGCGGTAGTAGCCGCCGGAGCCGTCGATGCACGCGTACAGCGTGTCGGCCTTGGCGCGGTTGGCCTGGCCCATCGCGGCCAGGCCGCCCTGTGCCAGCAGCCACTGGAAGGTGAGCCCGGCAAGGTACCAGCCCCAGGTGTTGGGCGTGTTGAGCATCGAGTCGGCCGCGGCATGCTCCCGATAGCGGAAGATGCGCGCCATCGGGCGCCCCTCGCGCTGCAGCAGGTCGCGACGGATGATCATCAGCACCAGGCCAGCCGGACCGATGTTCTTCTGCGCGCCGGCGTAGACCAGGCCGAACCGGCGCACGTCCAGCGGAGCGGACAGGATGCTGGAGGACATGTCGGCGACCAGCGGCACCTCGCCCACGTCGGGCACGTCGGGGAACTCGACGCCGTGGATGGTCTCGTTCGGCGTGTAATGCACGTAGGCGGCACGTGGATCGAGCTGCCAGCCCTCGCGTGGCGGCAGCTGTCGGTAGTCCGCGGGCTTGGCGCTGGCCGCCACGTTGACCCGCAGGTATGGCGCCGCCTCGCTGATGGCCTTGGCGCTCCAGTGGCCGCTGTCGATGTAGTCGGCGCCCTCGCCCTCGCCGGCCAGGTTCATCGGGATCTGGGCGAATTGCTGGGTGGCGCCGCCCTGCAGGAACAGCACGGCGTACTCGGCGGGAATGCCTGCCAGCATGCGCAGGTCGGCCTCGGCCTGCGCGGCCATGGCAATGAAACGCTTGCCGCGATGGGACTGCTCCATCACCGAGGCACCACTGCCTTGCCAGTCGGTCAGCTCGTCGCGGGCGCGCTCGAGTACGGCCAGCGGCAGCGCGGCGGGACCGGCGCTGAAGTTCCAGACTCTGCTCACGGGGATTCCTGCGGCATCGAAGGGCGGACCCGCATTATGCCGCGACGCAACATGACTTGGTCAACAAGGCGATCAGAAGCGCACCAGCAACGCCAGCGCGATCGCCAGCGCCAATGCGGCGGCGGTGGCGATCAGCCACCACACCTCGCCGGAAGGACCGGCCGCGGCTTCGGGCAAGGCCTGCGCCCGCGGCGCGGGTTCGGCCGGCTCCGGTTCGGGCTCCATGCCGGGCGCCTCGACGACGAAACGGTGCATGGCCACGCCGATCTGGTCGCCGTCCTGCAGAGCCACGGATCGCGTCACCACGCCATTGACCCGCAACGGGTGCCGCGCCGACGGCAGGGTCGACTCCAGCATCAGCCGGCCCTCCTGCCAGGCGATGCGCAGGCCCACCGCCTCCCCCGCCGGCAAGCCCGGCAGGCAGCGGCCCGCGGGGCCGAATTCAATCCCCTCGTGCACCGGCAACAGCCGTCCGGACAGCGGCCCGGCCACCGCGCGCAATGCCACGATGCACCGTTCCTGCGCGGGGACCTGGCGCGGTGCCCGCAGGGCGGGGTCGTCGTCGTCCCGCAGCAACATGCGACAGTCGCCGATGCTGACCACGTCGCCCGCTCGCACCAGCGCGCGCTCGCGCACGGGCCGGGCGTTGACGTAGATGCGGTCGGCCTGGGGCAGCACCTGGAGCACCCAGCCGCGACGGTCCTGGTCGATGCGCACGTGCCGCGCAGCGGCCTGGCCGGCGGCCAGCACCAGATCGTTGGCGGCGTCGCTGCCGATGCACAGCCGTGCCTGCGCCCAGTGAAAGTCCTCGCGAGCGGCGTTGGGAAATTCGATGCGCATGGCCTGCCATATCGATGAATCGCGAGACTCTACCATGCGCATGCAGGGCAGTAAGATGGACGCTTTGCCGGAAGCACGACCATGCCGAGCATCCATATCCGCCGCCCCCACCAGTTGCCGATCGCCGAGGCCCGCGCGCGGGTCGAGCAGGTGGCGGCCCGCATGCAGGAGAAGTTCGGCCTGGCCGGCGAATGGCAGGGCGACACCCTGGGCTTCTCCCGCCCCGGCGTCACCGGCTCGATCGCCGTCGAGCGCGAGGCGATCGAGGTCCGGGCGCAACTGGGCATGATGCTGACCCCGCTGAAGGGCGTGGTCGAACAGGAGATCCGGCGCAAGCTGGAGGAGCTGTTTGCCTGACCTCGGAGCGTGGGTGGCAGAAACCGCCCGCGCTTCTCGCCCCGGGCCTTGATGATTCTTTAACCATGCCGTCATTCGTGGCATAATCGACGGCTTACGCAGCCATCTCGGCTGCGCGTGAAGCCCGGGACATATGGCCAAAGACGACGTCATCGAAATGGAAGGCACGGTCCAGGAGACCCTGCCCAATACCATGTTCCGCGTGCAGCTGGAGAACGGTCACGTGGTGATCGCGCACATCTCCGGGCGCATGCGCAAGCACTACATCCGCATCCTCACCGGCGACAAGGTCAAGATCGAGATGACCCCGTACGACCTGAGCAAGGGCCGCATCACCTATCGCATGAAGTAGGCCGCCCCGCAGGGCGGTATCGCGGAAAGCAGAAAGCGGCGCCATGCGCCGCTTTTTGCTTTCCCGGTACCGGCCTCAGCCGACCGTCATTCGACGATGGCCGGCAGCTTGGCGGCGGCCTTGCACTCGACCTTCAGCTCGCCATCGGCCACGCTCAGCGTGACCACGCCGCCATCGGCCAGCTTGCCGAACAGCAGTTCGTCGGCCAGCGCGCGCTTCACCTTCTCCTGGATCACCCGCGCCATCGGCCGCGCGCCCATCTGCGGATCGAAGCCGTGCTCGGCCAGCCAGCGACGGGCGTCGGCACCCACCTCCAGGCTCACCTTCTTCTCGGTCAACTGGCTCTCCAGCTCGATCAGGAACTTGTCCACCACGCGCAGGATGTGCTCGAAGTCGAGCGAGTCGAACTGGATGATCGCGTCCAGCCGGTTGCGGAACTCCGGCGTGAAGATGCGGCGGATCACCTCCATCGCATCGGATTCGTGCTTCTGCTCGACGAAGCCCATGGTGCGGCGCGAAGCAATGGCCGCACCCGCGTTGGTCGTCATCACCACCACCACGTTCTTGAAGTTCGCCTCGCGGCCGTTGGTGTCCGTCAGCACGCCGCGATCCATTACCTGCAGCAGGATGTTGAACACGTCCGGATGCGCCTTCTCGATCTCGTCCAGCAGCAGCACCGCGTGCGGGTGTTTGGTCACCGCCTCGGTCAGCAGGCCGCCCTGGTCGAAACCGACGTAACCCGGAGGCGCGCCGACCAGCCGCGACACGGAATGCCCCTCCATGTACTCGGACATGTCGAAGCGGATCATCTCGATGCCGAGCTGCATCGCCAACTGCTTGGTCACCTCGGTCTTGCCCACGCCGGTCGGGCCGGCCAGCAGGAAGCAGCCGATCGGCTTGGACGGATCGGCCAGGCCCGAGCGGGCCATCTTGATCGACGCGGCCAGCGCCTCGATCGCCGGATCCTGCCCGAACACCACCATCTTGAGGTTGCGCTCCAGGTTGCGCAGCACGTCGCGGTCGGAAGCGGAGACCTGCTTCTCGGGGATCCGCGCCATCTTGGCCACGATGTACTCGACCTCGCCGACGTCCACGGTACCGGTGCGCTTGTCTTCCGGCAGCAGCCGCTGGCGCGCGCCGGCCTCGTCGATCACGTCGATCGCCTTGTCCGGCAGCAGCCGGTCGGGGATGTGCTTCACCGACAGGTCCACGGCAGCCTTCAGCGCGTCGTTGGTATACGCCACGTGGTGGTGTTCCTCGAAGCGCGAGCGCAGGCCCTTGAGGATCTCCACGCTGTCGGCCACGGTCGGCTCGACCACGTCGATCTTCTGGAAACGGCGGGCCAGCGCGCGATCCTTCTCGAACACGCCGCGGTATTCCTGGAACGTGGTCGAGCCGATGCAGCGCAGCTCGCCCGAGGCCAGCATCGGCTTGATCAGGTTCGACGCGTCCATCGTGCCGCCCGAGGCGGAGCCGGCGCCGATGATGGTGTGGATCTCGTCGATGAACAGGATCGCGCCGGGCTGCTTCTTGAGCTGCGCGATCACGCTCTTGAGGCGCTTCTCGAAATCGCCGCGGTACTTGGTGCCGGCCACCAGCGCGCCCAGGTCCAGCGCCCAGATGGTGGCGCTCTCGAGCACCTCGGGCACTTCGCCGTCGACGATGCGCTTGGCCAGGCCTTCCGCCAGTGCGGTCTTGCCCACGCCGGCCTCGCCCACGTACAGCGGATTGTTCTTGCGCCGGCGGCAGAGCACCTGGATGGTGCGCTCGATCTCGTCGGCACGGCCGATCAGCGGGTCGATCTTGCCTTCCAGCGCCAGTTCGTTGAGGTTGCTGGCGAACTCGTGCAGCGGGTTGCCCTTGGGCTCGCCGCCCTCCTCGCCCTCGCGTTCGCCACCGGACACGCCGGCGGCCGGCTCGTCGCCGATCTTGGCGATGCCGTGGGAGATGTAGTTGACCACGTCGAGCCGGGTGATCTCTTGCTGGTGCATGAAGAACACCGCATGCGAATCCTTCTCGCCGAAGATCGCCACCAGCACGTTGGCGCCGGTGACTTCCTTGCGGCCGGAGGATTGCACGTGGTAGACGGCGCGCTGCAGGACGCGCTGGAACCCCAGCGTGGGCTGCGTGTCGCGCTCGTCGCCCGGGGGCAGCACCGGCACCGTCTCGCCGATGACGCGGGTCAGTTCGCCGGCCAGGCGCGGCAGGTCGACCCCGCAGGCGCGCAGGGCACCCAGGGCCGACTGGTTCTCGGTCAGCGCCAGCAGCAGGTGCTCCACCGTCATGAACTCATGGCGTTGTTCGCGGGCCTGCTTGTAGCAGTGGCCGATGGTGACTTCCAGATCCTTGCTGAACATTCGGATCGTCTCCGCTAGCTTGTTGGGCGGCCTTCAGCGCCGCGATGAGCACGAAATGGGGGCGTTCAGAGCTTTTCCATAGTGCACAACAACGGATGCTGATGCGAGCGGGAATATTCGTTGACGTGGGTGACCTTGGTTTCTGCCACTTCCCGCGTGAACACGCCGCACACACCGCGTCCGCGGGTGTGGACGTGCAGCATGATCTGCACCGCCTGTTCCTGGTCCAGGCCGAAGAAACTGCGCAATACCTCCACCACGAAGTCCATTGGCGTGAAATCGTCGTTCAGCAGCAGCACCTGGAACAGCGGCGGGCGCGCCACCTCCGGTTTGGCGGTTTCCAGCGCCAGGCCGCGGCCGCTGTCTTGCTCGTGTTCGTGTTCGTTGGCCATGGTTTCGTGGGAGATGCCTGTTTCGGTTCAAAGTATACGCGCCGCCGATCCCGCCCTGCGCGCCGGCGTTTCCTTCAGGTAGTGGCACAATGGACGTTTTTCCACCCCTGCATTCCATGGCCGCCACCCCCACCCCGCCCCCCGAGATATGGCGCCCGCACGTCACCGTGGCGTGCGTGGTGGCCGACGCCGGGCGCTACCTGATGGTGGAGGAAGAGGTTGCCGGCCGACTGGTCTGCAACCAGCCCGCCGGGCACCTGGAAGACGACGAGACGCTGCCTGCCGCGGCCGTGCGCGAGACGCTGGAGGAAACCGGCTGGACGGTTGCACTGGAGCACCTGATCGGCGTGCAGCAGTGGCGCAGCAGCGAGCACGGCGAGGCGGTGATCCGCTTCAGCTTCGCAGCCCGCGCGCTCCGGCACGACGCCGACCGCCCGCTGGATGCCGGCATCCGCCGTGCGCTGTGGATGACCCGGGAGGAAATTGCCGGCCTGGGCGAGCGCCTGCGCAGCCCGCTGGTGCTGGCCAGCATCGACGCCTGGCTGGCCGGCCAGCGGCTGCCGCTGTCCTGCCTGAGCTGGGTGCCCGGAGGGCCGCGCCGATGAAGGTGATGCTGGGCATTTCCGGCGGCGTCGACTCGTCGGTGGCCGCCTTGCTGCTGCAACGGCAGGGCTACGAGGTCGAAGGCCTGTTCATGCAGAACTGGGAGGAGGACGATCGCGCCGGCCCGTGCACCAGCGACGCGGACCGCAAGGACGCGGTGGCGGTCTGCGGGAGGCTCGGGATTCCCTTCCACGTGCGCAATTTCGCCGCCGAGTACTGGGACGGCGTGTTCGAGCACTTTCTTGCCGAATACCGCCGTGGCCGCACCCCCAACCCGGACGTGCTGTGCAACCGCGAAATCAAGTTCCGCACCTTCCTGGACGAGGCGCGCGCGCTCGGCGCCGAACGCATCGCCACGGGGCATTACGCCCGCGTCGACTGCGTGGACGGATGCTACCGGCTGTTGCGGGCGCGGGACGCGGCGAAGGACCAGAGCTATTTCCTGCATGCGCTGGGCCAGCCGGCGCTGGCCGCGACGCTGTTTCCGCTGGGCGAGCTGGAGAAGACGCGGGTGCGCGCCCTTGCACGCGACGCGGCATTGCCGACCCATGCGAAGAAGGACTCCACCGGTATCTGTTTCATCGGCGAGCGCGACTTCCGCAGCTTCCTGGCGCAGTACATCCCCGCGCGTCCGGGCGAGATGCGCACGCCGGGCGGCGAGCTGGTCGGCGAACACCAGGGCGTCATGTACTACACCCTGGGCCAGCGCAACGGCCTGGGCATCGGCGGGCGGCACGGCGCCAGCGGCGCGCCCTGGTTCGTGGTGGGCAAGGACGTGCCGGGCAACGTCCTGATCGTCGCCCAGGGCGGGGAAAACCACTGGCTGCTGTCGCACCGGCTGCAGACCGAAGCGCCGCACTGGATCGCCGGCGCACCGCCGGCCGCGGAGTTCCGTTGCACCGCCCGCACCCGCTATCGGCAGGCGGACCAGGCCTGTTCGGTCAGCGTGGGCGAAACCGCCCTCGACGTCCGCTTCGACGTGCCGCAGCGGGCCGTCACGCCGGGGCAATCGGTCGTCTTCTACGCTGGCGAGGTCTGTCTCGGCGGCGCGGTGATCATGGCGACCGATGCGGCCTATGGCGGACTGCCAGCGGGTGACGCATCAACCTCCACAGCGCATTTCAAGGAATCACAAATCCGTGTTTGAAACCTTCGGCATGAACGAGGAACGCGTGCTCGCCCTCGCCGGGCTGTTCCAGGCCTGTTCGCTGGCCCAGCAACTGGCCAACGAAGGGCGTTGCGACGAAGCCGCCATGCAGGCCGGCGTGGCCAGCATCTTTCGCATCGACGCGCCCTCGGTCGTGGCTGTGTACGGCGGCGTTGCCAATCTCCGGCTCGGCCTGCGCAACCTGGTTGCCCAGCTCGACGAGAGCGAGCGCGACATGTCGGTCACCCGCATGGTGGTCACCGTGATGCGGCTGGAGCGCAGCCTTTCCGGCCGCCCCGAACTGATGGAGAAGCTGCAGCAGGGCATCCTGGCCGCGCAGCGCCAGGTCGAGCATTTCGGGCAGGAGTCCAGCCAGGTCAGCGGCCGGCTCGCCGAGCTGTATGCATCGACGCTCTCCACGCTGCGGCCGCGGGTGATGGTCAGCGGCGACCCGCAGCAGTTGCAGCAACCGGCGGTAGTCGAGCGGGTGCGCGCGAACCTGCTCGCCGCGGTGCGCTCGGCGGTGCTGTGGCGCCAGGTCGGGGGGCGCCAATGGCAGTTGCTGGTGTTCCGCCGCCAATGCAGCATGCTGGCCCGCGGCCTGCTGACCGGGACCACGCTGGACCATCGCTGATGGCGTGCGCGGTACGCGCGCCGCGGATGACGAAAGGCGCCGGTCTTGCCGGGGCCTTTCCGCTTCAGGACAACCGCGTCACCCGCCTGCGGCAGGGAGATCCGCGGACGGCCCCGCACCATCGGCCGGTGCGTCGTCCTCACCGGGCTCATCGCCATTGCCCTCTTCCGCTTCCAGCCGCATCACGCTGACCAGCGTTTCGTCGGCGGGCAGCCGGATAAGCGTGACGCCCTGGGTATTGCGGCCGAGCTGCGAGACCTCCGCCGCGCGCGTGCGCACCAGGGTGCCCTTGTCGGAGATCAGCATCAGCTCGTGCGCCTCGGTGACCTGCACCGCACCCACCAGCGGGCCGTTGCGCTCGGAGCACTGGATGCCGATGACACCCTGCGTGCCGCGCCCCTTCTTGGTGAACTCGGCCAGTCCGGTGCGCTTGCCGTAACCGCGCGCGGTGGCGGTGAGGATGTCGCCTTCCGCCGCCACGATCAGCGATACCACCTCGGCGCCGCCCACCAGCTTCATCCCGCGCACGCCGGCGGCCGTGCGGCCCATCGAGCGCACGGTATTCTCGTCGAACCGGTTGACCTTGCCGTTGGAGGCGAACAACAGGATGTCGCTGTCGCCGTCGGTCAGCTCCACGTTGACCAGCGCATCGTCGTCGTTCAACTTGATCGCCAGCTTGCCCTTCTGCAGTTGGAAGGCGAACTCGGTCAAGGGGGTCTTCTTCACCGTGCCTTGCCGGGTGGCGAAGAACACGAAGCGATCCTCGGCATATTCGCGGATCGGAAGCACCGCCTGCACCTTCTCGCCTTCGCCCAACGGCAGCAGGTTGATGATCGGCTTGCCGCGCGCGCCCGGGCCCGCCTCGGGGATCTGGTAGACCTTGAGCCAGTAGACCCGGCCGGTGCTGGTGAAGGTGAGCAGGGTGTCGTGCGTGTTGACCACCCACAGCTGCTCGACGACGTCCTCGTCCTTCAACGCGGACGCCGAGCGACCCTTGCCGCCGCGCCGCTGTGCCCGGTAGATGCTGGCCGGCTGGCGCTTGACGTAGCCGGTATGCGACAGCGTGACGACCATGTCTTCCGGGGCGATCAGGTCGAGGACGTTGAGGTCCTCCTGCGAGTGCTGGATCTCGGTACGCCGGGCGTCGCCGAACTCCGCCTTCACCGCCTCCAGTTCCTCGCGGATCACTTCCAGCAGGCGGTTGGGGTTCTCCAGGATCTCGATCAGGCCGCGGATGGTTTCCAGGATCTGCCGATATTCGTCGGAGAGCTTCTCCTGCTCCAGCCCGGTCAGGCGGTGCAGGCGCATGGCCAGGATTTCCTGCGCCTGCACGTCGGACAACTGGTAGCCGTCGGCCTTGAGGCCGTCGCGCGGGTCCATGTCCTCCGGCCGCGAAGCGTCCGCGCCGGCGGCGGACAGCAGCGCGCCCACCATGCCCGGCTGCCACTTGCGCGCCAGCATGCGTTCGCGCGCCTCGGCCGGCGACGACGAGGTCTTGATCAGCTCGATCATCTCGTCGATGTTGGCCAGCGCCACGGTGAGGCCTTCGAGGATGTGCGCACGGGCACGGGCCTTGCGCAGCTCGAAGATGGTGCGACGGGTGACCACTTCGCGGCGATGGCGGACGAACGCCTCGAGGATGTCCTTGAGGTTCAGCAGCTTCGGCTGGCCGTCCAGCAGGGCCACCATGTTGATGCCGAAGGTGACCTGCAGCTGGGTCTGCTGGAACAGGTTGTTCAGCACCACGTCGCCCATCGCGTCCTTGCGGACCTCGATGACGATGCGCATGCCGTCCTTGTCGGACTCGTCGCGCAGCTCGCTGATGCCCTCGAGCTTCTTTTCCTTGACCAGCTCGGCGATCTTCTCGATCAGCCGTGCCTTGTTCACCTGGTACGGCAGTTCGTGGACGATGATCGTCTCGCGACCGTTCGATTCGGTCTCGATCTCGGCCTTCGCGCGCACCAGGATGCGGCCGCGGCCCGTGCGGTACGCCTCGATGATGCCGGACGAGCCGTTGATGATGCCGTGGGTCGGGAAATCCGGGCCCGGGATGTAGTGCATCAGCTCGTCGACCGAGAGCGTCGGCTCGTCGATCAGCGCGATCGTCGCGGCGATGACCTCGCTGAGGTTGTGCGGCGGGATGTTGGTGGCCATGCCCACCGCGATGCCGGCCGAACCGTTGACCAGCAGGTTCGGCACGCGCGAAGGCAGCACCAGCGGCTCGCGCTCGCTCTCGTCGTAGTTGAAGCCGAAGTCGACGGTTTCCTTGTCGATGTCCGCCAGCAGTTCGTGCGTGAGGCGGGACATGCGCACCTCGGTGTAACGCATGGCGGCGGCGTTGTCGCCGTCGACCGAACCGAAGTTGCCCTGGCCGTCGACCAGCAGGTAGCGCAGCGAGAACGGCTGGGCCATGCGCACGATCGCGTCGTAGACCGACTGGTCGCCATGCGGGTGGTATTTGCCGATCACGTCGCCCACCACGCGGGCGGATTTCTTGTACGGCTTGTTCCACGCGTTGCCCAGCTCGTTCATCGCGAACAGCACGCGGCGATGCACCGGCTTGAGCCCGTCGCGCACATCCGGAAGCGCGCGCCCGATGATCACGCTCATGGCGTAATCGAGATAGCTCTGGCGCATCTCGTCTTCGATGTTGACGCGAATGATTTCTTTGGCGGTTTCTGCCATCGATTGGCTTCCCTGTAGACAAAAAAAGGACGCTGGCGCCGCGTCTCAAGCGCATGCGCGAGCGACCCGAAATCAACCGCTGGATTGTAGCACGGACGGGAGCAAAACGACAGGTTTACAGCCTTTGCAATCAACGACTTGCGGCACCATGGCCACGTCGGCGCAGGGCCGTTCTCGAAGTGTTCAAGAAATGATCATCGCGCTGGATGCGGAAGCCCCCCGCAGCTCGCGCCCGCGGCGGCGGCGCGGCCGCGACGTAGCCCGCCGCCACGTGCCGGGCGGCCCGGGAAGCGGGAGAAATCAGCTGCCGAACAGTGCCTGCATCGAGAGGGTGTCGGGCCGCTCGATCACGCCTCGCTCGGTGACGATCGCGTCGATCAGTTCGGCGGGTGCGACATCGAAGACCGGATTCCACGCCTGCGCCCCCTCCACCACCACGCGCCTGCCGCCGCTGGAGAGAAGCTCGGCCGGATCGCGCAACTCGATCTCGATCTCCTCGCCGTTGGCAGTCGCCATGTCCACTGTGGACGAGGGCGCCACCACCATGAACTTGACGCCGTGGTACTTCGCGCTGATCGCCAGCTGGTAGGTGCCGATCTTGTTCGCGGTATCGCCGTTGGCCGCGATGCGATCGGCGCCGACGATCACCCACTGCACCGCACCGGACTTCATCAGGTGCGCCGCGGCCGAATCGGCGATCAGCTGCGCCGGGATGCCCTCGCGCACCAGCTCCCACATGGTCAGCCGGGCGCCCTGTTGCCAGGGGCGCGTCTCGCCGGCATAGACGCGGGCGATCCGTTTCGCGGCGACGCCGGCGCGGATCACGCCGAGCGCGGTGCCGTAGCCGGCCGTGGCCAGCGAGCCGGTGTTGCAATGGGTCAGTACGCCCGAGCCCGGGGCAATCAGCGACGCGCCCAGCTGCCCCATGCGGCGATTGGCGGCCAGGTCCTCATCCTGGATGGCCTGCGCCTCACGCAGCAGGCCGTCGGCACCGGCGCCCGCCGCGATGCGTTTCTTCATCCGGTCCAGTGCCCACATCAGGTTCACCGCGGTGGGCCGGGCCGCACGCAGTTGCGCCAGCACCGGCTCCAGCGCCGAGCCCTGCTGCGCCGCCATCGCCACGCCCCAGGCGGCGGCAATGCCGATCGCCGGCGCACCGCGCACGGCCAGGTCGCGGATCGCCTGGGTCACCTGCGCCGCGTCGCGGCATTCGATCCAGTGTTCCTGCGCCGGAAGCAGGCGCTGATCGAGCAGGCGCAGATGGTCGCCCTGCCATTGCACGGCGCGAATGGAATCGTGGTTGTCGGTGGGTGTGGTCATCCGGCGATTATCGCCTGTCGCGCGGGGGTTCCGCACGACAGGCGGTCACCTGCCGACGCGCGATTCAGCCTCGCTGGCGCAGCCACTGGTGGATCGCCGGCGGTACCTCGCGCTGCGCGCGGCCGGACACGTAGATGCCGATGTGGCCGCCCTTGAAGGCGAGCTGGGTGTAGTCGGTGGTGCCGACGTGCTTGCCCAGCGCGCGCGAGGCGTCCGGCGGCACCAGGTGATCCTGCTCGGCGAAGATGTTCAGCACCGGCTGGGTGATCATGCCCAGGTCCACGCTCCGGCCGCCTATTTCCAGCGTGCCCTTGACCAGCTTGTTGTCCTGGTAGAAATCCTTGATGAACTGGCGGAACGCCTCGCCGGCCTGGTCGGGCGAGTCGAAGATCCAGCGCTCCATGCGCAGGAAATTCTCGAGCTCCGCCGGGTTGTCGAGGATGTCGACCATGCCGATGTACTTCTGCTGGTTCAGCCGCAGCGGCTTCAGCGTGAGGTAGACATAGTTCATCAGCCCGGCGGGGATGTTGCCCATGGTGTCGACGAACAGGTCCACGTCCATGCCGCGGCACCAGTGCGACAGCATGTTGTCCGGCGTGTGGAAATCCACCGGGGTGACCATGGTGATCAGGTTCTTCACCTTGTCCGCGTGCAGCGCGGTGTAGCACAGCGAAAACGCGCCGCCCTGGCAGATGCCGAGCAGGTTGATCGCGTCGAGATCGTGGCGCCGGCGCACCGCGTCGACGCAGCGGTCGAGGTAGCCGTTGATGTAGTCGTCCAGGGTCAGCCAACGGTCGGCGCCGTCGGGATAGCCCCAGTCGATCAGGTAGACGTCCTCGCCCTGCTCCAGCAGGTTGCGCACCATCGAGCGGTCGGCCTGCAGGTCGGTCATCCAGACCGTGTTGACCAGCGCGTAGACGATCAGCAGCGGGGTCTTCGAGGTCGCCTTGCCGTGGCCGGTGAAGTGCCAGACCTTCAGCTTGTCTTCGCTGTAGACCAGCTCGCGCGGAGTATTGGCGTATTCGGGCTCGCGCATGTTGCGCAGACTGGCCATGCCGGCAGCCAGCTTGCGCTGGAAGGTGGTGATGTCGCCCAGCGCCCTGGTCGGATCGATGTGCACGGGTGTTTGCATGATGGCTCTCCCTACTTGCGCTTGCGCGGGCTGGCGCTGGATTTGGACGTGGCCACCGGTTTGCGCGTAACTTTCGGTGTTTTTTTCGCCACAGCCCCCTTCGGCTCAAGCGCAGCCGCCTGGGTGCCGGCCAGCTGGCGCTTCAGCGCCGCCAGCTCGCGACGCAAGGCCATGATCTCGTCCGCGTGATCGGCAGGCCCGCCCGCCTGGCTGGCGCGGAACTCCCGACGCAGCGCCTGCAAGCGTTCGCCGAGGCTCGACACTTCGCTCCGCGTCGGCACGCCGAGCTGTTGGCAGATCTGCTCGGTCTGCTGCTGCTGCAGCTGCCGCGCACGCATCTGGGTATTGACCATCTCGCCGTAAACGTCGCGGAACTCGTCGGACAACGCGATCTCGGCATAGGCCTCTTCGGAGGCATCCACCCAAAGGTCGTACAGCGCCTTCAGGGAATCGATCTGGCGACCCGGCTCGGCAAGCTTGTGCTGCAGACGCTGCATGCCCTGCATGTTGGCGCGCTGGATCAGTTCCTGGTAACGGGTAATGGCTTGCATCGAGGCCACCAGGGCCGTGGACAGCGTCTGCTGCTGCATCTGCTGCTCGCGGTTCAGCCCGAACGCAGGGGTTGCTCCCGGCGCTCCGGCCAGGTCGGCGAAACCGCTGTGTCGAGCCGCCTGCAGCCACGACTGCCATTGCCGTGCAAAGCCTTCGGCACCCGCACTGTCGATGCCACCGAACGCCTGCGTGAATGGCTGACTGGCACCGCCGAACATCTGCTGCAGTTGCTGGCGCCAGTCCGGGGCCGGCTGGGTCGCGCCACCGCCGGCGGCTGCCTGCATCCAGTCGAAATACCCTTTCAACCCGGCCAGTGTGCGCTCCAGCGTGTCGTTGCCGGCCGCGGGCGCCGGCGCCGGTGCAAACGGATTCGCCGCGGGCGGTTGCTGGAACTGGCGCGTCCAGGCATCCCACGATTGCTGTGCCAGCGCCTGGTAATCCCTGATGAAATCGTTCGCCGGGTCGGCCATCGGTGCATCCTCGCGCAAGGTCCATCCATCCTAGCAAAAGCCCGTTGCACAAAATCACCGCCCCCGAAACGCACAAGGCCCGGCATGGGCCGGGCCTTGCGGGACTGCCTCGCGGCGAGATCAGACGCTGGCGCGCTCTTCCTCGGTCACGGCCTTCATCGACAGGCGGATGCGGCCCTGCTTGTCGACTTCCAGCACCTTGACCTTGACGATGTCGCCTTCCTTCAGCTTGTCGGAGACCTTCTCGACACGCTCGTCGGAAATCTGCGACACGTGCACCAGGCCGTCCTTGCCCGGCATGATCGTCACGAACGCGCCGAAGTCCATCAGCTTGGCGACCTTGCCCTCGTAGATGCGGCCCGGCTCGACGTCGGAGGTGATCTGCTCGATGCGCTTCTTGGCCGCTTCGCCCGCCTCGCGATTGACCGAGCCGATGATGATGGTGCCGTCATCGCTGATGTCGATCGTGGTGCCGGTCTCTTCGGTGATCGAGCGGATGGTGGCGCCGCCCTTGCCGATCACTTCGCGGATCTTGTCCGGGTGGATCTTGATGGTGATCAGGCGCGGGGCGAACTCGCTCATCTCGGTGCGGGCGGTGCTGAGCGCCTTGCCCATTTCGCCGAGGATGTGCAGGCGGCCACGCTTGGCCTGCTCCAGCGCCACCTTCATGATCTCCTCGGTGATGCCGTCGATCTTGATGTCCATCTGCAGCGCGGAGATGCCGTCGGCACTGCCGGCCACCTTGAAGTCCATGTCGCCGAGGTGATCCTCGTCGCCCAGGATGTCCGACAGCACGACGAAGTCGTTGCCTTCCTTGACCAGGCCCATCGCGATACCGGCCACCGGCGCCTTCAGCGGCACGCCGGCATCCATCATCGCCAGCGAGGAACCGCACACCGAGGCCATCGACGAGGAACCGTTGGACTCGGTGATTTCCGAGACCACGCGCACCACGTACGGGAATTCCTCGATGCTCGGCTTGACCGCCTGCACGCCGCGCTTGGCAAGGCGGCCATGGCCGATCTCGCGACGCTTCGGCGCACCGAAGCGACCGGCTTCACCCACCGAGAACGGGGGGAAGTTGTAATGGAACAGGAACGGGTCCTTCGACTCGCCGCCGGGGGCGTCGATGATCTGCGCGTCGCGCGTGGTGCCCAGCGTGATCACGACCAGCGCCTGGGTCTCACCGCGGGTGAACAGCGCCGAACCATGAGTGCGGGGCAGCACGCCGACGCGGGCGGTGATCGCGCGCACGTCGTCCAGCTGGCGGCCGTCGATGCGCACCTTGGTCTTCAGCACGCTGTCGCGCATGGTGTGGTATTCGAGTTCCTCGAACTCCTTGGCCATCGCGGCGGCGGACCAGCCCTTCTCTTCGGCCTGGTCCTTGAGGCCGGCCAGCACGTCGGCCTTGATCGCGGCGATCGCGTCGCGACGCTCCAGCTTGTCGCGCACCTGGAAAGCGGTGGCCAACTGGTCGCCGACTGCGCCCTTGACGGCGGCGGCGAGCGATTCGTCGCGCGCCGGCGGCCGCCAATCCCAGGACGGCTTGCCGGCCTCGGTGGCCAGCTCGGCGATCGCGCGGATGGCGGTCTGCATCTGCTGGTGGCCGAACATCACCGCGCCGAGCATCACGTCCTCGGACAGCAGCTTGGCTTCGGATTCCACCATCAGCACGGCGCCGGCGGTACCGGCGACCACCAGGTCCAGCTCGGAGGTCTTCAGCTCGGTCTGGGTCGGGTTCAGCAGGTACTTGCCGTTGGCGTAGCCGACGCGGGCGGCGCCGATCGGGCCCTTGAACGGAATGCCGGCAAGGCTCAGCGCGGCGGAGGCGCCGAGCAGGGCCACGATGTCACCATCGACTTCCGGGTTCAGCGAGACAACCTGCGCGATGACCTGCACTTCGTTCTTGAAGTCATCCGGGAACAGCGGGCGCACCGGGCGATCGATCAGGCGCGAGGTCAGCGTCTCCTTCTCGGTGGGACGGCCTTCGCGCTTGAAGAAGCCGCCGGGAATGCGGCCGGCGGAATAGAACTTCTCGACGTAGTCGACGGTGAGCGGGAAGAAATCCTGGCCTTCCTTCTGCTTGGTCGCTGCGACCGCGGTGACCAGCACCACGGTGCCGCCCATGCTCACCATGACCGCGCCGGATGCCTGGCGGGCAATTTCGCCCGTCTCCAGAGTGACTTCGTGATTACCGTACTGGAATGACTTGGTTACTTTTGCCACGTGCTTGATTCCTGATCTGATTGAGAAGTGCGTCCAGGGATGGGCGCCTCTTGATCTTCGCGTTCTAGGCCGAACGCGCGAACTACCTGCGCAGGCCGAGGCGTTCGATCAGGGTCTGGTAGCGGGCAAGGTCACGATCCTTCAGGTAGCTCAGCAGGCGCTTGCGCTGGTTGACCAGCTTGAGCAGGCCACGACGGGAGTGGTGGTCCTGGATGTGGTCCTTGAAATGGCCGGTGAGATGGTCGATGCGGGCGGACAGCAGGGCCACCTGGACTTCAGTCGAACCGGTATCGTTCGGCACGCGGCCAAAATCAGCAATGATCTTGCTGGTCTGTTCTGCGGTAAGGGACATGGTTATGCGTTTCCTTGAAAGGCGATGCGAAGCTTGCGCTTGCGTCATCGCGATGACGCAAGCGCAAGCTTCGCCAGGTTGAGTGAAAGCGTTGAAATAACTTGTCTATTCTACTGATGCCGGTGGTGTTACAACAAGTGCGCGGCCCGCTTTTCAGGCAAATCCGCCCGGCGGCGGCAGGTTGAAGCCGCGCAGGATGCGGCTTCGACGCGCCTCGTCCAGCTCGATCACGGCGAGCAGGGCCCCGTCGGGGGCGAACGCCGCACAGCGCCCGGCCGGCGCGGAGTCGCCGAGCCGGATCGGCTGGCCGCGTGAAACCGCCATGGCCTGGGCCTCGTCGAGGTCCACCCACGGCAGGCCGCGCAAACCCTCGGCCACCGGCAGCAGGTGGCCCAGCAGCGCCTCCTCGCCCTGCTCCGCCGCCTGCTCGAGTTCGCCCATGGTGACCATCCTCGGGGCCCGGAACGGATCCACCCAGGTGCGACGCAACGCGCTCAGGTGAGCGCCGCAGCCCCATGCCGCGCCCAGGTCGGTCACCAGCGAGCGGACATAGGTTCCCGAGCTGCATTCCACCAGCAGCTGCAAGGTGTCGCCCTTGTGCGACAGCAGCTCCAGCCGGTGCACGACGACCTCGCGCGCCGGCCGATGCACGGACTCGCCCCGGCGCGCCTTCACGTACAGCCTTTCGCCGTCCTGCTTGAGGGCCGAATACATCGGAGGCACCTGCCGGATCGGCCCGCGCAACGGCGCCAGGGCGGCGTCGATCGCTGCACGGTCCAGCTCGGGAACCGGCTGGCGCGCGATCACCGCGCCCTCGCGGTCGCCGGTATCGGTGCTGATGCCGAGCCGGCATTCGGCCAGGTAACCCTTGCTCGATCCCAGCAGGGTGCCGGCCAGCTTGGTCGCCTCGCCGAAACACAGCGGCAACAGTCCGGTGGCCAACGGGTCCAGTGCGCCGGCGTGGCCGCCCTTGGCGGCGCGCAACAGGCGGCGGACGCCCTGCAAGGCCTGGTTCGAGCTCAGGCCCAGCGGCTTGTCGAGCAGCACGATCCCGTGCAGGTCGCGGTATGCAATACGGGGAGGTTTGTTCATTCGTACCGAAGCCGACCCGCCCGGTTCAGGCCGGGTCGGCGTCATCGTCCGGCCGGGTGACGTCCGACCGTTCACGCAGCAGCCGCTCGATCCGCTCGCCCTTGTCGACCGAATCGTCATACTTGAACTTCAGTTCGGGCACCCGCCGCATGCGCATGCCGCTGCGCGCCAGCGCATGGCGGAGCTCGTGCCCCATCCGGTTGAGCGCCTTCACGGCCGGCAGGCCCTGCTCCGGCACCAGCGCGGTGACCCAGACCGTGGCCCAGTCCAGGTCACGGGTGATCTCGACATCGGAAACGCTTACCGACGGCAAGCCATGGTCCCGCACCGCGGCATGCACCAGCAGGCCGAGCTCGCGGCGCAGCTCGGCACCGATGCGGTCAGTACGTTTGAAGTCGCGGGAGGGCATCTGAAAAACCAGAAGTGGGTCAACAGGAGTGAGAAGTGAGAGAAGAGCATGAGGAGCGAGCTTTACTCTCACTTCCCACTCCCCTCCTCTCGTTCCTCGCCTTTACAGCGTACGTGCCACTTCCGTGCGCTCGAAGCACTCGATCTGGTCGCCGACCTTGACGTCGTTGTACTGCTTGACGGCGATGCCGCACTCCATGCCGCTGCGCACCTCGTCGACGAGGTCCTTGAAGCGGCGCAGCGATTCCAGCTCGCCCTCGAACACCACCACGTTGTCGCGCAGCACGCGGATCGGCTTGCTGCGCTTCACATGGCCCTCGGTGACCATGCAACCGGCGACGGCGCCGAACTTGGAACTGCGGAACACGTCGCGCACCTCGGCGATGCCGATGATGTCCTCGCGAACCTCCATGCCGAGCAGGCCGGTCGCCGCCTGGGTGACCTGGTCGATCACGTCGTAAATGATCGAGAAGTAGCGCACGTCCAGGCCGTTGGTCTCGATCACCTTGCGCGCCGAGGCATCGGCACGCACGTTGAAGCCGATCACCAGCGCCTTGGACGCGGCCGCGAGCGTGGCGTCGGATTCGTTGATGCCGCCCACGCCGGAGGACACCACGTTGACCCGCACGCGCTCGTTGCCGATCTGGGTCAGCGACTCGCGCAAGGCTTCCACCGAGCCCTGCACGTCGCCCTTGACCAGGATGTTGAGCGTCTGCTGCTCGTCGCCCTGGCCCATCTTGGCGATGATGTCCTCGAGCCGGTTGCTCTTGCTGACCATCCGCGTCTCGCGGCGCTTGAGCTCGCGCTCCTGCGCCACTTCGCGGGCCAGCCGCTCGTCCTCGACGCAGACGAAGTCGTCGCCGGTCTCGGGTACGCCGGACAGGCCCAGCACCTGCACCGGGATCGACGGGCCGGCCTCGTCCACCTGCTTGCCCGACTGGTTGATCAGCGCCCGCATGCGACCGTACTCGATGCCGCAGACCACGAAATCGCCCTTGCGCAAGGTACCCTGCTGCACCAGCACCGTCGCCACCGGACCGCGACCGCGATCCAGGCTGGACTCGATCACCACGCCGGAGGCGCGGCCGTCGGCCACCGCCTTGAGTTCCATCACCTCGGCCTGGATCGAGATCGCGTCGAGCAATTCCTCGATGCCCATGCCGGTCTTGGCCGACACCGGCACGAACTGCACGTCGCCGCCCCAGTCTTCCGGCACCACTTCCTGTGCGACCAGGCCCTGCTTGACGTTGTCGGGGTTGGCGCCGTCCTTGTCCATCTTGTTGACAGCCACGATCAGCGGCACGTTGGCTGCGCGGGCATGCTTGACCGCCTCGATCGTCTGCGGCTTGACGCCGTCGTCGGCGGCCACCACCAGGATCACGATATCGGTCGACTGCGCACCGCGGGCACGCATCGAGGTAAACGCCGCGTGGCCCGGGGTGTCAAGGAAGGTGATCGCGCCGCGCGAGGTCTTCACGTGATAGGCGCCGATGTGCTGGGTGATGCCGCCGGCTTCGCCGGAGGCCACCTTGGTGCGCCGGATGTAGTCCAGCAGCGAGGTCTTGCCGTGGTCGACATGGCCCATGATCGTCACCACCGGCGGACGGGGAACCTTCTCGCCCTCCAGCTCGGCATTCTGCGTGTGCGCCGCCAGCGTCTCCTCGGCATTGTTCTGGGTATCGGCGATGGGGGTATGGCCGAGCTCCTCCACCACCAGCACGGCGGTGTCGTGGTCGACGGTCTGGTTGATCGTCGCCATCACGCCCATCTTGAACAGCGCCTTGACCACCTCGGAACCCTTCACCGCCATTTTCTGGGCGAGGTCGGCGACCACGTTGGTGTCGCTCACCACCACCTCGCGCACCACCGGTGCGGTGGGTCGGGAAAACCCGTGCGTGCCGGCGGCCACGCCGCTGCCGCGCGAGAGCAGGTCGCGGCCACCGCTGCGCCCGCCCTTGCCGCGCTTGCTGCTGGACGACCGGCGCGCGCGATCGGCTTCGCTCAGGTGCATCTGGCCACCGGCGAAGCGCTTGCTGCCATCGCGCTCGTGCTTGCTGCCCACGTCCTCCCGCTCGCGGCCATGCCGCGCCTTGCCGCGTGCGGCATCGGCCGCGGTCGACGAAGGCGCCGGCGCGGGTGCAGGAGCCGGCGCGGCAGCCGGCTTGACCAGTTTTTCGCGCTTGCGCGGCTCATGGATGCGTGGAAGGATCATGCCCAGCTCGCGCTGGTCGATCCGCTGCACGCCCGATTCGTCCCCTGCCGTTTCGGCACCGGCGACCGTCTCGTCCACCGGCGCCTCGGCGGCCGGAGCGGCGGCCTGCGCCTCGGCGGCCTCTTCCGCGCGCCGTGCCTCTTCCTGGCGCTGCTGCTCGTCGAGCTCGCGCTGCCGCGCGTCCTGCACGCGGCGCTGCTCGGATTCGAGCCGCTCGCGCTCCTCGCGCTCGCGCTGCTGCTGCGATTCCTGCAGCTTGCGCACGGCCTCCTCGCGCTCGGGCTCGGCGCTGGCTTCCTCGGCAATCACGCTGCGCTTGACGTAGGTGCGCCGGGCGCGCACTTCCACGTTCACGGTCTTGGCGGGGCCGCTGGCACCCCGGCCTCCGGAACCGGCCACCTTCAGCTCGCCCACCGTGCGTCGACGCAGGGTGATCTGGCGTGGCGCCGCGTCCGCGGCTTCGGCGGCGGCTTCGGCCTTGCCGTGGGTTCGGCGCAGGAACCCCAGCAACTTCACCTTCTCGGTGCTGCTGATGACCTGCTCCTGGTCGGAGAATTTCATGCCTGCTTCCCCAAGCTGCGTCAGCAACTTGTCGACCGGCATGCCCAGTACCTGGGCGAGTTGTTTGATCGTGACGTCCGACATTCTGTTCTCTGCTCCGCCGTTCCCGCGCTTGTCATTTCGTGCGGCATGATGATCGCCGCCCTTTCCATCCCTGGTGAAGAACCCTTGGGGTCCTTCCCGGCGGCACCCTTCCGGGGCGCCGCCGTGCCCGCGCTCAGCCACCCTGCTCCAGTCGCGCGATCATCGGAGCGCGTGCAGCCATGATCAACGCCGCGGCCCGTTCCTCGTCCATGCCTTCGATGTCGATGAGGTCGTCCACCGCCAGGTCGGCCAGGTCATCCACCGTGACGACCTCGCGCGCGGCCAGCGTATAGGCGGTTTCTTCGTCCATGCCTTCCAGTGCCAGCAACTCGGCGCTGGGCTGGTGCTCGTCGACACCCTCCTCCACCGCCAGCGCCTCGGTCAGCAGGGCATCGCGCGCACGCGCGCGCAGTTCCTCGACGATGTCCTCGTCGAAACCTTCCACGGCCAGCAGTTCGGCGCTGGGCACGTAGGCGATCTCCTCGATGCTGGAGAAACCCTCCTGCACCAGGATGACCGCGATCTCCTGGTCGACCTCGAGCTTGTCCATGAACAGGACGCGGGCCGCTTCCTGCTCGGCCTCGCTCTTGGCGGTGACCTGGTCCTGGGTCATCACGTTGAGCTGCCAGCCGGTCAGCTTGCTGGCCAGGCGCACGTTCTGGCCGCCGCGGCCGATAGCCTGGGACAGCTTGTCCTCGGCCACCGCAATGTCCATCGAGTGCTTTTCTTCATCCATGATGATCGACTGCACCTCGGCCGGCGCCATCGCGTTGATCACGAACTGGGCCGGGTTTTCGTGCCACAGGATGATGTCGACGCGCTCGCCGTTGAGGTCGTTGGACACCGCCTGCACGCGCGAACCGCGCATGCCGATGCACGCACCGATCGGATCGGTGCGGCTGTCGTGGGCCAGCACGGCGATCTTGGCGCGGTCGCCCGGATCGCGGGCGCAGCCCTTGATCTCGACCAGGCCCTGGCCGACTTCCGGAACTTCCAGCTTGAACAGTTCGATCATGAACTCCGGTGCGGCGCGCGACACGAACAGCTGCGGGCCGCGAACCTCGGACTTCACCTCGTAGAGGTAGCCGCGCACACGGTCGCCCACGCGGGCCGATTCACGCGGAATGGTCTTGTCGCGCGGGATGAACGCCTCGGCATTGCTGCCCAGGTCCAGGTAGATGTTGCCGCGCTCGACGCGCTTGACGATGCCGGTGACCAGCTCGCCGACGCGGTCGGCAAAGGCATCCACCACCTGCTGGCGCTCGGCTTCGCGTACCCGCTGCACGATCACCTGCTTGGCGGCCTGGGCGGCGATACGGCCGAACTCGGCATTCTCGATCCGCTCCTCGATGTATTCGCCGACCTGGGCATCGGGGCGCTCGTCCAGCGCGTCCATCAGGCGCAGCTGGTAGGCCGGGGATTCCATTTCGCCGTCGTCGGCGATGATCTCCCAGCGGCGGAACGTCTCGTATTCGCCGGTTTCGTGATCGATCGACACGCGGATGTCCGGCTCTTCGTCCGGATAGCGCTTCTTCGCGGCGGATGCCAGGGCGGCCTCCATCGCGTCAAAGATCACGTCTTCCGACACGCCCTTTTCATTGGCGACCGCGTCGACGACCAGCAAAAGTTCTTTGCTCATTGCACAAGCTCCGTAGGCGCCCGTCCGGATGCCAGATAATTGATTGTCGCGCCCGTCCTGGGCGCAAACCCTTTGGAACGCGGCCGCAGGGCCGCACCAATCACTTTTTCCTGCCACCGGGCTTGGGCTTCGGCGCGTAGCCGAGCGCGACCCAATCCGGCACCACACGTGCGCTCTCGACCTGACCGTGGTCGAAATCGAAGGTCCGGCCTTCCGCCTCGAGCGAGATGCGTTCGCCTTCCACCACGGCCAGCTTGCCGCGCAGGCGGCGCCGGCCTTCCAGTGGCGTCTTCAACAGCACCTTCACCTCCAGGCCCGCGGCCTTGCGGAATTGCGCGGCGGTGAACAGCGGCCGGTCGATGCCGGGCGAGGAAACCTCCAGCACGTAGTGTCCCGGGATGGGATCCTCCACGTCGAGCAGGGCCGACAACTCGCGGCTGGCCTTCTCGCAATCCTCGATGCCGACCTCGCGACGCTCCCCGGCCGTGGCTTCGGTTCCTTCAAGCAGATCCAGGTAGACGCGCAGGGTACTCTGCCCCTGCGATGGAGTGAACTCCACGCCCAAGCATTCCAGCCCGAGATCGGCCAGTACCTCGCTGAATCGGTGTGCCAGAGCCTGGGTATCCATCACGTCACCTGAACTTAGGGTCGCGGAAACAAAAAATGGGCTCCAACGGCCCATTTCCCTGCTCGCCGATCATCGTCCTCGTGCCACCTTTCCACGCCGCGCCGCCGGCGCTGCGCCGCGCATCCTTGCGGCCAACAAAAAAGCCTCACGAGGAGGCTTTCTTGCATCAAGAAAGATCTGGTAGCGGGGGCAGGATTCGAACCTGCGACCTTCGGGTTATGAGCCCGACGAGCTGCCAGACTGCTCCACCCCGCATCAGAGTCCACGAAGTCTACCGGGATGGCGGGTTTCTTGCAAGCACCGAATCGCTGCGCCTGTCGAACACCCTGCCCCGCCGGCGCCGGATCACACGCCGAATGCGCGCTGGCACCACGCGAGCAGCGGCCCCCAGTACAGGCCGAGCGCAAGCAGGGCCAAGGCGTTCGCCGACAACACCACGCGCAGCGACGTATCGGCCTTGACCTCCACCACCGCACCCTCCTCCGGGGCATCGAAGTACATCACCTTGATGACGTACAGGTAGTAGTAGAGCCCGATGAATGCCGTGACGACACCGACGATCGCCAACCACAGCATGTCGGCATGGATCGCCGCCTCGAGCACCAGCACCTTGGCCCAGAAGCCGAACAACGGCGGTACGCCGGCCAGCGAGAACATCGCCAGCAACATCAGGAACGCCATCCACGGCGCCTTCCGGTTGAGCCCCTTGAAGTCGGTGATCTCCTCGCATTCGAAGCCGGCACGGCTCAACACCAGCATCACGCCGAAGCCCGCCGCGCCCATCAGCGCGTAGCAGATCACGTAGAACAACGCCGCCGAATAGCCCTCCGGGGTCGCCGCCGAGAGGCCCAGCAGCACGTAGCCCATGTGGGAGATGGTCGAGTACGCCATCATTCGCTTGAAGTTGGTCTGCACGATGGCGACCAGGTTGCCGATCACCAGCGATGCGGTCGCCAGCGCGGCCAGCATCGGTTGCCAGTAGCGGCTGAGGTCGCCCATGCCGACCTCGAGCAGGCGCCAGGCCAGACCGAAGGCCGCCAGCTTCGACACCGCGCCGATGAAGGTGGTCACCGGTGTCGGCGCGCCGTGGTAGACATCCGGCAGCCACATGTGAAACGGCGCGACGCCCAGTTCGAAGCCGATGCCCACCAGCATGAACACCAGGCCCAGCAACAGCAGCTTCGGTGCCGTGGTGTAGGCCATCACGTCGCGCAACTGCGCCAGGTCCAGCGTCGGGGTACCGCCCATGCCCGACGCGCCGTAGACCATCGACATGCCGTAGAGCAGCATGCCGGAGGCCAGCGCGCTCAGCACGAAGTACTTGATCGCGGCTTCCGGCGGCAGCCGCGCATCGCGGTTCAGCGCCACCAGCGCATAGGACGACAGCGACAGCAGCGCCAGGCCGAGGTAGATCGTCACCAGGTTGCCGGCCGACACCATCACCATCACCCCGAGCACGGCAAAGATCATCAGCGCGTAGAACTCGCCGCCGAACAGCTTGCGGTCGACCAGGTATGGCCGCGCATACACGAACACCACGGCGGTGATGCCCAGCGCGAAGACCTTGAGGATCTCCGCCAGGCGATCGCGCACGAACATGCCGTTGAACGCCGTCGCGGTCTGCTCGGGTTGGCCGGCGACCACCAGGTAGATCGCCACCAGCAGCACGACGATGGAAATCCAGTGCAGCTGCGGGCGCTGCTCCGGCTTCATGAAGGCGTCCAGCAGCAGGATCAGGCACACCGCCGCCACCAGGTAGAGCTCCGGCAGCAGGGTCAGGATGTCATAGAGAGTGGGCATGTTCGCTTCTGCTCAGATCTTGTGGACGGCGAGTTGCTGCACGAGGTGCGCCACCGAGCTGTCCATCAGGTGGATCAGCGGCTGCGGCCATACGCCGATGGCCAGGACCGCGACGGCAAAGCCGACCAGCACCCAGGTTTCGCGCGGGGTCATCGGCGTCATGTGCCTGACGTGTTCGGTGGTCACCGTGCCCCACAGCACGCGCTTGACCAGCCAAAGGGTGTAGCCCGCACCGATGATCAGGGTGAATGCACAGAAGATCGCGATCCACGGGCTGGCGCTGAAACTGGCCAGGATCACCATGAACTCGCCGACGAAGCCGCTGGTGCCGGGCAGGCCGCAATTGGCCATCGCGAACAGCACGTAGAAGAAGCCGAACCACGGCATCATGTTGATGACGCCACCATAGTCCTTGATCTGGCGCGTGTGGGTGCGGTCGTACATCACGCCGATGCAGGTGAACATGGCGCCGGAGACGAAGCCGTGCGAGATCATCTGCACCATCGCACCCTGCATGCCCAGGCTGGCCGTCTCGGTATTGCCGCCCTCGCGCACCAGCATGAAGGCCATGAAGATGCCCAGGGTGACGAAGCCCATGTGCGCCACGGACGAATAGGCCACCAGCTTCTTCATGTCCTCCTGCACCAGCGCGACGTAGCCGATGTAGACGATGGCAACCAGGCTGAGCACGATCACGATCCACGCGAAATGCGCGCCTGCGTCGGGCGTGATCGGCAGGATGAAGCGCACCATGCCGTAGGTGCCGATCTTCAGCATCACCGCGGCCAGCCACACCGAACCGCCGGTGGGCGCTTCGACGTGCGCGTCAGGCAACCAGGTGTGCACCGGCACCATCGGTACCTTGATCGCGAAGGCGATCAGGAAGCCGAAGAACAGCCAGGCCTGCTCCTTGAACGTAAGCGGCAGCGCAGCCAGCGTCGCCAGGTCGAACGTGTGCGCCTTCTGGTACAGGTACAGCAGCGCGATCAGCATGAACACCGAGCCGGTGAACGTGTAGATGAAAAGCTTGAGGGTCGCGTACACGCGCCGCGGGCCGCCCCACATGCCGATCAGGATGTACATCGGGATCAGCACCGCCTCGAAGAAGGCGTAGAACACCAGCGCATCGGTAGCGCAGAACACGCCGATCAGCAGGCCCTCCAGCAACAGCATGCAGGCCATGTACTGGTGCGTCCGGTCCTGGATCACCTTCCACGCACCGGCGATGACCAGGATGCCGACGAAGGTGGTCATCAGGATCAGCGCCACCGCGATGCCATCCACCGCCAGGGTGAAATGCACGCCCCAGGTGGCGATCCAGACATGGGTTTCCTGCAACTGCATCACTGCCCCGTCGGGGTCGTAGCGCAACAGCCACAGGCTGATCACGAAGGTCGCGACGGTGATCAACAAGGCGAGCCAGCGAGCCAGCGCCGGCCGGGCGGAGCCGGCCAGCAGCACCGGCACGGCGCCGACGATGGGCAGCCAGATCAGCAAACTGAGAAGATGAGTGAACATGGAGCCTGCTTCCCCTAGTTGCCGAACAGTCGATAGCCGCCAAACAGCACGATCACGCCGATGATCATGGCGAACGCATAGTGATAGAGGTAACCGGTCTGCAGCCGCCGCATCAGCGCCGCACCGCGGTGGACCAGCCGCACCGACCCGTTCACCGCCACGCCATCGATCGCACCGGCGTCACTGAACTTCCAGAACAGCCGGCCCAGCTTCTGGCCGCCGCTGGCGAACAGCGCGTACTCCACCTCGTCCACCCAGTACTTGCGGTCCAGAACCGTCCACAACGGCTTGAGCGCGCCCTTGATCCGCCCTGCCAGCTGCGGATTGAAAACGTAGATATAGGTGCAGATCACGAAGGCCGCCACCACCAGCAGGAACGGCAGCTGAGTGAAGCCATGCAGCGCCATCGCCGCCGCGCCGTGGAACTCCTGGCCGAGCTCGGCCAGCACGTTGCTGGCCTCGTCCACATGGATCGCGTTGCCGAACCAGTTGCCGAACAGCATCGGCGCCACCGTGACGTAGCCGATCAGCAGCGACGGGATCGCCAGCAGCACCAGCGGCACCGTGACCACCCAGGGTGACTCCTTCGGCGGGTGGTGCAGCACGCCGGGCTGGCCTCCGCTGTGGTGCTCGTCCTCGTGCGAGTCGGCCGAGACGTGCACGTCATAGACCACGTCGCTGGACACCGGCTCGTGATCGCCGGCATGCGCGGCAGCGACGGTGAAGCGCTCCTTGCCGTGGAAGGTCAGGTACATCTGGCGGAACGTGTACAGGCCCGTCACCAGCGCGCCGGCCATCACGCAGAAGTACGCGTAGCCCGCACCCCAGCGGTGCGACAGGCCCACCGCCTCGATGATCGCATCCTTGGAATAGAAGCCCGAGGTGAAGGGCACCGCCACCAGCGCGAGCGAGCCGATCCACATCGTGATCCAGGTGATCGGCATGTATTTGCGCAGGCCGCCCATGTAACGCATGTCCTGCTCATGGTGCATCGCGATGATCACCGAGCCGGCGCCGAGGAACAGCAGCGCCTTGAAGAACGCGTGGGTCATCAGGTGGAACACCGCGCCGGAATACATCGATACGCCCAGCGCCACCGTCATGTAGCCCAGCTGCGACAGCGTCGAATACGCCACCACGCGCTTGATGTCATTTTGGACTATGCCAATCAACCCGGTGAACAGCGCGGTCGTGGCGCCGATCACCAGCACGAAGCTCAGCGCGGTCGAGGACATCTCGAACAGCGGCGACATGCGCGCCACCATGAAGATGCCGGCCGTGACCATGGTCGCGGCATGGATCAGCGCCGAGATCGGGGTCGGGCCCTCCATCGAGTCGGGCAGCCATACGTGCAGCGGCACCTGCGCCGACTTGCCCATCGCGCCAACGAACAGCAGGATGCAGATCACGGTCGCCGCATCCCACTGCGTGCCGGCGGTGATCTGCAAGTGCTGGCCGGCGAGCGCCGGGGCTGCGCTGAAGGCGCTGGCGTAGTCCAGCGTGTGCAGGAAGGTCAGCACCGCCGCGATGCCCAGCAGGAAGCCGAAATCGCCCACGCGGTTGACCAGGAACGCCTTGAGATTGGCGAAGATCGCGGTCGGCCGCTTGTACCAGAAGCCGATCAGCAGGTACGACACCAGGCCCACCGCTTCCCAGCCGAAGAACAGCTGCATGAAGTTGTTGCTCATGACCAGCATGAACATCGAGAAGGTGAACAGCGAGATGTAGCTGAAGAAGCGCGTATAGCCCGGGTCGTCGCGCATGTAGCCGATGGTGTACAGGTGCACCACCAGCGAGACGAAACCCACCACCACCAGCATCATCGCGGTGAGCCGGTCCACCATGAAACCGACGCTGGCGTTGATCTGCCCGATCTGGAACCAGGTGTAGAGGTTCTGGTTGTAGTTGCCCGCGCCGCCGAGGGTGAGCTGGTACAGCACCTGGAACGACAGCACGACCGACACGATCATGCACGCGATGGTGACGCTGTGGGCGACCGCGCGGCCCGCGCGGCCGAGGAACGGGCTGACGAAGCCGGCCACCAGCGCGCCGAGCAGCGGCGCCAGGGCGATGGTCAACAGGACGCTCGTGGAAAGACCCATGGGTTCAGCCCTTCATGCTGTCGATGTCGGCGATGTTGATCGTGCTGCGCGTACGGAACAGCAGGACCAGGATTGCCAGGCCCACGGCAGCTTCGGCCGCGGCAACGGTGAGGATGAAAAACACGAACACCTGCCCCGATACGTCGCCCAGGAAGCGCGAGAACGCGACAAAATTCATGTTGACCGCGAGCAGCATCAGCTCGATCGACATCAGCAGCACGATCACGTTCTTGCGGTTGATGAACAGCCCGGCGACGGCGATGCAGAACAGCACGGCACCGAGCACGATGTAATGGGCTAGCGAGATCATGGCTTGGGTTCTCCTGCGGTGCCTTCCCCGGCGGGGGCCGATGGCGGACGTACGGCTTCCATCTTCACGACACGCACGCGGTCGCGGGGGTCGACCCTGACCTGCCGGCTGGCGGACTCGTAACGCGCGCCGCGGCGCTCGCGCAGGGTCAGCGCCACCGCCGCCACCAGGCCCACGGTGAGCACCAGCGCGGCCACTTCGAACGGCAGCAGGAACTTCGTGTACAGCGCCTGGCCCAGCCATGCGGTGTTGGACGTGCCGGCCGCCGCGGCCGGGTCGGCGCCCAGCTCGTGCGCATGCATCGCCCGCACGCCGATCAGGCCGATCATCTCGACCAGCATCACGATCGCCACGATCACGCCGACCGGGAGGAACTTCACGAAGCCCTCGTGCATCTTCTCCAGGTCGATGTCGAGCATCATCACCACGAACAGGAACAGCACCATCACCGCACCGACGTAGACCACCACCAGCGCCAGTGCGAGGAACTCCGCATCCAGCAGCATCCACAGGCAGGCGGCGCTGAAGAAGGTGAGCACCAGCGCCAGCACGGCATGCACGGTGTTCTTCAGCGTGATCACCGACAGCGCGGAAACCACGGTGACGAAGCTGAAGGCGTAGAAGCAGATGAGTTGCAGCGTTTGGGGATTCATCGGAAGGCCTCAGCGGTACGGTGCGTCTTGGGCGCGATCCGCAGCGATCTGCTGTTCGAACCGATCACCGATGGCGAGCAGCTGCTGCTTGGTCACCACGTTCTCGCCACGCTGTTCGAAGTGGTACTCGTGGATCGACGTCTCGACGATCGAGTCGACCGGGCAGCTCTCTTCGCAGAAGCCGCAGTAGATGCACTTGAACAGGTCGATGTCGTAGCGCGTGGTGCGGCGCTGGCCATCGCTCTCGCGCGGGGCGGAGTCGATGGTGATCGCCAACGCCGGGCAGACCGCTTCGCACAGCTTGCAGGCGATGCAGCGCTCCTCGCCGTTCGCGTAACGGCGCAGCGCATGCAGGCCGCGAAACCGGTTCGACTTGGGAATGTGCTCCATCGGGTAGCGCATGGTGTACTTGGGCTTGAACATGTAGCGAATCGTCACGCCCATGCCGGCGACCAGTTCGGCCAGCATCAAACTCTTCAAGTAACGGGTTATCGCGTTCATGACTTACGCTCCCACCCCGATGCTGACCAGGTCGTAGTACTTCAGCAGACCGGCGACGAACACCCAGGCGATGGCAATGGGAATGAATACCTTCCAGCCCAGGCGCATGATCTGGTCGTAGCGGTAGCGCGGGAACGTGGCGCGGAACCACAGGAAGAAGAACGACATCACGAACGCCTTGATGAACAGCCAGAGGAAGCTGCCGGCTCCCAACCAGCTGATCCAGCCGGGCGCGTCAGCGGAGATCCAGCCCTGCAGCGGGCTGAGCCAGCCGCCGAGGAAGAAGATCGCCGACAGGAAGCTGACCAGGATCATGTTGGCGTATTCGGCCAGGAAGAAGATCGCGAAAGCCGAGCCGGAATACTCCACGTGGAAGCCCGCGACGATCTCCGACTCGCCCTCGGCCATGTCGAACGGCAGGCGGTTGGTCTCGGCCACACCGGAAACGAAGTAGATGACGAAAATCGGCAGCAACGGCAGCCAGAACCAGTCGAACAGGCCCTTGCCGCCGGCCTGGGCGTTGACGATCTCGCTCAGGTTGAGGCTGCCGGCCAGCACCATCACGCAGACCAGGCACAGGCCCATCGCCAGCTCGTAGGAGATCACCTGGGCCGCCGAGCGCATGGCCCCGAGCAGGGCATAGCGCGAGTTGGACGCCCAGCCGGCGATGATGATGCCGTAGACCCCCAGCGAGGTCATCGCCAACAGGTAGAGGATGCCCGCGTTGGCGTTGGAGATCACCATCTTGCCGCTGAACGGGATCACCGCCCAGGCCGCCAGTGCCGGGACCAGCGCAATCAGCGGCGCCAAGAAGTACAGGAAGCGGTTGGCCTTGGTCGGCAGGATCACTTCCTTGATCAGCAGCTTCACCACGTCGGCGAAAGCCTGCAGCACGCCGCCGGGACCGACCTTGTTCGGTCCCATGCGCACGTGCATCCAGCCGATGACCTTGCGCTCCCAGTACACGAACATGGCCACCGCGACCACCAGCGGCAGCACGACGCACAGGATGTAGATCAGCGGCCACATGACCTGGTTGATGAGTTGATCAGCCATGATGCCTATGCCTTGCTCAAGGTGATGGCTGCGCCGTACGGCGGCAGCGTGGCGGTAAGATCCTGGGCCGCCTCGATCCACACGGCACCGTCGGGTACGGCCGCATCGATGACCACCGGCAACTGCACCTCGCCGATGCTCGCCTTGGCACCGTCCGACAACCCTTGCCGCCCGGCCTCGGCCTCGTTGAGGCGGACCGCCGGCGCCCGGTTGAGCGGGTGCGCATTGAGCGCCGTCGCTCGACGCAGCACGGCGTCCATGCGATAGATCGGCCACGTGGCAAGGCGGGTGAGACCGGCCACCGGCGCGCGCGCCGACAGCTCGCGGCCAGGCGCGGGTGCGCGTTCGCTGATGCCGTCGCGCAGACCGGCGATGTCGTCGAACTCGAAGCCCGCCAGTTGCATGCCACCACCCAGGGCGCGCAGCACCTTCCAGCCCGGCCGTGCCTGGCCCGGCGCTTTCGCCCCGGCGATCACGCCCTGCGCCAGCCCGTCGACGTTGACCAGGGTCGCGTCGGTTTCGGCCAGCAGCGCGATCGGCAGGATGACGTCGGCCACTTCGCGCAGCGCGGCGCCGCCGAAGGCACTGAAGGCCACCACCTTGTCGGCGCCGCGCAGTGCCTGCAGCGCCGCGGCGCCGTCGGCAAAGTCATGCGGCGGCTCCACGCCGTACAGCAGATACGCCTTGCGCGGCTGCGCCAGCATGGCCCGGGCGTCGAGCCCGCCATTGCCGGGCACCACGCCGAGCCGGCCCAGGCCGACCGCGTTGGCGCCCACCGGCACTTCATTGACGCCGGCGCCGGTAGCTTCGCCGATGAAGCGCGCGATCGCACGCAGCCATGAAGCCTGCGGATGCGTTGCGGCGGCTTCGCCGAGAAACACCACCGAGGCACCCGCCTTCAGCGCGGCGATCACTTCGCCATCGCCCTGCCCGCTGCGCGCGCCGTCCAGCGCACCGGCCAGTGCGGACGGTGCCGTGGCGCCGGCCTCCACCGCGGCCTTGGCCAACGACAGCATGGCATCGACCAGCGCCTGCGGGGCGACCACCGTCTCGCCCGCCAGCTTGTAGTTGAAGTCGAAATGCACCGGGTTGACCGCGAAGACGCGGGCGCCCTTCTTGGTCGCCTGGTGCAGCCGATGATTGACCAGCGGCAGTTCCTGGCGCAGGTCCGAGCCGACCAGCAAGGCGGCCTGTACCCGCTCCACTTCGGCCACCGGCGTGCCGAACGGCACCGCCACGGCGTGGTCCGCGAAATCGAGCTGGCGCAGGCGGTGGTCGACGTGGGCACTGCCCAGTCCGCGCGCCAGACGCATCAGCAGGTCGCCCTCCTCGTTCGAGGCGGCCGGATGAACCAGGATGCCCAGCTCGCTGCCCGGCGCTGCCTTCAGCGCTTCGGCGGCAAACGCCAGGGCGTCCTCCCAGGTCGTGTCCTGCCACTGGCCATCGCGCTTCACCTGCGGAACGTGCAGCCGGTCGGCGGCGTACATGCCCTGGTGGCTGTAGCGGTCGCGGTCGGACAGCCAGCATTCGTTGATCGATTCGTTGTCACGCGGCACCACCCGCAGCACTTCGCCGCGGCGCGTGTGCAGCCACAGGTTGGAACCCAGCGCGTCGTGCGCGCCGATCGACGGCTTGGCGATCAGTTCCCAGGCACGCGCCTTGAACTGGAACACCTTGTCGGTCAGCGCGCCGACCGGGCACACGTCGATGATGTTGCCGGACAGTTCGGTCTCCACCGTCTTGCCGATGTAGGTACCGATGACCAGGTCCTCGGTGCGGCTCATGCCGCCGAGCTCGTAGGTGCCGGCGATCTCGCTGGTGAAGCGCACGCAGCGCGTGCAATGGATGCAGCGGGTCATCTCGGTGGCCACCAGCGGCCCGATGTTCTCGTCGGCCACGGTGCGCTTGCGCTCGGTGAAGCGCGACACGCTGCGGCCGAAGCCCAGCGCCACGTCCTGCAGCTCGCACTCGCCGCCCTGGTCGCAGATCGGGCAATCCAGCGGATGGTTGATCAGCAGGAACTCCATCACGTCACGCTGGTACTGCAGCGCGAGCTTGGAACGGGTCTGCACCTTCATGCCGTCGGTGACCGGCGTGGCGCACGCAGGCAACCCCTTGGGCACCGGGCGCCCGCCCATCTCCACCTCGACCATGCACATGCGGCAGTTCGCGGCAACCGGCAGCTTGCGGTGGTAGCAGAAGCGGGGAATCACGATGCCGACGGCATCGGCCGCCTCGATGATCATCGCGTTCTTGCGGATCTGCACCGGCTTGCCGTCGATCTCGATGCTGACCAGATCGGGCGCGGTGCTGGTTGGCTGCGCACTCATGCAGCAAGTCCTCTTGAAGCCTGGAATGGAGATTCGGGACCGCGGAACCGGGGAAGCGCCACTGGCGATCCCCGACGGCCGGCGACCGTCCCGCGACTCGCGCGTACGAGCATCAGGTTCATGCGCCCGCCTCCTCGCGAACGTCGACGATCGAGTGGCCGTGCTCCACGTAGTACTCGAACTCGTTCCAGAACCGGTTCAGGAAGCCCTGCACCGGCCACGCCGCCGCCTCGCCGAACGCACAGATGGTGTGGCCCTCGATCTGCCCGGCGATGGCCTTCAGGCGATGCAGGTCTTCGTGCGTGCCGTTGCCTTCGACGATGCGGGTCAGCACGCGGTACATCCAGCCGGTGCCCTCGCGGCACGGCGTGCACTGGCCGCAGGATTCGGCCCTGTAGAAGCGCGAGATGCGCTGGCAGACCTTGACCATGCAGGTGGTCTCGTCCATCACGATCACCGCACCGGAGCCCAGACCCGAGCCGGCCTTCTGCAGGCAGTCGTAGTCCATCGTGCTTTCGAGCATGACGTCGGCGGGCAGCACCTTCATCGAGGAGCCGCCGGGGATCACCGCCTTGAGTTTGTGGCCGTTGCGCACGCCGCCGGCCAGTTCCAGCAGCTCCTTGAACGACGTGCCGAGGCGGATCTCGTAGTTGCCGGGCCGATTGACGTGGCCGGACACCGAGAAGATCTTCGGCCCGCCGTTGTTCGGCTTGCCGAGGTTGAGGAACCAGTCGGCGCCGTTGCGCAGGATCGCCGGCACCGAAGCGTAAGTCTCGGTGTTGTTGATCGTGGTCGGCTTGCCGTACAGGCCGAAGTTGGCCGGGAACGGCGGCTTGAAGCGCGGCATGCCCTTCTTGCCTTCCAGCGACTCCATCATCGCGGTCTCTTCGCCGCAGATGTAGGCGCCGGCGCCGAGCGCGGCGTGGATATCCACGTCGATGCCGCTGCCCTGCACGTTCTTGCCGAGCAGGCCGGCGGCGTAGGCTTCCTTCAGCGCCGCCTCGAAATGCTCGAACGGCTCATGGTGGAACTCGCCGCGCAGGTAGTTGTAGGCCACGGTCGAGCCGGTGCAGTAACAGGCGATGGCCAGCCCCTCGATGACCGCGTGCGGGTTGTAGCGCAGGATGTCGCGGTCCTTGCAGGTGCCCGGCTCGGACTCGTCCGAATTGCACAGGATGTATTTCTGCATCGTGCCCTTGGGCATGAAGGACCACTTCAGTCCGGTCGGGAAGCCTGCGCCGCCGCGGCCGCGCAGGCTGCTCTTCTTGATTTCCTCGACCAGCGACGCCGGGTCGGGCTTCTCGGCGAGGATCTTCCGCCATGCCTTGTAGCCGTCGACCTGCTCGTAGCTCTCCATCGCCCACGGCGTGTCGAAATGCAAGGTGGTGTAGACGACCTGGTGTTCCTGGGGTGCGGGTCCGACGGCCATCAGTGACTCCCCTCCGCGCCATGGGCGGCCGGACCCTCAAGGGTCAGCCCATCCAGGATCGCGTCGAGCTTTTCGGTGGTGAGACGTTCGTGGTAATGCCCGTTGACCGTGGCCGCCGGGGCGTATACGCAGGCGGCGATGCACTCTTCCTCGGCCTTCAGGTAGATGCGGCCGTCGGGCGTGCTCTGCCCCAGCTTGATGCCGAGCTTCTCTTCGCAATGGCGGACCAGGTCCTCGGCACCGTTGAGCCAGCACGAGATGTTGGTGCAGATCGCCACGTTGTTGCGGCCCACCGGCCGGGTCTCGAGCATCGAGTAGAAGCTCGCCACCTCGTAGGCCCAGATGGGCGGCAGATCCAGATATTTCGCCACCGCGGTGATCAGCTCGTCGGTGAGGAAGCCGCGGTTCTGCTCCTGCGCGCCGAACAGCGCCTGGATCAGCGCCGAACGCTTGCGATCCGGCGGAAACTTGGCCACCCACGCATCGATATGGTTGCGCGTGTGCTCGGAAAGCACGACGAGCGGATCGACGTGCTTCACCTGGTTGTAATTGCCGGTGGCTTTCATGCTTGATGCCCCAAGGCGGAAACGGGGAACGGGGAACGGGGGAAACGCGGACGCAGGCGGCCGCCTGCGGAAACCGGGCGCGGGAGGGCGGCAACACGGCTGACGGAGACGCCGGCGCTCCCCGTTGCCCGGTCCGTGATTTCCGTGCGGCTCACCGGTCCACCTCGCCGAACACCAGGTCGTAGGTGCCGATCATGGCCACCACGTCGGCGAGCATGTGCCCGCGCACGATGGTGTCCATGGAGGACAGGTGGGCGAAGCCCGGTGCACGCAGGTGCACGCGGAACGGCTTGTTGGCGCCGTCGGAAACCAGGTAGCAGCCGAACTCGCCCTTGGGCGCCTCCACGGCACAGTAGGTCTCGCCGGCCGGCACGCAGTAGCCCTCGGTGAACAGCTTGAAGTGGTGGATGAGCGCTTCCATGCTCTCCTTCATCACCTCCCGGCGGGGCGGCACGACCTTGTAGTCGTGCACGGTCACCGGGCCGGGGTTGGCGCGCAGCCATTCCACGCACTGGCGGATGATGCGGTTCGACTGGCGCATCTCCTCCACGCGGCAGAGGTAGCGGTCATAGCAGTCGCCGTTGACGCCGACCGGGATGTCGAAATCCACCTCGGCGTACTTGGCGTACGGTTGCTTCTTGCGCAGGTCCCACTCCACGCCGGAGCCGCGCAGCATCACGCCGGTCATGCTCCACTGCTGGGCCAGCTCCGGCGGGATCACGCCGATGCCGACGGTACGCTGCTTCCAGATGCGGTTGGTGGTGAGCAACTCCTCGTACTCGTCCACCTTGCCGGGGAAGTCGGCGGTGAACGCGTCGAGATAGTCCAGCATGGACCCTTCACGCCAGCTGTTGATGCGCTTGAGGTCGGCACCCTTGTGCCACGGCGACTCGCGGTACTTCGACATCTGGTCGGGGAGGTCGCGATAGACGCCGCCGGGCCGGTAATACGTGGCGTGCATGCGCGCGCCCGACACCGCCTCGTAGACATCCATCAGTTCCTCGCGTTCGCGGAACGCGTAGAGGATCACCGCCATCGCGCCGAGGTCGAGCGCGTTCGAGCCGACCCACATCAGGTGGTTCAGGATGCGGGTGATCTCGTCGAACATGGTGCGGATATACTGCGCCCGTTCCGGCGCCTCGATCCCCAGCAGGGTCTCGATCGCGCGCACGTAGGCGTGCTCGTTGCACATCATCGACACGTAGTCGAGCCGGTCCATGTAGCCGATCGACTGGTTGAACGGCTTGGACTCGGCCAGCTTCTCGGTACCGCGGTGCAGCAGGCCCACGTGCGGATCGACGCGGACGATGGTCTCGCCGTCCATCTCCATGATCAGGCGCAGCACGCCGTGCGCGGCCGGATGCTGCGGGCCGAAGTTCATCGTGTAATTGCGGATTTCCTGGGCCATCTTCAGTTCTCCCGCCACTTGTCGGCGGCTTCCGCCCGGGCCTGCATCAGGTCGGCGTCATCACGGATCGTGCGGGGCACCAGCACGCGCGGCTCGATCGACACGGGTTCGTAGATCACGCGCTTCTGTTCGGGGTCGTAGCGCACCTCGACATTGCCGATCAGCGGGAAATCCTTGCGGAACGGATGGCCGACGAAACCATAGTCGGTGAGGATGCGGCGCAGGTCCGGATGCCCCTCGAAGATGATGCCGAACAGGTCGAACGCCTCGCGCTCGAACCAGTTCACGCCGGGCCATACCGAGGTCAGCGAGGGCACCACGGGCAGGGTGTCGTCCTCGCAGAACACGCGCAGGCGCAGGCGGCGATTGTGCTCGATCGACAGCAGCTGGATCACCGCGGCGAAGCGGCGCGGCTGGCTGTCGCCACGGGGACGTTCGGCCCAGCTGAAGCGGCCCAGCGCCTGCCCTTCGACGCCGCGCGAGAAGCCGGAACCGCTGACCGTGGTGGTGTCCCACTCGACCTGGCCGTAACCCAGGTAGTCGATGCCGCACAGGTCGATCAATTCGCTGAAGCGGAACGCCGGCTCGTCGCGCAGCGCGGTGGCAACGGCGACCAGGTCGGCGCCGAGCAGGTCGGCGGTGATCTCGTTGCGCGCCACGCTGACTTCCAGCGTGTCGCCGAAGCGCGCGACGAGCTGGTCAGCCAGCGACTTCGCGGAGGTATCGGGCATGTCGGGCCTCACGAACGCGCAATGGTGCTGGTGCGACGGATCTTCTTCTGCAACTGCAGGATGCCGTGGATCAATGCTTCGGCCGTGGGCGGGCAGCCCGGCACGTAGATGTCCACCGGCACGATGCGGTCGCAACCGCGCACCACGGAATAGGAGTAGTGGTAGTAGCCGCCGCCGTTGGCGCAGCTGCCCATCGAGATGACCCACTTCGGCTCGGGCATCTGGTCGTAGACCTTGCGCAGCGCCGGCGCCATCTTGTTGACCAGGGTGCCGGCCACGATCATCACGTCGGACTGGCGCGGGCTGGGGCGGAAGATCACGCCGTAGCGGTCGAGGTCGAGCCGCGCCATGCCGGCGTGCATCATCTCCACCGCGCAGCAGGCCAGGCCGAAGGTCACCGGCCACATCGAGCCGGTGCGCGCCCAGTTCATCAGGGCGTCGAGGCTGGTGGTGGCGAAGCCGCGCTGCACGACGGGGTTGTCGCCGGCCGGGCGCAGGATGTCGTCGACCAGGTTCAGGGGCTCGGGGTTGTGCATCACCCGGCTGATGGAATTGATCACTCCCATTCGAGCGCTCCCTTCTTCCACACGTAGGCAAAGCCGATCACCAGCAGCAACAGGAACAGACCCATCTCGATCAACGCGATCAGGCCGATCTGCTTGAACACCACCGCCCACGGAAACAGGAAGGCGATTTCCAGGTCGAAGATGATGAACAGGATGGCGAGCAGGTAATAGCGCACGTCGAAGCGCATGCGCGCGTCCTCGAATGCCTCGAAGCCGCATTCGTAGGGGGCGAGCTTTTCCGCCTCGGGGCGACGGGGGCCGGCGAGCAGGCCGACCACCAGCAACACCACGCCAAGGCCGGCGGCGACGGCGATGAACAACAGGACAGGCCAGTATTCGGCGAGCACGATGCAACCTACCTCCGCGCCGCGCAGGCGCATCAGTGACCGATGGGAACTTGGATCAAGCGCTCACGGTCCGACGACTTCAGTTCGGCGAATCGGCGCACCCTGGGCTCGTCGACTACGCCGACGGATCGAACCCACCGGCGCCCGATGTTTCGCAAAACGCGTTTGCGAATCCATGCATTGTATCAGTGCGAATGGGTACAACAAGCCTTGACGGCCGCTGCTTTGCGAACTAACGCACTACCCCGCGCGGCGCGGGCATGGCGACGTCACATGGTCTGCGTGGGTCGCTCGGAGTTGAGCGTGCCGGCGAGGATGTTCTCGATGCGGCTGCGGGCAGCCTCGGCGTCGCTGGACTCGTTGAAATGGATGCCGATGCCGGCCGTGCGGTTGCCCTGGGCGCCGACCGGGCTGATCCAGACCACCTTGCCCACCACCGACAGGCGTTCGGTCTCGTCGGCCAGGGTCACCAGCAGCACCACCTCGTCGCCCAGGGCATAGGACTGCGCCGTCGGGGCGAACAGGCCGCCGTGCTTGAGAAACGGCATGTACGCGTTGTACAGCGACGCCGCGTCCTTGATCTTCAGCGAGATGATGCCTTGCCGGCCAGCCATCGGTTTCATGCCACGCTCCCCGCCGGGCCTGCTCCCCGGTCAACTTGAGGCCGATCTTAGCAGGTCGGCGCGAGCCGTCCGGTAGCCGGGCGCCTCAGTCGCCGGCCGGTTCCCCGGCAAGCAGCGACTGCCGTTCGTTGACCAGGTTGTCCCAGGTGGCCGGCGGCACCCAGCCGGCCACCCACCCCGGCACCGCGGCGGCGGCCATCGGCCGCGAGATCGAGAAACCCTGCAACTGGTGGCAGCCGAGGGAGGCCAGCAAGTCGCCCTGCACCGGCGTCTCCACACCCTCGGCGATCACTGCCTTGGCCAGCATGCGCGCGGTGGTGATCACGCCGGCGGCGATCGCCATGTTGCGGTCGTCATGCAGGATGTCGCGCACGAAACTCTGGTCGAGCTTGATGTGCTCGATGTCGAGTTGCTGGATGTGGCTCAGCGACGCCGAACCGGTGCCGAAGTCGTCCAGTCCCACGCGGATGCCCCGTCGCCGGCATTCCTCGATGACCACCTTGGCCCGCGCATGGTCCATGCTGGGCCCGGTCTCGGTGATTTCGATGCCGAAGCCGACGTCCATCACGTCCGGGTAGGCCTCCAGCACGGCGTCGATGTCCGCGAAGAATGCCGGATGCAACAGGTGGCGCGTGCTGATGTTGACCGACACCGGCACCGGCACGCCTGCGCGCAGCCAGCCCTGGCAACAGCGCAACGCCTCCTCCAGCACGTAGCGGCCGATCGGCCGGGCCAGTTGCGGGTCGTCCAGCACGTGCATGAAGTTCGCCGGGCCGATCAGTTCCTGCTCGCGGTCGTTCAGGCGCAGCAGTGCCTCCATCCCGGCCACGCCGTTGATCCCGGGCAGGCCGTCGATGTAGACGATCGGCTGGAACAGCAACTGCAGCCGCGACTGCTGCAGTGCCTGGGCGATCCGCTCGCGCATCGCCTGCAGGCGCACCTGCTCGAGCTCCATCGCCGGCTCGTACAGCGAGCCGCGATCCTTGCCCGCCTCCTTCGCCTCGTACATCGCCATGTCGGCATGGCGAACCAGCCCCTCGGCATTGGAGCCGTCGATGGGAAACAGGGTCCAGCCGATGCTCGCCGACAGGAACATCTGCTCCTCGGTCAGGTTGAACGGCACCCGCAGCGCCTGCAGGATGCAGCGGCTGATCACGTCCAGTTGCTCGCGGCTGTCCAGGCCCGGGATCAGCAGCGCGAATTCGTCGCCGCCCAGGCGGGCCAGCACATCGGAGTCGCGCAGCATGCCGCGGATGCGCGCGGAGGCCTCGGCCAGCACGCAGTCGCCGCCGCTGTGGCCGGCGGTGTCGTTGACGCTCTTGAAGCGGTCCAGGTCCAGGATGCCCACCGCCAGCAGCGAATCGTCGGCGGCGGCCTGCGCCCGCGCCTGCTCCAGCAACTCGAACAGCAACCGCCGGTTGGGCAGGCCGGTGACCACGTCGTAGAACGCCAGGCGCTCGACGCGTGCCTCGTGCAGCTTCCGTTCGGTGATGTCGTGCTGCTGCCAGATGCGCCCCTGTGCGACGCCGTCGATGCGGATCGGCATGAAGTCACGCACCAGCACGCGCCCGTCGGCCAGTTGCACCTCCTCCCCGCGCAATTCCTCGTTGCGCGCCACGATCGCGGCGATGCGGGCCAGTTCGCGCTCCGGCTCGCGGTAGACCGGGCCGAGGCGCGCGTACAACGCGGCCGACGGCAGGCCCTCCAGTTCGGCCGGCGACTCGGCCAGGCCGAACAGCGTGCAGAACGCCTCGTTGACGAACTTCACCAGGCCGTTCTCGCTCATCACCAGCACGCCGGAATGCTGGTTGGAAAGAATCGTGCGCACATGCTGCAGGTTGAAGCGCAGGTCGCGTTCGGCGAGCAGGCGCGCCGCCTGTGCCCGCTGCATCTGCATGCCCAGGCCGAGCTCCACCGCCATCTCCATGAACACCTGGGTCTCCACCGGCGTGAACGCGTCGACCTGGCTGGCGCCGATCACGAACACGCCTACCACCGCGTCTTCCACGCGCAGCGGCAGGGCCAGCACCGCGCGCACCTCCGGTGCGGTGCCCTGCAGCGGCCATTCCTGCGCCATGCCCGGCGCGTACTGCCGGACGCAAGGCTCGCCGCTACGCCAGGCGCCGATCGCGGCATCGGCGGCATGCCCCGGATCGCCGAATGCCAGGCACACGCCCGGTACCGCCACGCCGCCCAGGCCGGAATGGGCGTGCAGGCGCAACGAGGTGGCCTCGTCGTCGGCCAGCAGGCCGATCCACGCGAACCGGTACCCGCCCACGCGACAGGCCACGTCGCTGCTGTCGGCCAGCAGCACGGTCTCGTCCGGGCTGCGGGTGACCACCTTGATCATCTCGCTGAGCAGGCGCAGGGCGCGGCGCTGGCGAGCCTCTTCCTGCACCGAGCGCTGCAGCTGGTGGCGTTGTGACTGCGCCTCCAGGCCCAGGCCGATGCTGGCGGCGGCCTGCTGCAGCAGTTCCGTCAGCCGCGTGGAGAAATACGCCGGGTCCGACGCACGGATGATCAGGCCGGCGCGCACCTCGCCGGACACCATTACCGGGATTGCCATGGCCGCGACCACCTCATGGCGCACATACGCAGCGTGCAGGCGCTCCAGGCCCGGCACGTGGCGCAGGTCGGGCTCCACCTGCGGCACACCCCGCCAGAACGAGGGCCGGACCAGGGACAGCGGCGTCCGTTCGGGATAGATGTCCTGCAGGTCCGCCGCCACCGTCACCGGAGCCAGCCGCTGGAACCAGCCGGCCGCATGGTCGGCTTCGCCGATCATCACCAACCGGGCGCCCAGGCGCCGCTGCAACACCTCGATGATCGCCTCGTACAGCTCCGGAGGCTCCACGGCACGGACCAGCAACTGCCCGATCTCGGACAGCGCCGCGTAATAACTTTCGCTGGATGCAGCCGTGGCCTCCGAGTTGACCCGCATCGCGTCCGCTTCCCCGAATAGGTGCCGTTCCGCCGCGCGGGCAAGGCACGTGGTCCTGGTCCTGCCGCAGCCCGCTCGCGCAGGCCCGTTGGCGGCAACCTAGCCGGGTCGATCCTGGGGCGCAACACCGGCGACGGGCACTGGCATTGCCGCATCCATCCGGCACCAGCCCCAGTGATCGAAGATCCACGGTGAGCGCAGATCCAGCCACAGGCGGGCGAAACACGGTCCGGCGGTGGTCGCGGCGGGAAGCAGCACGTGCAGCACGCCGTCCGCGTCGCACCGCAACGGCGCTTCGGACCAGCGCCAGCGATGCGTCGCCGCCGGGCTCACCAGGTCCAGTCGCAACCACGGATCCAGCCAGCGCGGCGGACGCCATGGCAAGGTGGCCGGCACCGCCGCAGGAGGATCGTCGGGGTCGAAGAAGGTCTCCTCGCGCTCCACCCACCGGCGCAGACGCCGACCGCTCAACGCCAGCTGGCTGCGATGTGCCTGCAAGGCCGCCCGTTTGCCGGCGAACTGGGCGGCGGTGGCGGGGATGGTCCGGGGGCGGTGGTCCGGTGTGTCACCATGGACCAGGTAGGCGAGCAGGCCCGGCGGTGCCGCCTGGCCGACCAGCGCCAGCCGGACCAGCACGTGCGCCGCGCTGTGGTCGGGGTGGCGGTCGCGCAACGAAGGCAGCGCGAGCAGGTCGGGGTCGAAACGGTCGATCGCGTCGCGGATGGCGCCCACGGCCATGCCGGTCTTCTGCAACAGCAGTTCGGTGACGCCGAGGTCGGGCCAGTCCAGCGTCTGCAGCGCACCCGGCGCGACGCCCAGCGCGGCCAGTGCCTGCTGCAGTTCCTCCGCGCGGCGCGACGCCCATCGACGCTGTTCCTCCGCGCCGATGCGCCAGCGGCGTTCCAGCACGCGCTGCGGCCAGGGGTTGTTGCCTCCGGCGGTGAGCAGCAGGATGCGCACCTCGCCCCCGGCCGCCAGCACCTGCTGCAGCAGCACGCCGGTGGCCAGGGTCTCGTCGTCCGGATGGGGCGCGACTACCAGCAAGCGGGTGCGTGCGGAAAATTCCGGCCAGCGGTCGACCCGCGCGCTGGTCATCAGCGCCACCGCGACAACAGCTCCAGCACCATCAGATCCGGCCGCAAGGGGCCGCGCAGTCCGTCGCGGACGCGGTTGCTGGCGTCATGCCAATCCCCCAGCGCCGCCGCATCCAGCGCGCTGCCCAGCGGCGGGCGGTCCCCCAGCGAGCGGGCCCGCAACTCGTCGGCAACCGCCTGCGCGGCAAACCACAGCCGTTGCACCGGCTCGTCGTCCAGCCAGCGTCTGGCCACTTCGGTGGCTTGGCCGCGCCCGCCGGCCAGCGCCGCCAGGTCGCGGCGCACTTCCGCGCGCTGTTCCAGCGCCCCGTGCCGCGCCCACTGCATGGCCAGCCCTGGGTTGCCGCCGGCCGCGGCCAGCGCGGCCCGGCCCTCGGCAACGCCTTCGCGCTGCAGCCAGGCCAGCGCCACGGCCGGTTCGGGCAGGTGGAACTCGATCCGCTGGCAACGGCTGCGGATCGTGGGCGCCAGCCGCCAGGGTGCATCCGCCAGCAGGATCAGCATGGTCTGCCCGGCCGGCTCCTCCAGCGTCTTCAGCAGGGCATTGGCCGCGGCGGCATTCATCGCATCGGCCGGATCGATGGTGACCACCTGCCAGCCGCCGAGCTGGCTGCGCATGGCCAGCCGCGCGGACAGCTCGCGGATCTGGTCGACCACGATTTCCGTGCGTGGCGTGCCATCCCGGCGCAGGCCGAAGGTCAGTTCCACCCGGTCCGGATGCGAGCCGGCCGCGGTCAGCTGGCACCCCCGGCAATGCCCGCAGGCTTCACCCTGCACCGGCTCGGTGCACAGCAGGCCACGCACGAAGCGTTGCGCGAACTCGCGCTTGCCCAGGCCGGCGGCTCCGCACAGCAGCAGGGCATGCGGCAGCGCACCGCGTTGGCGACGCGCCAGCAGCCGCGCCCAATGCTCCTCATGCCACGGCAGCGCGCTCATCCGGCCGGGTCCCCCAGCCATTCGGCCAGCGCCCGGGTGGCGGCCTGCAGCACCTGTTCCGGCGCCTGGCTGGCGTCCAGGACGCGAAAGCGGCCCGGTTCCTGTGCCGCGCGGGCGCGGTAGCCGGCCCGCACCCGCTCGAAGAAGGCGTCTGCCTCGACCTCGATCCGGTCCGCATCGCCGCGCCCGGCGGCGCGGGCACGCCCCGCCGCCACCGGCAGGTCGAGCAGCAGGGTGAGGTCGGGCTTCACGCCGGCGCAGGCCCAGCGCTCCAGCTCGGCGATGCGCTCGGCCGGCTGGCCCCGCCCGTCGCCTTGGTAGGCATAACTGGCGTCGGCGTAGCGGTCGCACACCACCCACTGGCCGGCGGCCAGGGACGGCTCGATCAGCTCGCGCACCAGTTGCGCGCGCGAGGCGAACATCAGCAGCAATTCGGTTTCCGCCGCCAGTCTGCCCAGGGACGGGTCCAGCACGATCGCGCGCACCGCCTCGCCGACCGGCGTGCCCCCGGGCTCGCGCGCCTGCACCACCGAAAGGCCGCGCTGGCGAAGGTAGGCCAGCACGCCGGCCAGCAAGGTGCTCTTGCCGGCGCCCTCGCCGCCTTCCAGGCTGATGAACCTGCCGCGTGCGGGATTCATCGGCAGCGCTTCCGCTGGTAGCAATCGACGTTGCGATTGTGCTCGGCCAGGGTGCTGGAGAACACGTGGCTGCCGTCGCCACGCGCCACGAAATACAGCGCGTCCCCGGCCGCGGGGTGCAAGGCGGCTTCGATCGCCGGCCGGCCCGGCAAGGCGATCGGCGTGGGCGGCAGGCCGGGCCGGGTGTAGGTGTTGTAGGGCGTGTCCGCGGCCAGATCGCTCCGGCGGATATTGCCGTCGTAATGCGCGCCCATGCCGTAGATCACGCTGGGATCGGTCTGCAGCAGCATGTGGTTTTCCAGACGCCGGACGAATACCCCGGCAATCTTCGCACGCTCGTCGGCGCGCCCGGTTTCCTTCTCCACGATGGAGGCCAGGATGAGCGCCTCGTACGGCGTGGCCAGCGGCAGGCCGGGTGCGCGCCCGGGCCACAGCGCCGCCAGCGTGCGATCCATCGCGGCGTGGGCGCGACGCAGGATGTCCAGCTCGCTGTCGCCCTTCACGTAGGCATAGGTTTCGGGCAGAAAGCGCCCTTCCGGCGATTCCCCGCCGGCACCGATGCGCTGCATGATCGCCGCGTCGTCGAGACCGGCCGTGTCATGTTCCAGCACCTCGGCCTGCGCCAAGGCCCGGCGCAGCTCCTCGAACGTCCAGCCGTCCACGATGGTGAAGTTGCGCTGCAGGACCTTGCCCGTTGCCATGTCGGCCAGCAGCTGGCGGGGCGTGATGCCGGGCACCAGCGCGTACTCCCCCGCGTGCAGCTTTCCCGCCACGTGCATCTGCTCGGCCAGCAAGCGCCAGTACCAGGGGCTGGCGGTGGTCAGGCCCTGCCGACGCAGTTCGGCGACGATACCCTTGAAGCTGGTGCCGCGGCCGACGTCGATGCTGTGCTGCTGCAAGGACACGTTCAGCGGGCTGGCACTGAATCGCTGGTAGCCGTTCCAGCCCACCGCCAGCGCGGCGGCGACCGCCAGCACCACCAGCAGCAGCAACCAGCGCAGCCGCGCGCCTCCGCGCATCGCTCGAACACTCATCCGCCCTGCTCCATCGCAAATCCCAGATCGCGCCAGTGCCGCTGCAACTGGCGCACCACCACTCCCGGCGAAAAACTCCACCGTTCCAGCGACTGTACCGGCACGATGCCGCGCACACTCGAGCTGAGGAACAGTTCGCTGGCGCCGGACAACGCATCCGCGTCGATCTCGGTCACACGTGCACCTGCCACGACCTCAAGCACCTCGGCCCGCGCCACCCCGGCGATGCCGCAGCGGTCCACGGCGGGGGTCAGCAACTCCCCGTCGATCACCGCGAACAGATTGGCCATGGTCGCCGAAATGGCATGGCCGTGGCCATCGCACAGCAGGCCTTCGGCAATCGACGGATCGTTCCACTCGGCGCGCGCCAGCACCTGCTCCAGCCGATTCAGGTGCTTGATGCCGGCCAGCTGCGGTTGCTCGGCCAGGCGCAGGCGGCACAGCCGCATGCGCACGCCATGGACGGCGGCATCGCCCACCCGCGGCGCCGGGAACGCGGCCACCACGCGCGTGGGCCGTGCCGATGCCGGCGGGGCGTAACCGCGCTCGCCGGTACCGCGGGTCACCGTGATGCGCACCACCGCGTGGTCCATGTCCGCACTGACCTGGCGCGCTTCGCGCCAGAGCTGGTCGGGGTCCGGGGTCGGCATCAGCAGGCGCCGGCAGCCCTCCGCCAGGCGTTGCATGTGCCGCGCCCACAGCGGCGCGCGCGCACCGACCAGGCGGATGCTCTCGAACAGGCCGTCGCCGTACGCCAGGCCGCGATCGAGCACGTCGACCCGATCCGCCACCACGCCGTCGACGAGGGTCCGGACCGCCATCTAGGGCTCCGCCCCGAGTGCACGCAGCAGGCCGCGGGCCTTCGCGCGCGTCTCGTCCAGTTCGGCGGCTGCATCCGAATCGGCGACGATGCCCGCGCCGGCGCGCAGGGTCACCCGCGGGCCGGTCAGCGCCAGGGTGCGGATCAGGATGTTCAAGTCGAGTTCGCCATTGCAGTCAAGGTAACCGAGCGCACCGGTATAGGCGCCACGTGGCGTGCGCTCCAGTGCGGCGATGATTTCCATGCAGCGCACCTTGGGGCAGCCGGTGATGGTGCCGCCGGGAAAGATGGCGGCGATCACCTCGCCCGGCGTCACGCCGGCGCGCAGCCGTCCGCGTACATTGGAGACGATGTGGTGAACATGGGCGTAACTCTCCACCACCATCAGTTCGTCGACCTCCACCGTGCCCGGCACGCAGACCCGGCCCAGGTCGTTGCGTTCCAGGTCGAGCAGCATGACGTGCTCGGCGCGCTCCTTCGGGTGCGCGCACAGTTCGCGAATGCGCGCGTGCTCGTCGTCGCCGCTCAGCCGCGGGCGCGTACCGGCGATCGGGCGGGTCTGCGCCACGCCGCCGCGCACTTCCACCAGGCGCTCGGGCGACGAACTCAGCACGGCCCAGCCGGGCTGCTGCAGCAGGCCGGCGAACGGCGCCGGATTGGCCCGGCGCAGGGCGTCGTAAAGCGCCGCCGGTTCGGGAGGCTGCGTGTAGCGGGCGCTCCAGCCGCGCGACAGGTTCACCTGGAACGTGTCGCCGGCATGCAGATGTTCGTGAATGCGCTGCACGCCATCGAGGAAGTCGCCGGGCGGATCCTCCTCGATGCTCTCGAGCGCGGGCAGCGGCGGCCATGCTGCCGGCAACGCAAGATCGGCTTCGAGCCGGTCCAGCAGCGGTTCGTGGCCAGGTTCGGCAACCAGCCAGGTGCACTCGCGCAGGTGGTCGACGATGATCGCCGCCGGGCAGCGCACGGCCAGCGCCGATGGCAGCCCGGTATCGGCTGCGGGCAGTTGCAGCCGCGACTCGATCTCGCCCGCCAGTTCGTAGCTCAGCAGCAGCACCCAACCGCCATGGAACGGCAGCTCGTCCGTGGACACCGTGCGCCGCTCCGCCTCCCAGGCCCCGTCGAGCGCGTCGAGGAAACGGCCCGACCGCACGCTACCGTCGCCGTCGCGCAACACACCATCGGCAGCCAGTTCCAGCCGCTCGCCGGGAAACGCGAACAGGATGTCGTAACGGGATTGCGCGCTGCCATGCACGACGCTCTGCAACAGGCAGGGGTAGCGCTGCGGCAGCGCCGCCGCCGGCGCGAGCAGATCGCGCCGACCGTCCAGCCGGCGCCGAAGGCAAGCCACGCCTGCGTCGGTCAAACGCGACGAAATGCCAGCGTGCCGTTGGTACCGCCGAAACCGAACGAGTTGGACAGCACCACGTCGAGTTTCGCCTCGCGCGCGACATTCGGCACGAAATCGAGATCGCAGCCTTCGCCCGGTTCGTCGAGGTTGATCGTGGGCGGCAACACCTGGTCGCGCAACGCCAGCACGCTGAAGATCGCCTCGACACCACCGGCCGCGCCCAGCAGATGGCCGGTGGTGGACTTGGTCGAGCTCATCGCCAGCTTGTACGCGTGGTCGCCGAAGACCTTCTTGGCCGCCATCACCTCGCCCAGGTCGCCCAGCGGCGTGGAGGTGCCGTGGGCGTTGACGTACTGCACGTCGGACGGGTTGAGGCCGGCGTCGTTCAGCGCGGTCTGGATGCAACGCGCCGCGCCCTCGCCGCCTTCGCTGGGCGCGGTCATGTGATAGGCGTCGCCGCTCATGCCGAAGCCGACCAGCTCGGCGTAGATGCGCGCGCCGCGCGCCTTGGCCTGTTCGTATTCCTCCAGCATCACCACGCCGGCGCCATCGGACAGCACGAAGCCGTCGCGGTCCTTGTCCCACGGGCGGCTGGCCCTGGTCGGCTCGTCGTTGCGGGTGGACATGGCCTTGGCCGAGCAGAAGCCGGCCATCGCGGTGCCGGTGGTGGCGAACTCGGCGCCGCCGGCGATCATCGCGTCGGCGTCGCCGTACTGGATCATGCGCGCGGCCAGGCCGATGTTGTGCGCGCCGGTGGTGCACGCGGTGACGCAGGCGATGTTGGGCCCCTTCAGGCCGAACATGATGGAAAGCTGGCCCGACACCATGTTGATGATCGAGCTGGGCACGTAGAACGGCGAGACCCGGCGCGGGCCCTTCGCCGCCAGCTCCAGCGTGGTCGCCTCGATCGTGTACAGGCCGCCGATGCCTGCCCCTACCGCCACGCCGACGCGCGGCGCGTTGGCCTCGGTGATCTCCAGGCCTGAATCACGCAGGGCCTGGGTACCCGCCGCCACGCCGTAGTGGATGAACGGGTCCATCTTCTTGACGTCCTTGAGCGGCATCCACTCGGCCGGGTCGAAACCGCTGACCTGGCCGGCGATGCGCGTCGAGTAGGCCGAGGTGTCGAAATGGACGACCGGCCCGATGCCGCTCACGCCCTTGACCACCCGATCCCACGCGCTGGCGATGTCGTTGCCGACGGGCGAGATGATGCCCATGCCCGTCACTACTACTCGACGCTTGCTCATGCCTTGTTCCTTACGTGATGCCCGGCCCGCCGCCACCGACCGATCGCCGGCGCGGAAGGTTCCGGGTACGTCGTCCGCCGCCGCCGACGATGCAGCATGCACCATACGGGCTCGGACGTTGCGAAATTCAGAAACGAAAACTGCGCCATTCAGGCGCAGCATTCGATACCGCTGCCAATCCGTACCGGCTCGCGTGCGGCGCGCCAGACGGGTTGGTGCACGCCACCGGAACCGATCAGTCCTTCGAGTGGGCCTTGATGTAATCCACGGCCTGCTGCACGGTGGTGATCTTCTCGGCGTCCTCGTCCGGGATCTCGGTCTCGAACTCTTCCTCGAGCGCCATCACCAGCTCCACCGTATCCAGCGAGTCCGCGCCCAGATCATCCACGAACGACGCGTTCGCCGTGACTTCATCTTCCTTCACGCCCAACTGCTCGACGACGATTTTCTTGACGCGTTCTTCGATGGTGCTCATGTTGCCCATACCTCTCAAGGGGTGATTGTTTGTCGGTACCGGTCCGACTGCATGGCTCAAGACCGGCGGCATTGTAGTGGCTAAGCGCCAGTGCTGCCACGATTCGCCGGTGATGGCTGGCCATGGCTGCCGTTGACCGACGCGAAAGCGCAATTGTCGCCTAAAAAGAAGCCGCTGGCGACAACTCCGTGCGCCGGCCTCACGGCATGTACATCCCGCCGTTGACGTGCAGGGTCTCGCCGGTGATGTAGGAAGCGGCCGGCGAAGCCAGGAATCCCACCGCCCTGGCGATGTCGGCGGCCTCGCCCAGGCGACCCAGCGCGATCTGGCCGAGCAGCCCGTTGCGGGTTTCCTCCGGCAGCGCGCGGGTCATGTCGGTATCGATGAAACCGGGCGCCACCACGTTGACCGTGATGCCGCGCGTGCCGATCTCGCGCGCCAGCGATTTGGAGAACGCGATGATGCCGGCCTTGGCCGCGGCGTAATTCGCCTGGCCGGGGTTGCCGGTGAGCCCGATCACCGAGGCGATCGAGATGATGCGGCCCTTCCTCGCCTTCATCATGCCGCGCATCACCGCCTTGGAGGTGCGGTAGACCGAGGTGAGGTTGGTGTCGATGATCGCCTGCCAGTCCTCGTCCTTCATCCGCATCAGCAACTGGTCGCGGGTGATGCCGGCGTTGTTGACCAGGATGGAGACCGCACCGATTTCCTTCGCGATGGCGTCGACCAGGGCTTCGACCGCAGCGCCGTCGGTGACGTCCAGCATGCGGCCATGGCCGCCGTGCGCGGCCAGCCGCGCGCCGATCGCGGCCGCGCCGCCCTCGCTGGTGGCGGTTCCGATCACGGTGGCGCCCATCGCCGCCAGTTCGTCCGCGATGGCCGCGCCGATGCCGCGACTGGCGCCGGTGACCAGCGCGATTTCACCTTGCAGGGGGAGAGTCATGTCTTCTTCTCGTACCGTTCGTTGATGCGATCGTCCATGATCGCAAGGATCAAGAAACAGCCATCCCGGGCTGCACTCTTCACAAAAGCCGTCGCTAAGCAGCCCATTCGGTACGCGCAGCGTCGAGTTCGGCGGGGCCACCGAGAGCGCGCGCCTCGACGCTCTTGTCGATGCGCTTGATCAGCCCGCCCAGGACCTTGCCCGGGCCGCATTCGGCGATGCGGGTGACGCCACCGGCGACCAGCGCCTGCACGCATTCGGTCCAGCGCACCGGCAGGTACAACTGGCGCTGCAGTGCGCCACGGATCTCCCCGACACTGGCGTAGCTGCGTGCCTCGGCGTTCTGCACCACGGGAATCGAAGGTTGCCGCCAGTCGATCGCCATCATCCGCTCACCCAGCCGATCGGCCGCCTCGCGCATCAGCGCGCAATGCGACGGCACCGACACGGCCAGCTTGACCGCCTTTTTCACGCCCAGCTCGGCGAGCCTGGCCAGCGCCCGGTCGACCGCCTCGGCGTTGCCGGCGATCACCAGTTGACCGGGCGAGTTGTAATTGGCCGGCGCCACGACCTGCCCCTGCGCCACCTCTTCGCACACGGCCGCGATCTGCGCATCGTCACCGCCGAGAATGGCCGCCATGGCGCCCACGCCGGCCGGCACCGCGGCCTGCATCAGGCGTCCGCGTTCGGCCACCAGGGCCGCCGCGTCATGCAACGACAGCGCGTCGGCGCAGACCAGCGCGCTGTATTCGCCCAGGCTATGCCCCGCCAGTTGCGCTGGCCGGGCGCCGCCGAGCTTCCGCCACACCCGCCACACCGCGACGCTGGCGGCCAGCAGTGCCGGCTGGGTGTTCTCGGTCTGGTTGAGCTGTTCCGCCGGCCCGTGCATGGCCAACTTCCAAAGATCGATGCCGGCACCTTGCGAAGCCTCGTCGAACGCGGCCTGCACGTCGGCGTGCGCGGCCGCCAGTTCAGCCAGCATGCCCACGGACTGCGAGCCCTGGCCGGGAAAAACAAAGGCGAGCGAAGCGGAAACAGAACTCATGGATGTGCGGATCCCTTCGGCGAAAACCGCCATGGTGCCAGCATCCCGCCCCATACGCAGCTGTATCCGGGCGTTTTTTGCGACGCAGATGGCACGATGCCGCCAAGCCGGCGGCATCGCGGGGAAACCCCGGTCGCGGCAGCGATCAGTAACGCAGCAACGCCGAAGCCCAGGTGAAGCCGCCGCCGAACGCTTCCAGCAACAGGTTCTGGCCGCGCTGCACCTTGCCCGAGCGCACGGCGTAATCGAGCGCGAGCGGCACCGAGCCCGAGGAGGTGTTTGCGTGCTTGTCGACCGTCACGATGACCCGGTCCATCGACATGTTCAGCCGCTTGGCGGTGGCGTCGATGATGCGCAGGTTGGCCTGGTGCGGGATCAGCCAGTCGATGTCCGACTCCTGCATGCCGGCGGCCTCCAGCGTCTCGCCGACCAGGGCATCGAGCGTCTTCACCGCCACCTTGAACACCTCGCGTCCGGACATCCGGATGCGCACGCCGTGATTGGGCTCGTCGCTGAAGCCGGCCGACACGCCCACCGGGTTGTACAGCAGGTGCTTGTAGCCGCCGTCGGCATGCAGGCAGGTGGCGTAGATGCCAGGTTCGCTGGAGGCCTCCAGCACCACGGCGCCGGCGCCGTCGCCGAACAGCACGCAGGTTTCGCGCTCGGTCCAGTCGACCATCCGGGTGAGCGTCTCCGCACCCACCACCAGGACCTTCTTCGACTGCCCGCTGCGGATGAACTTGTCGGCCACGCCGAGCGCGTAAACGAAGCCCGAACACGCCGCGTTCACGTCGAAGGCGGCGCAGCCATTGGCGCCGAGACGGTGCTGCAGCAGGCAGGCGGTGGAAGGAAAAATGAGGTCCGGCGTGGTGGTGCCGAGCACGATCAGGTCGAGTTCGGACGCCTTGACGCCGGCCGCCTCCAGCGCGTTCTGCGCAGCCCGGAAGGACAGGTCGCCGGTGGTCTCGCCGTCGGCGGCGATGTGCCGCTGGCGGATGCCGGTGCGGGTGCGGATCCACTCGTCGCTGGTGTCGACGATCTTTTCCAGATCGGCATTGGTGACGACGCGTTCGGGCAAGGCGCTGCCGGTGGCGACGAGGCGGGAATAAATCTGGGTCATTCAACTTTCCATCGGCAGGGACTGCAGGATCGACCGGCCGGCCGACGCCGTACGTTACGTGTCCGGGTGGCGGAACGCAAAAACGGCGCGTCGCCGCGCCGTCCCGGTTGATCGCCCGGCGGGACCCCGCGGGGGCCCGGCAACCCGGTCAATCCTCGACCGACACCACGGCCTTGGCCTGGATCACCTTCTTGCCACGGTAGTAGCCGTCCTTGGTGACGTGGTGGCGCAGGTGCACCTCGCCGCTGGTCGGATCGGTGGAAAGCTGCACGGTGCTCAGCTTGTCGTGGGCACGACGCATGCCGCGGGTGGACGGGGTACGGCGGCTCTTGGCAACAGCCATGGTAGTTCTCCAACTGAAACGTGGTGAAATGAAACGGGATGATCGTCGATCGAACGGCCCGGATCGGGCGAGCCCGGCCGGCGGTTATTTCTTCAGCTCGCGCAATACCGCGAACGGATTATCCGAGCGCCCCGCGCCGGCAGGATCCTGTGCCGGGTCGTGGCCTGTCACTTCGTCGGGCAGCCGGCTGTCCGGATTGACCGGGACCAGCGGCAGCGCCAACAGCAATTCGTCCTCTATCACTTCCGCCGGGTGCAGGCGGCCATCCTCGGGCACCAGCAGCGGCTCGCAATCGGGCGGCAACCCCGCCTCGTCGCGCTCCTGGCTGATCAGCCCCAATCGCGTCTGCACGGTCACGGGCAGCACGAAAGGCTCCAGCGAACGCTGGCACATCAGCGTCAGCGGCGCGCTGGCGCGGACATCCACGTAGCTGGTGCCGAGGTCGTCGCGCCCGAAATCAAGCGTGAATCCCACCTCGCCATCCTTGCCGGCCAGCGCCTCGCCGAGGCGCCGCAGGTTCGCGATGGGCAACGTTCCCTCGAATGAACGCCGCGCCGAGACCATGCGCCAAGCGTCCACGGACTCTGGCAGTGTCACGGACATAATCGCGGAATGGTAGGTTTGCCGGGCCTCCAAGTCAACCGGCACAGGCAGCGCAGGCGCCGGCCGAAGCCCTGGCCGCGCTTATTTTGCCTGATCCGGCCCCGATGCGGCAGACTGGGCCACTCCGGATGATGAATCAGCGCCCTTGAATCCGTATTTCACGCTCGGCGTGGCGGCCTGCCTCGCCATCCTGATCCTGTTCGCCGGCGCCGCCACGCTGGTGCGCAAGCGGGAGAACCGGCGCGCTGGCAGCATCCGCGACCTGCTGGACCTGGCCGACCGCCTGGAATCGGACCTCAAGACCTGCCGTTTCGGCCTGCAGCAGGCACACGCGGTAATGTCGCTGAACCCGGATCTTCCCGCCGCCAGCGAAAAGGATGCCCGCCACGCGGTCGATGCCGGGCTGCGTGCGTTGCTGCAGCAACGGTTGTGGATCCGCGACCGCTCCCCTGGCGCCAGCCAGCACGAACTGGACGAAACCGCCGCGTCGATGCGTGAGGCGCGGGGCCGCCTGCAGCCCCTGCTCAAGGCGCTGGACCAGGCGCAGACCGAGCTGAACAGCGCGATGCGCGAACAGATCCGACGCGATTCCGACCACTGATGGGCAGCCCGGGCACCCCGTGCCGCATCGTGCTGGCTTCGACCTCCCGCTACCGCGCCGGTCTGCTGCGCCGCCTGCTGGCGGATTTCGAACAGCTCGCGCCCGACACCGACGAGACTCCCGTGCCCGGCGAAGCTCCGGCGGCACGGGCGCTGCGCCTGGCGGTCGCCAAGACAATGGCCGTGGCCACCGGCCTGGGCGATGCCCTGGTGATCGGCTCCGACCAGGTGGCCGCGCTCGAGGGCCAGATCCTGCGCAAGCCCGGCGACGCCGCCACCGCCCATGCCCAGTTGCAGGCCAGTTCCGGCCGCCTGGTGCATTTCCACACCGCGCTGTGTCTGCTCGATACCCGCCACGGTCGTGCGCTGACCCACGTCGACGACACTCAGGTCCGCTTTCGCGAGCTGGGCAACGCGGAAATCGAGCGCTACGTCACACGCGAGCGGCCGCTGGATTGCGCCGGCAGCTTCAAGTGCGAAGGATTGGGCATCAGCCTGTTCGAGGAGATCGACAATCGCGACCCCAGCGCCCTCATCGGGCTGCCACTGATCGCGCTCGCGCGCATGCTGCGCCAGGCTGGCGTCGCCGTGCCCTGAGGCGGGTTGGGGTGGTACCGGTACACTGCCGGGCACGCGGCGCGGATCGCGCCCGGCCTGTCCCCACCCCGAGTAGCCATGTCCGCCACCATCGAGCCCCGCACCGAAGTCCTGCAACAACGCCTGCAAGCGGCGATCGATCAGGTCAACCGTGTCCTGCTGGGCAAGCCCCACCAGGTCAAGCTGGCCTTCACCTGCCTGATCGCCGGCGGCCACCTGCTGCTGGAGGACGTGCCGGGCGTGGGCAAGACCACCCTGGCCCATGCGCTGGCCGCCACCTTCGCGCTGGAGTTCCAGCGCGTGCAGTTCACCAGCGACCTGCTGCCGTCGGACATCATCGGGGTCAGCGTCTACGAGCGCGAAAGCGGCAGCTTCCGCTTCCATCCCGGGCCGATCTTCACCGGCCTGCTGCTGGCCGACGAGATCAACCGCGCGTGCCCCAAGACGCAGAGTGCGCTGCTCGAGGCGATGGCGGAAAACCAGGTCACCGTGGACGGCCAGACCCACGCGTTGGCCCAGCCCTTTTTCGTCGTCGCCACGCAGAATCCGCTGGATCTCAATGGCACTTTCCCGCTGCCGGATTCACAGCTGGACCGGTTCATGCTGCGGCTGTCGCTGGACTACCCCGACCCGGCCGCCGAACGTGCCCTGCTCACCGGCAGCGACCGCCGCGACATGCTGACCCGGCTCACCCCGCAGCTGGACGCCGAATCGCTGCTGGCCCTGCACGAACGCGCGCAGGCCATCACCGCCAGCGGCGCCCTGCTCGACTACCTGCAGGCGTTGCTGGCCGCCAGCCGGCGCCATCCGGAGATCCGGGCCGGCCTGTCGCCGCGCGCCGGCCTGGCACTGCTGGGCGCCGCCCGCGCCTGGGCCATGCTCAGCGGGCGCAGCCACGTCCTGCCCGAAGACATCCAGGCGCTGTTCGTGCCGCTGGCCGCCCACCGGCTGGTGGCGACGCGGGGCGCCGACGGCGTGCTGCTGGCGCGCCAGTTGCTGACCGAGGTGGCGGTGGACTGATGCGAGGCTTGCTGCAACGCCTGCAGCGCCTGGCAGAAGAGCGCCTGCCGGCACTGACCCGCTACCGTCGTCCGGAACCGTTGCCGATCACGCTGCACCGCCGGCGCATCTATATCGTGCCCAGCGGTTTCGGCCTCGGTTTCTCCCTGTTGTTGCTGGTGATGCTGGTGGGGGCGTTGAACTACGGCAACAACGCCGCCCTGCTGCTGACCTGCCTGCTCGGCGCGGCAGCGGCGGCAAGCATGCTGGTGGCGTTCCGCAACCTCGACGGGTTGCGCCTGGAGCACGTGCAGGCCGGACATGCAGTCGCCGGCGAGGCGATCGAGCTGGTGTGCACGTTCCATTCCGGGCGTCTGCGGGACGCCGTGCGGCTGGACCTGGGCGACACCTCCACCGCTTTCGCCCTGGCCGGCACCGACGCCACCCGGGTAAGCGTGCACCTGCCGACACGACGGCGTGGCTGGCAGCCCCTGCCGCGGCTGCGCCTGTGGACCAGCTGGCCGCTGGGCCTGTTTCGTGCCTGGAGCTGGTTGCATCCCGAACAGTCGGTGCTGGTCTGGCCCCGCCCGGAGGCATCCGGCCCGCCGCCGCGGGCGATGACCGAGGATGCGCGCCACATGCAACTGCACCGCGGCGAGGAACTTGCCGCGGTGCGCGACTACCGCGCCGGCGATCCGCAGCGGCACATCGCCTGGAAGCCCAGCGCCCGCCACGACGACCTGCTGGTGAAGGACTTCGAGCAGCCGCGCAGTCAGCCGCAGTGGCGCCTGGACTGGCGGCAACTGGGCGGGCTCGAGCATGAGGCCCGCATCGCCCGGCTGGCGCGCTGGCTCAACGAGGCGCAGGCGCAACGCTGCAGCTATAGCCTGTGGCTGCCGGGCAACGACATCGGCAGCGGCACCGGGCCCCGGCACTACGCCCGCTGCATGGATGCGCTGGCGGGCCTGCCGTGATCGGGCGCAAACGACGCTCTGCCGCCCAAGTCGAGGTGCCCCGGCGCGCCTTCGACCTGCTCTGCCTCAGCACGGCCTTCGTGCTGGCGGTCAACGCCACGCATCTGCCCTGGTGGCTGACCGCCGCGCTCGCCGTCGTCCTGGGCAGTCGCTGGTGGCAGCGCCGCCACTACCCCGGCCGCGTGCCGCAGGCGATCAAGCTGCCGCTGCTGACCCTGCTGACCCTGGCGATCGTCGCGTATTACGGGAACCTGTTCGGGCGTGCACCGGGCACCGCGCTGGGTATCGGGTTGCTGGTGCTCAAGCTGCTGGAAACCGACACCCCGCGCGACGTGCGCGTCGGGATGAGCTTCGCCTGTTTCACCTTGATGACCGCCCTGCTGTTCGACCAGAGCATGGTCAGGACGCTGGTGGTGGCACTGGGCCTGGTGCCGGCACTGGCCACCCTGCGTGCGCTGCAGCCGGCGCAGGCGCCGACCGGCATGGCCCGCGGCTTCGTGCCCGCGCTGGCGCTGCTGGCGGCAGCGCTGCCGCTGGCACTGCTGGCCTTCGTGCTGGTGCCACGGCTGAGTTCGCCGCTGTGGGGCGCGCCCGGCCGCGACCAGGCGCGTACTGGCCTCAGCGACCGCATGAGTCCGGGCGCCTTCACCGAACTGCTGACCGACGACCGCCCAGCCATGCGGGTCACGTTCGAAGGTGAACCGCCCCCGCCGGACCAGCGCTATTTCCGCGCCTTCGTCATGGGCCATTACGACGGAGTGAGCTGGAGCTATGCCGACGTGGCCAACGCGCCCGCGGTGGCGCTCGAGGTCGAGCAGGCAAGCGCCTACCGGATCCATCTGCTGCCTACGCACCGGCGCGTGCTGCCCACCCTCGACGTGCCCATCGAGGCGCCTGAAGGGGCCGCCATGCGCCGTGACCGGGTGGTGATCGCCGCCAGGCCGGTCGACGACGCGCTCAGCTATTCCCTGCGCTCGGCCACGCGCTACCGGCTCGAACCCGAGCTGGCTGCGCGCCACCAGCGCTGGTTGCGCCTGCCGGCTGGTTTCAACCCGAGGACGCTGGCCCTGGGCCAGTCCTGGCACCAGCAGCATGGCGGCGACGATGCCGCCATCGCGCGCGCGGCGCTGGCGCTGTTCCATGACGGCGGCTTTCGCTACACCCTCGCGCCGGCGCCGTTGGGCCGTGACGCCATGGACGACTTCCTGTTCGGCACGCGCGAGGGCTACTGCGAACACTACGCGTCCGCGTTTACGGTGCTGATGCGCGCGGCCGGCATTCCGGCACGCGTGGTCACCGGCTACCAGGGCGGCTACTGGAACAAGCTGGGCAACTACCTGCTGGTGCGCAACTCCGATGCCCACGCCTGGAGCGAGGTGTGGCTGGCCGGTCGCGGCTGGGTACGCGTCGACCCCACCGCCGCCGTGCGTCCGGAGCGGGTCAGCCTGGGCGCCACCGCCGCGGCCGGGGACCAGCTGGACTGGTACCGGCGGGACTGGCTGCAGCAGTTCCGCAATCGCTGGGATATTGTCAACCGCTGGTGGGACCAGGGCGTTGTGGCGTTTGATGCGCTTCGCCAGCGCGGATTGCTGACCCCGTTCGGCATCCGCGACACCGACACGGGGACGCTGGGCCTGCTGCTGGCCATCGGCAGCAGCCTGTTCGTCGCGATCGGCCTGGCGTGGGCATTGCGGCGGCGGCAGCCGCGCGATCCGCTGCGGGAAGCATTGCGCGCGCTGGAACACAAGCTCGCGCGACGGCGGATCGTGCGACACGCCGGCGAAGGCCCGCAGCACTACCTGCGTCGCGCGGCGCGTGCCATGCCGACGCGGCGCAGGCAGCTGACGGAGCTGATGCAACAGTATCTGGAGCTTCGCTACGCAAGCGACGAACCGGCGCCTGAATCGGTCCACGCGTTCCGGCGCGCCGTGCGGGATTTTCGGACAACGAACGTGGTCAAATGACATCGATGCGATGGTGGACACCATCGTTCCAGACGGAGAAAAACCCATGTCTCTTTACCGTCCCCTCACCCTCGCTGCCGCGGTTGCCGTGCTGGGTGGCTGTGCGACGATCCCGCAACCGCTGCAGGGAAACTACGCCGCCGTCTCCACCGCCAGTGCGCAGCAGGGAGGTGCCGGCGGCACCTCCGTGCGCTGGGGTGGCGAGATCATCAAGACCGAACCGGGCCCGCAGCAGACCTGCTTCTTCGTGCTCTCGCGTCCGCTGGACAACCAGGCGCGGCCGCGCCTGGGCAACGCCGGCGAGAACGACGGCCGCTTCGTCGCCTGTCGCGACGGCTTCTACGACCCGGAGGTATTCACGCGCGGGCGCGAGCTGACCGTCACCGGTACCTTGCACGGCACCGTGACCAAGAAGGTCGGCGAGTACGACTACGCCTACCCGCGGATCGAGGCCAACGTGGTCTACCTGTGGCCCAAGCGCCAGCCGCGCGCGGCCTATCCGCCGGGCTACTACGACCCGTTCTGGGGCCCGGGGTTCGGCCCTTACTGGGGCGGCCCGTGGGGCTACCCGTACTGGGGCGGTCCGCGCGTGATCGTGGTGCGCCCGCGCACCCCGCCCCCGCCGCCGCCGAAGAAGTGACCTGATGCACGCGAAAACGCCGGCACGAAGCCGGCGTTTTCCGTTTCCGCCCCGCTCCCGTCAGCCCGGCGGCCAATGCATGCGGCGCCCGGCCAGCAGGTGCACGTGGAGGTGGAAAACGGTCTGGCCACCATCCTCGTTGCAGTTGATCACGGTGCGGTAGCCCCGCTCGGCGAAACCCTCCTGCCTTGCGTAGGCCGCGGCGGCCAGCAGCAGGTTGCCCAGCAAGGTCGCCTGCGCGGGCGTGGCATCGGCGAGCGTAGCCAGCGGCTGCTTGGGGATGAACAGCACGTGCACCGGGGCCTGCGGGTTGAGGTCGCGGAAGCCCAGCACCTCGTCGTCCTCGTAGACGATGTCGGCGGGGATCTCGCGACGGACGATCTTGCTGAAAATGGTGTCGCTCATGCTTGGCTCCCTCGATCCGGCGGCGTGACGGCCGCCTTCAGTCCAGTACCTGCCGGCCGCCGAACGCGTGCGCCAGCGTGCTGCGGTCGACGTATTCCAGTTCCCCGCCCAGCGGCACGCCATAGGCAAGCCGGGTCGGCCGCACGCCCCCGGCGCGCGCCAGCTGCGCCAGGTAGTGCGCGGTCGCGTCCCCTTCCACGGTGGGGTTGGTGGCGATGATCAGCTCCTCGATTTCACCCTCGCCCAGGCGCCGGGTCAACCGGGCCAGGCCCAGTTCCTCCGGCCCCAGGCCATCGAGCGGCGACAGCCTGCCCATCAGCACGAAGTACTGGCCGCGATAGCCGGTGGCCTGCTCGATCGCCGCCAGTTCGGTCGGCGACTCGACCACGCACAGCACGTGCCGGTCGCGGCTGGAACTGGCGCACAGGGCGCACAGCGGCTGCTCGCTGAAATTGCGGCAGCGCTCGCAGTGGCCGATCTTTTCCATCGCCTCGGCCATCACCCGGGCAAGCCTCGACCCACGTTCGCGCTCGCGCTCGAGCAGGTGGAAGGCCATCCGCTGGGCACTCTTGCCGCCTACCCCGGGCAGGCAGCGCAGCGCTTCGATCAGCTCGGCAAGGAGCGGGGAACTGTTCATGGGGCTCCCGGGATCCGGTCATCCAGATGCATGCGTCGCCTCGTGCCGCGTCCGCCGACCCGGTCCGGATCCGGCCTCAAAACGGCAACTTGAAACCGGCCGGCAGGTTCATCCCGGCGGTGACGCCGCCGAGCTTGTCCTTGCTGGCCTGGGCGACCTTGTTGACGGCGTCGTTCACCGCGGCGGCGACGAGGTCTTCGGCCATCTCCGGGTCGTCGGCGAAGGTCTGCCGGTCGATCTGCACGCGACGTACCTCGTGCGCGCCGGTCATCACCACGCTGACCAGGCCGCCACCGGCACTGCCGGTCACCTCGAGCTTCGCGATCTCCTCCTGCGCACGCTTCATGTCCTCCTGCATGCGCTGGGCCTGCTGCATCAATTGACCGATTTGTCCTCTCATCATCTGGCTCCGGGTTCATTGCCCAAGGGTTTGACCGATTGCGGCACGACGCGGGCACCGAAATCGCGCTTCAGGCTCTGCACCAGCGGGTCATCCTCGATGGCCTGCTCCGCCGCCGCCTGTGCGGTGTCGCGCGCCCTGGCCGCACGCGCCGCCGGGGTCTGCATGGCGTCGGCCTGGCTCTCGCTGACGAAGCGCAGGCGAACCGGTTCGCCCAGCGCCTGGCTGATGCGCTCCTCCATCTGGCTGACCATGGGCTCCACCGCCATGCTCATGTGCGCGGGCTGCAATGCCAGCACCAGGGTCTGGCCGTCCCGCTCGCGCAACACCGCGTTCTGCGCCAGGGCGCTGAGCGGTCCGCGCAGCTGGGCCCGTTCGATCAAGGCTTCCCAGTCCGGCCGACCACTCGCGTCGCGGGCGACCGGGGCCGGCGCCGGGGTCTCTGCCGCCGGGGCGCGTGCTGCCGGCGCGGGCGCCGGCGGGGCGGACGGTGCACGCGCGGGTGCCGGGCCGGCCGCCGCGCGCGGCGCGGCGCGCGCAGCCGGCGGCTCGTCGCCGGGACGAAATGCCAGCATGCGCAGCAGGGCCATCTCGAAACCGGTGCGGGCATCGGGCGCCAGCACGAGGTCGCGGCGCCCCGCCACCGCAATCTGGTAGTACAGCTGCACGTCTTCCGGCGCGAGGCGCGCGGCGAGGTCGGCCAGCGCGCCGTCGGCGTCGTCCGATTCCGGCCGGTAGCCGGGGATCAGCTGGATCAGCTGCAGGCGATGCAACAAGCCGGCGATGTCGTCGAGCACGCCGCCGAAATCGGGCGAATAGGAAGCGATCTGTGTGCATTCGACCATCAGCCGCTCACCGTCGCCCGCGGCCAGCGCGTCGAGCACGCCGAGGACCTGCCCGCGCGCCACGCTGCCCAGCATGGTGCGCACGTCGTCGGCATGCAGCGCGCCGCCGCCATAGGCGATGGCCTGATCGAGCAGCGACAGGCCGTCGCGCAGCGAACCGTCGGCGGCCCGCGCGAGCTCGCCGATGGCCCCGTCCTCGTAGCCGATGTTTTCCGCCCCCAGGATATGCCGCATCTGGCCGGAGATCTGTTCCGGCAGCAGGCGTTTCAGGTTGAACTTCAGGCAGCGCGACAACACCGTCACCGGCAGCTTCTGCGGGTCGGTGGTGGCCAGCAGGAACTTCACGTGCGGCGGCGGCTCCTCCAGCGTCTTGAGCAACGCGTTGAACGCGCTCTTCGACAGCATGTGGACCTCGTCGACCAGGTACACCTTGAAGCGGCCACGCGACGGCGCGTATTGCGCGTTCTCGATCACCTCGCGCACGTCGTCCACGCCGGTGTTGCTGGCCGCGTCGATCTCCAGCAAGTCGACGAAGCGGCCCTCGTCCACCGCGGTGCACACCGAGCACTCGCCGCACGGGTCGGCCGATTGCCCGCGCTCGCAGTTCAGAGACTTGGCGAAGATGCGCGCGATGGTGGTCTTGCCCACGCCGCGGGTGCCGGTGAACAGGTAGGCGTGGTGCATGCGCCCGGTATCGAGCGCGTTGGTGAGTGCGCGCACCACGTGTTCCTGCCCCACCAGCTCGGAGAACTTGCGTGGGCGCCACTTGCGGGCGAGTACCTGATAGGACATGGCTGCCAACGTGGGGACAAAGGCCGATTGTGCCAAGTCGGCGCACGCAAGTCAGCAAACACCCGAGCCGAAATGGTGGCGGCCCCGCCAGCCACACCCCGGCACCCGAGTCATTCGCTACCGTTGCTTCCTTCCGGACCTGGCGGGGTTTGCGAACTATCGTCGCGGGGGGACCGACGGGGCCACCATGGACGTCAAGCGATTACGCTTGTTTTTTTGCTCTTGCGCCAGCTTCACGCTGTCGCAGCTTGTTCAGAAACTGGCGGAGAGGGCGGGATTCGAACCCGCGATACGGGGATAAGCCGTATACACACTTTCCAGGCGTGCTCCTTCAACCACTCGGACACCTCTCCGCAACTCCTGAAGCAACCCGGCAACGATGCGCGGATCTTCCTCGCAGGGCATCCCGCCCGACAAAGAAGCGGAAGGATAGCCGCAGGCCCGTATGCAGGCAAGCGAATCGGGGAGGACTCAACCGGCGTCGGCGCGCGGCGCGGCCGGCGCCTGCAACGCGAGGCGCTCGCCCGGCGCGGCGATGCGGAAACCGCGCGCCGCCAGTGCGTCGCCATCGGCCGCGCTGCCGTAATGATAAAGAACCAGTTGCCGCTGCAGCGCTTGGGGATACTCCCGCACGATGTCGTCGACACCGGTGTGGGACGGATTGCCCACCAGGCTGCAGTCGTGGGCGACCAGCGCCGTGCCGCCGGCGTGATGCGCCAGCACTTCGGGGATCGGCCGGGTGTCGCCGGTGTAGACGAAACTGCCATCCAGCGCCAGTCCGTACGAGGTGCCCGGCGCATGGTGCCGGGTGGCGAACACGTCGAACCAGCACCCCTCCAGCCAGAAGCCGCGGCTGCATGGCACCAGCCGGAATGCCTCCCAGAAATTGACCCCGCCCTCGGCCAGCGCGCCAGGGTAATCGGCCACCCGTGCCTGCAACCACGGCACCAGGGCCGCGTGGGCGAACACGCGGGTCTGCCCACGGCACGCGGGATCGAACCAGAGCCGGATGAACAGCTGCTCCAGGCCGGCGACATGGTCCATGTGGGTATGGGTGAGGAACACGGCCTTCGGCAGCCGGCCATAGGCGGCCGTGTACCGGTCGAGCGTGCCCGGCCCGCAGTCGATCAGCAGCACCGGCTCGCCGGCGCGCTCGAACACCGCCGCGGAGGCGCCCAGCGCGGTGGCGTGCGCTGCGCCCACACCGAGAAAGTGCAGATGCCAGTTCATGCCGTCAGTGCGCGCTCGTGGCCATGCAGCAGAGGCTGCCAGATTTCCCGTTCGAACGCCTGCTCGCCGGCGGCGCCGGCGCCGAGCTTGAGCAACGACCGGCGCAGACGCTGCAGGTTCGCCCGGCGCCAACCCGCTGCGGGCGCGCGCTGGCGACCGCGGTCGAAGTCGACCAGGTGCACGCCCTCCGGCGATAGCAGGACGTTGTGCGCGTTGAGGTCGGCATGCCAGATGCCGGCCTGGTGGAAACGTCCGACCACTGCACCGACTTCGGTCGCCTGGCGGCGATCGAGTTCGCCGCCGGCCAGGCAGTCGGCGAGCGTGCGTGCACCGGCGATGCGGCCGGTGATGAGATCGGCGCGATAGAGGAGTCCGCGCCGGCGATAGCGCGCCGCCACCGCGCGCGGCCCGGGCAGCCCCAGGCGGGCGATCTCGGCGAGCAGCCGGTATTCCCGGAAAGGCCGGCTGCGCTCCGCGCCCAGCCACAGGTAGCGATCGCCCAGCAGGGTCTGCACCAGCCCGCCGCGACGGTAGTGGCGCAGCACGCATTCGCCGACCGGGCTCTCGATGATCGCCACGCCGCCGCGTCCACCGGCCTGCATGCGCAGGGCACCGCGTCCGCGCCAGTAGTCCGGCGCGAACCAGTCGTCGTCGACTTGTGGCGATACCGCGGCGTCACACAGAATCGCGCCGTGGGCGTCTTGGTGGATGCGTTCGGGCATCATGATGCCTTGTGACCGACCACCGATTCTAACCCAGGAGCCTGGCCGACCTTCCAGGTTGCCCGGGCCGGCGACCCTTCGCGATGAATGCACCTTCCTCGATCTGCCTGCTGCGCACGTCCGCCATCGGCGACGTCACCCATGTCGTGCCGCTGGTGCGCACGCTGCAACAGGCGTGGCCACGGGCCGTACTCACCTGGATCGTCGGCAAGCTCGAACGCAAACTGGTGGGCGACCTGCCCGGCGTGGAGTTCGTCACCTTCGACAAGGCCGCCGGCTGGGCCGGCCTGCGCGCGGTGCGCGCGGCCCTGGCAGGGCGCCGGTTCGATGCCCTGCTGCAGATGCAGGTGGCGATGCGTTCGAACCTGCTGAGCCTTGCGGTCAAGGCGGATCGGCGCATCGGTTACGACCACGCCCGCGCCAGGGACCTGCACGGCCTGGTCGTCAACGAGCGTATCCCCGCGCGCAGCGGCGAACACGTGCTCGATGCGATCGGCAGCTTCTGCGAACCGCTCGGCCTGCGCCAGACCGACGTGCGCTGGGACATCCCGATCCCCGAGGAGGCGCACGCCTGGGCCGCCGCGCAACTGCCCGGGGACACACCCACCCTCCTGGTCAGCCCCGCCTCCAGCCACGCCCTGCGCAACTGGCGCCCGGAGCGCTACGCCGCGGTGATGGACCATGCCGCCGCCCGCGGCTGGCGGGTGGTGCTGATCGGCGGACCGTCCGCATCGGAACGGGCCGTGGCCGACGCGGTGCTGGCCGCCTGCCGGCGCGCGCCACTCGACCTCACCGGCAAGGACACGCTGAAGAAGCTGATGGCCATGTTCGTGCGTGCGCAATTGCTGCTTGGTCCCGACTCGGGCCCGATGCACATGGCCAACAGCGTGGGCATGCGCGTGATCGGCCTGCACGCCGCCAGCAACCCGGACCGGTCCGGCCCCTACTCCGACCGCCGCTGGTGCGTGAACAAGTACGACGAAGCGGCGCGCAAATACCTGGGCCGGCCGGCGGCGGAGATTCCGTGGGGCCGCAAGATCGAACGGCCGGGGGTGATGGACCTGGTCGAGGTGGACGCGGTGATCGAGCGCTACGAGGCGGCCGCGCGCGACCTGGGCCTGGCCTAGCGCCGGGCCGGCGGCGCTTCAGCCCTTGCCGCTGCGCACGCGCAAACCGGGCCGCTGGCGCGCCAGTTTGCGCAGCAGGTCGGCGAAGGCATGCAGGTCGTCGTGCCAGGGCGAGGCATCGCGCCAGTACAGCGAAATCTCGCGCCCGCTGGCCGATCCCTTGAGTCGCGCCAGCACGATGCCCGGCATCGAGGCCAGTCGCTCGTGTGCCAGCGCCGGCACCAGGGCGTAACCGCCGCGCAAGCTGACCAGGGCGGCGAGGCTCTCCAGGCTGACGTCCTGCACGTGGCCCCGCTCGCTGCCGTCGGGCCCGTCCGCATGGCTTTCCGCCATCAGGATGGCCTCGGCCTGGTCCAGTTGCTCCATCGCGATGACCGGGCATCCGGCCAAGGGGTGGTCGGTGCGCAACATCAGTTCCCACGGCTCGAAGAACAGCGCCCGCGAGGCGATCCCGCTGAGGGTGGCCGCCGACGGGGCCAGCACCGCGTCCAGCTCGCCCTCATGCAACCTCCGCAGCAACCCGCGCGGCTTGCCCTCGGAGATGCCCAGCCGCGCACCGGGAAAATGCTGCGGGAACGGCGCGATCAGATGCGGCAGCAGGTAAGGTCCCAGCGACGCCGGCAGGCCCAGCCGCAGCGCGCCGCCGAAAGCCGCCTCGCCGGCGCGGGCCACCTGCTGCAGATGCTCGGCCGCGGCCAGCACCGCATCGATCTGCTGCAGCAGGCGCTGGCCACCGGCGGTCGCCACCACCCGCCGACCGCCACGCTCGAACAGCGGCGCACCGAGCGCCTGTTCCACCTTCTGCACCTGGTGCGACAGGCCCGACGGACTGATGTGCATCGCGCGCGCGGCGCTGTTGAAGCTGCCATGGCGGTGCACCGCCTGCACCAGCGCGAGGTCGCGCAGCGAGACGGCGGCGAGATGGGTCGAAATCATCGAACGCTGCATGTCGTCAAAGGCGTTTGTCTGTGATGGTCAAGGCGGGCATCCTGTGGGGCGCCGCGTGATTCCCCACCCGGGCGCCGGGTGCAGTCTAACCGGCGCCGGAGCCCGTCACGCGCAAGCACCCCGGGGTTCCTCGACGCCCGACATGCAGCGTTTGAGCGATAATTCCCCTTTTGGCGGGACCGGCCGCGCCGTACCCGCATGCTTGCCAGTCGTCCCAGCCGCAGGATTCAGCCAGGAGCAGCACCATGAAAGACACTTTCGCCACCCGCGACACTCTCGAAGTCAATGGCAGGAAATACGCCTATGCCAGCCTCGCCAGGCTGGGCGAGCGCTTCGACCTGAAGCGACTGCCGTACTCGATGAAGATCCTGCTGGAGAACCTGCTGCGTCACGAGGACGGCGTGGACGTCACCGCCCGCGAGATCGAGGCGGTGGCCACGTGGAATGCCGCCAGGGAACCGGATACCGAAATCGCCTTCATGCCGGCCCGCGTGCTGCTGCAGGATTTCACCGGTGTGCCGTGCGTGGTCGACCTGGCTGCCATGCGCGACGCGATGAAGGCGCTGGGCGGTGATCCCACCCTGATCAACCCGCTGTCGCCGGCCGAGCTGGTGATCGACCACTCGGTGCAGGTGGACGTCTTCGGCAGCGAGGATGCGCTGGAGAAGAACGTCGCGATCGAATTCGACCGCAACCAGGCGCGCTACAGCTTCCTGCGCTGGGGCCAGAAGGCGCTGAGCAATTTCAAGGTGGTACCGCCGCGCACCGGCATCGTCCACCAGGTGAACCTGGAATACCTGGCGCGGGTGGTGATGCACACCGAGATCGACGGCCAGGCCTGGGCCTACCCCGACACCCTGTTCGGTACCGATTCGCACACCACCATGGTCAACGGTCTGGGCGTGCTCGGCTGGGGCGTGGGCGGCATCGAGGCGGAGGCGGCCATGCTCGGCCAGCCCTCCTCCATGCTGATTCCGCAGGTGGTCGGCTTCAAGCTGTCCGGCCGCCTGCCCGAGGGCGCCACCGCCACCGACCTGGTGCTGACCGTGACGCAGATGCTGCGCAAGCAGGGCGTGGTCGGCAAGTTCGTGGAGTTCTTCGGCCCGGGCCTGCAGCACCTCGCGTTGGCCGACCGCGCCACCATCGGCAACATGGCGCCGGAATACGGCGCCACCTGCGGCATCTTCCCGGTCGACCAGGAGTCGCTGAACTACCTGCGCCTGTCCGGCCGCAGCGACGAACAGATCCAGTTGGTGGAGGCATACGCCAAGGCGCAGGGCCTGTGGCATGACGCCAACAGCCCGGAGCCGGAATTCTCCGCCGTACTCGACCTCGACCTCGCCGACGTGAAGCCGTCGATGGCCGGCCCCAAGCGCCCGCAGGATCGCGTGCTGCTGACCGACGTGCAGAAGAACTTCCACGAAGTGGTCGGCCCGCTCACCGCCAACCGGCGCAAGGGCAACGGCGACGTCGACCGTTTCGCCAACGAGGGCGGCGCCAGCGCGATCGGCAACCCGTCCAACGCGATCGGCGAGACCGGCGTGCTGGTGGAGCGCAACGGCCAGAGCTTCCGCATCGGCGACGGCTCGGTGGTGATCGCCGCGATCACCTCGTGCACCAATACCTCCAACCCGGCGGTGATGCTGGCTGCCGGCCTGGTGGCGAAGAAGGCGGCTGCCCGCGGCCTCAAGGCGAAGCCCTGGGTGAAGACCTCGCTGGCTCCCGGCTCCAAGGTGGTGACCGATTACCTGGAGCAGACCGGCCTGCTGAGCGAGCTGGAGAAGACCGGCTTCTATCTGGTCGGCTACGGCTGCACCACCTGCATCGGCAACTCCGGTCCGCTGCCGGTCGAAGTCAGCAAGGGCATCGCCGATGGCGACCTCGCCGTGGCCGCCGTGCTCTCGGGCAACCGCAACTTCGAAGGCCGCGTGCACGCCGAAGTGAAGATGAACTACCTGGCCTCGCCGCCGCTGGTGGTGGCCTACGCGCTGGCCGGCTCGCTCGACGTGAACCTCTCCACCGATCCGCTGGGCCAGGATGCGCAGGGCAAGGACGTGTTCCTCAAGGACATCTGGCCGAGCAACCAGGAGATCAGCGACCTGATGGCCAGCGCGGTCACCTCGGAGATGTTCAAGAAGAACTATGCCGAGGTCTTCAAGGGCGACGAGCGCTGGAACGCGATTGCCTCGCCGGACGGTGCGCTGTACGCGTGGGACGAAGCGTCCACCTACATCAAGAACCCGCCCTACTTCGAGGGCATGACGATGGAACTGGGCACGGTAGAGGACATCCACGCCGCCCGTTGCCTGGGCCTGTTCGGCGACTCGATCACCACCGACCACATCTCGCCGGCCGGCTCCATCAAGAAGGACTCCCCCGCCGGGCGCTTCCTGATCTCGCGCGGCGTGCAGCCGATCGACTTCAACTCCTACGGCTCGCGCCGCGGCAACGACGACGTGATGGTGCGCGGCACCTTTGCCAACATCCGCATCAGGAACCAGATGCTGGATGGCGTGGAAGGCGGCTTCACCCGCCACATTCCCAGCGGCGAGCAGCTGGCGATCTACGACGCGGCGATGAAGTACAAGGAAACCGGCACGCCGCTGGTAGTCATCGCGGGCAAGGAATACGGCACCGGCTCCTCGCGTGACTGGGCGGCCAAGGGCACGTTGCTGCTGGGCGTCAAGGCCGTGATCACCGAGAGCTTCGAGCGCATCCACCGCTCCAACCTGGTCGGCATGGGCGTGCTGCCGCTGCAGTTCAAGGCCGGTGAAAATGCCAGGTCGCTGGGCCTCACCGGGAGCGAGAGCTTCGACATCACCGGCCTGGACAACGGCAACGCGAAGGAAGCCACGGTGACCGCCACGGCCGCGGACGGCAGCAAGAAGCAGTTCACCGTGCACGTCATGCTGCTCACGCCGAAGGAGCGCGAGTTCTTCCGCCACGGCGGCATCCTGCAGTACGTGCTGCGCCAGCTGGCAAGCCGCAAGGCCGCCTGACGCTGCATCGCTCCGACGTGAAAAACGCCCCGCCCGTCGGGGCGTTTTTCTTTCCCGCGTCGCCTGCGCGGCGGCCCTCGCGCACGATCCGGCGCTGCGCCTAGATCGATCGCTTCCAGCTGGCTGTGTAGCAGCGCCAGTCGCCGCCTTCCCTGCGCCAGCCCGAAGTCACCCGGTAGACCCCCAACCGGTCGGGCAGCAGGCGGCCACCGCTGCCGAGGGTGACGGTGAAGCTCGCCACCATCCGCTCGCCGCGCGGTTCGACCGAGACCGGGCCGAGCACCACGCTGACGTGCTCGCCACGCAGTTTCAGCAGCCCCACCATCGCCATCAGCCGGCGGCGGTCCAGTTCGCCCGTGTTGCCGTCGAAATCCTCGCTCAGCGAGTCGCCCACGCCGCTGGCGGAGCCGGCTTCCGCCGCCTGCGCCGTCGCCGTGATTGCGGCGCGTATGCGTTCCTCGTCCGGCGTGCGGTGGCAACCGGCCAGCAGCACCACGCACGCCAGCAGAGCGGCCGACAGGGGGAAAATTTTTCGCGATCCGATCATCGACGCAACTCCATGGCACGCGGCTTGCCGCTGTACGCGGGCGTATGCTCCAATGACCTGGCGCATGGACCATCATGGACGCGTTCGGCATCCTGATTCCAGCGGCAGACGGCCTCACCATCGACTACACGGGGAATCCAAGAGCATGAGCAACGAACGTCCCTGGCTGGAACACTATCCGGCCGGCGTGCCCGGCCAGATCGACGTCAACCAGTATGCCTCGGTCCCCGCCGTGCTCGAGGAGGCGTTTGCCCGTTTCCGTGACCGCCCCGCCTTCGCGAATTTCGGCCGCCAGCTCAGCTACGGGCAGATCGACGAGATGAGCCGGCAGTTCGCCGGCTACCTCACCGGCGTGCTCAAGCTGGGCAAGGGCGACCGCGTCGCGATCATGCTGCCCAACGTGCTGCAGTACCCGATCGCCCTGTTCGGCGCCCTGCGCGCCGGGCTGGTGGTGGTCAATACCAACCCGATGTACACGGCGCGCGAACTGAAGCACCAGCTGGAGGATTCCGGCGCCCAGGCCATCGTGGTGCTGGACAATTTCGCGGCCACCCTGCAGCAGGTGGTGGCGCAGACCCAGGTCAAGCACATCGTCACCACCGGCATCGGCGACCTGCTCGGTTTCCCCAAGGGGGCGCTGGTCAACTTCGTGCTCAAGCACGTCAAGAAGATGGTGCCGGCGTTCGAGCTGCCGCAGGCCGTGCGTTTCCGCGATGCGCTGGCGCAGGGTGCGGCGCACCCACTGCAACCGGTGGCGATGAGCCACGACGACATAGCCTTCCTGCAATACACCGGCGGCACCACCGGCGTGGCCAAGGGCGCGATGCTGACCCACGGCAACATGATCGCCAACATGCTGCAGGCCGCCGCATGGATCGGCAGCGACCTGGTCAAGCCCGGCGAAGAAGTGATCATCACCGCGCTGCCGCTGTATCACATCTTTTCACTGACGGCGAACGGCCTGGTGTTTGCCCGCCTCGGCGGACTCAACTGGCTGGTCACCAACCCGCGCGACATGCCCGGCTTCGTCAAGGAACTGAAGGCTTCGGGTTTCACCGCGATCACCGGCGTCAACACCTTGTTCAACGGGCTGCTCAACACGCCCGGTTTCGCCGAGCTGGATTTCTCGCGCCTGCACCTGACGCTCGGCGGCGGCATGGCCGTGCAGCGCAAGGTCGCCGAACGCTGGAAACAGGTTACCGGCTGCACGCTGGCCGAGGCCTATGGCCTCACCGAGACTTCGCCGGCGGTCTGCATCAATCCGCTGGACCTGAAGGAGTACAACGGCTCGATCGGCCTGCCCGTGCCATCCACCAACGTGGCGATCTGGTCGGAGGACGGCAAGCCGTTGCCGACCGGCGAAGTCGGCGAACTCATGGTGCAGGGGCCACAGGTGATGAAGGGCTACTGGAACCGCCCGGACGAAACCGCCAAGGTGCTCGCCGCCGACGGCTGGCTGCACACCGGCGACATCGCCAGGATGGACGGCAACGGCTACTTCTACATCGTCGACCGCAAGAAGGACATGATCCTGGTCTCCGGTTTCAACGTGTACCCGAACGAAGTCGAGGATGCGGTGATGGCCCATCCCGGCGTGCTCGAGGTGGCCGCCGTCGGCGTGCCCGACGAGCATTCCGGCGAGGTGGTGAAGCTGTTCGTGGTGCGCAAGGACCCGAACCTCACCGAGGAGGCCCTCAAGCAGTTCTGCCGCGAGAACCTCACCGGCTACAAGCGGCCCAAGCTGATCGAGTTCCGCGACAGCCTGCCCAAGAGCAACGTGGGCAAGATCCTGCGGCGCGAACTGCGCGACGAGAAGAAAGCCACGGCCTGAGGCCGGCGCCGGGCCGGAAACGACAAGGGCCCGCGTGAATCGCGGGCCCTTGGCCAGGCAGGACGGAAACAGCGGGCGCTTCAGCCGTCCTTCCAGTATTCGAGAATGTCGGCGTAACCACCCAGCAGGTTCCACAGCGGCACCTGCTTGTCCTCGGGGATGCGGCTGTAGGAAAAGCCGATGTGGTGATCGGAGATGCGTGCGACCGTCGCCTCCAGGTGGATGTGCAGGTTGTGCCCGAAGATCATGTCCAGCACCCAGCTCTGGCCCGCCTCCCCGGTCCAGCCCAGCGGGCGGCGCAACAGCGCGCCGGTCGCCGAAATGTCCACCAGCTCGGTGGGATGCGACTCGCCGTGGCGGCTGATCAGCACCGTCGTTTCGATCTGCATGCGAGCCGGCCGCAACTTCTCCGGCTCGCCACGATCATTTCCCTGTTTGTCGATCGCCATCAGCTATACCGCCTGTCTGCCTTTGTCTGCCCGGGGCAGGAATGCGCCCGTGTTGTCCGGGTGACCGCGCCGGCCCCGTCGCCCGGTTCGGTTTACCAGGTGTCCATTGTCGTTCAAGCAATTGCCATGCCATGACGCCCATGCCGCTCCAGGCCCGCCGCCACGCCGCTTGCGATCGGCAAACGCCATGCCTGAAGGTCCCGGCCGGGCATCTCCCCGTCATCCGGCGATAGTCCCTCCCGCGTGACATCGCCGGTGCTTTTTTTGTTTGCCCCGCAGCGTCACATTGGGTCACGCGCCGCCACCGGTACCCGCCGTCGCGGCAGGACTCCCTATTCTGCCTGTTGCGGGCGCGGACATGAACCCCGCATGCGATCATGGCCTAGGCCCCAGCCGACTGGACTTGTGTCGGGCTAGCCGCTACCCTGTGGACACGCGTGGATCCAAGGAACCTGCTTGCCGCCGCTCTTTCGGCGCTCCAGGGTTGTCCACCGAAGTGCCCAGACTGACCGGCAAAAAGCCAGCGGCGTCGAGTTGTTCGCCAGTTGGCTTGCGTTGTTGTCGTGGCCGCCGACCCGCAACACAGACGCAACGGTCGCTGACGACCCGCCTGACCGAACCACGACGCGTGGATTCGTCATGCCGGGCGAAACGACGGCGCCGACCACCGCGCCTCGGTTTTTGAGTTGCACAGAAACGTGATACCGGGAACGCCGCCCAACGACGCGTTCGAGCGCGGACACACTCCGGGCGCGAAGCAGCACGTTGTGCCTGCACACGAACAAGTTTGAACATGCGCAACCCATTGCCAGCCGTGGAACACGGCTCTCCAGACAGGCCTTGATGAGCACCGAACCCGTCGTCGAGCAGTCCGATCCGGGCACGACCACGCCCGACGTATTTGCCGCGGTACCGCAACAACAGGAAATGCCGCTGGCCATCGTGCGCGGCGAACCGATGCTGCAGATGCCGCAGGACCTGTACATCCCGCCGGATGCGCTCGAGGTCATCCTGGAGTCGTTCGAGGGCCCGCTGGACCTGCTGCTGTACCTGATCCGCCGGCAGAACCTGGACATCCTGGACATCCCGGTCGCCGAGATCACCCGGCAGTACATGGCCTACATCGAGCTGATGCGGGACGTGATGCGGCTGGAGCTGGCCGCCGAGTACCTGTTGATGGCGGCAATCCTGGGCGAGATCAAATCGCGCCTGCTGCTGCCGCGCCCCCCGATCGAGGAAGGGCTGGAGGAGGACCCGCGGGCCGAGCTGGTACGGCGGTTGCAGGAGTACGAGCGGTTCAAGCGCGCCGCGGAGGACATCGATGCCTTGCCGCGCATGGAGCGCGACAGCGTCACCGTGCATGCCGACACCGGCGAGCGCACCGTGATCCGGCTGCCGCCGCCGCTGGAACTGACCGAGCTGTTGCTGGCACTCAAGGAAGTGATGCACCGCGCCGAACTGTTCGGGCATCACGCGATCAAGCGCGAGGCGCTCAGCGTGCGCCAGCGCATGGGCGAGCTGCTGAGCCGGCTGGGCGACGAAACCTTCCATCGTTTCGAGGACTTGTTCGACCTGGCCGAGGGCCGCCCGGGCATCGTGGTGACCTTCCTGGCGATGCTGGAGCTGGCCAAGGAAATGCTGATCGAGATCGTGCAGGAAGTGCCGCTGGCGCCGATCTACGTCAAGGCCAAGGCACATCACGAAGAACCCGCCGAACTGCCGGCGGACGATCCACAGGCGGGCGAGTCGGCGCTGGCCGAATCGCCCGGCGAATGATCCACCCATCGACCGACCCACGCCGACACGGCACCCGACTCGAACCCATGCAGATCGACCAACTCAAACCCATCATCGAGGCCGCCTTGCTGGCGTCCACCCAACCGATGACCCTGCACCAGCTCGGCGACCTGTTCAACGAGGACGAGGACGTCGGCTCGCAGCAGATCGCGCAGGCGCTCGAATCCCTGGCCGGCGACTGCGAAGGGCGCGGCATCGAATTGAAGGAGGTCGCCTCCGGCTTTCGCTACCAGGTGCGCCAGGACGTGCATCCGTGGATCTCGCGGATGTGGACCGAGCGACCCAGCCGCTATTCGCGCGCCCTGCTGGAAACGCTGGCGCTGATCGCCTACCGGCAGCCGATCACCCGCCCCGAGATCGAGCAGATCCGCGGTGTGGTGGTGTCCTCCAACATCATCAAGACGATGGAGGAGCGCGAATGGATCCGCGTGGTCGGCCACCGCGACGTACCGGGCAAGCCGGCGCTGTTCGGCACCACGCGCGCGTTCCTCGACTATTTCAACCTGAAGTCGCTCGACCAGTTGCCGCCGCTGTCGGAGATCCGCGACATGGAAGATCCGCAGATGCGCTTCGAGCCCGAGCCGCTGCCGGCACACGTCGGTCGCGACCTGCCCATCGACCCGGACGCCGAGGCCGATGAGGCAGCCGTGGAAGCGGCCGAGGCGGACGACACCGATTCCCGGCGCAAACCGTTGCCCGATGCCGCGGCAGCGCACGACGCCCACCACCCTGCCCTCGCCGTCGACGCTGTCGCATCCGGTGACCCATCCGGGCCCGACGAAGCCATCGACCATCCCGTCAAGCCTTCCGCAGGCCCGCCGACCGCGGCTGCCGACGCCGACGCCGACGACCAAGATACCAAGGAGCAAAGCGCATGACTGCGCCGCAAAAATCCGTTCTTACCCTCAAGCGCGACACGCGCGCGGCCACCGACAGCCCGGTCCTGGAGGAGCGCCTGCACAAGGTGCTCGCCAACGCCGGCCTGGGCTCGCGCCGCATGCTCGAGCAACGCATCCAGGCCGGAGAGATCGAACTCAACGGCAGCCCCGCCGAGATCGGCATGAGCGTCAAGGCCGGCGACCGGGTGGTCATGGACGGCAAGCAGTTCGTGGTGGCCACGGACAATCGCGACGACGCCGAGGTGCTGATCTACCACAAGCCCGAAGGCGTGCTGACCACCCGCGAGGACCCCGAAGGCCGGCCGACCGTGTTCGAGCAATTGCCCCAGCTCAAGGGCGCCCGCTGGGTCGCCGTGGGCCGGCTGGACATCAACACCACCGGCCTGCTGCTGCTGACCACCGACGGCGAACTGGCCAACGGCCTGATGCATCCCAAGAGCGGCATGGAGCGCGAGTATCTGTGCCGCGTGCACGGCGAGGTGCCGGACGAGATCATCGAACGCCTGAAGGCCGGCGTGGAGCTGGAAGACGGCCCTGCCCGCTTCGACGAGATCGCCGTGATCAGCCGCGGCGGCAGCCACAGCTGGTTCCGCGTGGTGATCCGCGAAGGCCGCAACCGCGAAGTGCGCCGGCTGTGGGATTCGCAGGGTTTCCTGGTCAGCCGGCTCAAGCGCATCCGCTACGGCCGTATCGAGTTGCCGCGCAACCTGCGCCGCGGCGAATGCGAGGCGCTCGACGCCGAGAGCGTCAAGCAGCTGCGCCAGACCAGCGGGCTCGGGCTCGCCCAGCCGGTGCTGACGCTGAGTCCGATCCTGCACCAGCGCCGTGCCACGCGCGGCGTCACCGAATACCGTCCGGAACGCGGCACCGGCAGCGCGTGGACCAGCGGCCAGGACGAGGCACGCGAGTTGCGCGCCTACGACCGCATCCGCGAGGAGCCCGTGCGTGGCCGCAAGCCGCCGCGCAACGGCAGGGAGGTCAACGGCAACGTGGCGGCTCCGGAGCGCACGCCGGGCAACGCGAAGCGCCGCGGCAAGGGGCGCCGCGTGGCACCGGGCCAGGAGCTGCCCTCGGTACGCACCTGGTTTGCCGGCGAATCGCGCGACGGCAGCCCCCGCCCCGGCGGTCGGCGCGGCCTGGCGGGCACGACCACGGGCCGCGGTGCCGCCGGTGGTCGCTCGCACGGGGCGCCCGCGACGGGCAACCCGTACGGCACCGTCGCCAACGGCAATCGCGCGCCAGCCAATCGCCCGGGCCATGCCGGTCGCGGCCAGGGCGGCAACCGTGCGCCGGGCAACGCCCGTCCCAAGGGCCATGGCGGTCGTGGCGGCAATCGCCCGCCGGGCCGTGGCGGCAACCGCTCCGGCAACCGGTGAGGACGCGATGATCCGCATCTACCACAACAATCGTTGCTCCAAGTCGCGTGCCACACTGGCCCTGTTGCAGCAGCACGGAGGCGAGGTGGAGGTGATCGACTACCTCGACACGCCGCCTACCGCGGCGGAACTGGCCGGCGTGCTCAAGCTGCTGGGCATGACCGCGCGCCAGTTGCTGCGCACCGGCGAGGCGGAATACGCGGAGCTTGGCCTGGGTTCGCCCTCGCTCGATGACCAGGCCCTGATCGCCGCCATGGTGGCGCATCCGCGGCTGATCGAGCGGCCGATCGTGGTCGCCAATGGCAAGGCCGTGATCGGCCGGCCGCCGGAAACGGTGCTGGCCATCCTGTAGGAGCCCGCTCGCGGGCGATGCTCCTGGATGGGATTGAGGATTCGGGATTTGCAAGAGCGCAGGAGCATCGCCCGCGAGCGGGCTCCTACACGCGTCCCGTGACGGTCAGCGCTCGTCAATCCGCGTCAAGCGTGAATGAGTCCGCATCCATCCAGGCCGGGAAGCGCTCGCGGTGCGCCAGCAGCGGGGCCGGGTCCACGGTTACCGTGACCACCTGCTCCTGCGCGCCGAGTTCCACCAGCGCCTCGCCCACCGGATCGATCACCGCGCTGTCGCCGGCATAGGCGATCTCGTTGCCGTCCACGCCCACCCGGTTCACACCGACCACGCAAGCGAGATTCTCGATCGCCCGCGCCCGCAGCAGCGTGCGCCAGGGGTGTCGACGCGCGGCCGGCCAGTTCGCCACGAATACCGCCAGGTCGTAATCCATGCCGCCGCTGGCCGAGGCGAGCCGGCGATTGCGCAACCACACCGGAAAGCGCAGGTCGTAACAGACCTGCGGCAGGATGCGCCAACCCTTGAGCTCCACGATCGGTCGCCGGCTGCCGCTGCCGTAGCGGGTGTGCTCGCCCGCCATGCGGAACAGATGGCGCTTGTCGTACTGCTCGAAGCTGCCGTCCGGGCGCATCCACAGCAGACGGTTGTAGACCACGTCGTTCTCGCGGATCGCCAGGCTGCCGCAGACCACGGCCCCCACCTCGGCCGCGAGCGCGCGCAGCCAGGGCAGGCTCTCGCCCTCCATCGTGTCGGCACTGGCGCGCGTATCGTTGCTGAAGCCGGAGAGGAAGGTTTCCGGCAACACCACCAGGTCGCTGCCGCGCGCACGACGCACCAGCTCGCCGTAATAATCGCGGTTGGCCGGCGCGTCGTGCCAGCGCGTGGCGCCCTGCACCAGCGACACGGTCAGCGGCAGCATCGTCACAGCCGGCACAGCCGCTCGGCGGCCGCCTCCATGGTGGCGTCGCTCTTGGCGAAGCACAGTCGCAACAGGCGCGTACCCGGCGGGCGTTCGCAGAACGGCGTCAGCGGGATCGCCGCCACGCCGCCGTGCTCCACCAGCCAGCGACTGAAGGCGAGGTCGTCCTCGTCGCGGATCGCCGAGTAGTCGACCAGCTGGAAATAGCCGCCCGGCACGTCCAGCAACCGGAAGCGCGAGGGCGCCAGCAGTGCGCGGAAGCGGTCGCGCTTGGCCCGGTAGAATGCCGGCAACTCCAGGTAATGCTGCGGCGTGCTGGCCATGAATTCGGCGAACGCCACCTGCGCCGGATGGAACGTGCAGAAGGTCAGGTACTGGTGCACCTTGCGGAACTCGGCCGACAGCGTGGCCGGCGCCACCGCGTAGCCGACCTTCCAGCCGGTGCAGTGGTAGGTCTTGCCGAACGAGGAGACCACGATGCTGCGTTCGGCCAGCTCCGGGTGGCGCAACACGCTTTCGTGCGCGCCTTCGTAGACGATGTGCTCGTACACCTCGTCGGAGAGCACCACGATGCCGGTGCCGCGCACGATCGCCGCCAGCTCGTCGAGGTCGGCCGCCGAAAGCACCGCGCCGGAGGGATTGTGCGGGGTGTTGATGAGGATCATGCGCGTCCTGGGCGTCACCGCGTCGCGCACGCGCTGCCAGTCGATTGCGAACGCCGGCACGGTCAGCGGAACGTGCACCGCGCGGGCGCCCTGCAGCTCGATCGCCGGCTCGTAGCAGTCGTAGGCCGGGTCGAACACGATCACCTCCTCGCCCGCGCGCACCGTCGCGGCGATCGCCGCGAAGATCGCCTCGGTGGCGCCGGAGGTGACCGTGATGTCGGTGTCGACGTCGAGCTTGCGCCCGTACAGGTGCCCGGTCTTCAGCGCGATCTGCTCGCGCAGGCCCGCCGTGCCGTGCATCGGGGCGTACTGGTTCCTGCCGTCGTTCATCGCCCGGGCCAGCGCGTCGCGCAGCTCCTGCGGCGGTTCGAAATCGGGGAACCCCTGCCCGAGGTTGACCGCCCGGTGTTGCAGCGCCAACTGGCTCATCACGCTGAAAATCGTCGTACCGACCTTGGGCAGCTTGGTTTCAATCATCGTCATCTGGCCGTTTGGATGTCCATAAGTCGATCAGCGTAGCGCATTGTCCGGGCCGCATGCACGTCAGGCAGGAGGCAGCTTGTCCAGCCGGCGCCCGCGGCATTGCTCGTGTTTCAGCAAGGTGGTTTCCGGCAGGCGCTCGGCCAGGAAATCGACCAGGGCGCGCACGCCCGGCAACATGCCGCGCCGGCTGGGGTAGACGAAATGCATGATGCCCTGGGGCATGGTCCAGTCCGGCAAGACCACCTCCAGCTCGCCGGCGGCGATCGCCGGCGCGCACATGAACTCCGGCAGCAGGGCCACGCCCAGGCCGCGGCGGGCCGCCTCCAGCAGCACGGCAAAATCGCCGGTGATCAGGCGTGCCTGCACCTCCACGTTGATCTTTTCGCCGTCGGCGCCGATGAGCTCCCACGTCTGCGCGCCTTCGTGCTCGAGCATCGACAGCGCCGGCAGCCTGGCCACCTCCTCCGGCGTAGCCGGGTGCCCGCTGGCTTTCAGCAAGGCGGGGCTGGCTACCAGGGTGGTGCTGGAGTGGCCGAAACTGCGCATCACCAGGTTGGCGTCGGTGTCCAGCTTGCTGCGCACGCGGATGGCCAGATCGAAGCCCTCCCCGATCACGTCGATGCGACGATCGCTGGCCAGCAGGCGCACCTGCATCTTCGGGTACATCGCCAGGAAATCCGGCAGCAGGTAGGCCAGCACGGTCTGCGCCAGCGAGACCGGGCAACTCAGGCGTACCACCCCGCGCGGCTCGGCGCGCAGCTCGTCGACCGCGTCCTGCGCTGCCTGGGCCTCTTCCAGCACGGCGCGGCAATGCGTGTAGAACCGCTCGCCGACCTCGGTGACCACGAACCGCCGGGTGGTTCGTTGCAGCAAGCGCACCCCGAGGCGCTCCTCCAGCTGGGCCACGCGCTTGCTCAGGCGCGACTTGGGCACGCCCAGCGCCCGGCCGGCGGCCGAGAAGCCGCCGTGATCGACCACCGCCGCGAAGAAATACAAGTCGTTGAGGTCCTGCAGGGCTCCGCTCAGTTGCGTCATCTTGGTATCCACTCCAAACCATCGACCATCACTGTCGCGCCAGCGTAGCACCGCGCCCGCCCATGCCCGCCGCCGCTGGCAATTGACGGCACGCATTGCCACACTGGTGCCTCCGCCTGCCGGAATCCGCGCATGATCCCGTCCGCACGCCTGCTCCTGTTCACCGCCCTGCTGGCGACCGCCCCGCTGCTCCACGCGGCCGATCTGCTGGTCAGCAACGTCAACGGCTACACGCTGGACGGCCAGGGCAAGCTGCAACGTTTCCAGGCGCTGCTGGTCGAGCACGGCAAGGTAGTGGCCACCGGCAGCACGGCCGAACTGGAACGCCGCGCCGACGGCGCGCGCGTCCTCGACGGCCACGGCCGCACCTTGCTGCCCGGCCTGATCGATGCCCATGGCCACGTGCTGGAACTGGGCTACGCGCGCAACAGCGTCGACCTCAGCGATACCCGATCGCTGGACGAGGCGCTGGCCAGGGTGAAGGCATACGCCCAAGCCCATCCGCAGGCGAAGTGGATCCGCGGCGGCGGCTGGAACCAGGTGATCTGGAAGCTGGGCCGCTTCCCCACCGCAGCCGAGCTCGATACCGCGGTCGCCGACCGGCCGGTGTGGCTGAGCCGCGTCGACGGCCACGCCGCCTGGGCCAACAGCGCGGCAATCAAGCTGGCCGGGGTCACCCGCGCCACCGCCGATCCCGCGGGCGGGCGCATCGAGCGCGACGCGCAGGGCAACCCGGCCGGCGTGTTCGTCGACGCCGCCACCAGCCTGGTGGATGCCAGCGTGCCGGCGCTGACCGCGGCGGAAAAGGCCGCCGCGCTGGACACCGCGCTCGCCGAGATGGCCCGCGTCGGCCTCACCGGGGTCAGCGATGCGGGCATCGACCTGGACAATTACCGGCTCTACCGGCAGTACGCCGACGCGCACAAGCTGACCGCGCGCATCTACGCGATGATCGGCGATACCGGCGCGGCGTTCGACGAGATCAGCCGGGATGGTCCGCTGATCGGCTACGGCGACGACTTCCTCACCGTGCGGGCCGTCAAGCTGTACGCCGACGGCGCGCTCGGCAGCCGTGGCGCCGCCCTGCTCCAGCCCTATGCCGACGACCCGCACAACAGCGGCCTGCTGTTCATGTCGCCGGCCACCATGACGGCCAAGATCGACAAGGCCTTCGCCAAGGGCTACCAAGTCGGCATCCACGCGATCGGCGACCGCGCCAACCGCGAGGTGCTCGACGCCTTCGCCGCGGCCTACCGCAGCCACCCCGACGCCAAGGCCTTGCGCAACCGCGTCGAGCACGCGCAGATCGTCTCGCTGCAGGACATCCCGCGCTTCGTGCCGTTGCAGCTGATCGCCTCGATGCAGCCCACCCACGCCACCTCCGACATGAACATGGCCGAGGATCGCGTGGGCCACGAACGCATCAAGGGCGCCTACGCGTGGCAGCGCTTCCTGAAGCAGGGCACGGTGATCGCCGCCGGCTCGGACTTCCCGGTGGAATCGCCCAACCCGTTCTACGGCTTGTACTCGGCCGTCACTCGCGAAGACCACCAGGGGCAGCCGCCCGGCGGCTGGTATCCGCAGCAGGATCTCAGCCTGATCCAGGCGCTGCGCGCCTTCACTCTCGATGCGGCCTATGCCGAGCATGCGGAGAGCCGCCTCGGCACGCTGGAACCCGGCAAGTGGGCCGACTTCATCCTGGTCGACCACGACATCTTCAAGGATCCGGCCAGCAGGATCTGGAACACCCGGGTGCTGCAGACCTGGGTCGGCGGCAGGCAGGTGTACGCGGCGAAGGACTGAGCGATACCCGCAGAAGGCACCCAAAAGGCCGGCCATGAAGCCGGCCTTTTGCTTTTTGCTGCCTGGTCTGCCGGCCAATCGCCCCTTCGCCTTGCCGTAATAGCCGCCGATGTACGGCGGAGCGACGGCGCCGCAGCCCTTTCCCCGCCTCATTCCGCTCCTAGGCCATGAGTCATGCCACGAAGTCGCAACTCCCCTCTTGACGCCTCTAAACTTGGTGTTATAGTTCACTACAACACCACTCACCCAGAGCACCAAAGGAGGTTCGTCATGAAAGCGTACAAACTGATCGCCGGTGCCGCGGCCATCCTGCTCACCTTCGCGAGCCTGCGCGCGGTCCTGTACAACGTCGACGCCTGGCAGCCGGTCGGCAAGGCCCAGGCCAGCCAGCCGGCCAACGTCACCAATCTCGCCCCCGTCACCGTGCACCCCAGCGCCGCCGAACGCCGCGCCGCGGCGCTGATCGACGACGGCAGCGCCAATGGCCTGGCCGCCCTGCCCGCCGATTCCCAGCTGCGCCTGGGCGAGGCGATCGAACCACTGGGCCTGCTCGGGTCGCAGTGGGTCATGCCCTACTATTCGTTTGGCAAGAAGTTCGGCCGCATCACCAAGGAATAACCATGACCATCCCCTGGAACGACAGCGTCCCGATCTATCGCCAGCTGCACCAGCGTGTGGTGGCGATGATCCTGGACGGCGCCTTGAACGAAGGCGACCCGCTGCCGTCGGTACGCCAGGTAGCGGCGGATTATCAGATCAACCCGCTGACCGTATCGAAGGCGTACCAGGAACTGGTCGACGAACAACTCGTTGAGAAAAGGAGGGGTCTGGGCATGTTTGTCATCGAAGGCGCGCGCGATGCGCTGCTCAAGTCCGAACGCGAGCGCTTCCTGCGCGAGGAATGGCCGGCCCTGCACGCCCGCCTGCAGCGTCTGGGACTGGACCTCAAGACCCTGATGCGGGAAGCCGACAGCCACCAGGAGCCATCAGCATGAGCGCGGTAATCACGGCCAGCGGCCTCGGCAAACGCTACAAGTCGACGCTCGCGCTGGACAATGTCAGCTTCCAGGTGGAACCCGGCCGCATCGTCGGCCTGATCGGCCCCAACGGCGCCGGCAAGACCACGGCCCTGAAGGCCATCCTGGGCCTGACCGACTTCACCGGCGAGCTGAACGTGCTGGGCCTGGACCCGCGCCGGCAGCGCGGCCAGCTGATGGGCGAGGTGTGCTTCATCGCCGACGTGGCGGTGCTGCCGCGCTGGATCCGCGTCAGCGAAGTGGTCGACTTCGTCGCCAACGTGCATCCGCGCTTCGACCGCACCAAGTGCGAGGCGTTCCTGGCCCGCACCAAGCTGCACCCGGGCCAGCGCGTGCGGCAGATGTCCAAGGGCATGATCGTGCAGCTGCACCTGGCCCTGGTGATGGCGATCGATGCCCGGCTGCTGATCCTGGATGAGCCCACGCTGGGCCTGGACATCCTCTACCGCAAGCAGTTCTACCAGAACCTGCTGGAGGACTACTTCGACGAGAACAAGACCATCATCGTCACCACCCACCAGGTGGAGGAAGTCGAGCACATCCTCACCGACCTGATGTTCATCCGCGACGGCCGGATCGTGCTCGACTCGGACATGGACGCCGTGGGCGAGCGCTACATCGAGGTGATGGTCAACGCCGACCGGGCCGACGCGGCCCGGGCGCTGAAGCCGCTGGACGAGCGCCAGGTCTTCGGCAAGAGCATCTTTCTGTTCGACGGCGTCGGACGGGCGCAACTGGAGGCCCTGGGCGAGACCCGCCGGCCATCCATCAGCGACCTGTTCGTCGCCACCATGAAGGGAACCTACGCATGAAAACCTTTCTGTGGCTGATCAAGCGCGAGTTCTGGGAGCACCGCGGCGGCTTTCTGCGCGCGCCGGTGATCACCGCCGCGATCTTCCTGCTGCTGAACCTGATGGGCATCGTGACCGGCGAGGTAATGGGCCGGCAGATGGGTTTCCAGCTGGGCATGGGCAACAACAACCTGCACCTGCTCGCCCGCGACCTGGACCAGCAGTCGATGGAGGCGGTCGGCGCCGGGCTGGACCTGGTGATGTACTCCTCCACCATGATCATCAGCATCGTGCTCGGCTTCGTGGTGTTCTTCTACTGCCTCGGCGCGCTGTATGACGACCGCCGCGACCGCAGCATCCTGTTCTGGAAGTCGCTGCCGGTGTCCGACACCGCCACGGTGCTGTCCAAGGTGGTTTCCGCCACCGTGGTGGCCCCGCTGATCGCGGTGGTCGTGGGTGCGCTGACGGGCCTCGTGATGCTGCTGATGTTCGCCACCACCTTGTCGCTGCATGGCGTCGGCGTGTGGCACCTGCTGGGCCTGTCGCACCCGCTGCGGGTACTCGCCAACCTGATCGGCTCGATCCCCCTCTACGTACTGTGGGCGCTGCCGACGGTGGGCTGGCTGTTGCTGTGCTCGGCCTGGGCACGCAGCAAGCCGTTCCTGTGGGCGGTGGCCCTGCCGGTGGGCGTCGGCATCGTGATCGGCTGGTTCAACCTGCTGGGCACCGTGAACATTTCCAACGACTGGTACTGGAGCCATGTGGTCGCGCGCATCCTGGGCAGCGTGTTCCCCGGCGGCTGGTTCTCCCAGGTCACCGACATCGGCGGCCACGACCCGGCATCGGTGCTTTCCAGCCTGGGCGTGCTGCGCAGCTACACCGCGCTGGCCTCGATGAACCTGTGGATCGGCGTGGTTGCCGCCGTGGCCATGCTGGCCGGCGCGATCTGGTTCCGCCGCTGGCGCGACGACAGCTGAGTTGGTCCCCACACGAGATAGGGAGAAGCACCCATGAAATCCACCATGCTCAACGTCCTCGCCTTGACCTTGCTGCTGCCCCTGGCGGCATGCGGGAAAACCGACCACGCCGGCTCCCAGCCGGCCTCCGCGGCCACCACCGCGCAGGCGGCCGCCGACAAGGTGCCTGCCTCATGGGTAGCCCGCCGGGTCGACGACGCCATGCAGGAAGCCAGGCAGGAACTGGAAACCAGGAACATCGACGTGGGCACCATCCACATCGGCAGGAGCCTGAAGACGGAGTCCGCCAGGCCCAAGGCCGAGATCACCCCGCAGGGCGACCTGCTGATCGACGGCAAGAAGGTCGCCGCCACGCCGGAACAACAGCAGATGCTGCTCGACTACCGCCATCGCGTCATCGACATCGCCGAAGCCGGCATGGCGATCGGCACGCAGGGCGCGGACCTCGGCATGCGTGCCGCCAGCGTGGCGCTGAGCGGCGTGTTCACCGGCAAGAGCGACGCCGAGATCGAGGCGGCCATCAAGCCGCAGACCGATCGCATCCAGGCCGCCGCGCTCGAGCTCTGCAAGCGCCTGCCCGACCTGCTCGCCGCCCAGCAGCAGCTGGCCGCCGCGATGCCCGCGTTCAAGCCCTACGCGACGATGGAACAGCAAGACGTGGAGGACTGCGGCAAGAACATCTCCGAGCACAAGAAAGGGGTGACCGTGCTGTCGTTCTGATCCGGGGTTCGGGATCGCAAGAGCAAAAAGCATCGCCCGCGAGCGAGCTCCTACGGGACGACGGAGGCTGTAGGAGCCCGCTCGCGGCGATGCTCCTGCAAACCCGAAACCCTGATCGTCTATTTTTCGTGGATGCCGCCGCGGGTCAGCGCCATCGGGTCCAGCAGCTTCTTCAGCTCGTCCCTGGACAAGCCGGTAGTCTCCAGCGCCACGTCCATGATCGGCCGATGCTCCTTGTACGCCTGCTTGGCGGTGGCCGCGCCCTTCTCGTAGCCGATCACCGGGTTCAAGGCGGTGACCAGGATCGGATTCATCGCCAGCGCCTGGTTCACCCGCGCCTTGTTGACCTTGAACCCGGCGATGGACTTGTCGGCCAGCAGCACGCTGGCATTGGCCAGGATGCCGATCGACTGCAGCAGGTTGTGTGCGATCAGCGGCAGCATCACGTTGAGCTGGAAATTGCCGCTCTGGCCGGCAATGGTGATCGAGGCATCGTTGCCGATCACCTGCGCGGCGACCATCGCCACCGCCTCGGGGATCACCGGATTGACCTTGCCCGGCATGATCGACGAGCCCGGCTGCAGCGCCGGCAGCTCGATCTCGCCCAGGCCCGCCAAGGGGCCGGAGTTCATCCAGCGCAGGTCGTTGGCGATCTTCATCAGCGCCACCGCCAGCGCCTTCAGTGCGCCGGACAGCTCCACCGCCGCATCCTGCGCGGCCATGCCCTCGAAGTAGTTTTCCGCCGACTCGAACCTCACGCCGGTCAGCTTCTTCAGCTGCGCCGCCATCGCCGGGCCGAACTTCGGATCGGCATTGATGCCGGTGCCGACCGCCGTGCCGCCCTGCGGCAGCCGGCGCATGCGTTTCAGCGCATCCTCGATCCGCTCGATCGCCGCACCGATCTGTGCCGCCCAGCCCGACAGTTCCTGCCCGAAGGTGATCGGCATCGCGTCCATCAGGTGGGTGCGGCCGGTCTTGGGCGTGTTCTTCAGCTCGCGCGCGCGCTTGTCGATCGCCTTCTTCAGGTGCTTCAGCGCCGGCAGCAACTGCTCGCTGGTGGTCAGCGTGGCGCTGACGTGGATCGCCGTGGGGATCACGTCGTTCGAGCTCTGCCCGTAGTTGACGTGATCGTTCGGGTGCACCTTCGCGCCCGCGGCGACCGCCAGGTGCGCGATCACCTCGTTCGCGTTCATGTTTGTGCTGGTGCCCGAACCGGTCTGGAAGATGTCGATCGGGAACTGCGCGTCGTACCGGCCGTCGGCCACCGCCAGCGCCGCCTTGCGGATCGCCGCCGCCTGGCCCTTTTTCAGATGGCCCAGCGACAGGTTGACCTCGGCCGCGGCGGCCTTGATCAGGCCCAGCGCGCGGATGAACGGGCGCGGCAGGTGCAGGCCGGAAATCGGGAAATTGTCGATCGCGCGCTGGGTCTGCGCGCCATACAACGCGTCAGCGGGGACTTGCAGCTCGCCCATGCTGTCGTGTTCGATGCGGAAGCCGCTCATGGTTTGTTCCTTCGGTGGATGGGGAAAGCCAGATCCTGGAGAGCTCCCGTCGCCTCAGCGCAAGCTGGGGCCCAGTGACTCAGCGCCCTTGAAGACCAGAGGCACTGGATTCCTGCTTGCGCAGGAATGACGGGGCAAAAAAACCGTTTCATGGTTTGCCACTATAGGCCGCAAGGCATCGCGCCGCCGGCAATGTAAAATGCCGGTTTCCCCTCGCCGGAACGCCCCGATGTCCAACCACGCCCTCTCCGCCCTGTCGCCGCTGGATGGCCGCTACGCCGGCAAGGTCGGAGCGCTGCGCCCGATCTTCAGCGAGTTCGGCCTGATGCATCGTCGCGTGCAGGTGGAGATCGAATGGCTGCTGGCCCTGGCCGCCGAGCCGAAGATCGTCGAACTGCCCGCCTTCGACGCCTCCCAGGTTGCCACCCTGAAAGCCATCGCGGAAAACTTCAGCGAGGCGGACGGCGAGCGGATCAAGGCGATCGAGGCGACCACCAACCACGACGTCAAGGCGGTCGAGTACTTCATCAAGGAAAAGATCGGCGCCGACGCCGGGCTGGCGCAGGCGAAGGAATTCGTGCATTTCGCCTGCACCAGTGAAGACATCAACAACCTGTCCTATGCGCTGATGCTGCGTGATGCGCGCAGCAGCGTGCTGCTGCCGCAGCTCGATACGGTGATCGGCACGCTGCGCGAGATGGCACACGCCAACGCCGGCCTGCCGCTGCTCTCGCGCACCCACGGCCAGACCGCCTCGCCCAGCACGCTGGGCAAGGAAATCGCCAACGTGGTAGCGCGGCTGGAGCGCCAGCGCAAACAGCTGGTGGCCGTCGAAGTCTCCGGCAAGATCAACGGCGCGGTGGGCAACTACAACGCCCACGTCGTCACCTACCCCGAGCTGGACTGGCGCTGTTTCTCCCAGCAGTTCGTCGAAGGCCTGGACCTCGATTACAACGCGTACACCACCCAGATCGAACCGCACGACAACGTCGCCGAATACTGCGACGCCGTGCGCCGCGCCAACATCATCCTGATCGACCTGGCCCGCGACATCTGGGGCTACATCTCGCTGGGCTATTTCAGGCAGACATTGAAGGCCGGCGAAGTCGGTTCGTCGACCATGCCGCACAAGGTCAACCCGATCGACTTCGAGAATGCCGAAGGCAACTTCGGCCTCGCCAATGCGCTGCTGGGCCACTTCGCCGAGAAGCTGCCGATCAGCCGCTGGCAGCGCGACCTGACCGATTCCACCGTGCTGCGCGCGCTCGGCACCGCCTTCGGCCACACGCTGGTCGCGCTCGAATCGCTCAAGAAGGGCCTGGGCAAACTCAACGTCAACGCCGAGCGCATCGGCGCCGACCTCGACGCCAGCTGGGAAGTGCTCGCCGAAGCCGTGCAGACCGTGATGCGCCGCTACGGCCTGCCGCAGCCCTACGAACAGCTCAAGGCGCTGACCCGGGGCCATGGCATCACGCGGGAGTCGATGCGCGAGTTCATCGCGGGGCTGGAGCTGCCGGCGGAGGCGAAGCAGCGCCTGCTGGAGCTGACGCCGGGCGGCTATACCGGGCTGGCCGAAGAGCTGGCCCAGGACGTCTGACCGTCGGTCGCGGCCCCGAGCGACCCGCACAATCAACGCAAACCCTGTAGGAGCGCACCCTGTGCGCGATGCCTTTCGTGACGTGACGAAGAGCATCGCGCACAGGGTGCGCTCCTACAAAAAAGGCGGCGAGCATGGCCCTGCGCCTTGCTCCCTCCCCTGCCTGCAGGGGAGGACCCGGGTGGAGTCGCTCTTCGTCCAAACCACCGGCGACGGGCCATACCCGCCCTACAGCGGAAGGCCTAGAGCGCCGTCGGCGTGAGGTAACCCGGCGGCACCGCCTGCTTCTCCCGCGTCGCCTGCATGTAGCGGTCACGCAACATGGTCTGGCGGCTGACCATGGGGATCTTGCGACCGGCGATGAAGACCTGGTCCGCGAAGCTGGACAGCTCCAGCGGATCACCACTCCAGACCACCACGTCGGCCAGCTTGCCCGGCTCCAGCGTGCCCACGTCCTGGTCCATGCCGTAGATCCGCGCCGGGTTCAGCATCAGCGCTTTCAGTGCATCGAGCCACGGCAGGCCGTTGGCCACCGCGTTGCCGGCGGCCTGGGTGACGTTGCGCGCGTTGTGGGTCTCGCCGGTGGCGAAGGCGATCAGCACGCCGGCTTTTTGCAGGCGCGCGGCGTTTTCCAGCGTCGAGCCCAGCGTCTCGAAGTGGGCCGGCAGGTCCTCCAGCGGATTGAGCAGCACCGGCACGTGCGCGGCGGCAAGTTCGTCGGCGACCATCCAGGCCTCGGCGCCGCCGGAAACGACCAGCTTGAGCTTGAAGTCGCGGGCCAGCCGCAGCGCCGCCTCGATGTCGCTGGCACGTTCGACGTGGAGCACCAGCGGTTCCTCGCCCGCCAGCACCGGGCCCAGCGCCTCCAGGTCCAGCCGCGTCAGCGCGTACTTGCGGCGCTGGTTGCTGGCATAGGCGCTGGTGTTGTCGCCGTAGTCCTTCGCGTCCTGCAGCGCCTCGCGCAGGGCCAGCATCGCGGCCGCACGCGAGCCGCCGGCCTGTTCGGCGCCGGCTTCACCCGCGGCGGCGAACATCGCTGCCGCATCGCGATGGATGAAGCCTTCGGTCGAACCCAGGTCGATGATGGCCCCGCGACCGGCGATGATGTGCTTGTCGCCGTTGGTGGGCGACACCATCGCGCGCGTGACGCCGGCAATGCGGTTGACCGGGATCAGCACCGAACGCGGGTTGATCGCATCAGCCACGTCGAACGCGGCACTGAAGCGCGAGTCGCCCGCCGATGCATCGCGGGTTTCCTTGACCGCGCCCACCTCGACGATGCCGAACTGGCTTTGCGGGTCGAAGATGCCGGGCGTGACGATCTTGCCCGTGGCGTCGATGCGCTCGGCATCGGCGGGGATCTCGACGTTGGCGCCGACCGCGGCAATCCTGCCGTCCTTGACCAGCACCGTACCGTGCTCGATCTTGCCGGCGGCACCCAGCGTGTACACGGTGCCGCCGGTGATGGCGTAGGTCTTGCCATCGCCGTCGGCGTGCTTGTTCGCGCTCGACGCGCCGGCATCGGCGCGGTCCGCCGAACGATCGGCGGGGCTGCAGGCGACGCACAGCATCGCCAGGATCATGACCAGGTATTTCATCGTGCGCCCTCCCCTGCAGCAGCTTCGATGGCATGCGGCTCGACGGAGCTGCCCAGCATGAAATCGGAGGTCGACTGCCGCTGCGGATCGTTGCGGTCGTACACCACGGCGCCGTCGAGGAACACCTTCTCGGTACGTGCGTAGACACTGAGCGGGTCGGCGCTCCAGATCACCACGTCGGCATTCTTGCCGGGCTCCAGCGAGCCGATGCGGTCATCCAGGCCCAGCGCCCTGGCGGGATTGAGCGTCATCCACATCACCGCGTGCTCCTCGCTGATGTCGAGCCCGGCGCGCCGGCCCGCCGACAAGGCCTTGGCCACTTCCTGGTTGAGGCGCTGGATACCGTTCTCGTCGTCCGAGTGGATCATCGCGCACGCGCCGCCGGCGTCGACCATCGCGATGTTGGCGCGAATGCCGTCCCACGCTTCCATCTTGAAACCCCACCAGTCGGCCCACATCGCCGCGCAGGTGTCGGTCTTCGCCAGCAGGTGCGGAATCTTGTACGCCTCGACGGCATGGTGGAACGCCGCGATCCTGAAACCGAACTCGTGCGCCACGTCGAGCAAGGCGGCCATCTCGTCGGCACGGTAGCAATGCATCTGCACGCGGATCTTGCCGTCGAGCACCTCGGCCAGGGTTTCCTTGCCCAGGTCACGCTTGGGCGGCGGCCCGGCATCGGCGGCGCCCTTGGCCTTGACCTTGGCCTCCCACGCCTTCCACTCGCGGTCGTAGGCCTGCGCATCGGCGAACGCCTGCCGGTACCCGGCGACGTCGCCCATCAGTGTGGACGGAAACTGGTGACGGCTGCCGTAAACCCGCATCGGGTTCTCGCCGCAGGCCATCTTCAGGCCGTACGGCGCGTCCGGAAACTTCATCCCCTGCACCGTGGTGGCCGGCACGTTCTTCAACACCACGCCGCGGCCGCCGATCAGGTTGCCGGAACCGGGCAGGATCTCCAGCGTGGTCACGCCGCCGGCGCGCGCGGTGTTGAAGCCCGGGTCCTGCGGCCAGACCGAATGCTCGGCCATTACCTGCGGCGTGGTCGGGTTGGTCATCTCGTTGCCGTTCGCGGTGGCGGCCACCGACGGCGACGGATACACGCCCAGATGCGAATGCACGTCGATCAGCCCGGGCGTGACGAACTTGCCCTTGGCGTCTATCACCACCGCACCGGCCGGCACCTCGACCTGCTTGCCGATCGCCGCGACCTTGCCGTCACGCAGCAGCACCGCGCCATCGTCGATGCGCTCGCCGGTGCCGGTGTAGATCGTCGCGTGCCGGATCAGCGTGGTCTGCGCAGGCAGCGGCTGGTAGGTGGACGGGAAGGCGTCCGGCGGGAATTCGGTGGGTTGCGGTGTCGCGGCCTGCGCGACCACCCCGACGGATACCCCCAGCCATGCGGCAAGCATCGCCGCGCGCATACATGACGATTTCATCTTTGCTCCCGAGTCGGCCCCAATGCCACGCCAACCCTGGCGGCGATGTGCGGCGCGTCCGTTGTCGCCACCGGCGAACCGTACAAGGACGGAAAGAAAAAGTCTTCCCCTGGGAAGAGGATCCCACGTGGGGGCGGCACGGAACAGCGGGATTACAGGGGTATCGCTTTTAACAGGGCAAAGGAAATGAAATCGACAGCGTTAACGAGAGCGACCTTGCCTGGCTGGCGGCTTTCAATAGTCCCAATGCTCATTACGCACCGGCAACTGATTCAACATGTCGCGGCGGTCGCGCCAGTGCGGCATCCAGCGGTCCATCATGGCTACGAATTGCGCGTTGTGGGTCGGCTCGCGCAGATGAACCAGTTCGTGCACCACAATGTATTCGAGGCATTCCGGTGGCTTCTTAGCCAGCTCGGTATTCAGCCGGATATGGCGCGGCGGGGTGTTGCAGCTGCCCCACTTCGTTTTCATGTGTTGCACGTAGAGGCGCTCGACGCGTACGCCGATGATCGGCTCCCACTTGGCAAGCAGCGCCGGTACGGCCTGCTTCAGCTGGGAGCGATACCAGTCGGCCAACAGAGCTTCGCGCTTCTCCACATCCGCACCGGGGCGAACCTGCATTTTGAGGTGTCGATGCGTCAGGTCGATCGAAGGCGCAGCGTCGCGCTCGACGATGCGCAGCAGGTAGCGTCGCCCCCATACGTAGTGGCTTTCGCGTTCCAGGTATTCGCGCGGCGTTTCACGCATCTGTTCACGCAGCTTCTTCTGCTGCTGCCTGATCCAGGCCAGCTTGTTGATGGCAAACAGGCGGATCGCATCCAGCTCCATCCATGCGGGCGCGGCAATGCGTACCTTGCCGGCGGGCGGATAGACACCGAGATGGATGTTCTTGATGTCCTTGCGCACCACATCCACGCTGATACTGCCCAAATCAAGCCGCGTGACCATCAGTATTCCGTCTGCTGCTTGATGATCTCGAAGATGCGCTCCACCTCGGCCACGTCCTTGAGCAAGGGCATCAACGCCTCGCGCTTGATGTGGTTCTCGCGGGCGGCGTTACCGCGCCAGCTGGCATGCCGCTCACGCTTGACGGCGTCGTCGATATCCACCGCCAGCTTCAACTTCGGATCAGGCAGCGGCAGCGGGCCGGCCTCGTCCTGCAGGTTCGCCGTGGCCCGCGGTGGTGGCGGCACCGCCAGATTGTCGTAGATCGCCCGCAGCCCGGCGCTGCGCCTCAACGGCTCGGGCGTGGTGTCGTCGTGGCCGGCCTGCACCTTGCCCACGAGGTCGGCGATCTTTTTCAGATACTCCTCGTACTTGTCCGCCCGTTCCTTGCGGAACCTGATCACCTCGTCCAGCAGTGCCGACATGCGGGCGTAGTACGCCGGGTTGTTCAGATGCTCCTGGATGATCTTGCTGCGCACGTTGTTCTCGATCGTTTCGGCGATCGCGTCCTTGCTGCCCTTGATACCTTCGGGCAACTGGCTGATGGCGTCGGCCATGCCGCTGCGGGCGATCAGTTCCAGCAGGCCGATATCGTCGAACGGGGAAATTTTTCGCGGCGCCTTCGCCTCGATGTAGGTGTCGATGAGGTGGCGCATGTCCGCCTCGTACGGTTTCAGGTCCAGCGTTTCGCCGCTAGCCCGACGAATCACTTCGCGTAGGTCCGTGTAACGCCTGACATCACCCTTGATCCGTGCAACGTCGATGCCGCTGTAGCCTGCGCCTGCCAGGTCATCGGCGAGGTTGCCGTAGGCGCGCAGCAAGGCCACGGTGGCCTTGTACAGCGCCACACGGCGCGGCTCGCGCTCCTTGAGGTCGCTGGCAATCTCGGTGTTGCCGCAGAAATAACGTATGTAATCCCGCTCGGCCTTGGGCGACTCGACCGGCTCGCACAGCAGCACCAGAGCCTCCAGCGCATCGTCCAGCCGTTCGCGACCCTTCACCAGCCGGTCCTGCATCATCACTGCGGGGTCGACGCCGCCGTCGCTGTGATCCAGCTCGGACGAATACACCTGCAGGGCGCCGGTGCCCTGCTCGTTCACCAGTTTCTTGAACAGATCCTTGTAGTCGACGATGTAGCCGAAATCCTTGTCGTCGCCATCCAGTCGATTGGTGCGGCAGATCGCCTGGAACAGGCCGTGATCCTGCATCGACTTGTCGATGTAGAGGTAGGTGCACGGTGGTGCGTCGAAACCGGTCAACAGTTTGTCCACCACGATCAGCAGACGCATATGCGCCGGCTCCTCGACGAACAGCTTCTTGGCCCAGTCCTCGTACGTTTCGGTCTTGCTCTTGCCCGGCAGAGGCTGCACAGGCTCCAGCAAGTCGGTGTAGGTGTTGTAGATGAACTGCTTGTCGGTTTCGTCGTTGGCGCCGGTTTCCTCCAGTGTCACGTCCCGCGCCTGCGGGTTGTACGAGGTCACCACCGCGCAGCGTCCCTTGAGCGGGGTCTTCTGGAACAGGCTGAAATACCGGCAGGCGTCCAGAATGCTGCGCGCCACCAGGATCGCGTTGCCGCGCTCGCTGGACAGTCGCGGCTTCACGCTGAAGTCGAACACCACGTCCTCGACCACCCGTTCCATCCGCGAACGCGAACTCAGCACGCGCTGCAGCGTGCCCCAGGTCTTCTTCAGCTCGTCCTTCTGCCAGTCGTTGAGGCCTTTCGTCTTGGCCTCGAACCACTGGTCGATGCGCTCGGTCGAACCAAGCTTCTGGTCGATGTCGCGCGCCTCGTAGACCAGGTCCAGCACCACCTCGTCCGCCACCGCCTCACTGAACTTGTAGGTGTGGATATAGCCGCCGAATACTTCCAGGCTGGTGGCCTTGTCCTCCTTCAGCAAGGGCGTGCCGGTGAAGCCAACGAACACCGCGTTGGGCATCAGCGCCTTCATCACCTTGTGCAGCCGGCCGCTCTGGGTGCGATGGCACTCGTCGACAAACACGAACAGCTCGCCCACCGTCGGGCTGGGCTGCGACTGCAACTCTTCCAGAAAGGCCTCGAACTCCTTGTCCCTCTTGCCACGCGCCTCCAGCCCGAACTTGTGCACCAGCGAGCACAGCAGCCGGGGCGAGGCCTGGCCCAGCTGGCGCATCAGGTCGCGACCGCTGTGGGTGCGATGAATCTTCTCGCCGGCATCGCCGAACACCCGCTCGATCTGCTTGTCCAGCTCGTCGCGGTCGGTGATCACCACCACCCGGGCGTGCGGGTTGTCCTGCAGCAGCCAGCGGGCCAGCAGCACCATCACGATGCTCTTGCCGCTGCCCTGGGTGTGCCAGATGATGCCGCCCTTGCGCTCGTGGGCGTGCTGCTGCGCGGCCTTGATGCCGAAATACTGGTGCACCCGCGGCACCTTCTTGATGCCACCGTCGAACAGCACGAAATCGCGCATCAGCTCGACCAGGCGATCCTTGCCGCACATCTTCAGCAGGTACTTGTCCAGCTTGTAGCGGCTGTCGTCGGCCTCGTCCTCCTTCCACTTCAGGAAGAACTTCTCCGGCGTGGCGATGGTGCCGTACTGCAGGCCTTCCGCATCGCTGCCGGCAAACACGAACTGCACCGTGCTGAAGAACCACGCGTTGAAGGCCGGCTGCTGGTTGGACAGCAACTGGCGGATACCGTCGCCGGTGCTGACCCGGCTGCTCTTCAGCTCGATCACCGCCACGGCGATGCCGTTGACGTAAAGCACCAGGTCCGGTCGCCGCTCGAAGCCGCCGCGCAAGGTGACTTCCTCGGCGATGGCGAAGTTGTTGGCCGCCGCATTGCCCCAGTCGATGAACTGGACGGTCTCGTGCGGGCGCCCGGCCTCGGTCTGCACCGGCACGCCGTAACGCAGCAACTGGTACACCACGTGGTTGTTCTCGTACAGGGTACGCGTGGGGTTGTCGGCTTCGGTGTGCAGCTTGTGCAAGGCGATGCTGATCTGGGTCTGGCTGTGGCCCCGGCGGGTCAGCCAGTCAGTCAGCAAGCCGTCCTCGACCTGGCGATTGTTCTCGCGGTCGCTCCAGTCGCCGAGATAGTCGTAGCCCAGCTCGTCGCGGAACAACGCGACGACGCGGTTCTGGGTCGCGCGCTCCGACTTGCTGATGTCGCTCATTCCCTGCCCCTGTATCCAGACGGGAGCTCAGGCCGTCAAGCGGCCATTTGCTCCCGGTACGATCCGCTATAATGGATCACATGAAGCCTGCCAAGCCCACCGCCGCAGTCAAGCCGCGTCGCACCACCAAGGTGCCAAGCCACAAGGCTATTGTCCGTGCCGTGGCCAGTTCAACCGCCATTGAAACGGGCAAGAGCGTGCAGCAGATCGAAAGCTTGCTGCTTAGCAGTCATTCCAGGCCACGCAAGGTTGCACTCGCGAGCTGACTCGCGCTCTACACTCAACCAGCCAACACGGCCTCAACCAGCCGTTGCATCGGCGCATAGTCCCCGGCCATGCCGGCATGGATGGCGCCGAAGTAGGCCGGCTTGTCTGCATCCCACACGCTGTAGTCCAGCGGCTCGTGTCCTGCCTGGACCACCATGACGTCGGCCAGCAGGCGCGACAGGCGACCGTTACCCTCCCGAAACGGGTGGATCAAGATGAATTCCACATGGGTTACGGCCACCGCCTCAGCCAGCGCGGTACCAACGAGGTCATGGCACGGCGTGAAGCGCGCCAGACAGTCACGCTCGAACACCGTCAACAGGCGCGGGATTTGCGCCGCCGCCGCAAAGTGGAAACCGCCCTTGCCCATGTTCACCGAGCGTTCCGTGCCGGCCCAGCCATACACGTTGCCCAGCCAGCGGCGGTGCCAGTCATCAGGTCCGCCACACGCAGGGTTCGATCAGGCAAATCCTCCACCAGCACGGCCTGATAGAGCTGAGCCAACAGATCCAACTCGATCTCGTCCATCTCGTCGGGAGAGGTCACGCCGAGCTGGTTGCGCAGTACCCGATCGCCGGAGCCTGGCTCGAACGCGCCTTGTTCTCCAGCAGTGTCGTAACGGCTGTTCATCCTGCATGGCCTCAGGCTCAGGTCAGTTTGAAATCGACTGGGTAGCGGCGAACGATGACCGTCAGCGTGCGACGCAGCTTCCACTCGCCGTCCAGCGCGATGATTGCACCCGCACCTAGGTTGCGAACAGTGTTTGGCATTCCGTCAGAGCACCAGCAATGCTGGTGTCGGAAAAGGCCGGCCGATCAAGCTTCGGCTTCCAGTCGGGATGGTCGTGGATCAACTGCTTCACCGCCCCCACGCTGATCGACTTGCCCTCGCGCCGCAGGTCTTCCACGGCCATGTCCACGGTCGTCAACAACTCCAGCTCTTCAGTCTTCCGCATGTGGAACTGATCAAGCCAGGCCATCACGTCAGCGCCATACCACTTCTCGAAATAGGCCTCGGCCTCGGCAATATGTTCCGACGCCACGAATCCTTCATATTTGCCGTTGTGGCATGTCCGGACATAGCCCTTCTTCAGCGCGATACCCTCCGGCCCCTTGTAGCGGGTGCGAGGATCGTACGGACCGGCAGCCTTCTTGAGAAAGCCGATAGCTCGCCCCTCGGCATGACGATGCAGCAGATAGGCCAGCTTCGTGCGGCGCACACGAGCAAGCGGCCAGTCTTCAGAGCCGAAATGCTTGGTCAACGCAGCGATCACCACCGCTTCATTGATCTGCGGATTGTGCTTTTTGGTCGTGGCAACTTGGGGTTCTTTCTTCTTCGGCAGTGAAACGACCGTCGATGCCGGCAGAACCGGGCGAATCCTTCCCGTCAGCAGCTCCTGCATCATGCCTTGCTTGAGCTGGCGGGTCTTGGCGAGGCGGGTTTCCAGTTCGGCGAGTTCGGTGTCCATGTCGGTGAGGATGGTGGCGATGGCGGTTTGTTCGGCCTTCGTTGGCGGCGTCAGCACCTCGAACAAAGCGAGCTGTGTCTTGCCAATCTCCAAAAATGTGCTGCCAGCACATAGGCGTATGAAGCCCTCTGTCTGCATCAGCAACAGGTAGTACAAGAACTCCACATCGACGTCATCAAACGGAATGAAATTCTTGAAGCCTTGATTAGTCGCGACGGGAGTCACGTTGATTGCACATTCGCCGATTGTTGCGCGCGACGTCATCACGATTGAGTTCGCCGGTATCAGCTCGGCTGAACTGGACTGCAGGCCCTGCACCGTGATCTTCCGGTTCGTGTCGCTCAGGTACTTTTTACCCTTTAGGCCAGTGATATCCGTCGGCGTGCACCAAAGAATATCGCCATCCCAAAATTGGGATTGGGTCGTGCTGGGTGTGCCGCCGCTACGAATGCTCGAAAGGTCACTCAGCGACTTCGATACCCAGTTACTGGCGAACCCCGGCAGGCGTTGCTTGCCGGTGAGCAAGGCCTGCATGGTGCCTTGCTTGATCTGGCGCTTCTTGGCGATGAGCTGTTCCAGCGATTCGATCAGCGCATCCGCATCGCTCAAGGCCTCGGCGATGGCTTCTTGCTCGGCCTTCGTTGGTGGAAGCGGGATCGCAACCTGCCGGAGCACTTCCTGATTGAGTGATGGCATGGTCGTGCCAATCGCATGCTGGAGAAGCCAACTTTGAACGCGACTACTCTGGAACTGAAACGCCAGATACCCCTCTGCGAGGTCGCGTGATGGACGAATGCGGATGCCGTCGGAACCAAGAAACCACCCCTCATGTTCCTGCTTGATTAACGCCGACCTCTCAACACCACCTTTCCGGCCGAACACAACGTCACCTTCTTTCAAGACATATTGCGGCAGTCTCTTGGTGACAGCTTCTGACACGCGCGGGGTGTGTTCCGTAATCCGAAAATACCCATCGCGGATTTCTCCGACAGATATCACAGGCACCCCGTCGCCCGTCGAATATTCAGCTGCTTTGAGAAGCGTCCCGAACGGCCCAGTCATGATTCCAGCGAACTCATGAACCGCTTTCACTTCCCACTCGTCTGGAATCACTCCGAGCTCTGTTTGCTTGTATCCAAACGGCACGGCATCGCCCGACAGCTCTGTCAACCTGACATAACTCGCACTAGCTTCCCTCACTTCCATGCAAGGCCCATCCGTTCCAGATGGCTATCCACCCTGGACTGCAGTTCGGCAACTCGATCTTTCAGTTGCGGCAAATCCGTCTCGTACCGTTCAGCCAACTCCCGCACGCGTCGCGTCAGCCCGTGGCTGATCCGCTCCATCTCACTGTGCACGGCCACATCCAGCGCACCCAGCCACTTGTCGTCCACCGCCAGCACCTTGATCTCAGCCTCGGAAAGCTTCGGATACTTCGCATACGCTGCGGCATCCAGCGCCGCCTCGGCTTCCTTGAGTTGCTTCTTGAGCACGGACTTCTCGCGATCCAGTTTCTGCCAGCGTTTGAGGACGACAATTTCGGCGACGGTGTCGTTGTCGGCAGAAGCGGAGGCGCTGGATCCCAGCTTTCGCTGGGATGACGGCGGAGGGAGGTCGCGGTTGATTTCGTCCAGCCGCTCCTTGACCGCTTTCGCGTTGATCTTGTCGAAGCCGGAGAACGCGGCATCCTCGCCGCCGTGTTCCTCTTCCAGTTCGGTGAGCTGTGCCTCGGTGGCGTCGAGGTCGACGGTGAACTGGTCGATCGCAGCCCGCTCGGCGGCGAAGTAGCGCGCCACGATCAAGGACTTCGGCAGCAGGTCGCAGGCCCAGCCCTTGTCCACTTCCCTGGTGACCTTGCCGTCCTTGTTCTTCTTTTGCTCGATGACGCGGTAGGTGCCGGCTTTCCAGCCATCGGCGGCGATCAGGTACAGGTCGTCCTGCATCGTCTCGGCCCAGTAGTCCATCAGGTGCTGGTAGACGTCGTAGCCGTCGACCAGCGGCTGGCCGGTGTAGTGCGCCAGCAGGCTTTCGGACAGTTCGGCGATCACGTCCTTGGGATGGCAGCCGGCGGCGAGCGCCTTGAGCGTGGCGGCGCTCTTCTTGCGCCAGCTATCGAAGTGCGCGTTCATGCCGCTGATGAAGGCGGCGAACTGCGGGTGTTCGTAGATGGCGGGCTTGATCGCAGCCTTGTCTACCGCGAGGTCGACGTAGCCGGGACGGTTGGGCCGGAACAGCGCCTTGCGCAGATCTGGGCAGACCTGCCAGTAGCGCTGCAGCGCGTCGACGTCGGCGACCGGGATGCCGCCCTTGAGGTGGGCTTCGATGTCCTGCCGGTCCTCAGCCTGCTGGCTGTCGATGTAGCGCGGCAGGTTGAGGTTGTAGTCGTTCTTCTCGATCTCGTCGAACGGCACCATGCGCGCGTACTTGGGAATCTCCAGCCGGCGGTTGAACGCGTCGACGATGTGGTGCACATCGCGCGAGCGCAGGCGGTTCTTCGGGCCGTCCTTCATGAAACCAGCGCTGGCGTCGATCATGAAGATGCCCTTGCGCGCATGCGCGTCGTGCTTGTCGATCAGCACGATGCAGGCCGGGATGCCAGTGCCGTAGAACAGGTTGGCCGGCAAGCCGATGATGCCCTTGATATAGCCCTTGCGCACCAGGTTGCGGCGGATCACCGCCTCGGCGTTGCCGCGGAACAGCACGCCGTGCGGCAGGATGCACGCGCCCTGGCCGGTGCTCTTGAGCGAACGCACGATGTGCAGCAGGTAAGCGTAGTCGCCCTGCTTGGCCGGCGGCACGCCGAAGCCGGCGAAGCGCTCGTGCGGGTCGTGTTCCGGATCGAGGCCGGTGCTCCAGCGCTTGTCGGAGAACGGCGGGTTGGCGACCACATAGTCGAACGTGCGCAACACGCCCTTGTCCATAAACTTCGGGTCGGTGAGCGTATTGCCCTGCACGACCTGCGCCTCGGCGTTGTCGTGCAGGATCATGTTCATGCGCGCCAGGCCGGCGGTGGTGGCGTCCTTTTCCTGGCCGTAGATGGTCAGCTTGCTGCGCGCCTCGTCGGCCACTTTCAGCAGCAGCGACCCCGATCCGCATGTCGGGTCATACACGGTGGTGGCGTTGCTGGTTTTTGCCGCGCGGATGCCCAGCACCTGCGCCATGATGCGGCTGACTTCGGCCGGGGTGTAGAACTGGCCCTTGCTCTTGCCGCTCTCGGTGGCGAAGTGGCGCATCAGGTATTCGTAGGCGTCGCCGAGGATGTCGTCGCCCTCGGCGCGGTTCTTCGAGAAATCCAGCGCCTTGTTCTCGAAAATGCCGATCAGGTCGGTGAGCTTGTCGACCATCTCCTTGCCGCTGCCGAGCTTGCTGGCGTCGTTGAAATCCGGCATCTCGGACAGGCGGTTGGCCTCCTTCAGCGGCGCGATGATCTTCTTGTTGATCTGGTCGCCGATGTCGCTCTTGCCCTTGAGCGCCACCATGTCATCGAAGCTGGCGCCCGGCGGCACGGTGATCGGTGCAAACGGCACGCCGGCGTACTTGTCACTGATGTACTTGATGAACAGCAGTACCAGTACGTAGTCCTTGTACTGGCTGGCGTCCATGCCGCCACGCAGGGCGTCGCAGCTGGCCCAGAGGGAGGAATAGAGCTCGGATTTCTTGATCGCCATCTTGATCCCGTGAAAGCAAGGTCACGCCATATCCCGGCGGCAGCCAGCCGCACATCGCGGGCGTCGCAAGTAGCCACGCATATGACCGCCTAGTCTGTACCGCGCCAACACGCTTGAGCAAGCAAAAAAAGGCCCTGCCGTGCAGAGCCTTACGGCTGGTGCCGCGACAACTCGCCGGCGGTTACTCCACAGCACTTCCGAGCGCCTTGCGCTGCTCTACCCCGGCCAGTTCGTGCATCCAGTCCACGGTGCTGTCGAGCACCCGGGCGACCTTGACGCCGCGGGTCGAGAAGATCTCTGCCAGCGCCTGGTAGTAGCCGAGCGTGCCGTCGCGGCCGCCGGTGAAGCGGTCGAACACGAGGGTGGCTATTTCGGGATCTTCCAGGTCCTGCACGATGGCGCGGGCGTTGTGGAGTTTGTCGCAGGCGGAGACCAGCAGCGTGGCGTCCGGGGCTTGTTTCAGGTGTGCGAGGTACGCGAGTTTGCGCTCGACCCAGTCGCGGCGTTTGGCTTCCGGATCGGTGTGGCTGGCCTTGCCTTCGGCGGTGCCGTCGGTGCAGTCCACCACGATATTGGCGACGGCATCACCGAATTGCTTGCGGATCGCCGCCTCATGCTCGGCACCGCAATCCTCAATGGTGTCGTGCAGCAGGCCGGCGATGGCCTGGTCTTCGTTTCCGCCGAACTCGATCACCAGACTGGCCACGCCAAGCAGGTGGTACAGATACGGAATGTTCGAGCCTTTGCGCACCTGCGCGGCGTGGGCGATGCGGGCGTAGTCGACGGCTTGGCTGAAGCGATCGGATAGTGTGGTCATGCTGCCCCCTGTGGCGGTTTCACCGTAGCCAATGATGATGGCAGCACGTCGCAAGGGCTGAGAGCGTAGCGGACGCCAACCCGCGGCTGACCGAATTCGCCCCCGGACGGGTTCATCGACCTTGGTGGTTACTTGCCCACGCTGTCACTGCCAGAGAAGCAAAACGCCCGCTTCGATGGGCCGCGTTGTTTCGTGACGTCCGCGGGTATTGTTGGGCCCATCCATGGACCCAACCCCTTCGCGCTGCGCACTGCGGGGCCAGTCTGCGGCTGTCCGAATTCGCTTCCGGAGAATTCGTCGCACCGGTGGGTTTCTCACCCAGTCGTCATCGTCAGAAATGCAAAACGCCCCGCATGGGGCGTTTTGCGTTTCTGGCGGAGAGAGTGGGATTCGAACCCACGGTAGGCTTGCACCTACGGCAGTTTTCAAGACTGCTGCCTTAAACCGCTCGGCCATCTCTCCGAAGAATTTTTCCGCCGACCGTTGCTTTGGTGACTCCGGCCCTTCGACTTCGCTTCGCTACGCTCAGGGTGAACGGTGGGGGGCGCGGGGGCACATGCTATCAGGAACCTCGGCGTAGGTGCCGCGGAAGGCGCGTCGAGACTGTAGGAGCGCACCCTGTGCGCGATGCCTTTCGGTGGGTGACGAGACGATGCGGTGGCGTGAAGGAAGAGCATCGCGCACGACCGAAGGAAGTCCCTTGCGGACAGGGTGCGCTCCTACGACGGCTTGGTGGTTTTTCTCGACAGGGCGACCAGGCAGCCGACCAGGATCGCTACCGGAATCAGCGCGCCGAGCAGCGGCAGCAGCAATAGCGGGTTGCGCATGACCATCGGCACCAGTTGGGTGGCGGCGGCGAAGACGATGATGGCGAGGCGCCAGCGGCGGCTGTGGCGGGCGAACCAAAAGCTGGCGAGGACGAGGGCCAGGGCGACCATCGACAGGTCGAGGTCGATGGTGGGCAGGTGCCAGACGCCGTCGAAGCCGAGGCGGGTGGCGATCACGCCGGCCAGCACCAGCAGCAGGAAGAAGCTGGTGTAGAACTCCACCCTGCCCCAGTGGCCGCGTGCCGGTGCCGGCGTGTTCATGCGATGCGGTCGAGCCCGGCCATGTACGGGCGCAGCACTTCGGGCACGGTGATCGAGCCGTCGTCGTTCTGGTTGTTTTCCATCACGGCGATCAGGGTGCGGCCGATGGCGAGGCCGGAACCGTTCAAGGTGTGCACGAGTTCGGGCTTGCCGGTTTCCGCGTTGCGCACGCGGGCCTGCAGGCGGCGGGCCTGGAAGTCTTCGCAGTTGGAGCAGCTGGAGATTTCGCGGTAGGTCTGCTGGCTGGGCAACCACACTTCGAGGTCGTAGGTCTTGCTGGCGCCGAAGCCCATGTCGCCTGTACACAGGAGCATCTTGCGGTACGGCAGGCCGAGTTTCTGCAGCACGGTTTCGGCGTGGCCGACCATCTCCTCCAGTTGCGCGTAGGACTGGTCGGCGCGGGCGACGTGCACCATCTCGACCTTCTCGAACTGGTGCTGGCGGATCATGCCGCGGGTGTCGCGGCCGTAGCTGCCGGCCTCGGCGCGGAAGCACAGGGTGTGCGCGGTCATGCGCAGCGGCAGCGCGTCGGCGTCCTGGATGGTGTCGCGCACCAGGTTGGTCAGCGAGACTTCGGCGGTGGGGATCAGATAGCGCTTGGTCTCGCCGACTTCGGTGGCGAACAGGTCCTCTTCGAACTTCGGCAGCTGGCCGGTGCCCTGCATGGTGTCGGCGTTGACGATCACCGGCACGTTGCATTCGAGGTAGCCGTGCTCGCCGGTGTGCAGGTCGAGCATGAACTGGCCGAGTGCGCGATGCAGGTGCGCGAGCTGGCCGCGCAGCACGGTGAAGCGCGCGCCGGAGAGCTTGGCGCCGGCGTCGCCGTCGAGCCAGCCGTGGCGCTCGCCGAGTTCGACGTGATCCTTCACCGCGAACGCGAACTCGCGCGGCGTGCCCCAGCGGCTGACTTCGACGTTGTCGTGCTCGTCCTTGCCGACCGGCACGGACTCGTGCGGGAGGTTGGGGATGCCCAGCGCAATCCCGGCGAGCTTGGCCTGCACGTCGGCAAGGGCCTGCTCGTTGGCCTTGAGCTTGTCGCCGATGCCGGCGACTTCGGCCATCAGCGGCGCCACGTCTTCGCCTTTGGACTTGGCCTGGCCGATCGCCTTGGAGCGGGTGTTGCGCAGGTTCTGCAGCTCCTGCGTCTCCATCGCCAGTTGCTTGCGCGAACTCTCCAGCGCCTCGACGGCAGCCACGTCCAGCGTGTAGCCGCGGGTTTCGGCGAGGCGTGCGGCGGTTTCGGCGAGGCGCGAACGCAGCAGGGCGGGATCGAGCATGAGCGAGGTCCAGATGACGGCTTGAACCGTGAATTATCGCCGCGCGCGGCGGGTGGCCGCAATGAAGCGGCCACCCACTATCCCGTCATTCCTGCGAAGGCAGGAATCCAGCGCCTCTGCTTTCGACAACTTGAAGGCGCTGGGCCCCAGCTTTTGCTGGGGCGACGGAGGCTTTTCGGGACTTCCTGTACGACCGTTGGCCTAGTCGATGGCTGCGCGCGGACGCTCGCCGCGACCCAGCCACCACGCCATCGCGGCGCCGGCGAGCAGCCAGCCGATCAGTTGCTCGGCCAGTGCGGCGAGCGTGAAATCGAGCGGGAAGCGGTACCAGTTCCAGTACGGAAGCATGCTGCTGAGCCAGGCAAACACGGCCGCCGCCGCGGCGATCGCCACGCGCCGGCGGAAGCCCACCACGGCCAATCCCATGACGAACGCCAGCGCCAGCGACGCCAGCGTGTCGGACGCCCACTGCCGCCCGATCTGCGGACCCATCTGCATCATGTCGGTGCCGCGCGGCTGGTACACCACCCAGGCGTAGGGCGAACGCACGGCCTTGATCGAATAGGCGCGCACCACGGCGGCGTCGCCCATCTGCTTGGGATCGAGCGAGGGCAACAGGTACACGCCCGGCTGATCGCCCAACCCTTCCTGCAGTCCGCTCAGCGCCGCGTTCTCGTTGAGCGGCTGGTGGATGCCGACGCTGCCCAGCCCCAGTGCCATGTGCGCGGCCACGCCCCAGATGAACATCACGATGCCGCCGATCAGACCCGCCACCAGTACGCGCATGGTTCATCCCTCCCCGGTTGATGTGCCGAATCTAGGCCGGGGAGCGTGGTGGCGGCAAGGGAGGATGCAGCGATGGCCTGCCGTGAAGGAGAGCATCGCCCGCGAGCGGGCTCCTACGGCTTGCGGGCTTTTTCGCGGGCGGCGCGCAGGGCCAGCAGCTTTTCGCGCAGCTGCAGTTCCAGTCCGCGTTCGACCGGCTCGTAGAACACGGTGCCTTCGAGACCTTCGGGCAGGCATTGCTGGTCCAGCGCGATGCCGCCTGCGGCGTCGTGGTCGTACTTGTAGCCCTTGCCGTAGCCGAGGCCCTTCATCAGTTTCGTCGGCGCGTTGCGCAGGTGCATTGGCACTTCCAGCGTGCCGCCCTGGCGTACCGCGTCGCGGGCCTTGTTGTAGGCCATGTAGGCCGCGTTGCTCTTGGGTGAGATAGCCAGCCAGATCGCTACTTGCGCCAGGCCCAGCTCGCCTTCGGGGCTGCCGAGGCGTTCGTAGGTATCCCATGCGTCCAGCGCCATGCGCCAGGCGCGCGGCTCGGCCAGGCCGACGTCTTCCACCGCCATGCGGGTCATGCGGCGCGCGAGGTACAGCGGGTCGACGCCGCCGTCGAGCATTCGGCACAGCCAGTACACGGCGGCGTCGGGGTCGGACGAGCGCACGGATTTGTGCAGCGCCGAGATCTGGTCGTAGAACTGCTCGCCGCCCTTGTCGAAGCGGCGGGTGCGGTCGGCCAGCACCTGGGCCAGGGTGGCCTCGTCGATGGTGCGCTCGTGGGCGAGTTCAGCGGCGATCTCCAGCAGGGTCAGCGCGCGGCGCACGTCGCCGTCGGCGGCCTGGGCGATCGACTCCAGCGATACGTCGGAAACCTGCAACTGCATTTCGCCCAGGCCGCGCTCATCGTCGGCCAGGGCGCGTTTGAGCGCGGCGATGATGTCGGCGGTGGAGACCGGCTCCAGCACGTGCACGCGGCAGCGCGACAACAAGGCGGAGTTCAGCTCGAACGAGGGGTTCTCGGTGGTGGCGCCGATGAAGATGATCACGCCGCGCTCGATGTGCGGCAGGAACGCATCCTGCTGGGTCTTGTTGAAGCGGTGCACCTCGTCGACGAACAGCACGGTGCGCCGGCCCTGGGCGAAGTTCACCTCGGCCTCGGCCAAGGCCTTGCGCACGTCCGGCAGGCCGGAGAGCACGGCGGAAATGGCGCGGAAATCGGCGTCGGCGTAACGCGCCACCAGCAAGGCCAGGGTCGTCTTGCCGCAACCCGGGGGACCCCACAGCACCATCGAGTGGATCTTGCCGGCCTCCAGCGCTCGGCGCAGGGCCTGGTCCGGGCCGACCAGGCGCTGCTGGCCGACGATTTCGTCGAGGCTGCGCGGGCGCATGCGTTCGGCCAGCGGCTTGAGCGCATCGGGCTCGGCAAACAGGCCGGGCCCTGGCGGGGCAACAGGGGGAGTCATGCGGCGATGATACGGCATGCCACCGCGGGCACTGCCTGCCGAAAGCCGGTGCATGCCGGTATCATGGAGCCGCCTGGCTTGTCGATTCGACTCGACAGGTGGCGTCGGGGGGAATACCGGAAGGTGATCGCGCGGGCAGCCATTGACGGTACCAGGGAAACCGGGCCCCTCGGGTCGCCCGGTGCGGCGCCGCGCCACCATGGGTGGCCGGGGTGAAGCCGCGGGCAACGCGACGCTGGCTGGGCCTGCTCGGGGCGGTCCTGCTGCTGGTCGGGGTCCGTGCGGGCACGGCCGCGCCGGCGGATCCGTGGGCCCCGTTCGAGGCGCCCTGGTTCGACAAGGTCTCCACCGCCGAAGGCTTTCCGCCAGCCATCGTCACCGCACTGGCGCAGGATCGCGAAGGCCTGCTGTGGGTGGGCACGATGGTCGGGCTGGCCCGCTACGACGGCTACCGCACGCAGCTGTTCGACATCCGCGGCGAACCCGGCAAGGGCCTGCCCGACGCCTACGTGCGCTGCCTGCTGGCCCTGCCCGGCGGCGGCATGCTGATCGGCACCAACGCCGGCGGCCTGGTGCGCTTCGACCCGGCGACCAACGCCTTCCACACCTATCCGAGCGGCCCGGACGGCATCTCCGACCGCAAGATCTTCGCCCTCGCCGACGACCACGCCGGCGGTGCCTGGGTCGCCACCGAGCAGGGTCTGGACCACCTCGACCTGCGCAGCAACGTGGTCCGCCACGTGGATACCGGCAGCGGCACCGCGCCGCGCAACTTCAGCGTGATGCAGGACCGGTCAGGCAACCTGTGGCTGGGCAACAACAACGGCCTGTTCGTGCGCTACGCCGGCAAGGATCGTTTCGAGCGTCCGCCGGCGCCGACGAATGTCGCGGCCGCCACCGTGCTGGCCAACCAGGTCTGGGCCATCGACGAGGACAGCGCCGGCCGCCTGTGGGTCGGCAGCGGCCAGGCCGGCGCGGTCTACCGCGATCCCGACGGGTCGTGGCACCTGGTACCGGGGTTCAGCGGCTACCGCCGCGGCACCCAGCACGCCACCGTGCGCGACTTCCAGGAGGCTGCGCCGGGCACCATGTGGATCGCGACCGACGGCGGCGGCGTACTGGCCTATCGCCCCGGCGAGGCTTCGCTGCAGCGGATCGGGCACGACCCGGCCGTGCCCTCCTCGCTGCCCGGCGACTCGGTCCGCGCGCTGCTGCGTGACCGCTCCGGCAACGTGTGGGCAGCCACCGACCTGGGCCTGGCCCGCACCTACCTCGGCGACCGCGGCGCGTTCTCGGTGCTGCCCTCGCCGCTGGAGGCGAACACGCTCAGCGACACCAGCGTGCGCGGCGTGTACGTGGACAGCCGCGGCCTGATCTGGATCGGCTTGAGCGCCGGCCGCATCGACGTGATCGACCTGCACGCGGGGCAGATGCGCCACCTGCGGCTGGGCGGCACGCAGACGCTGCGCGACGTGCAGTCCTTCGCCGAGGCGCCGGACGGCTCGATCTGGGTGGGCACGCAAGGGCTGGCGAAGATCGACCCGCACACCTTCGCCATCAGCTCCTCCGTGCTGCCGGCGCTGGAGAACGTGCCGGTGCTGTGCCTGCGCCTGGATGGCGAGCGCCTGCTCATCGGCACCTACGACGGGTTGTATCGCTACGACATCCGCACGCAGGTGCTGGACCACATCCGGCACGACCCGAACGACCCCACCAGCCTGGCCAGCAACACCGTGCGGCAGATCCTCAAGGTGGGCGACGAATGGTGGTACAGCACCTCGCGCGGCATCAGCATCGCCGGCGACAGCGGGGCCAGCCGGGGCTTCCGCAACCTCGGCCACCGCGAGGGCGACCCGGCCAGCCTGCCCGGCGATTCGGTGAGCGCGGCGAACGTGGATTCGCAAGGCCACCTGTGGGTGAGCACCTCCGGCGGCTTGGCCGAGGGCGTCGGCCGCAACCCCTGGCGGTTTTCCAGCATCGGCGTGAACGAGGGCCTGCTCAGCGACAAGGTCACCAGCGCGCTCGCCGACGACCTGGGCCACATCTGGGCCAGCACCTCCAACGGCATCGCGCGCATCGACGCGCGCAGCCACGCGGTGCGCAACCTGGGCTCGCGCGACGGCCTGCACATCCGCAGCTACCACTACGCCGATGCCGCGGCGAAGACGCACGACGGCTCGCTGCTGTTCGGCGGCCTGGGCGGCCTGACGGTGATCCGGCCGGCCATCCAGGCCGACGACGAGGACGATGCCCCGCTGGCGATCACCCATGCGGTGCTCGGCACGGCGGCGCTGCCGTTCGGCAAGCTGCCGCACGACGGCGACACGATCACGCTGGACCAGCGCAACCGCAACTTGCGCCTGGATTTCTCCCTGCTGGATTACCGCTCCCCCGGCGAGACCTCGTACAGCTACCGGATGACCGGCCTGGACGAGGACTGGATCGACATCCCGGTGGGCGCCAAGCCCAGCGCGAACTACACCAACCTCGCCCACGGCGACTACGTGCTCTACCTGCGCGCCAACACGCAAGGCATGTACCCGCGCACCGTCGAGAGCCGTTTGCTGGTGAAGGTCGCCCCGCGCTGGTACGAGACCTGGGCCAGCAAGCTGGCGGCGGTGGCGCTGCTGATCGGCCTGGTGGTCTTGCTGGTGCACCTGCGCACGCTTTACCTGCGCCGCCAGGCGTTGCAACTGCAGCGGCAGATCAACGAACACACGCGCGACCTGCGCGCGGCCAACCAGCGGCTGGACGAGCTGGCCAGCACCGACGGGCTCACCGGCATCTACAACCGGCGGCGTTTCCTGGAACTGGCCAAGCTCGAATGCGAGCGGTCGCGGGAGCACTCGATCTGCATCGCGCTGTTCGACCTGGATCGCTTCAAGCTGATCAACGACACCCATGGCCACCTCGCCGGCGACACCGTGATCCGCGGTGCAGTGGAGGTGATCCAGCGCCACTGCCGCCAACGCGACCTGCTCGGCCGCTATGGCGGCGAGGAGTTCGTGCTGTGCCTGCCCGACACCAGCGTGGAACAGGCCAGCGAGATCGCCGAGCGCATCTGTGCGGCGATGGCCGGCACCGCCGTGTCCTACCAGGATCGGCCGATCCACGTCACGGTGAGCATCGGCGTGACCGCCCTGCACCCGGGCGAATCCATCGAGCAATGGCTGTCGCGCGCCGACAAGGCGCTGTACGAAGCCAAGCGCGGCGGGCGCAACCGCTACGCGGTGGCCGGCTGAACCACGCGCTCAGCCGGCCGCGGTGCGCTCGCCCGCGCTCACCATGTATTGCCGGTAGATTCCATAGCTCAGGCCGCACAACCCGGTCAGCGCGGCGGGCACCAGCAGTGCGCGCTCGCCAAGGTGCCGGAACAACAGCGCGCCGGCGCCGCCTCCCAGGGTGAACGTCGTCACCACCAGCAGGCAAACCCCCACCCGCAGGTTGTCCACCGGCAGGCCGCGCAGCCGCTGGCCGATGTAGATGCCCAGGTCGGTGAACATGCCGGAGACATGGGTGGTACGAAAAACCATGCCGCTGTACGTGCTGGCCATGCCGTTCTGCAGACCGATGCCGATCGAGGCCAGGTAGATGCCGGCCGACGCATGGGCATCCAGCAGCGGCACCGCCGCGAACAGCAGCAGCGATTCCAGCACCAGCGCCACGCCGTAGCGGCGGCCGAGTTTCAGCGTGTGCTGCTGCACGATCAGCCCGCTCAGCAGGGCGCCGAACACGAACGCCGCCACCGACAGGCCCCAATGCACCGTTTCCGGCCCGTCGGCCATCCCCAGCGAGGCGCCGAGCAAGGTGGTCGAGCCGGTCAGGTTGGTGATCGCCTGGTGGCGGAAGCCCAGGTAGCCGGCGGCGTTGACGATGCCGGCGATGAACGCCAGGACGCCGCCGCCGATCCATGCCCAGCGCGGCAACTTCCGCAAGACGGCCATCACTCAGTCCCGGATCGGCTGGATGCTGATCTGCGGCACGTCGCCGATCACGTCGGCGCCCTCCGGCGGCACGAAGGTGAAGGTGCCCGGCGGCAGCACCGGGTTGCGCTGCCACTGCGAGAAGCGGATCTCGGTGGTCGAACCCAGCTGGTCGCGGAAGGTCATGCGGGCCAGGCCGTTCGCGTCGAAGCCGAGGTCGACCCAGGCGAACTGCGCGTCCTTGCTGGCGGAGGTGAGCCGCAACCAGTCCAGGCCGTCGTGCTGGCCGCGCTCGCTGGTCTTGAACTCCTTGTCCAGCTGCTTGAGGTCGGTCAGCACGGTAAGCGGGCTGTGCGCCTCCTCGGTGCTCTGCTTGCGCACGGTGACCTGTTCCAGCTCGGGGTCGTACATCCACACCCGGCCGCCGTCGGCGACGATGGTCTGCCGGTACGGCGCGGTGGTGTCCCAGCGGAACTCGCGCGGGGCCTCCAGCGCCAGCGTGCCCGTACTGGTCTTGCTGTCCTGGCCGTTGGCGTTGGTGAGGGTCTGGCTGAAATGCCCGGTCAGCGCATGCAGGCCGGTGGCGAACGCATCGAGCCGGGCGCGCGCCGGTCCGGTCGCGGCATGCGCCACCGTGTCCAGTGAAAGCATCAGCACGAAAATTGACAGCAGCGAGGCGAAGCGCTTCATTCGGTTTCCCCGGATGGGTGGTCTGGTCGATTATGGAAAGCCCCGGCTTAACCGGGCGCGACGAAGCATCATCGGCTTCGGTCCCGCGCCGTTCGCCGTCAGGGCGACGCTTGCCCGGGTTTTGAAAACGGCTCGACGGCCGGGGCCTGTTCGGAGGCCATGCTCACGGCCTGGGCAAAGTCGTCGGCAAAGCGCAAGGTGGTGCCGTCGGCGACGATGCCCATGTCCCGAAGTATTCCGGAGGGCTGCGGCTGCAGGCCGGTGAAGATCAGGGCGATCCCCTGGCGGCGGCAGCGCACCACCAGGTTGCCGATCGCGGTGGCCGCGGAGGCGTCGATCAGCGGTACCTGGCGCAAGCGGAGAATGAACACGCGCGGCGGGCGCCCGAACGCCCGCAGCACGTCGTCGATGCGGTTGGCAACGGCGAAAAACAGCGGCCCCGACACGCGATAAGCCTGTACGTCGGGCGGCAGCGTCGCCCGTCCGTTGGCGGGCCGGGGACGGTCGAAATCGTCTTCGTCGTGCTCGACCAGCCCACCCTGGGAGTCCAGCGCGAAGATCTCGCTCATGCGGTACATGAACAGGAAGGACGCCATGACGATGCCCACCTGCACCGCCACCGTGAGATCGACCGTCACGGTCAGCACGAAGGTCACCACCAGCACCAGCCGGTCGCCCAGCGGAGAGCGCATCAGCTGGCGGATGCGTTCGATCTCGCTCATGTTCCACGCCACGATCAGCAACAACGCCGCCATCGCCGGCAACGGCACCCGGTTGGCCAGCGGTGCAGCCGCCACCATGAAGACCAGGATGAACACCGCGTGCGCCATGCCCGCCACCGGCGAGCGGGCACCGGCGCGCACATTGGTGGCGGTGCGCACGATCGCGCCGGTGGCCGGCAGGCCGCCGATCAGCGCCGAGGCGCCATTGGCCACGCCCTGCGCGATCAGCTCGCAATTGGACCGGTGCCGCCCTTCGATCATGCCGTCGGAGACCACGGCCGACAGCAGCGACTCGACCGCGCCGAGGAAGGCGATCGTGAACGCGCTGGGCAACAGCTCGTGCATGCGCGCGAGGTCGAACGACGGAAGGTGCGGCAGCGGCATTTCGCGCGGGATCGGGCCGAAGCGCGAAACGACGGTTTCCACCGGCAAGTTGAACAGCATCGTCGCCAGCGTGGCCAGGATCACGGCAATCAGGAACCCCGGCCAGTTCGGCCGGTAGCGGCGCAAGATGATCAGCAGCGCGAGGGTCGCCAGGGCCAGCGCGGCGGCCGCCGGATTGATGCTGCCGGCGTGCGAGAAATAACTGTGCCAGCGCGCGAAGAACTCGGCCGGCAAGGTGGCGATGTCCAGGCCGAACAGATCCTTGATCTGGCTGCTGAAGATGCTCACCGCGATGCCGGCGGTGAAGCCGGTGATGACCGGTTGCGGCATGTACCGCACCAGGGTGCCCAGGCGCATCAGGCCGGCCAGGACCAGCATGACGGCCGCCATCAGCGTCGCCATGACCAACCCGTCGTAACCGTAGCGGGCGATGACCCCGAACACCACCGGTATGAACGCGGCGGTCGGGCCGCCGATCTGCACGCGCGACCCGCCAAGCAGCGAGATCAGGAAGCCGGCAATGATGGCCGTGTGCAAGCCGACGGCGGGCGACGCGCCGGAGGCAATCGCCAGGGCCATCGACAACGGCAGGGCCACGATCGAGACCGTCAGCCCCGCCATCAAGTCCCGGCGCAGGTCTCCCAGGCGATAACCGGAACGCAGAACCGTAACCAGTTTCGGCACATAGAGATGCCAGGTAGGAGCACGCTCTGCCATGGGGAACGGGCCGGTATCCGCAAAAGCGCGATTATCTCAGAAACGGGGGCCGGCGCCGGTCAGTCTTTCGGCGGCGGTGGCGCCAGCACCTCGCGGTTGCCGTTGTGCTGGGGGGCGCTGACCACGCCGTCGGCTTCCATCTGCTCGACCAGCCGCGCGGCACGGTTGTAGCCGATGCGCAGGTGCCGCTGCACGCCGGAGATCGAGGCGCGGCGGGTCTGCGTGACCACCGCCACGGCCTTGTCGTAGAGCTGGCTGTCGGCGTCGCCGCCTTCCTCGCCGTCCTGCGGCAGGCCGGAGTCGTTGATGAACTTGCCGTCGCTGGTGGCCTGCACTTCCTCCAGCACGCCCTCGATGTAGTCCGGCCCGCCCTGCGATTTCAGCCAGTTGACCACGCCATGCACCTCGTGGTCGTCGACGAAGGCGCCGTGCACGCGCTCGGGCGTGGCGGTACCCGGCGGCAGGTAGAGCATGTCGCCGTGGCCCAGCAGCGCCTCGGCGCCGGACTGGTCCAGGATCGTGCGCGAGTCGATCTTGCTGGAAACCTGGAACGCGATGCGGGTCGGGATGTTGGCCTTGATCAGGCCGGTGATCACGTCCACCGACGGGCGCTGGGTGGCCAGGATCAGGTGCACGCCGGCCGCGCGCGCCTTCTGCGCCAGGCGCGCGATCAGCTCCTCGACCTTCTTGCCGACGATCATCATCATGTCGGCGAATTCGTCGATGAACACCACGATGTTCGGCAGCGGCTCCAGCGGATCGGCGGCCAGGTTCGGCATTTCGGGGTTGGGCCGGAACAGCGGATCGAGCAGCGGCTGGCCGGCGTTCTCGGCGTCCTTCACCTTCTTGTTGAAGCCGGACAGGTTGCGCACGCCCACGGCGGCCATCAGCTTGTAGCGGCGCTCCATCTCGGCCACGCACCAGCGCAGCGCGTTGGCCGCCTCCTTCATGTCGGTGACCACCGGCGCCAGCAGGTGCGGGATGCCCTCGTACACCGAGAGCTCCAGCATCTTCGGGTCGATCATGATCATGCGCACGTCTTTGGGGCTGGCCTTGTACAACAGGCTCAGCACCATCGCGTTGACCGCCACCGACTTGCCCGAACCGGTGGTGCCGGCCACCAGCAGGTGCGGCATCTTGGCCAGGTCCACCACCACCGGCTTGCCGCCGATGTCCTTGCCCAGCGCCAGCGCCAGCGGCGAGCGCGCCTGGTCGTACTTGTCCGAGCGCAGGATCTCGGACAGGTAGACGATCTGCTTGCGCGTGTTGGGAATCTCCAGCCCGATCACGTTCTTGCCCGGGATCACGTCGACCACGCGCACGCTCACCACCGACAGGCCGCGGGCGATGTCCTTGTCCAGGCTCGACACCTGCGAACCGCGCACACCGGGCGCCGGCTCCATCTCGAAACGGGTGATCACCGGCCCGGGATAGGCGCCGACCACCTTCACGTCGATCTTGAAATCCTTCAGCTTGAACTCGACCTGGCGCGAGAGGACCTCCAGGGTTTCCTCGGTATAGCCAGGCCCCTGCTCCGGCGCTTCGTCCAGCAGCGACAGCGGCGGCAGCTCGCCCGGCGCGGCGGCGCCGGCGAACAGCGGGATCTGCGTCTCCAGCCGCGCGCGCTCGCTCTTGGTCACCGGCGCAGGCGCCGCCTCGATGCGCACCGGTTCGCGCCGGGCCTGCTTCACCGCGTCGGCCTTCTTGATCACCTCGCGCTCGCTGCGCGCCTGGCGCGCGGCCAGCAGTTGCGGCGCCTCGCGCAGCTTGCCGCGCAGCCAGCCGGCCAGCTGCAGCACGGCCTGGCCGGTCCAGTCCATCAGACCGAACCAGGACAGCCCGGTGGCCAGCGTCACCGCAATCAGGAACAGCGCCAGCAGCAACAGCGGCGCACCGGTGGAGCCGAACGCCGACAGCACCGCGTGGCCCACCCACACGCCGATGATGCCGCCCACGCCCTGCGGCTGCACCGGCTCCTGGGCGAAGTTCAGATACAGAAGCGCCGGCCCGGTGATGAAGAAGAACACGAAGCCGACCAGCCGCAATGCCGGTTCCCAGGGGTGCTGCGGTTGCTGCCCGCGCTGGCGCAACACCTGCACACCAAGCAGCAACAGCAGCAACGGGAAGCAGTACGCCACCAGGCCGAAGATCCAGCGCAGCAGGTCGGCCACATAGGCGCCCACGGTGCCGCCGAAGTTGCGCGCATGCTCCAGCTGGCCGGCATTGGTCCAGCTGGGGTCATGCGGGTCGTAGCTGAACAGGCACACCAGCAGGTACACCGCCAGCGGCAGCAGCAGCAGGGCGCCGGCTTCGCGCAGCCGGCGTTTCAACTCATCGCTGAGGCCTGCCTTGGGTTGTTGCCTTGCGTTTGCGCCGCGCGCCACCCGGGGTGCCCCTTTTTTCCTGGCCAGGGTCAGAGCATACCTTGCAGCGCCGGATGTACCAGCTTGCCGCCGTCGACGTTGATGCCGACCTTGAGCGGCTCGAATTCGCGCCACTGGTTGCCGCCGGCCAGGCGCTGCACGTACGGCAGGATCGCCGCCGAAATCGCCACCGACGAAGTTTGCGGCACCGCGCCGGGCATGTTGGTCACGCAGAAGTGGGTCACGCCGTGCACGTCGTAGGTCGGGTGCTCCCAGGTGGTCGGCTTCGAGGTCTCGAAGCAGCCGCCCTGGTCGATCGCGATGTCCACCAGCACGCTGCCCGGCTCCATCGACTCGACCATCGCCTCGGTGATCACGTGCGGCGCCTTGGCGCTGGGGATCAGCACGGCGCCGACGACCAGGTCGGCGTCGCGCACTTCCTCGGCCACGGAGGATTCATAGGCGTACAGCGCGGTGACGTTGGGACCCATCGCCATCATCTCGGCCAGGCGGTCCTGGCGCTTGTCGAACACCACCACGTTGGCGCCGGCCTGCGCCGCCAGCGCCGCGGCATTGCCGCCGGCCGCGCCGGCACCGAGCACCACCACCTTGCCGCGCGGGGTCGAGGCCATGCCGCCGAGCAGCTTGCCCTTGCCGCCCTGCGGACGATGCAGCAGCGTGGTGCCGCACTGGGTGGCGATGCGCCCGGCGATCACCGACATCGGGTGCAGCAGCGGCAGGCCGCCGTGATCTTCCACCGACTCGAACGCCACGCCGGTCAGGCCGATGTCGAGCAGGCTGCGGGTCAGCGCCGGCTCGGCCGCCAGGTGCAGGTAGCAGAACAGCAGGTGATGCTTCTTCAGCAGGGCCAGGTCGCCGGCGATCGGCTCCTTCACCTTGACGATCA
>JBDZVT010000018.1:0-73029 GCA_040255835.1 Lysobacteraceae bacterium
GCTACGAGCGGCGCGTCAACGAGATGCTGCAGGAGATGGTGGCGCGCTCGCACGGGCGCATCCGCCTGCGCGTCATCGACCCGGTGCCGTATTCGGACGACGAGGCCGGCGCCGAGGGCAGCGGGCTGATCGCCGCCAATGGCGGCAGCAACGGCGAGCGGGTGTTCTTCGGGCTGGCCGGCAGCGCCATGCCGCCGGGCGAGGCGCGCGGTGCAGAAGACGAGGCCGCGGCGGAAAAATCGCTCTCGATCGCGTTCTTCGATCCCTCGCGCGAGGCCTTTCTCGAATACGACATCGCCAAGCTGCTGTACGAGCTGAACCAGGTGCGCAAGCCGGCGATCGGCGTGCTCAGCTCGCTGCCGGTGCAGGGCGACCTGGCGCTGGGCGAGCAGCCCTGGGCCGTGATGCAGCAGCTGAGCCAGCTGTTCGAGCTGAAGACGCTCGACGCGGCGACCCTGCAGCACGTGGACGGGCACCTCAAGGTGCTGCTGCTGATCCAGCCCAAGGCGTTGCCGGAAGCGGCGCAGTACGCGATCGACCAGTACGTGATGGGCGGCGGCCACCTGGTGGTGTTCGTCGACCCGGATGCCGAGCTCGACGCCACGCCGTTCACCCCCGGCATCAGCGGCTTGCCTCCCCACGCCTCGGACCTGCCGCGCCTGTTCGCCGCGTGGGGCGTGGAGTACCAGCCGGGCCAGGTGGTGCTGGACCGCAGCCGCGGCCTGCAGATCGAACTGGCCGGCAGCAGCCTCAACCATCCGGCGATGCTCGGGCTGGGCGACCAGGAGCTCAACCGCAACGACCCGGTGACCGCCAGCCTGCAGCGCATCAACGTTTCCAGCATCGGCCATTTCGATCTCGCGCGCACCGCCCGCACGCGGTTGATCCCGCTGTTGCAGAGCAGCGCCGACGCCGAGCAGGTGCCGGTCCAGCGGGTCACAGACGCCAGCAGCGACCCCACCAGTCTGCTCGAGGGTTACAAGGCGGACAACGTGCACTACGTGCTGGCGGCGCGGCTGCGCGGCACGTTCGCCAGCGCCTTCCCGGAGAAGGCGAACGAACCCGGTCATCGCGCCCATTCGGCGCCCAACGCCGAGGTGGTGCTGATCGCCGATACCGACGTGCTCAGCGACCGGCTGTGGGTGGAGCCGCAGACCATGCTGGGCCAGACCATGGTGCGGATCTTCGCCAACAACGGGGACTTCGTCACCAACCTGGTGGACAACCTCAGCGGCTCCTCGGCCCTGCTGTCGATCCGCGCGCGCTCCACCTCGCAACGGCCGTTCACCCGGGTGCAGGCGCTGCGCAACGTGGCGGACCAGAAGTTCCTGCAGAAGGAACAGGAGCTGGAGAAAGAGCTGGCCGATACCCGCCGCCGGCTGGACGAACTGCAGCCGGCCAAGGGCGTGCGCTCGAGCACGGTCACCCCCGAGCAGCGCCGCGAGATCGAGCAGTTCCGCCAGCGCCAGCTGGCCATCAACAAGGAGCTGCGCGACGTGCAGCACCAGCTCAATGCCGAGATCGACGCGCTGGGCTTGCGCGTGAAGGTGATCAACATCGTGCTGGTGCCCGCGCTGGTGGTGCTGATCGGCCTGGCGTACGGCTGGCGCCGCACCCGCTACAGTCGGCGCCGGCGTTGAGCGTGACGGCGGCAATCTGCCGCAAGCCGCGGGCCGGCCGCGGGCAGACGCGCCGGGCGCGTCGCATTATGCTGGCCGGTGGTGGCCGGCGAACGTAGGCGCCATCGCATGTGGACGTGGGCCGATCGTGATTGCAACGCTGTTGAAATGGGTGGTGCCGTGGGAGTTTTCGTGGCTGTTCCTGGCCACGTTCGTGCTGGCCTGCGTGCTGTACTGGCGCGGCAGCCGGCGCCTGCAGGTGGCATTCGGCCGCCGGCTGGCGTTCTGGACCGGCATGGCGATCATCTACCTGTCGCTGCACACCTATCTCGATTACTACGCCGAGCATGAGTTCTTCATGCATCGCCTGCAGCAATTGCTGCTGCATCACCTGGCACCGTTGCTGATCGTCATCGCCTACCCGGCAAGTGCGCTGCGCGCCGGCCTGCCGCTGGCATGGCGGACGCGGTGGTTGCGGCCGCTGCAGCGGTCGTGGCCGTGGCGGTCGGTGACGGGCGTGCTGCTCAACCCTGCCGTCGTCACCGTGCTGTTCGTGGTGTTCGTGCTGATCTGGCTGATCCCCGACCTGCAGACCCTGGCGATGCTGGACTGGCGTGTGTACCGCTTCATGAACTGGACGATGCTGCTCAGCGGCTTCGCCTACTGGGCGCTGGTGCTCGACCACCGCCCGCATCCGCCGGGGCGGATGGTGGCCGGCATGCGCGTGCTGTCGCCCGCGATCACCATGACGCCGCAGATCCTGGCTGGCGCGATCATCACGTTCTCGCGCACGGATCTCTACCCGATCTTCGAGATCTGCGGCCGCGCGTTCACCTTCAACGTGCTGACCGGGCAGATGGTGGGCGGGCTGATCACCTGGGTGCCGGCCGCGATGGTCGAATCGGTCGGCGGCCTGATCGCGCTGCGCCACTGGATGCGCTTGTCACGCAACGGGCGGCTGCCGCGCAAGCCGCTGCCCTCGCGGCCTCCGACGGCGATGGCCGGCGGCACGCGCGACTGAACTTGCCTCGCGGGCTCCTGGAGAAGGTCTGCTCTCGCTCGTCATCCCGGCGAAGCCCGGGATCCAGTGCCTTCATGCCGGACACGAAGGCGCTGGATTCCTGCTTGCGCAGGAATGACGGGCAAAAAGCGGGTTATTCAGGCTTTCCCGGGGAATGCGCGGCGTGGTCCTGGCTATCATCCAGCGCATTGGCTGGCCGGGCGACGAAATCCACCGGCAGCGTGCTGCCGTCGGCAAACTGCAGTTGCAGTTCCACCACGCTGCCGGGCTGCACCGCCGTAACCGGCTGCATCAGCATCAGATGATAGCCGCCAGGCGCGAGCACCACGCTGGCGTGCGCGGGGATCGGCAACGACTCGACCATGGCCATGCGGCTCATGCCGCCCTGGGTCGAACTGTGGTGCAGCATCACTTCCGCGTATGCCGGGCTGCGGGCGCCGGTCAGCGCGACCGGCTGGTCGCCGCGGTTTTCCAGGGTGACGTAGCCACCGGCCGGCAACGTGCCCGGCAACACGCGGATCCAGGCGTGCGTGGCGCGCACCTGGTCGGCGGCGCCAGCGTATGCGCCGGTGGCCAACGCCAGTCCGCCGAGCAGGGCGAGCAAGGGAGCGCTCTTCATGCCGGTGTCCCCTGGTCGAGCAGCAGCTGCAGGTCGTGCACGAGGTCCTCCTGCTTGTCGGCGGGGGTGTACAGCACACGCGGGTTGCCGTCGCGGTCGAACACGTAGATCGCCGAGCTGTGGCTGACCTCGTAGCTGCCATCCTTGCCGGAGGGCTCGCGGGTGAAGGCGGAACGGTAGCGCTTGACCAGCGCCTCGACGGCGCGCGGCGAGCCGGTGAGCCCGACGGCGTGCTTGTCGAAGGCATTGACGTAACCGTGCAGCACGGCCGGGGTGTCCCGCGCCGGATCGACGCTGACGAACAGGATGCGCGCGCCGTCGGCTTGCGGGCCCAGTTTCTGCATCACCACGTGCAACTGGGCCATGGTCAGCGGGCAGACATCCGGGCAATGGGTGTAGCCGAAGAACAGCAACACCACCTTGCCGCGGTAGTCGGCGGCGGAAACCGGCTTGTCCTCGTCGCTGGTCAGGCTGAACTCGAGCTGGGGCATGTGGCCGGTGAGGTTGGTCAGCCGGAACGGCAGCGGCGTCGCGCCGTGGCAACCGGCGAGCAGCACGCCGGCGACCAGCAGCGCGAGCAGGGCGGCAAGGCGGGGGCGAAGTGGCTTCATGCGAGAATCCGGAAACTTCATCCGTTCAAGCATACGACACCGGCCGCACTGCCGGGTCGGCTGCGCCGGAGATCCGCCGCTGATGCGACAACCTGCCCACCCCCGCCTTGCCTTGCTGGTCGGTGCCGCCGGCGCCAGTGCCGTGTTGCTGGGTGCATTCGGCGCGCATGCCCTGCGCGGCGTGCTCGATGCCCGTGGCATGGAGCTGTGGCACACGGCGGTGGACTACCACGTCTGGCATGCGCTGGCGCTGGCCCTGGCGGCGGCGCTCGGTCGCGGCCGCCCGGGTCGCGTGGCGATCGCGGCGTTTGCCGCGGGCATCGTGCTGTTCAGCGGCAGCCTGTACGCGCTCGCTCTCGGGGCGCCGCGCTGGGTGGGGATCATCACGCCCGTCGGCGGGCTGGCCTTCGTCTCGGGGTGGCTGGCGCTGGGGTGGGCGTTGCGGCCGCACCGCGACTAGTCCGGGTCGGTGTCGTCGGCCGCTGCCTGCCGCGTCGGGTCGGGCTTCAGCCGGCCGGCCTTGCGCAACGCCTCGCGCAGCACGTACTCGATCTGGGCGTTGACGCTGCGCAGCTCGTCGTCCGACCAGCGCTGCATCGCCTCGAGCACGGCCGCGCTGATGCGCAGCGGATAGGCTTTCTTGTCGCCGGCCATCGCGACGGGTCAGTACAGCGTGCCGGTGTTGAGCACCGGCTGGGTGCCGCGTTCGCCGCACAGGACCACCAGCAGGTTGCTGACCATCGCTGCCTTGCGCTCCTCGTCGAGCTCGACCACGCCCTGCGCGCGCAGTTGCTCCAGCGCCATGCCGACCATGCTGACGGCGCCTTCGACGATGCGGGTGCGCGCGGCGATGATCGCGCCGGCCTGCTGGCGCTGCAGCATCGCCTGGGCGATTTCCTGCGCGTAGGCAAGGTGGCTGATGCGCGCCTCGATCACCTCGACGCCGGCCTTTTCCAGCCGCGCCTGGATCTCGTCGCGCAGGTGGTTGTTGATCACCTCGCCGTGGCTGCGCAGCGAGGGCTGGCCGTCGTCGTGGGCGTCATACGGGTAGCTCTGCGCCATCTGGCGCAGCGCGGATTCGCTCTGGATGTGCACGAAGTCCTCGTAGTCGTCGACGCAGAACACGGCCTCGGCGGTATCCAGCACCTGCCACACCACCACCGCGCCGATCTCGATCGGGTTGCCGTCGTTGTCGTTGACCTTCAGCTTGCCGCTCTCGAAGTTGCGCACGCGCAGCGAGATGCGCTGCCGCGAGTAGAACGGGTTGGTCCAGCGCAGGCCTTCGATGCGCACGCTGCCGGTGTACTTGCCGAACAGCTGCAGCACCTGGGCCTCGTTCGGCGCGACCTGGAAGAAGCCCTTGAGCAGGAACGCGTCGATGGCCAGCACCAGCACGCCGCCCAGCAGCTGCGCGATGGGTGGCGAAACGGGCTGGCCGTGGATGGCGCCGACCACCAGCCACACGCCGAAGGCTGCCAGCAGCAGGCAGAAGCCGATGAAGGGAATGCCGGCGACGGAAAAGCCTTGGTGTTCGTTCATGAGCGGGTCTCCTCCCAGAGGTGGATAAAGTAGATATCAAAATGATATCCAATGCAAGCGGGCTGGCCGTGGCCCGCCGGAAGCCCCGGGAGGCCGCATACAATGCCGGTTTGTCCGCACCGGAGACTCCCGTGAAGCCATTCGGCACGCCCCATACCGACCATGCCCTGCGCGTGCTGCTGCTGGGCGCCGGCGAGCTGGGCAAGGAAGTGGCGATCGAGCTGCAGCGCTATGCGGTGGAGGTGATCGCGGTGGATCGCTACGCCGATGCACCGGCGATGCAGGTCGCCCATCGCAGCCACGTGATCGACATGCTGGACGGCGCCGCGCTGCGCGCCGTGATCGAGGCCGAGCGGCCCGACCTGGTGGTGCCGGAGATCGAGGCGATTCACACGCCGACCCTGCTCGAACTGGAGAAGGAAGGCCAGCGGGTGATCCCCACCGCCCGCGCGGCATGGCTCACCATGGATCGCGAAGGCATCCGCAGGCTGGCGGCCGAGGAATTGCAGTTGCCGACCTCGCCGTACCGCTTCTGCGACGACCAGGCGCAGTACCGCGAGGCCGCGGCTGCGATCGGCTACCCGTTCGTGATCAAGCCGGTGATGAGTTCGTCCGGCAAGGGCCAGAGCGTGGTACGCGGTGCCGGCGAACTGCAGCACGGGTGGGAGTACGCGCAATCCGGCGGGCGCGCCGGCAAGGGCAGGGTGATCGTCGAGGGCTTCGTCGATTTCGATTACGAGATCACGATGCTCACCGTGCGCCACGTCGATGGAGTGAGTTTTTGCGCGCCGATCGGTCACCGCCAGGAGGATGGCGATTACCGCGAATCGTGGCAGCCGCAGCCGATGAGCGAAGCCGCGTTGGCCGAGGCGCAACGGCAGGCTGCGGCGGTCACCGCGGCGCTGGGCGGCTGGGGCGTGTTCGGCGTGGAGTTCTTCGTCAAGGGCGACCGGGTGATCTTCTCCGAGGTCAGCCCGCGGCCGCACGACACCGGCCTGGTCACCCTGATCTCGCAGGAGTTTTCCGAGTTCGCGCTGCATGCGCGGGCAATCCTGGGGCTGCCGATCCCGGTGATCCACCAGTACGGCCCGTCGGCCTCCTGCGCGGTGCTGCTGGAAGGCCACGGCGCCGGTCCGCGCTATCACGGCGTGGCCGCGGCGCTGGGCGAGCCGGACACCCAGCTGCGCCTGTTCGGCAAGCCGGCGGTGAACGGCCGCCGGCGCATGGCGGTGACGCTGGCTCGGGCCGACACGCTGGAGGCGGCGGTGGCCAAGGCGGTGCGCGCGAAGGAGGCCTTGCGCATCGAGTTGTGAGGGCGGCCACGGACCGCGGTTGGGTTAGGCTTGCCTGCATCGGACCGGAAGACGGCGGGGAGGCGGCATGCAATCGACGGGTTTTTCGCATTGGCTGGTGGTGCTGGTGGAAACGTTCGCGCTGCTGGCGCTGATGCTGCTGGCGGTGGCGGTGCTGGTGACGCTGGCCACCTGGGTGATCGACCGCAACCAGACCGCCAACGCGGTGCTGCGCAATTTCCCGGTGATCGGTCATTTCCGCTACTGGTTCCTGCACCTGGGCGAATTTTTCCGGCAGTACCTGTACTCGAGCGACCGCGAGGAACTGCCGTTCAACCGCGCCCAGCGCGTGTGGGTCTACCGCGCCGCCAAGAATGCCGAGAACACCAATGCGTTCGGTTCCACCCGCGACCTGCGCGCCGAGGGCGTGCCGTTCTTCGTCAACGCGCCGTTCCCGGCGCTGGGCGAGCACCACGTGGATCCGCGGCCGGTACGCATCGGACCGTACGCGCGCGAGCCGTATGACCATGCCGCGTTCTTCAACATCTCGGCGATGAGTTTCGGCGCGCTGTCGGCGCCGGCGGTGCGGGCCTTGTCGATCGGCGCGGCCAAGGCGGGCATCTGGCTGGATACCGGCGAAGGCGGGCTGGCACCGTACCACCTGGAGGGCGGCTGCGACATCGTGTTCGAGATCGGCACCGCCAAGTACGGCGTGCGCACACCTGACGGCAAGCTGGACGATGACAAGCTGCTCGCGATCTGCGCGCACAAGCAGGTGAAGATGGTCAGCATCAAGCTCGGCCAGGGCGCCAAGCCGGGCATGGGCGGCCTGCTGCCGGGCGCCAAGGTCACCGACGAGATCGCGGCGATCCGAGGCATCCCGGTGGGCGAGGATTCGCAGAGCCCGAACCGCCACCTGGACATCGCCAACGTGGCGCAGCTGATGGATGCGATCGCGCACATCCGCGAGCTCACCGGCAAGCCGACCGGTTTCAAGGCGGTGTTCGGCGGCATGGAATGGATCGAGCAGCTGTGCGACGAGGTCGAGCTGCGCGGCATCGAGAGCGCGCCCGACTTCATCATCGTCGACGGTTCCGAGGGTGGCACCGGCGCGGCGCCACAGACGCTCATGGAGGGCGTCGGGCTGCCGCTGCACGAGGCGCTGCCGGAGCTGGTGGACGTGCTGATCCGGCGCGGCCTGCGCCAGCGCATCAAGGTGGTCTGCTCGGGCAAGTGCATCACCGCCTACGACGTGGCGCGGGCCATGTCGACCGGCGCGGATTTCGTCAACTCCGCCCGCGGCTTCATGCTGGCGCTGGGCTGCATCCAGTCGCTGCAGTGCAACCGCAACACCTGTCCCACCGGCATCACCACGCAGAACCCGAAGCTGCAGCGCGGCCTGGTGGTCACCGACAAGAGCGAAAAGGTCGCCCATTACGCGCGCAACGTGATGCACGAGGTGGGCATCATCGCGCACAGCTGCGGGGTGGAGGATCCGCGCCAGCTCGACCGCAGCCACTGCCGCGTGGTCGGCGACGACGGCATCTCGATCCCGCTGGAAAAGCTCTATCCCTATCCGAAGGCCGGCGATCCGCCGCTGTAGGCGTTGCGCCGGGGAGCACCAATGCCGCGCTCAGTAGCCGCGGGCGGGCTCCGGCGCCAGCTCGCGCCAGCCATCGGACCCGCGCACCTGCATCGGGTGGAAGCGGCGCTTGTAGTCCATCTTCGGGTGGCCGTCGATCCAGAAGCCCAGGTACAGCCAGGGCATGCCGCGCCGGCGGGCCAGTTCGACCTGCTGCAGGATCGCGTAGGTGCCCAGGCTGCGCGCGGTCTCGGTCGGGTCGTAGAACGTGTACACGGCGGAGATGCCGTTGGCGCACACGTCGGTCACCGCCACCGCCAGCAGGCGCTGGCCCAGGCGCAGTTCGAGGAACAGCGTGGGACTCCACGGCGCGGTGAGGAAGCGGCGGAAATCGCTGGCGTCGGCGTCGTCCATGCCGCCGCCCGGATGGCGCGTGCGCAGGTAGCGCTCGTACAGCGCGTGGCGTTCACGGTTGTAGCCGGGCATGCATTCGACCACCGTGAGGTCCGCGTTGCGCTTGCGGCAGCGCTTCTGCGCGCGGTCGGGGGTGAAACGCTGCACGTCGATGCGGCACGGCGTGCACGCGCGGCATTGCGGGCAGTGCGGAAAGTACAGGTGGCCGCCGGCGCGACGGAAGCCGCGCTCCAGTGCCGGCCCGTACAGCTGGTCCAGTTGCGGCGCGCCCGGGTCCAGCACCAGGTTCTGCGCGGTGCGTTCGGCGTAGTAGCCGCAGGCATGCGGCAGGGTCTGAAACAGGCGGACGGGCTCGGAACGGCGCATGGCCCGATTCTATGCCGGCGCGCCGGCACCGTTCCAGCGAGCCGTTCGCGGATCAGAACAGGCGCAGGTAACGCAGCATCTGCACCGCGAACACCACCAGCACGGCCAGCAGCAGCACGCGGCGCACGCGCGTGGCGAGCCGGGCGCGGCGCTCCAGCGGCGAGGCGTTGCGCGCGGCGGCCAGCTCCTCGCCGTGGCGGATCACCGGCTCGATGCCCAGGTCGAGCAACAGCTTGCGCGCCTTGCTGTAATCGTCGGCGTGGGTGATCCACACCTGTGGCCAGCGGCTGCGGTCCTGTCGGCGCGGCGAGTAGCTTTGCCGCTGCCAGCCCCCGCGGTTGTAGTTGGAGCGGTTGGACACCGTCGCCTGGATGCCGTGCTCGGCCATCAGCGCGACCACGGAGTCGATGTTTTCCTGGCGGGGGGAGGTATAGATCTGGCGCATGCGCGGAGTTTACGCGAACCGCCCCGAACAAGCCCTTCAGCCGCGGTCGCTCGCGCCGTTGCGCACGCGGATCAGCCCTTCCTGTGCGGTGGAGGCCACCAGGGCCCCATCGCGGCTGAAGATCTGCCCGCGCGCCAGCCCGCGCCCACCCTGGGCGGTGGGGCTGTCGAACGAGTACAGCAGCCATTCGTCGACGCGGAACGGGCGGTGGAACCACAGCGCGTGGTCGAGGCTGGCCATCTGCACGTTCTGGGTCATGTAGGAGATGCCGTGCGGCAACGTGGCGGTGCCGATCAGGTGGAAATCGGACGCGTACGCCAGCAGCGCCCGGTGCAGGATCGCCGAATCGTCGATCGGCGAAGTCAGCCGGAACCAGATGTGCTGGATCGGCGGGCGCTTGACCGGGTGCAACTCGTCACGCGGCCACACCTGGCGGAATTCGAACGGGCCGTCGATGCCGAGCCAGCGCTGCAGCTTCACCGGCAGGCGCGCCAGTTCGTCGGCGGGCAGCGGATGCAGCGGCTCGATGTCTTCCGGCGCCGGCACTTCGGGCATGCTGGTCTGGTGTTCCACGCCCGGCTCGGGAGCCTGGAACGAGATCGAGCCGTTCAGGATCGGCTGGCCGTGCTGGATCGCCACCACCCGGCGCGAGGAAAACGTGCCGCCGTCGCGGGTGCGCTCCACGTTGTAGACGATCGGCGCCACGATGTCGCCAGCGCGCAGGAAATAGGCGTGCAGCGAATGCGCCTCGCGCGAAGGATCGACCGTCTGCTGCGCCGCTGCCAGCGCCTGGCCCAGCACCTGGCCACCAAACACGAAGCGCGTGCCGATGTCGCGGCTCTGGCCGCGGAACAGATTGTCTTCCAGCCGCTCCAGGCGAAGCAGCTGGACCAGTTCGGCGACGTGGTCTTCGCTCATGGCGTGTCCTTGCAAGGGGGCGCCAGTATAGCGGTGCTCCTGCTTCAGACGGGGTCGAACGCGAGCGTGAGCGCACGGGGCGCGAGGGCGGCGAGAAAGTCGAGCGGATCGAACGCCTGGCCTGCGGCGAACGCGCCGCTGCCGTGGACGCGACCGGTGAGGATCCGTTGCAGCGCTTCCACCAGCAACGGTGCGGTGACCGCGTAGATGTCGCGTCCGCTGGCGATGGCCCGGCACGTGTGCTGGCCGCGCTGCACGCGAACGTCGACGACGAAGCGCTGCGCGGAACGACCGCTGTCGTCGGCCGCGACAGGCGCCGGCGTGGCGGGATCGTGCAGGTCGCGCAGCGGCGCAAGGTTCATCCACGCGTGCAGATTGCGGCAGGCGATGTGGTGCGGCACCACGACGGATTCGGACAAGGGCAGCAGCACGGTTTCCAGCCGTCCGAACGGTGCCGGGAAATCGGTCTCGCGCACGGGTGCGGGGTCGGGCACGACGCGGCTTTGGCCTTGCTCGATGTAGGTGCGCGGGTAGCGGTTGCGCGCGCCGGTGAGGCGGGTGCCGCGCGTGGGGTGCCAGCCGTCGAGGGCGACGGCGATGTCCACGACATCCGCGTCGGTGGCACCAGCGAGCGCGGCGCTGGCCAGCAGGTCGGCGAGGCCGCCATAGAAGGCCATCGCCGGCACCACGGTCACGCCGGCGGCTCGCGCCGCGGCATCGCGCGCGAAGGTGTCGAGCACGGCGTGCTGTTCCGCCGCCACGTCGAGGTAATGGATGCGCGCGCGCAGCGCAGCGTCCAGCACCGGCGCAGAGGTGTCGAGGAAGGGGCCGGCGCAATGCAGCACCGCGGCGGTGCCGGCAAAGGCGGCGTCCAGCGCGGCGTCGTCGGTGGCTGCCGTGCGCACTTCGACGCCGGTGGCCGCGGCCAGTTGCTGCAGCCTGGCCGCGTCGCGGCCACAGGCCACCGGCACCAGGCCACGCTGGCGAAGCTCGTCCAGCACGAAGCGGCCGGTATGCCCGTAGGCGCCGTACACGGCGATGCTGGCGGTCATGCGGGCACGCTCCAGAGTTGGCGTGCCTCGTCGGCGATTACCTCGGGGCGCTCCTCGGGCCAGAACAGCTTGTCGCGCGGCAGCCGGCGCACGCCCAGCGAATGGCTGAACGCATGGTCGAGGAAATCCGCATTGCCGGCGGAGAAGATCGTGTCCGCCTCGCCCCAGACAATGCGCACCGGTGCCTGCGAGCGTGCCAGCGCGGGGCCTATGCCGGCCAGCGCGTTGCACTCCTGCGCGATGGCGTAGGCGTGGGCCAGTTCGCGGCTGCGCCGCGACGCCAGCAACGGCGCAAAGTAGGTTTCGATGGCCTCGTCGGTGGGGTGCGCGGGGTCGGCGTAGCACATGCCGCCGATGCCTTCGGGCGAGCGCGCCAGCGCGTGGTCGCGGCGCCACCTGCTCAGCCAGTCGTCGACGAAACGCCCCTGCTTCGCCAGCGCGATCACCGGCAGCAGTGCGGGCGGCGGGCTGTCCTGTTCGGTATCGCAATTGGTCAGCAGCAGGCTGCGCACGCGTCCGGGATGGCGGGCGAGCAGCAACTGCGCCACGGCACCGCCGCTGTCGTTGGCGATCACGTCGGCGCGTTCGACGTGCAGCGCGTCGAGCAGGGTGACGAGCATCGCCACCTGGGCGTCCGGTGCGCAGGACTGGCCGCTCGCGACCCGCGTGTAACCCATGCCGAGGAAGTCCGGCGCGATGCAACGCCGATACGGCGCCAACCGGTCCAGCGCGCCGCGCCACTGGAAGCCGTTGAGCGGAAAGCCGTGCAGGAACAGCGCCGCGGGGCCGCTGCCACGTTCGACGTGGGCGATGTCGCCGAACACGGTGCGCGTGTAGCGGCGTGCGGCATGGAAGGCCGCGGCATCCATCGTCGGCGTCGCGCTGCCGGCAGCTGGCCGGCGTGTCATGCAGCCCGTGCACGCACCGGCGAACGTGCCGGCGGCCAGCGCGAGGAAGCGGCGCCGGCTGATGCCCGACGCCGCTCCTGCGGCGAAGGATGCCTTGCCGCTCACGCTTGCGCCGCCGCCTCGCGCAGCTTCTGCGCGCATTCCTCGCAGCAGACTTCGACGGTGCGGCCGCCGATGGTGACCTCGATGGCATTGTCGTCCAGCGGGTAGTCGCAGGCTGCGCAGGTTTTCTCGTTCATGTCGGTTCTCCGTGGGCTGCCCGGGATCGGGCAGGCACAGGGGACCACGCCGCGGCAGGCGCGGCTGTCAGGATCTTTAGCGACTCACGATGCCCGCGTCAGCGCGGCCTGGCGGAACGCGCTGGGCGTGCGGCCGTAGGCCTGGCGGAACGCGGCGCTGAAGTGGCTGTGGCTGGAGAAGCCCAGGTCCAGCGCGAGCGCGGCCACGTCCTCGCAATCGGCGATCCGGTCCAGCGCATGCGCCAGTCGCAGGCGCAGGTGATAGCGGTACAACGGCATGCCTTCGACCTGCTGGAAGGCCTGGGTGAGATAGACCGCCGAACCGCCGACGTCGGCCGCGATCTCCGCCAGCGTCCAGCGCCGGGTGAGGTCGCTGGCCAGCAGCAGCTTGGCCCGGTCCACCAGCCGCTGACGTGCACGGGTAGCGCCGGATGCGTGGGTGGTGCGCGGGCCGAGGCTGCGGCAGACCAGGGTCAGCGCCAGGCTCTCGGCCTCCAGCGGCTCGATGCTGCCGTGGCGCAGGCTGTGGCGCAGCAGGGCCACCAGCACCTGGGCGCGCTCGTCGATGCGCAGCGACTGGCCGTGGAATACCGGTTCGTCGCGACGCTGCAGCAGTTCGGCCGGCGCCAGCTCGCGCAGCAGCGGCTGCGCGATCGACAGCGACAGGCAGGCATCACCACCGCTCGCCGGGTGACTCACCTGATAGTCCTGGCCGGCGTTGAACAGCAGCACGTGGTTGGCGTCGGCCACCGACTGCGTGCTACCCACGTGGCGCAGGAACAGGCCGCGATACGGAAACACCAGGTGGGTCGCGGTCGCGCATTCCTCCGCGCTGCGATGGCGGCACTCGCCGCGGCAGTGCACGTCGTGCGCCCCGACGAGCGGCGTTTGCAGCAGCGGCTGGACGGTGAACTCCGACATGGTGCGGGCCGGGGGAGCTGGAACCGCAGTCTAGCGCAGCCGCTGCAGGCCGCAGGCCGGCACGATGGCGTCCCACGGGAAGCACACGCCGGGGTCGAGCTTGCGGCGGACCTGCCGCGCGGGATCGTCGCTGGCCGGGATCAGGTCGGTGTCCAGGTCTTCATGACCGGCGATCTGGCGCAACTGGGGAAACTCGTCGCGCAACTGCGACAGCAGGGCGAGCAGGGCGTCGATCTGCTTGGCGGGATAGGGCTCGGTCATGACCTGACGACGCGAGTCGAACCAGTCGGGGTAGCGGCCCGAGTTCACCAGTTCGATGCCGATGGAATTCGGATTGTGCCCGCGCACGTGATGGGCGATGCGGGTGCCGGGTACGTAACGCAGGACCGTGCCGTCGCGATCGATGTAGTAGTGGCCGCTGTTGCCCGTGCCGCTCGCGTGCAGCACGCGTTCGCCGTATTCCCGGGCCATCGCCAGGTCGGGCAGTTCGGTGCAGTGGATCACCACCAGCTCAACCGCTTCTGCCGGGCGCTCGGGCAGCAGGTCGACGTAGGGCAGGGGTTGTTCGCGGAGGCTCAGGCTCATGCGCGGCAGTTTCGCATGCGGCGAAGTGGGCCGGGAACGCCGCCTGTTACCATGCGGCCTGGTTTTCGGACACTTCCATGGAGACCGCCATGCGCGGCCAGGTCATTCTTTCGCACGGCTCGGACTCCAGCCCGGATGCCACCAAGGTCAGCGCGCTGGCCGCTCTGGCTGAATCGCTGGGCTGGCACACGCAGCGGCCGGATTACGCCAGCGACGACGCACGCGGCCACGCCGGCTCGGTGGCGCCGCGGATCGCACGCCTGCGCGCCACCATCGAATCGCTGGAGGAACCGCCGCTGCTGGTCGGCTCCAGCATGGGCGCCTTCGTCTCCGGGCTGGTCTCGCTGGACGTGCCGGTCGCCGGGCTGCTGCTGCTCGCCACGCCCGGCGAAATCCCGGGGTACGCGCGGGCCTTCGACCTGCGTCCCTCGGTGCCGACGATGCTGATCCACGGCTGGCGTGACGAGGTGTGCCCGCTGGCCGGCCTGCACGCGTTCGCCGCGAAGCGCCGGCTGCCGCTGCTGCTGGTCGACGACGACCATCGACTCGGTTCCAGCATGGACATCATCGCGACCCAGTTCCGGGCCATGCTCGATGGCCTGGCGGGCGCCGCATGAATCATTACTTCGCCACCTGCCCGAAGGGCATGGAATACCTGCTGCGCGACGAGCTGGTCGCGCTCGGCGCCGCCGACGTGCGCGAGGCGCTGGCCGGCGCGCACTTCTCCGGCACGCTGGAAACCGCGTACAAGGCCTGCCTGTGGTCGCGCCTGGCCAGCCGCATCCTGCTGCCGCTGGCCGAGTTCGACGCGGCCGACGACGAAGCGTTGTATCGCGGCGTGCAGGACATCGACTGGAGCCGGCACCTGGCTGCGCATGCCACCTTTGCGGTGGACGCCGGCACCGCGCTGAGCAAACTCAACCACAGCCAGTTCATCGGCCTGCGTACCAAGGACGCGGTGGTCGACCAGTTCCGCCAGCGCGACGGTTCGCGCCCGGACATCGATACCGACGAGCCGGACATCCGCATCAACCTGCGCCTGCGTCGCGACCGCGCCACGGTGTCGCTGGACCTGGCCGGCTCGCCGCTGCATCGCCGCGGCTGGCGCGAGGAGCAGGGCGAGGCGCCGCTGAAGGAAAACCTCGCCGCCGCGATGCTGCTGCGCGCACGCTGGCCCGAGGTATACGCGGCCGGCGGTGCCCTGCTCGATCCGATGTGCGGCTCGGGCACCCTGCTGATCGAAGGCGCGCTGATGGCCGCCGACGTGGCGCCGGGCCTGCACCGCGAATACTTCGGCTTCCTCGGCTGGCAGCAGCACGACATCGCGCTGTGGCGCGGCCTGCTGGACGAGGCGAAGCAGCGCGCCGAGAACGGCCTGCGCACGCTGCGCAGCGTGTTCTTCGGCAGCGACGCCGACCCGCGCATGGTGCAGACGGCCAAACGCAATGCACAAGAAGCGGGCGTGGCCGGCTTCTTCACCCTGGACAAGCAGGACATGGCGCGTGCGGCGCCGCCGCCGGGCATCGACTACGGCCTGGTCATCACCAATCCGCCCTACGGCGAGCGCCTGGGCGATCGCGCCGAGATGCCGCATCTGTACCGCGCGCTGGGCGATACCTTGCGCCAGCGCTTCACCGGCTGGCGCGCGGCGGTGCTGGCCGGCGACGTGGAGCTGGGCCGGGCGATGCAACTGCATGCGGACAAGCGCTACGTGCTCTACAACGGCGCGCTGGAAACCGTGCTGCTGACGTTCGACCTGAAGCCGCGCGAGGAGAAACCGCGCGAAGCGAAGCCGCTGTCGCCCGGCGCGCAGATGCTGAAGAACCGGCTGGAAAAGAACGTCCGGCACCTGCGCAAGCGGTTGGCCCGCGAAGGCATCCGCTGTTGGCGTGCCTACGACCAGGACCTGCCCGAATACGCCGCCGCGATCGATGTCTATGGCGACACTGGCGGCGACGACCACCTGCACATCCAGGAGTATCGCGCACCGGCCGAGGTTCCCGCCGACGTGGCGCGGCTGCGCCTGCGCGAAATCGCCCGCGTCGCCGGCGAGGTGCTGGGCGTGCCGCGCGAACGCATTGCGCTGAAGACCCGCGAGCGCGGCAAGGGCGGTTCGAAATACGGCCAGCTCGACCAGCGCAACGAATTCATCGAGGTGGACGAGGACGGCCTGAAATTCCTGGTCAACCTCACCGATTACCTGGACACCGGCCTGTTCCTCGACCACCGGCTGGTGCGCGCAAAAGTGCGCGAGCTGGCCGACGGCAAGTGCTTCCTCAACCTGTTCGCCTACACCGCCACTGCCAGCGTGCACGCGGCTGCCGGCGGCGCGCTGGAGACCACCAGCGTGGATCTGTCCGCCACCTATCTGGAATGGGCATCGCGCAACCTGGCGCTGAACGGTTTCACCGGCGCCGACCATCGGCTGATGCAGTTCGACGCGCTGGAATTCCTGCAGCGCGACCGCGGCCATTACGGGCTGATCTTCGTCGACCCGCCCACCTTCTCCAACTCCAAGCGCGCCGAGGATTTCGACGTGCAGCGCGACCACGTGAAACTGCTCGAGGCCTGCAACGAGCGGCTGACCCGCGACGGCGTGATCGTGTTCTCCAACAACTTCCGCCGCTTCAAGCTGGACCGGGGGGCGCTCGAAGCGCACTTCGAGATCGAGGACTGGACTGCGCCCAGCATCCCGTTCGACTTCACCCGCCGCGCCGACATCCACGGCTGCTGGCTGCTGCGCCGCCGTGGCGCGCAGGCGACAACCAATCCCTGGGACACGGCGCGCATCAAATCCTGAATCCTTTTTTCAGTGCACATTAAGCCGGCACGCCCGACTATCCGCGCGAGCAACGGAGAAAGATCATGAATACGGCGCGCTTGCGTGTTTCCGGCAAAACCGTGGCGATGGGCCTGGCCCTGGTCGCGGCGTTGGCGATGCCCCTGGGGGCGTCTGCGCGCGGCTGGGGCGGGCATGGCCACCACGGCTATCACGGTGGCTACCATGGCGGTTATCACGGCGGCTATTACGGCCATCATGGCCATTGGAGCGGCGGCCGCTGGATCGCCGGCGCGATCGTCACCGGCGCCGTCGTCGGCCTGGTCGCCGACGCGGTGCGGCCGGCTCCGGTCTACTACGGTCCGCCGGTCGTCTACCGCGCGCCGCCCACGGTGGTCTATGAGTACGGCCCGCCGGTGACCCGCCGCGTGGTCGAGACGCGCACCGTGGTGTACGAGGACCCGTACCGCACGCGCTACATCCGCGACGACGGCTACGACGGCAACTGACTTCGTACCGCACGGCGGTCCCTGCGCGAGCCCGGCTTCGGTCGGGCTCGCGCGTTTGTGCAGATCGCCTGCAGGCGTGTCCGGATCACAACTTCTGAACAAGTTTCGCGGCATGCTTGACCGCATGTCCTGTCGTACCACCCTGCCGCTGCCCCGCTGCCGTTTTGCCCTGCCGTCGCGATCGCGGTATCGCGCATGAGTGCCGACCCACCGCTGCTGCGGGCCGGCATCGTCGAGCGCTTCGCCCGGGTGCGCGGGCAGACGAAGGCCCTGTGCGCGGGGATGACGGCCGAGGACATGCAGCTGCAGTCCATGCCCGATGCCAGCCCCGCCAAATGGCACCTGGCGCATACCACCTGGTTCTTCGAGACCTTCGTGCTCGCGCGCGACCCGGCCTGGAAGCCGTGCGACCCGGCCTGGCAGTACCTGTTCAACTCCTACTACCAGTCCGTGGGTCCGATGCACGTGCGCGCGCAGCGCGGGCTGCTGTCGCGGCCTTCGCTCGAGGAGGTGCGCGATTACCGCCGGCGCGTGGACGAAGCGGTGGCTGCCTTGCTGGACCGGGACGACGACCCGGAGCTGGCCAGCCTGGTCGAGCTGGGCCTGCAGCACGAACAGCAACACCAGGAGTTGCTGCTGACCGACATCAAGCATGCGTTCTGGTGCAATCCCCTGCGGCCGGCGCTGCGTCCGGTCATCGCCGCGCCCGCGCGGGCCCCGGCGGCGTCGCTGCGCTTCATTGCCGGCCGCGAGGGCATCGTCGAAATCGGCCATCGGGGCGAAGGTTTTGCCTTCGACAACGAAACCCCGCGCCACCGCGCCCTGCTGCAGCCGCATGCACTGGCCAACCGGCTGGTGACCAATGCCGAGTACCTCGCGTTCGTGCGCGAAGGCGGCTATCGCGAGCCCGGCCTGTGGCTGTCCGACGGCTGGGCCACCGTGCAGCGGGAAGGCTGGGAGCACCCGCTGTACTGGCAGGATGACCTGGCCAGCGAATTCACCCTGGCCGGCGTGCGCGCGCTCGATCCCGCCGAGCCGGCGTGCCACCTGAGCTATTACGAGGCCGACGCGTTCGCGCGCTGGGCCGGCGCCCGCCTGCCGACCGAGGCGGAGTGGGAGTCCGCGGCAGAGGGCGCGGCGATCGAGGGCAACCTGCAGGAGAGCGGGCGCTTCCACCCGCTGCCGGCGCCAGCCGGGAAAGGCATGCTGCAGTTGTACGGCGACGTGTGGGAGTGGACCGCCTCGCCGTACATCGGTTACCCCGGCTATCGCCCGCTGCCCGGTTCGCTGGGCGAATACAACGGCAAGTTCATGTGTGGCCAGTGGGTGTTGCGCGGCGGTTCCTGCGCTACGGCGCGCGACCACCTGCGTGCCAGCTACCGCAATTTCTTTCCACCCCATGCCCGCTGGCAGTTTGCCGGGCTGCGACTGGGACAGGACCGATGAACAGCGTGCACGCCTGCGGCCTTCGCGATGACGAACGCCGCCCACCAGCCAGCGAATTGCTCGAAGTCGCCCGGCACGGGCTCTCGCTGAAGCCCAAGCGGCTGCCATCGTGGCTGTTCTACGACGAGCGCGGCTCGGCCCTGTTCGAGCAGATCTGCGAGCAGCCGGAGTACTACCTCACGCGCTGCGAAGTCGCCCTGATGGAGGAGCATGCCGGCGACATCGCCGACAGCCTCGGCAGCGACGTGCGTCTGGTCGAATACGGCAGCGGCAGCGGCCGCAAGACGCGCATGCTGTTGCGCCGCCTGCACCAGCCGGTGAGCTACGTGCCGGTGGAGATCTCGCCGGAGCCGTTGCAGCAGAGCGTGCAGCGCCTGGCGCAGGAGTTTCCGCAGCTGCCGTTGCAGCCGCTGTGCGCCGATTTCAGCAGGCCGCTGCGCCTGCCCATTCCGCCGCGGGCGCCGCGTCGCACGGTGCTGTATTTCCCCGGTTCCACCATCGGCAATTTCGAGGCGCACGACGCGGTGGCCCTGCTGCGCAAGATGCGCAACGAGATGGGCGACGCCGGCGGATTGCTGGTCGGGGTGGACCTGAAGAAGGACCCGGCGGTGATCGAGGCCGCCTACAACGACGCAGCCGGCGTCACCGTGGAGTTCACGCTGAACATGCTGGCCCGGCTCAATCGCGAGATCGGCAGCGACTTCGACCTGGCGGCGTTCGCCCATCGCGCGCGCTACAACCCGATGGCCGGGCGCATCGAGACGCAACTGGTCAGCCGGCGCGAACAGCAGGTGGCGATCGGCCGCCACAAGGTGCGCTTCGGCGTCGACGAGGCGATCCAGGTCGAGTACAGCTGCAAGTATTCGCTGGAGGATTTCGCGGCGCTGGCGGACAAGGCCGGGCTGGCGGTGCACCGCGTGTGGACCGACCCCGAGCGGATGTTCAGCGTGCAATACCTGGTGCGCGCCGGCATGCGGGTGGACTGACCCGGCGCCGGCTGGCCTCAGCCGCCGCCCAGCGGCGCGGAAAACAGGATGCAGGCATCGCCCGCGATGGTCACCTCGACCGGCGCGCCGTCCACGATCCGCACCTCGACGTGGACAACCCCTTCGCGCCGCAGCGCCCGCCCCTGGTGGCCGGCGAACCGCAGCGACGCACCGTCGTGCGGCAGCAACCGGTGCTGCACCAGGTAGGCGCCCAGCGGCCCGTTGGCATTGCCGGTGACGGGGTCCTCGTCGATGCCGATGGCGGGGGCGAACATGCGCCCGTCGGTGGCGTGCTCACCCGCGCGCAGCTGGAACACGAAGTAGCCGTTGCAGCCGATCTCTGCACTGAGCGCCGCCAGCGCGGGCATCCGCGGCGCCAGCGCATCGAGGTCGACGCCCGGCTCCAGCGGCACCATCACCTTGCCGTGGCCGGTGGACACCACCTGCAGCGGGAGCCCCGGGGTGAGCTCACCGTCGGCCACGCCCAGCGCGGCAGCGATGCGATGGCGGATGGCGACGTCCAGCGGTGGCCCGATGCGCGGGCGCTCCTGCTGCATGTACACGCGCCGTCCGCCGGTTTCGTTGCGGCCGATGCGGATCCGCTGGATGCCGGCCGCGGTCTTCTGCCGGAACTCGTCGCTGTCGAAGCCGGCCAGGCCGGCACGCACGTAGTGCGCGGCGATCGTGGCGTGGCCGCACAGCGGCACCTCGGTGGTCGGGGTGAAATAGCGCAGCCGCACCTCGTGGTCCGCGCCGTCCGGCGCCAGCACAAAGGCCGTCTCGGAGTGCTTCAGTTCCCGCGCGAGATCCTGCATCTCGGCATCGGACATGCCGTCGGCCTCCAGCACCACGCCCGCCGGATTGCCGCGGAAGCGCGTGGTGGTGAAGGCGTCGACGTGGAACAGCGTGCGTTCTTTCATGGACGGGCCTGGCCTGGGCGCCGGTGGTTCCGGCGCCGCATGCCGGGGCGACTAGCGGGCGCCGTACAACGCCTTCACGTCGCGGGTCAGCGCGGCCTGGCTGTCCGCGCGCGAATAGAACATGTGGCCGCCGGGGTATTCCTTCACCTGCACGCGGGTCGGGTCGCCCATCGCCGGCATCTGGTCGACCGCCAGCACCGAGACCATGAACGGGCAGGAGAGGTCGTCCCAGCCGTGCGCGATCAGCACGCGCAGCTTGGGATCGTTGGCCACCGCCTTGCGCAACTGGCTGACCGAGCCTTCGCGGGCGTCGTCGTCCTCGTGCCACAGGCGGTTCACTTCATAGCTCAGCGCGTTGTAGCGACCGGCGACTTTCCAGCCCACGGTCTGGGTGACGAAGTTGACCATCGCGCTGGTGGTCGGCGCGATGATGCTGTTGAGCAGCGGATCGCCGGTGCGCTGCGACGGCGCATGCGGGAACGGATCCCAGGCGGTGACGTTGGAATCGTAGCGGCTGCCCAGCTTGCCCTCGGCGCGGTACACCTCGCGCAGATAGGCCTGGGTTTCGAGCCGGCCGCCGGAGCGCTTGACGAACACCGGGTCCAGCCCGGTCAGCTCGGTGACCTTGCGGATCATGGCCTCGGTGGCCGCCGGGTCGGAGCGACCCTTCATCAGCGTGGTGGCGTACTCGCCGCGGGTGTAGGCGATGATCGGCGCCATCGCCTCGGCGCTGAGCTTGCCCTCGCGCTCCAGGTGGGCGGCGGCGATCGAGGGCAGGGTGGTCATCCACGGCAGCGGCGAGACGGTGTCGTTGCTCCAGGCCGAGGGGTCGAGGTAGGGCGAGATCAGCGTCACGCCGCTCATCGCCACGCCGAGGCGGGTCTGCAGGTACTCGGTGATGCGCGGGCCGCGGAAACCGCCATAGCTTTCGCCGACGTAGTACTTGCGCGAATCCATGCGGCCGTTCTTCACCAGCCAGTCGTACATGATGCGCGAGAGGTATTCGATGTCGGTGTCGGTGCTGTAGAAATCCTTGGTCGCCTGCTTGTCGTCGACCAGCGCGCGGCTGTAGCCGGTGCCCACCGGGTCGATGAAGACCAGGTCGGTGAAGCCCAGCCAGGTGCCGGGGTTGTCGTGCAGCACCGGCGGGTCGGAGGGCGAGTCGCCGGCGTCGCCGAAGGCCACCTTCTTCGGGCCGATCGCGCCCAGGTTGAGGTAGACCGACGACGCACCCGGGCCACCGTTGAGCGCGAAGGTCACCGGCCGGTCCTTGCCGGGGATGGTGTAGGCGGTGAACACCACCTCGGCGGTCTTGTTGCCCTTTTCGTCGCGCACCGGCAGCGAACCCACGGTGACGGTGTACTTGAGCGTCCTGCCGTCGACCGTGGTGGTCTGCGTCACGTGCGCGTCGGCGGGAAACGGCGGCAGCTGGAAGCCGTCCTTGCCGGCCGCGTCGGCGCTGGCCGCCGGCTTGTGGCTGTCGGCCGCCGCCGCAGTGGTAGTGAACCCCGTCAACAGCAGGGCGGCCATCAGGGCGAACGGCAGGGACTTGCGCACAGGCATCTCCTCGGGCGTAAAGACCGAAGCCTAAACGCGCCGCGCGTGCGCCGACTGTGCTGAAAGGCATGGGTGGCCGCGGGCCACCCTCAGCCCGGCAGGGCCAGCGGCCGCTCCTGCACCCGCGGTGGCGCCAGGCGCTCCATCCAGCCTTCGAGGCCGAGCACGAAGGACTGCAGCGACTGCCGCGTGGCGCTGTCGGTCAGCCGGCCTTGCGCGTCGAAGCGGTCGGCGGCGCGGGCCACGAACAGGCTGGGGCCCGGCATCACCAGCGCGCCGCAGGTGTGCAGCACCTGGCGCAGCGAAGCCTGCGCCAGCCGGGTGCCCCACGGACCGGAACTGGCGCCGAGCACGGCCACCGGCTTGCCAGCGAGCACTTCGCCGGCGGGCCCCTCGCGCGAGAGCCAGTCCAGCGCGTTCTTCAACACGCCGGGCAATGCCTGGTTGTACTCGGGCGTGGCGATGACCAGGCCGTCCGCCGCGGCGATGGCGGCTCGCAGCGCCTGCACGCCGGCCGGCCCGGCGGGGTCGCGCTGCTCGAGGTCTTCGTCGAACAGCGGCACGGCGGCAAGCTCGTCGTAGACCTCCACCTGCATGCCGGCCGGCGCCTGGAGCGCGGCGGCGTGGAGCAGGTGGCGGTTCCAGGAGGCGCGGCGCAGGCTGCCGGCCAGGGCAAGCACGCGGCGGACGGGGACGGGATGGAAAACGGTCATGGCAAAACCTCGGGCAGGGAGGGAAGTCAGGGGCCGAGCAGGAGCAGCGCGGCGCAGGCCCCCAGCAGCGCGCCCATCGCGACGTCGACGCCGCGGCGCGTCGCCGGATGCGCCAGCCAGCGCGCCAGCACGGCGCCGAGCAGTGCCCACAGCAGCAGGCACGCGGCGGGGATCAGCACGAACAGGCCGGCCAGCGGCAGATAGTCGCGCAGGTCGGCGACGGGGACCGCGGCCAGCACGGTCAGTACGAGTACCCAGCCTTTCGGGTTGAGGAACTGGAAGCCGACCAGGCCCAGCGTTCCCGCCGGCAGGCGCGCCGACCCCGTCGGCGACCGTGACGCCATGCCGGCGAAGCACAGCGACAGGCCGAGCCACGCCAGGTACAGCGCGCCGGCCACGACGGCCGCGTGGCGCAGCGGCGGCCAGGCGGCAAATGCCGCGCCCGCGCCCAGCGCCATCAGCGCCAGCAGCAACTCGCCGCCGGCCACGATACCGGCGATCGCCGGCAGCGCGCCGCGCAGGCCGGCCTGGCCCGCGGCGTGCAGCACCACGAGGTTGTTCGGGCCGGGGGTGATTGCCGCCACGCCGAGCAGCGCGGCGGCGGCAAGCCATGCATCCACGTTCATGCCTCCATCCGGGCAATGGTCGAATGAGGTACATGCTGGCCCCGTCGGCTGGTCGGTGCCGCGGTACTTATGGTCTAGAATTGCGACCATGAAAGAGCTGCCGCTGAATGCCCTGCGCGCGTTCGCCATGGTCCATGCCCACGGCGGCGTGCGCGCTGCCGCGCGCGAGCTGGGCATGGCGCACTCGTCGGTGAGCCGCCACCTGGCCGAACTGGACCGCTGGCTGGGCGTGCCGTTGCTGCGCGCCTCGGCCGGCCGCGGGCCGCTGCTGTTCACCCCGCAGGGTGAGGCGCTGGGGCGCGCCGCGCTGGCTGGCCTGCGCGAGATCGAACAGGCGGTGGCCGCCTTGCGCGAAACCCGTCCGGCGCACGCCGTGACGCTGTCCACCTCGCCCTCGTTCGCGATCCGCTGGCTGCTGCCGCGCCTGCCTGCGCTGGAGAAAGCACACCCGAAGATCGAGCTGTCGGTGCAGGTGGAGCAGCGGCTCGATGCGCTGGACGATGGCCGCATCGACCTGGCCATCCGCATGGGCACGGGGCCCTGGCCGGAGTTGCATGCCGAGGCGTTGATGGACGACGCGCTGTATCCGGTGATGAGCCCGGCGCTGTGGCAGACGTCCGGACGCCCATCGAAGCCGGCGCAACTGGCCGGCCTGCGCCTGCTGCACGACCGCGACCCGCAGGCCTCATGGGAGGCGTGGCGCCGCGTGCACGGTCCGGCCAAGCTCGTGCTGCAGGGCGGCGCCCGCTACACCTCGTCCGACCTGGTATTGCGTGCGGCGATGCAGGGGCAGGGCGTGGCGCTGGCACGTCATCGACTGGCCGCGGACGACGTGGCGAACGGCAGCCTGCTGCGTCCGTTCGGCGAGCTCGGCGTGCCCTTGGGAACCGCCTACTGGATCGTACGACCGCCGGCGAAACCCCGCGCGGCGGTGGCGGCGGTGATCGACTGGCTGCGCTGGCAGGCGGCGGGCAGCGCCGCGCGCTGATCAGCCGCGCGCCAGCGCGCCCTCGACGAACTGCTGCAGCTGCGCCGCGTTCAGTGCGCCGGATTGCCGCGCGATCTCGCGGCCCTGGCGGAACATGATCAGGGTGGGGATGCTGCGGATGTTGAAGCGCGAGGCGATCTGCGGTTGCGCCTCGGTGTCCAGCTTGGCCAGCCGCAGGCGCGGCTCGAACTTGCCGGCGGCCTGCACGAACACCGGCGCGAAGCCGACGCACGGCCCGCACCACGGCGCCCAGAAATCCACCAGCACCGGCAGGTCGCCGCGGCCGGCGATCGCGTCGAAGTTCGCCGTGGTCAGTTCCACCGGATGCCCCTCGAACAGCGCCTGCTTGCAGCGACCGCAGTTCGGGTGCTCGCCGACGCGCTCGGCCGGCACGCGGTTGAGGGCGCCGCAATGCGGGCAGGGGATGGCCAGCGGTGTGTTCATGGCGGACTCCGGTAATGGGCGCTTGGCGTCATCGCGACAAGATGGCGGCGGCCATCGCCGAATCCAAGCCGGGGCAACGCCCGGCTGCTGGCGCGTCAGGTCACGGCGGATGGCTGCGACCACGCCACCCCAATGCCGATACCCGCCAGCGGCCTTCTCACAGTCGGCTCGCGGCGTCGGCCATCGGCGCGGCCCTTGCCGTCGCCGCTGGCGACCGGCCCGGCGCGGTGGCGGCAGAGGTTGTGGAATGCGCGGATGGTGGTTTCGTCACTGCGCACGATCGGCAGACAAATCAACCCACGACCGTTTGATTCGCGGGCGATCCGTCCGTGGATCGCGCCAGCAGGTTGTTCTCGACAACCTTCTAATGGCCGTGATCGTCGCCGCGGTGGTCTTTCCGGTCCTTGTCGGCCTGTCGCGGTTTGGCCTGGCGTGGCTCGGCCGACGGGTTGTGTGCGGCGGCCGGCCGGGCAGCTGGAGCTGGGTGCCCGACATGGTGGGGCGGCGCCGTGGCGGGGCGCCGGTTGTCACCCGGCCGCCTGTGGGTGGGCGCGCCGGACTGTGCAGGCCGTGGCGCCACGGACGGAAGCGGGCGATTGACTGGTGGCCGCCCGTGTCCCGGCGCGCCATGCAGCGACGGTCGCGGCCGGTACGGATGGCGCATCGGCGGCGGCGGTGGCCGACGCACGATGGGGCGGCGGTACCAGCGGTCGCGCTCGCGATAGAACGGGCGGTTGCGGTAGTGATTGTCCCAATACGTACCGATCACGAAGGTGACGATCGGGATGCCGATCTGTGCGCCGTAGGCGGGCAGCAGCACCGGTCGATCCCGGTATTCGTATTCGACGTAGTTGCCGACCACCCAGCCGCGATCGCCGTAGACGATCACGTCACACCATTCCCAGTCCTCGGTGCAGCCCTGCACGTCGACCTCGGTGCCGGCTGGAATCACGTCGATCAGCGGATAGCCGGCATCGGGACCGGCGCGCAGGTTGACGTTGCCGGTGACGTAGCCATCGGCGGCGTGCGCCAACATCGGGAACGCCAGCGATACCGACGCCAGCGACAACGAGCCAAGGGCAAATCGGGCCAGACGTTTCATGCAGCGATCTCCGGCGGAGAATGTCGCCTGCAGTATGCGCGGGGCGCGTGACGGCATCGTCGCTGAAACGCCCGCAGGTTATCTCCGGTACATCGCGGCTGACTCAACTCGTCGTGCGCGGCACGAAACGCAACGCCACCGAGTTCATGCAGTAGCGCAGGCCGGTCGGTCGCGGGCCGTCGTCGAAGACGTGGCCGAGGTGGCTGTCGCAGCCTTTGCAGCTGATCGCCGTGCGGGTCATGCCGAACAGGTGGTCGGTCGTCTCGACCAGGTTGCGCCGCGCGATCGGCTGCCAGAAGCTGGGCCAGCCGGTGCCGGAGTCGAACTCGGTGGCGGCGTCGTACAGCGCCGTGCCGCAGGCCCTGCAGCGGAACAGGCCGGGCACGGCCGGACGTTCGTGCTCGCCGCTGAAGGCGCGCTCGGTGCCCTGCTGGCGCATGATCTGGTAGGACGCTGGCGGCAGTCGCTGCCGCCACTGCGCGTCGCTCAGCACCAGCTTCGGCACCTCGCGCGCGCCGAGGTCGCGGCCCGCATCGTCGAAGATCTCCAGCAGCACGTTGCCGGGTTCACCTATCGGCGTATTGGCCGCCGCGTGCAGGCGCGGCACCAGCCATCCGCCGCCCACGGCCAGCAGGGCGCCGCCGCCGAGTGCGGCGCGCAGGAAGCGGCGGCGATCCATCGCGAGGGTTTCATCGATGCGTGACATGGTGGCCTCCGTTGGGGACGGGATGGGGGATGCGGGACCGGATCAGCCGAAGGTGAAGGCGTAGGCCTGCACGCCGGGATCGAGGAAGGTGATTTCGAACAGGCGCTCACCGCTGCCGTTGGCCTGGCGCACCAGCTGGTACAGGCGCTGGCTGGTGATGGTGCCGTTGCCGTCGGCATCGGTGTCCATGCCGTGGTCGGCGCCGGGCGGCTTGCCGTCGATGGTGACGCGGTAGCGGATCGGCTTGCCGTCGGCCGCCGGGCCGAGCACCAGGTGCAGGTCGCGGCCGCGGAAGCGGTAGACGATCGCGCCGCCGGCCTGTTCCAGTTGCGCGTTCTCGTCATGCACGGTCCAGCGGCCGTCGAGCGACCACTGGTTGGTGGCCAGCGCGGCCGGGGCGCGATAGTCGTGCGCCTCGTCGCGCGCCACGCGGCCGCCGACGAAGTTCCTGGCGCGGGCGTAACCGACATAGGTCTCGGGCGAGCGGGTGGGGTCGTTCGACGCCGCCGCCTCCACCCCGCGATGGTCGTCGCGCACGTAGCCGCCCGGCAGGTCCTTCTGGCCGGCCTCGGTCAGCAACTGGCGGATCACGTCCTCGCTCTGCCGGTATTCGCCTTCGCCGAAATGGTGGTGGCGGATCCGTCCCTGCGCGTCGATGAAGTAATGCGCCGGCCAGTATTCGTTGTTGAACCCTCTCCAGATCGCGTAGTCGTTGTCCAGCGCGACCGGATAATCGACGCCAAGATCCTTCACCGCCTTGGTCACGTTGGCCGGATTCTTTTCGAAGGCGAACTCCGGCGCGTGCACGCCGATCACCACCAGGCCGTGGTCCTTGTACTTGTCGGCCCAGCCGCGCACGTACGGCAGCGAGCGGATGCAGTTGATGCAGGAGTAGGTCCAGAAATCGACCAGCACCACCTTGCCGCGCAGCGATTCGGTGCTCAGCGGGGGGCTGTTGAGCCACTGCGTGGCGCCGGCCAGCGACGGGAACGCGCCTTCCACCGGCAGCGGCTCGCCGGCCTTCAGCTCGGGCTGCGGCGCCGGCGCCGGGCGCACGGCGTCGATCAGCTTCTGCTCGATGCCGCTGGTGCTGGCCAGCGAGACGCGGGTGAGCAGGCCGGTGTCCAGCCCCAGCGCGATCGCGGCCACGCCGCACAGCACCAGCACGCCGAGCGCACGACGCACCCATTCGCCGGCGCCCAGCGAGCGCTTCATCAGCGCGAACACCTTGCCGCCGATCAGCAGCGCCAGGCCGAGCGAGGTGGCCGCACCGGCGGCATAGGTGAGCAGCAGCAGGGTGGTCTGCACGCTGGCGCCGTTCAACGCGGCACCGGTCAGCAACAGGCCGAGGATCGGCCCCGCGCACGGCGCCCACAGCAGGCCGGTGGCGACGCCCAGGCCGGCGGCGCCCCAGATCGAGTCGCCGTCGGCGGCCGAGCGCTGCGACAGCCGGTTGCCCAGCGCCACGAACGGACGGGTAATCCATTCGGCCAGGTGAGTCGACAGCAGGGTCAGGCCGAGGAAGGCCAGTACCGCCATCGCCACCCAGCGGCCGTACTGGTTCGCATGCACCGCCCAGCCGCCGCCCAGCGCGGCCAGCGTGGCGACCACGGCGAAGGTGACCGCCATGCCCAGCAGCATCGGGAAGCCGTTGCGCATGAACGGTCGGTCGGAGCGGGCGAACACGAACGGCAGCACCGGCAGGATGCACGGGCTGAGGATGGTCAGGACGCCGCCGAGATAGGCGAGGATCAACACGAGCATGGGAATTCATCCGTGGGTGGTTGTGTGTGGCTATTCGCGATCGCGGGGGCGGCGGTTACATGCCGGCGCCAGCGAAGGCCCGGCCAAACCGTCACCGCTGGAATGACGGGCACGGCACACCCCGGGTAACCCGCACACGGGATGCGGCGAATAGCCGATGAGCGTTCCGTCGTGGAGCGAACATGCCGCAAGCCTTGACCGCCACCGCCTTCATGGGTCTAGATAGTGGACTTTCCCGTGGGATGAGTCTCGTCCGGACCGTGCCCGTCGCACCCGCCGCCGCCAGCGCCAGCGAATCCTCCGACCAGCGCCGGTCGGCGTGGATGGCGGCTGCGCAGGCGGGCGACCGGCGCGCCTACGAGAAGCTGCTGGCCGATTCGGTGGCCCTGATCCGCGCCATCGCGCGGCGCCAGGGCGTGGCGCAGGACCAGCTCGACGACGTGGTGCAGGAAACCCTGCTCACCGTGCATCGCGTGCGCCACACCTATGATCCCGCCCGCTCCTACGACGCCTGGCTCGGTGCGATCGCCGGCCGGCGCGCGATCGACTCCCTGCGCAGCCGCGGCCGCCGCGACAGCCGCGAACTGCACGACGAGGCCGCGCTGGACAATCACCCGGACCGCGACGACGCCAGCGCCGCCACCGAAAGCGAGCAGCGCGCGCAGCGCCTGCGCGAGGCGATCGCCGGCCTGCCGCCGGGCCAGCGCCAGGCGGTCGAGCAACTGGGCCTGCACGAGCGCTCGCTGAGCGAGGCGGCCGAACTGACCGGGCGCAACACCGGTGCGCTGAAAGTGAACCTGCATCGCGCGCTGAAGGCGCTGCGCGAGCGTTTCCATGGAGAACCCTGACGTGATGTCCGACCCGCGATCCCATGAGGCACTGATCGACCGCCTCGGCACCGACCTGGTGCCGGTGCGGCGACTGCTGCCGCCATGGCTGCGCACCGCCGGCTGGCTGTTGCTGGTGGCGGCGCTGGCGGTCGGCCTGTTGCTGCATTACGGCGCCGGCCCGATGCTGCGGCGCTGGACCGCCACGCCGGACCTGGCCTGGGCCGGCATCGGGGCGGTGGTGACGGCGATCAGCGCGGCGTGGGCGGCGTTCGCGCTGGGCGTGCCGGGGCGGCGTGCCGCGTGGGCATGGCTGCCGCTGCCCGGGGCCTTGCTGTGGATTGGGGCCAGCGGCCTCGGCTGCCTGCGCACGTGGATCGCGCCGGGCACCGAAGTGGCCGGGGTGCATCAGACCGCCGACTGCCTGGTCTTCATCATGGCGTTCTCGATCCCGCTGTCCGCGCTGCTGATCGTGCTGCTGCGCCGCGCCTGTCCGCTGCGGCCGGTGCTCACCGCGGTGATGATCGGGCTGGCCAGTGCGGCGGCCTCGGCCAGCCTGCTGGAGATCTGCCACGCGTTCGACTCCGCGGCCACCGACCTGCTCACGCATGCGGTGGCGGTCGGCGCGGTGGTGGCCGTCAACGCCGCGATGGGCGGGCGGCTGCTGTCGAAGGCGTAGGAATTTGGGATTCGCAACGCGGGCGTAGGGCGGGCACTGCCCGCCGTTGGTGTCGCGACGACGCAAGGCGAAAGCCGGCGGGCGGTGCCCGCCCTACGCGGCACGTGCGACGTTTTTGCCGAATCCCGAATTCCCAATCCCGACGCTCGCTCAATCCCTGAAATTGTCGAACTGCAATGGCAGCTCCACCTCGGCCTTGCGCAGCACCGCCATCGCCGCTTGCAGGTCGTCGCGCTTCTTGCCGCTGACGCGCAGCTTGTCGCCGTTGATCTGTGCCTCGACCTTGAGCTTGGCCGCCTTCAGCGTGGCCACCAGTTTCTTGGCCACCGGCTGCTCGATGCCCTGCTTGACCGTGATCTTCTGGCGCGAACCGCCCAGGTTGGTTTCCGGCTCGCCCAGGTCGAGCGCGCGCACGTCGATCTTCCGGGCGATCAGCCGGGCGCGCAGGATGTCCAGCATCTGCTGCAGCTGGAACTCGCTGGGTGCGCTCTGGGTGATCACGAAATCCTCCAGCACGTACTTCGCGTCCACGCCCTTGAAGTCGAAACGCGTGCCCAGTTCACGGTTGGCCTGGTCCACGGCATTGGTCAGTTCGTGCTTGTCGACTTCGGAGATCACGTCGAAGGAGGGCATGGCGGCGGCTCGCTGGGAAACGGGCCTGGCAGTGTAAGCGATGCGGCTGGGCGATAATGCGCGGCTCGTATTCCCGTCCAGGCGCGATGGCGTGGCCATGGTGAGTTCTTGAAGACCGACGTGTTGATCATCGGCGCCGGCGCCGCCGGTCTGATGTGTGCGATCACCGCCGGCCAGCGCGGCCGAAGCGTGCTGGTGGTCGACCATGCCAACAAGGTCGGCAAGAAGATCCTGATGTCCGGCGGCGGGCGCTGCAACTTCACCAACCTGGGCGTGACGCCGGCCAACTACCTGTCGGCCAACCCGCATTTCGCCAAGTCCGCGCTGGCGCGCTACACGCCATGGGACTTCATCGCGCTGGTCGAGAGGCACCGCATCGCCTGGCACGAGAAGGAGCTGGGCCAGCTGTTCTGCGACGACTCCTCCAAGCAGATCGTGCGCATGCTGCTGGACGAGTGCGCGGCGGCCGGCGCCCGGGTGGAGGCGAGCTGCGGCGTGCAGCGCGTGCGCAGGACGCCGGAAGGCTTCAGCGTGCTCACCGCGCGCGGCGAGGTGCATGCCCAATCGCTGGTGGTCGCCTCGGGTGGCCTGTCGATTCCCAGCATGGGCGCCAGCGGCTTCGGCTACGAACTGGCGCGGCAGTTTGGCCACAACGTGCTGCCCACGCGCGCCGGACTGGTGCCGCTGACGCTGAGCGGCAAGCACCAGGAGCATTACGCGGATCTGGCCGGGGTGGCCTTGCCGGCGGTGGAAACGCGGGTGGGCAAGCAGAGCTTCCGCGCCGGCCTGCTGTTCACCCACCGCGGGATCAGCGGGCCGGCGATCCTGCAGATTTCCTCGTACTGGCAACCCGGCGACGAGCTGCGCATCGACCTGCTGCCCGATTTCGACGTGGGCACCCACCTGGTCGAACAACGCACGGCGCGCCCGCTGGCCGAACTCAAGACCGTGCTCGGCGAGATCCTGCCGAAACGGCTGGCGCAGCGGTTGTGCGAGCAGTGGTTTGCGAATCGCCCGATGCGGCAGTACCGCGAGGCCGAGCTGGTGCAGATCGGCGCGCAGCTCAACGCCTGGCCGATCACCGCCAGCGGCACCGAAGGCTACCGCACCGCCGAGGTGACCCTCGGCGGCGTCGACACCGATGGCCTCTCCTCCAGCACGATGCAATCGAAACGCGTGCCCGGCCTGTATTTCATCGGCGAGGTGGTCGACGTGACCGGCTGGCTCGGCGGCTACAACTTCCAGTGGGCGTGGGCATCCGCCCAGGCGGCGGGCGCAGTGGCCTGATGGGGTTGCTTGACGCCCCCGGCCGGGGGCTGCAGCATCGTGCGGCGGATTTTCCACCGCGCCGCGCCCGTCATCGGGCGGCGGCGCATCTCCAGGGGAGGGGCGGCCGATGGCCACGCTGGACAAGGGCAAGCTGGTCGACCCGGCGATCGAGGTCAAGCTGTACGCGTCGATCGAGCATGGCAGCCTGGATGCCGTCCACGCGCTGGTGCTGCATCGTACCGATTCCTCCAGCGCCACCAGCACGCTTGAGGCCTACGCCGGCGGCAAGCAGACCGGTGCGCACTTCCTGATCGACAAGGCCGGCAAGATCTACCAGACCGCCCGCGTCGACCAGGTGTGCTGGCACGTGGGCGTGCTGCTGGCGCGTTGCCAGGTCGAGCACGGCTGCGATCCGCAGGAGCTGAAGACGATCGCCGCGCTGATGCATGCCAAGGGCGTGGGCTTCGGCACCCGCGCGAGGAACCTGTCGCGGCACGAACTGGGCAAGGCCTATCCGTCGCGCTACCCCTCCAATCAGGATTCGCTGGGGATCGAGGTGGTGGGCATGTTCCGGCCCGCGCAGAAGACGTTCGAGACGCCGACGCCCGAGCAGCTGAAGTCGGTCAAGCACCTGGTGGACATCCTGGTCGGCCAGTTCGACCTGAACCTGCTCAGCGACGTCTACGCGCACGGCGCGATCGCCCGCAAGGAAGTCACCGAGGGCGCGCAGCTGCTGCAGGCGCTGGTCGCCGGAGGCAAGCCGTGAGCAGGGCGCCTGGCCTGGTGCTGTTGTGCGCGGCGCTGGTGGCATGCGCGCCGCCGCGCGGCGAGGGCGGCATCGAGGTGGTTTCGCTGCAGCGGCAGCTCGACACCACGCGTGGCGATGCCGACATCTGCAGCGCGTTGACGCTCAGCCGCGCGGACGTGGCGCGGTATTTCGCGCTGGCCGAGCAGGTCGACCCGGCCACGTTCGAGGGCGAGGCGATGGTCATGCCGTGCAGCTACCGCGGCACCCTGCGTCGCGCGGGGAAGCTCTACCAGTGGCAGATTTTCGCCGGCGGCGCGGCTTACCTGTACGACGACGCGGCGACCAACCAGCGATACCTGTGCCGCGAGGCGTGCCTCGCGGCGCTGCCCGGCCTGCGCTGACCGGCGCGTCGATTCATCGCGGTGCCTCCACCGATGCCGCCGACGGCTGCAGGTCGCCGGGTGCCAGCGTTGCCCAGCGCAGGTGGTGCGGATCGAAGCCGCTCTCGATCATCGGCTTGACGATGCGGAAGTAGGGCGAGATGTCGAAGTCGCGCGGCGTGAACAGCCGGGAATTGCGGATGTGCAGAAGCTCGCGGCGCGCGTCGCGCGTGCCGTGCAGCCGGCGGTAGTCGCGGTCCAGCATCGGCAGGATCGGGTAGCGCACGCTGTGGAAGGCCGCCGCGATCAGCGACGAGCAGATCGCCCGGGTCGGTTCGCCGCTGCCCAGCGCCAGCAGGCGCCGCCGCCAGCGCCCGGGCACCGGCGGCACCGGCAGCAGGTAGCGCATCAGGTCGATCACGTTGCGCATGTCGTAGCGCTGGCCGAGGCGGCGCGCGGCGTGTTCGATCACCTGTTCGAGCTCGCCCGCGTGCAGCCCGACCGGGCGGCAGATCCGCGTATGCGCCCCGCGATACGCTTCCAGCGGCAGCGCGCGCACGCCCTCCACCACGTCGGCCTCGATCAGCACGTGCGCGCCGAGGGCGGGGTAGCGGTCGAGCAGGGCGTCGCCCACGTACAGCGCCGCGTGCGACCAGCTCGACTGGGTGATGTACTTGATCGCGCTGGCAATGCGGCTGCTGCCGTCCACCAAGAGCACGTCGGCCGGCTGCAGCGACGCCTGCAGCATGTCGTAACGCGAGGTGCCGAAGTGCATGCCGCCGGCGCGCGGCCTGGACAGGTAGCGGGCCAGGGCGCGGCCCAGCCCATGCAGGGGGTGAAACACGGTGTGCACTCCCGGCGGTCGCAGGTGCGACGAGCTTAAGCCGTGGGTGCGCCCGTGTCAGCGCCGCCCGGCCAGGCCAGTGCGCCATCGACGACGGTGTGGCTGCGCCCGCCGACCCAGATCGCGTCGTGGTCGATGTGCACCATCAGCTGCGCGTCGTGGCCGATCTCGCGGCCCTGGCTGACCCGGTAGCCGCGGGCCAACGGGCCATGCGGTTCGGCCTGCGCGATCCAGGCGGCGATCAATCCGTTGGCGGCGCCGGAGGCGGGGTCCTCGACGATGCCCACGCCGGCGGGGAACGCGCGCACCACCAGTCGGGGCTGATCCGATGCTACGCGCGCGAAGGCGCACAGCCCCATGCTGCCGCTGGCGCGGGCCAGCGCGAGGATGGCCGCATGGTCGGGTTGCCAGCTGCGCAGGCTGGCCTCGTCGGCCACCTCGGCCAGCCACCAGCGACGTCCGCCGTCGACCAGCGCCGGTGGCAGCGCGCCATCGGTCACGCCCTGCAGTGCCGCGGGCAGCAAGGCGTCGGCGTCGCGGCCGGTGGCCAGCACGCGTTCGCCCGGCGAGCGCAGCAGCAGTTCGCGCGTGGCCCCGGTGCCTTCGACCCGGATCGGCAGCACGCCGGCGCCGCACTCCTGCCACAGCGGGCCGTCGCGCGGCGTGGCCAGGCCCGACTCCAGCGCCGCATGGGCACTGCCGATGCTGGGGTGGCCGGCGAACGGGATCTCCTCGTGCGGCGTGAAGATGCGCACCCGATAACTGGCGCGGGGATCGGTCGGCGGCAACAGGAAGGTGGTTTCCACCAGCGCCGTCCAGCGCGCGAAGCGCTGCATCGCGGCGGCGTCCCAGTCGTCCGCGCCGATCACCACGCCCAGGTGGTTGCCGCCGCCGGTGGTGGCCGCAAAGACGTCCAGGTGCAGGTAGCGGAGCGGGCTCATGCGTTTCATCCGACCGCGGGGCGCGGTGCAAAGCGTCAGATGATAGACGCGAGGTCAGGTTGGCGACACTGCCGGTTTGGCATAAGCGGCGCCGTGCGATGCATAAGCGCCAGGCCGCGGGCGAGTCGACAAGCCCGGTGCGACGCGCCAAGATGCCGACCTTTGCGCCGCGGAACCGTCCATGCCGATCACCCTGGTCATCATCGCCATCACCTGCATCGTCTCGTTCATGGCATTCAGGAACGCGCGGCTGATGAACGACCTGATCCTGTGGCCGCCGGCGATCACCCGCCAGCGCGAATACCACCGGCTGGTGACCTACGGCGTGGTGCACGCGGATTTCGGCCACCTGCTGTTCAACATGTTCACGCTGTTCTTCTTCGGCCGCGCAATGGAGCCGTTCTACACCGGCGTGCTCGGTACGCTGGGCTTCGCGCTGTTCTACCTCGGCGGGTTGGTGGTCTCGATCCTGCCGACGTACCTGAAGAATCGCCACAACCCGGACTACCGCAGCCTGGGTGCGTCCGGCGCCGTGTCGGCGGTGCTGTTCGCCTACATCCTGATCGCGCCGTGGCAGCAGATCATCGTGCTGGTGATCCCGATGCCGGCGGTCGTCTACGCGGTGCTGTACACGGCCTATTCGATCTACATGGATCGGCGCGGGCAGGGCAACGTCAACCACAGCGCGCACCTGTGGGGGGCGGCCTATGGCGTGCTGTTCACCATCGCGATCAACCATCGGGTGCTGCCGCATTTCCTCGACGCGCTGATGAACCCACGCTGAGACCGCCCCGGTTTGCCGCCGTGACGACGCCGTGCAGATGAACGTTTCTTGCGCTGCGTAATGCCGTCGCGCGCCGATACGCGCATACTGGCCTCGTTGCTCACCGCTCACCGCAGGAGAACGAACGCATGGCAATGACCCGCAAGTCGGCAGCGAAGACGTCCGCGGCAAGGAAGGCATCGGCGAAAAAGTCCAGCGCGAAGAAGGCCACGCGAAAGGCTCCCGCGAAGAAGGCTGCCGCGAAGAAGGCTCCGGCAAAGAGGAAGGTCGCCGCGAAGAAGGTCGCGACTAAGAAGGGCGCCGCGAAGAAGGCCACCAGGAAGGCCGCCGCGAAAAAGGCTGCCCCGCGCAAGGCTGCCGCGCGGAAATCCCCGGCGAAGAAATCCGTTGCGAAGAAGTCCGTCGCGAAAAAGTCCACTGCGAAGAAATCCGCGGTGAAGAAGGCCGCGGCCGGCAAGCGCGGCGCGAAGAAGGTCGCAAGCAAGCGGACGGCGACGAAGAAGGCCGCCACCCGCAAGACCGCGGCGAAGAAGGCGACGAGCCGGTCGCGCACCACGACCGCCGCGCCGAAAAAGGCTGCAGTGCGCAAGTCCGCCGCCCGCAAGGCGGTCCCCACGAAGAAGCCTGCCGCCCGCAAGCCGGCACCGCGCCCGGCCGCTCCCGGCGCCGCGGCCCGTCGTCAGCCGGCCAGGCCCTCCGCGCGTCCGCGCGCTGCGGCCCAGCCGCCCGTTGCGCACATCAGTCCGGAAGAGGCGGTGGCGCATATCCAGGCCCTGCTCGACGCCAAGCACGAGCGTGACCAGCGCGAACCCTCCTGGCCGGGCGCCAACCCGTCGCCGGCGACGCCGAACGTGGCCGACATGCACGCGCCGGTTAGCGGCGCCGGCGGCGACGCATCGGTGACCGCTTCGCCGCGCGACGACCTGGGCAAGCGCAAGGGCTGAAGCGGTGCGGTGGTGGCGCCTACCCCGCTCAGGGAGAGTTCAAGCGGGGTGGTCCAGCGTGGGGCTGGTGAAGCACCGCGGAGGTGAACCATGAAACGACGACTCGCTTGCGTTGGATTGATGGTGGCAGCGGCGGCGTTGTCCGGTTGCTACTACGACCCCGGCTACACCTACGTGCGCGGCAGCGGGGCGGCGGGCGACGCCTATTACGGCAGCGGCACCACCTATTATGCCGCTCCCTACGACGGTTACTACGGCTACTACGGGCCCGCCTACTACGGCGGCTATTACGGTTGCTGCTATGCGCCCGGGGTGAGCATCGGCGTGAGCACGCACTGGTACGGCGGGTCGCGCTATCCGCGCCATCACGGTCGCGACTATCGCCATCGCGGCTACGACCGCGGGCACTATCGCGATGGCCGCTCCAGACATCGCGATCCGCCGCGCGACGGCCACCATTCGCGCAACCGCGGCGACCATCGTCATTGACCGCCGCGGCGCCCGCTGACCCCGGGCGTTCGGGCACAATCGGCGGATGCCTTCGCCTTCGCGATCATCCGGCGCATCCGCCGCGGCGTTCCGGTACGCCCTCCTGATGGCGGCCGGGTTGGCGTTGTCCGGCTGCAGCAGCATCCGCTACTACGCACAGGCTGCCCATGGGCAAGCCGGGCTTATCGTGCATCGACGGCCGATCGCGCGGATGCTGGAGGACCCGCACACCGACCCGCGCCTGGCCGCGCGCCTGCGCCTGGCGCTGCAGGCGCGCCGGTTCGCCTCGCAGGAGCTGGGGCTGCCCGACAACCGCAGCTACACCGGCTACGTGCAGCTGGACCGTGACTACGTGGTGTGGAACGTGTTCGCCGCGCCGCGCTTTTCCGTGCAGGCGGTGCCGCAGTGTTTTCCGATCGCCGGCTGCGTGGCGTACCGGGGCTGGTTCAGCGAGCGGGCGGCGGAAGCCGACGCCGCACGCTGGCGCCGCCGCGGCGACGACGTGTGGGTCGGCGGCGTGCCGGCGTATTCGACGCTGGGCTGGTTTGCCGATCCGGTGCTGTCCAGCATGCTGCGCTGGGACGACGACGAGCTGGCCGGCACGATCTTTCACGAGCTGGCACACCAGCTGATCTACGTGAAGGGCGACAGCGCGCTCAACGAATCGTTTGCCAGCTTCGTGCAGCGCCAGGGCCTGCGCCAATGGCGTGCCTCGCGCGGGCTGGCGCCGGTGGAAGGCCACGATGACGCGATCGCCGAAGGCTTTACCCGCCTGGTGCTGGATCTGCGCGAACGCCTGAAGGCCCTGTATGCCAGCGGTGCCGACGCGGAGGCGATGGAGGCCGGCAAGCAACGCGAGATCGTCGCGTTCCGGCAGCGCTACGCGCAATGGCGCGAGCGCCACTGGCCGCACGACCATCGCTACGACGCGTGGGTCGCCCGGCCGATCAACAACGCCCGGCTGTTGCCGTTCGGCCTGTACGAGCACTGGCTGCCCGCCTTCGAGGCCTTGTTCCGGCAGGCGGGGAAACGCTGGCCGGCGTTTTACGCCGAAGTCCGCGCGCTGGCGCAGGAACCCCGGGAGCGACGCGACCGCAAGCTGGGGTCATTGCTGCCGCCGGCGCCGCGGGCGGAGGCGGACGCCGCGTCACCTTGAGCCCGGGCGGTCAGTGGTCGTCGGCGGGCATCGCTTTGCGCCCGGCCATGTGCCGCAGGTAGGCGAGCAGGTCGTCGAGGTCGGCGTCGGAGAGGGCGCGGCTGTCGAAGCCGGGCATTTTCCCCTGCGGCCAGCGGCGCAACGACTGCGGATTGCGGATGTAGCCGCGCAGCAGGTCGGCGCGCAGGTACTCGGTGGGGTTGTGGGGGATGTTGAGGTCCGGCCCCAGGCGGGCGTCGCCGGCCCCGTTGAGGGTATGGCAGGCGAAGCAGGTGCGCTGGAACACGGCCAGCCCGCGCCGCACGGCGCTGTCCGCCGGGGTCGCCGGATCCGGCAGGATGGCCGGGAAGCGCACGGCCACGCGATCGGCGCGGCGGATCGCGGCCAGCTGGTACGGCCACTGTTCCGGGCCCACCCCGGCCGCGCGCGGCTGGGTCCACACGACGTAGAACGGGCCGGCGCGGCCGTGCCCATCGGGCAAGGCCGGCCACGGCCGCGCCGGGTCTTCGATCGCCAGCCAGGCGGCGCTGCCGCTTCGATTCAGGATCAGCGCGGCGGGAATCTCGGCGACGAAGCCGTCTGCCGCCACGAATTGCAGATGGTCGTCGGTGCCGATCCCGGGCAACAGGTTGGCCAGCGGCACGGCGCGGTAGTGCCGGGTGCGCTTGAACGCCACGTCGCCGAGCACGGTGATGGTGCGGGCGTCGGTGCGTGCCAGCAGGGTGGCGGTGCTCCAGCGGGCGGCGCCATGGCCCAGGTCGATGGTGAGCTGGGCCGCGCGGGCGGGGCCGGTGCAGCCGAAGGCGGCCACGGCGAGGGCGAACAGGCCGGTGGCCATCCGTTTCATCGAGGTTCCGGGCATGGGTCTCTCCGTGCGGTCGGTCCAGTGTAGGGCCATGTCCGACGCGGGGCAGGCCGGGGCACCTGTCGCAGTGCTGAACAGGCCCGCGCCTGCACGTTGAACTCACGCAGCCGCGTCCACACTAAGCCCGTGTATCGCCGTGAGGCGACAGGAAGCGGGGCAACGCATCGCCCTGCTGAGGGGCCGGCCTTACCTCCCCTGGAGGCCGCCTGACAAACCCCATCGGTCCTCCCCTGGCCGATGGGGTTTCATTTTGTCCGCAGTCCGGGCCGGAGCGGGTGGCCGGAGATGGATAATGGCGGCGCCGACGTTTCCTCCTGCCCTGGGCGCCTGATGGTCATCCAATCGCTGCTCGACACCGACCTGTACAAGTTCTCGATGATGCAGGTGGTGTTGCACCAGTATCCCGCGGCCGAAGTGGAATACCGCTTCAAGTGCCGCACGCCGGGTGTCGACCTGGTGCCGTGCATCGACGGGATCCGCGCCGAGCTGGCCGCGCTGTGCAGCCTGCGCTTTCGCGCCGACGAGCTGGATTACCTGCGCGGCTGGCGCTTCATCAAGAGCGATTTCGTCGATTTCCTGGGGTTGTTCCAGCTCAACGAGAAGTACGTGGAGATCGCGCCTTCGCCCGACGTGGCGGGGGAGATCGAGATCCGCATCCGCGGGCCATGGCTGCACACCATCATGTTCGAAGTGCCGTTGCTGGCGATCGTCAACGAGTTGTACTTCCGCCGCACCAGCCCCGGGCTGGACCTGGCCGAGGGCCGCCGGCGGCTGCGCGGCAAGATCGCCATGCTGCGCGATGAACCCGGTTACACCGATTGCCGCATCGCCGATTACGGCACCCGCCGGCGCCATTCGCGGGAGTGGCAGCGCGAGGTGGTCACCACCTTGCGCGACGAGCTGGGCCACCAGCTGGCCGGTACCAGCAATGTCTGGCTGGCCCGCGAACTGGGCCTGACCCCGCTGGGCACGCTGGCACACGAATACCTGCAGGCACACCAGGCGCTGGGCCCCCGGCTGCGCGATTCGCAGGTGGCGGCGCTGGAGGCGTGGGCGCGCGAGTATCGTGGCGATCTGGGCATCGCGCTGTCCGACGTGTACGGGCTGGACGCCTTCCTGCGCGATTTCGACATGTACTTCTGCAAGTTGTTCGACGGCACCCGCCACGATTCCGGCGATCCGTTCGCCTGGGGCGAGAGGGTGCTGGCGCACTACCGCGCCAACCGCGTCGACCCGCGCAACAAGGTGCTGGTGTTCAGCGACGGGCTGGACATCCCGCGCGTGATGCAGCTCTACGCGCATTTCCGCGGCCGCTGTCAGCTCGCCTTCGGCGTGGGTACCAACCTCACCAATGACGTGGGGCCGGCGCCGATCAACATCGTGATCAAGATGATCCGCTGCAACGGCCAGCCGGTGGCCAAGCTCAGCGATTCTCCCGGCAAGAACATGTGCGAGGACCCGGCCTACGTGGCCTACCTGCGCCAGGTATTCGAGATTCCCGCCACGCAGGGGTGACGATTACTGGTCGTCCGGGGCGCGGCCGAACACGCCGGCGAGCAGCAGCAGGGACAGCAGCACGAGGGCGAGATGGAGCACGGCGAATCCGGCGTGGCGGGACGCCTTGACGGTAGCCGCGCGCACCGGCGGCGCCAAAGGAGCATGCCGCATATGGATATGCCCGCGATGGCGTCGATGGCGTACGCTGGCGGGACACCTGCCGCAGTTTCGGAGCAAGCCATGACCAGCATCCACGATTTCACCATGAACGACATCGACGGCAAGCCGCGCTCGCTGGGCGAGTGGCGCGGCAAGACCCTGCTGGTCGTCAACGTCGCCTCGCAGTGCGGGTTCACCCCGCAGTACGAAGGGCTGGAGGCGCTGTGGCGCGAGCAGCGCGAACTGGGCCTGGTGGTGCTGGGCTTCCCTTGCGACCAGTTCGGGCACCAGGAGCCGGGCGACGAGGCCGAGATCAGGGATTTCTGCAGTACGCGCTTCGACGTGACCTTCCCGATGTTCGCCAAGATCGAGGTCAATGGCGAGCACGCCGCGCCGCTGTACCAGTGGCTGAAGAGCGAGGGCAAGGGCATCCTCGGCAGCGAGGCGATCAAGTGGAACTTCACCAAGTTCCTGGTTGATGCCGAAGGGCAGGTGGTCAAGCGCTACGCACCCACCGACACGCCGCAGAAGATCGGCCGCGACACGCGCGCCCGCCTGCAGCGGTGAATCGTCCAGCCCCTTTGCGGCGCCGGCCCGGCGTTCGCCGCGGCCTGAGTCGAGCCGATCGGTGTCGCCCCGCGTGCCGTTCTGCGCAGGCCGTGCACCCACGGTCTGATAGGCTTTGCCCCTTTGCCGACCATGGTCGGCCCACATGACCCCCGAGCGAGGCCAGATGATGCAGATTGCCCGAGATTCCGTTGCCGCCTTCCACTACACCCTCACCGACGACCAGAACCAGGTCATCGACAGTTCCGCCGGTCGCGATCCGCTGACCTATCTGCACGGCAGCGGCCAGATCGTGCCGGGCCTGGAGAAGCAGCTCGAAGGCCGCTCGGCTGGCGACAAGTTCTCTGCCGACGTGGCGCCGGAGGAGGGCTATGGCGTGCACCATCCCGAGCTGATGCAGGAAGTGCCGCGCTCGGCCTTCCAGGGCGTGGAGGACATCCAGCCCGGCATGCAGTTCCAGGGCCGTGGCCCGCAAGGCGAGATCAACGTCACCGTCACCCGCGTCGAGGACGACAAGGTTTTCATCGACGGCAACCATCCGCTGGCCGGCAAGACCCTGCACTTTGCCATCGAGGTCACCGACGTGCGCGCCGCCAGCGAGGAAGAGCTGGCGCATGGCCACGTGCATGGCGCGGGTGGTCACCACCACTGAGCTCGGGACACCGGCGTTGCCTGCGAGCCGTGAGGTTCGCAGGCAACGCGGTGCGGCTCAGTACCAATCCAGCAGCGACACGCCCACGCCGAGGTAGGTGGCGTTGTGGTTGTAGTCGATCAGGCTCTCGCCGTAGCCCTTGAACAGTTCCGCGTAGCCGCGCAGGTTGCCGGCGATCGGGAAGCTCCAGCCGAACCGCAGCGAACCGTGCTGCCGGCTGCCGCCGCGGAAGGAATCGCGCAGGGTCAGGCCGAATTCCTGGCTGTTCCACTCGTGCACGATCTCCACCTCGCCCCGGCCCACGTAGTCGCTGATGTCGGGGTTGTCGTCGATGCGCCGGGCTTCCGGGATGCGCCACCACGGCCGGATCATCAGCGTCCAGCCGTCTCGCTCGAAGCCGACGTTGGCGACCAGGCGGTTCCAGCTGCGCGACAGCGGCAGGCCTCGGCCGTTGGACTGGTGGTTGAAGCCGATGCCGAGCATCCGCCCTTCCCAGCCCAGCACCTGGTAGCTGGTGTCGAACACCAGCATCGCCTCGGGTTCGTAGTCGGTTTCGCGGAACGGGCGCGACAGGGTGGAGTTGTAGACCTGCCAGCGCGATGACTGGGTGTAGCCCACCCACAGGTCGCCGGCGTCGCCGAACACGCCCTGCCAGATCTTCGCCTTCAGGCTCAGCTGGAATTTCGCCTCGATGTTGTCCAGCCGCTCGCTGCCTTCGGCATTGTTGTCCGGGTTGGGACTGTGCGGCTGGTTGTTCTGGTTGCTGCTGGCAAAGACCGGCAGCACGTAGACCGGCTTGTAGCCGCGCACGTTGAAGGTGCCCAGCTTGCTCTCCGGCGACAGCTCCCAACGGCTGTCCAGCAGCGACAGCGGCACCGCCACCGCGTCGTTGCCCGGGGCGGCACCGGCGGGGACGCCGGGATGGTCATGGCCGAACACGGCGCCGGCTTCGGCGGCCTGTACCGGACGCTTCTGCGCCACCGGCAGATTGACCCGGCCGGTGGCCCGGTCATAGCAGGCCAGCCGCTGCGCGTCGCTCTCGATCGCGGTGCAGCCGCGGATGTCCATCGGGTCCGGGTTTTGCGCGTGGGCGGTGGCGGCGACCGCGCAGGCCCATGCCGCACAGGCCGCGGCGAGCGGTAGTCTCATGGATGTCCTTCCGATGCGGGACGACCGCGCTGCCGGCCGTCGATGCGGGCCGGCAATTTTATCCGAAGCCCATGAACGCACGGTTCACGGGCCTCGGCCGCACGCGCTTCAACGCAGTTGCTTCGTCCAGCGCGCGTATTCCGCCTCGCTGATCTTGCCGTCCTTGTTGCTGTCCGCGTTGAGGAAGTCGTTGGCCAGCGGGGGATACGCCGAGGCCTGTTCCTCCGTGACGCTCTTGCCGCCTGCCGCCAGCTGCTGGAACGAGGGCGGCGGCGCGATCGTCGGTGCCGGCGCCGGCGCGCTGTTGACCACGACCTCGCCCTGCGGCGTGTTGAAGGTGGCGGTGGCGGTGCCGGTACCGGTGCCGGTGCCGGTGGTGGCCGCGGATGCTGCCGGGGTCGGATTGCTGTCCTGCGCCAGACACGGGCCGGCAGACAGCACGCTGGCGGCCAGCAGGGCGCCATACAGGGGAGTGCGCAAGTTCATGATGAATACTCCATGCCAGAATGGGTGTCCGAACAGCGGGTCCGAACCCGGGCCGCGACGTTGCCGAGGCGATGGCCCGCACCGAACCTAGCAAGGGGTGTGTATATGTCCGCTCAAGATCAACGGCCGACGCAGGTGAAGGCGACGTGCCGTTGAGCCGGGCTTCAGCCGTCCCCTCGCTAAGCCTCGGCCAGGCGCGCCTGCTGCAGCTGGCCGCGCAAGCCCTGCTGCAGCCGCCGCGGCGACGCGCCAGGCGTGCCGACCTGGTGGCCGCCATCGAGCGCATGGGCCTGCTGCAGATCGACACCATCCACGTGGTGGCGCGCAGTCCGTACCTGGTGCTGCACGCGCGCCTGGGCGACTATCCGATGGCCTGGCTCGACGAGGCGCTGGCCGACGGCAAGCTGGCCGAGACCTGGGCACACGAAGCCTGCTTCGTCAGCGCCGCCGACCTGCCGTGGCATCGCGCCTGGCTGGCCCAGCGCGACAACCACTGGGCACACCGGCACGCCGCGCGCATGCATCGGGAGCAACGCGACGGCATGGATGGCCTGCTCGCCCGGATCCGCGCCGACGGCCCGGTGCGTGCCGCGGACTTCGTGCGCGAGCAGGGCGCGGCCACCTCCGGCTGGTGGGAGTGGAAGCCGGAGAAACGCTGGCTGGAAGCCTGGTTCGCACTGGGCGAGCTGATGGTGCTGCGACGCGAGCGATTCCAGCGCGTCTACGAGTTGAGCGAACGGGTGCTGGCGCGGCTGGATCCGCCGCCGGACCCGCAGGTCGCCGCGCTCCCGGCGGCCGCCCTGCGCCGCCGCTTCATCCTCGACAGCGCGCGTGCGCTGGGCGTGGCGCCGGCCGCGTGGATCGCCGACTACCACCGCCTCAAGCCGCGGGTGGGCGCGGCCGAACTGGCACCGCTGTTGGCCAGCGGCGAGCTGCTGGCGGTGACGGTGCAGGGCTGGACGGGCCCGGCCTACGTGCACCGGGATCATGCCGACCTGCTGGATCGGGCGCTGCGCGGCCGGCTGCGCGCCACGCATACGGCGCTGCTGTCGCCGTTCGATCCGCTGGTGTGGGATCGCGTGCGGCTGCGTGCGATGTTCGATTTCGACTACAGCCTGGAGTGCTACACGCCGGCCGCGCGGCGGCGCTACGGCTACTTCGTGCTGCCGATCCTGCATCGCGGCCGGCTGGTGGGTCGGCTCGACGCCAAGGCGCATCGGGGCGAGGGCGTGTTCGAGCTCAAGTCGATCGAGCTCGAACCCGGCGTCGCGGTCGAGCCGCGCCTGCTGGCGGCGCTGGCGCAGACCATCCTCGACGCCGCGCGTTGGCATGGCACGCCGCAGGTGCGGGTGGCCCGCTCGCGACCGGCGGGCCTTGCCCGGTTGTTGCGCGCCGAACTGCGCCGGCTCGTCTGAGGCTGCCGGGGGCAGTCGCGCGGTGACGCCGTTCTACGGCGTGCTGCCTGCCGGGGCCGGGTTGGTGGCGCAGGACTTGCCGTGCAGGGCCTCGCGCAGGGTGCGCGCCAGCGAGTTGCAGCGGTCGGCCAGTTGCGGGCGGACCTCCGGGTTCTGCGAATCGCGCAGCAGGTTGGTGCGCATGGCCTCGTAGCGCAACGGCAGTTGCTCGGCCGAGAAAATGCCCGCGGCGCGATGGCAGGCGAGGTAGCTGGACAGGTAGTCGTCGCAGGCGGGGATGCCGGTCTGCTCGGGCAGCGCGGCCTCGCTGCGCGCGGCGGCGTGGCCGGTGGTCCGGGCGGGCGTCGAGGCATGGCCGGAGCGGGTGGCGGCGGGGGTCGGGGCGGGCGCCGTCACCCGGGTTTCGGTTTTCGGGGTGCAGCCGGCGAGCAGCACGAGGGCGGTCAACGTCGAGGCCAGGGCCAGGCGGAAGGGGTTGGTCATGATGCTCTCCTGTGCGCTGGACCCGGCTGCGCCCAAGCTTGCCGGGCGGGTTGGACAACCGCCACTACAGCGCAACCGAAGTAAAGAAAACCTGAAATCCGGGCCGCGGGAACCGCCATGGCAGGGGCTGCCGGAGCCACGCGGGGCGGCCGGTTTCCGGCGCCGGGACCCCCGTCACGGCCGGCCGCTTGACAAATCACTTTTCTTTCGAAAATCCGTTATGCTTGAATCGCTGCGTCTGCTTGGCGGCGTGAGTGCCCACTGGGGATTTCCTGAATCCGTCCGTTGCACCCGACCTTGGCATGCTCAGTAAACCGTCGGCCCCCGCGGCCGGTTAGTCGATAGAGTCTGGATTGGATCGGAGTGTGAGTCATGTCGGATCGTGAAACGGGTACAGTCAAGTGGTTCAACGACGCGAAGGGTTTCGGCTTCATCAGCCGTGAAAGCGGTCCCGACGTGTTCGTGCATTTCCGCGCCATCACTGGTTCGGGATTCAAGAGCCTGCAGGAAGGGCAGAAAGTGACCTTCAAGGTGGTCGACGGCCAGAAAGGCCTGCAGGCCGAAGACGTCACCCCCGTCTGATCGTGGTGGCGGAGTCATGAAGAGGCCGGCGCAAGCCGGCCTCTTTTTTTGTAGTCGGGGGACCGATTCGCTAGCCTGCCGGGATGCTCAACCATTCCGATTCCGCCATCGCCGCGCCGCTGGTCATTCCGGTCACGGCCGCCGACGGTGCCCGTTGCGAGCTGTTGGCCCTGCTGCCCGCCGGCGCCTGGCGCCGCTGGCTGTACTGGATGCCGGCGATGGGCGTGCCCGCGCGGCATTACCTGCCGCTGGCCCAGGCGCTGGCAGATCGCGGCGTGGCCGTGGTGTTGCACGAATGGCGCGGGATCGGCTCCAGCGACCGGCGCGCGGGACGGAGGTGCGACTGGGGCTACCGGCAACTGCTGCAGGACGACCTGCCCGCCGGGATCGCGGCCGTGCGCCAGCGCTGGCCGCAGGCGCACGGCTGGCTGGGCGGGCACAGCCTTGGCGGCCAGCTCGCCCTGCTGCATGCCAGCCTGCACCCGCGCGACTTTGCCGGGCTGGTGCTGGTGGCCAGCGGCGCGCCGTACTGGCGTCGGTTCCGGCACGGCTGGCTGGTCGGCGCGGCCTACGCGCTGGCACCGCTGCTGGCAGCGCTGGTGGGCCGCCTGCCCGGGCGGCAGATCGGCTTCGGCGGCAACGAAGCGCGCGGCGTGATCGCCGACTGGGCGCGCAGCGGCCGCAGCGGCCGCTACGCGGTGACGGGCATGACACAGGATTTCGAACGCGAGCTGGCGGCGCTGCGACTGCCGTTGCTGGCGTTGCGCCTGCAACAGGACTGGCTCGGACCGCCGGCCTCGCTAGCCTGGCTGCTGGGCAAGCTCGGTCCGGGCAATCATCGCGTGGAGGCGATCGGGCCGGCGGACCTGGGCGGCATGCCCGCCGATCATTTCGGCTGGATGAAGGCACCGGCACCGGTAGCCTCGCGCATCGCGCACTGGCTGGCGGACCAGGACGCGGCCTTGGCCACTGGCTAGGGCCTGACGGGTTGATTCCCCGCACTTCGTCAGCATCTGGGCAGTTCCATGATGCCGGATTCCACCATGAGCCTGTTCGAACCGTTCACGCAACGCAGCCTGACCTTGCGCAACCGCCTGGTGGTATCGCCGATGTGCGAGTACTCGGCCACCGATGGCGTGCCGAACGACTGGCACCTGGTGCACCTGGGCAGCCGCGCGGTCGGCGGTGCGGCGCTGGTGATCGCCGAGGCCTCGGCGGTGTCCGCGCAGGGGCGCATCTCGCCGCAGGACACCGGCCTGTGGAACGAGGAGCAGCTGCAGGCCTGGCAGCCGATCACCCGCTTCATCAAGGCGCAGGGTGCGATCGCCGGCATCCAGCTCGCCCATGCCGGGCGCAAGGCCAGCACGCTCCGGCCGTGGGAAGGGCATGGCCCGGTGCCGGCCGGGCAGGGCGACTGGGTTGCCGTGGCACCGTCGGCATTGCCGTTCGAAGCGCACTGGCCGGCACCGCAGGCACTGGACGAGGCCGGCATCCGCGCGGTCGTCGCGGACTTCCGCGCCGCCGCGCAACGGGCGCTGGCGGCGGGCTTCGAACTGATCGAGGTGCACGCGGCGCACGGCTATCTGCTGCACCAGTTCCTGTCGCCGCTGAGCAACCGGCGCGAGGACGGCTACGGCGGCAGCTTCGAGAACCGCACCCGCCTGGTGCGCGAGGTCGTGGCCGCCGTGCGCGAGGTGTGGCCGGCCGCCCTGCCGCTGTGGCTGCGCGTCTCGGCCACCGACTGGGCGGACACCGGCGGCTGGGACGTCGCGCAGAGCGTCGAGCTGGCGCGGCAGGTGAAAGCGCTGGGTGTGGACCTGGTCGACGTTTCCAGCGGCGGCTTGCTGCCGCACGCGAAGATCCCGCTGGCGCCGGGCTACCAGGTGCCTTTCGCGGCGCGGATCCGGCGCGAGGCCGGCATCGCCACCGGCGCGGTGGGCCTGATCACCGGCGCGGAGCAGGCGGCGCAGATCGTCGCCAACGGCGACGCCGACGTGGTGCTGATCGCCCGCGAGAGCCTGCGCGATCCGTACTTCCCGCGCCGCGCGGCGGCGCAGCTGGGCGCGTCGATCGACGCCCCGGTGCAATACCGGCGCGCCTGGTAGGAACCGCCGCGCCGGGTTTGGCAGAATCGGGGCGTCCGGTCGCGGAGCAGCAGCATGTCAACCTTTCGCAGTTTTGCCGAGTTCTATCCGTACTACCTCGGCGAGCACGCCAACCGCACCTGCCGCCGATTGCATTTCGTCGGCAGCACGCTGGTGATCGCGGCGCTGGTGCTGGCGCTTGCCACGGGCCAGTGGGGCTGGCTGTGGCTGATGCCGGTGGCCGGATATGGCTTCGCCTGGGTAGGCCATTACGCGTTCGAGAAGAACCGTCCGGCCACGTTCAGACATCCGTGGTACAGCCTGGCCGGCGACTGGGTGATGTATGCGCAGATGTTGCGCGGCAAGATCCGCTTCTGAGTTCCGGCAGGTGTTTCAGCGATATTTTTCGTGGCAGCTCTTGCAGCTGTCGCCCACCGGCTTGAGCACGGCGACCAGTGCCGCGCAGGTGGTCGGCGCCGCCTGCACGGCCTGGTGCAGGTGATCCTGCAACTGGCTGGCATGGTCGGCGAAGTCCTTGTTGTCCAGGCCGAACACCGGCGTGATGTCGCTGGCGGTGGACTCGAGCCGGGCCAGGTGGTGCTGGATCTTCGGCGCGTCGCACTGGTTGGCCTTGATCGCGCCTTTCAGCTCGCCCACGTGGTAGCCCAGCGTGTGCATCACCGCGCCGGGCATCGGGTGGCGCTCGCTCAACACGTTCATCACGTTGACGGTACCGATGATGCCAATCACCAGGCCGAGCAGGATCATCAGGGCAACGCGCATGGAGCCACTCCAGTTGAAGGATGCGGGCAAGCATAGCCTGCGCGGCTGCCGCGAAGCCAAGCCCGGCGCGATAAAATGGCGTTTTCACCGCAGGCTAGATCACATGGGCACTTCCACGCAGCCTTTCCGGACGCGCACGCCATGAGCGAAGTGGATCCCTCGTCCGAGCGCTTCGCCGGCGTGGAGCGGCTGTACGGGCACGGCAGCGCAGGTGCGCTGGCGCAGAAGCACGTCTGCGTGATCGGCGTGGGCGGCGTCGGCTCGTGGGCGGTCGAGGCGCTGGCCCGCACCGGCGTGGGCCGGCTCACCCTGATCGACGCCGACGAGGTCTGCGTGTCCAACACCAATCGCCAGCTGCATGCACTGGACGGCGAGTACGGCAAATCCAAGGTGGGCGTGATGGCGGCGCGTGCCCACGCGATCAACCCGGCGATCCGGCTGGAGGCGATCGAGCGTTTCCTCACGCCGGCCACGCTGGACGAGTTGCTCGACCGTGGCTACGACGTGGTGCTCGACGCCTGCGACGCGTTCCGGGTCAAGCTGGAAACCATCGCGTGGTGCCGCCGGCGCAAGCTGCCGATCGTCAGCGTCGGCTCGGCCGGCGGTCGCACCGACCCCACCCAGATCCGCGTGCGCGATCTCTCGCGCACCGAGCACGACGCGATGTTCAGCCTGATCCGCAAGAAGCTCCGCGCCGATTTCAATTTTCCGCGCAACCCGGATCGGTACTTCGGCGTTTCAGCCGTCTATTCGCTGCAGAACGTGCAGTACCCGCAGCCGGACGGCACCGTCTGCGGCACGCGGCCGCCGGGTGGCGATTCCATGAACCTGGCCTGCGGCGGCGGCCTGGGCGCCGCCACCCACGTCACCGGCGCGTTCGCGTTCGCGGCGGTGGGCAAGGTGCTGGAGAAGTTGCTCGACAAGCCGTAGGGCGGGCACTGCCCGCCGCCCTCGGTAATGCGTGCCGTGGAAAGGCGCGGCGGGCAGTGCCCGCCCTACAGTGCGTCGCTCACGAACCCCGGAAAATCACCAGCCCATGTACTGCCCGCCGTTGATCGCCAGGTTGGCGCCGGTCATCCAGCCGGTTTCCTCGCCGGTGAGGAAGGCCACGGCGTGCGCGATCTCCTCCGGGCGGCCGAGCCGGCCGAGCGGGATCTGCGCCTCGATCTTGGCGCGTACTTCCGCCGGCACGGCCATCACCATGTCGGTGGCGACGTAGCCGGGCGAGACGGTGTTGACGGTGATGCCGAACTTGGCGTTTTCCTGTGCCAGCGAGATGGTGAAACCGTGCATGCCGGCCTTGGCGGCGGCATAGTTGGCCTGGCCGTACTGGCCCTTCTGACCGTTGATCGAGCTGATCTGCACGATGCGTCCCCACTTGCTGGCCCGCATGCCCTCGATCACCGCGCGGGTGACGTTGAAGCAGGAGTTGAGGTTGGTGTTGATCACGTCCGTCCACTGCTGGTAATTCATCTTGTGGAAGGTCGTGTCGCGGGTGATGCCGGCGTTGTTGACCAGGATGTCCACCGGGCCGCAGCGCTTCTCGATCGCGCGCACCATCGCCTCGCACGATTCGGGATCGGACACGTCGCCGCGCACCGTGCACACCTCGATGCCTTCGCGCGCCATAGCCTCGCGCCAGGCCTCGGTCTTGGCTTCGTCACGGTAATTGGTGGCGACCTTGTGCCCCTGTTTCGCCAGGTGGCGCACGATGGCGCTGCCGATGCCGCCGGTTCCACCGGTAACCAAAGCCGTACGCTGGGTCATGCCGTCGATCTCCTGTTTGCCCTGGCCCAAGCCAGGCGGATTGCCGCCGCTACCGGCCGCTGCTCGCGATGGTGCAGGCGGCGTGAACGGCCGTCCATTTATAGCCGATCAACCGGGGGAACGACCGCTGCAATGCGGCAATTGCGCGGGGTCGAAACCGGCAAGCGCGTGGGCCAGCAGCGCGTCCACACCCACCGGCATGTCCGGCAGCGGCCGGCCGAGGAAGGCGAGTGCGCGGCGCAACGCCGGGGCGGGATCGGCAGGGTCCAGCGGCCAGGCCTTGGAGGATTTCGACAGCTTGTTGCCGCTGCCGTCGCGTACCAGTGGCAGGTGCCGGTACGCGGGCGTGGCCAGGTCCAGGCAGCGTTGCAGCCAGATCTGCCGCGCGGTGGAATCGAGCAGGTCCTGGCCGCGGACGACCTCGGTGATGCCCTGGAAGGCGTCGTCCACCACGCAGGCCAGCTGGTAGGAATAGCAGCCGTCGGCGCGACGGATCACGAAATCGCCCACCGTGTCGCGCAGCCGCTCGCGCTGCGGCCCCAGCAAGGCGTCGTCGAACGCGACCTCCACGTCCGGTACGCGCAGGCGCCAGGCCGGCTCGCGATCGGCCTGGCCGTGGTCGATGCAGCGGCCGTCGTGGTGGATCCCGCCACTGGCGGCGAGCTGGCTGCGGCTGCAGGTGCAGGGAAACACCATGTCGTGTGCGCGCAAGCGGGCGAAGGCCTCGTCGTACGCCGCCGTGCGCTGCGACTGGAACAGCACCGGCGCGTCCGCCACCAGGCCGAACGCGGGCAAGGCGGCAAGGATGGCCGCCACGGCGCCGGCCACCTCGCGCGGCGGGTCGATGTCTTCCATCCGCACCAGCCAGTTGCCGCCGGCATGGCGGGCGCACAGCCAGCTGCCCACGGCGGCCACCAGCGAGCCGAAATGCAGCTGCCCGGTGGGTGAGGGGGCGAAGCGTCCGCGGTAGGTCATCGGCTCATTTTATCGGCCGTGCGGCCTTGAAACCGCGGCCTGCCGCCCGAATCTCCGGGCCAGTTGTCGCGTTTCCCCGACCGGTCGCGCCGGTGCGGGGATCGTGCGTGGTCGCTCTGCCGGTCACGCCCGGGGGGCGACGACCCATCATCTGTCATTTGCCATGGAGTTGAACCTGCCCATGAACGCGCCCGTCGCCGAAACCCGCCAGTTCGAGGCCGAAGTCGCCCAGGTCCTGCATCTGGTCACCCATTCGCTGTATTCGCACAAGGAGATCTTCCTGCGCGAGCTGATCTCCAACGCTTCCGACGCCTGCGACAAGCTTCGCTTCGAGTCGATCGCCAGGCCCGAGCTGTCCGCCGGCGACAGCGAGCTGCACATCGACGTCAGCTGGGACCCCGAGGCGCGCACCGTCACCGTCCGCGACAACGGCATCGGCATGACCCGCGACGAGGTGGTGGCGAACATCGGCACCATCGCCAGCTCGGGCACGCGGCGTTTCCTGGAGGCGATGTCGGGCGAGCAGAAGGCCGACGCGCGCCTGATCGGCCAGTTCGGCGTGGGCTTCTACTCCGCCTTCGTGGTGGCCGACAAGGTCACCGTGATCACCCGTCGTGCCGACGCGCCGGAAAGCGATGGCGTGAAGTGGGAGAGCGACGGCAAGGGCGAGTACTCGCTGGAGCAGGTCGAGCAGGCCGAACGCGGCACCGCAGTGATCCTGCACCTGAAGGCCGACGAGGACGAGTTCCTCAAGGGCTGGCAGTTGAAGTCGCTGATCCGCAAGTATTCCGACCACGTGGCGTTCCCGATCCGCATGCCGGTGGAAAAGGACGGCAAGCCCACCGACGAGTTCGAGAGCATCAACGCCGCTTCCGCGCTGTGGGCCAAGCCGAAGGCGGAGATTTCGGACGAGGATTACCGCAGCTTCTACAAGTCGCTCGGCCACGATTTCAACGATCCGCTGGCGTGGACGCACAACCGCGTCGAGGGCAGCCAGAGCTTCACCACTTTGCTGTACCTGCCGTCGCAGCCGCCGTTCGACCTGATGATGGGCGGGCGCGACGAGCGCAAGGGTCTCAAGCTCTACATCAAGCGCGTCTTCATCATGGACGCGGCCGAGGAGCTGCTGCCGAACTACCTGCGCTTCGTGCGCGGCGTGGTCGACGCCGACGACCTGCCGCTCAACGTCAGCCGCGAGATCCTGCAGCACAACCGCCAGCTCGACCGGATCAAGGCCGCCTGCGTCAAGCGCGTGCTCGACCTGATCGAGAAGCTGGCCCGCGACGAGCCCGAAAAGTTCGCCACCTTCTACAAGGCCTTCGGCAACACCCTGAAGGAGGGCATCAGCGAGGACGCCAACAACCGCGAGCGCATCGCCAAGCTGCTGCGCTTCGCCTCGACCAAGGGCGAAGGCACCGCACAGAACGTCTCGCTGGACGACTACATCAGCCGCATGGCCGTCGGCCAGGACGCCATCTGGTACATCACCGCCGACAGCTACAAGGCCGCCGCCGGCAGCCCGCAGCTGGAAGCGTTCAAGGCCAAGGACATCGAGGTGCTGCTGATGTCCGACCGCATCGACGAATGGATGATCGGCTCCCTGAGCGAGTACGAAGGCAAGAAGCTCAGGAACGTGGCCAAGGGCGAGGTGCCGCTGGACGAGGCCGACAAGAAGAGGCAGGAAGAGGCGGCCAGGGAGGCCGAGCCGCTGCTGAAGAAGCTCAAGGAGCTGCTGGGTGATCGCGTGGGCGAGGTGAAGGTGTCGGCCCGCCTGACCGATTCGCCCTCATGCCTGGCGCTCTCCGACTACGAGATGGCGCCGCACCTGGCCCGCCTGTTGCGCGAGGCCGGGCAGGACATGCCCGAGAGCAAGCCCACGCTGGAGATCAATCCGCAGCATGCCCTGGTCAAGCGCGTCGAAGCCGAGGCGGACGAGGACAAGGCCCGCGACCTGGCCACCTTGCTGCTGGAGCAGGCGGAGATCTCCGCCGGCGCGCAGTTGCCCGACCCGGCCGCGTTCGTGCAGCGGATGAACCGGGTATTGCTGGGCGCGTAGGCTGGCCGTCGCATCGGTGCCGGCGCAAGCGGCCCGTCCCACAGGGGGCGGGCCGCTTGCGTTCGGGGTCGCCCCTTCAGTGGCCGTGTCCCGGAGCGCCCACCGGCGCGTCGTGGGCCGACGGGGAAGGCGTAGGCCGTGGGACGGGAGTGTTGCCGCTGTGGGGCATGCGGTAGTCGTGGTGGCGGTGCAGGCGCGGTCCGCGATCGAAGAACGAGTCCTGGCGGGCAAGCGCCAGGCGATGGCCGTCCACGTGGACCCAGTGCCAGGAACCGGAAGGCACCGGGGAGCCGGACACGAAGGCGAAGCGGGCGTCGTAACCGCCTTCCCGGCGGGGCGTCACCTGCAGCGTCAGGTTGGCGATGAACTGGCTGGCCACCGGACGACCGTGGTCGGTCGCCGGCTGGTTGATCAGCTCGTCCAGGTTCTGGCGCAGCAACCGGTCGAGTCGCGGCGACAGTTTCATCGCGGGCGAGGCGGCGGTGACCTTGCCCTGGGCGTTCACCTGCACCAGCACCGGCAGCAGCCTGGGCGTGAATCCGTTGAGCGAGCCGGCGGCCGCCATGGCGGTGCCGGTTCCGGCGAGCAGCATCATGCCGATGAATGCGAGGGGCTGAAGGGATTTCATGCTGGCCTCCTGGATGACCCTTGGCGACGGCCCGGGGCACGCGCAGGCGTGCCGCTTTCCAGTGGTGCCACTGTCCTCCGCGCCGGGGGTGGCGTCAACCGGCCCGTCCCGAGTCTGCCTCAGTCGCGCAGGAGCTCGCGCACCTCGACGGTGCCGCCTGCCTCGATCACGGGGTTTCCCTCGAGCAGGGCACAGGCATCCTCGATGGATTCCGCGCTGACCCGGATGTAACCCGCCAGCGGCGTCGAGACCGGCGTGATGCCGGAGCGGGAGACGCACACGCCGCCGCCGACCGAGCTGCCCCCGTCGAACCGGCCGGTGCGGCGAAGGCGGGCCAGATAGGAGCCCCAGTCGCCCGGGCTTGCGTTCGAGCCGGGTGGCAGCGGGTGCATCAGGAGAAGGTAGTCGTGCATGGCAGCGCTCACGTGGTGGGGCTGGAACAGGCGTCGTGGCCAGCGACTCAGTCGTGCCGGTGACCGCTTTCGGCGGGGTGGCCGAGGTCGATCAGGGCGGCGAGCGTCCTGCGGGTGGTGCTGACCGCGCGGGCGCCGACGCGCGCGAGCAGTTCGGCGTCGACCTGCTCGCGCGCCCTGGCCTGCACCTCGGCGGCGGCGCGGCCGCGCCGGGTCAGGGTCACGACCAGCTTGCGGCGATCGTTCTCGTCCGCGGCACGCTGCAGGTAGCCGCCGGCGACCAGCGCGTCGACGAGCTGGCTGGCGGCTTGCTTGGACACGCGCAGTTCCCTGACCAGTTCCCCCAGCGGCACGCCGCCGTCGTTGAGCGCGATGCCGCCGATCAGGTACAGGCCGTTCTTCGGAATGTCGTGATAACCCGCCTTGCCCAGCGCCCGGCGCATGGCCGCGCCGTAGGTGGTCCGCGCGTGGCGGAGCAGGGCCGGGGTCACGACTTCATGGTGCCAGGAGGGCGTGCGGGACATGGCAGTTCAATTAGTCCTTTTTGTTGACAGTCAATATACATGACAAACTGGACGAAGCAAGCCGTTTCCCGCCGGGCGGCGGCGGGCGTACATTGCGCATCTGGCGCGGTCGCGTGGAACCGTGCATCACGCAAGCGGGGAAAGGTCATGCATCGTTCGTCGAGTCTTCGCGGCATGGGTACACCGGCTTTCGCGCTGGTCGTGGCCTGCGCCGTGTTCGGGTCCGCGCCGGCGGCCCGGGCCGCCATGCCGGCGTTGTCGCCTGCGGTCCAGGCCTATGTGGTGCATGACCAGCAGCTGCTGGCGATCACCCACGTGCGGGTAATCGACGGCCACGGCACCCCCGCCCGCGAGGACCAGACCGTGCTGCTGCGCGACGGGCGCATCGCGGCGGTCGGGCGCCACGTGACGGTTCCCGCCGGCGCGACGGTCGTCGACGGCAGCGGGCAGACGTTGCTCCCCGGCCTGGTCGGCATGCATGACCACATGTTCTATCCCGCGCCCAAGGTGAACCCGGCGGCGAAGGAGGCGATCTATCCGGAGCAGGCGTCGAGTTTCCCCAAGCTGTACCTCGCCGGCGGCGTCACCACCATCCGCACCACCGGCAGCACCGAGCCGTACACCGACCTGGAGCTGAAGAAGGCGATCGACGCCGGCCGCATCCCCGGGCCGAAGATGCACACCACCGGGCCGTACCTGGAGGGCAAGGGCAGCTTCACCCCGCAGATGCACGAACTGGTGGATGCCGCCGATGCGCGCGAGACGGTCGACTACTGGATGGAGCAGGGCGCGACCTCGTTCAAGGCGTACATGCACATCACCCGCGCCGAGCTGTCGGCGGCGATCGCGGCGGCGCATGCGCGGGGCATCAAGGTCACCGGCCACCTGTGCTCGATCGGCTTCACCGAGGCGGCGGACCTGGGCATCGACGACCTCGAGCACGGGCTGTTCGTGGATACGGAGTTCAGCGCCGGCAAGCAGCCGGACGTGTGTCCGGATCCCAGGGCCGCCGTGGCGCACCTGGCGACGCTGAAGGTCGATGGCCCGGAAATCCGCCAGCTGATCCGGCACCTGGTGGCCCGGCACGTGGCGGTGACCTCCACGTTGCCGGTGTTCGAGACCTTCGTGCCCGGCCGCGCGCCGCGCGATGCGCGGGTGCTGGACGCGATGCTGCCGCAGACCCGCGTCGAGTACCTGAAGACGCGCGAACGCATCGAGACGGCGCCGGACTCGCCGTGGCCGGCGGCGTTCCGGCTGGAGATGGCTTTCGAGCGCGCGTTCGTGGCGGCCGGCGGTACCCTGCTGGCTGGCCTGGACCCCACCGGCTATGGCGGCGTGATCGCAGGCTACGGCGACCAGCGCGAGGTGGAACTGCTGGTGGAGGCGGGCTTTGCACCGGAGCAGGCGATCCGGATCGCCACCTGGAACGGCGCCCGCTTCATGGGCGTGGAAAATGAGATCGGTTCGATCGACGCGGGCAAGGCCGCGGACCTGGTGCTGGTCAAGGGAAATCCCGCAAACCACATCAAGGACATCGAGAACGTGGTGCTGGTGTTCAAGGATGGCGTGGGCTACGACCCGGCAAAACTGGTCGAGGCGGCCAACGGGACGGTGGGGCTGCGCTGAACGGTTGGGCGGTTCGAGTGTCGGCAACCGGTCCGGCGCGGCCCTAACCAGAGCTTTCCGTGGCCGCCCGTCCGGCGGGGTGCATCGCCGGCGCCAGCTTTGCAGCGCTGCGCCAAAGCGCGACACTGTCGGGAGGGGGAGGCATCGTATGAAGCGCAAACCCGCCACCACGGACAACCCGCCGTCATCCTCGACGTTCGAACGCGTGGTCAAGCGCGTGGCCGGCGTCGGTGCGATCCTGTCGGTGTTGCTGGGGCTGTACCAGGCGGCCAAGCTGGTGCACGACGCAAGGGACCGCATGGCGCGGGTCGACGAGATGGCCCGCGTGGCGCAGGTTCAGTCCGATCGCGACGAGCCGGCCAAGGCCTGGGCCGGCCTGGCCCGGGCGATTGCGCTGACCGAGGAAGCCGGCCCGCTGGAGTCATCGCTGTGGGCGGTCGAGCGTCGGCGCCGGGCACTGCAGACGCAGCAGCAGGATGTCGCGATGCAATGGCTGCGTGATGGCCGCCCGGGGCCGGGGCACGCGTTCTCGGAGATCGTCGATCAGGTCGTGCCCGAGCTCGAGCGCGCCGTGGCGGACTCGGCAATTGTCGGGCAACGGCGGGCGGACCTGCTCGCCCACCTGGGTTGGGCGCGTTTCCTGAAGAGCCGCGACGGTTTCACCACGGCAGATCCTGCAGCCGACTATGCCGGCGCGCTGGCGGTGGATCCCCACAATGCCTACGCCAACGCCTTCTGGGGACACTGGATGCTGTGGCAGCGTGGCGACCTGGCCGCGGCGTCTGCGCACTTTGCCGAGGCCTTGGCCGACCCTCGCGCCGGCAAGAACCCGCTGCGGGGCTACCTGAGAACGTTGAATGTTTCCGCGCTTCGCAACGCGCCGTCATTGCAGACGGACGCGGCCTTGCTCGTGCTGATCAACAGCATGCGGGTCGGCGGCGAGCCGATCGATGCCGGAACGCGCGACACGCTCAAGAATGTCTACCAGGGTTTTGGTCGCGACCCGCAGGAGACCGCGGCGCTGCTGCAGGCGGTTCCGCCCGCGGTGCAGGCGGCGACGCTGCAACAGTTGGCCTTTGATGATCCCGTGATGCGGGCGGTGCTGGCGCAGTTGCTTGAGGCAGCGGGTCGGCGGGCTGATGCCCTGCAGGTGTGGCGTGCGCTGCGGGCCGACCCGGCGCTCGGAGGGGACCGGGCGGCGCAGGCCGATGCGGCGATCAGGCGGCTGGCGCCGGCGACTGCCAGGTAGGCGCCTGCGTTCCTCCCGGCTGCGATCGGCTACTTCGGCAGCGAAGCCAGCCACGCAAGCACGGCTTTCGACAGTTCGAGGCGCTGATCGGAATAGGCGTGGTCGGTGGGCAGGTGCACGGTGGCGACGTGGCTGTCGCCGGCCTTGCGCAACGCGGATGCAAAAGCGTCGTTCCCGCCGGCCAGTCCGTCGTCGGAAGTCACGATGAGCGCGGTGCGGTCCCTGAGCGTGTCGACCTTGCGGGCGAATGGCCAGCTCGGCATGTGCTGCACGATGTCGCGGGTCAGGCCCTGCGGCGTGCACCCGGCCAGCGGCGCCATGCCCTCGGCTGCCAAGCCGGAGGACATCTTTGCGAGGGCGTTCGCCCGGGTCCGGGTGGCCAGCAGGTGTTGCATGCGCCCGCCGAGATCGGCCGCCGAGATCGTGGCGTAGGCCTTGACCGCCGGATCTGCCGCGGCGGCCTGGACGGCCATGAAGCCGCCCATGCTGTGGCCGATCAGCACGATGCGCCGCGGATCCAGTCGCAGTGATTTCGCCACTTCGGGCCGGCGCAGCCACGCCAGCGCCGCGGCGGTGTCCTCGATGCCGTGCGAAAACGAGAAACTGCCGGGCGTGCCCCACGAGCCGCGATAGTTGAAGTACAGGACGTCCCAGCCGGCACGGCGCATGTCCTGCGCCAGGTCGAGATTGCGTTCGTTGCCGGGGAATCCGTGCAGCAGGATCACCGCCGGGTGGGGACCGGCACCGGCGGCGACGTAGACCAGTGCGTTCATCAGCGCGCCATGGCTGGGAATCTGCATGGTCTGCATTTCAGCGCGATCCGCGGCATGGGGCGTGCCCGGCACGCTGGTGGCGTGCGCCTTGGCCGCGGGCGCCGCGCCCGCGCTGGCGGGGTCACAAGCCAGGACGGCGGCGAGGCAGAGGCCCAGCGTCATGCAGTACATCCGATGATTCATGGCATCCCCCTTTCAGTGGTGAAGACGGGCGTCGCGGGTCCTGGCGACGATGCGCGAATGTAGCCCCGTTTCGGCGTATCGGAGGAGTGCCGCGCGGGGCCGGCGTTGCAGCTTCGAACGTGTCCACGCTTCACCGCGGGTTCTGGCGACCGGGTTGTGGTGCTTGCGTCCGGCCGCGATCGCGGCGAGGCTGGCGCAGTCGCATGCTGCTGCGGCGGGAAGTTTCCCGCCCGGGCTGTGTGCAGCAGCGGCCTTCAATGCTTCCACGCCGGTCCGGGAATGAACCCATGAAAAGATTTCTGCTCTCGCTCGGCTGTCTGTTGCTGCTCGGGCCGTTGCATGCGGCCGATCCGGCGGCGCCGGCGGCCCGCACCATCGTGCTGGTGCGCCACGGCTACTACCTGCCCGACGCGAAGGCCGATCCGAAGCTGGGACCGCACCTGGCGCCGATCGGGGTGGCCCAGGCGCATCTGGCGGGCGCGCGCCTGGCCGGGTTGCCGGTGCGTTTCGATGCGCTGTACGTCAGCCCGGTGCAGCGGGCCCGCGACACCGCCGCGGTCATCGGCCAGGACTTCCCGGGGCGTCGCTTCGAGGTGGTGGACGACCTGGCCGAGTGCACGCCGCCGACGCGCCGGGCCGCGGTCATGGCGAAGGAAAAGCCGGCCGACCTGGCCGCGTGCAAGGCGCAGTTCGACCGCCTGTTTGCCCGCTACTTCACGCCGGCCGCAGGCCACGAGCAGACCGACCTGATGGTTTGCCACGGCAACGTCATCCGCAACATGGTGGTGCGCGCCCTGGGGGTCGACCCGCAGGCCTGGCTGGAGATGTCGGTGGGCAACGCCAGCATCACCCGGATCCGGGTGGAGGCCGATGGCCGCTTCAAGGTGATCTCGGTGGGCGACGTCGGGCACATCCCGCCGGGCCTGCGCACCGGTGCCAGCGGCGACGCCGAGCGCAGCCTGGCGATTCCGGCGCTGCCGTAGCGATGGGCGCGCACCGGTTCAACCCGCCGGCGCCGTGCGCCGGCGACGACCACGGAAGCTGACGGCCATGGCGGCACAGACTTCACTCCCCGGCTTCGCGCCGCCCGCGGCCACCGACCGGCTGTTCCTGGCGGTGTTTCCCGACCCGGCAGGCGTGGCGCGATTGTCCGCGCTCGCCGCCGAACAATGCGCCCGCCACGGATTGCGCGGCAAGCCGCTGTTGCCCGAACGTTTCCACGTCACCCTGCTTCATCTGGGCGACTGGGCCGGATTGCCGCCGGATGTGGTGGAGGCCACGATGAAGGCCGCGGCGCGGGTGCGGTCCGCGGCATTCGACGTGGTGTTCGACCGCGTGGCCAGTTTCGACGGCCGGCGCGACAAGCTGCCGTTCGTGCTGCGCGCCGATGGCGGCAACGTGCCGCTGCGCGCCTTCCAGGCGCAACTCGCCGTGCTGCTGCGCGAGCAGGGCGTGGTGCCCGCCGCAGCCGGTTTCGAGCCGCATGTCACCCTGGCCTACGATGCGCGCAAGGTGGCCGCCGAACCCGTGGCGCCGGTCGGCTGGCGCGTCGACGAGTTCGTGTTGGTGCACAGCCTGCTGGGCAGGACGCGGCATGTCCGGCTCGGGGGCTGGGCGCTGGCCTGAGCGGGCGGCAACGATCGGCGCGTGATGCCGGAGTGCACGCGAGGCCCGGTTTTCTGTATGTTGTCGGCTTCCTCATCACAAAGGCTTGACGCATGACCGCATTGCCGGGACAACCCGACCATCTGCGCCGCAGCCTTTCCAACCGACATCTCCAGCTGATCGCCATCGGCGGCGCGATCGGTACCGGGTTGTTCATGGGCTCGGGCAAGACGATCAGCCTGGCCGGGCCGTCGATCCTGCTGGTCTACCTGATCATCGGCGTGATGCTGTTCTTCGTGATGCGGGCGATGGGCGAGCTGCTGCTGTCCAACCTGGAGTACAAGTCGTTCATCGACTTCTCCACCGACCTGCTGGGGCCGTGGGCCGGTTTCTTCTGCGGCTGGACCTACTGGTTCTGCTGGATCATCACCGCGATCGCCGACGTCATCGCCATCGCGGCGTACACGCAGTTCTGGTTTCCGGGGCTGGCGCCGTGGATCCCCGCCGTGCTGTGCGTGCTCCTGCTGCTCAGCCTCAACCTGGTCACGGTGAAGCTGTTCGGCGAGATGGAGTTCTGGTTCGCGCTGATCAAGATCGTGGCGATCTGCGCGCTGATCGTCACCGGCTTCGCGCTGGTCGCCTGGGGCTTCACCTCGCCCAGCGGGCACCCGGCCTCGCTGGCCAACCTGTGGAACGACGGCGGCTTCTTTCCCAAGGGGATGAGCGGGTTCTTCGCCGGCTTCCAGATCGCGGTGTTCGCCTTCGTCGGCATCGAGCTGGTGGGCACTACCGCCGCGGAAACGGCGGACCCGCAGCGCAACCTGCCCAAGGCGGTCAACTCGATCCCGATCCGCATCATCATCTTCTACGTGCTGGCGCTGCTGGCGATCATGGTGGTCACGCCGTGGCGCCTGGTGGAACCGAGCAAGAGCCCGTTCGTGGAGCTGTTCGTGCTGGCCGGCATCCCGGCCGCGGCCAGCCTGATCAACTTCGTGGTGCTGACCTCGGCCACCTCGTCGGCCAACAGCGGCATCTTTTCCACCAGCCGCATGCTCTACGGCCTGGCCGGGGAGAAGCATGCGCCGAGCACCTTCGGGCGGCTGTCGCGCGCCGCGGTGCCTTCGCTGGGGCTGCTGTTCTCCTGCTTCTGCCTGCTGCTGGGCGCGGCGCTGATCTACCTGATCCCCGACCTGGTCACCGCCTTCACCCTGGTCACCACGTTGTCTGCGGTGCTGTTCATGTTCGTGTGGTCGCTGATCCTGTTCGCCTACATGGCGTACCGGCGCAAGCGCCCGCAGTTGCATGCGGCGTCGATCTACAAGATGCCCGGCGGCGTGTTCATGTGCTGGGCGTGCCTGGCCTTCTTCGTGTTCGTGCTGGTGCTGCTCAGCCTGCAGGCGGACACGCGCGAGGCGCTGATCGCCAGCCCGGTGTGGTTCGTGCTGCTGGGGATCGGTTACGCGTGGAAGGGGCGCAGGGCGCGCCGCGCGTAAGCCGAGGATTCGTTGTTCCTGCAGGAACGCACCCCGTGCGCGATGCTCCTGCGGGCGGGGTGGGGTTTCGGTGGCGGGTTCAGTCGCGGTCCGGTGCACCGAGCGGGAAATACGACCGATACGGTCGGGCCTCATCCACCGCACGCGCGAACGAAGGACGCGCCAGCAGGCGCTGGCGGTACGCCGTTACGTGGGTGCAACTGGCCGGGATGCGCTGGACCCAGTCGGCGTAGAACAACGCGGGCGCGGCGGCGCAGTCGGCAAGGCTGAACTCCCCGCCGGTGGCCCAGGTGCGGCCGGCGAGTTTCCGGTCGAGCCAGGCATAGGCGGTATCCAGCCTCTCGCGGGCCTCCTTCACGCCGCTGGGGTCGCGCTCGGCTTCGGGGCGCAGGCTGTCGAACACCACCTTCTGCAGCGGCGTCTGCACGTAGTTGTCGAACACGCGGTCCAGCAGGCGCGCCTCCAGCGCGGTTTCGCTGTCGGCCGGGATCAGCCGCACCGGGCCGGGGTAGTGCCGGTCGAGGTACTCGATGATGATGCTCGACTCCGGCACCGCGCGCTCGCCGTCGCGCAGCAGGGGCATGCGGCGGATCGGCCACAGCGCCGTGAACTCGCCGTCGGTGGCGGCATCGTCCGGCGTGAGCAAGCGCCATTCGAAGGCGATGCCGTTCTCGTACAGCGCGATCAGCACCTTCTGGCAATAGGAGGAAAACGGGTGGGCGTAGAGCGCCAGGGACATGGGAGGATCGCCTTTCGGATGGATTCATGCCTGCGACGAACGGCGGGGGCCCGGATCGACATTCATCGGCGCCGGCGGATGGGGCAACTACCTCCGTGGCGCTTGACCGGGGTCAAGGCGGCGCGGGGCGGCGGTGCCGACCATTGCCCTCACCGACATGTTGCCGGGTGAAACGAGGCAATCCGATGGAATTCCATATCGCCCTGACCGAGGCGGCCCCCGACCCGGCCGTCGTGCAGGATGCCCTGTTCGACATCGACCCGACGGCGGTAGCCGACCTGGACATGAGCGGCCTGGTGCTGCGCGTGTCCGCCTCGGCCACCGCGGCGGACCTGATCGGGATATTGCGCCAGACCGGCTGGACGGTCACGCCGGAGCAGGTGGTGCAGATGCCGTCGATCTGCTGCGGCGGTTGCGGCGGCTGAGGCCCGCTTTTTCCGCGTCGGCCGAGTCGGTCCGGCGTGCTGATCCGCCCCGGCATGTACACCCACGCCGCCGTCCGCGCTGCCGGCGCAAGCCTCAGGCCGAGGCCAGTTGCGAGGCGATGCGCACCTCGCCGGTGAGCACCTTGTGGATCGGGCACTTGTTGGCGATCTGCAGCAGGCGTTCGCGCTGTTCGTCGTCCAGCTCGCCATCGAGGGTGATCACGCGGGTGATGTCGTTGCCCGCCGCGGGCGTGCCTGCGGGATTGAACTTGAGCTCGACGCCGATGTGCCGCAACGGCCACTGCTTGCGCGCGGCATACATCTGCAGCGTGATCGCGGTGCAGGCACCCAGCGCGGAGAGCAGCAAGCGATGTGGTGCCGGGCCGGTGTTGCCGCCACCCTCCTCGATCGGCTCGTCGGCGCGCCAGGTGTTGCCCTGGTCGTCGGTGATTTCGACCGCATAGGGTGCCAGGCCGGTGCCGGCACGAACGCTGGGGATACTCATGGCGGGTTGCTCCTCATCGGTCAGGGTTCAGATCACGTCCCACAGGTAGCCGTCGTGCGCGAGCACCGCGCCGGCCAGTCGTTCGATCGCTTCGTCCTCGTTGCGCTCCAGCCCGCGCACGTTGCGGGCCATGCGCCGGCGCGCCTGCCGGGCGAAGATCTCGGCGATGCTGGCCGCCTCGTCGGCAGCCGGGTGCGACTGCCGCGCCAGGCTGTCGGCGCGCGACAGCACGCACAGGCCCACGAACAGGTCGATCGCGATGTCGGCCAGGCGCTTCTGCGCGTGCTGCATGTCGGCCGCCTTCTTGCCGTAGCGGCGCAGCAACGCATCGGACGACTTGGACAGCTCCACCGTGTACTTCTCGTAGGTGGCGGCCACCTTGCGCAGCCGCGGCGACAGCTCGTGCGCGATGCGGTCGATGCCGTAGCCGGTGGCCTCGCGCACGCGCCGGCCGGTGTAGTTGCCGAGCACGCCGAAGCCCTTGATCGGGTCGTTGAAGATGTCACCCACGGCGGCCTTCAGTTCGCTCAGGCCCGCGCCTACCCCTTTAAGGCCGGACAGCGCGATGTACAGGCGCAGGATCTCGTTGGTGCCCTCGAAGATCGACAAGATGCGCGTGTCGCGGGTGATCTGCTCGTACGGGAACTCGCGCATGAAGCCGTTGCCGGCGGCGATCTGCAGCGCCTCGTAGGACGCGCGCTGCACCGCCTCGCTGGCGAACACCTTGCTCATCGCCGCCTCCACCGAGTAGTCGCTGCCGCCGCCGTCGATCAGGTGCGCCACCATCCACACGGCGCTCTCGGCGGCGAAGCAGTCCACGCTCATCTGCGCGATCTTCTCGCGTACCAGGCCGAACTCGGCGATCGGCTGGCCGAACTGCTTGCGCTCCTTCGCCTGCGCGCAGGCCAGGCGGATCAGCGAGCGCATGCCGCCGACCGCGCCGCCGCCCAGGCCGGTGCGGCCGGAGTTCAGGATGCTCATGGCCACCTTGAAACCCTTGCCGACCGGGCCGAGCACGTTCTGCGGCGGCACCCGCACGTCGGCGAACGCGACCGTGGTGGTGCTCGATGCGCGGATGCCCATCTTGTCCTCGTGCGGACCGTGGCTGACGCCGGGCCAGGCTGCTTCCACGATGAAGGCGGTGATCTTGCCCTCGGGCGTGTCGGTGCGCGCGAACACGGTGTAGAAGTCGGCGATGCCGCCGTTGGTGATCCAGATCTTCTCGCCCGAAAGCGTCCAGCTGCCGTCGTCGTTGCGCACGGCCTTGGTGCGGATGGAGGCGGCGTCGGAACCGGCGCCGGATTCGGTGAGGCAGAACGCGGCGATCATCTCGCCGGTGGCCAGCTTCGGCAGGTAGCGCTGCTTCTGCTCGTCGCTGCCGAACAGCAGCAGGCCCTTCATGCCGATCGAGCTGTGCGCGCCGATGGTCAGCGAGACCGAGCTGTCGTGGCTTGAGGTCTGGCCGAGCACGCGGGCGTAGGCGCCGTTGGACAGCTCCATGCCGCCGAATTCCTCCGGGATGATCAGGCCGAACAGGCCCATCTCGCGCAGCGCCTGGATGAACTCGGTCGGTTGCTCGGCGTCGCGGTCGTACTGTTTCAGCTCGGCAGTCTTGTCGGCCAGGAACTGGTCGATCGCGTCGGTCATCGCGCCCAGCATGTCCCGGTCGCGCGCGCGGATTTCCGGGTACGGGAACAGGTTTTCTTCCACGATGTTGCCCAGGAACAGCTGCTTGGCGACGCTGTCCTCGCTGCGCAGCGCGGGTTGTTCGGTGGGGACGGGCGATGGCGTGCTCACGGCACATTCTCCGGGACGTGGAGACCGCATTCTGGCACTTCCGCCGCGCCAGGCCCTGTTGCGAATCGACGCAGGCGGCGGGCGACGCCTGCCGGGGTCGCTTGAACTTTGGCCTGGCGGGCCCAGATCATGGGCATGCCGGGTGGCAGGGATCGCCCGGCGATGCATCCACGTTTTGCGGAGACAGGTCATGGCAACCGGCTGGGCCGGCGACGGCGCCGTGCAGGATCAGATCGACGCCACCGTCAACGACGGTGTGCAGCGGGCGCGCCAGCAATTGCGCCGGGGCCCGGGCCTGACCCATTGCGAGGAATGCGAGGCGCCGATCCCCGAGGCGCGGCGCCAGGCGGTTCCTGGCGTGCGCCTGTGCGTGGCCTGCCAGCAGGCGCGCGATGCGGAGCGGGCGGCCAACCTGTACAACCGCCGCGGCAGCAAGGACAGCCAGCTGCGCTGAAAAAGCACCGGGGCGGTTCGCGCCGGCTTCGCCCGGCGGAGAGACGCCGGGCTCGGACGCGGCCGGCGACGCGGATCACATCCGGCGTTTGCCGCAGGGAGTATGGTGAGCGCAGCAGCATTCGCCCGCGCGACTGTCGTGGAGGTAAAGGCCATTTCGACCCTGACGCCCCCCGCCGAGATTGCCTCCGGCATCGACTATTTCTTCGCGTTGCGCCCCGACGCCCGGGCCCGTGCGCAGATCGCCGACGCGGCTGCGCGTTTCCGCCGTTCCCAGCGGGCCAGCGGCGTGCCGGTGCCGGTCGACAACCTGCATCTTTCACTGTGTCCGATGGGCCACCCCGAGCGGCCGCGCCAGCCACCCGAACGCGCCTTGCTGGCCGCGGGCGCCGCGGTGCGGGCCAACGCGTTCACGGTCACCCTCGACACCGCCATGCGCTGCGTGCCCGTCGGCGGGCAGTTCCCGTTCGTGCTGTGCGCGGACCAGGCGACCACCGAGGCGACGCTGGTCCTGCGCAAGGTGATCGCCGAGGCGCAGCGCGCGCAGGGCCTGCGGGTCAGCGGCGTGTCCAGCTTCCACCCGCACGTGGCGCTGCAGCATGGCCCGGCGATCGACGCGATCGAGGAGTCGATCACCCCGATCCAGTGGCGCGCGGAGGAGTTCGTGCTGATCCGCAGCTTTTTCGGCCAGTCCAGCCACGAGATCGTCGGGCGCTGGCCGCTGCCGGGCGCGCCGGCGCCGGCGGCGGTGGACCTGCTGGCCGAGCTGACCAACCTGCCGGACTTGCCCCCGCTGCCCGACGAGCCGTGACGACGCCCCCGGTGCCGGATCGCTAGATCGGCGGCTCCGCCCGGCTCTGCGGCATGGGCAGGCGCCGCTGTCGTGCCAGCGCGTGTTCGCGCTGGGCGATGTAGAGGCTGGCGCCGATGATGATGGCCGCGCCCAGTGCGGTGTAGTGGTCCACCGCCTCGTCGAAGATCCACCATGCCAATACCGCCACGATCAGCAACTGCAGGTAGCTGAAGGGCGCCAGCATGGAGGCTTCGGCCAGCCGCAGGGCGCGGGTCCAGCAATAGTGGCCGCCGGTGCCCAGCGCGCCGGAAAGCGCCAGCCACGGCCAGATGTCCGCGTGCGGCCATTGCCATACCGCCAGCGCCGCGGGCAGCGACAGCGGCACCCACAGCAAGGTGGTCAGCAGCACGATGCGGTCGGCGGGCTCGCTGCCGGTCAGCGACTTGATGCTGATCGTCACCGCGCCGGTGAGCCCGGCCGCCAGCAGCGCCACCAGGCTGCCCGGCGCGAACGCGGCGCTGCCCGGGCGCACGATCACCAGCACGCCGATGAAGCCGGCGATCACCGCGCTCCAGCGGCGCCGGCGCACCACCTCGCCAAGAAAGATCACCGCGCCGATGGTGACGAACAGCGGCGAGGAGTACGACAGCGCCACCGCCTCGGCCAGCGGCAGGTTCACGATCGCCCAGAAACCGGCCAGCATGCCGCCCATGCCGAGCACGCAGCGCATCACGTAGAAGCCGAAGCGCGGCGTGCGCAGCAGCGACCAGCCCGGCCCGATCAGCAGCGGCAGCGCGAACAGCGAACCGAATGCGCTGCGGAAGAAGGTGATCTGGAACGGATGCAGCTGCGCCGACGCCAGCCGGATCGACACCGCCATCAGCGCGAACAGGCTGGCGCTGGCCAGCATCAGCAGCACGGCGCGCGCGGGCAGTGCGGAGGAGGGCGGCGAGGGGAGAGTGGGAGCCAGGGCCGGGCGCCGCGACGATGGAGGTGGCGCGCATGGTAACGCAACCGCCGGCTGCTGCCTCGCGATGGCGCCGCCGGACGAGCCAGATCTACCTTTCGCGCCCCGAACCGTCCGACCACGCCTGCAGGCGCTCGCGCACGGCCGGTTCCAGGCTCTTCAGGCCCCAGCGGCGGCCCTCCGCCAGCGCGGCCTCGGCCGAATCGCCGCCGATCAGGGCGGCGCGCAGCGCGATCATCGCGCCGACCCGGTTGCCGCTGGCGCAATGCACCAGGGTCTCCTGCGTGCCGGCGTCGTGCAGAAGCCCATCGAAACGGACCACGTTGTCCCGGGTCAGGTCCGCGGCGCCGTGGATCGGCAGGTTGGCATAGCCGATGCCGGCCTCGCGCAGGGCGGCGGCCTCGTCGAAATCCGGCGTCTCGCGGTCCAGGCTGAGGTCGATCACGTGGCGGATGCCGGCGCGTTGGAGCGCGGCGATGTCGCCTGCCTGCAAGCGCCCGGAGGCCACGCGGTGCGGCGCCGGGAAGGCGACGTGGGAGAGCCCGGCCAGGGCGGCTTCCCCCGGCGCGGCCGCGGCGGGGGCGGGGAGGGCGAACGCCAGCAACAACAGCATCAGGCGGTACATCGGCAGCAGCCTCCGAAGGGGGCCCTCAGGATAGCCCGGCCGGCGGTCGCGGCGGCATGGGCGAGGTGGGTCATCGTGTCGCGGCACGGCCCCCGCGGCGGCACCGCCGGTACAATCGCCGGCCCCGCGACAAAACCACCAGGAACGACGATGTCCGACATTCCCGCCTGCCCGTTGTGCGCGATGGAGAACACCTATCCGGACGGCGACAACTACGTCTGCGCCGACTGCGGCCACGAGTGGCCGATCGTGGCAGCGGCCGGTGCGGGCGAGGCCGCGCCGGTGGTGCGCGACGTCAACGGCAACGTGCTCCACGGCGGCGACACGGTGACGGTGATCAAGGACCTGAAAGTGAAGGGCTCGTCCATCCCGCTCAAGCAGGGCACGGTGATCCGCAACATCCGCCTGGTCGAGGGCGACGACGAGTGCATCGAGGGCAACTCGGACAAGATCAAGGGCCTGGTGCTGAAGACGTGTTTCCTGAAAAAGGCCTGAGCCGGCGCGGGCTTACTGGCGCGCCGGGAGGCGCAGCCCGCGCGGGGTGAGCCGGCGCTCGACGAGCTCGAACAGGCCCTGCACCAGCAGCGCCAGCACCGCGGCCGGGACCGCGCCTTCCAGGATCAGCGCGAGGCTGTCCAGGCGGATGCCGGTGAGGATCGGCTGGCCGTAGCCGCCGGCGCCGATCAGCGCGGCCAGGGTCGCCGTACCCACGTTGATCACCGCGGCGATCTTGACGCCGGCGAGGATCGAGCGCATCGCCAGCGGCAACTCGATCCGGCGCAGCCGCACCCAGCGCGGCAGGCCCAGCGCCGCGGCCGACTCCATGAGTTCAGGTGCGATACCGACCAGGCCGGCGTGCGTGTTGCGCACGATCGGCAGCAGGCTGTAGAGGAACAGCGCGGCCACCGCCGGCCAGGTGCCGATGCCCAGCAGCGGGATCATGAACACGAACATCGCCAGCGACGGCACCGTCTGCAGCACGCCGGTGGCCGCGATCACCACCTGGCCCAGCCGGCGCCGGCGCGCGGCGAGGATGCCCAGCGGGATCGCCAGCACCAGCGCCAGGCCCAGCGAGATCGCCACCAGCTCCACGTGCTCCACGCTGCGCTGGCGCAGCCGCTGCCACTGCCACAGGCCGCGGCGTCCGGCTTCGACCCGCGTGCCGAGGAAGTCGGCGGCCACCGCGCTGTCGCGGCGACCGTCGAGCTTCACCGCGGCGTTCATCGCGCGCATCGCCGGTTCGTCGATGCGGCCGGCGAGCTGGCGCAGGGCGGCGACGAAGGCGGGCTGCTCGCGCCCGAGCGCCAACCGGTACAGGAACACCGCCTGGTAGCGCGGGAAATAGTGGCGGTCGTCGCGCAGGATGCGCAGGTGGTAGTACGGGATCTCCGCGTCGGTGCTGTACAGGTCGATCGCGTCCACCGCGCCGCTGGCCACCGCGCGGTACGACAGCGCGTGGTCCAGCCCGCTGACTTTCGTTTGCGGCAGGGCATAGGCGCGGCGCAAGCCCGGCCAGCCGTCGCCGCGATCCATGAACTCGTTGGAGAAGCCGAAACGCAATGACGGGTGCGCGCGCAGGTCGGAGATGCGCTCGATGCCCAGCCGCGCCGCCTCCTGCTGGCGCATGCCGATCGCGTAGGTATTGTCGAAGCCCAGCGAGTCGGTGATGCCGATGCCCAGCGGCTGCAGCCGGGCGCGCAAGGTGGCGATGCCGGCGTCGGCGGGCACGTCGTGCAGCAGTTCGTGGGTCAGCGTGCCGGTGTATTCCGGGTAGGCGTCGATATCGCCCTGGCGCAGGGCCTGCCACAGGATGCTGGTGCCGCCCAGTTCGCGCCGGTGCACGGCCGGGACGCCGGCATCGCGCGCGGCCAGGCGCGCGATCTCGCCCAGGATCACCGACTCGGTGAATTGCTTGGAGCCGATCCGCACCGGTTGCGCGGCCGCCAGCACGGGCCACAGGCAGGCCAGCAGCACGGCGGCGAGGCGGGCACCGGCGGTCATGGCGCGGCCGGCAGCGTGCGTTGCGCCTGCACGAACCGGCGCACGAAGTCGTCGGCGGGGCGGTCGCGCAGGTCGGCATAGCTGCCGTCCTGCACCACCGCGCCATGGCGCAGCAGCACCAGACGGCGCGCGAACCACGCCGCCTCGGCCAGGTCGTGGGTGACCACGATGACGGTCTTGCCCAGCTCGGCGAAGATGCGCTGCAGCTGCTCCTGCAGTTCGTGGCGCACGATCGGGTCCAGCGCACCCAGCGGTTCGTCCAGCAGCAAGGCATCGGGATCGGCCATCAGTGCGCGCATCAGCGCCACGCGCTGGCGCTGGCCGCCGGATAGCTCGGCCGGGTAGCGCGCCAGCGCATCGGCCGGCAGCCGGGTGAGCTGCGCCAGCGCCTGCGCGCGCTCGCGGATGCGTGGCGGTGCCCAGCCCAGATGCTGCGGCAGCAGGGCGAGGTTGCCCATCGCGGTGAGGTGCGGGAACAGCCCGCCGTCCTGGATCACGTAGCCCACGCGGCGGCGCAGGGCGAGCACGTCGGCCGGCTGCAGGGCGCGACCGTCCACCCGCACGCAGCCGCTGTCGCTGTGCTCCAGCCCCAGCAGCAGGCGCAACACGGTGGACTTGCCCGAGCCGCTGCTGCCGATCAGCGCGGTGGTGCTGCCGGCGTCGAACGCCAGCTCGATCGGCTGCAGCGCGATGCTGTCGCCGTAGCGCTTGCTGGCGCCGTCGAGCGCGAAGCGGATGCCGCCGGCGGTCTCAGCGGCGGACATCGTTCCGGACGCGATGGAGGGCTCCGCGCGCCATGCCCCGGCGCGCGTTCACGCCGGCGGCACCGTGCTGGCGAAACGGGCGATGAAGTCGGCCGCCGGTTGCGGCCGGCCCAGGTGGAAACCCTGGCCGAAGTCGCACCCCATCTCCACCAGCAGCGCCTGGGTGACCGGGTCCTCGATGCCCTCGGCGGTGGTGGTCAGGTCCATGTGGTGGGCCATGTTGATGATGGCGCGCACCAGCTTGGCGGTGTGCGGCTCGCTGCGGATCGCGCCGATCAGCGACTGGTCGATCTTCAGCTCGGTGGCCGGGAACTGGCGCAGGTAGGCGATCGAGGCGTAGCCGGTGCCGAAGTCGTCGATCGCGATGCCGACGCCGCGGTCGCGCAGCCGGCGCAGCACCTGCACGCTCAGTTCGAGGTCGTTGACCAGGGTGGTTTCGGTGATCTCCACGATCACCGCGGTCGGTGGCACGCCCCAGATCTCCAGCGCGCCGAGCAATTGTTCGACCATGCCGGGGCGCGACAGCACGCGCGGCGAGAAGTTGATGGCGAAGCGCAGGCCCTGGAACGAGGGCAGGCTGGCCACGTGGCGCAGGGTGGTGTTCATGCTCCAGCGGGTGAGCACCGAGATCAGGTCGCTCTGCTCGGAGAACGGCACGAAATTGGCCGGCGAGACCTCGCCGTGGCTGGGGCTGCTCCAGCGCGCCAGCGATTCGGCGCCGGCCAGGCGGTCGGCCTGCAGGTTCCAGATCGGCTGGAAGAACACCTGCAGGCGGTTGGCGTCCAGCGCCTCGCGCAGCTCGTCGTAGAAGATCTCGACCTGGGTGTCGTGCGGTTCGTAGACCACGTACAGTTCGCCGCGCCGCTGCGCCTCGTCCAGCGCCATGCCCGCGCGGCGGCACAGGCGGTCGGCGCCGGGGCCGTGGTCGGGGTACAGCGCGATGCCCATCACCGGCCGCACCAGCCAGGGCGAGACGGTGCCGTCCAGCGGCTGTTCGAAGGCCTGGATCAGGCGCGTGCCGGCCAGCAGGGCGTGGTTGGCGCTGAGCATCGCCGGCAGCAGCACCACGAAGCCGTCGTCGCCGGCGCGGAACACGCGGTCGATCGGTCGCAGCGAGCGCTGGATCAGGGCGTGCGCCATGTCCTCGGCCTGCTCGCCCTGGGCGTAGCCGAAGCGCAGGCTGATCTCGCGCAGGCCGGGCACGCGCAGCATCAGCACGGCGAAGCGTTCGCCGGTGCTGGCCCGGATGTGGGCCTCGATCTGCTCGAAGATGTGTTCGCGGTTCAGCATCGGGGAGCGGGCCGGCGGGGAGACGGGTGGTCGGGCGGGGCCCCCATCATTACAGGAAGAACCGGCTCGCATCGATACCGTAGTCGCCGACCGCCAGGCTGCGCACGATGTCGACGCCTTCGTCGTCGCCGAGCTGCATCAGGTCCACCGGGCGGAAATCGTCCAGCGGCTGCTTGTTCGGCTCGCTCAGGATCGCCACGCGCGGGCGCAGCCGGCGCACCTGGTTCTGCGCCATGACGATGGCCACCTCGCCGGTGCTCAGCTCCACCAGCGAGCCGGTGGGATAGACGC
>JBDZVT010000067.1:0-2930 GCA_040255835.1 Lysobacteraceae bacterium
CAGCGCGCCGCCGATCAGCAGCACGCCGATCAGCCACCACCAGTCCGCCAGCAGGTTGCCCAGCGCCAGCACCGCCGCGGTGATCCACGGGACCGGCACCTGCATGTCCTGGAAGATCGGCACGAACTGCGGCACCACGTAGGCCAGCAGCAGCACCAGCGAACCGAGCACGCCGACCATCAGGAATGCCGGGTAGATCAGTGCATTGGTGATGCTGCCGCGCAGTGCCTGCGCGCGCTCCAGGTAGTCGGCCAGCCGGCGCAGGGTGTCCTCCAGCGAACCGCCCGCCTCGCCCGCGCGCACCAGGCTGATGTAGAGACGCGGGAACACGCCGTGCTCCTCGTCCAGCGCCGCGGACAAGGTGGCGCCGCCGCGCACGCGGTCGCGCACCCGCTCGATCAGCTTCTTCGCCGACTCGCCCTCGGGCAGGTCGAGCAGGATGGTCAGCGCCCGATCCAGCGGCTGGCCCGCGCCGAGCAGGGTCGCCAGCTGATGGGTGAACAGCGCCAGCTGGTCGCCGCTGAACGGACCGCGCTTGAACATCCCGGCCAGCGTGCCGCCGGTCGTCGTGCCGTCCGCCGAACGCGCCTCCAGCGGCGTGTGTCCCTGGTCCTGCAGCCGCGCGATCACCTCCTCGACGCTGGCCGCCTCCATCTGGCCCTGCAGGGTTTCGCCGGCGTCGTTGACTGCCTTGTAGCGGAACTGCGCCACGTCAGCCTTCCTGGGTCACGCGCAGTACTTCTTCCAGCGTGGTGATGCCGGCGACGGCCTTGGCGATGCCGTCCTCGTACATGGTGCGCATGCCCTCGGCGCGGGCCTGTTTCTCGATCTCGCCTTCGCTGGCGCGTTGCATCACCAGGCGGCGCAGCGGGTCGCTCATGGTGAGGAACTCCATGATCGCGCGGCGGCCGCGGTAGCCGCTGGGATTGGCGGCGCTGGTGCCGGGCTTCCACAGGCGGATCGGGCGCTCGTCGGTGTATTTGTGCAGCTCGAACTGCTCGACCACCTCGGGCAGCGCCTCGTAGGCAATCGCGGTTTCCGGATCGAGCCGGCGCACCAGCCGCTGCGCCAGGATGCCGTTGATGGTGGAGCCGAGCAGGTAATCCTCCACGCCCATGTCGAGCAGGCGGGTGACGCCGCCGGCGGCGGAGTTGGTGTGCAGCGTGGACAACACCAGGTGGCCGGTGAGCGCGGACTGGATCGCGATGCGGCAGGTCTCCAGGTCGCGCATCTCGCCGATCATGATCACGTCCGGGTCCTGGCGCATGATCGAGCGCAGCGCGCCGGCGAAATCCAGCCCGATCTGCGGTTTCACCTGGATCTGGTTGATGCCTTCGAGCTGGTACTCGACCGGGTCCTCGACGGTGATGATCTTCACGTCGTTGGTGTTGATCCGGCTCAGCGCCGTGTACAGCGTGGTGGTCTTGCCCGAGCCGGTCGGGCCGGTCACCAGCAGGATGCCGTGCGGCTTGTTCAGCACGTCGACGAAACGCTGCTGGAAGCTGTCGGTGAAGCCCAACGAGGCGAAGTCGAACACCACCGACTCGCGGTCGAGGATGCGCATCACCACCGACTCGCCGAAGCTGGTCGGCACGGTCGACACGCGCAGGTCCAGCTCCTTGCCCTGCACGCGCAGCTGGATGCGGCCATCCTGCGGCAGGCGGCGCTCGGCGATGTTGAGCCGAGCCATGATCTTCACGCGCGAGATCACCGCGGCGGTCGACGACGACGGCGGCGCTTCCACTTCATGCAGGACGCCGTCGATGCGGTAACGCACCTTCAGCCGGTTCTCGAACGGTTCGATGTGCACGTCCGACGCACGCTGTTCCACCGCGCGCTGCAGGATCAGGTTCACCAGCCGGATCACCGGCGCCTCGGACGCGAGGTCGCGCAGGTGCTCGACGTCGTCCTCCTCGGCGGCGCTGCCGTCGAGGTTTTCCACGATGGTGCCCATCGCCGAGCGGCCGGAGCCGTAATAGCGCTCGATCAGGCCGTCGATTTCCGAGCGCAGCCCCACGCGCAATGCGACCGGGCGACCGGCAGCCAGCTCGACCGCCTGCAGCGGATACGGATCGGCCGGGTCGGCCACCAGCAAGGCCAGCCCGTCGCCTTCCAGCACGGGCACCACGTGCTGCTGCTTGAGGAAGCGCAGCGACACGTCCAGGTCGGCCGGCGGCAACTCCGGCGCGTCGCGCGCGGCCAGCAGCGGCACCTGCAGCAGTTCGGCCCAGGCCTCGGCCAGGTCGCGTTCGGAGACCAGGCCCAGCCGCGCCATCAGCGTGGTGAGCGTGCCTTCGGTGGATTCCTCGTGCAGGCGACGCGCCCGGCCCAGGTCGGACTCCTTCAAGCGGCCACGCGCCACCAGCCATGCGCAGACGGCGGCCTCGCGGTCGTCCCCCTCGCCGGGCCCGCTACCCACCGGCTCGATGGCTGCCGACATCCCTCACCTCAAGTTCGATGCATGCCCGTCGCGTGGCGCCCCCCGACACCGCGCGGAAAACGTCATTCGTATCACAACGGCGGCAGCGGGGCATTACCCGCCGCAAAACGAAGGCGGCGGGCAGTGCCCGCCCGCCGCCTCGCCCGCCTTACCAACCGAAGCCGACGCCCACGCCGCCGGAAGCTTCGTTGCCACTCACCGCCGCGCCGAACGTGAGGTTGGCGCGCGGCGACAGCTGCCGCGAGTACCCCACCGACAGGGCCGCTTCGCCGCGGTAGCCACCCACGCCCACACCCAGCCGGTTGGGCGTGTTGATGCCCTGGGTGCTGAATGCCATCTGCGACATCGCCGCACCCATCGCGCCCACCTGGTCCATGCGCTTGTCGACGCCGTGGAAGCGCTCGTTCATCTGGTCGCGCAAGCCGTTCACGTCGGCGGTGGAGGCGATGTTGGCGAACTTGGCGTCGGTATAGGCGTTGGCGCTTTGCAG
>JBDZVT010000041.1:0-15831 GCA_040255835.1 Lysobacteraceae bacterium
CGACCTCGCGGCAGATCTTGCGCGTCACCGCCTCGTTGTCGCCGGTGATCACCTTCACCTCGACGCCGTGCCGGTGCAGCGCGCGAATCGCGGTGGCGGCGGAGTCCTTCGGCGGGTCAAGAAAAGCCAGGCAGCCGACCGCGACCAGGCCGTCTTCGTCGGCCACGCCATAGGCATGCGCCTGCGCCGGCTGTCGCCGCGCCGCCACCACCAGCACGCGCAGGCCGTCTTCGTTGAGGCTGTGCGTCACCGCCTTGATCGCGCGGCGACGCTCCCCGGTCATCGGCTCGACGGCGTCGCCGGTCTGCGCCCAGGCGCAGATCGACAGCATCTCCTCGACCGCGCCCTTGCAGATCAGCAGGTGTTCGCCCGCGCCGTCCGCCAGCACCACCGACATGCGCCGGCGCTGGAAGTCGAACGGGATTTCGTCCACCACGCGGTAACGCGCCGCCACCGGCTCCAGCTCGCGATGCGCCAGCACCGCCTTGTCGAGCAGGTTCTTCAGGCCGGTCTGGAAGCGGCTGTTGAGATAGCCGTATTCCAGCGCCTGGTCGGATTCCTCGCCGTCGAGGTCGAGGTGACGCTCCAGCACGATCCGGTCCAGCGTCAGCGTGCCGGTCTTGTCGGTGCACAACACGTCCATCGCGCCGAAGTTCTGGATCGCGTTGAGCCGCTTGACCACCACCTTGCGCCGCGACATCGCCAGCGCGCCCCTGGACAGGTTGGCGGTGACGATCAGCGGCAGCATTTCCGGGGTCAACCCCACCGCGATCGACAACGCGAACAGGAACGCCTCGCCCCAGTCGTGCTTGTCCAGCCCGTTGATCACGAACACCACCGGCACCATCACCGCCATGAAGCGGATCAGCAGCCAGCTCACCGAGCGGATGCCGCGATCGAAACTGGTCTGCACGCGCGCGCCGGCCATGCTGTGCGCCAGCGAACCGAGATAACTGCGCGCGCCGGTGGCCAGCACCACCGCGCTGGCCGTGCCGCTGACCACGTTGGTGCCCATGTAGCAGACGCTGGCCAGTTCCAGCGGGTCGTCGACGACGCCGGGCACCGTCGCCGCGGGCGCCGCCTTTTCCACCGGCACCGACTCGCCGGTGAGGATCGCCTGGCTGATGAACAGGTCCTTGGCGCCGAGCAGGCGCAGGTCCGCCGGCACCATGTCGCCGGCGGCCAGCTGCACGATGTCGCCCACCACCAGTTCGCGCACCGGCACCTCGATCAGCTCGCTGTGGCCGTCCGAGGCGCGGCGCCGCACGGTGGCGGTGTTGCGCACCATCGCCCTGAGCTGTTCGGCGGCGCGCGAGGAGCGGTACTCCTGGGTGAAGCCCAGCAGCACGCTGATCCCGACCATCACCGCGATGATGAGTGACCCGGTGAGATCGTTGCCGTCGGTGGCAAGCTGCACGCCAGCCAGCACCAGCAGCACCACGATAAACGGGTTGCGGAACGCGCGCAGCAACTGCAGCGACCAGTGCGGCGGCTTCTCGCGCGAGGCCTCGTTCGGACCGTCACGTTGCAGGCGCGCGCGGATCTGTTCGGCGTCGAGTCCGCCGGGGTGGCTGTGCAGCGCATCGAGCAGTGCGGCCGTGTCGCGAAACGCGTGGGCGACGGTCGACGCGACCGCGCCATCGCGGCCGCGCGGCGGGAGGGGCTTGCTCATCGGGAGCGTCCGGGCAACGCGTGGACGGGAAAGACGCGTGCAGCGTCAGGCATGGTGCGGGAGGCGGGCGACGGTATTCGCGCGCAAGGCGGCCGATGGCCACCTGCGCCGGCGTGGATCACCGGTGCGTGCGGCCCAGCCGTCGCCGGCGCGGCGAGCGCAGAAACGAGGCCGGCTCGCGCCGTTCGCTGCGCGGGGGTTCCCCGGCTTGCGGGGATGCACTTGCCGGCGGGGCCAGCGGCGCCGGCACGGTGACGCTGTAATCACGTGGCAACGCCGCCGGCTGCGGCACCACGGCGCGGACGCCGGCAAACGGCCAGCGGAGGAAATCGTGAAGGAGCTTCATGGGCCCATCTCCTGGTAACGACGCCGACGGCGTCCTCAGGGATGGGCCGGACTTTCCCTAGCGGAAAGCACCAGCCGACCGCAGGCGGTCGCCGCAGGTGTTCAACTTGTTGTCGTGCGGCGCCGGCACCCGAAGCAAGCGGGTGTCGACGTTGCGACTAGGGTAAACGTCCATATGCCTTGGTTTGTCAGGACTGGAAACCGCGCGGGCGCAGCGCGCCGCAGGGCGCGCGCATTGTGGTGCGATGCCGCGAAAGTGTCAATCCGGCGACGGAGTGAAATCCGCGCGCCGATCAACCCAGCGGCTGCAACACCGCCCCATGCTGCAGCAGCGGGTCGACCAGCCAGTGGTCGAACAGCAGGAAGGCGAACAGCGCCATCAGGTAGACGATGGAGTACTTGAACACCTTCATCGGGTACAGCTCGTCGGGCGGGTTGAGCAGGCGGATCGCGTAGTAGAGGAAGCCCGCGTCGAGCACCACCGCGCCGGCCAGGTAGAGCAGCCCGCTCATGCCGGTGATCGCCGGCAACAGGGTCACCAGCACCAGCAGGATGGTGTAGAACAGCACCTGCCAGCGGGTGTAGACCACGCCGTGGGTGACCGGCAGCATCGGCACGCCGGCGCGCGCGTAGTCCTCGCGGCGGAAGATCGCCAGCGCCCAGAAATGCGGCGGCGTCCACACGAAGATGATCAGGCATAGCTGCAGCGCGAACGCATGCAGCTCGCCGGTGACCGCGGTCCAGCCCAGCACCGGCGGGATCGCGCCGGCGAGGCCGCCGATCACGATGTTCTGTGGCGTGGCGCGCTTCAGGTAGCGGGTGTAGACCAGCGCGTAGCCGATCAGGCCGCCGAAGGTCAGCAGCGCGGTGAGCGTGTTGACCAGCAGCGCCAGCACCAGCATCGAGGCAATCCCCAGCAGCACCGCAAACGCCAGCGCCTGGTGCGCGGTGAGCTTGCCGGTGGCGAGCGGACGGCGCGCGGTGCGCACCATCAGCTTGTCGATCCGCTCGTCGATCAGGTGGTTGAACGCCGCCGCCGAGCCGGACGCCATCCAGATGCCCAGCGTGCCGAACACCAGGCCGCGCCACGGCGGGAACCCGGGCACGGCCAGGAACATGCCGATCACGGCACAGAACACCAGCAAGGCGACGACGCGCGGCTTGGTCAACTGCAGATATTCGCGGATCAACTCCATCTCGATCAGGACTCCTCGGGCTCGGGCGCGGCTGCCTGGGTGCGCGCGAGCGTGGCCAGCAGGGCAAACAGCAGCAGGGCTGCCACGCCATTGTGCGCGGTCGCCACCGCCAGCGGCAGGCCGAAATACACGTTGCTGATGCCCAGCATCACCTGGCACAGCAGGATCAGCGCGATCGCCAGCGCATGCGCGCGCAACCCGCTGCGGGCGGTCTTGTACGCCAGCCAGCCGAGATAGCAGAACACCACCAGCGCGCCGATGCGGTGCGCGATCTGGATCGCGCTGCGCGCGGCCATGTCGAGCACGCCGCCTTCGTAATTGACGCCGATGCCGCGCCACAGGATGAAGCCTTCATGGAAGTCCGTCGGCGGTGCCCACTGGCCCAGGCACTGCGGGAACGAGCCCGGGCCGTAGCCGCAGGCCAGCGCCGCGTAGTTGGACGAGGTCCAGCCACCCAGCGCGATCTGGCACGCCAGCAACACCACGCCCACCACCACCAGGCTGCGCAGCCCGGCCAGGCGCTGGTCCGGCGCGGCAACGCCGGCAAAGCGCAGCGCCACGTACGAGAGCAGGCCGAAGGTGAGCATGCCACCGAGCAGATGGCTGGTGACCACCACGGGTTTCAGCAGCAGCGTGACCGTCCACATGCCGAGCATGGCCTGGAACACGATTACCGCGAACGCCAGCACGCTGATCCGCCGCGCGCCGCTGCCACCGATTCGCCACGTGCCGAACAGCGGCGCGGCGATTGCCACGCCCGCCAGCACCGAGGAGAACACGTGCTCGCCGCGCATGTACATGGTCACGCCGATCGCGGCGCATAGCGCACCGACCACCACCATCGCGCGCACGCGCCGGTCGCGCCAGGCGGCGGCCAGCGCCAGCACCAGCACCATCACGCCCAGCGTGCCGGCGAGGAAGCGATGCACCTGCTCGCGCCAGGCCTTGTGCGCCTCGTACGGACGGTCCGGGAACGCCGCGTCGGCGTGCGCCACCGCCTGCGCGTGCTGCGGCCAGGTGACCTGGCCGTAGCAGGTGGGCCAGTCCGGGCAGGACAGGCCGGCGTTGGACAGCCGCACGAAGGCGCCGAACATCACCAGGCCGAACGCGAACAGCGCCGCCAGCAGCGACAACCACCGCAGGAACTTCCGCTGCCGCGCCGACATCACTTGATCACCTTGCGCAGGTCGCGCAGCAGGCCGGCGGCATCGAAACCGGGCGGATAGAACGACAACGCCGTGCCGTTGGATTCCACCAGTACCGCGCCGATGCTGTCGGGCGTGGTCGGTCGATAGCCGTCGAGCTTGCCGTCGACATCGCGCCCCAGCCGCCAGTACCCCGCCATCGCCTCGCGCGCCGAGGCGTCGGCGGGCGGCGTGCCCAGGTAGAGCAGCCGCAGGCGATCCTGGTTGCGGTTCAACATGACCCGCGCCTTGGCCATCGCGGTCAGCGTGGCCAGGCACTGCGTGGCGCAATCCGGGCCGGCCAGCGCCACCAGGGTCATCCGCGGCTCGCTGTCGCGCCAGGCGTAGTCGTTGCCGTCGGCCAGCACCACGCGCAGGTGCTCGTCGAGAAAATTGCGCTGCGGCACGATCGGCTGGCCGTTGCCCTTGGTGCCCGGCTGCCAGCCGGCGAAGGTAAGCACGCCGGCGGCGATCATCGGCGCCAGGAACACCAGCGCGACCAGCAGCAGGTGGACGCGGCTCTTGCGCGTGCGGTGGGGATCAGCAGTGTTCATCGGGGACATTCATCACGAGGCATCGGTGGGGTCATCATCGCCCGCGCGGCGGGCGCTTGCGATGCAGCACCAGCAGGATCACCACCGCGGCGACGGCAAAGGCGAACCACTGGAACGCATAGGCACGGTGCCGCGCCGGCGGCATCGAGAGGTCGAGCGTGTGCTTGCGCACGTAGATCGAGGAGGCGTCGGCATCCAGCGCCAGCACGCGCGGGTACAACGGCCGGCCGAGGTCGGCGGCCACCTGGCCCATCGCCAGGTAGATGCTCTGCTTCGGCCAACGGGCCTGTCGCGCCAGCGCATTGCCGCCCATCTCGAAGCCGGTCGGCGGCGGCGGCACGTACAGGCCGCGCAACGCGACCGGCGTGGCCGGCAGCGGCGGCAGTTGCGGTGTCTTGCCATTGCCGCTGCCGGGCAGGAAACCCAGGTCGACCAGCAGCAGCGGCGCGTGCCCGGCCAGCTCGAACGGCGCGAACACCTCCACGCCGCCGCGCTCGTCGTGCTTCGGGTTGTCCAGCAGATAGAGCCGGTCGGCGAGGTAACGGCCGTGCACCTGCACGCGCGGGAAGCTGTCCGCCGGCGGCGTGGCGGCCACGGTGGCGAAGTCTTGCGGTGGCGCGGTTTCCGCTGCGGCATAGCGCCGCAGCAGGGATTCCTTGAAGTCGGCACGGTGCAGTTGCCACACGCCCAGGCGCAGGAACAGCAAGGCACCGGCCACCGTCAGCAGCAGCGCCCACCACGACGGACGACGAAACCCGTTCACGCGGTGCGGCTGCCGCGGGTGGCTATACTGCCGCTGTCGAAATCGCTCGGACCGGTCACGTGGAAACCATCTACAAAATCGCGCTGGTGGTGGTATTGCTGGTGGTGATCTTCAACCTCGGCCAAGCGTTGTTCTTCATGATGAAGGACAAGGACGACGACCGCCGCACGGTATGGGCGCTGACCCGCCGTATCGGCCTGTCGCTGGTGCTGATCGGCATGGTCATCCTGGGCATCTGGATGGGCTGGCTGCACCCGCACGGCGTCAGCCAGTAATTGTAGCCGTTGCGCCGTCGCTGCGTTGCCGCGACGGTCGCTCGCGCCGCGATGCGCCGGACTTCCCGTGAGTTCCCGTCGCTCGTCACGCCGGCAAAGGCCGGCATCCGGGGTCTTCGACGCGCAATGAAAGTCGCCGGAAGGACGAGCTCCGGGTTCGAAGCCCGGGGTCACGCCGACGCGGGCACCCGGTAGTAGTCGCGGTACCAGCGCACGAAATTGGCCACGCCCTCTTCCACGCCCACCCGCGGCCGGTAATCGACCGAAGCGATCAGGTCGGAGACGTCGGCCTCGGTATCCGGCACGTCGCCGGCCTGCAGCGGCAGCATCTCCATCTGCGCCTTGCGGCCCAGGCACTGTTCGAGCACCTCGATGTAGCGCAGCAGCTCCACCGGCTGCTCGTTGCCGATGTTGTAGATGCGGTACGGCGCCACGCCGCTGCTGGCCGGGTCGGGGGCGTTGCCGTCCCAGTTGCCGTCCTTGCCGGGGATCTTGTCCAGCGTGCGCACCACGCCTTCGACGATGTCGTCGACGTAGGTGAAGCTGCGCTTGTGGTGGCCGTGGTTGAACACCTTGATCGGCTCCCCGGCCAGGATCGCCCGGGTGAACAGGAACAGCGCCATGTCCGGCCGGCCCCACGGCCCGTAGACGGTGAAGAAGCGCAGCCCGGTGCACGGCAGCCCGTACAGGTGCGCGTAGCTGTGCGCCATCATCTCGTTGGCCTTCTTCGAGGCGGCGTACAGCGTCAACGGATGTTCGGTCGACTGGTGCTCGGAAAACGGCATGCTGGTGTCCGCGCCATACACCGAGCTGGTCGAGGCATAGACCAGGTGCTCCACGCCATGATGGCGGCAGCCCTCGATCACGTGCAGGAAGCCGGTGACGTTGGTGGACACGTAGATGTGCGGGTTCTGCGCCGCGTAGCGTACGCCGGCCTGCGCGGCCAGGTTGACCACCCGCTGCGGCCGGTGCCGCGCGAACACGGCCTCGACCGCCGCGCGGTCGGCGAGGTCGACCGGCTCGTGGCGATAGCCCGGGCGGTCGGCGAAACGCGCCAGCCGCGCCTTCTTGAGCTCCACGTCGTAGTAGTCGCTGAGGTTGTCGATGCCGACCACCTCGTCGCCCCGCTCGAGCAGGCGCATGGCGACGTGCGAACCGATGAAGCCGGCAGTGCCGGTGACGAGGACTTTCATGCGCGAGCGGCCTGCGGCGGGGGAAACCTCTCCATGATACGCAGTCGGCCCCCGCGCTGCTGGCTACAGCCGGCCGTCGACCTCGTCGCGCGGCAGCACGTACTTCACGTCGTACAGCACGCTGGAGGGCTTGCCGAACGCGCGGATGCCGGCGCTGCCCAGCGCGGCGAACTGGCGGTGGCCGACCGCCACCACCACCGCGTCGTAGACACCGGCGGCGGGGGCGTCGACCAGGTCCAGGCCGTATTCGTGGCGCGCCTCGGCCGCGTCTACCCAGGGATCGAACACGTCCACCCCGGTGTTGTAGCCGCGCAGCGCCTGCACGATGTCCACCACGCGGGTGTTGCGCAGATCCGGGCAGTTCTCCTTGAACGCCAACCCCAGCACCAGGATGCGCGCGTGCACCGGGTTGATGCCCTTGCGCACCATCAGCCGCACCACCTGGCCGGCGATGTACTCGCCCATGCTGTCGTTGGTGCGCCGACCGGCCAGGATCACGTCCGGGTGATGGCCCACTTCCTGCGCCTTGTGGGTGAGGTAGTACGGATCGACGCTGATGCAGTGGCCGCCGACCAGGCCGGGCCGGAACGGCAGGAAGTTCCACTTGGTGCCGGCCGCCTCGAGCACCTCCAGGGTGTCGATGCCCAGCGTGTTGAACAGCTTGGCCAGGTCGTTGACCAGGGCGATGTTGAGGTCGCGCTGGGTGTTCTCGATCACCTTGGCGGCCTCGGCCACCTTGATGCAGCTGGCCTGGTGGGTGCCGGCGGTGATGATCGAGCCGTACAGCCGGTTGACGAAGTCGGCCACCTCCGGGGTGGAGCCGGAGGTGACCTTCAGGATGCTGGTGACCCGGTGCTGCTTGTCGCCCGGGTTGATCCGCTCCGGGCTGTAGCCGGCGAAGAAATCGCGGTTGAACGTCAGCCCCGAGATGCGCTCCAGGATCGGAATGCACACCTCCTCGGTGCAGCCGGGGTAGACGGTGGATTCGTACACCACGATGTCGCCGTGCTTGAGCACCTGGCCCAGGCTTTCGCTGGCCCTGACCAGCGGCGTCAGGTCGGGGCGCTTGGCCGCGTCGATCGGGGTGGGCACGGTCACGATGTAGACGTTGCACTCGCGTATGCCGTCCAGCTGGGCGCTGAAACGCAGGCGGGTGGCCGCCGCCAGCTCGGCCGCGTCGACCTCCAGCGTGTGGTCGTGGCCGGCGCGCAGCTCTTCCACCCGCGCGGCGCGGATGTCGAAGCCGACGGTGTCGTAGCGCCGGCCGAATTCCACCGCCAGCGGCAGGCCGACGTAGCCCAGCCCGACAATCGCGACCCTGGTGTTTTCCAACTGTTGCATACGTAACTATCCCGTGATTGCCATGATTGAGCCCCGCCGCGCGGGCGGCGCAAACTACCCGCCGACGCGACCTGCACGCCCTGCCCGCTTAGCCGGTTGCCGCCATGATTGCCGTGATATTCTTCACATTCTGAAAGACAATCGGGGGGATTGCCATGAAATCGTTGTGTCACCTGCTCCTGCTCGGCCTGCTGCTTGCGCTCACCGGATGCGCCACCGGACCGGGCTCGACCCAGGCGCCCGCGGTCGACCCCCAGGCCCAGGCGGTCGCCGTCTACCACATCGGCGTGGACGACCAGCTGCAGGTATCGGTGTGGCACAACCCCGACCTGAGCGTCAGCGTACCAGTGCGCCCCGACGGCATGATCACGGTGCCGCTGATCGGCGACGTCCAGGCCGGCGGCCGCACCCCGGAACAGGTCGCCGCGGAGATCAAGGACAAGCTCCAGGCCTACGTGCGCGATCCCCAGGTGGCGGTGATCCTCACCTCGCTGCGCAGCCATGAATACCTGTCCCGCGTGCGCGTCACCGGCGCGGTGCGCACGCCGGTGTCGATCCCGTACCGCCAGGGCATGACCGTGCTCGACGCCGTGCTGGCGGCCGGCGGCACCACCGAGTTCGCCGCCCCCGACCGCACCGAGCTTTACCGCAAGTCCGGCGATGCCACCCAGTCCTACGCGATCCGGCTGGACAGCATCCTGCAGAAGGGCAACCTGACGACCAACTATCCGGTGCAGCCGGGGGACGTCATCACCGTACCGCAGCGCTCGTTCTGACCCGGCGCAGGCACATGAGTCGATCCACCCATGAATGAAGAACCGAACCCCCTGCTGGCGCTGCTGCCGGTACTGTGGACCGAAGCCAGGCGGCGCCGGGTATCGCTGGCGGTGATCTTCGCCGCCATTGCGATCCTGGCGCTGGTCGTGGGCGTGAACTGGCCGCGCCGCTACGATGCCTCGGTCACCATCCTGGCGCAGAAGAGCAGCATCATCACGCCGCTGATGGAAGGCGCCGCCGCAGCCACCGGCAACACCAACCGCGCCGGCATCGCCAAGGCGGTGATCTTCAGCCGCAAGGTGATGAACCAGGTGCTGGTGGAAGGCGGCTGGATGGCCAGGAACCCCTCGCCGGTGGAGCAGGACAAGCTGATCCAGGAGATCAAGGCGCGCACCGTCGTGACCATCTCGCGCGACAACCTCATCACGATCAGCTACCACGACAGCGACGCCCGGCGCGCGTTCGACGTGACGCGCACCTTCGGCCAGCTGTTCATCAGCGAAAGCGTGGCGTCCAAGATGAAGGAAAGCCGCGACGCGTTCGACTTCATCGACAGCCAGGTCGAGGCCTACCGCAAGAAGCTGACCGATGCGGAGACCAAGCTCAAGGACTACCGCGACGCCAACGCGGATGCCCGCCCGGGCAGCGAGGCCGACACCAACGCCAGCATCAGCCAGTTGCGCAACCAGATCGAGACGGCGCGGATGGACCTGATGGAGAAGCATTCGCAGGCGGCCTCGCTGGAGCGGCAGCTGTCCGGCGAATCGGAGGTCAGCTCGGTGCAGACTTCCAGCGGCATCTACGAGAGCCAGCTGGCCGACCTGCAGTCGAAGCTGGACAAGCTGCGCCTGACCTACACCGACGAATACCCCGACGTGGTGCGCACCCGCCACCAGATCGAGGACCTGCGCCGGCTGCTGGCCAGCGCCGACCAGCGGCCGGCAAGCGCGCCGCGGGCGATCGGCGACGCGGCCAACACCGGCAGCACGGTGCAGTTCAATCCGCTCTACCAGCAGATGCGCAGCCAGCTCGCCAACCTGCGCTCGGACATCGCCGCCACCACCGCCAGGCTGGGCGCGGCGCAGGCGCGGCTGGACGCCGAGCTGGAGCGCAGCAAGCGCATCGCCAACTCCGAGGCGGTCACCGCCGAGCTGACCCGCGACTACACGGTCAACCGCGACGTCTACCAGGACCTGCTCAAGCGCCGTGAAAGCGCGCGGGTGTCGATGAACCTCGATGCGGACCAGGATGGCCCCTCGTTCGCGGTGCAGAACCCCGCGGTGATGCCGCTGGTGCCCTCGGGGCTGCGCTTCATGCATTTCGGCATTGCCGGTATCCTCGCCGGCATGGCCGTTCCGTTCGGCGTGCTGTTCGGGTTCGCCCGCTTCGACCCGCGCGTGCGCTCGGCGGAACAGCTGGAGCAGGCGACCGGCCTGCCGGTACTGGCGACGATCGCGTTCTATCCGACGCCGGCCGACCATCGCCGCGAACGGCGCCGCACCGTGGTCCTGGTGGCGATCGTGGCAGGCGTGGTGCTGGCATACGCCGTGCTGTTCTGGCTCAAGCTGAAGGGACTGGCATGAACGCTCGGGATGACGACAAGTCGGTGATCAACCTGCCCCCGCGCGACCCGGAGACCCGCGAGCGCGCGACCGCCGGCGACGAGCCGAGGAGCGCCCCCGGCCACTCGATCGCGCTGATGTCCGAGACCGGCACGCTGGTGCCGCGGCAGCTGGAGGAGCGCCGGCTGATCCATCGCGAGGAGTCGGTGCGGACCCAGTCCGACGCGTTCCGCGAGATCCGCACGCGGCTGCTGTGGCTCGGTGGCGAGCGCAATTTCGTGACCATGGTGGTGCCGGTCAGCCCCAAGTCCGGCGGCAGCTTCGTGGCGCGCAACCTGGCCCTCGCCTTCGCCTTCGACGAGGCCAAGACCAGCCTGCTGATCGACTGCAACCTGCGCTATCCGGCCCAGCAGGAAGCGCTGGGCGTGGCGCGCGGCAGCGAGGGCCTGATCAACTTCCTGGAACAGCCGTCGATCGGCATCAAGTCGATCATCTACGAGACGGGCATCCCGCGCCTGCGCCTGATCCCGGCCGGCTCCACGCGCGAGAACAGCGCCGAGTACTTCTCCTCGTTCCGCATGCGCGCGGTGGTCGATTCGCTGCGCTGCCGCTACCCGGACCGCTACCTGTTCCTGGACGGGCCGGCGGTCAAGGGCTCGCCCGACGCCCGTATCCTGTCCGAGCTGGCCGACCAGGTGGTGGTGGTGGCCGGCTACGGCCGCGACACGCCGGCGGCGATCAGCCAGGCAGTCGCCAGTTTCGATAGCAACAAGGTGGCCGGGGTGGTCTTCAACCACGCGCCGTGAAGGCCCGGGTGGCGTGACCCTTCCGCTTCCCGGCCCGGCCATGCGGGTCTGCAGATGTGCCAGACTCGCGCCGGGGAAAACCACCGGATGGGTTCGCGCAGGTTCCAGGGCTCGATGATCATGGACAAGTCAAAGGGGCACGCACAGATGTCGACACACCGCACCCGCGCCTGCGTACTGGGCTCGATGCTGGCCATCGGCGCCACCAGCGCATCGGCGGCCCAGTTCGATTACGGCTGGCGCGTCGGCGTCGGCCACAGCGACAACATCGGCCTGACCGCAGCCGACCCGGTCAGCCAGAACATGCTGATCCCCGGCTTCGACTTCAGCTACCAGCAACAGGGCGCCACGTTCCAGGCCGACGTGGTCGGCAACGTGGAGTATCGCGACTACCTGGCGCACGCGTTCGACAACCAGACGCTGGCCCAGCTCGCCGGCCAGCTGAACTGGACGATGTTGCCCGAACGGCTGGATTTCACCGTGCGCGATGCGGCCAGCGTGCAGCCGCTGTCGACCTTCTCCAGCAACGCGCCGGACAACCAGCAGCAGACCAACGTGCTGACGCTCGGCCCGACCTTGCGGTTCCGCCTCAATCCGACCGTGCGCGGCCAGGCCGAACTGCGCTACATCGACAGCCGCGCGTCCAAGACCGACGAGTTCGACTCCTCGCGCGGCCTGCTGGCGCTGCGATTGTTCAAGGACCTCAGCCCCAACGCGACGCTGTCGGCGAACGCGGAGACCGAGCGGGTCACCTTCGACCACAGCGAGGCCGGCCCCGCCTACAACCGCACCCAGGTGTTCGTCAGCTCGGCCAACCGCCTCAGCCAGATGGACATCAACGCGTCGCTGGGCTGGTCGCGGCTGTCGTTCGACCAGGCGCGGTCGGTCAACACGCCGCTGGCGCGCCTGAGCGTGGCCTGGCGCATGACCCCCAACAGCACCATGCTGCTGCGCGGCGCACGCCAGTACGGCGACGCCGCCGAGGACCTGATCAACCAGCTCGACCAGAACCCCGGCGAGTCGGCGCTGGCGCCGCCGGCACCCTCGAACATCAACACCGGCGCGACCGTGATCAGCTCGCAGGTCTACACCGAGCGGCGCTTCGAGGCGGTCTACACCTACGTCGGCACGCGCTGGAACCTGCGCGTGGCGCCGCTGTACCGCGATTTCGACTACATCAACGACCCTGCCGACAGCCAGCGCGGCCGCGGCGGCACCCTCGGCCTGGACTACCGCCTGCGCCCGCGCACCACGCTGTCGCTCTTCGGCAACACCGAGTCGATGGAATACCGCGCGGTGGCACGCACCGACCGCACCACCAACTTCGGCCTCATCCTGAACACCCAGCGCACCGAGCACTGGAGCTGGAACGCCTCGTTCACGCGGCGCCTGCGCCACAGCGACAGCGCCGGTGCCAGCTACCATGCGAACGAGGTCTATCTCGGCGTGGTCTACCGGAGGTAACGGATGCGGGTCGAACCGGCACAACCGTGCCAATTCGGTAGCGGCGGGAGCCTGTTCGGTCTCTATCATGCAGCAGCCGGGGGCGCCCGCGCCGCGGTGTTGCTGTGTCCGCCGCTGGGCCAGGACATGGTCCGCAGCCATCGCGTGTATCGCCAGCTCGCCGACGCACTGGCGCAGCAGGGCATCGCCGCGCTGCGCTTCGACTATTTCGGCACCGGCGATTCGACCGGCGCCAGCGACGCCTGCGACTGGGAGCGCTGCACCGCCGACGCGGTCGCCGCAGCGGCGGAGCTGCGCGCGCGCTCCGGCTGCACCCGGCTGATCGGTTTCGGCGCACGGCTGGGCGGCGCCATCGCGCTGGAAGCGGCCGGCGCCGCACGCTTGGCCGAACTGCTGCTGTGGGATCCGCTGCTGGACGGCCACGCGTGCGTGGCCCGGCTGGACGCGATGCAGGAGGCGCTGCGCGCGGACCCGATGCGCTTCAGCGCACCGCGCTCGCGCGAGGACGCGGCCGGGCAGTGGCTGGGTTTTCCGGTGGGCGCCGACCTGCGCCGCCAACTCGACGGCTGGCGCGCGGCGGCGGCGACGGTCCCGGTGCGCGTGTTTGATTCGCAACCCGCCGAGGCAAGGGCGGACTGGCGCGCGCAGCTCGGCGCCGGCACCGAGGTGGCGGCGCTGTCGTCGACCGCGAGCTGGGACGTGCTCGACCGCCTGGAGCACGCCATCCTCGCCCCCGACCTGGTCCGCGCGGTCGTCGACCGCCTGCGGGTGGCCGCATGAGTGCCGAACGCGCCTTCCGCTTCGGTCGCGCCCATCACCTGGTCGGCGTGGCCGGGCTGCCCGAACCGGCGGGGGCCGCGGCGCCGGTCGGCGTGATCGTGCTGAACGCGGGCATGGTGCACCGGGTGGGCCCGTTCCGCCTGCACGTGGAGATCACCCGGCGGCTCAATGCCAGCGGCTACCCCACCTTGCGCTTCGACCTCTCCTCGCTTGGCGACAGCAGCGCCGCCGACGAATCGCGCACGCAGGCCCAGCAGGTGAACGCGGACGTCGCCGACGCGATGGACCTGCTGGCCAGCCAGGCGGGCTGCAGCCGCTTCGTGCTGCTGGGCCTTTGTTCCGGTGCGCAGAACGCGCACGGCGTGGCCATCGACGAGGCCCGCGTGGCCGGCGCGATCTTCCTCGACGGCTACGCCTACCGCACGCTGGGATTCCGCCTGCGCCACTACCTGCCGCGGTTGTGGAGCGCCGCGCGCTGGCGCCGCTTCATCAGTCGCAGCCTGCAGGCGCGTTCCGGACCGGGCGACGACGTGTTCGCGGTGCGCTTCCCGCCACGCGACCAGGTGCAGCGCGAGCTGGCGCTGATGCTGGATCGCGGCCTGCGGCTGCACTTCATCTACAGCGGCGGGGTGACCCGCTACTTCAACCATCCACGCCAGTTCCGCGAATGCTTCGGGCGCCTGGCCGACCGGCCCGAGGTCAGCGCGCGCCTGTTCGCCGGCACCGACCACACCTACGCGCTGCAGGTGGACCGCCAACGCCTGCTGGACGACATCGCGGCGTGGCTGCGGGACAATTTTCCGATTTCAGGCGGGAGCAATCCATGAGCACGATCCTGGTCACCGGCGGCGCCGGCTACATCGGCAGCCACGTGGTGCAGCAGCTGAGCGAACGCGGCGAGCGGGTGGTCGTGCTGGACAACCTGGTCAGCGGCTTCGCCGATGCCGTGCGCGGCGCCGAGCTGGTGGTCGGCAACGTGGGCGACCAGCCGCTGGTGGCACGGGTGCTGGCCGAGCACAAGGTGGATGCGGTGATGCACTTTGCCGCCCACACCGTGGTGCCGGAATCGGTGCGCGACCCGTTGAAGTACTACGGCAACAACACCTGCAACACGCGCAACCTGCTCGCCTGCTGCGTGGAGGCCGGGGTGGGCCGCCTCATCTTCTCCTCGACCGCGGCCGTCTACGGCATGCCCGCCGGCGGCGTGGCCGACGAGGACACCCCGCTGCAGCCCATCAACCCCTACGGCAGCTCCAAGCTGATGTCCGAGACGATGCTGCGCGACCTCGGCGCCGCCGGCGCGATGCGCTACGTGATCCTGCGCTACTTCAACGTGGCCGGTTGCGATCCGCTCGGGCGCATCGGGCAATCCACGCCCAACGCCACCCTGCTGCTCAAGGTGGCCTGCGAACATGCGGTGGGCAAACGCCCGGGCCTGGCCATCTTCGGCACCGACTACGACACCCCCGACGGCACCGGCATCCGCGACTACATCCACGTCGAGGACCTGGCGGCGGCGCACCTGCGCGCGCTCGAGCACCTGCGCGCGGACGGCGAATCGCTGACGCTCAACTGCGGCTACGGCCACGGCTACAGCGTGCGCGAGGTGATCGACACGGTGCGCCGGGTCAGTGGCGCAGCGCTGCAGGTGACCGAACAGCCGCGCCGCGCGGGCGACCCGCCGATGCTGATCGCGCGCGCCGAGCGGCTGCGCCAGCGCCTGGGCTGGACCCCCCGCCACGACGACCTGGAGTTCATCGTGCGCACCGCGCTGGCGTGGGAGCGCCAGCTGGCCGCGCGGGAAGCGGCCCGGTGACGCGCCGGCCGCGCGGCATCGGCCGCTGGCTGCGCGCGACGCTCGCCAGCCTCGGCCTGCTGCTCGCGGCCGCCCCCGCCCAGGGCGCCACGCCCACACCCAC
>JBDZVT010000042.1:0-15597 GCA_040255835.1 Lysobacteraceae bacterium
TGGTGACCAAGCTGGCGCCGCCGAAGCTGGTGGGCTTCGCGATGGGCGGCTGGTTTCTGTCGCTGGCGGTGGGCGGCAATCTGTCCGGCCTGTTCGCCAGCCGCATCACCGGCGCGCACGGGCTCACCGCCAGCGCCGCGCTGGAGGGCTTCACCTTCAGCTTCTGGCTGTTGCTGGGTGCCGGCGTGTTGCTGCTCGCCATCGCGCCGCTGGTGAACCGGTTGATGCACGGGGTCAGGTGAGGCGAGGAGTCAGTGGGAGGAGTGAGTGGAGAGGAGTGAGAGATGAGAGAAGGGCAGCCTCTCACTGCTGCTCCAGCAGCTTGTCCAGGATCCGTTCCAGCCACTGGCGCTCCTCGGCATCGAGCTTGGCCAGTACCTCGCGTTCGCGCGCGCGCGCCATCGGCGCCACGTCGTCGTGCATGGCCCAGCCGCTGTCGGTCAGGCTGAGCACGGAACGGCGCTTGTCGCCGTCGTGAGTGTGGCGATCCACCCGTCCCGCGCCGACCAGTCGGGCCAGTGCGCGGCTCACGGCCACCTTGTCCATCGCGGTACGCTCGGCCACCTCACGTGCCGACAGGCCATCGAAGCGCGCCAGCACCGCCATCACCCGCCATTCCGTCATCGAGAGGTCGTAGCGGCGCTGGTAGTCGCCGGCGATCGTCTGGCTGATCGTGTTGGACAGGATCGAGAGCCGGTAGGGCAGGAAATGTTCCAGTTGCAGCGGGGCATGCTCGGCGCTGGCCGGGGCGCTCTTGTGGCGAGGAGGCATGAGGCGGGTTCCTTGCAATTGGTTTCACTTGTAACTATAACGGGGTATTACCAACGGTGTGGCACGCTCGCGAGTGGCCATCGTGCACCGACATAAAGGAGAGCGCCATGAACGCCCAGCCCAACCTTGGCATGCAAGTGAGCACGTTCGACAACCCGATGGGGATCGACGGCTTCGAATTCGTCGAATTCGCCGCGCCCGCCGGCCGCGCCGGGGAGCTGCACGAGCTGTTCAAGCGGATGGGATTCGGCGCGGTGCTGAAGCACAAGTCGCGGCCGATCACCGTCTACCGGCAGAACGGCGTGAACTTCCTGGTCAACGAGGATCCGGATTCCTTCGCCGCGGATTTCGCCAAGGCCCACGGCCCCTGCGCCTGCGGCTTCGCCATCCGCTTCCGCAAGCCCGGCGAGCAGGTGCTGCAGGCCGTGCTCGACAACGGCGGCGAGCAGGTCGACCACAAGGAGTCCAGCAAGGCGGTCAACGCGCCGGTCATCAAGGGCATCGGCGACTGCATGCTGTACCTGGTCGACCGCTACGGCGACGTGGGCAGCATCTACGACGCCGACTACGAGGCGATCGCAGGCGCCGCGCAGAACCCGACCGGGTTCGGCCTCACCTTCATCGACCATCTCACCCACAACCTGCATTTCGGCAACATGCAGAAGTGGTCGGACTACTACGAGAAGCTGTTCAACTTCCGCGAGATCCGCTACTTCGACATCAAGGGCGCCAAGACCGGCCTGGTGTCCAAGGCGATGACCGCGCCCGACGGCATCGTGCGCATCCCGCTCAACGAGTCCAACGACCCCAAGAGCCAGATCAACGAATACCTCGATGCCTACCACGGCGAAGGCATCCAGCACATCGCCTGCTTTACCGACGACATCTACACCACGGTGGAGAAGATGCGCGAGGCGGGCGTGGAATTCCTGGATACCCCCGACACCTATTTCGAGGTGATCGACGAGCGCATCCCCAACCACGGCGAGGACGTGCCGCGGCTGGCGAAAAACAAGATTCTGATCGACGCCGACATGGAGACGAAGAAGCGCCTGCTGCTGCAGATCTTCACTCAGAACTGCATCGGCCCGATCTTCTTCGAGATCATCCAGCGCAAGGGCAACGAGGGCTTCGGCGAGGGCAATTTCCAGGCGCTGTTCGAGAGCATCGAACGGGATCAGATGAAGCGCGGGGTTTTGTAAGTTCTTGAAGCCCCTCTCCCTTCGGGAGAGGGGTTGGGGTGAGGGTCCGGTCGGAGCGTGAAGTTGATGGCTCCGGACCAAACCCTCGCCCCGGGCCCCTCCCCAAGGGAGAGTGGAGCGATGATCAAAGGCAGGAAGCCAACGATGACCCAGGGAACCAAGCCTCCACTTCCCACGAGAATACGCGCCTACGCCCGAGATCTGCGCCAGCACCAGACCGACGCCGAGCGCGAGTTGTGGTACCACCTGCGTAGCGGACGTCTGAACGGTTGGAAGTTCCGCCGCCAGCATCCGATCCCGCCGTACATCGTCGATTTCTACTGTGAGTCACTGAAGCTGGTCGTGGAGCTGGATGGTTCACAACACGGCGATGAAGTGGACCTTGAGCGCACGCGGTTTCTGGAGCGGCAAGGGTTGAGGGTTTTGCGGTTCTGGGACAACGAGGTGCTGGTGCAGAGGGAAGCGGTGCTGGAGGCGCTGCTGGGCTTTGCCGAGGAAAGGGAGTTGTAGAGGGTTTTGGTGAAAGTGGGGTTCTCGCTCGAAGGCGTACCCTCACCCCAACCCCTCTCCCAAGGGAGAGGGGCTTTCAAGAGCTCGTGCACAGACAGGTTGGTCATGAACAACAACGGTTACCAATCCGGCTTCGCCAACGAATTCGCCAGCGAAGCCATTCCCGGCACCTTGCCGCAGGGCCAGAACTCGCCGCAGCGCGTCGCGCACGGCCTGTACGCGGAACAACTCTCCGGCACCGCGTTCACCGCCCCGCGCCACAGCAACCGCCGCGGCTGGCTGTACCGCATTCGCCCGGCGGCGGTGCACCAGCCGTTCCAGTCGCTGGCGCATGCCACGTTCCACAACCGCTTCGACGAAGCCCCGGCCACGCCGAACCAGTTGCGCTGGGACCCGCTGCCGCTGCCGGAGCAGCCGACCGACTTCATCGACGGCTTGGTCACGCTGGCCGGCAACGGCGGGCCAGCCGAACAGGCCGGCATCGGTATCCACGTTTATACGGCCAATCGCTCGATGCAGGGGCGCTTCTTCTACGACGCCGACGGCGAACTGCTGCTCGTGCCGCAGCAGGGTCGCTTGCGGCTGGCGACCGAGCTCGGCGTGATCGAGATCGAACCGCAGGAGATCGCGGTGGTACCGCGCGGCGTGCGTTTCCGCGTGGACCTGCTCGATGGCGAGGCGCGCGGTTACGTCTGCGAGAACTTCGGCGCGCTGCTGCGCCTGCCAGACCTGGGCCCGATCGGCTCCAACTGCCTGGCCAACGCGCGCGACTTCCTCACCCCGGTGGCGGCGTACGAGGATGTCGAGGGCGCGTTCGAGCTGGTGGCGAAATTCCAGGGGTCGCTGTGGTCGGCGAAGATCGGTCACTCGCCGCTGGACGTGGTCGGCTGGCACGGCAACTACGCGCCGTACAAGTACGACCTGCGCCGCTTCAACACGATCGGCTCGATCAGCGTCGACCATCCCGACCCGTCGATCTTCACCGTGCTGACCTCGCCCAGCGACACCGCCGGCACCGCCAACGTGGACTTCGCGATCTTCCCGCCGCGCTGGCTGGTGGCGCAGAACACGTTCCGCCCGCCGTGGTTCCACCGCAACGTGGCCAGCGAGTTCATGGGCCTGATCACCGGCGTGTACGATGCCAAGGCTGAGGGCTTCGTGCCCGGCGGCGCCTCGCTGCACAACTGCATGAGCGGGCACGGGCCGGATGCGGCCACCTTCGAGAAGGCGTCGAACGCCGACCTTTCGAAGCCGGACGTGATCACCGGCACCATGGCCTTCATGTTCGAGACGCGCAAGGTGATCCGCCCCACCCGGCAGGCACTGGATGCGCCGCAGTTGCAGCAGAGCTATCACGAATGCTGGCAGGGCATCGCGAAGCACTTCGCGCCGTGACCGCCATCCCTTCACGCAGCACGCACAAGGCAGCACGATGAAACTCGGATCTCTCAAGGAAGGCGGCCGCGACGGCACGCTGGTCGTGGTCAGTCGCGACCTCTCCCTCGCGGTGAAGGCAAGCGGCATCGCGCCGACACTGCAGGCGGCACTGGACGACTGGTCGAACGCCGCACCGCGGCTGAACGCGCTGTCGGCGGAGTTGAACGCCGGCGCCGCCGCCGGCGCCTTCGCGCTGGACTTCCACGCGCTGGCCTCGCCGCTGCCGCGCGCCTACGAATTCGTCGATGGCAGTGCCTACCTGCCGCATGTCGAGCGCGTGCGGCGCGCCCGCGGTGCCGAGGTGCCCGCATCGTTCTACACCGACCCGCTGATGTACCAGGCCACCAGCGCGGGCTTCCTCGGTCCGCGCGATCCGGTGGTGGTGCCCAGCGAGGAGTTCGGCATCGACCTCGAAGCCGAGGTGGTGGTGGTCACCGACGACGTGCCGATGGCGGCCACGCCGGCGCAGGCCTCCGGGCACATCCAGCTGGTCGGCCTGGTCAACGACGTCAGCCTGCGCGGGTTGATCCCCGGCGAACTGGCCAAGGGCTTCGGTTTCCTGCAGAGCAAGCCGCGCTCGGCGCTGTCGCCGGTGCTGGTGACGCCGGACGAACTGGGCGATGCGTGGCAGGGCGACAAGCTGCACCTGCCGATGCGCACCTGGCTCAACGGCAAGTGGTTCGGCGAGGCCGAGTGCGGCGTGGACATGCAGTTCTCCTTCGCCGAGCTGGTGGCGCACGTGGCGAAGACGCGGCCACTGACCGCCGGCACCATCGTGGGCTCCGGCACCATCGCCAACCAGGACACCGGCAAGGGCGCCTCCTGCCTGGCCGAGCAGCGCACGGTGGAGACCCTGCGCGACGGCAAGCCGTCGACGCCATTCCTGAAGTACGGCGACCGCCTGAAGATCGATGTCACCGACGCGGCCGGTGCCTCGATCTTCGGTTCGATCGAGCAGCAGGTCGCGCCGCTCAAGCGCTGAGTGCCTCGGCTGTCATGCAGGAGCGCACCCTGTGCGCGATGCCTTTCGTGACGTGACGAAGAGCATCGCGCACAGGGTGCGCTCCTACGGGCGCCGCTCCTGCGGCAGGTCGTCGCGACCAGCACGCGGGTTGACCCGGATCAAGGCGGGCGGGCAGGGCGGTGGACAGACTCGCTCCATGACCACTCCCATCGAACCTCCCGACTTCGACCCCGCGCTGATCGCCCGCTACGACGTGGCCGGCCCGCGCTACACCAGCTATCCGACGGCGCCGCAGTTCCGGACCGACTTCGACGAAACCGCGTTGCGCGGAGTGATCCGCGCTTCCAACGAGGAGCCGATCCCGCGCCCGCTGTCGCTGTACGTGCACGTGCCGTTCTGCATGAGCCCGTGCTTCTACTGCGGCTGCAACCGCATCATCACGCGCGACCACAGCCAGGCCGACCGCTACCTTGAACGGCTGTACCGCGAGGTCGAGCTGATCGCGCCGCTGTTCGACCGCGACCGCCCGGTGCGCCAGCTGCACTTCGGCGGCGGCACGCCGAACTTCCTCGACATCCGCCAGATGGGCGAGTTGCTGGAATCGCTGGCGCGGCATTTCAGCTTCAGCCGCGCGGCGGATCGGGAGTTCGGCATCGAGATCGACCCGCGCTTCGCCGACGGTGCCTACGTGCACGGCCTGGGCGAGTTGGGCTTCAACCGCATCTCGGTGGGTATCCAGGATTTCGACCCGGCGGTGCAGGAAGCCGTCAACCGCATCCAGAGTTTCGAACAGACCCGCGAGGTACTCGACGCGGCGCGCAGCTCGTGGTTCCGCTCCACCAGCGTGGACCTGATCTATGGCCTGCCGCTGCAGACCGTGGACGGTTTCAGCCGCACGCTGGAGCAGGTGGTGGCGCTGGATCCGGACCGGGTGGCCGTCTACGGCTACGCGCACCTGCCGGAGATGTTCAAGGCGCAGCGGCAAATCGCCGCAGCCGACCTGCCCGACGCCGCCACCCGGCTGGCGCTGTTCGGCCGCGCGGTGGCGCAGCTGTCGGCGGCCGGTTACGTCTACGTCGGCATGGATCACTTCGCCAAGGCCAGCGACGAGCTGGTGCTGGCGCAGCGCGCCGGCACGCTGCAACGCAATTTCCAGGGCTATTCGACCCACGGCCACTGCGACATCGTGGGGTTGGGTGTCAGCGCCATCGGCCGCATCGGGGACAGCTACAGCCAGAACGCGCGCGACCTGATGGGCTATTACGGGGCGCTGGACGCCGGCCGCCTGCCGGTGGCCCGCGGGCTGGAACTGGACGAGGACGATCTGATCCGGCGCGAGCTGATCGGCGAGCTGATGTGCCACGGGGCGGTCGACAAGCAGCAGTTCGGTGCGCGCCATCGGCTGCTGTTCGACGAATATTTCGTGCGCGCGCGCGAACGCCTCGCGCCGCTGGTGGCCGACGGGCTGGTGGAAGACGACGTGCGCGAGGTGCGGGTGACCTCGCGGGGTCGTCTGCTGTTGCGTATCATCGCCATGTGCTTTGACGCCTATCTCGATGACAAGGCACAGGCGGCGCGCTATTCGCGCGTGATCTGATCCACGCAGCTCCGACCAGGCAACCCGATCGCATCATGGATTCCAAGCACCCGGCAGGGCGCCTGCCCGAGCCGCCCAACCCGATTGCCGACGACGGTGACGAGACGCACTTCTGCGGTACCTGTGCGTTTTCCAGTGCCTGCATCGCCGCCGGCTACAACAAGCCCGAGCTGGCGCAGCTGCAATGCCTGGTCGAGCACGTCGGGCCGTTCCGCGCCGGCGAGCACATCTTCCGCACCGGCGACCCGTTCCGCGCGATCTTCGCGGTGCGCAGCGGTACGGTCAAAACCCGCATGGTGGACAAGGAGGGCCGCGAGCAGGTGCTGGGCTTCTACCTCCCCGGCGAGGTGATCGGGCTCAACGCGATCTACCCCGAGCACTTCCCGTGCGACGCGGTGGCGCTGGATACCTCGTTCTTCTGCCGCTTCTCGTTCCCCGCGATGAGCGCGCTGGCCTCGCGCATTCCGGCCGTGCAGAAGCACCTGTTCCGCCTGCTCAGCAAGGAACTGGGCAGCGCCAGCCTGCTGGCCGGCGACCACAGCGCGGACGAGCGCATGGCGGCGTTCCTGATGGATCTGGCCGGGCGCTACGCCGCGCGCGGCTTCTCCGCCACGCGCTTCCACCTCAGCATGTCGCGGGGCGACATCGCCAATTACCTGCGCCTGGCCGCTGAAACGGTGAGCCGGGTGCTGAGCCGCTTCCGCAGCCAGGGCCTGATCCGCATCGAGGGCCGCGAACTGGAGCTGCTCAAGCCCGATGCCCTGCGCCAGCTCGGCCAGGCGCTGCTGCCGGACTGATCCTCAAGGGTGCTCCGAGCCGGGGACTTGGCCAGCGTATCTCTAAGCCGCCGGCACGGCTTCCTCGATCACCCGCGGGCGTGCCCGCGAACGCCGATAGCTGGCGATGATGTCGCCATAATGGATCACCCGGCCGATGGTGTAGGTGGTGATGCGGGTGACGTCGCGCACGGGCTTGAGGTGGCTGGGGCGGAACGCGCCGTGGTAGCGCGAGGCGATCGGCACCGAGACGATGCCGAGGTTCTTCTCGCGGGAGGCGGCGATCAGGATGGCGGCCTCGAACACGAAATTTTCCGCGGGCAGGTCGACCAGCTCCAGCGCCGCGCGCGGATACCAGCGCTGGCCGCTCTGGGTGTCCGCCACCGGTTGCGCACAGGCCCACGAGATGCCCCAGTCGGCGACCGCGTTGGCGCGGCGGCGGCCTTTCGGCTGTTGCGCCTTGTCCAGCAGCCGCGCGCCGATCACGATGTGTTGCGGGTAACGTGCGGCGGCGGCCACGATGCGCGGGATGTCGCTGGCCAGGTGCTGGCCGTCGCCGTCCATCGTCAGCACCGCGTCGTAGCCCTGGCGCAGCGCCTCGCGAAAGCCGTGGCGCAGCGCCTCGCCCTTGCCGCAACGCCGGTCGTGGCGCAGCAGGGTGACCGGCAGGCTGGCCACGATCTGCGGCGTGCGGTCGTCCGAGCCGTCGTCGATCACGATCACCGGCACGTCCAGCGCGAGCACGGATTCGATCACCGCGCGGATCGCGGCCTCTTCGTTGAGGCAGGGGATCAGCACGCACCAGCGTGCGGCGGGGGTGTTCACGCGACCTTCTCCATGGCGATCTGCAATCCCAGTGCGGGGGCGGCGGCCAGCCGACATGATCCCCCGTCGCCGGCCAGCAGGGCGAGCAGGGCCAGGCTGCTGGCGGACGGATTGTCACGGCGCCAGCCGGCCAGCGGTTCGGCCAGGGCGTCTTCCGGCTGCGGCGGGGCCAGCTGCAGGTCGAGCCGGGCCAGGCTGGCCGCGCCCGCCTCGGGCACCAGCACCAGCGCGCAGCCGAAAGGTTGGCTGCAGCCGGTGACTTCGCCCAGCGGCCCGCTGCCGGTGCCGTCGCTGCACACCAGCAGCACCGGGCGCTCATCGGCCAGCACCTGGCTGGCCGCCTCCAGCAGGCCGGCGCCGAAGCTGGCCGCCTGCGCGGCGATCGCGGTGGACGGCGCGTGGCAGCCGGTGGCGATGGTCCAGTAGCCCACCGCGGCGTTGTGCACCGAGTTGTGGAAGCGGATCGGCGACAACTCGGCCGGCGCGCGCGCGAGGGTGGCGCACATGTAGTCGGTGATCGGCTGGTCGCCGTGCGAGGAGGCGAACACGCACGCCAGCGTGGCGGCATCGCGGCCGCTCATCGCCGTCGCCTGGCCGGCCACCTCGATCGCCAGCAGCACGCTGGCCGGCGCGCGGCGGCGTTCGTTCGGCGGCAGCGTGGTGGCGGCCGGCCGCGCCGGCGGCGGCTCGGGCCGCCGGCCGGCCAGCACGCTGCGCAGCGCCGCGAAGTCGGCCAGCTGCGGCGACCACAGGCCGACGCCTTCGACGTGGACGCGCAAGCCGCTCATGCGGCGAACCCCGCGCGCGCAAAGGCCAGGCAGCCGTTGTTGCCGCCGAAGCCGAACGAGTTGCTGAGCGCCACGTCGATGCGCCGCTCTTCGTTGCGCCAGGCAAACTGCGCGCCGCAGCTCGGGTCGGGCGTGTCGCCGCCGAGGTTGCCGGGCACCAGGTCGTGCTCGATCGCCTGCAGCGCCACGGTGGCCTCGACGATGCCCGCCGCGCCCAGCGTATGGCCGGTGAAACCCTTGGTCGAGCTGGCCCGCGTGGTGGCGGGGAACGCGCGGCCGACCAGCGCCGCCTCCACCTCGTCGTTCTTCTGGCTGGCGGTGCCGTGCAGGTTGATGTAATCGACCCGCGCCGGCTCCAGCCCGGCGCGCGCCAGCGCCTCGTCCAGTGCCAGCTCCGCGCCGAGCCCCTGCGGGTGCGGCGTGGACATGTGGTGCGCGTCGCTGGCTTCGCCGTAGCCGAGCAGGCGCGGTGCCGCGGGCGCCGCGTCGATCCGCTCGAGCAGGGCGAAGCCGGCGGCCTCGCCGATCGAGATGCCGTTGCGCGCCGCGTCGAACGGCCGGCACGGTTCGGGCGAGACCAGTTCCAGCGCGTTGAAGCCGAACAGCACGCTGTCGCACAGCGTATCCACGCCGCCGACCACGGCCGCGTCGATCAGGCCCAGGCGCAGCATGCGCTCGGCGCTGGCGAACACCTTGGCGCTGGACGAACAGGCGGTGGAGACGGTCAGGCACGGCCCCTCCAGCGCCAGCGCCACCGCGACGAAGGCCGCCAGCGAATGCGGCGCGTGGATGGCCGGGCGCAGCATGTCGTCGGGCAGGCCGCCGTCCGCGTCCAGCCGCCGGTACGCCTCCTCGGTGGCGCCGATGCTGGCGGTGGAGGTGCCCAGCAGCAGCGCCACGCGGCCCGCGCCGTAACGCGCACGCGCGGCCTGCACGCGCTCGAGGAAACCGTCCTGGTTCAGGCCGATCCAGGCGAGCCGGTTGTTGCGGCATTCCCACGGGGCGAGCGGGGCGGGCAGCGGTTCGCTTTCCACGCCGTCGACCCGGCCGATCCAGCACGCCAGCGGCGCGCTGCTGAAATCGTTCGGACGCAGGCCGCTGCGGGCGCATCGCAGCGCGTCGAGCTGGGCGGCCAGACCGCGGCCGAGTGCCGAGGTGGCGGTGTACGCGGTGACCGCGAGTGGTGTCATCACATGAGGCATCGCGAAAGCCTAGCGGCCGCTCCTGAACTTGCCTAGCCTGCGACCGTCGGCGGTACCCGATCGTGGCTGCGACAGCATGAAGATGCCGCGAACGCCGCGCGCCGCTAAGCTGTCGCGTCCTCCGCCCCGGCGATCTCCCGTGCCCCTTGCTCGAAAACCGTCCCGATACCTGCGCGACGTCGACGTGCTGCACGCAGCGGTGGTCACCCTGCTGGCGGTGGTGATGAGCGCCGGCCTGGTCTGGCTGGGTTATCTCATCCACGTATGGCGCATCGCCACGCGCAGTGCGGTGACACCGCCGCGGCGGATGACCGTGCTGGTATTCGGTCGCCGCCTCGAACGAGAGGCACCCGGCCACGACTACCGGCAGCGCCTGCAGCGTGCGCTGATCCTGGCGCGCCAGCAACAGACCGATCACCTGCTGCTGCTCGGTGGTTGCAGCGGCAGCCGGATCAGCGAGGCCGCCGCGGGCGAGGCCTGGCTGCGCCGGCACGACCTGGCCCGCGGCGTGCGCGTGGAGCTGGAGCAGGACTCGGTCGACTCGCTGGAGAACCTGCGCCATGCGCGCCGCCTGCTGCTGCAGGGCGGACGGTTGCCGCCGGTGGCCCTGGTGACCAGCCGCTACCACCTCGCGCGCTGCCTGCTGCTGGCCCGGCGGCTCGGCTTCGACAGCGTCGCCATCGCGGCCGAGCCCGCGCTGCCCAGGCACGCGCGCTACCTCGGCCGGCTCGTGCTCGAGGCCGGCTACCTGATGTGGATCGACATCGGCATGCGCTGGGCGCGGCTGATCGGCCACGCACGCATGGCTGCCCGCATCAGTTGAATTGCGCTGGATCAGGGCGGCGCGGCGCCGCGCCGCAGTGGGTGCCGTGCGACCGCTTGCTAAGCTTGCGCCATTGAATCGACGAGCCAGACGATGAGCGCACAAGCCGACCTTGCCGAAACCTTCCTGCGCGGTTTGCAGGACCGCATCTGCACCGCGATCGAGCAGGCCGACGGCGGCGCGCGCTTCGTGGAGGACGCGTGGACGCGCGCGGCGGGCGGCGGTGGCCGCACCCGCGTGCTGCGCGACGGCGCGGTGTTCGAGCAGGCCGGGGTGAACTTCTCGCGCGTGCACGGCCACCAGTTGCCACCCAGCGCCACCGCGCACCGGCCGGAGCTGGCCGGCGGCAGCTTCATCGCCACCGGCGTCTCGCTGGTGCTGCACCCGAAGAACCCCCACGTGCCGACCACGCACGCCAACGTGCGCTATTTCGAGGCGAGCAAGGAGGGCGTGGAGCCGGTGTGGTGGTTCGGCGGCGGCTTCGACCTCACGCCGTTCTATCCGGTCGACGAGGACGTGCGCCACTGGCACACGGTGGCGCGCGACCTGTGCGCGCCGTATGGCGCCGACGTCTACCCGCGCTACAAGCGGTGGTGCGACGAATATTTCTACCTGAAGCATCGCGACGAGACCCGCGGCGTGGGCGGGCTGTTCTACGACGACCTGAACGAGGGCGGCTTCGAGCGCTGCTTCGCGTTCACGCGCGACGTGGGCCAGGGCTTCCTCGACGCCTACCTGCCGATCGTCGAACGCCGCAAGGACGCGCCGTACGGCGAGCGCGAGCGCGAGTTCCAGCTGTACCGGCGCGGCCGCTACGTCGAGTTCAACCTGGTCTACGACCGCGGCACGCTGTTCGGACTGCAGTCCGGCGGCCGCACCGAGTCGATCCTGATGAGCCTGCCGCCGCGGGTGCGTTTCGAATATGCCTACGAAGCCGAGGCCGGCTCCGCCGAATCGAAGCTGGCCGACTACCTGAAGCCGCGCGACTGGCTGTAGGCCCCGCGCGAACCGTGTAGGAGCGCACCCTGTGCGCGATGCCTTTCGTGGCGTGATGAAGAGCATCGCGCACAGGGTGCGCTCCTACAAAGGGCTTATGGCGTGGCGCCGCTGAACTTCTCCACCGTGGCTCCCTTCACCGGGCCGATCTGCGCGCTGTCGCTGACCTTCAGTTCCACCTCGCGGCGGAACTCCAGCGTGCCCTGCACCACGGCATGCGGGCCGATCACCACCACCGGCTTGCGGCTGTTGAAGTTGAACCAGCCGTGCTGCTTGTCGACCAGGATGCCGCCCTCGACGCGGGAGTTTTCGCCCACGGTGATGTCGCCGCTCACCGTGGACAGGCCGCCGGCGACGTGGGCGGCGTCCAGCTGGATCGCGCCGTTGACGTTGCCCAGCTTGCCGCCGACCTCGGCGCCGCGCGCCAGGCGGATGCTGCCGTTGACTGCGCTCACCTCGCCGGCGACCTTGCTGGCCTCGCCCAGCGTGATCGCGCCGTTGACGGTCTCCACCGAGCTGGCCTGGGCCCGGTCGCCGAGCTCCACCGCGCCGTTGACCGTGCTCGCCTCGCGCACGGTGGCGCCTTCGCCGATGCGGACCGCGCCGTTGACCGAGCTGACGTTGCCCGCGTGCTGGCCTGCCTCGACGCGCACGGCGCCGTTGACCTTGTCGATGTCGCCGTCGCCGGCCGCGGCCAGCGCGGGCAGCAACGCGAACGTGCAGAGCAGAAGAATCGTCGAGATGCGGCGCATGGCAGCCTCCGTGTCAGTGGGAGTCCCTAGGATGCCGCAGCGCCGACAAAGGTTTGGCATGACCTGTGGCAGGGTGCGGATTTGACGCTGCCGGTGCCGGACTGCACCATTCACGGTTCTTCCCGTTCTTTGCCGGACGCAACCCATGCACAAGCTCGTCCTGATCCGCCACGGCCAGTCGCAGTGGAACCTCGACAACCGCTTCAGCGGCTGGGCCGACGTCGACCTCACCGAGCAGGGCATGGCCGAGGCGCGCGAGGCAGGGCGCCTCTTGACCGAGGGCGGCTACAGCTTCGACGTGGCGCACACCTCGGTGCTCAAGCGCGCCGTGCGCACGCTATGGGGGGTGCAGGACGAGATGGACCTGATGTGGCTGCCGGTGGTCACCGACTGGCGCCTCAACGAGCGCCACTACGGCGGCCTCACCGGCCTGAACAAGGCCGAGACCGCCGCGAAGTACGGCGAGGCCCAGGTGAAGATCTGGCGCCGCAGCTACGACGTGCCGCCGCCGCCGCTGGAGCGTGCCGCCAACGAGGCGGTGCACGACCCGCGCTACGCGGCGCTCGACCCGAAGGACATCCCGGACACCGAATGCCTGAAGGACACCGTGGCGCGCGTGCTGCCGTACTGGCACCAGGTGCTGGCGCCGGCGATCCGGGCCGGGCAGCGCGTGCTGGTGGCCGCGCACGGCAATTCGCTGCGGGCGCTGGTGAAGTATCTGGACGGCATCTCCGACGAGGCGATCGTCGAGCTCAACATCCCCAACGGCGTGCCGCTGGTGTACGAGTTCGACGACGAGCTGAAGCCGCTCGGGCACTACTACCTCGGCGACGCCGACGCGATCGCGGCGAAGATGGCCGCGGTGGCCAACCAGGGCAAGGCGAAGTAGTCCGTCGCGTCATCATCCCCCACCACCCCGGCGCGCCATGCCCACCTCACTGATCATCGTCGACGATTTCCTCGGCAACGCGCATGAGTTGCGTGATGCGGCGCTGCGCCTGACCTACCCGGCGCAGGACGGGGCGTTTCCCGGGCGCAATTCGCTGGAGCGCATCGAGGTCGGGGGGCTGGCGCAGCAGGTATCCCGGCTGGTGGGCGAGCCGCTGAAGGCGATCTCGCCGCCGCAGTCGCACGCCAAGTTCCGCATCACCCTGGCGCAGGACACCGGCCGGGCCCGGGTGCACATCGACAGCGGCGCGCAGTGGTCGGGCATCCTCTACCTGAGCCGGCCGGAGGATTGCCGCGGCGGCACGGAGTTCTTCCGCCACCGCCGCACCAACACCGACCGCGCACCGATCAGCGCCGCCGAACTGGCCGCGCTCGGCTATGCATCGGGGCAGGATATGTACCGCGACATCATCGAGCAGGACAGCAACGACGACGCGAAGTGGGAGCTGACCATGCGCGCGCCGATGCGTTTCAACCGCCTCGTGCTGCTGCGGCCCTGGCTGTGGCATACCGCCGGCGAGGCATTCGGCGACTCGATGGAAAACGGCCGGCTGGTGTACCTGATGTTCTTCCAGTCGGCCAGCGCGTAACCTGCCTGCGCGAGGGGTGACGAACGTCAGTCGCCAACCCCGGCCCGGCACCGCTAAGCTTCAGCCCACGTCGTCGCGCGGAGTCGTCGCATGCCTGCCCACCTGACCGGTTACCTGATCATGCTGCCGATCCTCGCCCTGATCGTGTGGCGCCGGGTCAGCCGCCAGTTCGGCCGCCAGCCGATCCGGCGCAGGCGGATGATCGCGCGCATCGCGATATTCGCCGTGCTCGGCGCCGTGCTCGCGCTGGGTGGCCTGCACCGGGTCGCGCTCGCCGAAGGCCTGCTCGGCGGCGTGCTGGCCGGCGCGGCGCTCGGCCTGCTCGGCCTGCGCCTGACCCGCTTCGAGGTCGACCCGCGCAAGGGCGACTGCTACGTGCCCAACCCGTGGATCGGCGGCGTGCTCACCGTGCTGCTGCTGGGACGGCTGGCGTGGCGGGCGCTGGTGCTGTGGCCGCAGATGCAGTACGCCGCGGCCGCCACCGCCCCGATGCCGCCGATGGGCCAGGCTTCCACCCCGCTGACCATGCTGGTGATCGGCCTGCTGATCGGCTACTACATCTGCTACTACGGCGGCGTGCTGGCACACCACCGGCGCTTCGTGCAGGCGCATCCGGGCGTCACCGAAGCCTGACTTGCGGCACGTGGCGCGCCAGGGATGCTTCGATCAAGCCTTTGCTCGTCATTCCAGCGAACGCTGGAACCCAGTGCCTTCGTCCAGTTGCCGAGGCACTGGATGACCAGGCATCCATCTGTTGAAAAGCGTCTCCGACTTTCGTCGGGATAACGGCCAGTTCAGACCGCCCCTAGTCGGCGCGGTGTTCCAGCGCCAGATATTCCTCGCTCTGCATTTCGATCAGCCGCGACTCGGTGCGGCCGAATTCCGCGCGCAGGCGTTCGCCGTCGTACAGCTCGGTGATCGGCGCGGCGGCGGAAAGCACCAGCTTGACGTGGCGGTCGTAGAACTCGTCGACCAGCTGCACGAAGCGCTTGGCCGCATCCTCGCTGTAGCGGGTGAACTGCGGCACGTTGGCAATGATGACGGTCGGCCCCGCCTTGGCCAGCGCGATGTAGTCGGCCACCGCGCGGGGCCCCTCGCACAGCGCGGCAAACGCGAACCACAGGATGTTCTCGGCGCGCTTGTGGAACGGGATGTCGCGGCCGTTGAGGCGCAGCACGCCATCGAGCTCGATCGCGCCGCTGGCCTGGCTGGCGAAGATGCGCTCCAGCGCGCGGTGCGACTCGGGGCCGGGCGGGGTGAGGTAGACCGGGGCCTGGGCCAGCGCGCGCAGGCGCCAGTCGTGCGCCGAGGCCATTTCGACCACGTGGCAGTGCCGTTCGAGCAGCGCGATCGCGGGCAGGAAGCGGGCGCGCTGCAGGCCGTCCTTGTACAGGTTCACCGGCGCGGTGTTGGAGG
>JBDZVT010000019.1:0-69575 GCA_040255835.1 Lysobacteraceae bacterium
CCGGCAGGCGCGCGAACTCCTCGATCCAGTACTTGGCCACCAGGCCGGCGTGGTAACTGGTGCCGCAAGCGATGATGTGCACGCCGCGGGTGGCGGCGAGCAGCGGCTCGCTGTCGATGCCGAAGATGTTGGGCAGCACACCGTGCGCGCCGACCCGCGCCTCCAGCGTGTCAGCCACCGCGCGAGGCTGCTCGAAGATTTCCTTCTGCATGTAGTGGCGGTATTCGCCGCGCTCGACCGCGTCGGTGGACAGTTCGCTCTCGTAGACCTTGCGCTCGACCGGCGTGCCGTCCAACGCGAACACCTGCACGCTGTCGCGGGTGATCTCGACCACGTCGTCCTCGTCGAGGTGGAGCATGCGGTTGGTGACCTGGATCAGCGCCTGCGCATCGGAGCCGAGGAAGTTCTCGCCGATACCGACGCCCACCAGCAGCGGCGCGCCGCGGCGCGCACCTACCACGCGGTCCGGTTCGTCGGAGCTGATCACCGCGATCGCATAGGCTCCCTCCAGTTCGCGCACGGTGGCCAGCACCGCCTCGCGCAGGTTCAGGCCCTGGCCGATGTGGCGATCGATCAGCGCCGCCATCACCTCGGTATCGGTCTCGGAGGTGAACACGTGCCCGGCGGCCTGCAGCTCGGCGCGCAGGCCGGCGTAGTTCTCGATGATGCCGTTGTGCACGATCGACACCCGACCCGCCACGTGCGGGTGGGCATTCGCCTCGCTGGGCACGCCGTGGGTGGCCCAGCGGGTGTGCGCGATGCCGGTGCCGCCGGGGAACGGATCGGCCAGGTACAGCGCCTCCATCTCGCGCACCTTGCCCTTGGCGCGCACCCGGCGGAGCGCGCCGCGATCGAGCACGGCCACGCCGGAGGAGTCGTAGCCGCGATACTCCAGCGCTTTCAGGCCGACGATCAGCAGCGGGGCGACATCGCGTTGGGCTACGGCAGCGACAATTCCACACATGGCGGATTTTCCTTGGGTCGTGACCCGGTCAGCCCGGGCATGTTTCGAAACCGTCGTGCGCCGGTCAATTCACCTTGCGGCGCAGCCAGTTCAGCAGGTCGATGCGGGTGATCAGGCCGAGAAACTCGTCGCCGTCGACCACGATCGCCACGTGGCCGCGCTCGAACACCGGCAGCAGCGATTCGATCGGCGAACGCACGTCGAGCCGGTGCAGGTCGGCGATCATCGCGGTGGAGACCGGGTCGCGGAAGCGCGTCTCGTCGGCATGCACGTGCAGCAGCACGTCGGATTCGTCGACGATGCCGACCAGCTTGCGGCCGTCCATCACCGGCAGCTGCGACACGTCGTACAGCTTCATGCGGTTGTACGCGGTGATCAGCAATTCGTTCGGCCCGACCACCACGGTGTCGCGCTGGGCGAACGGACGCATCAGCAGGTCGCGCAAGTCGCCATGCTGTTCGCGCTCGATGAAGCCGTTGTCGAGCATCCAGTAGTCGTTGTACAGCTTGGACAGGTACTTGTTGCCGGTGTCGCAGACCAGGGTCACCACGCGCTTGGGCGCGGTCTGCTCGCGGCAGTAGCGCAGCGCCGCGGCCACCAGGGTGCCGGTGGACGAACCGCCCAGCACGCCCTCCTTCGCCAGCAGCTCGCGCGCGGTGAGGAAGCTCTCCTTGTCGGAAATCGCGTAGGCCTTCTTCACCCGGGTGAAGTCGCTGATCGAGGGCAGGAAATCCTCGCCGATGCCTTCGACCATCCAGCTCGCCGACTTGGTCGAGAGCGTGCCTTCGTTGATGTACTGCGCCAGGATCGAGCCGACCGGATCGGCCAGGATCAGCTCGGTCTGCGGGGAATGTTCGGCGAAGAATTTCGACAGCCCGCTGAGGGTGCCGGACGAGCCGCAGCCGACCACCACCGCGTCGACCTTGCCGTCCATCTGTTCGAGGATTTCCGGGCCGGTGGTGGCGATGTGCGCGGCCGGGTTGTCGGGGTTGCCGAACTGGTTGATGAAGTAGGCGCCGGGCGTCTCGCGGGCGATCCGCTCGGCCATGTCCTGGTAATACTCGGGGTGGCCCTTGGCCACGTCGGAGCGGGTCAGTACCACCTCGGCGCCCATCGCCTTGAGGTTGAAGATCTTCTCGCGGCTCATCTTGTCCGGCACCACCAGGATCAGGCGGTAACCCTTCTGCTGCGCCACCAGGGCCAGGCCCAGGCCGGTGTTGCCGGCGGTGCCCTCGACCAGGATGTCGCCCGGGCGGATGCGACCGTCCTTTTCCGCGCCCTCGATCATCGACAGGCCGATGCGGTCCTTGATCGAGCCGCCGGGGTTGGCGCTCTCGAGTTTCAGGAACAACTCGCACGCACCTGTATCGAGGCGTCGCGCGCGAACCATCGGGGTGTGTCCGATCAGTTCGAGGACACTCTGGTGAACCGTCATGGAGGCTCCGTCGCTGGCGTGGCGGCCTCGGCACGAAGCCATGGCCGCAGAACCGCCATGATAACCGAGCCGCCGGACACGCTGCGGCCCCGGCAACCTTCCCGAGGAATGTTCAGGGAAGACCCGGGGCCGCGCCAGCGAACCGCAAGCGTCAGTGGATGAGGTGCGCCCTGTCCGCCCACATGCGTTCAAGCCGCGCCTTGGCCAGCAGTTTCTCCTTCTTCATGCCGGCGAGGGTGGCGTCGTCGATGGGAAGTACGCCGATATCGGCGTCGTGCACCTTGCTGTCGAGCTCCCGATGGTGCTGGTAAAGCCGGCGGAACTCCGCGTCCGCCTTCATCAATGCCTCGACATCATCGCGCTGCTGGTTTTCGAACATGATCCGACCTCCTGCGAGTGAACGGACGGTTGCCGCCAGGCTGGCGGCCCGCCGACAGCTGAACCGGCGCACACCCACGACCCACGCCGGTCAACCGGAACGCAGGTGGGGATCTGAACGTGGAATGGGCGCATGATTCAGGTCAGTAACCCCGGTGGCCTGGATGCCTCCCGGGGCTTTGACCCTACTCCGCCGCTCAGGCCCGTGCAAGCCGCCGCGGCGGTACCCGGTCACACTTCGGCCGGGGCATTAAATACCTGTCAAAACAGTGTTTTGCAGGTGTGGCGCGAGAGCCGGCCGCGGGCCGCGAAACGGTGCCGCCGGAGCGCCTCTCAGGCCCTTTCTCAGTGCCCGCCAGGGTGCTGGCCGGCAGGCTTGTCCTTGCCGCTGGAGGAAGGCGTGGCGGCGTCGCCATCGTCCATCTGCGCACGCATTGCCTTCGCCGCCTGGGCCGCCAACGCCGCCTCGCGACGGGCCGCCCGCGCCACCTTGCTCTGTGCCGCGGCCAGCTTCTTGGCCCGCTCGGCTTCGGCCCGCGCCTGCTCGACCTGCTGGGAATACTCCAGGCCCTGCTGCTGCAGGCGCGCGGCCTCTTCCTGCGCCAGCTGGTTCTGCAGCCGTTGCCGGGCCAGCTCCAGCCGGGCCATGTCCGCTTCGCGGCGGCTGTTGGCCAGCAGGATCTGGTCGTGTTCGCGATCGAGCTGGTTGAGCTTGATCTGGGCGTCCTGCAGCTGCGCCGCGGTCTTGGCCAGGTCCACCCGGCGCTCGGCCAGGTACAGCGCGTGGGCCCGCTCGCTGCGACCGGCCGCCTCCAGCGTGCGGATCGCCTCTCGGGCGCGGGCCTGCTCGGACAGCGCGTAGTGGCCCAGGCTCGGGTCGTTGGCGAGCTGGTCCAGGCTGCCGCGCAGGCGGTTGATGTCGATGTCGTCCTGGCGCGCGTGGGCCGCGCCGACCAGGGCCAGCGCCAGGCCGGCACCGGCGAGTACTTTGCCCAGGCGCTTCATCGCTGGCCTCCGGGAATGCCGCTGCTGCTGGCCGGCGCGGGGTTGTCGGCCGGCTGGGCCGGCACGCCATCGACCGGCGCGGACAGCACCGAGGCCGACGGAGCGGGCATGTCGCCCACCGGCAGGGGGGCGGACGACTCGGCCGCTGGCGCCGGTACGGTCTGTTCCATCTGCTGCTGCCGGGCGGCCAGTTGCTCGCCCTCGTTGCGCAGGCGGGTGTTCTCCTGCAGCTTGTCCTGCATCTCGGCCCGGGCCGCGCCCAGGCGCGCCTTGACCCGCGCCAGCTCGGCATCGGCGCCGGACTCCTCGGCCAGGTTCGCGGCATCGGCGAACTTGCGCGCCTCCATGGCCGCCTGTGCCTGCTGGAACTTGTCCTGCGCAAAGCCCAGGTCGACCGGCGCGTAATCCGCGGCACCGGCGTCGCGGGCGGCCTGCAGCTGGTACTGGGCCAGGTTCATCGCGTCATTCGGCGGCGGCGCCGTGGCGCAACCGGCCACGGCCAGGCTCAGCGCCAGCGCCGCCGCCGCCGCGCGCACGCGGCGTGCGGGCACGGCCGGTGGGGAAAAGAAGTACATCACAGTCCTCATGGTGTGTTGCAGCGTATTGTGGGCAGGCATAATCGTGCAATGCAATGTACATCGGGAACCCAGGGGTAAAACGTGGACATCGGCTACTTCCTCAAGCTCATGGTAGACAAGGGCGCGTCGGACATGTTCCTGTCCACCGGTGCCCCGGTGAACATCAAGGTCGAGGGCAAGCTCTACCCGCTGGGCAATACGGGCCTGCCCAGCGGCATGGTCAAGAAGATCGCCTATTCGCTGATGGACGAGGGCCAGGTGCCCCAGTTCGAGCGCAATCTCGAACTGAACATGGCGCTGGCGGTGAAGGAGGCCGGCCGCTTCCGCATCAACGTGTTCAAGCAGCGCGGCGAAGTGGGCATGGTGATCCGCGCGATCAAGAGCGAGATCCCCAGCATCGAGCAGCTGCAGCTGCCGCCGATCTTTCGCGACCTGATCATGGAGCCGCGCGGCCTGATCCTGGTGGTCGGCGCCACCGGCTCGGGCAAGTCGACCACGCTGGCGGCGATGATCGACCAGCGCAATTCGCAGTCACCCGGGCACATCCTCACCATCGAGGACCCGATCGAATACCTGCACCGGCACAAGCGCTCGATCGTCAACCAGCGCGAGGTGGGGCTGGACACGCACAGCTACCACGAGGCCCTGAAGAACGCGATGCGCGAGGCGCCGGACGTGATCATGATCGGCGAGATCCGCGACACCGACACGATGGAGGCGGCCATCGCCTTCTCCGAGACCGGCCACCTGTGCCTGGCCACGCTGCACTCCAACAACTCCGACCAGACGCTGGAACGCATCCTCAACTTCTTCCCCGAATCGGCGCACAAGAACGTGCTGATGAACCTGGCGCTGAACCTGCGCGCGGTGATCAGCCAGCGCCTGGTGATCGGCAAGGACGGCCGACGCATCCCGGCGGCCGAAGTGCTGCTCAATACCCCGCTGATCCGCGACATGATCCGCCGCGGCCAGATCCACGAGATCAAGGACGCCATGGACCGCAGCCTGCAGGAAGGCATGCAGACCTTCGACCAGTCGCTCTACAAGCTGTACAAGGAGGGCCGCGTGGAGCTGGACGAGGCGCTCAGCAAGTCCGATTCGCGCGACGGCCTGGCACTGAAGATCCGCCTGGCCGAGGGCGGCAGCAGCAGCGCCGAACTGGCCGGCAACGATCCGTACGGGATGGGTTTCTGACTGCCGGAAACCGCGTCCCGCCACATCCCCGTAGGAGCGCACCCTGTGCGCGATGCTCTCCGTCACGTGGCGAAAGACATCGCGCAGGGTGCGCTCCTGCAGGTTCTCACGGAGCGTCGGGTTGCGCCTCCGGCGCGGCGCGCCGGAAGGCTTCCAGCTCGTTGCAGGCGTGGTAGATGCGCGCGATGGTGGGGTAGTCGTCCATCGGCAATTTCCAGCGCACGGCGTTGTAGACCTGCGGCACCAGGCAGGCGTCGGCCACGCTCGGGGTTTCGCCGTGGCAGTAGCGGCCGGTGGCGGCGCTGTCCGCGAGCACCGCCTCGATCGCCTTGAACCCCACATCCATCCAGTGCCGCGACCACGCCGCGCGCTGCTCCTCGCCGGCGCCGAACTGCGCCTCCAGTTGCTGCAGCACCCGCAGGTTGCCCAGCGGGTGGATGTCGCAGCAGATCGCCATGGCCAGCGCCCGCACCTGGGCGCGGCCGCGGGCGTCGACCGGCAGCAGCGCGGTCTCGAGTTCCGGATGCATCTCGTCCAGGTATTCCATGATCGCCAGCGACTGGGTGATCACCCGGTCGCCGTCGCGCAGGACGGGCACGGCCTCCAGCGGATTCAGGGCGTGATACTGGGCCGTGTGTTGCTGACCTCCGTCGCGCAGCAGGTGCACCGGCTGCGTCTCGTAGCTCAACCCTTTCAGGTTCAGCGCGATGCGCACGCGGTAGGCGGCGCTGGAACGCCAGTAGCTGTAGAGCACCAAGCCGGTCGTCATGAGCAGTCCCCCTGCACCGATTGCCTGCAGTTTAGCCACAAGTGCCGCCGCCGCGGACCGTGGCGGCCATCGCCGGCCTGGCGCGGCCCACCCGGCGGTTTGCATCGGTACCGCAGCCACCGGACAATAAGCGGTTGCAGCCGGTTCTGGCTAGTCCCCACCTCACTGGAGTTGTGCCGTGTCCGTCATCCGCATGAGCGACCTCGAGCTGCGTGACCAGCGCGTGCTGATCCGCGAAGACCTGAACGTGCCGATCGACGACCAGGGCCGGATCAGCTCGACCCAGCGCCTGGACGCGGCCCTGCCGACCATCCGTGCCGCCCGCGATGCCGGCGCCCGCGTGCTGGTGATGTCGCACCTGGGCCGGCCGAAGGAAGGCCAGTTCGATGCCGAGGCCTCGCTGGCGCCGGTGGCGCTCTGGCTGAGCAGCCAGCTGGACCAGCCGGTGCGGCTGGTCGCCGACTACCTGACCGATGGCGTGGACGTCGCCCCTGGCGAGGTGGTGCTGCTGGAAAACTGCCGCATGAACGTGGGCGAAGGCAAGGACGACGACGCGCTGGCGAAGAAGTACGCCGCGTTGTGCGACATCTTCGTGATGGACGCGTTCGGCACCGCGCACCGCGCCCAGGCCTCCACCCACGGCGTGATCAGGTACGCGCCGGTCGCCGCGGCCGGTCCGCTGCTGTGCGCCGAGCTCGACGCGCTGGGCAAGGCGCTGGAGCACCCGGCCCACCCGCTGCTGGCGATCGTGGCCGGCTCCAAGGTCTCGACCAAGCTGACCCTGCTGGAAAACCTGATCGGCAAGGTCGACCAGTTGATCGTCGGCGGCGGCATCGCCAACACCTTCATCGCGGCAATGGGCCACTCGGTCGGCAACTCGCTGGTGGAGATGGACCTGCTCGATGCGGCGAAGAAGGTGCTGGCCGACGCGAAGCGACGTGGCGCGGAAGTGCCGATGCCGGTCGACGTGGTGGTGGCGCCGACCTTCTCCGCCCAGGCGCCGGCCACGGTGAAGGCCGTCGACCAGGTGGGCTCGGACGAGATGATTCTCGACATCGGCCCGCAGACGGCCCGGCTGTATGCCGGACTGATCGCCAAGGCCGGCACCGTGGTGTGGAACGGGCCGGTGGGCGTGTTCGAGTTCGACGCCTTCGGCAAGGGCACCGAAACGCTGGCGCGGGCGATTGCCGCGTCGAACGCGTTCTCGATCGCCGGCGGCGGCGACACCCTGGCCGCGGTCGACAAGTACGGCATCGCCGACGAGGTTTCCTACATTTCCACCGGCGGCGGCGCCTTCCTGGAATTCCTCGAAGGCAAGGAACTGCCCGCGGTCACGGCGTTGAAGGCGCGGGCCGCGAAGTAATGCTCTGCCTGTTCGACCTCGACGGCACCCTGATCGATTCCGAACACGGCATCACCGCCTGCGTGAAACATGCGCTGGCGCGGCTGGCGGTACCCGCGCCGCCGCCGGAGAAGCTGCGACGCTGGATCGGGCCGCCCCTGCGGCACAGCTTTGCGCCCCTGCTGGACCATGACGCCGAACGCATCGAGGCGGCGGTGGAGTACTACCACGAGCGCTTCAACACGCTCGGCTGGCGCGAACACGAGATCTATCCGGGCATCGAGGCGCTGGTCGAACAGCTGCTTGCCGCCGGCCACCGGCTCGCGGTGGTCACCAGCAAGCCGCATCGGCATGCCGCGCCGATCATCGCCCACCTGCCGTTCGGCAAGGCATTTCTGCGCCTGTACGGGCCGCATCCGGACAGCCCGCACAGCGAGAAGGCGTCGATGATCGCCGAGGCGCTGGCGGATTTCGACTGCGCCCCCGCGGACGCGGTGATGATCGGCGACCGTCACTTCGACATCGACGGCGCCGTCGCCAACCGCGTGCGCGGCTTCGGCGTGCTGTGGGGTTTCGGCGGCCGCGAGGAGCTGGAGCAGGCCGGCGCGCACGCCATTGCGGCGACGCCGGATGAACTGGCCCAGCTGCTGCTGCGCACGTAGGGCGGGCACCGCCCGCCGGCTCTTGCTTCGCGACGCGCAGAAGCGGCGGGCAGCGCCCGCCCTACGCGCGGCCCTTATTTGACGAGGCGCTTCACCGCATCGATCACGTGGGCGACGGTGAAACCGAAGTGTTCAAACAGCTGCGGCGCGGGCGCGGAGGCGCCGAACGTGGTCATGCCGATCACCTCGCCGTCCAGGCCCACGTACTTGCGCCAGAAGTCGGCGGTGCCGGCTTCCACCGCCACGCGGGCGCGGCACCAGGACGGCAGCACGCCTTCGCGGTATTCCAGCGGCTGCGCGTCGAACACCTCCGTGCACGGCATCGACACCACACGCACGGCCATGCCCTGCTGGGCGAGCGCGCGCGAGGCTTCCATCGCCAGCTCCACCTCCGAGCCGGTGGCGATCAGGATCGCCTGGAACTTCGTGTCCAGCGGATCGGCCAGCACGTAGCCACCGCGCAGGATGTCGGCGACCTGCTGCTCGCTGCGCTGCTGGTGCTTGAGGTTCTGCCGCGAGAACACCAGGCACGACGGCGCGCCCTTGCGCTCGATCGCCGCCTTCCACGAGGCAGCCGATTCCACCGCGTCGCACGGGCGCCACAGCTGGTTGTTGGGGATGTAGCGCAAGGACGCCATGTGCTCGACCGGCTGGTGGGTCGGGCCATCCTCGCCCAGGCCGATGGAGTCGTGCGTGTACACATGGATCGCATGGGCGGGGATCAGCGCGCTCATGCGCACCGCGTTGCGCGCGTAGTCGGAAAACACCAGGAAGGTGGCGTCGTACGGAATGAAGCCGCCGTGCAGCGCCAGGCCGTTGGCGATCGCGGTCATGCCGAACTCGCGCACGCCGTAGTAGACGTAGTTGCCCTGGCCTTCGCTGCTGTTGCCGTTGCCGGCGTCCTTGCTGCCCTTCCACTTGGTCAGGTTGGATCCGGCCAGGTCGGCCGAGCCACCGACCAATTCCGGCAGCAGCGGGCCGAAGGCGTCCAGCGCCATCTGCGAGGCCTTGCGCGAGGCCACTTCCGGGCCTTCGGCCTGCAGTTTTGCGATGTACGCGTGCGACTTTTCGGCCCAGTCGGCCGGCAACTCGCCGGCGAGCCGGCGCGCGAATTCGGCGGCCAGTTCCGGGTGGGCAGCGGCGTATTTTGCGAACGCCTCGTTCCAGGCCCGCTCCGCTTCGCTGCCGGCCTTCTTGTGGTCCCAGCCGGCGTAGATCTCGCTTGGGATCTCGAACGGCGCATGGTTCCAACCGAGCTGGGCGCGCGCGGCGGCGATTTCGTCCTTGCCCAGCGCGGCGCCGTGGCTTTCCTCCTTGCCCTGCTTGTTCGGTGCGCCGAAACCGATGATGGTTTTCGCGCAGATCAGGGTGGGCTTGTCGTGCTGCGCGGTGGCAGCGGCGATCGCCTGCTTCACGGCGTCGGCGTCATGCCCGTCCACGCCGCGGATCACGTTCCAGCCATAGGCTTCGAAACGCGCCGGGGTGTCATCGGTGAACCAGCCGTGCACTTCGCCGTCGATCGAGATGCCGTTGTCGTCGTAAATCGCCACCAGCTTGCCCAGCTGCCAGGTTCCGGCCAGCGAAGCGACCTCATGGGAGATGCCTTCCATCAGGCAACCGTCACCGAGAAAGACGTAGGTGTGGTGGTCGACTACCTGGTGGCCCGGGCGGTTGAAGTGCGCCGCCAGCACCTTCTCGGCGAGCGCGAACCCGACCGCATTGGCCAGGCCCTGGCCGAGCGGGCCGGTGGTGGTCTCGACCCCCGGGGTCTCGCTGGCTTCGGGGTGGCCGGCGGTCTTCGAATGCAGCTGGCGGAAGCGCTTCAACTGCTCCATCGGCAGGTCGAAACCGGTCAGGTGCAGCAGCGCGTACTGCAGCATCGAACCATGGCCGTTGGAGAGCACGAAGCGGTCGCGGTTGAACCACCCGGGGTTGGCCGGATTGAACTTCAGGAAATCGTTCCACAACACCTCGGCGATGTCGGCCATGCCCATCGGCATGCCCGGATGACCGGATCGGGCCGCTTCCACGGCATCCATGGCAAGGGCTCGCACGGCGTTGGCGAGTTCGCGGCGGGTGGTCATCGGGCAGTCTCCCAAGGGCGCAAAAGCGCTCATTGTCGCCGATCCGGCCTTGCCCTGTCGCGCCCGGGTGCGCAGCCAGGAGGCCCCAAAAAACGCAGGCCGGCTTAATCTCCGCTTAATACTGAACTACCGAGTATTGAATCTTTCCCGGACCGACCCATCTAACTGTCCGTGTCGCCGCCCACGTTGGGCGGGGCGCATTCGACAAGAGCCCATCCCCACAACGGGCCGACTGTCCAAACCATTGGAGCCATCCATGAAAACCAAGAAAACACTGCTCGCCCTCGCCCTCGTCTCCGCCGGCCTGGTGGCTGTCCCCGCAGCCTTCGCGCAGAACGCGCCCGCCGACAACGCCGGCTGGTTCATCAACGGCAACGTCGGTCGTACCGCGATCGATCACGGCCCGTATGACGGCCACGACACCGGTTATGCCCTGAACGGCGGTTACCGCTGGTCGGTGGCGCCGAACTTCGCGCTGGGCGCCGAGGTGGGCTACAACGACCTGGGCAACATCCACGCCAAGAACATCTTCAACAGCGACCCGGTGGTCGCCGACAACAAGTCGCAGTTGCACGGCTGGACGGTGGGCGCCAACGCCCGCCTGGACATGACCCCCAACTGGTACCTCAGCGGTCGCGCGGGCCTGTACAGCTGGACCGGCCACGGCCTCAACAACGACGTGAACCCGATCCGCAAGGGCCTGGATGACAACAGCTGGTACGCCGGCGCGGGCATCGGCTACAACATCACCCCGAACCTGAGCGTGGGCGTCAACTACGACTACTTCGACGCGAACAAGGACCACGTCGACCTCAGCACGGACATGGTTTCGGCCAGCGCCGAATACCGCTTCTGAGTCAAAGGGGCGGATTCCGACGTGATGTCGGGATGTTCACCCAAAAGAAAAGGGCGCCGCGAGGCGCCCTTTTCTTTCTCCGCATCACTGTGCAGGTCAGCCGTTCCACTGCCCCAGCGCGGCGAGGCCGTTGTCACGGGCGCGGGCGTGCACGATCTTCTGCGCCTCGGCGACGTTCGCCTGCAGGTCCTTCGACCACAGCTGCAAGGCGGCCTGCTGCATCGCGCGGCCGTAGGAGAACGACAGCGGCCAGGGGTGCGGGCCGATCTGGTTCATCGCGTTGAGGTGCGCGGTGGACTGCTGGTCGGTCTGCCCGCCGGAGAGGAACACGATGCCCGGCAGCGCGGCCGGCACGGTGGACTTGAGCACGCGCACGGTGGCCTCGGCCACTTCCTCGACCCCGGCCTGCTCCTCGCAATCCTTGCCGGGGATGACCATGCTGACTTTCAGGATGGTGCCTTCCAGCATCACGTTCTGCTCGTACAGCGCGTTGAACAGGCTGCGCAGCACGGCCTCGTGCACCTCGTAGCTGACTTCGATGGTGTGGTCGCCGTCCATGATTACCTCCGGCTCGACCATCGGCACCAGGCCGGCCTCCTGGCACAGCGCGGCGTAGCGGGCCAGCACGTGGCAGTTCGCCTCGATCGCGGTGGAGCTGGGGTTTTCCTCGGTGATGTTGATCACGGCGCGCCACTTGGCGAACTGGGCGCCCAGCCTGGCGTATTCCTCCAGACGCGGACGCAGGCCGTCCAGGCCCTCGGTGACCACGTCACCCGGGAAGCCGGCCAGCGCCACCGGGCCCTTGTCCACCTTGATGCCGGGGATGATGCCGGCCTTCTTCATCACCTGGGTGAACGGCACGCCATCCTTGGTGGACTGGCGGATGGTCTCGTCGAACAGGATCGCACCGGAAATGTGCTCGGACAGGCCCGGCGTGGTCAGCAGCAACTCGCGGTAGGCGCGCCGGTTCTCCTCGGTGTTCTCGATGCCGACGGCCTCGAAGCGCTTGCGGATGGTGTTGGTCGACTCGTCGATCGCGATGATGCCCTTGCCGGGCGCAACCATCGCCAGGGCGACGCTTTCGAGATCTTCAATGCTCATTGATGGCTCCGCTGGCGGGGCGATGCCCGGCCACACATGGTGGGCGCCGCCTCGCACGCGAAGCGGCATGGTGAAAAACGGCGATTATAAGCCAGATCGGACCGGCGACGGGCCGAAACAAGGCCGCACCCGGGGCCGGGGCCGGTGGATCAGCCGGCGTAGCCGGGCAGCTTGCAGGGGGCCATCAGCTGGTCGCGTGCAGCCGGATCCTTCGGCCCGTTGAAGACCACGATGTAGTACGTGGAAACCGGCTGGTGGATGTTGTTGCTCAGCGAGGGGCCATAGCGGAAGTTGGCCACCGCGCTGCGCGCCATCGGGCCGAGATCGCTCCTGGGCTCCACCTTGGCCACCTGCACGTCCATCGGCACGCCGTCGGAACCCACTGTATAGGTCACCGCCACGCAACCGGGCTTGTCCAGGTTCAGGCCGCTGTTGGGCGCATCCATCTGCACCTTGGTGTTGAGCAGGATCCAGTAGCGATACAGGTTCTGCTGGTCGATCCGGATCGTCTGCGCCAGCACCGGCGCGGCCGCGCCCAACGCCAGTGCGAACAGCACGCCGCGGCACACGGAGGGAAACAGGATTTTCATGGCAGGCTCCGGCAAGGCGTCGATGGCCACAGTGTAGCCGCCCGCGCGGTACGCCACAGCCGGCAGGCGGCCGGCGGACAGCCCGCTTTCAGCGTCACAGCTCGCGCCGGCTCTCCACCGTGCCGTCCGGGCCCACCGCGAGCAGTTTCAGCGTGTTGGTACCGCCCACGTGGCCGACGCGGTCGCCGTAGGTGATCACCACGCTGTCGCCCTGGACCAGCTTGCCCTGCTCGAACAGCAACCGCACCGCGGCGCGGGTGGAAGCCGCCATGCTCTGCTTCTCACCGTGGCTGAACTCGACCGGCTGCACGTCGCGCAGCACCTGCATGCGCCGGCGGGCGGAGGCGGACGGCGACATGCCGTAGATCGGCACCGCGCTGCGGTAGCGCGACAGCCACTGCGCGGTGGCGCCGGATTCGGTCAGTGCCACGATCGCGCGCACGCCCAGTTGGCCGGCCAGCACCATGGCGGCCAGCGCGATCGCCTGGTCGGTGCGGCTGAGATGGTGGCTGGCGTTGGCCAGATCCTCCTTCGGCTCGAACTGGCGCTCGGCGCCCAGGCAGATCCGCTGCATCGCCGCCACCGCCTTGTCCGGATGCGCGCCGGCGGCGGTCTCCTCCGACAGCATCACCGCGTCGGTGCCGTCGATCACCGCATTGGCCACGTCGAGCACTTCGGCGCGGGTGGGAATCGGCGCGCGCACCATCGACTGCAGCATCTGGGTGGCGGTGATCACGGCGCGGTTGCGCTGCACCGCTTCGCGGATGATCTTCTTCTGCAGGCCGGGCAGCTCGGCATCGCCGATCTCCACGCCCAGGTCGCCGCGCGCCACCATCACCACGTCGGAGGCGTCGATGATCTCGCCCAGCACCGGAATGGCGTCGGCCCGCTCGATCTTCGCCACCAGCGCCGCGCGTCCGCCCGCCAGCTTGAGCAGGTGGCGGGCCAGGTGCATGTCGTCGGCCGAACGCACGAAGGACACGGCGAGGAAATCCGCGCCGATCTCCGCGGCCAGCCGGATGTCGGCCTTGTCCTTGTCCGACAGCGCGTCGACCGAGAGCCCGCCGCCCTGCCGGTTGAGCCCCTTGCGATTGGACAGCCTGCCGCCGACCAGCACCTCGCAGCGCACTTCGCTGCCGACCACCTCGAGCACGGTGAGCGCCACCAGCCCGTCGTCCAGCAGCAGCACGTCGCCGGGACGCACGTCTGCGGGCAGGCCGTAGTAGCTCACGCCCACGCGGGTGGCGTCGCCCGGCGGCACGCCGGGGCGGCAGTCGAGCACGAAACGGTCGCCTTCGGCCAGTTGCACCGGACCGTCGGCGAAAGTCTCGATGCGGATCTTCGGCCCCTGCAGGTCGGCCAGCACGCCGACCTCGCGCCCGGCGGCCTCTGCCGCGTCGCGCACGGCGCTGGCGCGGGCGCGGTGGTCATCCGGCTCGCCGTGCGACAGGTTGAGGCGCACCACGTCCACGCCGGCGGCAATCAGGCGGCCGAGCATGCCGGGGGCGTCGGTGGCCGGGCCCAGCGTGGCGACGATCTTGGTACGGCGGACTTTTTCCATGGTCATCGAATGAGCCTAGCAGAATTGCGCCGCGCCAATCGCTGTTGCATTCGGCCGCGCGCTTGACAGCTTTGTCGGCCCCGTTCCACGCTTGGAAATCGGCACAACGCCATGGGGGACACTAAGGATGGGCAACACACTCGGACTGCGGCCGTGGGCCGCGGCTCTGGTTTTCGGTGCGGGCAGCGTGCTGGCGACGGTCGCGGCGGCGCCCGCCCCGACTCCGGCGGCCACGCCGCAGATCCCGCTGGAGGATTTCATTCGTCCGGCCAATTTCTCGCAGGTGCGCATTTCGCCCGACGGCAAGTATCTGTCGGCCATCGTGCCCAACCCGCAGAACCCGCACGAGAACGTGCTGGCGATCCTCGACGGGCAGACGGCCAAGCCGCTGCACGTGATGCAATCGGGCAAGAACGCCTTGCTTGCGGACTATTTCTGGGCAAGCAACGAACGCCTGGTGGCCGCCGGCGCCTTCCGCCAGAACGGACTGGACACGCCGCGGGGCACCGGCGAACTGTTCGGCATCAACGCCGACGGCAAGCGGCAGGAGCAACTGTTCGGCTATCGCGCGGGCAGCGACACGACGGGCTCCCACATGCGCCACGCCACCCAGCGTTACGCCTCGGCCACGGTGATCGGTGACGCGCTGGCGGTCGACAACCGGATCCTGATCGCGACCAACGAATTCACCAATGACCGCAACGGCAGCGCGACCAACATCGAGACGCTGAACGTCATGACCGGGCAGACGCGCACGATCGGCGCCGCACCCGCGCGCGATGCGGACCTGATCGCCGACCATGCCGGCCAGGTGCGCGTGGCCTGGACCAATGACGGTTTCACCGAAATGCGGCTGTGGACCCGGAGCAGCAACGACGATTCGTGGACCTTGCGCAACGACTCGGCCAAGTCCGGCGTGACCATCTCGCCGATCGGCTTCAACCGCGACAACAGCCGGCTGTACGTGCAGGTCTCGCAAGGTGACGGCCCCGACGCGATCGAGCTGATGAACCCGGCCGACGGCAGCCTCGGCATGGTCTACCAGGGCAAGTTCGCCGATCCGCTGGAGCTGCTGCCCACCGCCGATCGCCTGGACTACTACGCGATCATCACCGCCGACGGCAAGCCTGGCCTGCACTATCTCGACCCGAACAGCGAAGAGGCCCAGCTGACCCGCGCCCTGGACAGCAACTTCCCCGGCCAGCTGGCGTTCTTCTCCAGCTTCACCCGTGACGGCAAGCACGCCATCGTGCACGTCATCAGCGACCGCAGCGGCAGCGACTACTACCTGTTCGACCTGGCGACGCACCAGGCGAAATTCCTGATGAGCGCGCAGCCGTGGCTCGATCCGAAAGTCACCCGGCCGATGGAGCCGATCGCGCTGACCGCGCGCGACGGCCTGCCGCTGCATGGCTTCCTCACCCTGCCGGCCGGCAAGGCGCCGTTCCCGATGGTGGTGGTGATCCACGGCGGCCCGCACGGGGTGTCCGACCAGTGGGGCTACGACCCGGAGGTGCAGATGCTGGCCAACCGCGGCTACGCCGTGTTGCAGGTGAACTACCGCGGCTCCGGTGGCTACGGCGCCAGGTTCATCGAACGCGGCTACCGGCAATGGGGCCTGAGCATGCAGGATGACGTCACCGACGCCACCCGGTGGGCGGTCAAGCAGGGCTACGCCGACCCGAAGCGGTTGTGCCTGTACGGCGGCAGCTACGGCGGCTACGCCGCGCTCGAAGGCGTGGTGCGCGAGCCCGGCCTGTACGAGTGCGCGATCGGCTACGCCGGCGTGTACGACCTGCGCGTGCAGCTCGACGGCAGCGACACCCGGCAGATCAATGCCGGCGTCGACTACCTGCACCGCGCGCTGGGCACCGACCGCGACGACCTGCTGCGCCGTTCGCCGCTGGGCGGGGTGGCGCGGATCAAGGCGCACCTGATGCTGGCGCACGGCGGCCAGGACAAGCGCGTGCCGTTCCTGAACTTCCGCGAGTTCACCCGCGCGCTCGACGCGCAGCACATCCCCTACGAATCCCTGGTCGAGCCGAAGGAAGGCCACGGTTTCTTCCTGCCGGAGCATCGCCTGGCGTTCTACGGAAAAATGATCGACTTCCTCGACCACAACATCGGCGCGCAGCGCCCGGTGACGACCACACCGTGACCCGGCAGGGCCGGGATGCCCGGGCCGGGTCCTTTTGCTCGCCATTCCAGCGAACGCTGGAATCCAGCGCCTTCAAACAGCTACCGGGGCACTGGATGACCAGACATTCGTCTGTTGAAAAGCGTCTCCGGACTTTCGCCGGGACGGCGGCTCGTGCGGACTTTCCCTAGCGGGCGGCGGCCGGCGCCAAGGCCAGATTGAGCACCTGGGCGAGACGGCGGCCGGCCTCGCGCAGGCGACGGTCGGCCACCGGCAGCCAGGTGGACACGTAGGCCGGCGTGACTTTGTGGCCGGTCGGGTAGAACCCGCCCTCGGCGGTGATCCGGCACGACTCCTCCGCCCATTGGGCGTAGGGGTTGTCCAGCGGCGCGATCGGCGCCGGCAGCGGCGCCGGCAGCGCCGAATCCAGCCGCTGCGCATACTGCTGCCAGTCCAGGCCGCGCGTGTAGAGCATGCCGGAATCCCATACCCGGTGCAGGTTGCTGCCCTTGCCGTCGAACTGCACCTGATAGGTATTGCCGCCCTTGTCGTCGCGGTAGCCGGCATGCAGCGGCTGGTGGATGTCGCCGGCGAAATGCACCACGAACTTCAGCGCCTGGCGGCGCACGGCGTCCGACTTGCCGCGGTCGCCCAGCACGCCGACGTAATACTGCAGCGCCGCCACCACGCAGCGGCCGTCGCGGCAATCGCGCGGCGGCACGTAGTCGCAGGAGGGGCCGCCGTGGAAATTGATGTAATGCTGGCCGCGGGTCTGCTTCCACAGGTTCGCCATGGCCGGGTCGTCCTGCATCTGGTCGGCCCAGTTGGCCACGTCCGCCAGCGAACGGGTGTGCTCCGGCGCCAGCAGGCGCTCGACCTCGGCCTCGGCGGCAGGGCTCAAGTGCCGCTGCGCCAGCTCGGCGACCACGCTGTGGCCCAGCGGCCCCCACGCGAGAGCCGGCGTGACCAGCAGGCAGGCGAACACGGCGATGGCGGCGCGGCGGACGAAACTCATGGGGGCGACCCGGCGGAATGGGAAAAGTCGCAGTCTGCCACACCTGTTCTGCGGTGTTTTGTCGCCATCCGTGCGGTGGCGTGCCGTGCAGGCGCGGCGGCCAGCCGGCACTCAGGCAGGCGCGCGGGAATGGCGGTAAAATGAAGATTCTTTCCGCCCGCTCTCGGCATCGAGCCCATCCTCAGGAGGACGTCATCCCATGACCATCAAGGTCGGCATCAATGGCTTCGGCCGCATCGGTCGCAACGTGTTGCGCGCCGCCGTGGAGAACTTCGGCAACGAGATCGAGATCGTGGCGATCAACGATCTGCTGGAGCCGGACTACCTGGCCTACATGCTCAAGCACGACTCCGTGCACGGCCGCTTCGATGGCGACGTGAAGGTCGACGGCAATCATCTGGTGGTCAACGGCAAGCGCATCCGCCTGACCCAGGAGCGCGACCCGGCCAACCTGAAGTGGAACGAGGTGGACGCCGAGGTGGTGATCGAATCCACCGGCCTGTTCCTGACCAAGGAGGCGGCGCAGAAGCACATCGACGCGGGCGCGAAGAAGGTGATCCTGTCCGCGCCGTCGAAGGACACCACGCCGATGTTCGTCTACGGCGTCAACGACGACAAGTACGCCGGCGAGGCGATCATCTCCAACGCCAGCTGCACCACCAACTGCCTGGCGCCGGTGGCCAAGGTGCTCAACGACAAGTGGGGCATCAAGCGCGGCCTGATGACCACCGTGCACGCCGCCACCGCCACGCAGAAGACCGTCGACGGCCCCAGCAACAAGGACTGGCGCGGCGGCCGCGGCATCCTGGAGAACATCATCCCTTCCTCCACCGGCGCGGCCAAGGCGGTCGGCGTGGTGATCCCCGAGCTCAACAAGAAGCTCACCGGCATGAGCTTCCGCGTGCCGACCTCGGACGTCTCGGTGGTCGACCTCACCGTGGAGCTGGAAAAGCCGGCGACCTACGAGGAGATCAAGGCCGAGATGAAGGCGCAGAGCGAAGGCGCGCTCAAGGGCATCCTGGGCTACACCGAGGAAAAGGTGGTGGCCACCGACTTCCGCGGCGACGCGCGCACCTCGATCTTCGACGCCGACGCCGGCATCGCGCTGGACGACAGCTTCGTCAAGCTGGTCAGCTGGTACGACAACGAGTGGGGCTACTCCAACAAGTGCCTGGAGATGGTGCGGGTCGTCGCGAAGTAATCGCCCCGCGTACTACCCCCGAAGCCCGCGCCGTACCGTCGGCGCGGGCTTTTTCATGCGCGGCGATGGCTCAGCGGCGCTCGGCCGCCGCGTCCGCCCGCACGCCCAGCCAGCCCTTGAAAGTGGCGATCACCAGCGGTACCGCGCCGAAGATGATGAACACCAGGTCGCCCGGCAGGCGCAGCCACTCGATGATCTGCGAACGCGGCAACGCCATGTACTCGATGCTGCGTGCGTGCCAGTAGCCATTCTCCAGCACGTCCCACAGCTGCAGCACGCCGCTCGGGAACAGGCTCATCAGCAACATCATCGCCAGGCCGCCGTTGGTACCCCAGAACGCGACCTTGACGTACTTCTCGATGCCTGGCCAACGCTCCTCGGTACTGGTCTGGCGCAAGGTGAACACCATCAGTGCCAGCGCCAGCATGCCGAACACGCCCATCAACGCGGCATGACCATGGGTCGGCGTGACCTGGGTGCCCACCTCGTAGTAGCTGACGATCGGCAGGTTGAGGAAGAAGCCGAGCATGCCGGCACCGACGAAGTTCCAGAAACCCACCGCCATCAGGAAGTAGAACGTCCACTTGTGCGGCACGCGGGTCGGCTTGCCGTCGACATCCACCTTGCCCTTGGTGGCCTTGACGAAATCCCAGGCATCCAGGGTGAGCAGGGTCAGCGGCACCACCTCCAGCACCGAGAACATCGCCGACATTGCCATGTTGAAGTTGGTGTGGCCGGTGAAGTACCAATGGTGGCCGGTACCGATGAGGCCGCCGAGGAAGTACAGGATCGCGTCCAGGTAGATCACCCGCAGCGCCACGTTGCGATGCGCCAGCCCCAGTTGGTAGAAGGTCAGCGCAACCACCGTGGTGGCGAAGAATTCGAAGAAGCCTTCGACCCACAGATGGATGATCCAGAAGCGCCAGGTATCGACCACGGTGTAGTTGGTTTCGGCACCGAAGAACAGCGCAGGTATGTAGAACACCGGAATCGCGATCGCGGCGAACAGGAACATCTTCGCCAGCGGACGCGCCTTCTCGCTGGACACCGCACGCGGGCGTGCCAGCACCCACAGGATGGTGAACCAGACCAGCAGGCCGACCACCAGCAGGTACTGCCAGAACCGGCCCAGTTCCAGATACTCCCAGCCCTGGTTGCCCAGCCAGAACCACCAGGTACCCATCTTTTGCGCGATGCCGGCCCATACGCCGAGCAGGCTGCCGGCAATCACCACCACAAAGGCGCCGAACAGCAGGTGCACCCATCCGGCCAGCCAGCGTGGCTCGTCGCTGCGCAGCGAACGCCCCAGCAGCAGCGCGGCGGCGACATAGGCGGTGGCGATCCAGAAGATCGCGGTCTGCAGATGCCATGTGCGCAGCAGGTTGCTGGGGAAGATGTTCTCCAGCTGGAAGCCGTAGAAGGTTCCCGGATCGGCGCGGAAGTGGGCGACGCCGCCACCGACCAGGGTCTGCATCAGGAACAGCAGGGCCACCACCACGAAGAACTTCACCAGCGCGCGCTGGCCCGGACTGGACTTCCCGGGCAACAGTTGCGGCCGCACGTCATGACCGCGGCTGATCCAGCCCAGGTAGTCGAACTTGCCGAACGCCAGCAGCACGGCGGCGATGCCGGCCAGCAGCAGCAACAGGCTCAACGCGCTCCACAGCAAGGCATACGGCGTGGGCACGTTGCCGACACTGGGGTCGTACGGAAAATTGTTGGTATACGAGGCTTGCGTACCCGGCCTGTTGGCGACCGAGGCCCATGCGGCCCAGGTGACGAAGGCCGTGAACTGGTGCAGTTCGGTCGGATCGCTGATCAGGCCGGGCTTGAGCCCGCCATTTTTCACGGGATCCTTGAAGTAATTCGTCCAGTAGCCGACCTGCTGCCGGTAGGCGGTTGCTTCTGGCGCGGTCAGCCGCAACACGTCGGCCTGGGCATCGTAGCGATTGGTTTTCAGCGCCACCGCCACTTCGGCGCGCACCGCCGCCTGCTGCGACTCATCCAGCTCGGCCAGCGGTTTGCCGAATCGTTCCTGCGCGATCGCGGCGGCGGTGTCCTGGCCGATGAAGTGCAGGGCCTCCGCCGAGTAATCCGGCCCGAGGTAGGCGCCGTGCCCCCAGATGCTGCCGTTGTCCATCAAGCCGTATCTGAGGAATACCGCCTGTCCCTTGCTGACATCGTCGCCGGTGAACACGGTGTTGCCCTGCGCATCCACCACCTGGCCGGGAATCGGCGGGGCATTGCTGTAGGCCAGCATGGTGATGGCCAGCAGTCCGGCAAAGCCCAGCACCAGCACGATGGCCACCGTGCGCAACCACCACGGTGACAGTTCGGTATCGTCGTCGGACAAGGGTTGTGCGGCATCATTCATCAGTCAATCTCCCCCAGATGACAAGAGAATACGGGTCCGCAACCGGCACGGAGACGCGCTCGGGTCCGAGCCTAGCGCAAGCTGGGGATATGGCCTAACCGAACGTCGGCGCGGCGCGCGACCCGACTGGAGTCCGCGAACGGCCTCTAGGAGCGCTTGAGCAGCGGCAGCTTGTTCGGCACGCCGTCCCACTTGGCCGCGTCTTCCATCGCCGGGATCTTGCTGGTCAGCACCGGCCATTCCTTCGCCAGCTCGGCATTGATCGTCATGTAGATCTCCTGACCGGCGGGCACGTCGAGCTCGGGGAAGATCGCGCCGACCGGACACTCCTCCACGCACAGCGTGCAGTCGATGCACTCGTCGGGGTCGATCACCAGGAAATTGGGGCCGGCATGGAAGCAGTCGACCGGGCACACCTCGACGCAGTCGGTGTGCTTGCAGTTGATGCAATTGTCGGTGACGACGTGCGTCATCATGCCTCCTTCCGTGGCCTCGCCGCGGTAACTACAGTGTCCGCGGCAACTGCTGCCGCAGCCATGATCCAGATCAGTGTGCCACGGTCGCGACAACCGCAGAATCCCCTCGATTCCCCATCCTTCCCAAGGAACGACACCATGCGCAAACTGATTGCCCTTGCCCTGCTCGGCCTGCTCTCCACCCCGTTGATGGCCGCCGAATGCGCGACCACCATCGAGGGCAGCGATGCGATGCAGTTCAACAAGCAGACCATCACCGTGCCGAACACCTGCAAGACGTTCAAGGTCACGCTCAAGCATACCGGCAAGCTGCCGGCCACCGCGATGGGCCACAACTGGGTGCTGGCGCACGCCAGCGACGAAGCCGGCGTGATCGCCGACGGCATGAAGGCCGGCGCGGCCAGCAGCTACGAAAAGCCCGGCGACACCCGCATCATCGCGCACACCAGGCTGATCGGCGGCGGCGAGAGCGACACGGCGACGATCGACGTGGCCAAGCTCAAGGCCGGCGAGCAATACGCGTATTTCTGCACCTTCCCCGGCCATGCCGCCCTGATGAAGGGCACGCTGAGCCTGAGCAAGTAGGTTTCGCCGACATGGCAGCGCGCCCGGCCGTCCGGCCGGGCGCGTTTTTTGTCACACTGCGCCTTGCCGCGCGTTCCGACACTCCCGATGACCCGAACCACCTTCGACGAGACCGCCATCGCCACCCTGGTCGACCGCTTCTACGAGAAGGTGCGGCGCGACCCGCAGATCGGCCCGGTATTCAACGCAGCCGTGCACGACTGGGACGAGCACAAGCGCCTGCTGACCTCGTTCTGGTGCTCGGTGGCGCTGCGCGCGGGCAGCTACCGCGGCAACCCGATGGCCGCGCACCGGCCCCACCCGATCCGCGCCGAGCATTTCGACCGCTGGCTCGAGCTGTGGCGCGAGACCTGCGACGAGGAGCTCGACCCGCTGCCTGCCGCAACCATGCTGGAGTACGCCCAGCGCATCGGCCGCAGCCTGAAATACGGCCTGGGCCTGCATCCCGAAGCGAAGCCGTTTGGCGTGCCTGTCGTCGGCGTCAATCGCTGACCGGCCATACCCCGATTCGCGCAAGGCCCTGCAGGAGCGCACCCTGTGCGCGATGCCTTTCGTCACGCCGACCAAGAGCATCGCGCACAGGGTGCGCTCCTACAACACAGCGTAGGGTGGGCACCGCCCTGCGCGCACAGGGCAAACAGAAGAGCGGATCAGCCAAGCGCCTTCAGCGCCGCGGCGTAATCCGGCTCGTCGCCGATCTCGCCGACCAGTTCGGTGTGCAGCACCTTGTCGTGCTCATCCAGTACCACCACCGCACGCGCAGCCAGGCCGGCCAGCGGGCCGTCGGCGATCGCCACGCCGTAGTCGTTGAGGAACGAGCGGCCGCGCATCATCGACAGGTTGACCACCTGGTCCAGCCCTTCCGCGCCGCAGAACCGCTTCTGCGCGAACGGCAGGTCCGCGGAGATGCACAGCACCACGGTATTGTCGAGCTTGCCCGCGGCCTCGTTGAAGTGCCGTACCGATGCGGCGCAGGTCGGCGTGTCGACGCTGGGGAAGATGTTGAGCACCTTGCGCTTGCCGGCGAAACGCGACAGCGAGACATCGGAAAGGTCGCCCGCCACCAGCGAAAATGCCGGCGCGGGGGCGCCGACCGCGGGGAAACTGCCATCGACGCGGACCGGGTTGCCGTGGAGGGTGACTGTGGACATGACGCGACTCCTGCTGGGTAAAGGGCTACAAGTAGAACATGGTCTTGGCCAGAAACACGATGCCGACCATCAGCGCCAGCACGATGCGGTGGGTGTGCCTGAACCGGCACACGTCCATCGTGCCGCGGCGCATCGCCCACATCGCGTTGACGAACACGCCCAGCACGCCGAACGCCAGCAGCACCTTGAGCAGCAACCAGTTGCCGAAACGCGAGCCGACGCACGCGAAACCGTCGCAGCGGATGTCGAACAGCACGAAGCCGCTGGCGAACAGCAGCACCACCACGACCGGCATGTAGCGCCGCACCCGCGCCATCACCGCCCGCTCGATGCGCTGCATGGTGGTGATGTCGAAATGCTTGTGCAGCGACTCCAGCACGATCACCTCGAACGCCACCGCGCCGACGAACACGATGGCGCAGGCCAGGTGCAGAAGGACGATCCACGGGTACCAGGCAAGCATCGCGCAAGGCCATAGGGGAGAACCAACGCCCAGCATCCGCCGCCAGGCCGGCGCCGGCCATGATCTGCATCAACCGGCCCCGGGCGGCGCCGGCTGTGACAATCCGCCCTGCGCCGCCACCCGCCCGGTTGACCTGCATCAGGGCCACCGGCGCGGCGCACCCCGAGCATGCACGCTGCCGGCTGCCGGCCGCCGCACTTCTTTGCCCTGGCCCGTCGAGGTTTTCCATGAACAGCGTCGCCACCGTCGTCCGACCGCTACGCCACGCCGGGCGCCGCTGGGTCCACGAGGCCCTGGAATGCCTGGCCCAGGAAGCCGCGCGCTCGGCCGACACGCACCTGCTGAAACTCAATTTCCCCGGTTTCCACGGCATCGACTTCTACTTCAAGGACGAGGCCAGCCACCCCAGCGGGAGCCTCAAGCACCGGCTGGCGCGCTCGCTGTACCTGTACGCGCTGTGCAACGGCCGCCTCGGCCCGGATCAGACGGTGGTGGACGCCTCCTCCGGCAGCACCGCGATCTCCGAAGCCTGGTTCGCGCGCCTGCTCGGCTTGCGCTTCATCGCGGTGATGCCGGCCTGCACCGCGCCGGGAAAGATCCGCGACGTGCAGGTACTGGGCGGCGAGGTCGACCTGGTGGACGACCCCGCCCAGGTGCACGCACGCGCCGCCGAGCACGCCGCGCGCGGCGCCTGCCACCTGGACCAGTTCGGCCTGGCCGAGCGCGCCACCGACTGGCGCGGCAACAACAACATCGCCGAGTCGATCGTCAACCAGCTCGCCCGCGAGCGCTTCTCCGAGCCGCACTGGATCGTCTGCGGCGCCGGCACCGGCGGCACCTCGGCCACGATCGGACGCTACCTGCGCTATCGCCGCCTGCACACGCGGCTGTGCATCGCCGAACCCGCCGGCAGCGGCTTCATCCGGGGCTGGCAGGCCAACGACCGCCGTGCCGTGGCCAGCCGTTCGACCCTGATCGAAGGCATCGGCCGGCCGCGCGTCGAGCCGGGCTTCGTGTTCGAGGTGGTGGACCAGGCGATCGGCGTGCCGGACGAGGCCTCCATCGCCGGCGCATGGCTGCTGGGCGAATTGTTCGGACACCGCTACGGCGGCTCCTCGGGCACCAATTTCGTGGCCTGCCTGAGCCTGGCCGCGGCGATGCGCGCCGAAGGCCTGCGCGGCAGCATCGTCAGCCTGCTGTGCGACCGCGGCGATCGCTACGCGGAGACCCTGTTCGATCCCCACTGGCTTGCCGCGCACGGCATCGACCGCTCGCGCAGCGAAGCCGCGCTGCGCCGCAGCCTCGAGACCGGCTGCGCGCCGATGCCCGGCGCGCCGGCGGGATAGCCGCGCCAATCCGCCGCAGGCGCCCGGCCATGGAGTTGACGATGGTCAACACGCGCCGCCGCCGGCCGGCCCATGCTGAGTTCACGCATCCGCAGGAGACCCGACCATGGGCAGACTGAACGGCAAGGTGGCACTGGTGACGGGCGCCGCCATGGGCATCGGCGCCGCCTGCGTGAGGCGACTGCGTGAAGCCGGCGCGCGGGTGGCGATCGTGGACCTGCACGACGGGCCGGGGCAGCAGCTGGCGGCCGAACTGGGCGACGACACGCGCTACTTCCACGCCGACGTGGCGGCGGAAGCGGAGGTTGCCGCGGCCATCGCCGGGACGGTGGCGGCGTTTGGACGTCTGGACGTCCTGGTCAACAACGCCGGCATCGCCGGGGCCAACAAGCCGACCCACGAACTCACCGAGGCCGAATGGGACCGGGTGCAGGCGATCAACGTGAAGGGCGTGTTCTTCTGCACCAAGCACGCGATCGCACCGCTGCGCGCGGCCGGCGGCGGCAGCATCATCAACCTGTCCTCGATCTACGGCCTGGTCGGTGCGGCGGACTCGCCGCCCTACCACGCCTCCAAGGGCGCGGTGCGCCTGATGAGCAAGACCGACGCCATGCTGTACGCGGCCGACCGCATCCGGGTCAACTCGATCCACCCCGGCTTCATCTGGACGCCGATGGTGGAGCAGCACCTCGCCTCGATGGGCGGCGACCCCGCGCAGCACCGCCGCGAAGTCGGTGCGCTGCACCCGCTCGGCCACATGGGCGAGCCGGACGACATCGCCTGGGGCGTGGTCTATCTTGCTTCGGACGAGGCGAAGTTCGTCACCGGCAGCGAGCTGGTCATCGACGGCGGCTACACCTGCCACTGAATTTCCGCACCATGGAGGAATCCACCATGTTCAAGCGCATCCTGCTCCCCACCGACGGCTCCGAGCTGTCCCTGCGCGCGGTCGACACCGGCATCGGGCTGGCCGCCCGGCTGGGCGCCAGCGTGTACGCGTTCCACGTGGTCGCGCCGTTCCCGGCCTCGGTCTACTTCGCCGAGTTCGCCGTGGCCAACGAGCCGAGCTACACCCGCGAGGCGATCGCCAACGCCGAGCGCTACCTGGCCGAAGTGAGCCAGCGCGCGCAGGCCGCGGGGGTGCCCTGCGAAGGCAGCCACGAGGTCGACGCGCGCCCGTATTCGGCGATCGTCGGCGCCGCGCGCAAGCAGCAGTGCGACCTGATCGTGATGGCCTCGCACGGCTGGCGCGGCTTCGACCGCCTGCTGCTGGGCAGCGAGACGCACAAGGTGATCTTGAACGGCGACGTGCCGGTACTGGTTTGCCGCTGAGCAACGGCCCGCAGGCCGCGGCATGAACGGGAAGGCCGCGCCACCCGCCCCCCGCGGCCTGGACCCGGCCGAGGCGGCGCGCCGGCTGGCCGCGCACGGCTCGAACCTGCTGCCGGGCAGCGCGCCCCGGAGCGCGCTGGCGATCGTCGGCGGCGTGTTGACCGAACCGATGTTCCTGATGCTGTTGGTCGCCGGCGGCCTGTACCTGGCGCTGGGCGATCGCGCCGAGGCGGCGTTCCTGCTGTCGTTTGTGTTCGTGGTGATCGGCATCACGCTGGCGCAGGAACGCAAGACGCAACGCGCGCTGGAATCGCTGCGCGAGCTGTCCGCGCCGCGCGCACTGGTGATCCGCGGCGGCGAGGAGCTGCGCGTGCCCGGCCGCGAGGTGGTGGTCGGCGACTTGCTGGTGCTGCACGAGGGCGACCGCATCGCCGCCGATGCGGTGCTGCTGGACGGCCATCTCGACGTCGACGAATCGCTGCTCACCGGCGAGGCGGTGCCGGTCACCAAACTCCCCGGCGAGGAAGCCGGCCAGCTGTTCGCCAGCACGGTGGCGACCAAGGGCGTGGGCGTCGCCGAGGTCCGCGCGATCGCCGGCGCCACCGCGGTGGGCCGTATCGGCCAGGCGCTCGCCGACACCGTCGAACCGGTGTCCGGGCTGCAGCAGGCCTCGCGCCGGCTGATCCGCAACCTCACCGTCGGCGGCCTGCTGCTGGCCGCGGCCTACGCGCTGCTGGACTGGCTGTGGGACGGACACGGCCTGCTCGAAAGCGTGCTGGCCGGCATCGCGCTGACCATGGCGATCCTGCCGGAAGAGATCCCGGTGATCCTCACCGTGTTCCTGGCGCTGGGCGCGTGGCGGATCTCCCGGCACCAGGTGCTGACCCGGCGCGTGCCGGCGGTGGAGGCGCTGGGCGCGATCTCGGTGCTGGCGGTGGACAAGACCGGCACGCTGACCCGCAACCGCATGCAGGTGGCCGAACTGCGCCTGGTCGACGGCAGTGTGCACGATGGGGAGACGACCGAACTGCCCGAGCCGTTCCACGCGCTGGTCGAGTTCGCCATGCTGGCCACGCCGGCCGATCCATTCGATCCGATGGAGAAGGCGATCCAGCAGTTCGGCCTGCACTGGCTCACCGACACCGAACACGTGCACGCCGAGTGGACACCGGAATTCGAATACGCGCTGTCGCCGGAAATCCTGGCGATGACCCACGTGTTCCGCGGCGACGCGCGCGCGACGCACCTGCTGGCGACCAAGGGCGCGCCGGAGGCGGTGATCGACCTGTGCCACCTGCCCGACGCCGAGGCCGCGGCGATCCTGCGCCAGGTGGAGGTGATGGCCGAGCGCGGCCTGCGGGTGCTCGGCGTGGCCCGCGGCGAATGGCAAGGCGACGCGTGGCCGCGCAGCCAGCACGATTTCGACTTCCGCTTCCTCGGCCTGCTCGGCTTCGTCGACCCGCCGCGCCCGGAAGTGCCGGCGGCGATCGCCGAGTGCCGCAGCGCCGGCATCCGCGTCATCATGATGACCGGCGACCACCCGGCCACCGCGCGGGCGATCGCGCGCGAGGTGGGCCTGAGCGAACGCGCCGAGGTCGTTACCGGCGCGGAAATGGCCGCGCTGGACGACGCCGCACTGCGCGAACGCCTGCGCCACGTGGACCTGTGCGCACGACTCGCGCCCGGACAGAAGCTGCGCCTGGTGCAGCTGCTGCGCGACGATGGCGAGGTGGTGGCGATGACCGGCGACGGCGTCAACGACGCGCCCGCGCTGAAGGCCGCCGACGTCGGCATCGCGATGGGCGAACGCGGCACCGACGTGGCGCGCGAGGCCGCCGCGCTGGTGCTGCTGGACGACAGCTTCGCCAGCATCGTCCGCGCGATCCGCCAGGGCCGGCGCATCTACGCCAACATCACCAAGGCCACCCGCTTCGTGTTCGCCGTGCACATGCCGATCATCGCGCTGGCGCTGGTGCCGACCCTGCTGCACTGGCCGGTGCTGCTGATGCCGGTGCACATCGTGCTGCTGGAGCTGCTGATCGACCCGGCCTGCTCGATCGTGTTCGAGGCGGAGCCGGCCGACGCCGACATCATGCAGCGGCCGCCGCGCGCCGCGACGGAGTCTCCGTTCGCCGCGACCAACCTGTGCCATGCGGTGATCCAGGGACTCGGTTTTGCCGCCATCCTGCTGCTCGGCTACGGCGTGCTGCTCGGCCAGAACCCCGACGTCGCGCAGGGCCGCGGCGCGGTCTTCATCGCCCTGGTGGTCGGCCTGTTCCTGCTGGCCCTGGCCAACCGCGACGCGTCCCGTCCGGCACTGGCCCGTACCCCGGCGAAGAACCCCTGGCTGGCGCGCATGTTCGGCGGCGTGGCGCTGATGCTGGCGACCGTGATCGGCGTGCCGTTCTTCCGCGGCGTGATGGGGCTGGCGATACCGGACGCGCCGATGCTGCTTGCCAGCAGCGGCATGCTGGTTGCCGCCATCATCTGGCTGGAGTGGCTGCGCCGTTCATCCCGTTCACGCGCCCTGCCCCGATCCTGAGGCTGCTCGCCAGCTGGTGGGCCCGGGGCGCTAGGTCACGGGCAAGTTCATCATGTCGTGGGCACTGAACCGACCGCGGGGAAAAGCCGCTTGATCAAAGGTAGCCGGGCGCATGCGCCGCGTCGGTCGCCACGCGCGGCAGGCTGAAGGCGACCCGCGCACCGCCCAGCGCGGAGCGGCCGAACGTCAGCTCGCCATGGTGCAGGCGGGCGATCGCCTGCACGATCGACAGGCCCAGCCCGCTGCCTTCGCCGACGCTGCCCTCAGGGCGGTGGAAGCGCTCGCCCAGCCGCGCCACGGCGGCGGCCGCGAAGCCGCTGCCGTTGTCGTTCACCTCCAGCGTCACCTGCTCGTCGCGGCCGCCGACGCGCACGTTCACCTGGCCGTGGTCGGGCGCGTGGCGCAGCGCGTTGTCCAGCAGGTTCTGCACCAGGATGTCGAGCAGGCTGCGGCTGCCGAGCACGAAGTCGTTGCCGTCGTGGTCCAGCGACAGCTCGATGGAACGCGCCGACGCACGCTCGCTGGCGTCGCGCAGGGCCGCTTCGGCCACGCTCACCAGGCGCAACGGGCCGGCGTCGTCCAGCTCGGCCAGTTTCTCGACCCGCGCCAGCATCAGGAGTTGCGCCACCAGCCGCTGCATGCGGTCCAGTGCATCGTGGGCGCGCTGCAGGTGCCGTGCCCGCGCCGGCGCGTCGTCGCCACGCCCGGCCAGGTCCAGTTCCAACCGCAGCGCCGCCAGCGGGTGGCGCAGTTCATGCGCGGCGTCGGCGGTGAAGCGGCGTTCGTGTTCCAGGCTGAGCCGCAGGCGGTCGACCAGTTGGTCGATCGCTTCGGTGAACGGTGCCAACTCGACCGGCACCCGCGCATCGGTGAGCGAGGCGGCGGCCGGATCGGCGCCGGCGGAGAGGCCGCGCGCCAGCTGGCGCAGCGGCTTCAGCCCGCTGCGCAAGCCGGCGAACACGATCGGCGGCACCAGCACCAGCAGCGCGAGCAAGGCCAGCAGCGCGGGCGCCAGCAGCTTGCGCAGCAGTTCGTCGCGTTCGTCCAGCGGCGCGCCGACCTGGACCCAGTACCGATGCTGCGCATCCCAGCGCTGGAATACCCGCCAGCGTCGGTCGTCGTGCACGATCGAATGGAAGTGCGCGCCGCCCGGGTCGAAGCGCAGCGGCGGCAGCTCGGCGCTCTCCACCAGCAGCACGCCGCGCGCGTCGCGCAGCACGATGGCCGGGCGCTGGGCGGTGTCGTCCGAGTCGAGCAGCGGTTTGTCCGGCAGGCGCACCGTACCGACGCGGGCGGCGTCATCCGGCATCACCGCGAACACGCTGGCGGCGGTGCGCACCAGCATCTGGTCGAAGATCTCGTCGACCTCGTGCAGGCTGCGCCAGCCCAGCCAGCCGGCGGCGACACACCACACCAGCACGATGCCGGTCAGCAGCCGCAGCACCAGTCGCCGGTTGAGCGAGGGGCGGATCATGCGACCGCCCCGCCGGGCCGGTTGATCGCGTAGCCGATGCCGCGCAAGGTGCGGATCCAGCCCGGCCCCAGCTTGTGGCGCAGGTGGTGGATGTGTACTTCCACCGCGTTGCTGGCCACTTCCTGGTCCCAGCCGTACAGCGCCTCCTCCAGCTGGTCGCGCGAGTAGGCGCGGCCGGGGTGGCGCACCAGGGTTTCCAGCACCTGGTATTCGCGTGCGGTGAGGTCCAGCGCAGTGCCTTCCAGCATGGCGGCGCGCGCGGCCGGGATGACTTCGAGAGCGCCCAGGCGGATCGCCGGTTCCACCTGGCCGTCGGCGCGGCGCAGCAGCGCACGCAGGCGCGCGGCGAGTTCGTCCAGGTGTACCGGCTTGACCACGTAGTCGTCGGCACCCGCATCCAGCCCGGCGACGCGATCGGCCAGCTCGTCGCGGGCGGTCAGCAGCAGTACCGGGGTGGCGTCCTGGCGGCGGCGCATGCCGGCGATGATCGCCGGGCCGCTGCTGCGCGGCAGGTTCCAGTCCAGCACGGCGGCGGAGTATGTCGTGTCGGCCAGCGCGGCGGCGGCCTGGTTGCCGTCGGTGATCCAGTCCACCGCATAGCCGAGCTGGCGCAGGCCGTCGGCCAGCGCCTGCCCCAGTGCCCGGTCGTCTTCGGCTAGCAGGATGCGCATGGCCTCATTCTTGTCGCGCGCTGGGTCCGCTCATTTGACTTGCGGCAACTGGCGCCGTCTTTTCGCCGGCTGCGGCATCCTGCCCCAGCGCGCGCTTGCGGCCGTGGATCATCGCGGCGACCAGGTTCTCGCCGTAGTGCACGCTCTCGCCCACCGCGGCCAGCACGTGCAGCACCACCAGCCCCAGCACGCCGTAGGCCAGCGCTTCGTGCAGCTCCTCCAGCCAGCCTTCACCGAAGAACCGGTCGGTGGTCTGCAGCCAGCCGGTGACGCCGACCAGCAGCACGCCAGCGAGCAGGGCCAGGATCATCACGGCGGCTGCCGGGTTGTGCCCGAGCTGCCGCCGCGAGCGCCCGGCCAGGCGCTGGCGCAGGTAGTCACGCACCCGGCGCGGGCCGGGCACCCAGTCGGCGAAGCGCGCGTGCCGCGTGCCGATCCAGCCCCACACGAAACGGACGGCTATCAGGATCAGGATGGCGTAACCGAAACCGCGGTGGACCAGCTCGCCCTCCTCGGTGAAAAAGTTGGCGAGGAACAAGCCCGCCAGCGACCAGTGGAACAGGCGGACCAGCGGGTCCCACACTTTGACCATCGCGTTCATGACTTGTCCTCGCTCGAGTCAGGTGACGATCAACCGCCCTTCTTCTTGACGATGCGGCCGTCGGTGGGGTCGAAGTAGATCTCCACGTTCCTGCCGGCCTTGTCCTTGCCGTAGATCTCGTAGCAATTGCCCGAGACCTGGAACACCTTGATGGTGTAGCCCTGGTCGAGCACCTTCTGCTTCATCGCCGCTTCGGTCAGCCACTGCGCGCGCGGCGCGGTGGTGCACTGGGGCGCGGCGAAGGCGGTCGCCGACAGCACGGCGGCAGCGAGGAACAACGGTGCGATGACGATGCGCTTCATGGTGCGTCTCCGGTATCGGCAGGATTGCCTTGGACGGCATTGCAACCGGGACGGCTTATGTGGGTCTTAAGAACCCGAAACGGCGCGCGGGAAGGCTCCCGGGCGCAACACCTCGGGCGGCGCGATCGCCGCCACCGCACGGTCGCGTCCCCCGCGCTTGGCGTCGTACAGCGAGCCGTCGGCGCGCCGGATCAGGTCCTCCGCGGCATCGCCGGCGACCGCCTGCGCCATGCCGATGCTCACCGTGACCGTGCACTGCGGCCAAGCGAAACCGCGGAATGCGTCGAGCAGGCGCGCCGCCACCTCGCCGGCGCCGCTCAAGTCGGTACCCGGCAACAGCAGCACGAACTCCTCGCCGCCGTAGCGCGCGGCCATGTCCGCCGGGCGCAGCGCCGCGCGCAGCAGGTGACCGGTGATGCGCAGCACCTGATCGCCGGCCAGGTGGCCGAAGTCGTCATTGAAGGTCTTGAAGCGGTCCAGGTCGAGCATCAGCAGCGAGAACGTGGTGTCGTGCTCGCGCTGCCCGCGCAGCAGGCCGGCCAGCGCCTCGTCGAGCGCGCGCCGGTTGGGCAGCCCGGTGAGGATGTCGGTGCCGGCATCGTTGCGCAACGCGATGCTTTCGCGGCGCTGGCGTTCCAGCTTGTCGAACAGGTTGGCCACCCACCACACCAGCCCGGCCACCGCGCCGCCGCTGAACAGGGCCACGAACACGAAGGCCAGCGCTTCGGGCAGGCCCAGCCAGGACTGCAGCAACTCGAACACGAACGCGAACACCGCCGGCAGCAGCAAGGCCGGCAGCAGCAGCCGCCGCGCCAGGGCGCCGCCCAGCGTGTCGGCGGTGGCCACGCGGGTCAGCCCGAGCGTGGGCGAGGCGCACAGCCAGCCGAGCGTCGCCAGCAGCAGCAACAAAGTGGAGTGCAGCGGCATGCGCCCGAACGGCGTGGCGCCCTTGCCGGCCAGCGCAATGCCATAGGAGGCCAGCCCGCTCATCGCGATGACCAACGCGACCAGGGCCAGCGCGTCGCGCAGGCGCGGCCAGCGTCGCGCCGGCAGCAGGCCCAGCGCACCGAGCAGCACGAAGCCCGCCGCAACCGGTTCGGCCATGCGCCCGGGCCAGCGTCCGGAGTCGTAGGCCGACAGCTCGCCAAGCAGGCGATCGATGCGCAAGTCGACCAGCCACAGATGCTCCGCCAGCGTCGCCGCGCCGAGCGCCAGCACGCACAACGACAGCCAGCGGCCCATGCCGGACCACGACGGCACCGGATGGTGGCTGAGCAGCAGCGAGCCTCCGCACAACACGAATCCGACCGCCGCAGTCGCGCTCATCGCCGGCTGTCCCGGCCACATCGTGGTCAGCAGCGGACGCTGCGACCACCAGCCGGCGAGCACGACCAGCGCCGTCGCGCAGTCCAGCAACGCAGCTGCACGCGGGAAACGCAGGAACCCGCGCACGGCGCCGAGATCGTGATGGAACGGCACGGTGATCATCGCCACCCTCATGCTCCGGCGAGCCTGCCGTGGTTTCGGCAGTACGACGGCACCAAGCCCACCATGGCACAGTCGGCCGGTGCCCCGACTTGACGACGATCAAACCGGCGACCGGCGCGTCCTGCCAGAGTCTGCGCCAGCCGCCTGCGCCGTCGAGGAAATGATGTTCATTTACAGCTGCCACGGTGCCGCCAAGCAGGTCACCGGCTCCTGCCACCTGATCACCTGCAACGATCGCCGCGTGCTGATCGACTGCGGCATGTTCCAGGGCAGCGAAGAGGTCGAGCGGGCCAATGCCGAACCGTTCGGCTTCGACCCGGCCAGCATCGACGTGCTGCTGCTGACCCACGCGCACCTGGACCATTGCGGGCGGATTCCGCTGCTGGTGCGCCGGGGCTTTCGCGGCCGCATCGTCACCACCGCCGCCACCCGCGAACTGGCCCGCGTGGTGATGCTGGATGCCGCCGGCCTGCAGGAAGAGGACGCACGCCGCGCGCAACGCACCAACCGCCACGGCGAGACGGTGGCGCCACCGCTGTACACCCTGGACGATGCGCTGCACGCGCTGGACTTCTTCGGCGACGACGCCGGCTACGGCGAAACCGTGCAAGTCACCGATGGCATCAGCGCACGCTTTCTCGATGCCGGCCACATCCTCGGCTCGGCCTCGGTCCTGTTGCAGGTCGACGACGGCGGGCAACCACGCCGCATGCTTTTTTCCGGCGACCTCGGCAACCCGGGCCGCCCGCTGCTGCGCGACCCGACACCCGCGCCGCCGGCCGACTACGTGGTGCTGGAAAGCACCTACGGCGACCGTCCGCACCGCTCGGTGCCGGATTCGGTCGACGAGATGCATCGCGCCATCCGCGACACGGTGAACCGGCGCGGCAACGTGGTGATCCCCACCTTCGCGCTGGAACGCACCCAGGAAATCCTCTACTACCTGCATCGCGGCATCGCCGACGGCGCGATTCCACCGCACGTGCGGGTGTTCCTCGATTCGCCCATGGCGATTTCCGCCACCGAGATCTTCCGCCGCCACCCGGAATGCTTCGACGACGGATTCCTGGACGAACTGCAACACGGCGACCCGTTCGCCATGCCGGGGCTGCACTTCACCCGCGGTACGGCCGAGTCGATGGCGATCAACAACGTCGACGGCGGCGCGATCATCCTGGCCGGCTCGGGCATGTGCAACGGCGGGCGCGTGCGCCACCATCTCAAGCACAATCTGTGGCGCGAGCGCTGCAGCGTGGTGTTCGTCGGCTATGCCGCGGAAGGCACGCTGGCGCGGCGGATCATCGATGGCGCGCCCAGCGTGCGCGTGTTCAACGAGGAGATTCCGGTGCGTGCCCAGGTGTGGACCATCAACGGTTTCTCCGCCCATGCCGACCAGCCCTCGCTGCTGGCCTGGCTGGGCGACGCGCCGCGGCGCAAGGTGTTGCTGGTGCACGGCGAATACGGCCGCGGCATGCAGGCCATGCAGGAGGTACTGGCCGCCCGCGGCGTGACCTGCCAGCTGCCCGGGCTGCACGAACCGATCCTGATCGACTGACCCGCCCCGACGCGGCACGCCCGGCCACGGCAGCGAACCGGGCGGCCACGCAACACGCGCGCCGCCAACCCGCCGCGCAGTTGACGCCGGTCAAAACCGCGCGCGGCGCGCGTGCGCAGACTGCATCCGCCGCCACGGTGGACTCGAGTCGGACGGGAGGCGGCCACCACGACCCTGGGAGTGACAACGATGAAGCGGATCATCCCGCTGCCCTGCCCCGCGCCTGCAGGCCGGCTTCGCCGGGTGCCGGGTACCCTGACCGCGCTGCTGGTGACGGGCTGGCTTGCCCTGCTGCCGACACAGAGCGCATCGGCGATGCCGGAGTTCGCGCGTCGCTACAACCTCAGCTGCGCGGCCTGCCATTCGGCCTTCCCGCGCCTCAACAAGTTCGGCGAGGTCTTCGCCCGCAACAACATGCGCCTGCCGAACTGGATGGAAACCGCCGACCAGCTCGGCGACGACCGGCTTGCGCTGCCCGACCACGTACCGCTCGCCGTCCGCGCCCAAGCCTACGTGCAGGCCCGCCAGGGCAAGGCGATCGACCCGGTCAGCGGCGCCCGCCGGTCCGCGGCGACCGACTTCCAGTCGCCGTACCTGCTCAAGCTGCTGTCCAGCGCGCCACTGAGCAAGGACATCACCTACTACTTCTACGCGATCATGGCCGAGAAGGGCGGCAACGGCGAGATCCTGGTGGAGGATGCCTGGTTCAGCTATGCCGACATCCTCGGCAGCGGCATCGGCATGATGCTCGGCCAGTTCTCGCTGTCCGACGCGATGTTCCCACGCGAGATCCGCCTGCCGTTCCAGGATTACATGGTCTACCGCATGGCCGGCATCACCTACGACCGCGGCGTGCAGTTCGACCGCGACGTCGGGCCGTTCGGCATCACCCTGGGCTTCACCAACGGCAACGGCATCACCGACAACTTCAAGATCAACGGCACCGGCTATTCGCGCCCGGACCGGATGTTCGACAGCGACAACTCCAAGACCGTCTTTGCCCACGCCGCCACCGACATCGGCCCGGTAGGCCTGGGGCTGTTCGGCGCCAGCGGCAAGCAGCTCGGCGCCGCCGGCCCGGCCGCCATGGACAAGAGCCAGCGCCGCACCGACAAGCTCGTGGTCGGCGTCGACGCACGCGGCGACGTCGGCGGGGACGTGCACTGGTACGCGCAATACCTTTGGAACGACTGGCGCGGTTTCCTGGACGTCGATCCGACGCGCAACTATCGCTGGAACGGCGGCTTCGCCGGCCTCGACTGGATTCCCGACGACCGCTGGGCCTTCTCGGCGCTGTACAACTACGCCGGCGCCGGCGACTTCGCGCGCAGCAACACCATCTACGAAGGCATCGCCATCAACAGCCTGAGCCTGACCGCCTCCCATTACTTCATGCGCAACGTCAAGGGCATCGTCGAGCTCAACATCGACTTCAAGAACAAGACCAGACCGACCGGCCCCTACTTCACCGGCCATCTGAGCAGCGAGAACTACATCCTGTTCGGCTTCGACACCGCGTTCTGACATGCGCACCCACGGCCTCCCGCCACGATCACGCTGGCACGCCGGCGCGGCCGCGCTGCTGCTTGCCGTCGGCGCCAGCGTGCACGCGCAGGCGCTGCAGGTCGGCACGCTGCGCATCGAGTCGACACCGTCGGCGGCCGAGGTCGAACTGATCGGCGGCCTCGCGGGCACCACGCCGCTGACCGTCAGCGAACGCGACATCTATCCGAACAGCTACCCGGATGCGCGCGCCGCGCTCTACGGCACGGTCACGCTGCGCCACGCCGGCTGCGAACCGCTGCAGCACCGCGTGACGCTAGGCGATCTCAAGCAGGATCTGCACCTGCGCCTGGACTGCGTCGCTGCGAAGACGGCGGCACCAGCACCGCCGGTGCCGGTGTCAGCGACGACACCAGCGACGACGCCCCTGCCGCCCGCGCCGCCAGAAGTCGTGCCGCAACGCCGGCTGCGCCAGTTGCAGGTGCTGCAGGAGCTGCTGGACGAAGGGCTGATCAGCCCGGCCGAAGAGCAGCGCGTGCGTCGACGGATCCTGCAGTCCGTCACCGGCACGGATGCCCCTGGCCCGAACGGCTGAGTGCTGACCCACAGGACCGTCCATCCCGCGCATGTCGCACGGGCCGCAGCGGTGGGGGACGGTGGTGGGCAAACGCCGTTTCGCTTGATCTGGATCAACGGCGACACGTGGCGGGCTTCCTATAGTCGGCGCGGCTGACGCGGATTCCTCGGGGGAGGGACGCGCGGTGCACGGCGTTTCCCGGCAAGGCTCGCTCACGACCCAGGGGAGAATCGCATGTCGCAGCGGATTTCGGATCTGACGCTTTCGGTGCTGGCCTGCGTGGCAGCGTTCTGGCTGTCCTGGCCGTTCTGGCGCGATTTCGAGTATTGGCCCGAATCGCACCTCGCGTGGTGGATCTATTTCGCCGTCGGCTTCGTGCTGGCGGTGTGGGTGTTCTACCTGTTCATCGGCAGCCTGCGCATCCTGTTCCTGCATGACACCCAGGCCACGCCGTCTTCCGTCGACGACAAGGGAGGCCGGCCATGAGCTGCGGAGCGGGCGACAGCAGTTGCGAAAAGCCGCGGCGCCGCGCCGCGCTGGTCCTGCTCGGCCTCATGGCGCTGATCTTCATCGCCTTGTCGATGTTCTCCTTCCTGCCTTCGCGCGGGCAGGCCACGCCGGACGCGGTGAGCTTCGGCCCGTACCGGGCCAACGACGGCAAGCGCGTGTTCCAGGCCTACAACTGCATGGGCTGCCACACCATGGTCGGCAACGGCGCCTATCTGGGGCCGGACCTCACCGAGGTGTACAGGCATGCTGGGCCGGCGTGGCTGGCGGCGTTCCTGCCTTCGGCCGGCGGCTGGCCGACTGAAGCGGCGGTACGCGCCCAGCTGCTCGACCCGAACCAGCGTGCCGACACCGGCACCGACACGATCGACGCCTACCTGCAGAAATATCCCGGTGCGGCGGTCCGCATCCGGCGTCGCGGCGGCGGCACCACGCTGATGCCGAACCTGCCGCTGAGCAAGGACGAGATCGGCCAGCTGATTGCCTACCTCAAGTACACCTCGGCGATGAACACCGAGGGCTGGCCACCGAAGGTCGAAGCCGGCACGCTGGACCGCCGCCTGCAACTGGCGCACGGCACCGTCGCGCCGGCGCAGGCCGCGACCGCCGCCGCAGCGGCGCCGGCAGCGGCCAGCGACCCGGCCGCACTCGGCGCGCAACTGGTCAAGGACTACGGCTGCGTGGCCTGTCATGCCAGCGACGACAAGCGGCTGGTGGGGCCGGGCTGGGGCGGCCTGTACGAGTCCTCCGTTAGCCTGGCCGACGGCGGCAAGGTCACTGCCGACGACGCCTACCTGGCCGAGTCGATCCGCCAGCCGAACGCGAAGATCGTGGCCGGCTATCCGCCGGGCGTGATGCCGGCCTACGACACCCTGCTCAAGACCGAAGAAGTCGACGCCATCGTGGCCTACCTCCACACGCTGGAGAAGCAGTGATGCAGACCGAATACCAGACCCAACGCCTGAGCCTGCGCTTTTTCATGCTGATGCTGGTGCTGTTCGTGGTGCAGGTGATCTACGGCATGATCCTGGCCGCGCAACAGGTCGACCCGACCCTCCTGCAAGGCTGGCTCAACTTCAACGTCGCCCGCGCCGAGCATCTCAACCTCGGCATCATGTGGATCGTCTGCGGCTTCATCGGCGCGATCCTGTTCGTGGCGCCCTTGCTGGCCAGGCGCGAGCTGGTGGCGCCGTGGCTGATCAAGTTCCTGTTCTACGCGGTGATCGGCATCGTGGTCTGGAACTTCTTCACCCAGTTCCTGGCCGAACGCGGCATCGCCGGCTGGTGGCTGGGGCAACCGTGGCTGCAGCAGGGGCTGGAATACCTCGAAGCCGGGCGCATCGCCGGATTGCTGATCCTGGTCGGCTTCCTGATCCTCGCCTTCGTGGTGCTGCGCACGTTCCCGCGCGTGCGCGAATGGAACGAGGTGCACTGGGGCCTGGGCCTGGGCGTCGGCGCGCTGGCGGTGGTGTGGGTGTTCGGCCTGTTCTACGTGGCGCGGCTGGACCTGCAGGAGTACTTCCGCTGGTTCGTGGTGCATTACTGGGTGGAAGGCGTGTGGGAAGTGATCCACATCAGCCTGATCGGCTACTTCCTGGTGCTGATGTTCAAGGCCGACGTGAAGTCGGTGGGCTTCGCCGTGTTCTGGGGCATCGCGCTGGTGTGGCTGTCCGGGCTGATCGGCAACGCGCACCACTACTTCTGGATCGGCACGCCGGAGTTCTGGCAGTTCTGGGGCTCGCTGTTCAGCGCGCTGGAACCGCTGCCGCTGGTGTTCTGTTTCTGGCACATCTACCTGGACGCGCACACCAACAGGCGGCCGCTGGAAAACGCGCCGGCGTTCTACTTCCTGCTCGGTTCGACCGTGCTGGAGCTGGTCGGCGCCGGCATCCTCGGCTTCGTGATGACCTTCGCGCTGACCAACGTGTGGTCGCACGGCACCTGGGTCACCGCCGGCCACGCGCACCTGGCGCTGTTCGGCACCTTCGGCATGCTCGGCATCGCCGCGGCGTACTACATCACGCCGATCCTGCGCAAGGTGCAGAACTACGACCAGCGGCTGGGCAAACTGGGCTTCTGGCTGGTGTTCGCCGGCGTGCTGGGCATGGCGTTCGCGTTCGCCATCGGCGGCACGGTGCAGGTTTTCGTCTATCGCATCCTGGGGCTGGACTGGTTCGGCGGCGACGTCAACCGCGCCATGGGCACCTACAAGGTCATGCTGCCGCTGTTCGGCCTGGTGCTGAGCACCGGCGCCGGCGTGCTGGCGTACGACCTGTTCACCCTGGGCCGGCGCATGCGTCCGCAGGCTGCCGTCGACGCCGAAACGACCCCGCATCCGGCCACCGGCTGGCGGCGACCACTGACCGGATTCGAAGCCGGCATCTGGCTGCTGCTGATGTGGCTGTTCGGCACGATCATCACGCTCGGCCTGCTCAGCTTCAACCTGCCGCACGTGCGCGTGGCGGGCGACCCCACCCTGCCCTACGTGCTGGCCGGCGTGGGTTATCCGGGCCTGCTGCTGGTCACCCTGCTGTTCGTGTGGCGCTTCATCGCCTCGCTGGAAGCGCGGGCCAGCGCACCGGCCATCTCGCCGCTGCTGCGGGTACTGCCGGCGCAGGGCTGAGCGCCGACACTGGAAACGGTGGCAAGGAGCAACGAGGAAGGCCGTCGGGGGAGACCCCGCGGCCTTTTCCCTTGGTCCCGGTCACCGCCTTCCGCCGCACGTTCACCGGCGCCATCGCACCGACAGCGGTGGCGGTGGCGACCTAGCGCATCGCGAAAAACTCCCGGTGGAAATGCCGCTCCACCGGAAATCCCTGCCCGGCCAGATCGCGCTTCAATGCGTCGCCGAAGCCTGTCGGCCCGCAGAACCAGATGCTCGCCTCGCGCCATTCGGGCACGGCGGCCCGTATGCGCTCGCCCGTCAGGTAGCCGTCGCGCGCGTCGATCAGCACGTGCAGCCGCACGTTGGCGGAGCGGGCGTCACCCGCCAGCCGGTCGAGTGCTTCCTCATCGACATCCGCGGTGCTGTGGAAGAGATCGATCTTCTGGCCTTCGGGCCAATCCCGATCCTCTTTCTGCCACGCCATGTGCTTCATGCGCCCGATGAAAGGGGTGATGCCGATGCCGCCGCCGACCCAGATCTGGCGCGGGCGGCCATCGTCGAACGTGAAACACCCATACGGACCCTCGACCTTCACGGCCTGCTCCACGCGCAGCCTCTCGTGCAGGCGATGCGTATGGTCGCCCAGATCCTTGACCACGAAGGTGATCCTGGGGATTTCCTTCCGCCAGCCGGAGGCAATGGTGTAGGGGTGCGCGCCATCGGCGGGGTCCGCGGTGACGAAGGCGAACTGGCCCGGCCTGTGGCCCGGCCACCCCTGCACCTCGGTTTCGATTTCGAGCGCATCCACCCCGTCGAAATGGTGCAACAAGGTGATCCTCCCCTCCACCTGCGAGCGCGTGCCCACCCGGCGCAACAGCACCACGATGGCCGCCCAGCTGCCGCAGGCGAGCAACACCGCAGTCAGCCAGCCGAGCGGCGTCGCCCAGTAGCCGAACTTCAACAGCACGACCGCATGGAAGACCAAGGCAAGCCAGCCGCCGGCAAGCAGGCGATGCGTCCGGTAGAACCAGTGGTACGGAAAACGCCGGATCAGGGCCAGCACGATCAGCACGGCGACGGCATAGAAAACCCATTCGCCCACGCTCTCCGCGGCGCCGCGCTGGCTCGACAGCAGGGACGCCACCGGGTTGTCGGGCTTGCCCCGCATGCCACGCGCCGGGCGTTCCAGCCAGCCCCAACCCACCGCCCATTTCGGCGCCTGCGCCCATAGCCAATGGATGATGGCAACGACCAGCGCGGCGATGCCGAGCCATTTGTGCATGCGGTACATCTTGTCGAGGCCGCCCAGCCACTGCTCGGGCCATCGCGGCCGCAGCGCCAGGACCATCGCCAGGCTCATGCACCCGACCGCCACGAAACCCGTCAGTTGCACCATCGCATCGCGCAGGCCGAAGAAGGTGCCCGAGCGGAACATGGTGGGCTCGACGACGAGCCACGGCAGGACCAGGAAGGCGAGCGTCCCCCAGAATGCACGCTTGAGGTTACGCATGTGGCCCCTTGCAGCCGTCGCGATGCAGGAGTACTTCGCAGGCCGCCGACGCTCGCCGCGTGCCGTGTCCGCCGCCGGGGCCGGCGGCGTCGGCGCATGGCCTCACGAGGCCTGTCCGCCCCGCCCCGGCAGCATGCGTCGCAAGGTGTCGTCGCGATTCACGTAGTGGTGCACCAGCGCGGCCACCGCATGCAGGCCGACCAGGTAATAGCCGACCGTGCCGATGGTTTCGTGGATCTCCTTCAGCGAATCGGCAAGCGCCTTGTCCGCACCCACCAGCGCCGGCAGCTGCAGTCCGAAGAACGGGATCGGCTTGCCCGAAGCGCTGAGGGTGAGCCAGCCGAGCAACGGCATCGCGATCAGGAAGGCGTACAGCGCCAGGTGCATCAGCGCGGCCAGGCGCTCCTGCCACACCGGCGGTGCCGGCCGGATCGGCGGGATCGGGCCCGACACCAGGCGGATCGCCAGCCGCACGAAGACCAGCGCGAGCACGCTCAGGCCCAGCATGAAGTGCCAGGTTTTCAGTCCGTCGCGCAGGTCGCTGCCGCGCGGGTAGAACTCGCGCAGCTCGATGCAGGCGTACACGGCAACCAGCAACAGCAGCATCAGCCAGTGCATGCCGATCGACAGCGAGCCGTAGCGGTCAGTGGTGTTTTTCCAGTTCACGGCAATCTCCGCAGGTGGTGTCTCGGCGGCCTCGATCCGGCCCATGCCGGCAGCCTGCGACGAACGGTGCCAGCGTGATTTGATCCCCGTCAAATGCGCGCGAACAGCGCCACGGCAGCGGCCGATTGCCGCATGCCTGCGCGCCTGTCCAAATTGACCGCGGTCAACTCGGACCCGCACGACCCGGCGTAGAACTGATCCGGCAAGGCTGCGCCGAGTGGCCGTCCATCCGGCACGAATGAGCATCACGCTGCACCATCGGGAACCGCCCATGTCCGAGATCCGTTCCGCCGACCACCACACCGCTTCCGCCACGCCGTTCGGCGCCATCGAAGGCACCCACTGGATCGAGACCCTGAACGACGGCAGCCCGGTGCTGATCCGCCCGCTGCGCCCGGAGGATCGCCAGCGCGAAACGGCTTTCATCAAGCGCTTGTCAGAGCAGGCTTGCCGCTTCCGCTTCCTGGGCAAATTGAAGGAAGCCAGCCCGGCCCTGCTCGACCAGCTGATGGATGTCGACCAGCGCAGCCGCATGGCCTTCGTCGCGCTCGCCCACGACAACGGCGAACTGCGCATGGTCGGCGTCAGCCGCTACGGCGCCAGCGGCGACGAGAAGCAGTGCGAATGCGCGGTGACGGTGGCCGACGACTGGCGCCAGCGCGGCCTCGCCGTGCTGTTGATGCGGCGCCTGATCGACATCGCGCGCAAGAACGGCTTCCACACCATGTTCTCGATCGATGCCGCGGAGAACGAACCGATGCGCGAACTGGCCGGCTACCTCGGCTTCCAGCGCCGGCTCGACCCGGACGACGGTACGCAGGTGATCCACACCCTGGATCTTTGAACGACGCCGAACCCGGGCCGCATCGCCATGACAAGCACCGAACAAATACCGCGCACGACGCGCCCGGGCGACATCCTCGCGCTGGTGACCGCGACCGAGCCGTGGAGCCCCGCTGCCGTCGCCGCCATCGCCATCGCCTTGCGCTGGGAGGCCAACCTGACCGGATGCTTCATCGACCCGGCGCTGCGCAAACCCGCCGGCGGCAAAGCCGGCAGCGAGCCCACCGTGCTCGGCCTGCTGCTCGAACCGCGCATCGAATCCGCCGACGAGCACGCCGCCTTCGCAGCCTTTGCACGCCAGTCCGGCTTGCGCAACGCCGACTGGGTCATCGCCCGGACCGACATCGCATCCACCTTGCGCCGGCTCGGCGCACGGCACGACCTGGCGGTGATCGAGCGCGACATGGTGCACGCATCGGGCCTGCTCGACATTCTCGGCGAAGCGATCCTGTCCTGCGGCGTGCCGTGCCTGGTCCTGCCTCCGCAGTGGCGGCGGGAGATCCGCTTCGAGCGCATCGTGATCGGCTGCAACGGCAGCACCGAGGCGATCCGCGCAATCCACGCCGCGCTGCCGTTCCTCAAGGTGGCGAAACAGGTGACCCTGGTCGACGGCGACCTGGGCAACGGCGACGATGCGTATCCGCGCTTCGACCCGTTCGTCTACCTGCTGCGTCACGGCATCACGCCCCGGCCCAGCTACGTCCGCGCCTCCTCGGCGATGGCCGGGGAAATCCTGCTGCAGGAAGTCGGCAACATCGACGCCGACCTGCTGGTGATGGGTGCCTACGGCCATTCGCGCATGCGTGAACGCGTGTTCGGCGGCGCCACCCGGCGCGTGCTGGAGGAAGCCACCATCCCGGTGCTGATGCAGCACTAGCCGACGTGCCGCCGCAGCGGCGCAGGCGCTATTGGTTGGCGGATGCTGCGGCCCGCCGGCGGCGATGCCCGCTCACGACCGCCAGCACGACCACGGTGACGACACTGCCCAGCAAGGCGAGGAGCATGTCCTGCTGCGCATCCCACGGATCGCCCTGGGTGCCGAGGTAGGCGACGCCCAGGTCGCCGCCGAACCACACCGCGGCAGCCCATTCGAACAGCTCGAACAAGGCGGAGCTGGCGGTGACCATGCTGACCGGCACGATCCAGCGCCACGCGCCCGGCGACACCGTGCGCGCAGCGACCAGTTCCACCACCGCCGGCGTCAGCAGCAGGCCGTAGGCGAAATGGATGGCACGGTCGAAAGGATTGCGCGACAAGCCCAGCGCGTCGTGCAGCGAGAAGCCGGACAGCGCGGCAAACCAGCGATCCCACGGCACCTCGGCATAGGTGTAGTGGGCGCCGATCTCGTGCAGCACGAGGAACACGAACAGCGCCGCGTAGCTGGCATCGGAAAAGCGCAGCCGGCGGAACCCCAGCACCAGCGCCGGCAACGCCAGCATCACCAGCAGGTTCTCCAGCAACCAGTCCTGGCGATAGTGCGGCGCGATGGCAAGCGCCACCGCCACGACCAGGAAGGCGGCCAGCAGCAGCAGCGGAAAACGGGCGTCCTTCGATCCGGGTCGTTCGTTCATTGCTGTGTGCCATCCCTCCGCGTCATGCGTCGTGCCGATGATGCCACGCGCCCGGGCGCCGGCCGCGACAATTCGCGCACGGCGAGCGCTGGACCGCTTGACCTGCATCAAGAGCGATCCGGCAGCCGTCAATGAGCATGCGCGCATCTTTCAGGGAGTCGCGCAATGAGCAGTACTCGAAAACTCTGGCTGGGGTTGGCAGCCTTGCTGATCGCCTCGTTTGGCGTGCTGTTGTGGGTGGGTGACCAGGTGCACCAGTACGCGCCGCCCTTGCCGCAGGCGGTGGTCACCAGCGGGAACGAAACGCTGTTCACCGGCGACGACATCGAGCTGGGCAAGCAGGTCTGGCAGCGCATCGGCGGCCAGCAGCTGGGCTCGATCTGGGGCCACGGCGCCCTGCTCGCGCCGGACTGGAGCGCCGACTGGCTGCACCGCGAGGGCGTGGCCATGCTGGAGCTGCTGGCGCGCGACGAGGGCGCCGGTTCCTACGCCGAACTCGACGCGCCGGAACAGGCCGCGCTGCGCTCGCGCGTGCAGCGCGAGCTTCGCACCAACACGTGGGACCCGGCCAAGGGCACCATCCACGTCTCGCCGCTGCGCGCGCAGGCGATGCTGGTGGTCGGCGCGCATTACATGAGCCTGTTCAGCAACGACCCGGCCACCGCCAAGCTGCGCGAAACCTACGCGATGCGCGACAACACCATCGCCGAGCTGGATCAGCGCCGCGCGGTCACCGCGTTCTTCTGGTGGGCCAGCTGGGCTACCGCGGCCGAGCGCCCGGACAGCACCATCAGCTACACGCAGAACTGGCCGCACGACACCCTGGCCGGCAACACGCCGACCGCCGCCAACTTCCTGTGGTCGGTGTTCAGCGTGCTGTTCCTGATCCTCGGCATCGGCCTGCTCGGCTGGCACCATGCGCGCCAGGTGAGCCATGAGCCGCTGCCGCCGATCCCCGCGCGCGATCCGCTCACCGAGCTGAAACCCACGCCGTCGATGAAGGCCACCGCCAAGTATTTCTGGACGGTGATCGGCCTGTTCCTGGTGCAGATCCTGCTCGGCGCCACCACCGCGCATTACCAGGTGGAAGGCCAGCAGGCCTACGGTTTCGCGCTCGCCAACTACCTGCCCTACGCCCTCACCCGCACCTGGCATACCGAGCTGGCGGTGCTGTGGATCGCCACCGCGTGGCTGGCCACCGGCCTGTACATCGCGCCGCTGATCTCCGGGCACGAGCCGAAGTACCAGCGGCTCGGGGTGAACTTCCTGTGGGTGTGCCTGCTGGTCATCGTGGTCGGTTCGTTCGCCGGCCAGTGGCTGGCGGTGATGGACAAGATGGATCTTTCGAAGAACTTCTGGTTCGGCCACCAGGGCTGGGAGTACGTCGACCTCGGCCGCTTCTGGCAGATCTTCCTGTTCATCGGCCTGATGCTGTGGCTGTTCCTGGTCGGCCGCGCGCTGTGGCCGGCGATGCGCGGCGGCAAGGAAGGTGCCTCCATCGTGGGCCTGCTGTTCCTGTCCACCGTGGCGATCGGCCTGCTCTACGGCGCCGGCCTGATGTGGGGCGAGCACACCCACATCGCGATGGTCGAGTACTGGCGCTGGTGGGTGGTGCACCTGTGGGTGGAGGGCTTCTTCGAGGTGTTCGCCACCGCGGTGATCAGCTACCTGTTCGTGCGCCTCGGCCTGCTGCGCGTGGGCACGGCGACCACCAGCGTGCTGTTCGCCACCATCGTGTTCATGGCCGGCGGCGTGCTGGGCACGCTGCACCACCTGTACTTCAGCGGCACCACCACCGCGGTGATCGCGCTCGGCGCCAGCTTCTCGGCGCTGGAAGTGGTGCCGCTGGCGCTGATCGGGCTGGAAGCCTGGGATACCTGGAAGAAGCAGCACGCCGCTCCGTGGATGGCGCGCTATCGCTGGCCGATCATGTTCTTCGTGGCGGTGAGTTTCTGGAACCTGGTCGGTGCGGGCCTGCTCGGCTTCCTGGTCAACACGCCGATCGCTCTGTACTTCATGCAGGGCCTCAACCTCACCGCCGCGCACGGCCACACCGCACTGTTCGGCGTCTACGGCATGCTCGGCATGGGCCTGATGCTGTTCTGCCTGCGCGGGATCAAGCCGCAGGCCGAATGGCGCGAAGGCTGGCTGAAGGGTTCGTTCTGGACGCTCAACCTCGGCCTCGGCCTGATGGCCGTGCTGACCCTGCTGCCGCTGGGCATCCTGCAACTGAAGGCCGTGCTGGAACACGGCTACTGGTTCGCCCGCTCGGCCGAATTCATGGACCGCCCGCTGATCCACATGCTGGTATGGATGCGCGTGCCCGGCGACACCGTGTTCGCCATCGGCGCCATGCTGATCGCCGGCTTCGTCGCCTCGCTGTGGCTGTGGCCGAAACGACAGGTCGCCGCCACGCCGCTGCCGGACGCAGCGTCCGAGAGCGCATGACCCACGTCAGGGCGCGCCACATGGCGCGCCCTGATGCTTGTCCAAGTCCCGAATCACGAATCCCGGCGCCGAAATGATCGAGTTCTATCCCCAGATCAAGGCCGTCCACATCCTCTGCGTGCTGCTCAGCGGCGGCCTCTTCGCCCTGCGCGGCACGCTGGCACTGGCCGGGCGCCACGGCATGGCGCAGTGGACGCCGGTGCGCTGGCTCAGCTACGGGATCGACACCACGCTGCTCACCGCGGCGCTGATGTTGCTGACCATGCTGCCCGGCGCGCTGTTCGCCAACGGTTGGCTCACCCTGAAGCTGGTGCTGCTGGTGGCCTACGTGGTGCTCGCCATGCTGGCGCTGAAGCGGGTTCACACGCCGGGCGCGCGGCGGATTTTCTACGTGGCCGCGCTGGCCACCTACGTCTACATGCTTGGCGTCGCGCGCATGCATCACCCGCTGGGCTGGCTGCACGGATGGTTCGCATGAGCGCCGCGCAACCGTTCGACCACGCCGAGCCACGCGACCACACACTGGACGCCTGCTTCCTCGGCCCCTACGGCGAGAACGACGCGCTGCTGGAGAAACTGCTGGTCGAATTCCTGCGCGACCACGTGTACTGGCGGCGCAACTTCCATCCGGAGGATCCACCGGCGATCGGCACCGGCGCCGCGCACCACCCGGACTACCTCGCCTTCGAATCGCGCATGCGCCGCGAGCTGCACCAGCTCTCCGCCGCGCTGAAGAAGTCGGTGCCGTTCCACAGCCCGCGCTACATCGGTCACATGGCGTCCGACCTGCTGCTGCCGGGGCTGGCCGCGCAGATGCTGACGCTGCCGTACAACCCCAACAACGTCAGCGAGGATGCCGCGCCGGTCACCGTGGACATGGAGGTGCAGGCCGGCCTGCAACTGGCGCGCATGCTCGGCTATCCGCACGACCCGGCGCGTGACGCCTGCGCGTTCGGCCATCTCACTTCCGGCGGCACGCTCGCCAACTACCAGGCGCTGCGCCTGGCGCTGGCATTGAAGGCATTCCCGCTGGCGCTGCGCGCGGCGCAGGTGCCGGATCTCGAGCTGCCGGCGGATGACTGGAGCGCCTTCAACCTCGCCCCGGCCGACGGCATCGCCTTGCTGGGCGCGTGGCAAGCCTGGCTCGCCGCACGCACGCCGGCCGAGCAGTCGCGCTGGCTGCAGCGCGTCGAGCGCGAGCGCATCGAGCAGCGCGGCCTGGCCGGTTTCTTCGCCGCGCATCCGTCGCTGCGCGTGCCGGTGGTGCTGGCGCCGGTCACCGCGCACTACTCCTGGAGCAAGGGGTTGAAGCTGCTGGGCCTCGGCCGCGACCAGCTGGAACTGCTGCCCACCGACGGCATGCGGCTGGACGGCGCCGCCTTGCGCGACACGCTGGAACGCTGCGCGCGCGAGCGCCAACCGGTATTGATGTGCGTGGCCGTGCTGGGCGGCACCGAGTACGGCACCATCGACCCGATCGACCAGGTGCTCGCCGCGCGCGAGGCGTCGCGCAGGCGCGGGCTGGATTTCACGGTGCATGTCGACGCCGCCTGGGGCGGCTACCTGGCCACCATGTTCCGCCATGAGGACGGCTCGCTGCGCACGCGCGAGGAGGTGGCCGCCGACTACGTGCAGTTCCCCACGCCGGCGGTGCACGCCGCCTTCGCCGCGCTGGGCGACACCGACTCGGCCACCGTCGACCCGCACAAGCTCGGCTACCTGCCCTACGGCTCGGGCGCCTTCATCTGCCGCGACCACCGCGCCATGGCGCTGCTGGCCGAGCGCGCGGATTACGTCTTCCACGGCGGCACGCCGACGGATTATCTGGCGCGCTATCGCAGTCTGGGCCAGTTCATCCCGGAGGGCTCCAAATCCGGCGCCGCCGCGGCGGCGGTGTACGTGACGCACAAGGTGCTGCCGCTGGACCATGCCCACTTCGGCATCCTGCCGCGTGCCACCGTGCAGGCGGCCGAGGCTTTCCACGCGCGTGCGCAACGTTTCGCGCTGGAGCTGGCGGGCTGCGTGCACGCGCTGGTGCCGTTCGCGCCGGACAGCAACCTGGTCTGCCTCGCGCTCAATCCCCGCGGCAACACCTCGGTGGCCGCGGCCAACGCCTTCGTGCGCGCGTTGCACGACGAACTGCGCTGCGATCCGCGCCAGCCGTTGCAGACGAAGGCGTTCTTCGGCTCGGTGACCACGCTGCGGCCGGACATGCTGGGCCCGGCGCAGACCGCGCGCATCGCCGGCGCGCTCGGCCTGGACCCGGCCAGCTTCGTCGCCGACGACCGCCTGCTGATCCTGCGCCACACGTTGATGAACCCGTACCTGATCGACCACGAGAACGGCATCAGCTACATCGACCGCTACTTCGACTTCCTCGCCCGCCGCGTGCGCGGCCTGGCCGCGGCGCGTTCGGCCACACCGCCGTGAACGGCACGCCGTCCCGCGTGGCCGTGTTCGGCTACGGCCGCTTCGGCCAGGCCTTCGCCGGCCTGTTGCAGCAGGCCGGCCACCCGCTGCAGGTGTTCGACCCGCAGGCGCCGGTGCCGGCGGAGCTGGCCGCATCGTCGCCCGCCGCGGCGATCGATGGCGCGCCCTGGATCGTGCTGGCGATGCCGGTGCCGCAGCTGCGCGCCGCCCTGCTGGCACTGCGCCCGCTGCTGCATGCCGGGCACACCGTGCTCGACGTGGGCAGCGTGAAGCTGCATCCCTGCGCGCAGATGGACGAGCTGCTCGGGGCGGCGATCCCGCACGTCGGCTCGCACCCGCTGTTCGGCCCGCTCAGCCTGGCCCGCGGCGAGCAGCCGCGCCGCGTCGTGCTGTGTCCCGCCGCGGCCCACCCGCAGGCCGCCGCGCGCGCCGGCGAGCTGTTCGGCACGCTGGGCTGCGAGGTCATCGTGCAGGCGCCGGCCGACCACGACCGCGCCATGGCCCGCACGCATGCCCTGGCGTTCTTCCTCGCCAAGGGGCTGATCGACATGGGCGTGGACGGCAGCCTTCCGCTGGCACCGCCGTCGTTCCAGGGCATGCAGCGCATGCTGGAGGCGGTGCGCGGCGATGCCGGCCACCTGTTCGGCGCGATCCAGCGCGAAAACCCCTTTGCCGCCGAGGCGCGCGAACAGCTGCTGCACGAATTGCAGCGGATCCACCGGCAGGTGCTGGCCGGCGGCACGGACGAGCGCATGGCGATCGCGCCGCAAGGTGGTTGCGATTGATTGCCATGTGCACGCCGTGCGGCAGGAGCGGGTAACCTCAGCCCCTGCCGCCGACGCTGGCGCGGCGGGTGCAGGGGATCCGTACGCCGGTGGCAGGACCATTGAATGGGCGGTAAGGACGTCCAACGGCATGACACCCGATTCCGATCTCGACGAGCTGCGGCGCAATTGCGGCTACAGCGCCATCCACGACTTCCACCTGCCGGTGGGCCTGAGCGTCGACGAGATGCAGACGCTCAACGCCACCGCGCGCGACATGCTGCCGCTCGACCGCGGGCAAACACTGTTCTCCCAGGGCCGGAAGTTCGGTGCGCTCTACGTGGTGCGCGCCGGCTCCCTGAAGACCTACGTGGAAGGCTCCGAGGGCGACGTGCAGATCCTCGGCTTCCACCTGCCCGGGGACATCATGGGCATCGGTGGGCTCACCAACGAGCACTATCCGTGCACCGCCGCGGCGCTGGAGCGCTCCACCGTCTGCGAGTTGCGCTATGCGCAGCTGCAGGAGGTGAGCGCCAGCCTGCCCGCGCTGAACCACCAGCTGCTGCGGGTGATCAGCGGCGCACTGGTCAGGGAGCAGAGCCACCTGGTGCTGATGGGCAAGCAGCAGGCGCAGCGGCGGCTGGCGTTCTTCGTGCGGCGCATGTCCGACCGCTACGCGCGGTTGTCGCGCGACCCGCTGACGCTGTCGCTGCCGATGTCGCGCGAGGACATCGCCAGCTACCTGGGCCTGGCGCTGGAGACGGTCAGCCGCCTGTTCGGCAAGATGGAATCGGCCGGCATCCTCGCGGTCAACCGCAAGTCGGTGCAGATCCTGCGTCGCGACCGGCTCGACGAACTGTGCGGCGGCGACATCGACATGGCGTAGGCCGTCGGTCCCGCGCGCGCCACCGCCCCGATCACATCGCTTTCGTGCCGGGGTTTGACCACGGTCAAAACCGCGCAACGCCATCGGCCGGAGCATGCCTGCGCATCCGGCCACCACGGCCGGCGCGGGAGAGATCGTGCTGGACATCATCGTCAACGTCGGCCAGGCCTCGATCAACCCGGCGTGGCCTGGCATCGCGCTGGCACTGGCGCGCAGCCACCAGGCTTTCGCGACCGGGCTGCAGCTGGTGGCGATCCACCCTTCGGTGATGGCGTTCCCCGATGTGATCGAGGCGCTGGCGGCCGAGGAACAGGCCGCGCTGGAGCGCCGCGACTGGTGGCTGGAACAGTGCCGGAAAGCGGGCGTCGAGGGCGAGTGGGAAGTGGTGCGCGGCATGTCCGCCCGCGCGCTGGCCCGGCGCTCGCGGCTGGCCGACTTCGTGATCGGCGAGCTGAAGGTCGGCGATCCGGATGCGGCGCTCGGCGTCGACGATGCCAGCCGCGCGCTGTTCGCCCGCGCCGCGCCGATGTTGCTGGTGCCCGACATCGGCTGCCAGGCGCTGCACGCGCAGCGCATCGTGGTCGCCTGGAACGGCTCCGGCGAGGCCGCCCAGGCGGTGAAGGCGGCCTTGCCGCTGCTGGCGCGGGCCCACGCCGTGCAGGTCCTCGACGGCGAGCCCGGCGGCCTGCCCGGCATCAGTCCGCCACCGCTGCCGCTGCGCGGCTGGTTCGCGCGCCACGGCATCCAGGCGCAGTGGCAACCGTTCCTTGCCGAACACGACGAAGGGCCGGCGTTGCTGGCGGCGGCGCACGCCTTCCACGCCGACCTCATGGTCATGGGCGCCTGGGGCTGGTCACGCATCAGCGAACTGGCGATGGGCGGCGTCACGCGCTGGATGCTCAGGCACGCCGACCTGCCGCTGTTCCTGGCGCACTGAGCGGTTACCGTCGCCGTCCCTGCCGCGCACGCCGGCAGCGCGCAATGGTGCTCAGGGTTCGTCGTGCATCACGTGTTCGGCCGGTACCGGCTTGTCCCAGCCGGGATCGTCGAAATACTGCGGGTAATGCGCGATCGCCGCGCGCATGTCGGCCACCGCGGACGCCTTCGCCGGATCGGCCTTCAACGCCTGCGCGGCCGTGAGCAGCGGCACCAGGATGCCGTGCAGCGCGGCATCGGGCTCGGCCGGCAGCTTGCAGTTGGCGAACATGTAGGTCACCGCGCTTTCCACCTCGGCGGCGCGATCGACCGCCATCGGCGCGCTCATGTGGCCCATCTCGTAGTGGGCCAGCTCGGCCACCGCGGTGTGCGCGCGGCGCATGCCCGCGCGCAGCGGGGCATCCGGCGTCCAGCGCTGTGCCGGTACCTGCGTGGCGGCGCTGGCGGCGTGTGCCGCATGGCTGTCGTGCTCGGCGTGGGCGTGTTGCGGACCGGCCTGGGCCGCGGTGGCGAGGCCGAGCGCGCAGGCGCTGGCGAGAAGAATGCGTACAGCTTTCATGCGGATCTCTCCGGCTTGGCGGCGCGGACGCCGCGGATGAAGGCATGCTAGCGCGCGGTGCCGGCGAGGCGGCCTGACCGGGGTCAAGCCGGCGGCGCCTGCGACAATCGGCCATCCGGTCCGATCCGGCGCTGCAGCCAGGCGTAGTACAGCAGCGGGATCACCAGCAGGGTCAGCGCGGTGGAGACCAGGATGCCGAAGATCAGCGACACCGCCAGGCCCTGGAAGATCGGATCGTCGATGATGAAGAAGCCGCCGATCATCGCCGCCAGCCCGGTCAACACGATCGGCTTGGCGCGCACCGCCGCGGCCTCGACCACCGCCTCGCGCAGCGGACGGCCGGCGGCCAGCGCGTGGTTGATGAAGTCGATCAGCAGGATCGAGTTGCGCACGATGATGCCGGCCAGCGCGATCATGCCGATCATCGAGGTGGCGGTGTACTGTGCGCCGACCAGCGCATGCCCGGGCATCACGCCGATCACGGTCAGCGGGATCGGCGCCATGATGATCAGCGGCACCACGTAGCTCTTGAACTGGCCGACCACCAGCAGATAGATCAGCAGCAGGCCCGCCGAGTAGGCCAGGCCCATGTCGCGGAACGTCTCGTAGGTGATCTGCCACTCGCCGTCCCACTTCACCGTGGCGTCGGTGGTGTCGGTCGGCTGCGCGATGAAGTGCTGCTGCAACAGCTGCCCCGCCACCTTGTCGTGGCTGAGCTTGCCGACCAGCGAGAACATGCCGTACAGCGGACTGTCGGTGCTGCCGGCGTCGTCGCCGGTGACGGTGGCATAGGGCAGCAGGTCCTTGTGCCAGATCGCCTGCTCGCGCTGCGCCGGCTGCACGCGGACCACCTCGGACAGCGGCACCAGTGCGCCACCGGTCGCACGCACGCGCAGCGCCAGTAACTGCTCCATCGATGCCTGGTCGCCCGCACCCAGACGCAGGCGGATCGGCACCGCGTACTTCGCCTGGCCGTCCATCAGCCAGGTGGCGTCGTCGCCGGACAAGGCGGTGCGCAGCGCCTGCGCGATGCTCGCCTGATCCAGCCCCAGCCGCGCCGCGCGGGCGCGATCGACCACCAGCACGTCGCGCGGCGCCTGCGCTTCCACGCTGGTGTCGACGTCGACGATGTCCGGGTTGGCCCTGAAATCCCGTTCCAGCCCCAGCGCCACCTTGCGCACGGTGGCGTAGTCCGGGCCGTAGACCTCGGCCACGATCGGCGCCAGCACCGGCGGCCCCGGCGGCACCTCGACCACCTTCACCGAGGCACCGTAGCGCGCGCCGATCTGCGCCAGCGCCGGGCGCACGGCCAGCGCGATGGCGTGGCTCTGCCGCGAGCGCTCGTGCTTGTCGACCAGATTCACCTGCAGGTCGCCCACGATCGGGCCGCTGCGCAGGTAGTACTGGCGCACCAGTCCGTTGAAGGTGATCGGCGACGCGGTGCCGGCATAGCCCTGCCAGTCCTTCACCTCGGGCAGCTTGGCCACCGCCTGCGCCAGCTCGCCGAGCAGGCGGTTGGTGCGCTCCAGCGTGCTGCCCTCGGGCATGTCCACCACCACCTGGAACTCGGACTTGTTGTCGAACGGCAGCATTTTCAGCACCACCGCCTTGACCACCACCAGGCCCACCGCCCCCAGCACCAGCGCGCCCATCGCGGCGAACAGCAGATGACGATGGCGCGGCGCGCGGGGGCCATCGAGGAAGGGCAGCATCAGGCGACGGAACGTGCGATGCAGGCGGCTGTCATTCGCACCGCCGGCGTTCCCCGGCGCAGCTTCGGCGTGGCTGTGGTGGCCGAGCAGTTTCAGCGCCAGCCACGGCGTCACCACCAGCGCGACGGCCAGCGACAGCAGCATGCCGGCCGAGGCGTTGATCGGGATCGGCCGCATGTACGGCCCCATCAGGCCGGACACGAAGGCCATCGGCAGCAGCGCGGCGATCACCGTGAAGGTGGCCAGGATGGTCGGCCCGCCGACCTCGCTGACCGCCTCGGGGATCGCCTCGCGCAAGGTGCGTCCGCCCCGAGTCGTCTCCGATCCGGCCATGTGCCGGTGGATATTCTCCACCACCACGATGGCGTCGTCGACCAGGATGCCGATGGAGAAGATCAGCGCGAACAGCGAGACGCGGTTGATGGTGAAACCCATCGCCCACGACGCGAACAGGGTCAGCGCCAGAGTGATGATGACCGCGCTGCCGACCACGATCGCCGCGCGCCAGCTCAGCGCCAGCAGCACCAGCAGCACCACCGAGAAGGTGGCGAAGATCAGCTTGTGGATCAGCTTGTCCGCCTTGTCGGTGGCGGTCTGGCCGTAGTCGCGGGTGACCACCACGTGCACGTCGGCGGGAATCGCCACGTTGCGCAGCGCGGCCAGCCGCTCGCGGATCGCGCCGGTGATGTCGGCGGCGTTGGTGCCGGGCTTCTTCGCCACCGCGATGGTCACCGCCGGCGCGTGGCCGGTGGCCGGCCCGGCCTTGCCGGCCGGCGCGCCGAACCAGGCGTAGCTGTCGGGCAGGTCCGCACCCGGGCGGATCGTGGCCACGTCGGAGAGGAATACCGGCTGGCCGTTGTTCAGGCCGATCACCAGTTGCGACACTTCCGCCGCATCGGCGAGGAAGCGTCCGGCAGTCACCGGCACGTCGCGATTGCCGCCCACCCGGTCGCCGGCCTGGGTCACCGTGTTGGCCGCCTTCAACACGCCGGCGAGGTCACCCGTGGTCATGCCGTAGGCGGCCAGCTTCGCCGCATCCAGTTGCACCACCACCGCGCGGGTCGGCGCGCCGAGGGTGTAGACGTCGCGCGTACCGGGCACGCGCTTCAGCTCGGTCTCCAGCGTGTGCGCCACCTCGGCCAGTTGCACCGGGCCCTGCGCCGGGCCGTCGCTCCACAACGTGAGCGCCATCACCGGCACGTCGTCGATGCCCATCGGCCGCACCAGCGGCGGGCCGACGCCGAGGCCGGGCGGCACGAAACCCTGGTTCTGGAACACCTGGTTGTACAGCCGCACGATCGCCGTCTGCCGCGGCACGCCGACCTGGAACTCCACCGTCATCACCGCCATGCCGGGCCGGCTCACCGAGTAGACGTGCTTGACGCCCTCGATCTCCGCCAGCTTCTGCTCCAGCGGGAACGCCACCAGGTTTTCCACGTCGCGCACGTCGGCGCCGGGAAACGGCACCATCACGTTGGCCATGGTCACGTCGATCTGCGGCTCTTCCTCGCGCGGCGTGATCATCACCGCGACCAGTCCCAGCAGCAGAGCGGCGATCGCCAGGATCGGGGTCAGCGGCGATTCCTGGAACGCGTGCGCGATGCGGCCGGAGAAGCCGAGCCGAGGCCCGCTCACGGCGCGTCCCCGCGTCGCTGCGCGACCAGCCAGCGCGCTGCCGCGACCGGATCGGTGGCGACGCGCTCGCCGTCGTCCAGTCCGGCCAGCACTTCGACGCGGTCGCCGTGGCGATGGCCAAGGCGCAACTGGCGCAGCGTCACGTCATGCGCGCCCAGCACGTACGCGCCGACCAGCTCGCCACGTTGCACCAGCGCGCTCATCGGCAGCAGCAATCGCTTCGCCTCGCCGCTGGCGAAGGCGACCTTCACCGTCATGCCCGGCACCAGGCCGGCACCGTCGCCGGGCAGTTCCAGCCGCACGCGGAAGCTGTGCGTCTGCGGGTCGGCATAGGGAAACACGGTGAGCTTGCCCGCCGCCACGCGGCGGCCGTCGTCGAGCACCACCTCGGCGGCGTGGTAGCGGCGAATCGCGGCGATCGCGCTCTGCGGCACCTGCACGCCGACCCGCAGATCCTGCAGCGAGGCCAGCGCGATCAGCGGCTGCGGCGCCGGCGGCCCCGACTGCACCGCCTCACCCACCTGCACGTAGCGGCGGGTGACGATGCCGTCGTACGGCGCGCGCAGCACCGTGTAATCGAGCTGCTGGCCGACCTGGCTGGACTGCGCGCGGGCCGACTGCAGCGCCGCCAGCGCGGCGTCGCGACGGGCACGCTCGGCGTCGAGCTGCGCCTTGGAAACGAAGCCTTTCTCGAATATCCCGGCGAAGCGCCGGTAGGACGTATCCGCCTCGGTATACGCCGCCTGCGCCGCGGCGATCTGCGCCTGCGCGGCGCGCCCTGCGGACTTCTGCTCGACGTCGCTGAAACGCACCAGCACGTCGCCCTTGCGCACGGCATCGCCGACGTCATGCGGCAACTCGACCACCCGCGCATTGGTCTGCGCCGAGATCACCGCCTCGTGCACCGCCTCGACCACGCCATCCCAGGCCTGCTCGTCGTGCGCCGGTTCCAGGTGCACGGTCAGCGCGGCCAGCGGCGGCGGCGCCGTGGCCGCCGGCGGCGCCGGCGTGCGCCCGCACGCGGCCAGCGCGGCCAGCGCGGCCAGCGCGAGCATCGCCGGGCGCAGCGCGCGCGCCACAGCGTGCCCGTGCAGCGCCGAGTGTGGCTGCGCATGGTGCGCCTGGCGGGAGCGTCCGGTTGTACTCATTCGTCACCCGTGCCGGGCCGGATGCGCGCGATACCCAGCGCCTTCATCACGTACTTTTCGTAGACCGGCGTGGTGTTGCCGGTGCGGATCTTGTGCATGAAGTATTTCTCGAATGCCACCTTGGCCAGATGCACCCACTTGCCCTCCTTCGCCCAGGTCAGGTTGCGCGGCGGGATCTGCGGCAGTGCCACGAACGCCGCGCCGCTGTCGCCCATGTCGGCCAGGCACACCGCGTTCCAGGTCGCTTCCGCCGTGGCCGGCCGGTGCTCGATGTCCGCCTTGATGTTCGCGGTCAGGGTGCTGACCATCGACTCGATCATGAAACCGGTCTTGGGCGCGCCGGTGGGCACCGGGGTGGCCTCCACCGGCGGGATCGCCACGCACACGCCGGCGGAGAACACGTTGCGGAAGGTGGGGTTGCGCTGGTGCTTGTCGATCAGCACGAAGCCGCGCGGATTGACCAGGCCCTCGATGCCCCGCACGGCGGCCACGCCGGTGAAGGCGGGGATCACCATCGCGTAGCGGAACGCCAGCGCATGCTGCTCCTGCGCCTGGCCATGCGCGTCGGCTTCGGTGACGTGCATGCTGCCGTCCTCGACCTTGTCGATCCGCGCATTGCAGATCCACTTGATGTGGCGCTGGCGCAACTGGCGCTCCAGCAGCCCGCGGGAATCGCCGATCCCGCCCAGGCCCATGTGGCCGATGTACGGCTCGCTGGTGACGAAGGTCATCGGCACGCGGTCGCGCAGCTTGCGCCGGCGCAGGTCGGTATCGAGGATCAGCGCGAACTCGTAGGCCGGGCCGAAGCAGCTGGCGCCCTGCGCCGCGCCGACCACCACCGGGCCGGGGTTCTGCAGGAACTGCTGGTACGCCTGCCACGCGGTGGTCGCATGCGGCGTGGTGCAGACTGATTGGGTGTAGCCGTCGACCGGCCCCAGCCCCGGGATCTCGTCGAACGCCAGCCGCGGGCCGGTGGTGACGACGAGGTAGTCGTATTTCAGTTCGCGGCCGTCGGCCAGCAGCACCAGGTTGTCCGCCGGACGCACCGCGCTGGCCGGCGAGTCGATGAAGGCGATGTCGTGCGGGGCCATCGCCTTGGCCGCATCGAGCTGCACGTCGGCCGGTTGTCGCCAGCCGATGCCGACCCACGGGTTGGATGGCGTGAAGGAGAACAGGCGCCCCTCGCCGACCACGGTGACGCGATGGGTATTGCCCAGCGCGGCCTTGATTTCATAGGCGGCACTGGTGCCGCCCAGGCCCGAACCCAGGATGACGACGTCGCTCATGGTGACTAACTCCTGCAGTGAGGGTGCCAACAGCGTGCGCCGGTGGCACGGCGAGGGGTTTGAGCCTGGTCAATTCAAAGGCCGCTTCGCCGGCGCTACGCCGCCTCGGCGATGACGTTCACCAGGGTCTGCTCCACTTCGCGCGCGATTGCCGCCAGCGCGGGATCGCTGGAGAGCATGCCGAGCATCGGTGTCGGCCGGATCATGCCGATCCGGGTCTTGCCCTCCTCGGTATAGACCGACACCCGGCACGGCAGCGCCATGTTCAGCCGCAAGTCGTTGGCCAGCACGCGGCCGGCCTGGCGCGGGTTGCACACCTCGAACACCTTGCACTCGTGGCCGAACTCCACGCCCTTGCCGCGCAAGGTGCCGCCCAGGTCGTGCACGTGCAGCACGCCGAAGCCGTGCGCGGCGACGGCGGTGGCAAGGTCGGCCGCAGCCTGCTCGAAGCTCTTGGATGTCTCCACGATGTGATACATGGCGTGGCCTCGCTCGGGTCAGGAAGGAAACGCGCAGCCGGGCTTCAGCCCCAGCTTGCGCAGGATCATCGCCAGCGGGCAGAAGCCGGTGAACGAGGACTGCAGCAGGTTGGCGCCGACGAACACCGACAGCCAGATCCAGCCCGGCGCCGCGAAATGTGCCAGCGCAATGCCGGCCAGCACCACGCTGCCGGCGAACCCCATCACGACGCGATCGACATTCATGTTGAATTCCTCGGTTGACGGCCGTTCGCGAACTTCGCGAACACATGCATTTCTAAATTAGAAATAGCTTAATTAGTATGGCGTGGTAAAGTCAAGCCGTCAAACCGCTGCGAACCCCGATTCCCATGGACAAGTCATCCCGCACCGACATGGCACTGATGCAGGCCAATGCCGAGGAAGCGTCGCGCCTGCTCAAGGCATTGGGCAACGCGCAACGCCTGCGCATGCTGTGCCTGCTCGCCGACGGCGAGATGTCGGTCGGACAGATCAACGAACAACTGCCGGAACTGAGCCAGTCGGCGCTGTCGCAGCACCTGGCCCGCCTGCGCGAGGAAGGCCTGGTCGATACCCGACGCGAGGCGCAGACCGTGTGGTATTCGCTGCCGCCGGGTCCGGCGCAGGCGATCATCAGCACGCTGTATGGAATCTATTGCGCACCCGCGGTACGCAAGACGCCGAAGCGAGGCGGTGCGGCGCAGCGTCGCTGAGCGCGGGCCTTCACGCGGAGAGAGGGACCTTGTATCCCTCCCTGCTTGCCCCTGAAGGGACAAGCAGGGGGAGTAGAGCCTGGGCGCAGGGAACGCTTTCCTAGACCCTCGCGAACACCAGCGTGCCGTTGGTGCCGCCGAAGCCGAAGCTGTTGGACATCACCGTGTTAAGGCTCGCCTCGCGGCTTTCGCGCAGGATCGGGAAGCCTTCGGCGCGGGGGTCGAGGTCGCTGATGTGGGCCGAGCCGGCGACGAAACCTTCCTTGAGCATCAGCAGGCTGTAGATCGCTTCGTGCACGCTGGCGGCACCGAGCGAGTGACCGGTCAACGCCTTGGTCGAGGACAGCGGTGGCACTGCGTCGCCGAACACTTCGCGCACCGCGTTCAGCTCGACGATGTCGCCCAGCGGCGTGGCGGTGCCGTGGGTGTTGAGGTAGTCGATCGGTGCGCTGACGTTGTCCAGCGCCATCTGCATGCAGCGCACCGCACCTTCGCCCGACGGCGCGACCATCTCGGCGCCGTCGGAGGTGACGCCGTAGCCGACCAGCTCGGCGTGGATGCGCGCACCGCGCGCCCTGGCGTGCTCGTACTCCTCCAGTACCAGCATGCCGCCGCCAGCGGCGATGACGAAGCCGTCGCGGCTGGTGTCATAGGGGCGCGAGGCGCTGGCCGGCGTGTCGTTGTGGTGGCTGGACAGCGCGCCCATCGCGTCGAACTGCGAGGTCATGCCCCAGTGTTCCTCTTCGCCGCCGCCGGCGAACACCACGTCCTGCGCGCCGTGGCGGATCAGGTCGGCGGCCGCGCCGATGCAGTGCGCCGAGGTGGCGCAGGCGGCGGAGATGGAATAGCTCAGGCCCAGGATGCCGAAGGTGGTGGCCAGCGTGGCCGACACCGTCGAGCACATCGTGCGCGGCACCATGTACGGGCCGATCTTGCGCACGCCCTTGTTGCGCAGCAGGTCGCCGGTCTCGATCTGCCAGCGCGGCGAACCGCCGCCGGAGCCGGCGATCGCGCCGATGCGCGGGTGGCGGATCTGTTCGGCATCCAGCCCGGCATCTTCCATCGCCGAACGCATCGATACGTACGCATACGCCGCCGCATCGCCCATGAAGCGCTTGAGCTTGCGGTCGATCACCGACTCCAGGTCGATGTTCGGCACGCCGGCGACATGGCTGCGCAGGCCAAGCTCGGCATATTCGGGCATCGCGCGGATGCCGCTGCGGCCGTCGCGCAAGGCGCCGGTCACGGTGTCCTGATCATTGCCCAGGCACGACACGATGCCCATGCCCGTCACTACGACGCGACGCATCTCAAAAACCCTCGGTGGACTGGAACAGGCCCACGCGCATGTCGCTGGCCTCGTAGATCAGGCGGTCGTCGACGAAGGTCTTGCCGTCGGCGATCACCAGCCGCAGCTTGCCGCGCATCACGCGGCGGATGTCGATCTCGTAGCGCACCAGCTTCGCCGTCGGCATCACCTGGCCGGAGAACTTCACGTTGCCCACGCCGAGCGCTCGGCCACGGCCGGGTTCGCCCAGCCACGGCAGGAAGAAACCGCTGAGCTGCCACATCGCGTCCAGGCCCAGGCAACCGGGCATCACCGGATCGCCGATGAAGTGGCAGGCGAAAAACCACAGGTCCGGCCGGATATCCATCTCGGCATGGATGACGCCCTTGCCGTAGGCACCGCCTTCCTCGGAGATGTGCGTGATGCGGTCGAACATGAGCATCGGCGGCGAAGGCAGCCGCGCGTTGTCGTCACCGAACAGTTCGCCGCGCCCGCAGGCGCGCAATTGCTCGTAGTCGAAAGAGGAAGGACGTGTCATGAAAGGCTCGGGGTTTGGGGGACGACAAGTGTGCCAGTTGCACGCCGCCATGTCTTGACGTGCGACGACGTGCACCGCGGCCGTACGCCCGCGCACTGCGCCCTGCGCGGCGACGCGCACGCATCAGGACGGGCAGCCGCGGTCCCCGCGCCAATGCGCGCCCAGCGAACGCCGGCGCAGGCGCATCGCGCGCAGCAGCGCCTTGGCCAGGCGCGCCTGCCAACCGGCATCCGCCCGCGCCGCGCAGATCCGCCAGGCATCGCGCAGGGCGCCCGCTTCGCGCCGCGGACCGGCCGCGTGCCACAGTAGCGCACGCAAGCCGGCAAGTTCGGCCGGCGACAGGCTGGCGCCGCGTTCGATCACGCGCTGCGGGCCGGTGCCGATGTCCGGGACAGCAGCGGTCCGCAGGACACGACCCAGCCGCTGTCCGCACAGCACGCCTTCGAGCAGCGAATTGCTGGCCAGCCGGTTGGCGCCGTGCGCGCCATTGCAGGCCACCTCGCCCACGGCGTACAGGCCCGCCACGCTGGTGCGTCCGTCCGCATCGGTGGCCAGGCCGCCCATGTGGAAATGCGCCGCCGCCGTCACCGGCAACGCCTCGCACCGCGGATCGAAGCCGTGCGCCAGGCACGCCGCCAGCACGGTGGGAAAACGCTGCTCCCAATCGCCCTCCACCGCCGTCGCGTCGAGCCAGGCGCGGCCACCGGCGGCCTGTACCGCGGCCACGCGCCGCGACACCACGTCGCGCGGCGCCAGGTCGCCGAGCGGATGCACGCCAGCCATCAGCGCGTTGCCGGCGTCGTCGTGCAATCGCGCCCCGGCGCCGCGCAGCGCCTCGGTGAGCAGCGGCAGGCAGTGGCCGGGCACGTCGAGCGCGGTGGGATGGAACTGCACGAACTCCAGGTCGCGCGGCGCGGCGCCGGCCGCCAGGCCGAGCGCGAGGCCCGCACCATCGGCATCCGGCGGATTGCTGGTGCGCGCATACAAGGCGCCGATGCCGCCGGTGGCCAGCACCACCGCCGCCGCCTCGACCTGTTCATGGCGGCCGCGCTCGTCGCGCGTGCGCACGCCGACCACGCGACCGCCGCGCCACAGCAGGCCATCGACATCGACGCCGCCGCGCCACTGCACGTGGCTGGCCGCCTGCGCCTGCTCGCGCAAGGCACAGAACACCGCCGCGCCCGTGGCATCGCCGCCGGCGTGCACGATGCGGGCGGTGGCATGACCACCTTCGCGACCCAGTTGCAGCGCGCCATCCGCAGCCCGATCGAACGCCACGCCCTGCGCCTGCAACCAGTCGATCGCCGCCGGTGCCGCGGCGGTCAGCCACGCGACCATGGCCGCATCGTTGTGTTGCGCGCCGGCGGCGAGCGTGTCGGCGGCGTGGGCAGCGGCGCTGTCCTCCGGATCAAGCGCCGCGGCGATGCCGCCCTGGGCGAGCGCCGTGGCGCTGCCGCAACCGTCGTGGGCGCGGCACAGCAGGCGCACCGGCGCGGGCGCCGCGGCCAGCGCCGTCGCCAGCCCGGCCACGCCGCCGCCTACCACCACGATCGGGAGGTGCGCGCGCCTCACACGCGTTCGCGCCGCCCGACGGCGAGCATGCGTTCCAGCGCGGCGCGCGCGCGCGCGCCGACGTCCGCGGGGATCTCGATCGCGTGGCGCATGTCGCGCAGGCAGGCGTAGATGTTCTGCAAGGTGATCCGCTGCATGTGCGGACACAGGTTGCACGGCTTGATGAACTCGGTCTGCGGGAACTGCGACTTGAGGTTGTCGGCCATCGAGCACTCGGTGACCATCGCCACGCGCGCCGGCTTTTCGCGCGCCAGCCACTTGCCCATGGCGGTGGTGGAGCCGACGAAATCGGCCTCGGCCAGCACCTCGGGCGAGCACTCCGGATGCGCCACCACCCTGGTGCCGAACTGCTCGCGCACGTGCCGCACTTCCTGCGCGGTGAAGCGCTCGTGCACTTCGCAGCGGCCATGCCACAGGATGATTTCCACCGCCGTCTGTTTGGCCACGTGGCGACCGAGGAACTCGTCGGGCAGGAAGATCACCTTCGGCGCATCCATCGCCTCCACCACCTGCACCGCGTTCGCCGAAGTGCAGATCGCATCGGATTCCGCCTTCACCGCGGCCGAGGTATTGGCGTAGCTGACCACCGGCACGCCGGGGTGCTGCGCGCGCAATGCACGCACGTCGGCGGCGGTGATCGAGGAGGCCAGCGAGCAGCCGGCTTCGAGGTCGGGCAGCAGCACGGTCTTGTGCGGCGCCAGGATCTTTGCGGTCTCGGCCATGAAGTGCACGCCGCACAGCACGATCAGCTCGGCCTCGCACTCGGCCGCGGCCTGGGCCAGGCCGAGCGAGTCACCGGTGATGTCGGCCACGCCGTGGAAGATCTCCGGCGACTGGTAGCTGTGCGCCATGATCACCGCGCCACGCTGCTTCTTCAGCTTGTTGATCGCGTCGATCCACGGCAGGTGCAGAGGAATCTCCAGGCACGGCACCAGCGGTTCGAGTCGCTCGGCGAGCGCGGCATATTCGTGTTCGAGTTCGTCGCGCCAGACAGGCACGGGGACGGCAGCGAGGTCGTGCATGGCGATCCGCAGTAGAGGGTGGTCGAGATATCCGGGGCGCAGCGGGCCAGTTCAGCCCACCCGGCAATCCGCGTTCAGGCGCTACGCGCACCGCGATGGCGGCGGCCGCAAACGCGGGAGAACGGAGCGATGCAATGAAAGGCTGGGCATGATGGCGCGCATCATCGCCGGCAAGCGCGCGGGTGCGCCTTGATCGAAGTCAACCGCAACCGATGCGCCACCGCGATGACGCCGCACTCTTTCCACTCAGGGGCGTTGCGGCAACGTCGCCACGAATGCCTCGGTGCGCCGGCGCACGCCGCGCAACGCCGACCACGTGCCCAGCCACGCGCACACCAGCGCCACACCCGCCGCGCGCGCCAGCCACGGCGACGGCCACAGCACCGCGGCCGGCAACACCAGCAGCGGCCATTGCGCCAGCAGCACGCCGAGCTTGTCGCTGTCGGGCAGCAGCCGCTGCACGCCGGGCAGCTGCAGGCCGCGGCCACAGCGCCGGTGCAGTTCGATCCAGCCGATGAAAGGCACGATCTCCAGCGCCATGCCGGTGAGCAGCAACGGCAACGCGATGCCGAGCCCCAGTGCCGCCGCCAGCACGGCGCCACGCGCACCGCCGACCAGCAGCACGGCCGCCAGCGCCAGCGCGATCAGGCCGCCGCGCCAGCTCCACAGCAAGGGTCCGCGGCGCACGCGCGGCGAGCGCCATTGCAGCCACAGGGCGGCGCCGGCAAACAGCGCGACATGCACCACCACGGTGGCCAGCAGCCAGCGGCCATCGTCGCGGGTCCAGCGCCACCATGCCGCGGCCGGCAGCATCAGCAGCACGCTGGCCAGCCACAGGGTCTGCGCCCGCGCCGGCATGGCCGCCGTGCCCTGGAACATCGGCATCACGATCCGCGCCACGCTGGCCAGCAGCAGCACGACCCAGCCCAGCACGCCCCAGCTGGCGTGCACGTCCACCAGCGCCACCATCGACAGCGTCGCGCCATCGGCCAGCGCCAGTGCCAGCAGTGCACCAAGCAGCGCGGTCAGCACGCCGAAACCGATCGCCGCACCGATGCCCGCGCGCAGCAGCCGCTGGCCCGCGGCGGCGCACAGGCCGGGCACGGTCATCGCGGCCAGCACCACGAACGCCAACGGCAGCAACACGGCGCCGCCGCGCAACGCATCGCGCCAGCCCTCGTGCAGGCCGGCCACCAGCAGCAGCACGCCGAGGTTGAACACGGCATGCAGCGGCCGCCCCAGTCGCGCGCCGCCACGCACCCGCACGCCGGCGGCAGCGGGCAGGAATTGCAGCACGCTGCCGAACATCACGTTGCCGAACACGCCCAGGGTGAACACGTGTACCAGCGCCAGCGTGGCCGGCTGCCAGCGCGTGCGCAGCGCAACGTCGCCGTCGACGATCAGCAGCACGCCGGCGAGCACGCCCCACAGCGGCGCACTCAGCAGGAAACGCCGCGGCAACGATGCCGGCGGCGCCTGGTCAAGCGCCAGTCGGGCCATCGTCGTCCGGGCGATGGACCCACACGCGCGCGCCACCGGCGGGCAGCATTTCCGCACGGACATGCAGTCGGCGATTGGCCAGAAGATCGAGCAGCGGCGTCGGCAGCAGCGGCGTGAGCAGCTCGACCGTCTGCCCCGGCGCCAGCGCATCGGCCGCCTCCAGCGCACGCATCATCGGCTCCGGCGCCGGCAGCGCGCGCAGGTCCAGCGCGACGATGGTGTCGTTGGTGGCGTGGTCGTCGCGGGGCGGCAGTGGGGATGCAGGCATGCGGCCATCTCAACGCAGCCGCGGCGCGGGCGCGCTGACCTGGGTCAACGCAGCCGCACCACCGACCTTCATCGCGCGCCCGCCAGCGCCTGCCGGCCGCGCCATTCCAGTTGCAACCACACCCGTGCGTTGTCGCGGCCGAAGCCGTCGGCGCGGTAGTCGGCCAGCTTGAGCATGGCGTCGAGGCCGGGGAGCAGCGGAAGGCTGAGCGACGCGTTCCACTCGCTGCCGTAGCGGCCGCCGCGGTCGGCGCGGTAGTCGTGGTAGGCCACCGCCCAGGCCAGCTTGCCGGCCAGCCCGCTGCGACCGAACGTGCCGGCGGCGCCCGCGTAGCGATCTTCCAGGCCGCCGGCGGGCGTCACGTTGAACTGGTCGTCCCAGCCGTTGAACGCATGCAGCGTCGCCAGCGGCGTCTGCAAGGCATGCTGGCCGTTGCCGCCCAGGTGTTCCCAACCCAGCTTCGCGGTGACGCCGTCCTGCGTCCAGGTCGGCTCCAGCAACCAGTAGTTGTGCGCGAAGTGCTGCGGATTGTTGGCGTAGTCGCGCTGCCGCGCCGCTTCCAGCGTCCAGCCGGGGCCGTTGCCGTCGCGCAGCGCCTTGCCGCTCCAGCGCGCGCCCCAGGTGGCACTGGAGGCCGTGGCCACGTCGCGGTCCTCGTGCAGGTAGGCGTAGCCCACCCATTGCTGCGCACCGCGGACCCAGGCGGCGTTGAGCAGGTGCGTGTCCAGCTTGCGCTCGCGCGCCAGCGGATTGAGCGCGTCGCGACCGGCCACCCGGTGCACGCGGTCGAGCCAGTCGTAGCGCACGGTCACGCTGTCCAGCGGCTGCCATTGCAGCGCCACCGCGTCGTAGGTCTGCTCGTGCTGGCGCCAGCCGCTGTTGCCGACCCAACGCTGGTTGTCCAGCAGCAGCCGCTGGCGTCCCAGCGTGGCGCCGAGCACGTCGCCTTGCCACGCCAGCCAGGCCTGGTCGAGTTCGCTGCCGTGCGGGTCGGTGATCGCCGGATATTGCGTGCGGCCGTTCGCACCGCTGTTGTAATGCTCGTTGGCGGCGGCCACGCCGGCGCCCTCCAGCAAGGCGCTCCAGCCGTCACCAAAGGTCGCGCTCAGGCCCAGCCGCAGGCGCAAGGTGGTGGCGGCCGCGTCGCGACTGAAGGCGTCGTCGTCGACCTGTTCGTGGCGCAGCCGCGCATCCCATTCCAGCTGCAGCGGCGTGTTGGCCGGCGCAGGCGGCGCGGCCGTGTCGACGGCGGCCCAGGTTGCTGGCGCGGCCAGCGTGGCAGCCAGCATGCAGCTGGCGGAAAGCATCCGGCGTATCGGTTTCATCGCGTGTCCCCTTGGTGGATGCGCGCAGTCTGCGAGCCCGCCGGTCGCCGGCGATTGACCGCCGTCAGGTTCGCGCGATGAAAGCGCCCGCTGTGACAACACGCCGCGCGTGCAAAAAAAAAGCCGCCATCATGGCGGCCTTCGCGTGGCGATGGACGTATGGACGTCCACACGTCTGGCAAGATCACGGCCTGGCGAGCGTCTCGCCGACGGCCTTGACGAACGCCGGATCGAGCCGGCCGATCACCGTGGTGCGTGCCGCGATGCGACCGTCGGCGTCGAGCAGGATCAGTTCGCTGGAGTGGTTGAACTCGCCATCGGGCAGCTGCCGGTACTGCAGGCCGAGCACGCCGGAGAGCTGCCGCACCTGCGCCGGCTCGGCGCGGGCCAGGGTCCAGATGCGCGGGTCCAGCTTGCGCTTCTCCGCATAGCTCTTCAGCGTGGCCACGTCGTCCTTCGCCGGGTCGAAGCTCACCGCGAGCAGGTCGACCTTCGCGCGCGCGGCCGGATCGAGCGCGTTGCGGGTCAGGCGCAGGCTGTCGATGATCATCGGGCAGACCATCTGGCACGAGGTGTAGAACATCGTGACCAGCTGCGGCCGGCCGCGACGCGCGGCCAGCATCTGCTGCTGGCCATCCTGCGTGGTCAGTTGCACCGGCAGGTTGTAGATCGAGTCACCCGGCAGCGGCGTGGCGGCTGCGGCCGTGCCGCCGAACAGCACCGCCAGCAGCGCCAGGACGGGCAGAAGATGTTTCATCACCACTCCTTCAGTTCGACTTCGCGCAGCGGAAGCCCAGGTTGTTGGTGGTGTCGGCCGCCTTCAGCGCGGAGAGCATGGCGATGCGCATCAGCACCGCGTAGTTCTCCTTTTCCTGCAGGCTGATCGCACCCGCACCGCAGAACTTGAGCAGGTCGGGATCGCCCTGCTCGCGGCTGTCGCTGGCCACCATCAGCGCATTGAAGTCGTCGACCCACTCCCACACCAGGCCGTTCATGTCGCGCACGCCGTAGACGTTGGCCGTGCCGCCGACGGCCGGCAGCGCGGCGTTCGATGGCCGCGAGTACCAGCCCAGGATGTTCTCGCGCCAGGCCGGGTCGGACCGCGCGTCGCGACGGGTGGCGTCCGCCGCCGCGGCAAACTCCCACTCGTACCAGCTGGGCAGCCGTGCACCTTCGCTTTCGCAATAGGCCTGCGCGGCGAACCAGCTCACCCGCGTCACCGGCTGGCGCGGCAGGGCCTGTTCGCCGAGTTCATCGGCGCCGGCCCACTGGGTGAGGTAGCGCGCGTCGGCGAGGATGCCGGCGACCTTGTCGCGCCGCCACTGCGGATGCTTCTGCACGAAGGCCAGGTACTCGCCATTGGTGACCAGCTCGGTACGCAGGCGGAACGGCGCGACCTGCGCCGCCGCCACCTTGCCGTCGGCCGGCAGCACGCTGGCGAACGTGCCTCCCGGCAGCGCCGCGTATTCCGCCGCCGCTGCCGGGAGTGCCAGCATCAGGCCGAACCATGCGAGGGCCAGCCGCGTGCGCATGCTCAGTGCTCCGGGTCCGTGTGCGGGCCGGCTTCGGCGCGCGCCTTGGCCACGTCTTCCTTGCTGTACTGGCCGCCCGGGTTGCCCCAGCTGTTGATCACGTAGGTGAGGATGTTGGCCACCTCGTCGTCATTGAGCTGGCTCATCGGCGGCATCACCGAGTCGTACTCGTGGCCGTTGACGGTGATCTTGCCGGTCAGGCCGTGGGTCACGATCGACATGGCGCGCTTCGGGTCGGCGGCCAGGTAATCGGACTTGGCCAGTGGCGGGAACACGTTGGCCAGGCCCTCGCCGTTCGCCTGGTGGCAGACCGAGCAGGTACCGGTGAACAGCTGCTTGCCCGCGGCGATCTGCTCCTCCTTGGTCAGCGTGCCGGCCGCATGCGCCTTGGCCGCGACGGTCACCGCCTTGAGGTTCGGCTCCGAGCGGTCACCCAGGTAGACGTAGTCGACCTCTTTGCCCGAATAGACCAGCTTGTTCTCCGGCCCGTCGACCTTGAGGATGCCCAGCGCGCCCTTGT
>JBDZVT010000068.1:0-2799 GCA_040255835.1 Lysobacteraceae bacterium
CTCGTCCCACTCGCGCAGGTCGGTGCCGTCGAGCAGGATGCGGCCGCTGTCGGGCGTGTACAGGCGCGTGAGCAGCTTGATCAGGGTGGTCTTGCCCGAACCGTTCTGGCCGACCAGGGCCAGCGATTCGCCGGGGCGGATGTGCAGGTCGATGTCGCGCAGCGCCGGCTCGCCGGCGCCGGGGTAGGTGAAGCTGACCTGCTCGAAGCGGATGCCGTCCTCGGGCTTCGCGCCGCGCTGCGCCATGCCGGTCGCCGGCGGCACCGGGGTTTCCAGGTACTCGTACAGCGTGGAGAGGTAGAGGTTGTCCTCGTACATGCCGCCGATCGCCGACAGCATCGCCGACACCGCCGACTGGCCCTGGCGGAACAGCGCCAGGTACATCGTCATCTGGCCCAGGGTGATGCGCGCCATCACCGTGCTGGCGGCGATCCACGCGTAGGCGCCGTACAGCGCCAGCGTGCCCAGCAGGCCCAGCACGAAACCCCAGCTGTCGCGGCGCACGGCGAGGTTGCGGTCGGCGCGGTACAGGGTGTGGAAGATGTCGCGGTAGCGCTGCAGCAGCAGCGGGCCGAGGCCGAACAGCTTCACTTCCTTGGCATGGTCCTCACGCGCCAGCACCGTTTCCAGGTACAGCTGCATCCGCGTTTCCGGCGAACGCCAGCGGAACAGCCGGAACGCGTCGCCGGAGAACTTCGTCTCGGCGAAGAACGAGGGCAGGCCGGCCAGCAGCAACACTGCCACCGCCCACGGCGAGAACTGGAACAGCAGGCTGCCGTAGCTGAGCAGGGAGATCGCGTTCTGGCCCAGTCCGAACGTGCGCGTCACCAGCGACAGCGGCCGGCTCGATGCCTCGCGCCGGGCGCGGGTGAGCTTGTCGTAGAACTCCGAATCCTCGAAGTGCGCCAGCTCCAGGGTCAGCGCCTTCTCCAGGATCATCACGTTGACGCGCTGGCCCAGCTGCGCGCGCAGCAGCGACTGGCACAGCGACAGGCCGCGTTGCGCACCGGCCAGGGCCGCCACCAGCACGCCTTCCAGCGCCACCCATTCGAATACCGATCGCAGCGGTGCGTGGCCGTCTGCAGCCCAGAGGCGACTGGCGGCCACCACCGCATCGACGATGTGTGCACCGACGTACGCAATGCCGGCTGGCAGCAGGCCGGCGACCAGGGTGAGCGCGGCCAGCGCGACGGTCAGCGCATGGCTGGTGCTCCAGACCAGTTCCAGCGCGCGACCGCTGTAGCGGAACACGCCCAGGAAGCTGCGCGTGATTTCGGTGGATCCAGGGGCGGAACGGGTTGCGTGGGGTGGCACGTGGGGATGATGTCCGGAGGCGCGCGACAGGACGCGAAGTTCCCGACATGGGGGCCGTGCCGCCCCACGCAAGGTAAAACCAGCCAGCTGCCGATCAGACGGCCGGCGGGGGATCGCCGGCCGTCAAGTCAATGCAGCTGGACCTCGACGAATTGCGGTTCGGCCCGATAGAGCTCGGGGAACAGCCGCTGCAGGTGGGCCACCTTGGGCGCGTCGTTGTACACGATGTACGGGTTGTCTGGATGGCGGTCGTAGTAGTGCTGGTGATACGCCTCCGCCGGGTAGAACGCCTCCAGCGGCACCACCTGGGTGACGATCGGCGCGGCGAACGCCTTGGCGGCGCTCAGCTGGGCGATGTAGTCGTTGGCGATTTTCTTCTGCTCGTCGTTGCCGTAGAAGATCACCGAGCGGTACTGGGTGCCGCTGTCCGGCCCTTGCCGGTTGAGCTCGGTCGGGTTCAGCGCCACCGAGAAGAACACCTGCAGCAGCGTGCCATAGCTGACTTCGGCGGGATCGAACTCGACCTGCACCGATTCGGCGTGGCCGGTGTCGCCGTCGCTGACCCGATCGTAGTGGGCGGTGCCGGCGGCGCCGCCGGAATAGCCGGCGGTGACCTGGTGCACGCCTTTCACGCGCTCGAACACCGCCTCGATGCCCCAGAAACAGCCACCGGCGAACACGGCCACCTCGTTGTGCGCGGTGGCCGGCGCCGCATCGACGGCGGGGGCGGGAAGGCGCGCGACTTCACGGGCGGACGCGGCCGGCTGGCAGGCGGCGAGGCCGGCGAGCAGGAGCGCGGCGGCAAACGGAAACAGGCGAAACACGCGTGGGCGGATCATGGGCAACCTCGACTGACGATGGCATGGCATTCGATTGGTCATTCGCCGCCCGGCGGCCGGGGGTTACCTGCAACGCCGGCGTTACCATGGGCCGCGAACCACCGGAGAGTTGCATGTCTGACCCCGTCAACCTCGATGCCTATCTGCGCCGCGTAGGCTGGACCGACCCGGTCGGGGCCGATCTGGCGACCCTGCGCGGGCTGGCTGTCGCCCACGTGGCCACGATTCCGTTCGCCAACCTCGATCCGCTGATGGGCCTGCCGGTGGAGCTGGGGCTGGCGACGCTGCAACGCAAGCTGGTCGACGAAGGCCGCGGCGGTTACTGCTTCGAGCAGAACCTGCTGTTCGAGGCCGTGCTGCGCGAGATCGGCTTCGAGGTCAGTGGCCTGATTGCCCGCGTGCTGTGGGGGCATCCGGAAGACGCGGAAACCCCGCAGACCCACATGTTGCTGCACGTCGTGCTCGCGGGCGAGGGCTGGCTGGTCGACGTGGGCTTCGGTGGCCACGTGCTCACCGGCGCGTTGCGGTTGCAGCCCGACGTCGAACAGGTCACGGGCCACGAGCCGTTCCGTTTGCGCCAGCAGGACGCCGAGTGGCGCATGCAGTCGCTGGCGCATGGCGAATGGCGGACCCTGTATCGCTTCGA
>JBDZVT010000069.1:0-2767 GCA_040255835.1 Lysobacteraceae bacterium
GCGGCCCAGGCCTGCATCACGTAGGCATCGTTGACCGCCAGGCACATCACCGTGATGCCGCGCGCCTGGTATTCGCCGAACGCGGCCACGTAACCGGGCAGGTGCCGGTTCGAGCAGGTCGGCGTGAATGCGCCCGGCACGCCGAACAGCACGGCCTTGCGGCCACGGAACAGGGCTCCCGTGCGAACGGGCTGGATGTCGCCGTCGATCACCTTGATCGCGGTGTCGGGCAGGGTGTCGCCGGGCTGGATGGTCATGTGCCGCTCGGTGGTCGGGAACGTTCCATGCTAGTGGTTTTGGCGGTCCGGTGCCTTGAATCGTGGCGGCGAGCACCTATTTTCCGGGGCAGGCGGCGATCACGCCGCAAACCCTTGCGAGGAGGTATTGCCATGAACATCCGTCAGTCCATCTGGAACCGCGATTTCGCCACGCCGGAGGATTTCCGCCAGGCCATGAGCCGCCTGTTCGGTGCCGGCGACAATGACCAGTCCACCGTGGAAACCAGCCAGTGGGCGCCGCGGGTCGACATCCGCGAAGAAGACAAGCGATTCATGATCCTGGTCGACGTGCCGGGCGTGGATCCGTCCACGATCGAGGTGAGCATGGACAAGAGCATCCTCACCATCAAGGGCGAGCGGAAGGTCGACAGTGAGGAGACCAGCGGCAAGCTGACCCGGCAGGAGCGCGTCTACGGCACTTTCCATCGTCGCTTCTCGCTGCCCGAAAGCGCCGACGCCGACAACATCAGCGCCCATGGCCGCTTTGGCGTGCTGGAAATCGCGATCCCGAAGAAGCCCGAAACCACGCCGCGCCGGATCGCGATCAACACCGGCAACTGACCGGCGCTACACGCGCAACGCGGTATGAAGGCGCGCCCCGTCGTGGATAATGCTCTGCGTCGGGGCGCGGCCTTGCGGGCTGCGACCGATCAACAGGAGCGGGCGTGGAATTCAAAGATTATTACGAGATCCTCGGCGTCAAACCCGATGCCAGCGAGGCCGACATCAAGGCGGCGTATCGCAAACTGGCGCGCAAGTACCATCCCGACAAGAACAAGGATGCCGGTGCCGAGGAGAAGTTCAAGGCGGTCAACGAAGCCAACGAAGTCCTGAAGGACGCCGAGAAGCGGCGCTCCTACGACCAGCTGCGCGCCGGTGGCTATCGCCAGGGCGAGCAGTTTCGTCCGCCGCCGGGCTGGCAGGAGCAGCAGGGTTTTGGCGGCGACGCCGGCGATTTCAGCGACTTTTTCGAGAGCCTGTTCGGTCGCGGCGCCGCGCATGGCGGCCATCGTGGCCAGCCGCGGGCGCGGCGTGGCCAGGACGTGCAGGCCTCGGTGCAGATCGACCTGCAGACCGCCTTCGACGGCGGTCCCACGCGGCTGGCCATGCACGATTCGGTGGGCGGCGAGCGTGTGCTCGAGGTGAAAATCCCCGCCGGCATCCAGAGCGGCCAGGTGATCCGTCTTTCGGGCCAAGGCCAGCCGGGCATCGGCGGTGGCCCCAAGGGCGACCTGCTGCTGGAAGTGCTCATCCGCGACGATCCGCGCTTCCGCCTCGATGGGCGCAACGTCGTGCACGTGCTGCCGATCGCTCCGTGGGAAGCGGCCCTGGGGGCGACCGTGCCGGTGCCGACGCTGGCCGGCACCGTGGACCTGCGCATCCCGCCCGGCTCGCAGTCCGGTCGCAAGCTGCGGCTGAAGGGACGCGGCATGCCGGGCGGCAACCCGGGCGACCAGCTGGTGGAGTTGTCCATCCGCACGCCGCCGGCCGACAGCGACGCCCAGCGCAAGGCCTACGAGGCCTTGCGCAGCAGTTTCGCGGGCTACGATCCGCGGGTGTGAAAGGATCCAGCTTTTGTAGGAGCGCATCCTGTGCGCGATGCTCTTCGTCACGTGACGGAAGGCATCGCGCGCAGGGTGCGCTCCTGCGGATAACGCGACCACCCGCAAACAGAAGGCCGCCTTGCGGCGGCCTTCTGTTCAATTACATGAGATGACACCTCAGCTGCGCGAGGCGCGCTTGCGGTCGATCTCGGTGAGGTGCTTCTTGCGCAGGCGGATTTCCTTCGGGGTGACCTCGACCAGTTCGTCGTCGTCGATGAAGTCCAGCGCCTGCTCCAGCGAGAACTTGATCGCCGGGGTCAGCTGGATCGCATCGTCCTTGCCGGAAGCGCGCATGTTGGTCAGCGGCTTGGGCTTGATCACGTTGACGGTGAGGTCGTTGTCCTTGGCGTGGATGCCGACTAGCTGGCCTTCATACACGTTGTCGCCCTCGGCGGCGAACAGCTTGCCGCGATCCTGCAGCGGCCCCAGCGAATAGGCGGGGGTGGTGCCGCCGGCGTTGGCGATCATCACGCCGTTCTGGCGCTTGGCGATCTGGCCTTCTTCCTTGGGACCGTAATGGTCGAACACGTGGAACAGCAGGCCCGAGCCCTGGGTCAGGGTCTTGAACTGGTTCTGGAAGCCGATCAGGCCGCGCGCCGGGATCACGTAATCCAGGCGCACGCGGCCCTTGCCGTCGGATTCCATGTTCTTCAGCTGGCCCTTGCGCATGCCCAGCTTTTCCATCACGCCGCCCTGGTGGATCTCCTCCACGTCGACGACGAGTTGCTCGATCGGCTCCATCTTCTGGCCGTCGATCTCCTTGATGATCACTTCCGGGCGCGACACGGCCAGCTCGTAGCCCTCGCGGCGCATGTTCTCGATCAGCACCGACAGGTGCAGCTCGCCGCGGCCGGAGACCAGGAACTTGTCGGCGTCCGAACCCTG
>JBDZVT010000070.1:0-2763 GCA_040255835.1 Lysobacteraceae bacterium
TCACCAAGATCGACCTGGACGGCCCCTCGCTGTGCCAGTTCAACCCGGTCGACGGGGGAGTAATCTTCAACGAATCGGAGATCTCGGTGACGGACGCACCCGGCCTGGGCATCCGGGAAATAAGGGGCCTGGAGAGGATCGAGGACTGATGTCGCCGCTGGTCAAAATCCGTTCGGAACGCGACCAGATGTCCGCGGTGGAGCGGCGCATCGCCGATTTCGTGCTGGAGAACGCGCACCTGCTGCGCGACTACTCTTCCCAGCAACTGGCCAATGCGCTGGGGATCAGCCAGTCCAGCGTGGTCAAGTTCACCCAGAAGCTCGGCTTCAAGGGCTACCCCGACCTGAAGTATTCCGTGGGCGAGGCGATCGCCCGCGCCGACAACGGCGACACCCTGCAGGTCGAGCCGGCCGCGGACGGCGCCGGCGCATTTGCCGGCAACCTGTGGCGGCGCAAGTCCGAGGCGGAGGAGGCCACCCGCCTGATCAACCCGCCGGAACTGCTCGACGCGGTGGCCGAGGCGATCGGCCAGGCCGGCCGTGCCGGCAAGGTGTTCATCATCGGCCTGGGCGAGGACGACATCTACGCGCGCAACTTCGCGCTGCGGCTCTCGCTCCTGGGCATCCTCACCGTGCACAACTTCGACACCGCGCGGATGACCGCCAACGTCTCCGCCGCCGGCGCCGGCGACGTGCTGCTGATGTTCTCCGAGCACGGCAACCACCCGGCGCTGTGCAAGATCGCCCGCTATTTCCGCGAACGCCGCGGCCAGCTGATCACGGTGACGCGGCACACCGCGAACCCGCTGCGCACGCTGGCCGACATCGCGCTGGTGGTATCCGCCCACGACGAGCTGCCCTACATCCAGCCGCTGCTGTACCAGTCCGCGCTGCAGCACCTGCTCGACGGCGTGTTCGTGCAGCTGTGCGAAGGCCACGACGACCGCCGCGCCCTGCTGCTGGGCAACCTCGACCGCATCCAGCAGATGCTGGAGCCATGAGGCCGGGAACAGGGAATCGCAGGAGCCCGCTCGCGGGCGATGCTCTCGCCACGAATCCCGGCAAAAATGCATCGCCCGCGAGCGGGCTCCTACAAATTGACGAGATGACGATGATGTGCCGGATGGAAAACCGATGACTGTTCGCCGCCGCACGATTGCCTTGCTGACATTCGCCGCCGTGCTTGCCGGTGTCGCGCACGCCGGCGCCGCGGATGCGCCGTGGCGGAACGCCCGCCAGATGGTCGTGGTCACCACCGCCGACTGGCACGCCGACCACGGCACGCTGCGCGCCTTCGCGCGCGATGGCGACGGCTGGCGCCAGGTGCGTGCCGCCACGCCGGTCACCATCGGCAAGAACGGCGCCGGCTGGGGCATGGGCCTGAGCCCGCCGCAGTCCGGCGGGCCGCTCAAGCGCGAAGGCGACAACCGCAGCCCGGCCGGCGTGTTCCGCATCGGCACCGCGTTCGGCTACGCCGCGCATGCGGCCACCGCGCTGCCGTACCGTGCGCTGACCGCGACCGACTGGTGCATGGACGTCAGCGGCTCGGCGCACTACAACCGGATCGTCGATGCGGACGTGGTCGGCGCCGACGCGGTGAAAGGTTCCAGTGAGCCGATGCGCCGCGACCTGCATGCCGACGGCGACCAGCGCTACCGGCTCGGCTTCGTGATCGAGCACAACGCGCAGGCGGCGCCGCAGGGCGGCAGCTGCATCTTCGCCCACCTGTGGAAGTCGCCCACCGATGCGACCGCCGGCTGCACCGCGATGGCGCCGCCGGTGATGCAGTCGCTGCTGGCGTGGCTCAAGCCGCAGGACCATCCGGTGTTTGTGCTGCTGCCGCAGGCCGAGTACGACCGCCTGCGCGCATCGTGGCAGTTGCCCGAGCTCGCCGCGGGCGGTGCGCGATGAGTCCCACCGCCCGCGTGCTCACCGGCCTGGCCGCCGGCGCGGTGATCGGCCTGCTGCTGGCCGGCTGGAACGAGGGCGTGGCGCTGCAGGTGGCCAATGCGGTGCACCCGGTCGGCAAGCTGTGGCTGAACGCGCTGCAGATGACGGTGGTGCCGCTGGTGCTGGCGCTGGTGGTGGTGGGCGTGAACACCGCCACCGACGCGGCCGCCTCGGGGCGCATCGCGCGGCGCGCGATCGTGGTGTTCATCGTGATCCTCACCGGCGGCGCGCTGTTCGCGGCGCTGGCCGCGCCGCTGGTGTTCTCGCTGTTCCCACACAACCCGGCGCTGGTCGCCGCGCTCGACCACGCCAGCGTGCCGGCCACCGCCCAGGTCGGCGCGGCGGACTGGGTCGGCACGCTGGTCGCGATCGTGCCCAGCAACGCGATCATGGCCGCGGCGCAGAGCGCGATGCTGCCGCTGGTGGTGTTCGCGCTGTTCCTCGGTTTCGCGCTGACCCGGATCGCGCCGGCGCGGCGCGCGATGCTGGTGGAGTTCTTCCAGGCGATCGCCGACGCGATGATCGTGATCGTGCGCTGGGTGCTGTGGGTGGCACCGCTGGGCGTGTTCGCGCTGATCCTGTCGGTGTGCGCGCGCTCCGGGCTGGGCATGCTCAGCGCGCTGGGCGTGTACGTGCTGACCGAGTGCCTGCTGTACCTGGCGGTCACCGCGATGATGCTGCCGGTGGCGCTGGCCTTCGGTGGCGAGCGATTGCGCCGCTTCGTGCCCGCGCTGGTGCCGGCGCAGGCGGTGGCGATCAGCACGCAGTCCTCGCTGGCCTCGCTGCCGGCGATGCTGGAAAGCGCCGACCGCCG
>JBDZVT010000071.1:0-2707 GCA_040255835.1 Lysobacteraceae bacterium
CGGCGACGATTGCGACAAGTCGGTGGCGCCGTACCTGGGCCACTGCGGCTTCGACGCCGCCGGCGAGATCTTCGCGCAGATGTTCGGCAAGCCGGCGCATGCGGCCGCCGCGCCACGCGGCGAACTGCGCCGCTTCGACCAGGATGCGTTGCGCCCGGACGGCGCCGACGCGTTCCTGGCCAGCACCGGTTACGTCTATCTGCCGCCGTCCTGCATCGCCGGCAAGCCCTGCGGCCTGCTGGTGGCCTTCCACGGCTGCAAGCAGAATGCCGACGCCGTGGGCAAGGCCTTCGTCGAGGACGCGGGCTTCAACCGCTGGGCCGACGTCTACGACGTGGCGGTGCTATATCCTCAGACCCGCGCAAGTTTCGCGCCCTTGAATCCGCAAGCATGCTGGGACTGGTGGGGTTATTCGGGAGCCGACTACGACACACGCCAGGGCGTGCAGTTGCGCTGGCTGGTGAACGCGGTACGCGCACTGGGGCTGCCTGCCGGCCATTGATGGCCCGCCATGCGGACGGCTTCGGCGTGGATGGCTTCGGCGGTGTTGTAGGAGCGCGCTCGCGCGCGATGCTCTTGGCTCCGTCCGAAGCCAATTGCATGCCATCGCCGGCCTCTGTAGGAGCGCTCCCTGTGCGCGATGCTTTTGCTCTTGATGCGGGTGCACTCAAGGTCAAGAGCTTTCGTCTACCTTCGGCAGCCGAAGGCGATCGACCGCTCTTCGCTCTGGATGCAGCCAAGAGCATCGCGCGCAAGCGCGCTCCTACAGTTCCGCGAGGAGGGCAGTTCTTTGCTTTGATGAAGCAAAACATCACGAGCAAGGCATCGCGAATGGGGCTGTCCCTGCAACCGAGACAGCACCCATGCTGAGCGCCAGCGTCATCGCGATTGCGGCGCTGTGCTGGCTGGGCCTGCTGTTCGGCGTGGCCTTGCTCGGCGAGCGGCGGCCGCATATTTTCGAGAAGCGCTGGGCGATCGTGTATGCGCTGTCGCTGGCGATCCACTGCACCTCGTGGACGTTCTACGGCACCGTCACCCAGGCCAGCCGTTCCGGCTGGTGGCTGCCGCCGACGTTCGTCGGGGCGATCGTGATGTACCTGTTCGCGCTGAAATTCCTCGGCCGGATGGTGCAGCTGGTGCGCGAGTACAACGCCGGGTCGCTGGCCGACCTGATCGCCGTGCGGCTGGGCCGGCATTCGGGGCTGGCGGCGCTGGTCACGGCGGTGGTGGTGATCGGCATCGTGCCGTACATCGCGCTGCAGCTCAAAGCGGTGGCGATGAGCTACGGCATCCTCAGCCAGGGGCAGCTGGCCGAATCCGAACCGTGGCAGGACAGCGCCTTGTACGTGGCCCTGCTGATGGCACTGTTCGCGATGCTGTTCGGCACGCGGCGCGCGTCGACCATGGCGCACAACCGCGGGCTGGTGCTGGCGATGGCGTTCGAATCGCTGTTCAAGCTCGGTGCGATGCTGGCACTCGGCAGCCTGCTGCTCGGCGCGCTGCCGGCGGGCCTGCCCACGCACGTGCCTTCGCCGCCGGACAGTGGCGGATTCCCGGCGCTGATCCTGCTCGGCGCGCTGGCGATGTTCACCATGCCGCACCAGTTCTATGCCGGCATCGTGGAATGCCGCAGCGACGGCAACCTGCGCACCGCGCGCTGGCTGTTCCCGCTGTACCTGTTGCTGATCTCGCTGCCGATCCTGCCGCTGGCGCGGCTGGGTGACAGCCTGCTGGGGCCGGGGGGAGTGTCCTCGGACATGTACGTGCTGGCGCTGCCGCTGGCCGAGGGCAAGCACGCCCTGGCGCTGATCGCCTTTCTCGGCGGGCTGAGCGCGGCGACCAGCATGGTGGTGATCGCCACGCTCACGCTGAGCCTGATGGTGGTCAACCACTTCATTGCACCGCTGCGCGTGCGTTCGGGTTGGGGGCGCGACGAGCGCGTCGACCTGCGCGGGGCGCTGCTCAATTACCGGCGCGTGGCGATCGTGGTGGTGATCCTGCTGGCCTGGGCATACAGCCGCCTGCTGGCGCGCAACGAGGCGCTGGCCGACATCGGCGCGATCTCGTTCTCGGCATTGGCCGGCCTGACCCCCGCCGTGCTCGCGGCGATGTATCGGCCGCAACTGGGTTCGCGTGCGGTGATGGCCGGGCTGGCCGCCGGCACCGTGGTGTGGATCTACGCGGTGTTGCCGGCGCTGCTGCCGGCGTCGCTGCCGTGGTTGCGCGACGGGCCGTTCGGCATGCACTGGCTGGCGCCGGACGACCTGCTCGGCCTGGGCGACTGGAACCGCCTGGGCCGTGCCGTGGTGGTGAGCCTGGCGGCGAACGTGGCGGTGATGCTGGCGCTGGCCGGTTCGCGCTTCGGGCAGGGCGACCGCGCGGTCAGCGTGGGGCACGTGGACGTGGCCGAACTGCGCGCGCTGGCGGCGCGCTTCCTGCCGCCGGAGCGCGTCGAGCACCTGTTCGACGGCGCGCCGGCCAGCGGTTCGTCCGGCACTGCGCGGGTCAACCAGGTGGAACATGAACTGGCCGCGGTGATCGGCGCCGCCTCGGCGCGGCTGCTGCTGGAGGTGGTGCACCGGCAGGGCCGCGAGGAGCTGGACACGGTGGTCGCGATCGTCGGCGAGGCGGCGCAGGACCTGCGGTTCAACCAGCGCGTGCTGGGCGCGGCGCTGGAGAACATGAGCCAGGGCATCTGCGTGGTCGA
>JBDZVT010000072.1:0-2578 GCA_040255835.1 Lysobacteraceae bacterium
GGTTCAAGCACACGATGTCCGGAGTTGCCATGAGTTCCCCCGCCAAGCACGTCCCCGCCAGCGCCCCGCAGACGGAAACCACCCCGCTGCGCTTCGTCACCGCCGCCAGCCTGTTCGATGGCCACGACGCGGCGATCAACATCATGCGGCGGATCATCCAGGCCCAGGGCGCGGAGGTGATCCACCTCGGCCACAACCGCTCGGTGGAGGACGTGGTGCGCGCCGCGCTGCAGGAGGACGCCGACGCGATCGCCATGTCGTCCTACCAGGGCGGCCACGTCGAGTATTTCAAGTACATGGTCGACATGCTCAAGGAGAAGGGCGCCAGCCACATCCGCGTGTTCGGCGGCGGCGGCGGCACCATCACCCCGGAGGAGATCCGCGAGCTGGAAGCCTACGGCGTCGAGCGCATCTACCACCCCAACGACGGCATGAAGCTGGGCCTGGTGGAGATGATCGAGGACGTGATCCGTCGCGCGCAGCAGGGCCGCGAGTCGCGCCTCACCCGGCGCGAGGCGGCCAGCCACGCCACGCCCGACGTCGATGACGAGATCAGCATCGGCCACGTGCTGACCAGCCTGGAAGGCGGCAGCTACACCGATGCCGAACTCGAACGCCTGCGCAAGGAATGGAAACTGGCCGGCAAGCAGACCCCGGTGCTCGGCCTCACCGGCACCGGCGGCGCCGGCAAGTCGTCGGTGGTGGACGAACTGCTGCTGCGCTTCCTGCACGCCTTTCCCGACATGCGCATCGCCGTGCTCGCCGTCGATCCCACGCGCCGGCGCTCTGGCGGCGCGCTGCTCGGCGATCGCATCCGCATGAACTCGCTGCGGTCCCATCGCGTCTACATGCGCTCGATGGCCACCCGCCGCCAGCACGCGGCCACCAACACCGTGCTGCACGACTGCATCGACTTCCTCAAGAGCCAGCCCTACGACCTGGTCATCGTGGAGACCGCCGGCATCGGCCAGAGCGATTCGGAGATCGTCGACCTGGTCGATTTCCCCGCCTACGTGATGACCAGCGACTACGGCGCCGCCAGCCAGCTGGAGAAGATCGACATGATCGACTTCGCCGAGCTGATCGTGCTCAACAAGTTCGACAAGCGCGGCGCCGAGGATGCGCTGCGCGACGTGCGCAAGCAGTGGAAGCGCAACCGCACCGCGTTCACCGTGAAAGACGAGGACGTGCCGGCGTACCCCACCATCGCCAGCCAGTTCAACGACCCCGGCATCACCTGGATGTTCGCGAACCTGTGCCGGCTGATGCGCGAAAAGCTCTCGCTGCCCGCCGACAAGTGGACCCCCCACCTCGACACCACCCTGAAAGAACCCCGCGCCACCGTCCTGATCCCCGGCCCCCGCGTGCGCTACCTCGCCGAAATCGCCGAGCAGGGCCGCGCCATCAACAAGAGCATCGAGACCCAGGCCGAGTTTGCCAGCAAGGCGCAGCATTATTACGAGGCGTTGAAAGAACTGGGCGATGAAAAACTGCCGCGCCCTCTCGAGCTGTACCGCAACGCTGACCTCCACACCCCCACAGCCGATCACGCTGAGCGTAGCCCGCAGGGCGAAGTCGAAGCGCCGCGAGGGCCCGACCGCTCCATGCTCCTCCTCCGCCAACGCTACAACGCCGCCCTCAAGGAACTCACCCACGAAGCCATCCACCAGCTTCGCGAATGGCCCGCGCTGTACGCCTCGGTCACCGCCGACGTCAACGAATACAAAGTCCGCGACAAGGTCATCAAGGTCGACAACTACCGCGAATCCCTGAGCCACCAGAAAATCCCCAAGGTCTCCCCGCCCAAATCGAAAGACTGGGGCGAACTCCTCACCTTCCTCGGCAAGGAAAACCTGCCCGGCCACTACCCGTACACCGGCGGCGTCTACCCGTACCGCCGCAGCGGCGAAGATCCCACCCGCATGTTCGCCGGCGAGGGCACGCCCGAACGGACCAACCGCCGCTTCCATTACCTGAGCCAGGGCGGCGCCGCCACGCGCCTGTCCACCGCGTTCGACTCGGTCACCCTCTACGGCGAAGACCCCGCGCCGCGCCCGGACATCTACGGCAAGATCGGCAACTCCGGCGTCAACATCGCCACGCTGGACGACATGAAGAAGCTGTACTCCGGCTTCGACCTCAGCGCGCCCAGCACCTCGGTGTCGATGACCATCAACGGCCCCGCGCCGATGATCCTGGCGATGTTCATGAACACCGCCATCGACCAGAACGTGGAGAAATACCTCAAGGCCGACGACGCCCGCTGGGCGGAAGCGGAAAAGAAGATCGCCAAGCTCTACGAAGGCCGCCAGCGCCCGCAATACCTGGGCGAGCTGCCCAAGGGCAACGACGGCCTCGGCCTCGGCCTGCTTGGCGTGTCCGGCGACGAACTCGTCGACGCCGAAACCTACGCGCGCATCAAGACCGAAACCCTGACCCAGGTGCGCGGCACCGTGCAGGCCGACATCCTGAAGGAAGACCAGGCGCAGAACACCTGCATCTTCTCCACCGAATTCGCGCTGCGCATGATGGGCGACATCCAGCAGTACTTCGTCGACCACAAGGTGCGCAACTTCTA
>JBDZVT010000043.1:0-13804 GCA_040255835.1 Lysobacteraceae bacterium
CCGCATCGATGTAGCCCTCCAGCAGCTCCACCCGCGGCGCCAGCGGCCCCAGCGTCTGGACGGCCAATTCCAGCATCGGCGCGGACGGGTCGACGCCGAGCAGGCGCCAGTGCGGGTAGGTCTCGGCGAAGGCCTTGAGCTCCAGACCTCCACCGGCGCCCAGCACCAGCACGCGCCCATCGGACGGCACGTGCTCGTGCAGGAGCAGGCCGCTCATCTGGTGGAGCGCATGCAATCCGGGCACCTGGCGCAGCGGCCCGTCCGTGTATCGCGCCACCGCCTGGGGATCGTCGAAAGAAGACATGCTGCCCTCTCCGCTTGACATGGAGGCGCTAACGTAACATCGTTTGTTACATGAAACGAGACAGCCGACTTTCCGCCGTACTCCACGCCTTGTTGCACATGGCCGAGCGCGATACGCCGATGACATCCGATGCGCTGGCGCAGTGTCTGGGCACGCATCCGGTGGTGGTCCGCCGCACCATGGGCCTGCTGCGGGAGGCTGGTTTGGTCACGGCGGATCGCGGACACGCCGGCGGCTGGCGCATTTCGGCGGATCTCGCCAAGGTCACGCTGCGCCAGTTGCACGAAGCGCTGGGCGAGCCTGCGCTGTTCGCCGTGGGCAACCGGAACGAACATCCCGAATGCCTCGTCGAGCAGGCGATCAATGCGGCGCTGGACACCGCTTTCGCCGACGCCGAGGCACTGCTGCTGCAGCGGTTCGAGTCGGTCACCCTGGCCGCGCTGGCTGCGGATTTCGCGCGCCGCCATGGCGCCCATCGATCGAGGCACCGGCATGAAGCATGACGTCATCGTCATCGGCGGCAGTTACTCGGGCATGGCCGCGGCCCTGCAACTGCTGCGGGCGCGGCGCAGCGTACTCATCATCGACGGCGGCAAGCGGCGCAATCGCAGCGCCAGTCATTCCCACGGATTCCTGGGCCAGGACGGTGTCGATCCCGCCGACCTGGCCCGCGTCGCCCGCACGCAACTCGAGGCATATCCCACGCTGACCTGGCTCGACGGCGAAGTCGGGCAGGCTACCGGCACGATGGACGACTTCCAGGTGGTCTGTGGCAGCACCACGTATTCAGCCAGGCGTTTGCTGCTGGCGATCGGCGTGTCGGATCGGCTGCCCAAAATCCCCGGCCTGGCCGAGCGCTGGGGCAGGAGCATCTTCCACTGCCCGTATTGCCACGGCTATGAACTGGATCAGGGCCGCATCGGCGTCATCGCCACGGGTCCGATGTCGATTCATCAGGCGCAGCTTCTGCCGGAGTGGGGAACCACCACGTTCTTCCCCAACGGCACGTTCGAACTCGACGAGACTGCCGCAGAAGACCTGGCCCGTCGCGGCGTGACGGTCGAAACGACGCGGATCGAGCGGATCGACGGGAACGCGGATGTCGTACTCAGCGACGGGCGACGCATGAGCTTCGCCGGCCTGTTCACCGCGCCGCGGAACGAGCCTTCGACGCCGATCGCGGCGCAGCTCGGTTGCGAACTGGCCGAGACGCCGATGGGCCTGCAGATATCGACCGGAGAAACCAGGGAGACCACCGTGCCAGGCGTGTTCGCCTGCGGTGACGCCGCGAAGATCCCGCACTCGGTTTCGCTTGCGGTGGGTGACGGCGCCTGGGCGGGCGCGCAGATCCATCGCTCGCTGGTGTGGCCGGCGTCGTAACCAACTTGCGAACCCTGTGCCGCGACTCACGAAGCCGATGTCTCCAGCGCCTGGTTGAGCCGCTCCACCAGCACCGCCTGGATGTGGCCGTTGGACACGCAGACGTTGCCGCCGTGGATGTCCAGCGGCGCGCCGGTGACGGAGCTGGCGACGCCGCCGGCTTCGCGCACCAGGATCACGCCGGGCGCCATGTCCCAGGCATTGAGAGAGCGTTCCCAATACGCGTCCCAGCGGCCGGCGGCGACGTAGGCCATGTCGACCGAGCAGGCGCCGGTGCGGCGGATGCCGGCGACTTCGGCCGAAAGCAGCGCCATCTCGCGGGCGAACACCGGGTGGTCCGGCTTGCCGGCGAACGGGATGCCGCAACCGAGCACGCTGTCGACCAGGCGATGGCGGGTGGAAACGTGGATCGGCTCGCCGTTGAGCCAGGAGCCGCCGCCCTTGGCGGCCACGTACATTTCGCGCAGCGCCGGCAGCCAGGTCACGCCGGCGACCACCTCGCCCTCGCGCGCCAGCGCCACGTTGATGCCCCACAGCGGCGTGCCGAACAGGAAGTTGGTGGTGCCGTCCAGCGGGTCGACGATCCAGCACTGCGCGTCGTCGCTGCCGCCGCTGGCACCGCCCTCCTCGCCGATGAAGCCGAACGACGGCCGCGCCTTGCCGAGGATCTCGCGCACGGTGCGCTCGGCTTCCTCGTCGGCGATCGAGACCAGGTCGGCGGGGCCGGTCTTGGTGCGCACGCCCAGCTCGCCCAGTTGGCCGAAGCGCTGCAGCAGGCCCTGGCCCGCCATCTGCGCCGCCTTGATCATCGCCTTGAGTTCGTGCGAAGCGTGCAACATCGAATCAGTCCCTGCGCCGGGTACGCCACAGGCTCAGCGCCAGCAGCATGGAAAGAACGGACGAGCCGATCCAGAAACTGATCGCCGGGCCGAAGTTGTAATGGCGCACGCCATCGACCATGGTCATGCCGTGCTGGATCAGCGTGCCGGAAACCTGCTCCTGCACGCCTGCGCCGATGTAGCTGCAGATACCGATCACGCCCATCGCTGCGCCGGCCACGCGCTTGGGCGCGATGTCCACCGCGAACAGGCCGCCCAGCGAGGTGACCAGGCCGGTCAGGCCCATGCCGAACAGCACCATCGCGGTGACCAGCGACCAGAGGTGGTTCGGGCCGTAGAAGAACAGGAACAGGCCGGCCAGTTCCAGCAGGGCGAAGATCAGGTTAACCGGTGGGCGGTGTGCGTCGAACAGCTTGTCCGATATGAAGCCGAACGCGACCGCGCCGGCCATGCCGGCCAGGGTGCTGATCATGAGCAGCGTGCCGGCCATGGTCAGCGAGTAGCCGTGGATTTCCTGCAGATAGAGCACGCCCCAGGAATTGATCGCGTAGCGCGTCACGTAGGTAGTGGCCGAGGCCAGGCACAGGATCCAGATCGCCGGCATCTTCAGGATCGACAACTGCAGTTTCAGCACCGAGGCGATCTTCGGCTTGGCCGCTTCGCCGAAGTTGTCGTTCTTCCAGTCGTTGACCGCGGGCAGGCCCAGCGTGGGTGGGCGATCCTGCAGCAGCAGATAGGCGCCGATGGCGGTGGCCACGCCGATCATGCCCGGTCCCCAGAAGCCGAAGCGCCAGCCGAACGCGGCCACGGTGGCGCCGACAACGAGAAAGGTCAGGCCCTCGCCGATCGAGTGCGCCGTGCTCCAGATGCCGTAGGTGCGGCCGCGCTCGCGGTTGGAGAACCACGCGGTCATCGCCACCACGCCGCCGGGCGCGCCGAAGCTCTGGAACCAGCCGTTGAGCCCCCACAGGATCACCGCCAGCCACACCGTGGTGACGAAGCCCATCGCCAGGTTGCACAGCGCGGTGGTGAGGAAGGCGAACGCGAGGAAGCGCTTCATGTTCGCATGATCGGCCAGGAAGCCGTTGGTCAGCTTGCCGATCGCGTAGGTATAAAAAAGGGCCGAACCGATCAGGCCCAGTTCCGCAGGAGTAAAGATGCCGGCGTCGATGATCGGCTTCTTGACCACGCCGAGCGCCAGCCGACAGGTGTAGATCAGGCCGTAGCCCAGGGTGATGGCCAGCATCACGCGCAGGCGGTGCTTGCGGTATTGCCGGTCGATCTCGCTGCGGTCGGCGATCTCGGGCTGATCGGCGCCGGTTGCGAAGAATGCCAGCCATCCACCCGCCATAGGACTCCCCCTCGGTGGGCCGGCGCAGGCTGCGTCGGCCTCGTTGCGGTCAGCTTATTTTATTTTACATAGAATTGGAAGAATTATTCCATATCCGGCGTCCACCGGTTCCCACCGCCGCCATTCCCGCGAAAGCGGGAATCCAGTGTGGTCCGCGAAAGGCACTGGATTCCCGCTTTCGCGGGAATGACGACAACGTTGAGAGTGCCGTCATCAGCGCAGCCACGTCACAACGTAGGGATCACGAAACTCTGCTCCAACGCCTCGCCGCCCTTGGGCCAGCGCTGGGTCACGGTCTTGGTGCGCGTGTAGAAGCGCACGCCGTCCATGCCGTACTGGTTGAGGTCGGCGAAGCCCGAGCGCTTCCAGCCGCCGAAGCTGTGGTACGCCACCGGCACCGGGATCGGCACGTTGATGCCGACCATGCCCACCTCGACCCGGTCGGCGAACTCGCGCGCGGCGTCGCCGCTACGGGTGAAGATGCTCACGCCGTTGCCATACGGATGCCGCGACGGCAGCGCCACCGCCTCCTCGAAGCTGTGCGCGCGCACGATCTGCAGCACCGGGCCGAAGATCTCGTCCTGGTAGGTCTTCATCGTCGGCTTCACGTGGTCGAACAGCGTGGGCGCCAGGAAGAAGCCGCCCTCGTGACCGGGCACCTTCAGGCCGCGGCCATCGACCACCAGCTCCGCGCCTTCGTCCACGCCGAGCTGGATGTAGCCCTCGATGCGCGCCTTGTGCGCCGCCGACACCACCGGGCCGTAATGCGCGTTGGCGTCACTGGACACGCCCACCTGCAGTGCGGCGATCGCCGGCAGCAGTTTCGCGCGCAGCGCCTCGGCGGTCGCCTCGCCCACCGGCACCACCACCGGCAGCGCCATGCAGCGCTCGCCGGCCGAACCGTAGGCTGCGCCCATCAGGTCGGCGACAACCTGGTCAAGATCGGCGTCCGGCAGCACGATGCCGTGGTTCTTGGCGCCGCCCATGCACTGCACTCGCTTGCCGTGCGCCGCGCCGGCCGCGTACACCGATTGCGCCACGTCGGACGAACCGACGAAACTCACTGCCTTGATCGTCGGATGCGCCACGATCGCGTCGACGATCTCCTTGTCGCCGTGCACCACGTTGAGGATGCCCGGCGGCAGGCCGGCCTCGATCATCAGCTCGGCCAGGCGCACCGGCACCGACGGATCGCGCTCGGACGGCTTGAGGATGAACGCGTTGCCGGTGGCGATCGCGGGGCCGAACATCCACATCGGGATCATCGCCGGGAAGTTGAACGGGGTGACGCCGGCCACCACGCCCAGCGGCTGGTGCGCGGAATAGACGTCGATCCGCGGGCCGGCGCCCTGGGTGTACTCGCCCTTCTGCAGGTGCGGGATGCCGCAGGCGAACTCGATCACCTCCAGCCCGCGCAGCACGTCGCCGTGCGCATCGGACACCACCTTGCCGTGCTCGCTAGCCAGCAGCTCGGCCAGCTCCTGCTTGTGCGCGTTGAGCAGGCGGACGAACTCGAACATCACCCGCGCGCGGCGCTGCGGGTTCACCGCCGCCCACGCCGGCTGCGCCTCGGCGGCGTTGCGCACCGCGCGGTCGAGCTCGGCGGCGTTGGCCAGCGACACCTTCGCCTGCACCTGGCCGCTGTTCGGGTCGAAGACGTCGCCGTGGCGACCGGAGGTACCGACGACGGTCTGCCCGCCGATGAAATGTTCGATGTTGCGCATGGCTTGCTCCTGGATGAGATGTCTTGATGGGTGCGAATCGCCGCTCCCGATATCCGTTCACCCTGAGCGTAGGCGCGTAGCGCCGGAGTCGAAGGGCATCGCGCCGAGGTGCTTCGACTCCCCTTGCTGGCGCAAGCTACGCTCAGCACGAACGGTTTTTTGTAGAGCGGCCCGAATTCAATCCGGCGAGGTCTTGCGCCGCGCGATCCAGTCGTGCGCCGGGTCGTTGCGGAAAATCCACTGGCGGTGCGGGCCCGCCATCACGTTGAGGTAGTACAGCTCGTAGCCGTGTGGTGTGCCGACCGGGTGGTAGCCGCGCGGCACCATCACCACGTCGCCGTCTTCCACGCAGACGGTTTCGTCGAGCGAGCGGTCGTCGGTGTAGACGCGCTGGAAGGCGAAGCCCTGCGGCGGGTCGAGCCGGTGGTAATAGGTTTCCTCCAGCGCGGTTTCCGCACCCGCCGCGGCGGTGTCGTGCTTGTGCGGCGGATAGCTGGACCAGTGCCCGCCCGGCGTGATCACCTCGACCACCAGCAGGCTGTCGGCCGGCTCGGTCTGCGGCAGGATGTTGCGCACGTAACGCGTATTGGTGCCTTCGCCGCGCACTTCGCGGCTCATCGCGGACTCGGCGATCAACCGCGGTTCGCCCTGCCCCGTGCCGGGCGCCGTGCACACGGCAAGTTCCACCGGTCCGCTGGCGATCACCTCCCAGGCAACCCCTGCCGGCACGTAGACCGCGCCGGGGGCGCGATCCTCGAACGGACTGCTGCGGCCGCCGACATGCATGAAGCGGCGCCCGCCGGCATCGACATCCGCCAGCCCGGAGACGATCACCAGGCAGGCCTCGCGCCCCGCCTCGCCACCGGCGTGACTCTGGCCGGCGGCCAGCTTCACCAGCTTGAAGCCCACGTGAATCCAACCGGCGCTGGCCGGGGTCACTTCCAAGACGGTGCCGTCGGCAGCGGCAGTGTGCGGGCGTACGCGCAGGCTGGCCATCAGCAGGTACCCCGCGCAAGCTGCCCTTTGTTCGTCATCCCAGCGAAAGCTGGGATCCAGCGACTCCATGCTCTTGAACAGCCAAGGCATTGGATGACTCGCTGCGCTCGCCCCTCCGGGGCCGCCTCATCGGCGTTCTGCGCGCTTCGCGCTGGTCCAGCTTTCGCCGGGATGACGGATATGGAGGATGTCACGGATGCGCCCATCACTGCAGCCCCGCCGCAGCGGCGCGTTCGCGCAGCGTGCCCAGGCCCAGTTGTGCATAGGTGCTCGGATCGGCCAGGGCCGGATCCTGCTCGGCCTCGATCACGATCCAGCCGCTGTAGTGGATCTTCGCCAGCGCGGCCATCAACGCCGCGTAATCCAGGCTGCCGTCGCCCGGCACCGTGAACATGCCGGCGAGCACGCCGTCGAGGAAACTCGAACCGGAGGCGCGCAGCTTGTCGAACACCTCCCGGCGCACGTCCTTGCAATGCACGTGGGCGATGCGCGCGGGCTGTTCGGCGATCAGCGCCAGCGCGTCGATGCCGCCCAGCGCGGCGTGGCCGGTATCCAGCGTCAGCCCCACCGACGCGCCGGTGTGGCGCAGGAAGGCCTGCAGGTCCCCCGCACGCTCGACCACCGTGCCGAGATGATGGTGGTAGGCGAAACGGATACCCTGCGCCTGGATGTAGTCGGCGACTTCGGTCAGGCGCTCGCCGAACAACCTCCACTCGTCCGCCTCCAGTTGCGGCGTGTCGCGCATGGCGGTGCCGCGCTGGCCATGGATCGCGTTGCTGGTTTCGGCGAACACGAACACCGTGCTGCCCATGGCCTTGAGCAGTTCCAGATGCGACTGCAGCGCCACGATTTCGTCGTGGGCGGACTGCGTCAGCAGCGAGCCGCTGTACCAGCCGCCGATCAGGTCGAGCTGGTAGCGCGCCAGCAGCGGCTTCAGCGCGACCGCCTGGCGCGGGAACTTGCCGCCCAGCTCGACGCCTTCGAAGCCCAGCTCCTGGATGTCGCGCAGGATGTTCTCCAGCGGGGTGTCACCGCCCAGCTCGGGCATGTCGTCGTTGGCCCAGGCGATCGGGCTGACGCCGAAACGGATACTCATGACAAATCCTTCTTCTGTCGGATGCCCTGCTCGTAGGCGCGTCGCGCGGCCTCGACCTCGGGGCGTTCGGAAACCTCCGGTACCGCCACGTCCCACCACCAGCCGCCGGCTTCGGTGGCCTTCAGCGGGTCGGTGTCGATCACCACCACGTAGCTGCGTTCGGCGGCGCGGGCGCGCGCCATTGCGGATTCCAGTTCGGCGATCGTGCCGACGTGCTCGGACAATGCGCCGAGGCTGGCCGCGTGTGCGGCGAAGTCGATCGACGGCAACACCGCATGCGCGGCATCGGCCAGCAGGTTGTTGAAGCCGGCGCCGCCGGTGGCGTGCTGCAGGCGGTTGATGCAGCCGTAGCCGCGGTTGTCCAGCAGCACCACGATCAACTTGCGGCCGAGCATCACCGAGCTGGCCAGCTCGGAGTTCAGCATCAGGTAGCTGCCGTCGCCCACCATCACCACCACGTCGCGATCAGGCGCCGCCATCTTCACGCCCAGCCCGCCGGCGATCTCGTAGCCCATGCAGGAGTAGCCGTACTCGACGTGGTAGCCGCCGGCGCGACGGGTGCGCCACAGCTTGTGCAGCTCGCCCGGCAGGCCGCCGGCGGCGCACACCACGATGGCGTCGTCGCCGACGCTGCGCTGCACCGCGCCGATCACCTGTGCGTCGCTGGGCAGGCTCTGCATCGCCGGCGCGGCGGTGACCGCGTCCACCGCAGCGTGCCAGGCATCCACCTCGCCCGCGTCGATCGCCGGCGCGCGCCAGCCGGCCAGCGCCGCGGTCAATGCCTGCAGCACCGTGCGCGCGTCGCCGACCACGGCCAAGGCATCGTGCTTGTGCGCGTCGAACGGCTGCACGTTGACCTGCACCTTGCGCGCATGGGCGAACAGGCTGCGCGAGCCGGTGGTGAAATCCGCCAGCCGCGTGCCCACGCCGACCACCAGGTCCGCGCGCGCCGCGGCGGCGTTGGCCGCGCTGGAGCCGGTGACGCCGATCGAACCCAGCGCGTTGGGGTGGTCCCAGGCCAGCGCGCCCTTGCCGGCCTGGGTCTCGGCCACGGCCAGGCCGGTCGCTTCGGCGAGCGTATTCAGCGCGTCTTCCGCCTGGCTGTAGAGCACGCCACCGCCGGCCACCAGCAGCGGATGTTTCGCTGCCTTGAGCGCCGCGACCAGCGCATCGAGTTCGCCGCTGTCGGCGCCCTGCCGGCGCATGCGCCACAGCCGGCGCGCGAAGAACGATTCGGGATAGTCGAACGCCTCGGCCTGCACGTCCTGGCAGAACCCGAGCGTGGCCGGGCCGCAACTGGCCGGGTCGAGCATGGTGGCCAGCGCCCTGGGCAAGGCATCCATGATCTGTTCGGGCCGCACGATGCGGTCGAAGTAGCGCGACACCGGGCGGAAGCAGTCGTTGGCCGAGACCGTGCCGTCGGCGAAGTCCTCCACCTGCTGCAACACCGGGTCGGGCCGGCGGCCGGCGAACACGTCGCCGGGCAGCAGCAGCACCGGCAGCCGGTTGACGTGGGCCAGCGCCGCGGCGGTGACCATGTTGGTGGCGCCCGGGCCGATCGAGGTGGTGCAGACCATCGCGCGACGCCGGCGCATCTGCTTCGCGTAGGCGATCGCAGCATGCGCCATGCCCTGCTCGTTGTGCGCCCGCCAGGTGGGGAACGCCTCGCGCACGGCGTGCAGCGCCTCGCCCAGGCCGGCCACGTTGCCGTGGCCGAAGATCGCCCAGGCGCCGGCGAAATACGGCAGCTCCTCGCCATCGACGCGCACGTGCTGCGCCATCAACCAGCGGACGGTGGCCTGCGCGGCGGTAAGCCGGATCGTGGCCATCTCACACCGCCTCGCGCGGAAGCCGCGCCGCCGCCCGCGCCTCGCGCCAGGCATCGACCAGCACGGCGAAGCGGCCGCACAGGTCGGCGATCGCCGCCTCGTCGTCGATGCTGCCGGCCAGCCAGCGCGCGGCGACGTCGGCGAAGATCGTGCGGCCCACTGCGAAGCCCTTGACGATGGGACTGGCGGCGGCAATGCGGAACGAGGCCACCAGCTCGTCGCTGGGCGCCTGCAGGCCCAGCATCAGCACGCCGCGGCAGCGCGGATCGTGGCCGCGGATGGCGCCTTCGATGTTCGCCCAGGTGGCCAGGTCGGCCGCCGGTTCGAGCTTCCACCAGTCCGGTTTCATGCCCCGATCATAGAGGCGCCGGATCGCGCGCGCGGTGGTGTGCGCATCGACCGCGCCATGGCGCGAGGCGATGATCTCCACCAGCAGTTCGTGGCGGGTCTTGCGGCAGGCGTCCTGCAGCCGGAGCAACTGCCGCTCCTGGCGCTCGCGCAGCTCCTCCGGGTCGTCCGGGTGGTAGAACGCGAGGCACTTGACCACGTGATTGCGCGGCCAGGTGGCCAGCTCGGTGGCCACGTCGGCGGAACTCTCGAACGCGAGCGGGCGCGAACCGGGCCACTCGATCGGGCGGCCGATCCAGTACGGATGGTCCGCCGCGGCCTCGAGCCCGCGCATGCCGTAGCGGCCATCGAGCAGCACGCCGAAACGGTCGTCGCCCTGGGCCAGCCGGTCCACCGCCTTGAGCGCCAGCGCCTTGAACGCGGCGATGCGCGACGGATCGGCGCCGCTCTCGCGGCACAGGTCCTCGAACTGGCTGCGATGATCCATCGCCAGCACGGTCAGGTCCTCGTGCACGTGCACGCGGGTGGTCGCCCAGTGCAGGTCTTCCAGCGCCGTGTCGTCGCGCAGGCGGAACGGCCGCGCATGGTCGCCGAGGAACCACTGCAGCTCGTCCCAGGTCGGCATCGCCGGGGCGCAGCCGTGGCGCGAGACCACGATGGCGCCGCAGGCGTTGCCGTACTCGCAGCAGGTCTCCAGCGGCTCGTCGCGCAGCCAGCCACGCAGGAAGCCGGCCATGAACGCATCACCGGCACCGAGCACGTTGAACACCTCGACCCGGAAACCGCGGCCGACCACGCCGTCGTCGAGGCTGTCGGGAATGAGGTCGGGGAAGGCCGAGCAACCCAGCGCGCCGCGCTTGCACACCAGCAGCGCGGCGGTCCTTTCGCGGATCGCGCGCAAGGCCTCGACCGTGTCGGTGCTGCCGCCCAGGATGTGGATCTCCTCCTCGGTGCCCACGATCAGGTCGCACAGCGGCAGCACCTGCTGCAGCCGCGCGGTGACGGCGGCGTCGGCGACGAAGCGGTTCTCGCCCATGTCCAGGCCGGTGAGACCCCACAGCACCGGGCGGTAGTCGATGTCGAACACCACCCGCGCGCCCGCCGCGCGGGCGAGCTCGCAGGCGTGCACCGAGGCTTCGAACACGTTCGGCTGCGACAGGTGCGTGCCGTTGATCAGCACCGCGCCGGCCGACTGCAGGAAGTCGATGTCGATGTCGCCCACGGACAGCGCCATGTCGGCGCAGTTCTCGCGGTAGAAGATCAGGGGAAAGGTGTCCGGGTCGCGGATGCCGAGGAAGACCAGCGCGGTCAGCCGCGCGCGGTCGGTGACCAGGCCCTCGGTGGCGACGCCTTCGCGCAGCAGCTGTTCGCGGATGAAACGGCCGAAGTGGTCGGCCCCCACCCGGCTGACCAGGCCGCTGCGCAGGCCCAGGCGGGCCGCGCCGATGGCGGTGTTGGTGGGACTGCCGCCGACGTACTTGGCGAACGAGGTCATGTCCTCCAGCCGTCCCCCGGTCTGCTCGCCATACAGATCGATGCAGGACCGCCCGATGGTGATCAGGTCTAGCTGACGCCGAGCCCCTTCCATATGCACTTCTCTCACGGGTACCCGGCGCCCACCGCGCCGAGTGCACGTAATATATATTCTATTTTACTTGGAATAGCAACATACGTTTCATTTTTTGGCGGGCTTGCGGGCGGGCAGTTTCGAGCTGTTGCGCCTGGGCACGTTGCTGGCGAACGCGTAGCCGATCACCAGCGCCTGCGCCAGGCACATCGAGGCCGACAGCGAGCGGAACTTGCGGATCTCCGCCTCGCGCACCTGCAGCACCACGGTCGCCGGCTTGGCCACCGGGCTGACCAGGCTGTCGCTGATGGACAGCACCTTGCAGTGCTGTGCGGTGGCCGCCTCGATCAGTTGCACCGCTTCCTCCGCATACGGGTGGTAGCTCACCGCGATCAGCAGGTCGCGCCGGGTGATCGCGTGGATCTGCTGCCGGGTCATGCCGCCGATGCTGTCGATGAACACGGTCTTCTTGTCCACCTGGTGCAGCGAATAGGCCAGGTATGCCGCCACCGGGAACGAGCGGCGGAAGCCGGCCACGTAGACGGTGTCGGCCTCGCCGATCAGCTTGACCGCGGCAGCCAGGTTGCGGCTGCCCACGGCGTCGCCCAGGTTGTGCAGGGCCAGCACGTTGCCCTCGACGAACTCGGACAGCACCTGGGCCGGGTCGCCCACCGACTTGCCGTCCACGCTCTGGCTGAACTGGCGCACGCGCTCGCCGTAGCCGAGCGCGGCGTTGCCCGAGAGCAGCCCGTCGCGGAACAGGCGCTGCATCTGCGAGGCGCCGTCGAAGCCGAACGACTTGGCGAAGCGCACGATCGCCGACGGCTGCACGTTGCAGCGCTCGGCCAGCACGGCCAGCGTCTCCAGCGCCACCGCGTTCGGCTCGTCGAGCACGTAGCGGGCGATCTGCTGCAGGCGTTTGCTGAGGGATTCGTAGCGATCGAGGATGGCGGTACGCAGTTCGTCCGCGGTGGTGGGCGGCACGTCCATTTCGACCATGGGAGGTTCCTTCGTGCTTGCGCCTCGTGGGCGCCGAATGAAATATTGCACAACTTTCTGGAAATTCTATTACACTTTGAAACGGAATATCAGTTCCATTTCTCGAACGCGGATGGCGTGGGGAGTTTACTCTTGGACAGAATCGACGTTGCCCTGATCGGCGCCGGCCGCATGGGCCAGGTACACGGCCCGAACGCGGCCCGGCAGCCCGGCCTGCACCTCAAATACGTGGTCGACCCGCGTGCGGAGGCGGCCGAATTCGCCCACGCCCACGGCGCGACCATGGCCTCGCTGGAACAGGTCCTGGCCGATCCGGCGATCGGCGGCGTGCTGATCTGCAGCACCACCGACCAGCACCTGGCCCACGCCCTGGCCGCGGTCGGGGCGGGCAAGGCGGTGTTCTGCGAGAAACCGATCGACCTGGACCTGCAGAAGGTGCTGGCGGCGCAGCCGCGCTTCGACGACGCGCGTTTCCTGCTCGGCTTCAACCGCCGCTTCGATCCGCAGTTCGCGCGCCTCAAGCAGCAGCTGGACGCCGGCATGGTGGGCAAGCTGGAGACCCTGCACCTGGTCAACCACGACCCGGCCACGCCACCGCCCGGCTTCATCCCCACCAGCGGCGGCCTGTTCAAGGACTTCACCATCCACGACCTGGACATGGCGCGCTGGCTGATGGGCGAAGAGCCGGTCGAGGTGTACGCCACCGCCAGTTGCCTGGTGGACCCGGAGATCGGCCGCCAGGGCGACGTGGACACCGCGCGCTGCGTGCTGAAGACCGCGAGCGGGCGGCTGTGCGTGATCTCCAACACGCGCCGCAGCGGCTACGGCTATGACCAGCGCATCGAGGCGTTCGGCGCCACCGGCATGATCCGCGCCGACAACGTGGCGCGCGACACCGTGCATACGCTGACCGAGGCCGGCAGCAGCGGCGCACCGATCATGCCGGCGTTCGCCGAGCGCTACCGCGATGCCTATCGCGCGCAGATCGACCACTTCGCCGAGGTGGTGCACGGCCGCGCCGAGCCCTGCACCAGCTACGCCGACGGCGTCGCCGCGCTGACCCTGGCCGAGGCCTGCGCATGGTCCGCGCAGCACGGCGAAGTCTTCAAACTCTGAGCGAGACACGAGCATGCACAAAGTCGCACTCATCGGCGCCGGCCGCATCGGCCGCATCCACGCCCGCAACGCCGCACTGCACCCGCGCCTCGAACTGGCCGGCGTGGTCGATGCGATCGAGGCCTCCGCGCAGGCGCTGGCCGACGAATGGAACACCGCGGTGACCACGCTGGAGGCAGTGCTGGCCGATGCCTCGATCCGCGGCGTGATCATCGCCAGCTCCACCGACACCCACCTCGACTACAGCCTGCGCGC
>JBDZVT010000044.1:0-13573 GCA_040255835.1 Lysobacteraceae bacterium
CGAACACCGGGATCTCCCCGGCCAGCTCGCGCAGCACGTCCAGCGACACGCCCGCGTCGTCCGGCGTACCCGGCCCCGGCGAGATCATGATGTGCGAAGGCTTCAGCGCGCGGATGCCGGCCACATCGAGCGCATCGTTGCGCACCACCTTCACCGCCTGCCCCAACTCGCCCAGGTACTGCACGAGGTTGTAGGTGAAGCTGTCGTAGTTGTCGATCATCAGGAGCATCGGGCACCGTCCCGTCGTGGGTGTCGTCGTGTATCGGACACCAAGGATACCCGCATGGATGCCCGCCTTCCCGCAGGGGTCCGACCACGCATTCCGAGGGGCAACCCCGGCGTGGTCGCCGCCGGGGGCGGGATTCGACCCGCTTCGCGATGCACGGGAGCGCGTTGGTCCGTCAGCGACGCGGCGGCGCGCTCACGATGGCCGTCGCCAGAAGCGGTAGATCAGCGCGCCGATCAGCAGCGCGATGGCGGCGGCGACCAGGTTGGCGGCGCCGGCACTGGCCAGCAGGCCCAGCGACAGCAGCGTCGCGGCGAGCGGGATCGCCGGCCCGCCGGGCAGGCGCATGGCGCCTTCGCGCTGGCCGTGGCGCTTGCGCAGCACCAGCACCGCCACGGCGGTGGCGAGGTAGCCGAACAGCCGCGCCACCACCGAGAGCAGGGCCAGCTGCACGAACGAGCCGGACAGCGCCAGGATCACCGACAGCACGCCCACCGTGACGATGGCCACCGCCGGCGTGCGGAAGCGCGGGTGGATGCGCGTGAGCGCGGCCGGACCGACGCCGTCGGCCGTCAGTGCCAGCAGGTAGCGCGGCCCGAACATGATCGTGTTGCTGTTGGTACCGAGGATGGAGACGGCCGCGCCCACGGTCAGCACCAGCGCCAGCCACATGCCGCCGAAGCGCGCCGAGGCATCGGCCAGCGGCGTGCTGGACTCGGCCAGCCCCGGCAGCGTGCCTAGCGCCACCCACTGCACCGCGACGTAAGTCGCGGTGACGATCGCGATCATGGTCAGCATCGCGAACGGCACGTCGCGCTGCGGGTTGCGGTATTCGGCGGCGGCCGCCGGCATGTTCTCGAAACCGGCATAGGCAAACAGCAGCAGCAGCGCACCCTTGGCCAGGTCGTCCATCGGGATCGAACCCACCGCCAGCGGCGAGGCCTGGCCCAGGTCGACGAAGAACGCACCGATCAGCACGAACATCGCCAGCGGCAGGAACTTGGCGATCGCCAGGGTCACCCCGGTGCGCGCCGCGGCGCGCACGCCGATCACGTTGATCCCGGTCAGCGCCGCCAGCGAACCCACCACGATCAGCACGCGCACGTGGCCGTCGCCCGCCGCCGGCCAGAAATGCGTGACTGCGTCGGCCAGCCCGTTGCTGAGCGCCGCGGCGCTGGCAATGCGGGTCAGCAGCAGCATCCAGCCCACCTCGAAACCGGTGAAACGCCCGAACGCCTCGCGCGCATACAGATAGCTGCCGCCGGCCTGGTCGAAATAGCTGGCGGCCTGCGCGTAGCACAGCACCAGCAGGCTCACCGCAAGGCCCGCCAGCAGCACCGCCCACAGGCTGGCCGGCCCCAGCAGCGCGGCGGCCGCGGCCGGCAACAGGTAGATGCCGCTGCCGATCACGTCGTTGACCGACAGCCCGACCAGTTGCCAGCGCCCCACCGCACGCAGCATGTGCGGCTGAGAGGTCGCGGCTGCTTTCGGCGCCACAGGTGCAACTGGCGCGGATGACATCGGAAGTTGGCTCAAGAAGGCTCCGAATGGGGACGGGACCGGAAGGCGCTTGCCTGAAGCTCGTCATCCCCGCGAACGCGGGGATCCAGCGCCTCGGGTGAGGTGAAAGCACTGGGTTCCCGCTTGACCGGCCCTTCGGCCGTTGAGAAACGCCTCGCGGGAATGACGAACGTGGGGATTCCCGGCACGTGGCGGTATTCAAAACAGAACCAGGCACCGCTGCCACCGCGGCAGGTCACCAGCGATAGACGACCTTGCCGTACACGTAGGCACCCTGCGCACCGAACGGCGAGCTGCTCGGATACGGGAAGATCCCGTGGAAATTGCTGCCCTCCGGGGCTTTCTGCGGATAGGTGTCGAAGATGTTGTCCGAGCCCAGGGTGAAGGTCCAGCGGTCATGGTAGTAGTTGGCGGCAAGGTTGAAGATCCACCGGGCCGGGTAGATGTCGTCGTCGAGGTAGCTGGTCGAGCCGTATTCGGTGACCCCGCCGTAACGCACCGCGGTACCGGTGAAACCCCAGTTGCCGGTCTTCCAGGTATTGGTCCAGATGAACTTGGAGCGCGGCATCTGGTCGGCCAGCAGGCCCTTTGCCTGGCTGCGCGTGATGCGCTGGAAGCCGACGTCGCCCAGCGCGTCGAGCACCGCGGGATTGGGCAGCACCTTGGTCACCCTGTTCTTGTGGTACGACCAGTTGACCGTGGTCTGGAACGATCCGCCGTTGGCGAGTTCCTTGAGATAGTTGGTGACGATGCCGATGCCCTTGATGCGCATTTCGGCCGCGTTGGTGAAATAGGCCAGCGCCACGTACTCGGAATTGACCACGCCGTTGTCGGCCAGGTAGTCCTTGACCGAATCCGTCACCAGCGACATCGAGCTCGACATCAGGATGCGGTTCTTCAACCGGATGTCGTACAGGTCCACCGTGGTGGTGAACGCGCGCGTGGGGGCCCACACCGCGCCCACGGTGACGCTGCGGGTAGTCTCCGGCTTCAGTGGCTGGCTGCCCAGCAGCAGCGCGGTCTTGTTGTCCGGCGGCACCAGGCCACGCAGGTAGATGCCTTCGGGCAGGCCCAGCGAATTGCCTTCGGGGTAAGACACCGAGGTGGTGACCGAGGCGTGCTGCTGCCCCAGGCCCGGTGCGCGGAAGCCGGTGGAATAGGTGCCGCGCAGGGCGAAGCCGTGATCGAAGTCGTAGCGGCCGGACAGCGCGTAGGAAAGATTGGTGCCGAAATCCGAGTAATCCTCATGGCGTGCCGCCACGGAGGTGCTCAGGCGGTCGGTGATGTTGCCTTCCAGCTGTGCGTACTCGGCCATCGAATGCCGCGTGCTGTTGCTGGCGTCCTCCGGACCCCAGCCGGCAAAGCCCTGCGCGCCGCCGGTGACACCCGAGGTGCCCACGTAATACGAGGCGAGATCGCCGGCCACGATCTTGTAGCCCTGGTGCAGGTACTGCGCGCCAAAGCCCAGGTGCCAGTAGTCGTTCAGCGACTTGCCCATCGAGAAGTCGAGGGTCGCCTGTGAAGCGGTGAGCGTGCCGTCGTGGATGTCGGTCGGGCTGTAGCCGAAGTCGTTCCAGAAGGCGAAGTTGACGGTGTTGAACGTGCCGTAGGACACGCGATTGGCGCCCCAGGTGGCACTGGTGTCCCAATCCCAACCGGATTCCGTCTCCCCGCGCACGCCCATCACGAAGGACTTGTCCCGCGACACGCCGTGCTCGACCGGATTGAAACCGTCGCCATCGGGGAAGATGTACTGCATCAGCGGGTCTTTGGGTTCGGGCGAATTGGTGCCGTAGCGGTAGAACGCCATCGGCTCGGCCATCAGCCGGCCATAGTGCCCGTAGCCATACAGATGCACCTTCGGCGTGAAGTCGTATTGCCAGTTGAGGAAGGTGTTGTAGTTGTTGGAATTGGCGATGCCGACCTGGAATTTGCGGCCCAGCTCGGTGAAGCCGGGGCGGTTGTCCACGCCGGCGCGGTTGGTCGGATCCTGCTTGCCGACCTGCGCGGAAAGCCGCACCCAGCCCTTGTCGCCCAGCGCGAAGCCGAGGTTGCTCTGCAGCCGCGAACTCGCGCCGTCGCCGGCCGAATACTTGCCGTAGTCGCCCTGCACCTCGCCGCCGGTCGCGCCCTTTTTCAGGATGATGTTGATCACGCCGGCCAGCGCGTCCGAGCCGTACTGGGCCGAGGCACCGTCGCGCAGCACCTCGATGTGGTCGATGGCGCCGATCGGGATGGTGTTGATGTTGACGCCCTGCGAGCCCTGGCCGACCTGACCCAGGGTGAGCATCAGCGCGCTCGAGTGCCAGCGCTTGCCGTCGACCAGGATCAGCACCTGGTCGCTGTTGAGGCCGCGCATCTGGAACGGCCGCACGAAGGCGAACGTGTCGGACATCGAGGCCAGCGGGAAATTCAGCGAGGGCACGGCGAGGTCGAGCGCGTTGCCCAGGCTTACCGCGCCGGAATCGTTGAGCACCTGCGCGGGGATCACGTCCACCGGCACCAGCGAACTGGATTGCGTGCGGTCGCTGGTGCGCGTGCCGGTCACGATCACCTGCGACAGGTTGACCGCCTCTTGCTTCTGCTTCTGCTGGCTCGCCGGCGCGGCATCCGCGCCCGACGGCGGCGTGGTCTCCTGCGCGGCGCCGGTGCCGGCCAGCAGCAGCGATACCGATACCGACAACAGCTTGGGAATGATGCGGCCCAGACCCTCGTTCATCAGAAATCCCCCAACGTTAGGATGGCAGCGAAATCGCCCTGCGGCGATGGCCGGCTCACGCGGTCGAACGATGTATCCGGGCGGACGACCCCGGCGGATTCCCTTCGTTGCCGTCCCCGCAGCGGCAAGGCGTTGGCGATGTCCCGCGAACAGGCGCGTTTCGGTCAGACCCCAAAGCACGCCCCGCAACGTCGGGTCGAGCATAGACACAAGCCGGCGCCGGCCACCAATGAAAAGACCGGCACCTGGCATAACCGAAGGTTGTAGATGGGCGGGTAGGGATCAGCCCGGTGCCAGCGTCTGCTGCGCCAGCCGGCGCACCAGGTCGATGAAGTGCTTCTGCACGGGATTCAACGGGCTGTCGAGCCGGTATACCGCGTACAGCACCACGTCCAGTTCCAGCGCCAGCGGGCGCGTCTGCACGATCTCGCCGTTGCCCTGCGACGCGGTGAACGGATCGACCAGCGCCAGCCCGGCACCCTGCGCCACCAATGCGCAGGCGAGTTGATAGGTCTGCACCCACACCGAGATCTGCGGCGGTGGATCGACGTGCATCAGGTGGCTTTGCAACAGGTTGCCCAGCGCATCCTGCACGTCGATCCCGACCATCGGCTCGCCGGCCAGCGCCGCCACCGGCAAGGGCTGCGCCAGCTCGGCGCGCGACCAGCGGCCTGGCGGCGCGATCACCATCACGCGGCCCTGGCACAGCGGCTCCTGGCGCAACTCCGGGTGGCTCGCGTCCTGCAGGGTGAGACCGATGTCGGTTTCACGCAGCGCCAGCGACTCGCACATCTGCGCCGAATGCCGCGTGGCCAGCTCCGCGATGGTGGCCGGCCGCGCCTTGCGCAGCAGCGTGGTGGCGTCCGGCACCAGCGACTGCGCCAGCGTCGGCGTGCAGGTCACGCGCAAGGGGTGGCTTTCGGAACGGGCGAAGTTCGAGGTAAGGCGTTGCAGGTCATGCAGTTCGCGGATGATCTTCTCCACGCGCGGGCGCAGCAGCAGCGCCTGCTCGGTGGGATGCAATCGCCCGCGCACGCGGTTGAACAGGGTGAAACCGAGCTGGTTCTCGGCCTGCTGCAGGGCCTTGCTCGCCGCCGGCTGCGAAATGTTCAGCAGGTTCGCCGCGCCGGTCAGGCTGTTCGTGGTCATCACCGCGTGGAACAGTTCGATGTAGCGTAGGCGCATGTCGAGGATTCACCTGTTGACGCGGCGGCCGTGCAAGCGGCGGAATCCCGAAGAGACGCCTTCCCGTTCGTCGTCCCGGCCGGTGCCGGAGATTCTCCGGGTTCCCCGGAGTGCAGCACAAGCGGTGCGGTCGGGCAACTCCCGCGGCCGGTTTCCACAACCCGCAGTTATGCCAGGTGTCGGTCTTTTCATTGGTGCGCCGTGGCCGGCGATCACTATGCTCGACGCCGTGTCTGTCGGGCGACTGGATGCCCGCGGGAGTGCACGCACCATGTCCGACCCAAGCAACGCGCGAGTGCCCGATCACTGGGGGCCGCCCTATCTGCTGTACCTGGGCAGCGCTGCCGACGAGTTGGCCATCAAGACGGCCCGGGGCCTGGCGTACTGGCGCCCGGACTGGTGCGTGGGCCAGCTCCGGCGCCCCGATTGCAAGCCGACGCTGGGCCTGCCCGAGCTGAGCATCGAGGCGGCCCGCGATGCAGGCGCCAACACCATGGTGATCGGCGCCGCCAACGCCGGCGGGGTGATGTCGCCGGAGATCGTGGCCGACGCCATCGCCGCGCTGGAAGCCGGCCTGCACGTGGCGGCCGGCCTGCACCAGAAACTGCGCGAGAACCCCGACATCGTCGCCGCCGCGCGACGCCACGGCCGCGTGCTGTTCGATGCCCGCGATCCCGTGCCGGGCATCCCCGTCGGCAACGGGCGTCCGCGCGCCGGCCGGCGGTTGCTGACCGTCGGCACCGACTGCTCGGTGGGCAAGATGTACACCACCCTGGCGATCGAGCGATCCATGCGCCAACGCGGGCTCGCCGCCGATTTCCGTGCGACCGGGCAGACCGGCATCCTCGTCGCCGGCTCCGGCATTCCGGTGGACGCAGTGGTCGCCGATTTCATCTCCGGCGCCGCGGAAAAAATCTCGCCGGCGCGGCTGGACGGCGGCTGGGATCTGATCGAGGGCCAGGGCTCGCTGTTCCATCCCTCCTATGCCGGCGTGTCGCTGGGCCTGCTGCACGGCTCGCAACCCGACGCGCTGGTGCTGTGCCACGAACCCACCCGCCGCCACATGCGCGGCCTGCCCGACTACCCGCTGCCCGACCTCGCGCGCTGCCTGCAGGCCAATCTGGTCGCCGCGCAGCTGACCAACCCCGCGGTGAAGGCGGTGGGGGTGGCGCTCAATACCTCCGGCCTTGCCCACGCCGACGCCGCCGACGCCTGCCGCAGGATCAGCGAGCTGCTCGAACTGCCGTGCCAGGACCCGGTGACGATGGGCGTCGAAGCGATCGTGGACCATCTGCTCGCATGCTTCGCCAACTGATCATCGAGGAGCGCCGCTTCCCGCTGACCGCGCCGTTCCGCATTTCGCGCGGGGTCAAGCACAACGCCGATGTGGTCACCGTCGCCATGCGCCAGGGCGACAAGTGCGGGCGCGGCGAAGCGGTGCCTTACGCGCGCTACGGCGAAAGCGTGGCGTCGGTGCTCGGGCAGATGGAGCAGCTGCGTCCGCAGCTCGTCGCCGGCATGGGCCGCGACGAACTGCTGGCACGCCTGCCGGCCGGCGCGGCCCGCAACGCGCTGGACGCGGCGATGTGGGACCTCGAATCGCAACTGAGCGGCGTGCCGGTGTGGCAGCGCCTGGCGCGTCCGCGCCACGGCGCCCTGGTCACCGCACTGACCGTCGGCATCGACACGCCCGCCAACATGGGCGCGGCCGCCGCGCGCATCGCCGGCGCCGGGCTGATCAAGATCAAGGTGGACGCCGACGATCCGGCCGCACGAATCGACGCCGTGCGCCGCGCCGCGCCGCATGCCCGGCTCATCGTCGACCCCAACGAGAGCTGGAGCATCGACTTGCTGCGCGACATGCAGCAACCGCTGGCCCGCGCCGGCGTCGACCTGCTGGAACAGCCGTTGCCGGCCGATGCGGATGATGCGCTGCTGGATTTCTCCGGCAGCATCCCGATCTGCGCCGACGAGGCCTGCCACGAAACCAGCGACCTGCCGCGCATGCGCGGCCGCTACCAGGCGATCAACATCAAGCTCGACAAGACCGGCGGCCTGACCGAGGCCTGGCACCTGCTGCGCGCCGCGCGCCGCGAAGGCTTCGAGGTGATGGTCGGCTGCATGGTGTGCTCGTCGCTGGGCATCGCGCCGGCGCTGGAGCTGGCGCGCGAGGCGGCCTTCGTCGACCTGGACGGCCCGTTCTGGCTGCAGCACGACCACCCCGACGGCGTGCAGCTGCAGGGCGGCTCGCTGCTGCCGCCCCTGTCCGGTTTCTGGGGTGGCTGAAGGCCGCCGGTCCTTTCATCGGTGGCCGGCGTGCCGGCGACCGCGTCGATCCGATAACCGTGGAGAGTGAACCCATGTCCGAACGCAACACCGCGCACGCCGATCTCCGCCAGGCCCATCGCGCGCGCACCGCGTGCTGGCGACACACCATGCTGGCGCTGGCGCTGGCCGCGTGCAGCGCGCCGGTGTGGGCGCAGGACGTCAACCCCGACTCGACCGGGCGCGAGCCGGTCATCACCCGCGTCGCGCTGGAAAAGGCCAGGCCCGTAACGGCGAAACACGCCATGGTGGTCAGTGCGCAGCACCTGGCCACGATGGTCGGCGTGGACATCCTCAAGCGCGGCGGCAACGCCGTGGACGCCGCCGTGGCGGTGGGTTTCGCCGAGGCCGTGGTGCATCCGTGCTGCGGCAACATCGGTGGCGGCGGGTTCATGACCATCCACCTCAAGGATGGCCGCAACCTGTTCCTCAACTTCCGCGAGAAGGCGCCGCTGAAAGCCACGCCGACCATGTTCCAGGACGCCGACGGCAACGTGGTCGAGGGGCGCAGTACCGACACCTATCTCGGCGTGGGCGTGCCGGGCACGGTGATGGGCTTCGACACCGCGCTCAAGGCCTACGGCACGATGTCGCTGAAGCAGGTCATCGCGCCGGCGATCAAGCTGGCGCGCGAGGGCTACATCCTCCAGCAGGGTGATGTCGACAGCCTCGAATCGCGCACCGAGGACTTCGCCAGGCACGCCAACGTGGCGGCGATCTTCCTCAACCACGGCAAGCCCTTCAAGGTCGGCGAACGGCTGGTGCAGAAGGACCTGGCCAACACCCTGGAAATGATCGCCGACAAGGGCATCGACGCGTTCTACAAGGGCCCGATCGCCGAGGCCGTGGTCAAGGCCAGCGACGCCAACGGCGGCATCCTGTCGATGCGCGACTTTGCCGGTTACACCGCGCAGTGGGAGAAGCCGATCCAGTGCGAGTACCGCGGCTACGCCGTCGTCTCGGCACCCCCGCCGAGTTCCGGCGGCACCACGCTGTGCCTGATCCTGCAGATCATCGAGCCCTACCCGCTGGCCAAGTGGGGTTACGGCTCGGTCAACAGCGTGCATTACATCGTCGAGGCCGAACGCCGCGCCTTCGCCGACCGCAACACCTACCTTGGCGACCCCGCCTTCGTGCACAACCCGATCGACGAGCTGCTCTCGGCCGACCACGCGGCCAGGCTGCGCGCCACCATCCAGCCGGACCGCGCCACGCCGTCGTCCGAGGTCAAGGGCAGCCTCGGCGCACCCGAAGGCAACCACACCACGCATTACTCGGTGGTCGACAAGGACGGCAACGCCGTCGCCGTTACCTATACCGTCAACTTCCTGTTCGGCAACAAGCAGATCGCCGGCAACACCGGTTTCTTCCTCAACGACGAGATGGACGATTTCACCTCCAAGCCCGGCGTGGCCAACGGCGCCGGCCTGGTCCAGGGCGTGATCAACCGGGTCGAACCGGGCAAGCGGCCGCTGAGCTCGATGACGCCGACGATCGTGCTGCGCGACGGCAAGCCGTTCATCCTCACCGGCAGCCCCGGCAGCGCCACCATCATCTCCTCCACGCTGGCCAGCATCGTCAACGTGGTCGACTTCGGCATGAACATGCAGCAGGCCGTCAACGCGCCGCGCCTGCACCAGCAGTGGTATCCCGACGTGGTCTACGCCGGCCAGGGCCTGCTCACGCCCGAATCGCAGAAGACCCTGGAAGCGATGGGTTACACGTTCCGGCAATTCAGCGGCGGTGCGGTCGAGGCGATCCTGATCAACCCGAAGACGGGTTTGCTGGAAGGCGCCAACGATCCGCGTCGGCCCGCGGGACTCGCCGCCGGGTACTGACATCCGACGCCGCCCCGGTGGGCGGCCTGCGCTAGATTAGGCAGCCGAACCACGAAGGCGGGAGTGGACACGTGGCGCAACTGCCCGAACCCGTCGCGACGAGGCCGCTGCGATGGATGCGCTGATCACCGCCGCCGCACAGGCGTTGGCGGCGGGCGATCCGCTCGGCGCGATGACCCGGGTCGCCCTGCGCGAGGACGCGCCGGCGCTGGCGTTGCGCGGCCTGGCGATGGCCCAGCTCGGCGATTTAACGCGGGCGACGCTGTTGCTGCGGCGCGCGGCGCGTGCGTTCGGCCCGCGCGAGGCGACCGCTCGCGCCCGTTGCGTGGTGGCCGAGGCCGAGATCGCGCTGGCCTCGCGCGAGCTGGACGGGTCGACCAGGAAGCTCGACGCGGCGCGCGCCACGCTCGCCGCGCACGGTGACCACGCCAACGCAGCACACGCGCGCTATCTCGGGATCCGCCGCCTGCTCCTGCTCGGCCGCCTGGACGAGACCGAACAGGCGCTGGCCGCAGCGGCCGGCGCGCCGCTGCCGCCGGCGCTGGTGGCCGTGCACGAACTGGTCGCGGCGGGCGTGGCGATGCGGCGGCTGCGAGCGACGTCGGCACGCGATGCGCTCGCGCGCGCCGCCCGCGCCGCGCAACGTGCCGGCATCCCCGCGCTGGTCGCCGAGGTGGACGCCGCCACGCGCACGCTGCACGCGCCCGCCGCGCGCGTGCTGGGCGGTGGCGAGCAGCACCTGCTGGTGCTGCGCGAGGTCGAAGCCTTGCTGGCGTCGGACGCCTTCGTCGTGGATGCCTGCCGCCATGCCGTGCGCCAGCGTGGCAAGGCGGTCCCGCTGGCCAGTCGTCCGGTGCTGTTCGCGCTGGTGCGGCAGCTGGCCGAGGCGTGGCCGCACGACGTGCCGCGCGATGCGCTGGTCGCCCACGCGTTTCGCGCCAGGCATGCGGACGAGTCGTATCGCGCGCGCCTGCGGGTGGAGCTCGGGCGCCTGCGCCGCGCCCTCGGCGAGCTGGCCGAGGTGCGCGCCACCGGGCGCGGCTTCGCCCTGCTGCCGCACCGCGCGGACCGGGTTGCCGTGCTGGCGTGGCCGGTCGAGTCCGCGCACGCCGCGGTGCTGGCCCTGCTCGGCGACGGCGAATCGTGGTCCAGCTCGGCGCTGGCGCTCGCGCTGGGACGCAGCCAGCGCAGCGTGCAGCGGGCGCTCGAAACGCTGGCGGCGGCCGGCACGGTGCAGTCGCGCGGGCACGGTCGCGCGCGCCGCTGGATGACGCCGCTGGCGCCGGGATTCGCGACGACCTTGTTACTCCCGGCCCCGCTGTCGTTTGACTAGCATGGCCCGCGTCTTCCCCATCCGAGGAGTGCGGACATGAAACGAGCAAACGCCGAAATTACCACCGAGTACGGCCCCTACCCCGGCGTCGACGGCGTGCATGGCGTCACCTGCGATGGCGAACACGTGTGGTTCGCCTCCGGCACGCGGCTGAACGCCTGCGACCCGGCCAGCGGCCGCGTGCTGCGCAGCATCGACATCGCCGCCCACGCCGGCACCGCGTTCGACGGTCGCCACCTGTTCCAGATCGCCGAGGACCGCATCCTCAAGATCGACCCGCAGACGGGCGCGGTGGTGGCCACCATCCCCGTCCCGGGCGACAGCAACTCGGGCCTGGCCTGGGCCGAGGGCACGCTGTGGGTGGGCCAGTACCGCGGGCGCAAGATCCAGCAGATCGATCCGGCGACTGGCGCGATCCTGCGCACGATCGAATCCGACCGCTTCGTCACCGGCGTCACCTGGGTCGACGGCGAATGCTGGCACGGCACCTGGGAAAACGACGAGAGCGCCTTGCGGCGGATCGATCCGGCCACCGGCGAGGTGCTGGAGCAACTCGACATGCCGCCGGGCACGGGCGTGGCGGGGCTCGAGGCCAGGGACGGCGAGGCGCTGTTCTATTGCGGCGGCGGCAACAGCGGCAAGTTGCGGGCGGTGAAGCGGCCGCGAGGCGTCGCGGCGGCCGGCTGACGCTGGATTCCAGCGGTCGCCGGAATGACGAGCAGAAGGCTTCAGCGCCGCAGCCGCGCCGGACTCAACATCTCCATCGACAGCCCGGCGTCGACCAGGTGCTGCGGCAGCGGTCGGCCCAGCGCCAGGTTGGCGCAGGTTTCACCCATCGCGGCGCTGGTCTGGATGCCGTAGCCGCCTTGCGCGGCGACCCAGAAGAAACCGGGCGCATCGGGTGCGAAGCCGCCCACCAGGTCGCCGTCGGCGACGAACGAACGCAGCCCGGCCCAGCTGCGCCGGGGCCGCCGTATCGTCATGGTGGTGGCCTCCTCGATGCGGTGGATGCCCAGCGCGATGTCGTACTCCTCCGGCTGCACGTCGTGCGGCTCGACCGGGTCGGCATTCGCGCACGAGCCCAGCAGCAGGCCGGCGTCGGGCTTGAAGTAGAACGCCTCGCTGAAGTCGGTGATGAACGGCCAGCGCGCCGTGGCCACGCCCTCGGGGGGCTCGAACACGAAGGCGGAGCGGCGCTTGGGCACGATGCCCAGCGGCGCCACGCCGGCCAGCGCCGCCACCTGGTCGACCCAGGCACCCGCCGCGTTGAGCAGCAGCGGCGCGCGGAACGTCTGCGTGGGCGTGTCCACCCGCCAGCCACCCGCCTCGCGGCCGATTGCCTGGATCGCCACGTCCACGCGCAACTCGCCGCCCTGCGCGCGCACGCCGCGCAGGAAGCCCTGGTGCAGGGCGTGCACGTCGATGTCGGCCGCGCCCGGCTCGTGCAGGCCAACCTGCGCGAACTCCGGCCGCAGCACCGGTACCGCGGCCTGCACGCGCACCGCGTCGTGCAGCTCGATGTCGCGGCTGAACGGCACGATCGCGTCGTACAGCGCGCGCACGTCGTCGCTGCGCTGTGCGCCGGCGATGATGGTGGCGCCGCGCGGGCTCAGGATCGGCTCGGCGGAAAACCCCGCCGGCGGCGCGGCCAGGAACGGACGCGCGGCGCGGGTCAGCGCGCGCACCTGCGGCGAGCCGTAGGTTTCGCTGAACAGCGCGGCCGAGCGCCCGGTGGAATGCATGCCGGGATAGGGCTCGCGCTCGAGCAGCAGCACCCGCGCATGCGGCGCGAGGAAATACGCCACCGAGGCGCCGGCCATGCCGGCGCCAATCACGATCACATCGGTTTCGATCAGATCCATCATGAACTCTGTCGTTGGGATCGGCCTTCGCCGCCACTGCAGGAGCCCGCTCGCGGGCGATATCCTTGAATCGGGATTCGCAGGAGCATCGCCCGCAAGCGGGCTCCTACGATTCGCTGGCGCCAGGCCCCGCGCTGTCGCTGCGTGACTGCCGGTTGACCACGCTGGTGGCGGTGAGGTCGGCGGTGACGTTGCCCAGCGTGGCCAGGGCGTCGGGCACGGTATCCACCGCCAGCATCAGGCCCAGCGGGGACAGCGGCAGGCCCATCGCCTGTGCCACCGGCAGGTTGGTGGCGACGAAGGTGACCTGGCCCGGCAGGCCCACCGAGCCCAGGCTGACCACCACCGCCAGCAGCGCGCCGGCCAGCAGCTGCGCGCTGGAAAGATCGATGCCGTAGGCCCAGGCGATGAACGCCGCCGAGGTCATGTACTGCACCGGGCTGGTCAGGCGGAACAGGCTCACCGCCATCGGCAGCACCAGCGCGGCGACGTGTTTCGGATAGCCCAGCCGGCGGTCGGCGCTTTCCAGCATCGCCGGCAGCGAGGCCAGCGAGGACTGCGTGC
>JBDZVT010000045.1:0-13258 GCA_040255835.1 Lysobacteraceae bacterium
CAACACCATCATGGCCCTCGAGGCCGAAAGGGGAGGAAGTCTCTTTTTACTCGTTAAAGGCGGACGGCTGCGCCGCCGCTCAATTCCAGCGTTAGATGTCACGAGGAAGATCGATGGCTGTCGAGTTGGTGGACCTGCTACGAGCGTACGCCCGAATGCTCAACAGTTTGAGTTATGCGCGTCTTGCGCCCGTTCTCCATTCGCATTTCCAGTTCGCTTCCCAAACTGTGTTTTCCGAGATCCACGGAAAGCAAGAGTTTCTTGAGTACATGAAGCCGAAGTTAGAGGCCATCGCCAAAGGCGGTTCTCCCGTCTTCGCAGAGATGGGGTCTGTGAGCGCTTACGGGAAACAGCAGCCCTGTGTCATCCTGGCCCAAGACACACGAGAGAACTTGGTTGCAGTGGCGCTCGGGCAAGAGCGCGAAGGCCGGCTGGCAAGGATCGATCTATGTATTGTTCCGCCGCCGGCCCAAGCGGTGCGCACCGGAGAGTACCCGGCGTGACACCTAACAGCTCGTTCAAGGCGGACACGATAGTTCCTACGCTTCAGTGGACACCCTGACCTAACGTTTCAGGGGTGCCCCATGCCCAAGCCAGGTCCGAGAACGACCACCCGTTACAGCGACGAATTCAAGGCCACGGCCGTCCGCCTGAGCGAGCTGCCTGGCGTGCGCGTGCAGGACGTCGCCGCCTCGCTTTACATCCATCCGTTCATGCTGTCTCGTTGGCGCGAACAGGTGCGCGAGGGTTCGATCATGACGAAGGGTGTGGCGGTCGATAAAGAAGTGGCGGCGGAGCTCAAGGAACTGCGCCGGATGAAGAAGGCCTATGAGCGGCTGAAGATCGAGCATGACCTTTTAAAAAAGGCGATCGCGTTCACTTCCAGTCCAAGGTCGACATCTTCGCCTTCATCCTTCGGCAAGAACAACACCCGGTAGGGCAGCTGTGCTTACGGCGTCAGCACGAGCGGGTGCTACGCGTGGCGCGACCGGCCGACCAGCACGCGCAATCGGGAGGATGCGCGGCTGATTGAGCGCATCCGTCGGGTGCACGACGAAAGTCGGCACACGTATGGCAGCCCGCGTGTCCATGCCGGCCTGCGGCAGGACGGCGAAGCGGTGGGCCGTCGGCGGGTCGAGCGCTTGATGCGTGACCACACCGTCCGTGGCTGTTCGGCCGATCTGTATCGGCGCTGCCCGGGCGTGGATCGCTTCTTTGCCAGTGTCGGCAACCAGGTTCGCGAGCTGACGGTGAGTGGGCCGACCAGGTCCGGGTGACCGATGTCACGTACCTGAAAGTCGGGGAAACGTCGCCCAGGCCGTCCTGCCTCTGCTCCGGGTCATTCGGGTTGGCCAGCACCTCGAACTGTCGAAAGTCGCGACTGTGGTTCGTCGTATGGTCGCATGCCGGGTCGTTCGCACATCGGCGTCGCAGAACTGCAGAACCCGGAGCGTCAAATGAGAAAGCTCAGAATCATCGAACACATCTCGCTGGACGGCGTGATCCAGCACTCCGCCGATGACGGCGATTTCCCTTACAGCAACTGGACCACGCCCTATCGAACCCCCACCGGCCGGGATGCGCTGACGGCCGCGCTGGGCGAGCGCTTCGATCTGCTGCTTGGTCGTCGCACCTACGATATCTGGTCGGGCTTTTGGCCAACGGCACCGAGCAGTCCGATGGCGGACGGCCTCAATGCGGCAACAAAACATGTCGCTACCCACCGTCCCGAGAGTCTTGCATGGGGCCCGTTCGAGGGCTTGGGACCGGACATTGTCGAAAGTGTTCGCCGCATCAAGTCGCAGGACGGCCCGGACCTGATTCTCTGGGGGAGCTCCACGCTTACCTCGCCGGTGCTCGAACATGGGCTTGCGGACGATCTCCTGTTGATCGTCTATCCGGTTCTGTTGGGCAGGGGGAAGCGCCTCTTTGCGGAGAGGACTCCGGCGCGCTCGTTCGAGCTCCTCGGCGCGGAAGCCATGCCTTCCGGCGTCATCCTCAGTACTTACAAGGTCGCCGGGCCTTTGAAGGCCGGATAACCGACAGGATTGACTGAGCCCATGGTGCGGAGTGGCGCCTGACCATTCAAGCCGAACCCGCTTCGCGTGGCGGCGGGCCCGTTCAAGGAGAAGTTCATGAACTATCCATCCCTCACCCCGGATCAGATCGCGATTCTGGGGCCTGCAAATAATGCGGCGAGCGAGACAAAGGACGTCATCCGCAAGTTTCACGAGGCGTTCGACCGTCACGATCCACAAGCCATGGAAGATCTCGTGGCTGACGATTGCGTCATCGAGAATACCCACCCCGCCCCAGACGGTGCCCGCCTCCTTGGAAAGGCTGCGTGCCTGGCGAATTGGCAAGGCCTCGCCAGTTCGACGAGTGCCCGGTTCGTGCGCGAAGAGGTATTTGTCGTCGGTGAACGGGCGGTTGTCAGGTGGCGTTACTGCTGGGGCACGGACGACGCCAGTTCGATCCGGGGCATCAATTTGATGCGGGTCTGTGGCGGACGCATCGTCGAAGCAATGGGTTACGTAAAAGGGAAATGAAGCGATGCCTGACAAGGCCACTCCAGCCGACCGGATAGGCGCGCGCGCGGGACGTCGCCGCTTCGCTTTACATCCATCCCTTCATGCTGTCTCGTTGGCGCAAATGGGCGCGCGAGGGCAGGATCATGACGAAGAGCGTGGTGGTGGATCAGGCGGTGACGGCCAAGCTCAAGGAGCTGCGCCGGGTGTCCCTGTTTAGGGTCATTGACAGCCCATGAGCTCCCGACCTTCCTCCCCCACAATCCTTCCGACCCGGCTCTTCAAGACCCGGCGTGACTGGGCCTCGTGGCTGGGGGCAAACCATGGGAAATCCCCGGGCGTGTGGCTTCAGCTCGCGAAAAAGGTGGCGGGCGTGCAGTCTGTGTCCTATGACGAAGCCATCGAGGTGGCACTCTGCTTTGGCTGGATAGACGGCCAGAAGCAAGCCCACGACGAGCAGTACTGGCTCCAGAAGTTCACCCCGCGGTCCGGCAAGAGTGCCTGGTCGAAGATCAACAAGGCGAAGGCGCTTGCCCTGATCGAAGCGGGAAAGATGGAGCCGGCCGGCATGCTTGAAGTCGAGCGCGCCAGGAAGGATGGGCGCTGGGGCGCCGCGTATGACTCGGCCAGCACCGCGACCGTGCCGGACGACTTTCAGGCTGCCCTGGACGGCAACCCGCGAGCCCGGGAGTTCTTCGGCTCGCTCGACGGCCGGAACCGGTATGCCGTGCTGTATCGGATCCAGACCGTCAAAATGGCCGCGACGCGTGAAAGGAAGATTGCGCAGTTCGTGGAAATGTTGGCGCGTCATGAGAAGGTGCATCCGTGACCGACCGCCGCACCCGTACGGGAGTGGTTCGACGTGTTTGACCAGGTGGGATCTTGGGGCGGCGCGGTCACGGTACGGCTGGATCGCACCGGTGATGTCTCCGGATGGGACATCTTTCGCTCGGGGCGATCCGCCGCGCGATATCGTCATGGTCAGACCGGTGGTTTGCGGGTAACGCGCCGCATTTCTTTCGGCGGCGTGCGCGTGCCCGCGTTCGAGCGCGCTCAGCCCAGGCGCAGCCAGCGGCGCACCGCGGCGAGGTTGCGGCGGCTGATCTCGGGGCTGTACTCGCTGCCGTCGAGGCGGGCCAGCACGCGGCCGTCGGGCTGGCTGCGCAGGCCGACCAGGCGTGCGCGCGGCACCAGGCAGTTGCGGTGCAGGCGGATCAGCTGCTCGGGCCAGGCCTCCTCCAGCTGCCGCAAGGATTCCTCGATCAGCAATTCGCCGCCCAGGTGCCGTACCGCGACGTATTTTTCCTCGGCCAGCAGGTACAGCACGTCGTGGAGCGCGATGCGCACCTCTTCGCCGCGCAGGCGGCCGTGCAGGAACGCTGCCTGCTCGGACGGGCCCTCGCCGAGGCGGCGCCGCGCGCGCTGTAGGGCGTCGCGCAGGCGCTCCAGCCGCACCGGCTTGAGCAGGTAATCGGCCGCGCCCAGTTCGAACGCCTGCAACGCGTGCACCTCGTAGGCCGTGCAGAAGATCACCTGCGGCCGTGCGCGCCCGGCCAGGCGCCGGGCCACCGAGACGCCGTCGATGCCGGGCATGTTGATGTCCAGCAGCAGCACGTCGGGCTGCAGCTCGTCGAGCGCCGCCAACGCGGCCTCGCCGTCGGCCAGCGTGCCGACGGGTTCCACGTCGCTGCATTCGCCGAGCAACGCGGCCATGCGTGCGCGCGCCAGCGGCTCGTCGTCGACGATCAGCACGCGCATCAGCTCGGCACTCCCGGCAGGCGCAGCAGCACGCGGTAGCGATCGCCGTGGGGGCCGGCCTCGACCACCGCGCGCGGCCCGTAGCGGAACGCCACGCGCTGGCGCACGCTGCGCAGGCCGTGGCCGTTGCCCGCGGCACCCGGCTGCGGCGGCAGCGGGTTGCGGATCTCGATGCGGATGCCGTCACCCTCGCGCGCGCCGGCCAGCACCACCTCGCCACCGTCGCGCAGCGGCTGGATGCCGTGGCGCACGGCGTTCTCCACCAGCGGTTGCAGCAGCAGGCGCGGCAGCGGGAAGTCCGCCGGCAGCTCGTGCAGCTCGCGGCGGATGCGCAGGCGCGGCCCCAGCCGCAGCTGCTCGATCGCGAGGTAGCGCTCGACCAGCTCCAGCTCCTCGCCCAGCGTGCCATCGCCGCGATCGTGCGGCCCGAGGGCGGCGCGGAACAGTTCGGACAGGTCCTCCACCGTGCGCTCGGCCGCGGCGGGGTCGACCCGGATCAGCGCGGCCACGGTGTTCATGCTGTTGAACAGGAAGTGCGGGCGGATGCGTGCCTGCAGCGCCTCCACCTGCGCGCGCGTGACCGCGGCCAGGCGCGCCTGCCACTGCGCCAGCACGTAGAAGTAGCGCAGCATGGCGGCGCCGAGCAGGGCCGCGACGATGCTGTTGTCGCGCACGAACAGCATCATCGGGCTGCCGATCAGGCCGGTCTGCAGCGCGCCGTCGAGCCAGCGTGCCAGCACGCTGGCCACCAGCACGATCAGCACGATCAGCAGCCACACCGCCACGTACGGCATGTGCCCGGGCAGCCGCTGCAGCAGGGGCCGCAACTTGCACAGGGTGAGCGCGACCACCATCGCCAGCCAGGTCACGAAAAACATGCTGACGCTGTAGGCGGGCCAGTCCTGGCGAGCGTCGCGGGCCAGCCACATCACGGTCACCGTCAGCGCGCCGACCACGAACAGCGCGAACAGCGCCGGCAGCTGGCAGAAGTCCGGCAGCGGGCTGTGTTCGGTGCGGCCGCGGGCGTTGCTGGCGGGCGTGGGTGCGGGCATGCGGCAAGTATGCCGCATGCGCGGGCGGGGCCATGGGTGCTGGCAAGAGCGGCGGGCAGTGCCTGCCCTACGGCACGCTGCCGCGTAGGGCGGGCACCGCCCGCCGTCCATGCCGGATCAAGCGGCCAGGCGTGCGCCCAGCCAGCGGCGCAGGTCGGCGATTTCCTCGGCGCACACCGCGTGCGCCATCGGATAGCTGTGCCAGTCCACCGCGTAACCCAGCGCCTGCAGACGATCGCGCGAGTCGATGCCGCGCTGCATGACCACCACCGGGTCGGCGCTGCCATGCGCCTGGAAGATCGGTGTCGCGGCATTGGCGGCGCTGCGCTCGCGCGCCACCACCTCGGCGATCGGCAGATAGGTGGACAGCGCCACGATCCCGGCCAGCGTCTGGGCGTGGCACAGGCCCGCGGCCAGCGCGATCGCGCCGCCCTGCGAGAAGCCCGCCAGCACGATCCGCCCGGCGAGCACGCCGCGCTGGTGCTCGCGCGCGATCAGCGCCTCCACCGCGGCGATCGACGCACGCACGCCGGCCTCGTCCTGGGGTGCCCGCGCGTCGAAACCCGCGATGTCGTACCACGCCCGCATCGGCATGCCGTTGTTGATCGTCACCGGTCGCACCGGCGCATGCGGAAACACGAAGCGCAGCGCCGGCCACGCCGGGTCCACCAGCTCCGGCACGATCGGCGCGAAGTCGTGGCCATCGGCCCCCAGGCCATGCAGCCAGATGATGCTGTGGGTGGGGTTGGCGGCGGTTTCGTGTTCGACGGTGGGGAGGGTCATGGGATGAGTCGGCGAAGAGAAGACGGAACACCATCGTAGCAGTCGCGTTCCATGCCTCGGCGCGTAGGAGCCCGCTCGCGGGCGATGCTCCTTCTTCGGGAATCCACATCAAGAGCATCGCCCGCGAGCGGGCTCCTACGGGAGGAGGGGGAGCAGGCGGACGGTGAGTGGTGTCGATGCGCATGGTGTTCTTGCCGGTGCCATTGGCAGACTGCAGGCATGCCCGATTTCCCACCTGTCGGCCGCAGCGCCCTGCGCCGAGGCCGCGTGTCCATTCCCGGCCAGGTGTACTTGCTCACCGTGGTGACCCGCCGACGTGAGCGTCTCTTTGCCGATCCATTCAGCGCACGGGTGATCAGCCGGATCATCCATGCGACGTCGACCTGGGCGGATTCCCGGCTGCTCGCATGGGTACTGATGCCAGATCACTGGCATGGCTTGTTGCAACTCGGCGACGAACCGCTGGCCCGGGTGGTGGCACGGTTCAAGGCGTGCGCATCACGTACGCTGCATGCGTCATGCGAGCTGCACGGGGCACCGTGGGACCGCAGCTTCCATGACCATGCGCTGCGCAGCGACGAGGACGTCAGAACGGTTGCGCGGTACATCGTTGCCAACCCGGTGCGTGCCGGCCTGGTCGACAGCGTGTTCGATTACCCCTATTGGGATGCCGTCTGGCTCGATCGCGACGCCCCGCCGATTTCGTAGGAGCCCGCTCGCGGGCGATGCCTTTGCTCTGATGTCAAAAGGCGGGAGCATCGCCCGCGAGCGGGCTCCTACGACGGTGGGTTATTTGTCGATCGGCAGTCCCAGCTCGTGCGCGAAGAAAGTCAGCCCGATCGCGGTGTCGCCGACGCGTTGGCTGAACGGGGCGCCGATGCCGTGGCCGGCGTGCATGCGGGTCAGCAGCAGGATCGGCTGGTGCGAGGAGCTGGCGTTCTGCAGCGCGGCGGTGAATTTGCGCGATTGCCACGGCGCCACGCGCGGGTCGTTCTCGCCGGTGGTCATCAGCACCGCGGGGTAGGCGGTGCGCGGCGTGACGTTCTGCAGCGGCGAGTACGCCAGGGTGGCCTTGAACTGCGCCGGGTCGGCGATGCTGCCGTACTCGGGGATGTTGTACGGGCCGTTGGCGAAATCGGTCTCGTGGCGCAGCATGTCGTAGATGCCCACGCGCGCGACCACGGCGCGGTAGTCGGCCGGGTGCTGCACGATCTGCGTGCCCATCAGCAGGCCGCCGTTGCTGCCGCCGAGGATGCCCAGGTGGGCGCGGTCGGTCCAGTGCGTGTCGAACAAGGCCAGTGCGGCGGCGTGGAAATCGTCGAACACGTTCTGCTTGTGCAGCTTCTGGCCCTGTGCATGCCACTGCTGGCCGTTCTCGTTGCCGCCGCGGATGTTGGCGTAGGCGAGCACGCCGCCGCGTTCGAGCCAGGCCAGGTTGGCGCCGATGAAACCGGGCCTGATCGGGATGTCGAAGCCGCCGTAGCTGTACAGGATGGTCGGGCGCGCGCCGTTGGGCGTGGTGCCGGGCATCGACAGCACGGTGACCGGGATCTTCGTGCCGTCCTTCGAGGTTCCCTCGATGCGCTGCACGACCACCTTCGAATAATCGGCGGCGGGCTGCACCGCGAACACCGTTTTCAGCGTGCCGCTGTTGCCGTCGTACCTCGCCCAGCGGGTGGGCGTGGTCCAGCCGCTGTAGCTGATCAGGGCCTCGGGCCGGCCCGACTCGGCGGCGATGTCGCCGATGCTGATGCCCTGCGCCGGCAGCGGCACGCGGCGCACGAAGTTCGCGCGCTCGTCGTACTGCTCGATCCACCAGTCCGGGCCCCAACTGCGTACCACCAGGAAACCGTCGCCGAGCGGGGCGATCCGCTGGATCGCGCCGTCGCGCTGGGCCAGCACCGGCGTGACCTTGCCATCCTTGCCGATCGCCACGATCTCGCCGCGCGGCGCGTTCTCGAAGGTGGCGACGTACAGCCGCCCATGCACCCACGCGGCGGTGCGCACGTTGGCAGCGCGACCGAGCACGCGGGTGAACGTGTCGCCGCGGCGCAGGAATACCTCGGCCGGGCCGCCGTCGCCGTCGTAGGCGAGTACTGCGGCCTGCGCGGTGGCGGGCGAATCCACCAGCACGTATTCGGCGGTTTTCGCGTAGCCGTGGCCGAACACCACGGTGTCCGCGTCGGCGGCCTGGCCGAGCGCGTGGTGCACCAGGGCCGCGTTGAACTGCACCACCTCCTGCCCCGCCGCCGGTGGCGCGAAGCGCACGTAGCTGAAGCCGGCCTCGTCCGCGTCCCAGGCCACGCCCTGCGGCGTGGTGCCGCCGCCGGCCCACGGCAGGGTGTCGGGCAGGGTCTGGCCGGCGGCCACGTCGAGCACGTGGAGCGTGGTCAGTTCGCTGCCGCCCTCGGCGGTGCCGTAGGCCAGGTAGCGCCCGTGCGGCGAGGGCCAGTAGCCGGTGATCGCGGTGCCGCCGTGGTCGGCGTTCGGATCGACCAGCACCTTCGCCGTGCCATCGGGCCAGGCTTGCGCCACCAGTACCGGCTGCGCCTGCGGCGGCGTCTGCTGCAGGTAGAACAGCGTGCCGCCGGCCAGCACCGGGCCGGAGCGGGTGGTGGAGGTGATCGCCAGTTGCTGCACGCGTGCGGTGAGGGTCTTGCCTTCCGGCATCGCCGCCAGCGCCGCCTCGGTGTGCGCGTTCTGCGCGGTGATCCACTGGCGCACGGCCGGGTCGCCGGGGTTTTCCAGCCAGCGATATGGATCCGGCACCTGCACGCCATGCAGCACGCTCTCTGCCGCGTGCGTCGGCGACGCGGGCGGTGCGGCCGCGTGGCTGCAGCATGCGGCCGCGGCGGCAAGGACCAGGGCAAGGCGACGTCGCATGGCGTACTCCGGGAACAGGCGTGAGATCGACATCCAAGGTTAGCGCCAATCGCCCGCGGCACCGCGCGGGCCGCCCCTGACTTTCGGCACAGGGGCCGTAACCGGCCGCCGCGCTCGGTTATGCTGATTTTTTTGCCTGGGGAAGAACCATGCCTCGTCTGTTGCTCGCCGCCCTCGCCGCCTTGCTGGCGCTGCCCGCGGCGGCGGCCCCGCCGATTACCGGCGCCGCGGCCCCGCTGGATCTGGAAACCATCATGGCCGACGCCGACTGGATGGGGCAGCCGGTGGAGAACCCCTACTGGAGCGTGGACGGCCGCAGCCTCTATTACGAGCTCAAGCGCGACGGCAGCTCGGTGCGCGACCTCTATCGCGTCGACCCGGCCAGCGGCAGCAGCGTGAAGCTCGATCCGGCGGCGATGGCCGGCGCCGAAGGGCCGGCGGTGTTCGACCGCGCGCACCGGCACGCCGCGTTCGCGCTGCACGGGGACATCTTCCTGGTCGACCTGGCCAGCGGCCAGCGCCGCCAGGTCACCCTGACCACGCAGCGCGAATCCTCGCCGCAGTTTTCCGCCGACGGCCGCGCGCTGCAGTACCGCGCCGGCAACGACTGGTACCGCTACGACCTGGCGAAAGGCGTCAGCGCGCCGGTGGCCGAGCTGAAGTTCGCCGACGACCCGGAGGCGAAGCAGCCCGACGACCTGGGCCAGCTGCAGCTGGACCTGTTCAAGACGCTGCGCGCGATCAAGGCCGACAAGGAAGCGGTGCGCGAGTACACGCAGGCGCTGGAGGCGGCCGATGCCGGCCGCGCGCCGCGGCCGTTCTGGCTGGGCGACAAGATCAAGGCGGTCAACAGCACGCTGTCGCCGAACGGCCGCTGGCTGCTGCTGGTGACCGAGCCGAAGCAGTACAAGGACGGCAAGGCGCCGGCGGTCAACCACTACGTCACCGACAGCGGCTACACCGAGGCGGAAGACGCGCGCACTTACGTCGGCCGCGCCGACCCGGCGCCGCAGTCGCTGCTGCTGCTGGACCTGGCGCAGCACAAGAGCTACCCGCTTTCCACCGACACCCTGCCCGGGATCACCACCGATCCGCTGGCCGCGCTGCGCAAGCAGCGGGTGGCCGCGCTGGAAAAGGCCGGCAAGAGCGCGCAGGCCAAGGCGCTGAAGGCGCCCGAAGTGCGGCCGGTCACGGTGAATTTCCGCGGCCTGGTGTGGAGCGAGGACGGCGCGAACCTGGCCGTGCAACTGCGCGCGATCGACAACAAGGACCGCTGGATCGCCAGCGTCGATTTCGCGCAGCACGCGCTGGTGAGCCAGCACCGGCTGACCGACCCGGCGTGGATCAACTGGAGCTTCAACGATTTCGGCTGGCTGAAGGATGGCCGCACGCTGTGGTACCTGAGCGAGCAGGACGGCTATTCGCGGCTGTATGCCAAGCCGCTCGACGGCAAGGCCCGCGCGCTCACCGGTGCGGGCAAGTTCGAGGTCAGCGCGCCGCAGCTGAGCGAGGACGGCCAGTGGTTCTACGTGCTGGCCAACAAGGTGGCGCCGTACAGCTACGACGTCTACCGCGTGCCTTCCGCCGGTGGCGAGCTGAGGCGGCTGACGCAGTACCAGGGCGTGGACGGCTTCGAGCTGTCGCCGGACGGCAGGCAGCTGGCCGTGCTGCACGCTTCGCCCTACCTGTTCGACCAGCTGGCGGTGGTGGACGCCGCCGGCGGCACCGCGAAGGAACTCACCCACACCATGAAGAGCGCCTACATGGCGCATGCGTGGATTGCGCCGAAGATCGTCCAGGTGCCCTCCTCGCACGGTGCCGGGGTGGTCTATGCCAAGTACTACGGCCCGGCCGACGAGGCCGCCGCGCCGGCCTCGCGCCCGGCGGTGATCTTCATCCACGGCGCCGGCTACCTGCAGGACGTGACGCTGCAGGCCACGCCGTACTTCCGCGAGCAGATGTTCAACAACCTGCTGGTGCAGCAGGGCTACGTGGTGCTGGACATGGACTACCGCGGCTCGGCCGGCTACGGCCGCGACTGGCGCACCGCGATCTACCGCAACATGGGCCACCCCGAACTGGAGGACCTGCTCGACGGCAAGGCCTGGCTGGTCAAGCAGCACGGCGTCGACCCGCAGCGCGTCGGCCTCTACGGCGGCAGCTACGGCGGCTTCATGACCGAGATGGCGTTACTGCGTGCGCCGGGCGAGTTCGCCGCCGGCGCGGCGCAGCGCCCGGTCACCGACTGGACCAGCTACAACCACGAATACACCTCCAACATCCTCAACGACCCGCAGCTCGATCCGGAGGCGTACAAGACCAGCTCGCCGATCGAGTACGCCGCCAACCTGCGCGACCCGCTGCTGATGCAGCACGGCCTGATCGACAACAACGTGATGGCCAGCGACACGATCCGGCTGTACCAGCGCTTCATCGAGCTGCACAAGAAGAACTTCTGGATGTCGCTGTACCCGATGGAACGCCACGGCTTCGTCCATGCCGATTCCTGGTACGACGAATACCGCCGCATCGACGAGCTGTTCGACACCTACGTCAAGCCGGTGCGCACGCGCGCGCAGTGAGGTCCTGAACGCCGCCGCCCGCCGGCCTGGCGGGCGGCGGCGCGGGGCCCGCACGTCGCGGCGGGCTACAATGGGCGGCTTCCCCGCCTGCCCGGTACCATCCGATGCCCCGCCCCCGCCTTGCCGAACCGCTCGTGATGCTGGCGACGGTGGTGCAGTGGCTGGTGCTGTCGATCGTCACCGGCGCGGTGATCGGGCTGGGTTGCAGCCTGTTCCTGCGCGTGCTGTTCGCCACCTCCGGACACACCTACGCGGTCTCGTGGTGGGCGCAGGCCGGCCTGCTGCTGGCCGGCGGGCTGGCCAACGGCCTGCTGCTGCATTACGGCTACCGGCTGCGGCGCAGCCACTTCGACGACTCGCCGATCGTGGCGGTCAACGAGCAGCACGGCAAGATGCCGTTCCGCACGCTGTGGATCAAGCCGCTGGCGGCGCTGATCACGCTCGGCTGCGGCGGTTCGGCCGGCAAGGAAGGGCCGTGCTCGCACCTCGGCGCCAGCCTGGCGGCGGGCATCGGCCGGGTGCTGCACCTGAATCCGGAACTGCGCAAGCGCCTGCTGGCCTGCGGCGTCAGCGCCGGTTTCGCCAGCGTGTTCGGCACGCCGATCGCCGGGGCGATCTACGGCGTGGAGATGCTGGCGATCGGCCGCATCCGCCACGACTTCCTGTTCCCCGGCATCGTCGCCGGCGTCACCGCGTTCGAGGTCAGCAAGGCGCTGGGCGTGCCGTACCCGGCCTACCGCATCGACTTCGTCGGCACGTTCACCGAGCTGCTGTTCCTGAAGACGGTGCTGATCGGGATCCTGTGCGGCGCGGCGGCGTGGGTGTTCGTCGAACTGCTGCAGACCATCCGCCGCGCGTTCGTCACCTGGCGCGAGCGCTACGCGCTGTGGCCGCCGCTGCTGCCGGTGGCCGGCGCGGCGGTGCTGGCGCTGCTGATCCTGGTGCTGCCGACCGACTACCTCGGGCTCAGCCTGCCGCTGATGGATCGCGCCCTGGACGGCCAGCCGATGCCGTACCTGGGTTTCCTGTGGAAGGCGCTGCTGGTGGCGATCACCCTGGGCTCCGGGTTCTACGGCGGCATCGTGACGCCGCAGTTCGTGATCGGCGCGGTGCTGGGCGGCGCGTTCGCCTCCAGCCTGGGGCTGGCGCCCGCGCTCGGCGCGGCGGTGGGGCTGGTGGCGGTGGTGGCCTCGGCCTCCAATGCGCCGATCGCGGCGATCCTGATGGGCGTGGAGCTGTTCGGCGCCGATTCGACCCTGTACGTGGCCGGCGCCTGCGTGGCGGCGTACCTGATCATCGGCCACCGCAGCGTGTACCCGGCGCAGCAGATCGCCTTCAGCAAGTCGTCGTGGATCTTCGCCCGCGCCGACCTGCCGGTGGGCCAGGAGAAGGTGCGCCTGTCCTACGGCCTGCTGCGCTGGTGGAGCCGGCGGCGCCGCGAGCTGGGCCGGCGCGGCAGCGACCGCCTGCCCTGAGCCGCCGCGGTGCGCCGGCCGCTTTTGCACCGGCTTCACCCGTTCACGGGCACACTGGCGGCGATGCGGCTTGCCGGCATCCTGTGTCACGGCTGCGCCGGCTGCCCGGCGACCTGCCCCCTCCCGACCCTCACCGGAGACTCTCCCGCGATGGCAACATCCCGCTCGGACGCATTGGTCTTTTTCGGCGCCACCGG
>JBDZVT010000020.1:0-57044 GCA_040255835.1 Lysobacteraceae bacterium
GCAAAAGCATCATGCGCCCGGGGTTGACGGGAAGTCTCCTAAGGAGATGTTAGGCCGCATCCGCAGCCCGCAGATGAATAAACTCTCCTGCTACCTTGCCGGAGAGCGCATCTGTGACCGCATCCAATCCCGTGCCGTCTAGGCGTAGGCCGGCGCTCCAGCCCCGAGGTATTGCCGGAACGGACTTACGAAAAATGACAGCGCCACTCAGGCGGAGGCGGACAGGGGTTGAGCACAACTCAATACCGCTACCATTGTCGGAGGCATCCCCGGCGCGAATCTTTACGAGCTGCGTGAAAACTGTGCCGACCGGCACCTCGTCAGCATTATTGGTTGCGACGAAAATGCCGTCTGATTCGACCCGGTCTAAGAATATGTCGAGATTCTTCATCTGCGGCCTAACGCTGGAGTTAAGCGGCGCGCGGTACGTGCGTCCGCTTGGACGAGTGGTTAGAGCGCATTGTGCAACAACAGCCACGATGCGAAAACCAAGAGTGCGATGGTGCACAAAAGATAGAAGCGATTTCGCCGACTGACTGAAGTTGGAGATTGATGCTGGATGGGAGCGAGTAGCCAGAGACCAACCTGAACGACCCCTACCGCTGCAATACAGCTAAGACCTGCAAATAGACTGCCTCTGACGAGCAAAACAACTGCCGCGAAGGACAGCATGATCTCTACTGCCACAGCAATGCGTTGCCAAGCACGAGAGAACTCCATTGGGCGACCGCAGCTAGCGCAGACTTGAGGCTCGCCGAAGAGCGCAAGACTAAAGCGCGAGGTTTTGCCGGCAGTTGAACATGTGTTTGCAGTGATGGTCGGCATGCGATCTAACGCTAAGTAGACCCCAAAAGTGGGGTGTTGCGCCGAGTATGCGACGTCGATCCTGGTGCCACAAGTTCGCAATTCCTCCAGCGGATCAGGCCTTTGCGCGTCAGTCGTGCGCTGGTGCAGGTGCGGGCTGGGCGCGCGTTATCAGGCACTTTTGGGGGTGTATGAGTTACACCGGCGAAAGTGGGGGTGTAACGGGCCTGGGTCGGGTCGTGAGTGGGCGACACCGCCGCCGGTTCGGCAGCGGTGCGCCTTGGCCACGATCACTGCGCCAGGATCGCCCCGTAGTGCCCGTTCACCGACACGCTGACCTGGCCGTTCTGCACGGTGTAGTGGGTGCCGGAGACCAGGTCGGTGAGTTGGCTGCCGTTGGCGACGCTCAGTTGCCAGACCGGCACGTTCACGGTGTGCGCGACGGTGTCGTTGTTGAGCGCGACGGTGATGCGGTTGCTGGCGTCGAAGCGGCCGTAGGCGTAGATCTTGTTCGTGTTGTCGGTGAGCAGGGTCATGAACGAGCCGGTGCGCAGCGCCGGGTAGGCCTTGCGGATGGCGACGAGTTTCCGGGTCAGTGCCACGGCGCTGTTGGTGATGCTGCCGGTGCTCCAGTCGAAGGTGCGGCGGTTGTCCGGATCGGCGCCGCCCTGCATGCCGTATTCGTCGCCGTAGTAGATCGTGGGCGTGCCGACGTAGGTCATCTGGAAGAACAGCGCCAGGTAGGTTTTCCAGATGTCGCCGCCGGCGCGGTTGCCGAAGCGGGTGATGTCGTGGCTGCTGAGGAAGTTGCTCATCGTCTGCTGCACGTTGGTGGGGTAGTTCGCCCGCGTGCCGCGCAGCCAGCTGTCGAACTGGCTGACGTTGATCGAGGCGTTGCCGCCGCCGTAGTCCTTGCCGGTGATCCACTCCGATACCGGCTGGGCGAAGCCGTCGTAGTTCATGGCACCGTCCCACTGGTCGCCGTTATCGGTCCAGGGACCGGCGTTGCCCCAGAATTCGCCGAGGATTTCGGCGTTGGCGTTGACCGACTTCACCGCACTGCGCAGTTCGGCCATGATCTGGTGATTGACGGCGTCGCTGCCGTTGCCGCCGCCGGCGTCGAGATACTGCGCCGCGTCGAGGCGCCAGCCGTCGATCGCATAGGGTGATTTCAGATATTTCTGCACCACCGAGGTGCTGGCGCCATAGATCGCGTTGCGCACGGCCGAACCGCTGGCGCCGTAGTCCAGCTTGGGCATGCTGGAGATGCCGAAGAAGCCGGAGTAGGTGGTGGGCCAGCTCTGGAACGTGTACCAGCCGTAGTACGGGCTGGAGGTGGATTCATACGCGCCATTGCTGCCGCTCCACCAGTGTTGGCGGTCGAACCACGGATGGGTGTCGCCGGTGTGGTTGAACACGCCGTCGAGGATCACGTAACCGCGTGGCCCGTTGCTGGTGCCGTGCACGTGCGAGATCAGCGTCTGCAGGGTGCTGTTGCTGCCGAACGCCGGGTCGACCGTGTTGTAGTTCTCGGTGTCGTACTTGTGGTTCGTCGGGGAGAGGAAGACCGGGTTCAGATAGAGGATGTCGGCACCGATGGTGTTCTTGAGGTAGCCCAGCTTCTGGTCGATGCCGGCCAGGTCGCCGCCGAAGAACACTGCGCTGTTGCAGCCGCCGACGTACGAGGTCACGCCACTGCCCCAGGGGTGCTTCTCGGTGGCGCAGCCGGCGTAGGTGTACTGGCCGTTGCCGACGTCGTTGGCGGTGTCGCCGTTGTAGAAGCGGTCGGGAAAGATCTGGTACATCACGCCGTTCTTCATCCATGCCGGCGTGTTGAAGCCGGGCACGATGAAGAAGTCGCCGCTGGATGGTTCGGCAGCGCTGGTGCCGGCGGCGTTCAACCAGGCGGTCGCGCTGCCGTCGTTGATCTGGAAGCGGTAGTACTTTTCCGAGGCGCTGGCCGGCACGGTGCCTTGCCAGTAATCGAACACGCCGGTGGGGTCGTTCGCCGACCAGTGCATCGCCACCCAATGGAACGAGCTGTCGGCGCTGTCGTAGTACTTGATGTTGGCGCTGCTGATGTCGCCCTTGAACGTGCGCAGGGTGAGCGTCACCGGCTGGCTGGCAGTCGGCTCGACGCGGTTGTCGAACAACGGCCCCTGATCGTGGAACAGGCCGTTCCACTCCACGTTGTTGTCGTTGCCGGCGGCGCGTGCCGGCGGCGTGCAGGCCGACCCGGCGCAGAGCGCCAGGGTGGCGACCAGCGCACGTGCCCATGGCGTCTTGCCGCCGTGCCGTGCCGTGTCGAAATGCTTCATCGAACAGCCCTCCCGTGCCAGCTCAAGGAGATCGGAGTCGACGCGCTCTGGCAGGCGCGTGGTCCGCATGGCGATAGGTGGTAGGGACGCGTCCGGCGTCGCTCCGGACGTGTCGATCCGCTTACCGCGCGATCCGCAGCGTGACCGTTGACGCCTTGCCGGCGGGGATGCGCACCCACGTGACCGGGCCGAAGCGGTCGTGGCCGACGGTCCAGCCTTCGCCCTCGCCGCGCTGCAGGGCAGCCATGTCGGCGCGGGGGATCAATGCCTTGCCGTCGAGGCTGACGCCTTGGGCGGCGTGGCCGTGGATCTTCAGCAGGTAGCTGCGCAGCGCAGGTCGGAAGCTGCCGCTGGGCCTGGCGGTCTCGAAGGTCACGGTGTCGCCGTGTTGCTGCAGCGACAGCGACTGGCGGAAGTATGCGCCGTGCTCGTAGGCGTAGCTGCTGCCGTCGTCGTCGTAATAGTCGAAGCCGGTGCGCTGGTCGGAGGGGAACGCGTCGATCGAGATTTCGGTGACAGGCTGCTGGCCGACGTAGTCCATCACCGGCTGGGTGGGGATGATGGCGCCCTTGCGCACGAACAGCGGGATGTCGCTCCAGTGGGTGGCGTCGATCGCCAGGGTGATGGTCTGGCCACCGGCGTAGGACTTGCCGGTGAACCAGTCGAGCCAGGTGCCGGCGGGCAGGTAGATGCGTTTTTCGGTCTGGCCCTGCTGCACCACCGGCGAGACCAGCAACCAATCGCCGAACAGCCAGCTGTCGACGTCGTTGGCGACGTTCGGATCGTGCGGCCAGTCGAACAGCAGCGGGCGCACCAGGCCGACGCCGTCGACGTGGCGGGCGTATTCGTAGCTGTAGATGTAGGGGATCAGCGCGTAGCGCAGGCGGATCGCCGCGGTGGCGGCCTTTTCCGCGACGGGGCCGTAGACCCAGGGCTGGCGCTTTTCGTCGAACACGCCATGCACGCGGAAGATCGGCGTGAACGCACCAAACTGGATCCAGCGCGCGTAGTTCTCGTTGGACGGGTGGCCCTTGAAGCCGCCGCCGTCCATGCCCCATTGCATCGCGCCGACGTTGATCGCGCTGAGCATGCGCGCACGCTGGCCGGCCATGCTGTCGAAGCCGGTGTCGATGTCGCCGGACCACAGGCCGTAGGCGTAGCGCTGGGAGCCCAGCCAGAAGTTGCGGTTGACCGACCATACGCGCAGCTTGCTCTGCGCGCGCTGGGCCTCGTACAGCGCGCGCTGCATGTTCATGAACTCGGTGTCGCTGCCGGTGGTGTCGGCCTCGTCGTTCCACCAGCCGACGATGCCCTGGTCGAAGCCGTACTTCATCGCCAGGTCGGCGAACCAGCTGCGCGCGGCGGGGATGTCGAAGTCGATGTTCTTCACCGGCTTGTGCGAGAAGTAGTCCTCGCTGGCCTTCTCGCCCGGCACCCAGAAACCGTGCGCCGTCGCGTAGCGCCCTTCCACCGTGTCGAGGTGCAGGCGCGGCTTCATGATGCCGGTGAGCTGGATGCCCTGCGCCTGCAACTGTTTCGCCAGCTTGCCGCCGGGACCGTCGGGGAACTTGGCGGGGTTCCAGCGGAACTCGCCGTAGTTGTCCTCGCCCCACGCCTTCCAGTCGAAGTCGAGGGTGAAGTTGTCGATCGGGATGTGCCTGGCGCGGTAGGTGTCGACGATCTGCAGCAGCTCTTTCTGGTCGATGCCCCACTGGCTGTTGGTGAAACCCGTCGCCCATTTCGGGAACAGCGGCGTGTGGCCGCTCAAGTCCGCCACCGCGGCGAAGATCGCCTTGGGCGCGCCCACGATCACGTAGACATCCATCGGCGTCGCTGCCGGGCCGGCGATGTCGATGCGCTCGGGCGCCAGGGTGAAGTGGCCGCCCTCGATGTCGGCCAGCACCGCGTAGCCGGCGGTGCTCCAGGCCAGCGGCGCGCCGGCCCAGCCCTGTTCGCCAGCCTTGGCCTCCAGCTTGCCCTGGCGCCGCATGCCGGCGCTGACGTCCTTTTCGAAAGCGTCGTAGCCGCTGACGCCGTACATCGGATCGCCGGCCGCGTGGCCGAGGCCGAGCTTGCCGTGGGCCAGCGTGGTGACGTCGGCGATGTGCAGCAGCACATGGTCCTGCGCATTGGCGATGGACAGGCTGTGCGCGGCGCGGTCGTAGCGCACGTGCACCTGCGGCGAGCTGAGCGTGAGGGTGGTCGCCGATTCGCCGGCAATGGACGCGGCGGGCTCGAGCGCAGGGTCGAGCACCATCGAGCGCACGGGCGGCTTGCCGTCGACGATGGCGCTCACATGCACGATGTTGGCGGCGCGCAAGGTGATGCGCACGCTGCCGCTGTCGGTGGGGATGTCGATGTGGCTGGCCGTCGCCCGGGTGGCGGGCGTTTTGGCGGAGGCCGGGGTTGCCGGGGCGAGCGCGAGCGCGAGCGTCGTGGCGAACAGGGCGGTGAGCAGGGCGTGCGATCGGATCATGGATGGGCTCCGCAGGAAGTTGGGTGCAGGCACGTCGATGCGTGGGGACCATGCCGCTTTTGTAGGAGCCCGCTTGCGGGCGATGCTTTTTTTGGGCCGGGATTCCGGATACGAGATTCTGGATTCGGTGAAGCAAAAGCATCGCCCGCAAGCGGGCTCCTACGGTGATGGCGGTTTTCGGGATTCACTCGGCACTGGCCGACGTCGGTTGCAGCACCGCAGAGCCATATGCCGGCAGGCGCAGTACGCCCCGGGCCAGCGTGGTCGCCTGCTCGGTATGCGCGCGCAGGTAGGCATAGCCTTGCAGGTCGTGCGCGGCGAGCCGGACGGTTTGCGCGCTGCCGGAGAGGTTGTGCACCACCAGCACCGCGCCGTGCGCATCGCGCAGTTCCCACGCGACCAGTTGCGGATTGCCCACGTCGCGCGTGGTCAACGCGCCGTCACGCAGCTCGCTGATGTGGCGGCGCCAGCCGATCAGTTCGCGGTAGCGCGCCAGCAGGGAGTGCGGGTCATCCTGCTGCGCCTGCACGGTGACGTCGGGGCCATCGCCGGCGCTGAAGGCCTTCCAGTGCGTTTCGTCGGTGCCTTGCGGGTCGCGATACCAGCGCATCGGTTCGCGCAGGTCGGGGTCGGGCTTCTTGCCGCGCATGCCCAGCTCCTCGCCGTAGTAGATGAACGGCTCGCCGGGCAGGGTCAGCAGCATCGCGGCGGCGATGCGCATCTGCTGCGGATTGTCGTGCAGCTGGCTCATCACCCGTTCCTGGTCGTGGTTGGACAGGAACGGCACGTCCACGCCGTACTTGCCGGTGACCGCGTGATAGGCCTGCGTGGTGCCGTCGAGCAGGGCGGGCAGCTTGCCGGCCTGGCCGCTGCGGGCGCTTTCGATCAGCTGCACGGCCAGCGGGAAGTTGAACACGCCGCTGAGCGGCTTGAACCACGGCGCCAGCTCGGCCTCGGTGTCGCGCGTGACCTCACCAACCACGTAGGCATGCGGGCCGACGCTGTCGATGCCGTGGCGGAACTCGCTCCACCAGGCGAGGTTCTTCGCCAGGATCTTCGGGTCGTGGCGCTGGCTCTCGAAGTCGTAGTACACGTGCTGGGCCGCGTCGAGGCGGAAGCCGTCGACGCCGCGCTTCAGCCAGAACCGGCCGATGTTGATCATCTCCTTGCGCACGGCCGGGTTGTCGAAGTTCAGGTCCGGCATCTCGTCGACGAAGATGCCCAGGTAATGCTGCTTGCCCAGCGCGTGCCAGGCTGGCGAGCCGGTGGCGCTGATCGCGTCGAGGTCGGTGTGCTGGTTCGACCACTGGTACCAGTCGTGGTACGGACTGGCCGGATCGCGCGCGGCCTGGAACCACGGGTGCCGGTTGCTGCTGTGGTTGATCACCAGGTCCATGATGACCCGGATGCCGCGCTTGTGCGCCTCGGCCAGCAGGCGGTCGAAGTCGGCCAGGGTGCCGTATTCGGGGTTGATGCCGCGATAGTCGGTGACGTCGTAGCCGTGGTAGCTGGGCGAGGGGTTGATCGGCATCAGCCAGATGCCGCTGACGCCCAGCGATTGCAGGTAATCGAGTTTCGCGGTGACGCCGTTCAGGTCGCCGATGCCGTCGCCGTTGGTGTCGACCCAGCTGCGCACGAAGATCTCGTACCACACGCCGGAAGCGGCCGGCTTCGACTCGGCGGGCGCCGGTTTCGTGGCTGCGGCCACCGGGCCGGCGAGAAGGAGGACAAGCAGGGCGAACAGGACAAGGCGCGTGCGGGGCATGGCGGTTTCTCCTTCTAGGTGCCGGCGCGGCAGTGGTCGGCGACGAAGCGGGCGTGGTCGGGCATGCTGGCGGCGGCGCGGCCGACCAGGGTGCGGATGTCGGTGAGGAAGCCATCCAGTTGCGTTGCGTCCAGTGCGTCGGCGAGCGGGTGATACGCCTGCGGCTCGATGCGCTGGCCGATCATCACCTGCAGCCAGGCCACCTCGGTGAACAGCTCCTCGCGCTCGCGGAAGATCTGGCCGTGGCCGCGGAACAGCGCCAGCTTGCGGGCCAGCCCGGGCGGGATCTCCATGCCCGCGCACTGGCGCCAGAACGGCGTGTCGTCGCGCTCGGTGGCCTTGTAGTGCAGGATCAGGAAATCGCGGATGCTTTCGTACTCGAAGCGGGTCTGGCGGTTGTATTCCTCGACCAGCACCGGGTCGCAATGGCGGTCGGGGAACATCGCCAGCAGCCGGCTGATGCCGGACTGGATCAGGTGGATGCTGGTCGATTCCAGCGGCTCCATGAAACCGGCGGCGAGACCCAGCGCCACGCAGTTGCGTTGCCACGCCTTGCGCCGCATGCCGGTGGTGAAGCGCAGCGGGCGGGGCTCGCCAAGCACCTCGCCGTCGAGGTTCGCCAGCAGCGTCGCCGCGGCCTCGTCGTCGCTCAGGTGCGCGCTGGCGTAGACCAGGCCGTTGCCGGTGCGGTGCTGCAGCGGCACGCGCCATTGCCAGCCGACGCTGCGCGCGGTGGCGCGGGTGTACGGCCACAGCGGTTCGCTGCGCGCGCAGGCCACGGCCAGCGCGCGGTCGCAGGGCAGCCAGTGCTGCCAGCTTTCGTAGCCGGCGTGCAGCGCACCCTCGATCAACAGGCCGCGGAACCCCGAGCAGTCGACGAACAGGTCGCCCTCGATCGTCTCGCCGCTGGCCAGCCGTACCGATTCGATGAAGCCGTCGCCCTCGCGCAGCTTGACCTCGACCACCTTGCCCTCGGTGCGCTGCACCACCGCAGGGTCGCAGCGCTTGCGCAGGTACTGGCCGTAGAGTCCGGCGTCGAAATGGTAGGCGTACTTGATGCCGCCCAGCGGCGTGTCGCCGACCTTGTCCATGCGCGCGAAGCGGTGTTCGTTCGCCGCGCGCGTGTTGAGCGAATACGCCCACAGGTCGCTGGCCGGATCGCGCCGGCGATCCCGCAGCCAGTAATGGTGGAAGCCGATCAGGCCCAGCGGCAGGCCGATGTCGCTGAAGGCGTGCAGGTAGGAATCGCCCAGCCGCCCGAAATCGTTCAACTGCACGCCGAGCTTGAAGGTGCCTCGGGTGGCGCGCAGCATGTCGTCCTCGTCGATGCCGAGGAAGGTGTTGATGTGGCGGATCTGCGGGATGGTGGCTTCGCCCACGCCGACGATACCGATTTCTTCGGACTCGACCAGCCGGATCCGCACCGCCTTGCCCAGCGCCCGCGCGAGCAGCGCGGCAGCCATCCAGCCGGCCGTGCCGCCGCCGACGATCACCACGCGTTGGATCGGTTGCGCCTGCATGCCCTCGTCCCCAGTCCGTCTCCCGCGTTCAGTAACCCGCCCGGTCGCCCCTGTCAAAAAAAGGCCCCGTTGAATCCATCCAACGGGGCCCGCAGGGGAGCAGGTGTGTGCTCGTTTACTGGAACTTGTACGAGACGCCGATATCGTAGCGGCGGCCGTAACGCTCCCACGTCAGCACCTGCCGCGGGTCGTTGTTCTGGTAGGTGATGAAGGTCTTGTTGGAGAGGTTGGAACCCTGTGCGATCAGGGTCAGGCCCTTCAGCGCACCGCTCTCGAACGTGTAGCTGACCTGCGCGTCGTAGGTGCTGCCGCCCTGGATGGTCTGCTCGATGCGCGAGGCGCTGATGCCCGACACCTCGCCCAGGAAGCTGGAGCGGTAGCTGTCGCTGACGCGGGCCTCGAAGCCGTCGTGCTGGTAGTACAGCGTGCCGTTGGCGACCCACTTCGACAGGCCCGGCACCGTGATCGGGTTGCTGTTGCCGGCGTACACCAGCGAGCTGGCGGTGCGGTTGCCGGTGAAGATCACGCCGAGGCCGTCGAGCGACGGGGTCAGCAGGTTGAACGGCAGGTTCAGGGTGACCTGCGCGCCCTTCACGTAGCCGTGGCCGTCGTTGGTCGGGCCGGAGACGGTGCCCAGGGTGGTGCCGAGCTGGGCCTGCTGGTCCGGAGTCAGGCCGAACGGCAGGAACGAGGCGAAGTCGTACAGGTAGGCCGCGTTCGGGTTGATGTAGTCGCTCAGCTTCAGGTAGTAGCCCGACAGCGCGAAGTAGCCGCCGCCGCCGCTGCGGCAAATGTCCGAGTTCTTCGCGTCGGTGGCGTTGCACTCGTAGCCGTTGCCGCCGGAGAAGTAGTGCTCGTAGCTGACGTTGTAGTTGTCGGCCATGGTCGGCTTGAGCTTGGCGTTGCCGCCGGAGGCGCTGAAGTACGCCTGGTTCGGGTCGGTGCTGGTCAGGCGGGTGATGTTGCCGCTGACCCCGAGGCTGGCGTTCATCTGGTCCATGCGCGGGCGGGCCAGGGTGCGCGCGGCGCTCACGCGCAGGTCGTCATTGCTGCCGAAGCCGAAGATCAGGTTGGCGCTGGGCAGGACCTTGGTGTAGCTGGTGCTGCCCACCACCGGGATCAGCGTGATCGCGTTGCCGGTGATCGCGCTGCCCGGCGCCACGCGCTCGCCTACCGCACGCTGCGAAGTGTGCTGGCCCTGCACGCCGAAGTTGCCGCGCAGGCTGACGTCGCCGAGGTAGGTGTCGAGGTTGAACTGGAAGTACGGGGTCAGCGTCTTCTCGCGCACCTTCCAGTTCGGCGGCATCGACAGCGACGAGCCGAAGGTCGGCACGCTGACCAGGGTGCCGCTGGCGAGCAGGCTGAACGGGTCGTAGCAGGTCTGCGCGCCCACGCCCATCCACGACAACGGGTTGCAGCTGGTGCCGGTGAACGGCGCAGTCAGCACGGCGCCGCCGCCGCTGATCGTGCCGCCGCCCAGGGTCAGGAAGCTCTGGTCGATGTGATAGGTCTTGTCGCGCGTGCTGTGCGCCACGCCGAACTCCACGCTGGAGAACGGACCGCTGGAGAAGCTGCGTTCCACCGCCAGGTGCAGGTTGGCCAGGTAGTCGACCGTGTGCGGCGCGTTGATGAAGCCGGCCTGCACCACGTCGTTGCCGCCGCCCCAGCCCTGCGGGTCGGTCAGCACCATGCCGCTGCCGTAATCCAGCGAGGGGTTCACATAGAACAGGCCGTCGTTGCGCTCGAAGAAGGCAAGGCTGTCGCGGGCGCCGTTGTTCGCGCCGAAGTCGCTGCCGGAATAGCTTTCGAGGTTGATGTCGTCACGCGTGGCGCGCGAATAGTTCGCGTCGGCGTCGATCGACCAGTCCTCGTTGATGGTGAACTTGTTGTCCCAGTTGAAGTTGTAGACCCGCGCGCTGGTGCTGTTGTAGTCGTTGCGGATGACCGCCTTGACGCCGTCGTAGGTGCCGCTCTGCACGAAGTCGTTCTGCACGTTGCTGCCTGGCGCCAGCGTGGCGTTGCCCCAGAACAGCGGGAACTCCATGCCCTTGGCCTGCTGCACTTCCTTGAAGTTGTCGTAGGTAAGGTCGACGGTGCCGGTGTAGTGGTCGTTGGGCTGCCACTGCACGGTGGCCAGCACGCCGCGGCGCTTCATCGTGTCGGAGATGCCGTAGTTCTTCGAACCGCCGATCACGGCATTGCCGTCGGCGTCGTCCGGGTAGCCCCACGGCGCCTGGTGCTGGATCTGCGCCGGGTTGGATTCGATGTCCACGCCCAGGGTGACGCCGATCGTGTGGTCGGCGAACTGGTTCACCCACACGCCGTTGAGGTTGTAGCCCTTGTCGCTGACGCCGCGGCCGTCGGACAGCTGCGACATGCCGTCCCAGATGTAGTGCGCGTTCACCGCTGCCTCGGGGCCGCTCTTCTCCAGCGGGCGGATGGTGTGCATGTCCACCGTGCCGGTCAGGCCCTGGCCGATCAGGTTGGCCTGCGGGGTCAGGTGCACCACCACGTTGTCGAACCAGCTCGACGGGTACTGGTCGAACTGCACGTCGCGGTTGTTGGAAGTGGACACCTGCTGGCCGCCGTTGATCAGCGCCGTGGAGAAGTCCGGACCCAGGCCGTGGATGGTCAGCACCTGAGGGCGACCGCTGACGGTCTGCACGGCCAGGCCGGGCAGGCGACCGAGCGTGTCGGCGATGCTGACGCCGGGCAGCTTGCCGATCTGTTCGGCCGACACGGCCTCGACGATGCTGCTGGCGTTGCGCTTGAGCGCGGTGGAGTTCTCGATGCTGCTGATGAAGCCGTTGACCTCGACGGTCTGCAGCTGCTTCGCGTTCTTCTTCGACGAGCGGCGCTGGTTCTTGTCCTTGTCCTGGCTTGCGTCGGTCGTGGCGCTGCTCGTGGTGTCCTGCGGCTGGCTGTCCTGCGCCGCGGCCGCGGGCGCGGCAAGCGGGGTGGCCGCCTGGGCGGGGATGAAGGCGCACAGGCCGACGGAGGCCAGTGCCAAGGCAAGCACGTTGTGTTTGAGTATCACCGTTGTCCCCTCCCAAAGGGTGCTGCAAGTCTTTTGATGATCGTGATGGTGGCCGGAACGTTGTCGCCGGCGCCGCCACACGCGGCCGCCGATTCCGTGAGGCGGATGTTAGGACGGCTGTGCGGGGCCGGGCCGTTCATGCATACGTATTCATTGTGTTGCGCCGCGTCGCGGGACGGCTCGCGGGGCGGGCCACCGCGCCCTTGCGCGGGGCGCGGCGTGGAACCGCGCACGGTCGCCCCGTGGCCGCGCGGATGCAGGAACGGCGCCGGCTGCGCGGGTTTCGGCGCGTTTCATTCTGGACGTCCAAACGCCGCCAGTCCGGCCGATGCTGCGTAGCGGCAGCGGCCATCCATGAATACGTATGCACGATCGCGGCGCGTCCGGCTGCAGCCGCTAAGCTGCCTGCCAACCCCGAACCGGTGCGCCACGCGGCGCGCGGGCGCAAACGGCATGGACACGCGAATGAGCAATGCCCCGTGGTGGCATGGCGCCATCATCTACCAGATCTATCCGCGCAGCTTCCTCGACACCGACGGTGACGGGGTGGGCGACCTGCCGGGCATCATCGAGCGGCTCGACTACGTGGCCGGGCTGGGCGTGGACGCGATCTGGGTGGCGCCGTTCTTCAAGTCGCCGATGGCGGACTTCGGCTACGACATCGCCGACTACCGCGAGGTCGACCCGCTGTTCGGCACGCTGGCGGATTTCGATCGCCTGCTGGAGAAGGCGCACCGGCTCGGGCTGAAGGTGATGATCGACCAGGTGCTGAGCCACACCTCGGCCGAGCATGCGTGGTTCCGCGAAAGCCGGCAGAGCCGCGACAACCCGAAGGCCGACTGGTACGTGTGGGCCGACGCGCGGCCGGACGGCACGCCGCCGAACAACTGGCTGTCGCTGTTCGGCGGCAGCGCATGGCAGTGGGAGCCGCGCCGCGGCCAGTACTACCTGCACAACTTCCTCGCCTCGCAGCCGGACCTGAACTTCCATCACCCCGACGTGCGCGCGGCCACGCTGGACAACGTGCGCTTCTGGCTGGACAAGGGCGTGGACGGCGTGCGCCTGGACGCGATCAACTTCTGCTTCCACGACCGCCAGCTGCGCGACAACCCGCCCAAGCCGAGCGAGCAGCGCGTCGGCCGCGGCTTCAGCCCGGCCAACCCGTACGCGTTCCAGTACCACTACTACAACAACACGCAGCCGGAGAACCTGGGCTTTCTCGCCGAGCTGCGCACGCTGATGGACGGCTATGCGGACGTGGCCGCGCTGGGCGAGATCTCCTCGGAGGATTCGCTGGCCACCATGGCCGAGTACACCATGCATGGCCGCCTGCACATGGGCTACAGCTTCGAGCTGCTCACCGAGGATTTCAGCGCGGCGCACATCCGCGGCACGGTGCGCCAGCTGGAGGCGCAGATGACCGAAGGCTGGCCGTGCTGGGCCATCTCCAACCACGACGTGGAGCGCGTGCTCAGCCGCTGGGGCAACGGCGACGCCTCCGCGCAGCTGGCCAACCTGTTCACCGCGATGGTCTGCTCGCTGCGCGGCTCGGTGTGCATCTACCAGGGCGAAGAGCTGGGCCTGACCGAGGCCGACGTGCCGTACGAGTCGTTGCGCGACCCCTATGGCATCGCGTTCTGGCCGCAGTTCAAGGGCCGCGACGGTTGCCGCACGCCGATGCCGTGGAGCGACGACGACGCGCAGGCCGGCTTCAGCCATGGCATGCCGTGGCTGCCGGTGCCGGAGGAACACCGCGCCCGCGCGGTGGCGCAGCAGCAGGGTGATCCGCAGTCGGTGCTCAACGGTTTCCGCACCTTCATGCGCTGGCGCCAGGCCCACCCGGCGCTGCGCTGGGGCGACATCGAATTCCTGGACACGCCCGAGCCGGTGCTGGCCTTCCTGCGCCGGCTGCGGGACGACACCGTGCTGGTGGTGTTCAACCTCGGCGCCTCGGCGTGCGAAGTGACATTGCCGCCGCTGCCGGGCACGCCAACCGTGATCGACGGTCATGGCCTGCAGGCCGGCACGATGCAGGGCGGCAACTTGCAGCTGCCCGGTCACGGAGCGTGGTTCGCCCGACTGGATTGACGGCGCTGCCCTGACGCCGCCTGCGCTCTCTGCGCGAAAGAGCCGCGCCGGTCGTGGTGCCCGCCCCACGCTTTTCTGTAGGAGCGCACCGTGTGCGCGATGCTTTTCGTCACGTGGCCGGAAGGCATCGCGCACAGGGTGCGCTCCTACAAGGGTGCGTGCGTCACGCTTGTTTCGTGGACAGGAGACGGCCGTGCGCCGATGCGCAACGCAGGGCGGGCACCGCCCGCCGGCTCTTCGTGGCCCCGTGACCAGGAGCGGCGGGCAGTGCCCGCCCTGCGATGGCGCTGCGCATCACGCTTGTTCGCGGCAGCCTACTTGCGCTGGTCCGCCGTGGCCTCGCGCGCGGCGCGGAACTCCGAATCCTTGCTCCAGCCCGGCCACTGGTCCGAGTTGGCCAGCTTGCTGCCCACGGTGTAGAGCAGCTGCAGGTCGCGCGCCAGGCCGGTGAACGGCCAGCTCGCCTGCCATTCGTCGGAGGGCTGGTGGTAGTGCTTGGCGGTGTACTCCTTTTCCGCTGCCTCGCCCGCCTTCAGGCCGCCGTCGATGCGGTTGCTGCCCGAGCCGAACGACACCGCCGGCACGCCGCGCTTGGCGAAGGAGAAGTGATCGGAGCGGAAGAAGTAGCCCGCTTCCGGATGCGAGTCGGGCGTGTAGACCATGCCGAACTGCTTCGCGTCGGCCACCAGGTCGTCCAGCAGGCCGAGCTTGGCGTTGCCGGAGATGGTGAAGTCGCGGGTGGGGCCGTGCGGGTCGAGCGCGTCCATGTTGATCACGCCGGCGGTGGTGGCCAGCGGATACAGCGGATGGCTGGCGTAGTACTCCGAGCCGAGCAGGCCCTTTTCTTCGGCGGTGACGTTGAGGAACACCACGCTGCGCTCCGGCTGCGGCCCCTGCGCGAAGGCGCGGCCCATCTCGATCAGCGCCGCGGTGCCGGTGGCGTTGTCCACCGCGCCGTTGTAGATGCGGTCGCCCGTGGCGTCGGGCAGGCCGATGCCCAGGTGATCCCAGTGCGCGCTGTAGATCACCGTCTGGTCGGGATGCTTGCTGCCGATCACGCGGCCGACGATGTTGTGCGAGGTGATCACGCTCTTGTCGACCTTGAAACGGGCCGACAGGCTTTCGCCCTTCAGCGGGATCGGCTTGAACGCGCGCGTCTGCGCGAGCTTCTTGGCGCTGTCGAAATCCAGCCCCGCGTGCTTGAACAGCTGCACCGCCAGGTCGCGCTGGATCCAGCCTTCCAGCGGCGGGTGCGAGTCGCCCGGCTTGTCGCGCACGATGTCGAACATGGTGTTGGTGTTGGAGTTCTTCACCGTGGCCCAGCCGTAGGAGGCCGGCGCGGTCTCGTGGATCACCAGCAGGCCCAGCGCGCCCTGGCGCGCGGCCTCCTCGTACTTGTAGGTCCAGCGGCCGTAGTAGGTCATGGCCTTGCCGCCAAAGTCGCCCTTGCCGGTTTCGAAATCCGGGTCGTTGACCAGCACCACGGCGATCTTGCCGTGCAGGTCCACGCCCTTGAAGTCGTCCCAGTCGCGCTCCGGCGCCTTCACGCCGTAGCCGACGAAGACCAGCGGCGCATGGCTGATGTCGACCGAGCTGGCGCCGTTCATCGGCGCGCGGATGGCGATCTGCTCGCCCTGGGTCAGCGGCTCGGTCTTGTCGCCCAGGGTCAGGCCGAGCTCGGGCTTGCCGATGATCTCGGTGCGCAGCAGGGGCACCGCCTGGGTCCACAGCCGCTTGCCGTCCTTGAGGTCGCCGCCCGGCTGCAAGCCCGCGGCCTTCATCTGGTCGACCACGTAGTCGATGGTGCGCGTCTCGGCGGGCGTGGCCGGGCCACGGCCCTCGAACGCATCCGAGGACAGCGTCTTGACCTCGTCGGAGAGACGCTGCGTGCTGAAGGTCGGGATATCGGCGGCCTGTGCGCCGGCACAGGCGCCGATGACGAGCGCGGAGAGGAGCAATCGCTTCACGGGCAGTCCATCACGTGGGGAAGGGAATCCCGATACTAGGGCAACGCTGACCAAGTATCACCACCGTCACCCACCCTCCCTGTTCGCAGGCCACAGGGCCGTCGGCGAAGGCAGACTGGCCGTCGGTCGGGGCCGCGGACCGACAGGTATGCGGACAGAGAAGGTGGGCCTCAACGTGTTGGATCCGAAATGATGAGGTGATGACGGCGGCGATACCTGGTCGGCGTTGCCCTGGTCGACAACCCGGTACCGGTCCATTTCCCCGCGCCTGCCTGCACGCGGGTGCTACTCGATGCCGATCACCTTGCCGGTATGCGCATCGATGCGCAGCTTGACCTTCTTGCCCGCGGGGTTGTCGGCCTTGGCCTTCCAGATGCCTTCGTCGAAATCCACGTCGTGCACGTCGGTGTAGCCCTGGGTCGAGAGCGCTGCTTCCACGTCGTGCCTGCTCAGGTTGGAGACCGCCGTATCGGGGTAGATCTCCCCGGTGCTGGCGTCGATGCGTACGTCCAGGTCGTTGCCGTCGGCACTGTCCGCCTCGGCCTTCCACATGCCGTCCTTGAACTTGAGGTCGTGCACGTCGGTATAGCCCTGGGCGGCGAGCCGGGCGCGCACCTGCGCCTCGGTCATGGCCTGCTGCGCGATCGCGCTCTGGCAGGCGCCCAGCGACAAGGCACCGATGCCCAGGGCAAGGGCCAGGGTGGAGATCGTGGCTTTCATGGCGCACCTCGTTGCTTGCGGAAAGCCCCGAGTCTTGGCCGCCGGGCGAAAACATGCAGTGAACGCGGGGGTGAATCCCCGGCAACGGTTCAGCAAGGCCGAGGGGCCCTGCCGCAAACGCGACGCCGCCGCCCGGTGGATGCCGGGCGGCGGCGCGCGGGTGGATCAGACGGTGTCGATCAACGCGAGGTTGATCGAGGCGCGCATCAGAGCGCGGCGTCCTTCAGCTTCTTCAGCGGGCGCACCTTGACCTTCACCGTGGCGGGCTTGGCCGCAAACACCTGCTCCTCGCCGGTGAACGGGTTCTTGCCCTTGCGCTTGGGCTTGGCCGGCACCTTGACGGCGTTGATCTTGAACAGGCCGGGCAGGGTGAACTGGCCCGCGCCCTTCTTGTGCACCGAGGCGAGCACGGCCGACTCCAGGCCGGCGAGCACGGCCTTGACCGCCTTCGCTTCGACGTTGGCCTGGGCGGCGATGTGGGCGATCAGCCCGGACTTCGACAGGCTCTCGCCGATCGGCTTGACCGGCGCGGCGGACTTGGCGGCGGCAGGCTTCTTGGCAGCCTTGGCGGGAGCTTTCTTGGCAGTGGTTTTGGTAGCCATTAGTTGATCTCGATAGTAGGAAACCCCGGCTTTCTGGGCTCGGAGGCCTTGCGGCCCGCACAATGTAGCGAAATTTTAGGGGTTTGACGCAACTGCGGTGCCTCATGCGCGAAATTTTTTTCCGCCGCGCCGCGGACGCGCTCGTGACCGCTGCGTTTCGGCGCTTGCGCATGCCCTCGTCCACGCCCGCTGCACGCGACCCCGGTATGCTCCCCGCTCGCTTGTCCAACGGCTTCTCTACATGTCGAAACCCTTCGTTCCCCGCTGGCTGCCTGGCCGCGTCGCGCGCGATCGCACTGGGTGCGCGCAAGCCTGGCGCTGGTGGCGGGTGCTGGTGGTGCTGCTCGCGCTGGCGCCGGCCGCGTGGGCGGCGACGGCCTGGCAGCCGCTCACGCTGCGTTTCTCCGGCAGCGCGCCGGGCAGCGCCCTGCCCGAGGGCTGGAAGGCATACGCCATGTCGCGGCACCGACCGGCGGCGCGCGTGGCGATCGTGCGCGACGGCGCCAGCGAGGTGCTGCACATCGACGCCGACCACGCCGCCGGCGCCATCGCCCACGTGCTGGACCTGCCGGCGGCCACCACGCTCGGCTGGCGCTGGAAGGTGGACCGCAGCGTGGCGGCAGCGGACCTGTCGAAGAAACAGGGCGACGATTTCGCCGCGCGCGTCTACGTGTTCTTCGACGTGCCGCGCGCGAGCCTGTCGTGGCTGCAACGCGTGAAGCTGAAACTGGCCAGCCGCACGCTCGGCCACGCGATGCCCACGGCGGCGCTGTGCTACGTGTGGGACAACCGCCACCCGGTCGGCACCATCGCGCCCAGTCCGTTTTCGCCGTTGATGCGCACCATCGTGCTGCAAAGTGGCGATGGCCGCGCCGGCACCTGGCAGGTGCAGCGCCGCGACCTCGCCGCCGACTACCTGGCCGCGTTCGGCCGCCCCGCACCGCGCATCACCGGCATCGCGCTTTCCGCCGACACCGACAACACCGGCGGCCACGTGCAGGCGTGGTTCGGCGACGTGACGCTCGCACCGGCTGCAACCGAATAGCTTGTGCAGGAGCGCACCCTGTGCGCGATGCCTTTGCGTCACGTGACGAAGAACATCGCGCACAGGGTGCGCTCCTACGTTTTTTCGCGTGGCTTCGTCGCCCGAGACGGGCATTGCCCGCCCTACGGCTTCGGCTTGCCCCGGCGGCGCGGCTTGGCCTGCGCGGCGGCGATCAGTTCCTGCAGGTAGGCGATGCCTTCCTCCTCGGGGAAGAACGCCACCACGTCGGCCACGCTGAGTCCGTGACGTTTGCGCAGGGCCAGGAACTCCTCGCGCGCCACCGACAGTCGCTGCGCTGCGGCGGCCTTCTTGCCCAGCGGTTTGGCCGGCGCGGGGGCAGGGGTCTTGCGTTCGAGTTGGGCGAGTTCTTCCTGGAACTGGCGGAAGTCGTATTTCGAAGCGGTCATCGGGACACTGGTCGGGGCGGGGTTCGCGTATTTTCGCATGGCCACCCCACCTGCGCCCGCCCTCAGGCAGCGTTGCGTGCGCGCCAGCCCGCGTCGGCCGGCGAGGCCCGGTGACGTGCAGCGGCATATGCACGGGAGAAGCGCGCGGCGCAACTGTCGTCCTTCGTCACCCCGGCCGCGGGCGCGTCCTCGACCGGCGACGCGGGTGCGCGCACGGGGGGCACGCCCTGCCGCTGCTGGTCCCGGTGGATCCGCAGCATTGCCTGCAGCAGCGCTTCCTCGTCGGCCTGTCCGGTCAGCGCCATGCGGCACGCCGCGTGGCGCAGCAGGAAATGGATCGCCCGTTCTTCCGGCGAATTCGACGCGGTGCGATCGATGACTTCTTCCATGGCTGCTTCTCGATGACGGAACCGGGGTGGTTCACTGAGATCAGCAGCAGAAACCGTGCCAAACGAGAACTGCGTCACACGATCGGGACCTCGCAGGGCGATGGTCCTCCCGCCCCGCCGAGGATTTGCATGCTTGGTGTCGAGGATCGCCACCATCCGACGCGATGCGCAATTACAGGCAAGCGGAAAACGACAAGGGCCTGCATCGCTGCAAGCCCTTGGAATTCGATGGTGGCCGGGGACGGAATCGAACCGCCGACACGGGGATTTTCAATCCCCTGCTCTACCAACTGAGCTACCCGGCCGGGAACCTGGCGATCAAGCACAACCGGGTGGGTTGCCGTTGATGCGTGGAGCCGTGCATTAGACCCAAAGTGCGCCGGATCGTCAAGATGCCGAAGGCGGCGGGGTGAAGCCGGCGGCCTGGTCGACGTCGCCGCCGAAGAGGAATTTCTCCATCTGCTCGCCCAGGTACTGGCGTGATTTCGCGTCGAGCGGATTGAGCCGGTATTCGTTGATCAGGGTGGTCTGGTGGGCCAGCCACTGCTGCCAGGCGGGCTTGGAGATCTCGGTGTAGATGCGCTGGCCGAGCGGGCCGGGCCAAGGCGCGAAATCGAGGCCCTCGGCGTCGATCTGGAGCTTGCTGCAATGGATGATGCGGCTCATCGTTTCATTCCTGTACGCCCGCGCGGAAGCAGTCGGTGCAACGGGCAAGTGTGCGATGCGCGCGGCGCCGGCGTCGCTGATCTGCGACAAGGGGAAGCGACCGGCACGGCGCCGCCGCGGCGAAAGCCGCATTATCGGCGATGCGGTGCCGGCTTGTCGTGCCGTGCGTGATGTCGCCGGGGCGCGATCGCCCCGGCGGGGCGGCGGTCAGGCCGCCTGCTTGCCGTTGGCGGAGGCGAACACCTGATCGGCCCACTGCGTGGCGCCCAGGTAGATCGAGGCCATGCTCATGATGCGCTGGGGCGTGGCCATGCCGCTGGTCATTTCGCCGGCTTCCCAGGCGATGATCTGCTTGAGCAGGGCGCCGTACGGGCCGCTGCGGTCGGTCAGCGCCTCGCTGACTTCCGGCACCAGCCGCAGGTGGCTGAGCAGGAAATCCATCGGCGCGCACATCAGCGTGTCCAGCAGCGAGAACAGGCCCACCGTGAAGGCGGTTTCCGGCGAGATGGACGAGTTGCCGGCGGCGAGCTTCTCGCACATGTGCGCGCGGATCAGCGCCGCACGGAGCAGTTCGGGCGGGTGGTCGTCCATGCTGCACATGGACATCGTCTCGATCCAGTTGCGCATGCGCGTGACGCCGAAGAAGATCGCCGCCTGCTGCACCGACTTCAGCTGGCGCGGCAGGGCGAAATAGGCGGAGTTCACGCAGCTCAGCAGCTTGTAGCTGAGCACCGCGTCGTCGCGGATGATGTTGCCCAGTTCCACCGGGCCGGGGTTCTTTTCCTGCAGCGCGCCCATCAGGCGCAGGATGCTCATGCGGTTGGCGGTGAGCACCGGCACGGCGACCGGCTGCGGGATCAGCAGGAAACGTCCCTGGATCGCCTGCACCTCCAGCTCCAGGCAGCGCTCGTAGGTGGCGTGGTCGTTGACCTGGCCGATGACCACGCGCACGCCGCGGGCGAACAGGTAGTCGGTGCGCTCCTTCAGCACTTCCGGCGCCAGGCGGCTGGCGTCCAGCCGCACCAGTTGCACGATCTGCATCAGCGCCTGCAGCTGGCGGCTGTTTTCCGGGTCGGTGTCGCCGGCGTCCAGCAGCAGCTGGCAACCGCGTTCGGCCATCTGCTGCAGGCGCTTCATCAAGGCCGCGTCGTCGGCCGCCGAAGGCTGCAGCACCACGCCCAGGCGCGGCTGGTGCAGCAGCACGTCGGAATCCGGCAGCAGTTCGGCCGGCAGGTTGAGGAAGGCGCGGTTGCCGCGCACCAGCCGGGTCAGCGCGCCGTCGGTGATCGTGGAGAGCACGCTGCGCAGCAGGTTCTCCTCGTCGCCCGGCTCGCGGTGGAAGACGATTTCGTAGGCGAACAGGTTGCGCTCGCGGTCGAGCATCGGCGTGCGCAGCACCGGCAGCGGCGAGGCCAGCGGAACGTGCGAGGGGTTGTGCTGCGGTTCCGCAGCGCTGGCATGCTTGGGAGAGGCGACGGGGGAGGCGTGAAGGTTGCTCATATCGGTCATCGCGTCGGTGCGGGGCCAGCCAGCGGCGGCCGCGCGGTCAGTGGGGGAGTCGCCTGCGGGGACAGGTGGCAGCGGGTGGTGGGGAGAGGGTGGTCATGCGGCCGCCAGCGATTTGGAACGCAGGCTGCCGTGCAGCTCGCCGCTGCTGCCGTAGAGGCCGGTTTCGCCGGCGTGGCCGGTGAGGATGGCCAACGCCTGGCGCAGCTGGGCCAGCCGCTGGTTGACCAGGCTGCCGTTGCGCTGGTTGAGCGCGTGGCAGTGGCGCAACACCACCAGCACCTGCGCCCAGCGCGATTCGCGCGCGGCATTGCCGGCGGGCTGCTGGCGCTGGAGCAACTGGCGCTCGGCGTCGAGCTGTTCCAGCTGCTGCATGAGCGCCTGCTTGCGGTTGCCGGCCGCGTCCAGGGCTTCGGCGTCGGCGCCGTCGAGCGCGGCGCGCTCGGCTTCCAGCGTGGACTGCAGTTCGTCGGCACGCTGCTGCATCTCGTCCAGAACGGACGCGAGCGCATCGTTCAGTTCGTGCTGCAGCGGCTGCTTCATGCCTTGTCCACGCCGCCGAGTTGCCGGTCCATCGCCAGCAGGCGCTCGGCGATCTTGCCGGCGTCGATCTTGTAGCTGCCGTCGGCCAGCGCCTGGCGCACCTGCTCGACGCGCCCGGCGTCGATCGGCGAGGCATCGGCCAGGCGGGCGGCCTCCTGCAATGCGCGCGCCGAGTCGGTCAGCTTGACCTGGTCGGTGCCCTGGGGCGCCGCGGCCGAGGTTTCCGGCGCCGTGGCCGAACCGGTCGGCGTGCCGCTGCCGGTGCCGCTGCCGGCGCGCGGCAGCTTCGGCAAACCGTTGTTGGTAATCGTCGTGTTCATGGAACCCATCCCGCTGGAGTGTGCCCTGTGACCGGATAATCGGCCGCTGTCCGGAAAACTTTAGCAGCCCGTCGAAAAACCGACCGGGCCGGGGTGGCCGCCGGCATGGCTGTGCAAGTGGCTGATTTGTCGGGTCGAACGGGGCGCGTCGGTTTCATGGCAGGGCCACCACCACGCCCGGTGCGCTGACCATCGCGTCGATCACCCGCCCCGATGCCGCGTTGCGCACGCGCAGGCGGGCGCCGTTGTCGCCGCTGCCCAGCGCCACGCCCTCGGCACGCACCTCGATACCTTCGAGCTGTGCCAGCACCTGCACGTGGTCGCCGGCGCGCACCATGCGCCGGCCGCCCAGGCTGCCCGGGCTGAGTACGGTGCCGCGCGCCATCGCACGCGAAAGGGTGCGGCCGGCAACCTGGTCGAGGTTGTCCAGGTAGCCGTAGCCGAGCCGGGTCACGTCGCGTTCCTCGACGTGCACGTCGGCCGCGCCGATGCCGTCGCCGCGCAGCAACGCGCGGCTGCTTACCAGCACCGGGCGGAACACCTGCAGGCGGACCGGCACGCGCACGGTCCAGCCGCCGGGCTGCGGGCATTGCACCGGCACGGTCATCTGCGGGCGCGGCGGTGCCTGCTCGGCAACGCGTGCGCGCAGCGGTTCGGTGCAGGCGTCCAGCTGCAGGCGCAGGTCCAGCGGTTCGGTACGCACCACCACCCGGCTGCCGGGTCGGCTGTAGTGGTCGCGCAACGCCTGTTCGGCCACCGCGCGCACGCGGTCGAGCGACTGCGTGGCGGCGGCATGCGCCGCGGCGCTGCCCATCAAGGCGAGCAGCCCGAGGACGGCGATGGCGGCGCGCAGGCTCATGCGTCGGCCAGCAAGGCGTCGAGCTGGGCGAGCAGGGCGTCCTGGCCCGCTTCGAGTTCGCGCGCCACGGCGCTGGCCTGGTCGACCTGGCCGGAGCCGAGCAGGGCAATGAAGCGGTGGCCCTGTTCGCCCAGTTGCATGCCGGCGTCGCCCAGCGCGGTGCCGTTGCCCTGGCGCAGCCGGGCCAGTCGCTGCACGCCGCTCACCAGGGCGTGGGTGTCGAACCAGCGTCGGTCCAGCGCGGCCGGTTCGAGCAGGGCCAGGCTCATCGCCTGGCGCAGGTTCATCGCCGCCTCGCGCACGGTCAGGCTGAGGCTGGCCGGGTCGTTGCCGCTCTCGCCCTCCAGCCAGTCCAGGCCCAGGCGGTGCGCCAGCAGGGCGGCGCGATGGAGCGATTCGGATTGCCGCCGTGCTTCGCTGCTGCGGCGCTGCGAGGCGCCCAGCGCGGCCTGCGCGGTGGTGGCGCGTGCATGCTGCGCGTCATGCCCCTGTTGCAGCTTGCGGACGCGTTCGCTGGCGGTGCGCAAGGTGGCGCTGCCTTCGCCCAGCAGGTGGCTGGACCGGCTCACGCCGACCTGGGCGCGCTTGAGTTGCTGCAGGCCGTGGTTGACGTCGCCGTCCAGCTGCAGCGAGAAGTCGCCGATCGAGCCGGTGACGGTCTCGATCTCGGTGGTGGTCAGGGCGGTCTTCTCGGCCAGCTGCTTGACCTCGTCGGCCACCACCGCGAACCCGCGCCCGGCCTCGCCGGCGCGGGCCGCCTCGATGGCGGCGTTCAGCGCGACCAGGTTGGTCTGGTGGGCGATCTCCTGCACCGCGCCGGTCAGCTTGCGGATCTGCGCGACCTGTTCGGCCAGCTTGCTCTGGTTGCGGTTCATTGCGCTGAGCGCGCTGCGCAGCAGGCGCAGCTGGCCGTCGAGCTCGCTGACGCCCTCGGCGCCGACGGTGCCGGCGTGGCTGGCCTGCTCCAGTTCGGCGCCCAGTTGCTGCAGTGCCGTCGAGATCCCGGCGCTGCCATCCGTCAAGCGATCGACGCTGGCGCGGCTTTCGGCGGCGGCCTGGTCCAGCGCGGCCTGTTCGCGCGCCAGTTGCTGCGCGGCGCCGAGCACCAGGCCCTGCTGTTCCATGGTCTGCAGCGCCACCGCCGAGGGCGGTCGGCTGGCGGCGCGCGCCAGCAACGGCGCCAGCACCGCGGCGCTGCGGGGGTGGCGGCGGCGCAACGCGGCGAGCGCGGCGTCGTCGCCCTTGGCGGCAGCCTCCACCAGGGCGGCAATGTGCTGTTTGAGGAGAAAGCTCATGATGCTGGCGTCGACTCGCAAAGGGATGGAATGGCTGCTGCATCGGCCAGGGCCGTCGAAGCTTGAGCAAGCAATCCGCGTGCCATTGCCGTCGACGCTGCCCGCACCGCCCACCCGTAGGAGCCCGCTCGCGGGCGATGCTCCTGCTCCTGGAAGCTCTTGCGAATCCCGAATCCCGGCTTCAAAAGCATCGCCCGCGAGCGGGCTCCTACGGGGTCGCGGACGCGTTCGGCTAAAGACGCGGCGCGCCTGGCCGATAGCGCGGTAGACGGTCGCGCAGCGGCCCACGCTTGCCGAAGGAGGCCGCATGGCCGGCACATTGCTGGAAAAGGTGGAGCAACACACGCGGCTGGCCGGGCACAACCGCCTGGCGATGCTGCTGTTCCGGCTGGGCGACGAGCAGCTGTTCGGCATCAACGTGTTCAAGGTGCGCGAAGTGTTGCGCCGCCCGCCGATGGAGCGCCTGCACGGCGTGCACGAGCTGATCGCGGGCAGCTGCGACTACCGCGGGCAGACCATCCCGGTGATCGATCTCGCCGCCGCGCTCGGCTATGCGCCGCTGCGCGAGGTGGAATCGGCGCACCTGATGGTGACCGAGTTCAACCGCTCGGTGCAGGGCTTCCTGGTGGCCGACCTGCAGCGCATGGTGCATTGCGCCGGAGACGCGATGGCGGCGCCGGCCAGCGCGCTGGGGTTCGGTTCGCGGGTGAACGCAGTGACCCGGGTCGACGGCGCGCTGCTGGCGGTGGTCGACGTGGAGCACGTGCTGGCCAGCATCGACGCGCCGCCGGCCGAGCTCTCCGGCAACGTGCAGCGCGAGGCCACCCACCGCTCGCTGGCCTCGCGGCGGGTGATGGTGGTGGACGATTCGGGCATCGCGCGGCGGCGGCTGGTCAACGTGTTCAAGCAGCTGGGTACCGATTGCCTGGTGGCCAAGGACGGACGCGAGGCGCTGGAGCGGCTGCTGGAGCTGGCCGCCGGCGACCCGGCGCAGGCGATCGAACTGGTGGTGTCGGACATCGAGATGCCGCGGCTGGACGGCTATGCGCTGACCCGCGCGATCCGCGAGGCGCCGAGCCTGCGCCGCATGAAGGTGCTGCTGCACAGTTCGCTCAGCGGCATCTTCAACGAGGCGATGGTGAAGGAGGTCAAGGCCGACCGCTTCGTGGCCAAGTTCCATCCCGACCAGCTGGCCGAGGCGGTGATGGCCTTGCTGCCCGAGCCCGTCGCCGCGCCGCCGGCGGCGGCAACCGGCTGACGCCGGGCGCGCGCCCCCGGGGCCGCGTCAACAAACCGTCTTTCGCCGCGGCATCTGCCTGACGGCGCCGCGCGACGCGCGCGGAATTTGAGCTGCCACAAGGCTTCCCGGCCCGTGGCATGCAACTTGCCTTTCGCTTCCGTGCAGCAGTGCATGCGGAGCGAAACGATGAATCCATCCACCCCCAACCTGTTCGGCATCCACACCCGGGCGCTTGACCTCTGGCAGCGCCGCAGCGAGGTGCTGGCCAACAACCTGGCCAACGCCGACACGCCCGGATACCTGGCGCGCGACGTGGATTTCCGCAAGGCGCTGGCCACGGCCAGCGGCGCGGCCAACGGCGTGGCGCTGGAAACCGATGCGCCGGGCCAGATCGGCGGCGCCGGCCGCAGCGCCGAGGCGCTCGCCTATCGCGTGCCCACCCAGCCCAGCATGGACGGCAATACCGTCGATGCGCAGGTGGAGCAGGCGGCGTTCGCCGCCAACGGCGTGCACTACCAGGCCAGCCTCTCCTTCATCACCGCGCAGATCCGCATGTTGCGGATGGCGATCAACGGAGGCCAGGGCTGATGTCGATGTTCTCCATCTTCAACGTGGCCGGCTCCGGCATGGCCGCGCAGTCGACCCGCCTCAACACGGTGGCCAGCAACCTGGCCAACGCCGACAGCGTGGCGAGCACGCCCGAGGGCGCCTACCGCTCGCGCGAGCCGCTGTTCGCCGCGGTCCGCAACCAGCTCGGCGCCGCGGGCGACGCCGGCGGCGAAGGCGTGCAGGTACTCGGCGTCACCGAGAGCCAGGCCGCCATCCCCAGCCGCTACGAACCGGGCAACCCGCTGGCCGACGCCGACGGCTACGTCTATGCCAGCAACGTCAACCCGGTCGACGAGCTGGTCAACATGATCTCGGCCTCGCGCTCGTACCAGAACAACGTCGAGGTGATGAACTCGACGCGCCAGCTGATGCAGAAAACGCTGGACCTGGGCAAGTGAGGCGCGCCCGGATGCAATCCCTTCCACACCACACGAGGAGCCGCGCATGAGCGACATGGCGATCGGCAATACCGCCAGCGCGGCGAAAGCGGCCAGCCTGGGCAAGGAGAAAACCCTGGGCCAGGCCGATTTCCTGAGCCTGCTGGTGCAGCAGATGCGCAACCAGGATCCGACCAAGCCGATGGATTCCTCGCAGATGGTCAGCCAGCTGGCGCAGATCAGCCAGGTCTCCGCCACGCAGGCGTTGCAGGCCTCGTTCGACGACCTCGGCAAGTCGCTGCAGGGCAACCAGATCCTGCAGGCGAGCGGAATGATCGGCCGCGACGTGGTGGTCCCTTCCGGCGCCGGCACGCTGGCCGAGGGCGGCATGGACGGCGCGGTCAACGTGCCGGACGACGGCGGCCAGGTGTTCGTCAAGATCACCGACGCCAGCGGCACGGTGGTGCGCACGCTCGACCTGGGCAAGCCCGCGCCGGGGCTGGTGCGCTTCCACTGGGACGGTGTCGGCGACAACGGCGAGGCGCTGGCGCCGGGCGCCTACGGCCTGGACGCGCAGGCCGGCAACACCGCCGTGGCGACCTACGTCAGCGGCAAGGTCACCGGCGTGGGCATGACCGGCAGCGACGGCACCTATCTGGATGTGGACGGTTTTGGCGGGGTCCTGCTGAGTCAGGTCGCACAGATCAACTGACGGCCCCCACGGGGTCGCAACCGAAAGAGGAATTGCTCCGATGGCATTCAACATTGCACTGAGCGGTCTGAACGCCGCCTCGAAAGACCTCGAGGTCACGGCCAACAACATCGCCAATACCGGCACCACCGGCTTCAAGGGTTCGCGCGCGCAGTTCGCCGAGCTGTTCAGCGCCGCCGGCCCCAACCTGAGCTCCAGCCAGGTCGGCAGCGGCGTGCGCCTGACCAACGTGGCGCAGCAGTTCACCGCCGGCAGCGTGGAGACCACCAACAACAGCCTGGATTTCGCCCTGAGCGGTGACGGCTTCTTCACCATCCGCGACGGCAAGGGCTATTCCTACACCCGCGCCGGCGCCTTCCAGAAAGACCAGAACGGCTACGTGATGAACGCCAACGGCCAGCGCCTGCAGGTGTTCCCGCCGGTGGCCGGCGGCGGCTTCGACACCAGCACCATGACCGACCTGCAGCTGTTCACCGCGCAGAATGCGGCCAAGGCCACCAGCAACGTGCAGATGGCGCTGAACCTGCCCTCCGATGCGGTGGCGCCGGCCAATGCGTTCGACCCGCTGAACGACCCGTCCAGCTACAACCAGGCCACGCCGTTCACCGCCTACGACTCGCTCGGCGCCACCCACAACGGCGTGGTGTATTTCGTCAAGGACGCGGCGGCCAACGTGTGGAACGCCCACCTCTATGTCGACGGCACCGCGGTCGGCGCGCCGCAGCCGCTGACCTTCGGCAGCAACGGCGCCCTGGTGACGCCCGCCAACGGCCTGCTCGCGTTCCCCGCCGCGGCGGTGAGCCCGGGGGCCGACCCGATGCAGCTGACCCTGGACATGACCAAGGCCACGCAGTTCGGCAACGCCTACGCGGCCAGCGCGATCAACCAGGACGGCTACCCCACCGGCATCCTGTCCAGCATCGACGTGTCGCGCGAAGGCGTGGTGCAGGCCAAGTATTCCAACGGCCAGAGCACCGCGCTGGGCCAGCTGGCGATCGCCCAGTTCTCCAACGAGCAGGGTCTGCGCCAGCTCGACAACACCAACTGGGCGGCATCCTTCGACTCCGGCACGCCGGTGATGGGCGCGGCCGGCAACGGCACCTTCGGCAGCGTGCAGGCCGGCGCGCTGGAGGCCTCCAACACCGCCGACCTCACCGCGCAGCTGGTGAACATGATCAAGGCGCAGCGCAACTACCAGGCGAACGCGCAGGTGATCTCCACCGACAACCAGCTGACCCAGACCATCATCAACATCCGCAACTAGGCCATGACCCCGGCCAGGTCCGGCCGGTGACTCAAGGCGCCGTCACCCCGACGAAAGCCGCATGACGAGCAAGAGAATCGGAGCAACCCTTTGGACAGATCACTCTATGTAGCCATGACCGGCGCCACGCAGATGATGCGGGCGCAGTCGGAGGTGGCGCACAACCTGGCCAATGCCGACACGGTCGGCTTCAAGGCGCAGCTGTCGGCGTTCCAGCCACTGACGATCCAGGGGCCGGGGCTGGCCACGCGGGTCAACGGCGTGGCGCACGGGCTGGGCGTGGACCTGCGCCAGGGCGGCCAGATCGAGACCGGCCGCACGCTGGACGTCGCCGTGCAGGGCACTGGCTGGATCGCGGTGCAGGGCGCCGACGGCAGCGAGGGCTACACCCGCGCCGGCGAACTGCGGCTGACCCCGGACGGCCTGCTCACCGACGCGCGCGGCAACCTGGTGCTGGGCGAGGGTGGCCCGATCAGCGTGCCGCAAAGCAGCCAGATGAACATCGGCGCCGACGGCACCGTGTCGGTGGTGCCGATGGGCCAGTCGCCGGAAACCATCGCCGCAGTGGGCCGGATCAAGCTGGTCAACCCGCCCGTCGACCAGCTCGCGCTGGGCAGCGACGGCCTGATGCACCTTGCCGACGGCAGCACCGCGCAGTCGGACCCGGCGGTGACGCTGAAATCCGGCGTGCTGGAGTCGAGCAACGTCGATCCTTCGCAGACGCTGGTGCAGATGATCCAGCTGTCGCGCCAGTACGAGCTGCAGATCCGCTCGATCAAGAGCGCCGACGAAAACGCGCAGGCCGCCTCGCGCCTGCTGCAAATGACCTGACCGGTCTGGCCCGACCAGACATCCAGACGTCCAGACGGAGTCCAACGACATGTTTTCATCCTTGTGGGTAGCCAAGACCGGCCTCGATGCGCAGCAGACGCGCATGGACGTGATCTCGAACAACCTCGCCAACGCCAACACCACCGGCTACAAGAGCGCGCGCGCCGCGTTCCAGGACCTGGTCTACCAGAACCTGCGCCAGCCCGGCGGGCAGACCACCGAGCAGACCCAGGCGCCGTCCGGCCTGATGCTGGGCACCGGCGTGCGCGTGGTCGGCAGCGAGAAGCTGTTCACCCAGGGCAACATCGAACAGACCGGCAACTCGCTGGACGTGGCCGTGCAGGGCCGCGGCTTCCTGCAGGTGACGATGCCCGACGGCACCATCGCCTACACCCGCGACGGTTCGCTGCACATGGACCAGAACGGGCAGATCGTCACCGCCAACGGCTACGCGCTGGACCCGGCGCTGAGCGTGCCGGCCAACGCGCAGAGCATCACCATCGGCAGCGACGGCACGGTCAGCGTGAGCCTGCCCGGCCAGGCCGCCACCCAGCAGATCGGCACCGTGCAGCTGGCCGATTTCATCAACCCCGCCGGCCTGCAGCCGAACGGCGACAACCTGTACCTGGAGACCGCCTCCAGCGGCTCGCCGCAGATCGGCCAGCCGGGCCTCAACGGCCTGGGCACGCTGGAGCAGGGCGCGCTGGAGTCCTCCAACGTCAACGTGGTGGAGCAGATGGTCAACATGATCGAGACCCAGCGCACCTACGAGATGAACTCCAAGGCCGTGTCGGCGGCCGACTCGATGCTGCAGTTCCTCACCAACAAGACCTGAGGCGCCCCGTGATGCCCGCTTTCCGCTTCCCCCTCGCGCTGTGCGCGCTGGCCCTGTTGGCCGGCTGCGCCAGCGGCCCGCGCGCCCGCGACGACGCGCAATGGGCGCCGACCCTGCCGCCTGCGCAGCCGCTTGCCGCGGCGCCGGCCGACGGTTCGATCTACCACGACCAGCAGAACATGGAGCTGTTCTCCGACCCGCGCGCGCACCGCGTGGGCGACATCCTCACCGTGGCGCTGGTGGAGAGCACCCAGGCCAGCAAGAAGGCCACCACCAGCACCAGCAAGACCGACAAGGCCAAGCTCGGCTCGCCCACCGTGCTCGGGCACGCGCTGGCGATCGGCGGCAAGGTCGCCGACATCGGGCTGGACGGCGAGCGCAGCTTCGATGGCGCCGGCTCCAGCAGCCAGAGCAACCAGCTCACCGGCCAGATCACCGTCACCGTGGCGCAGCGCCTGTCCAACGGCAACCTGATCGTGCGCGGCGAGAAGTGGCTGACCATCAACCAGGGCCAGGAGCTGGTGCGCATCGCCGGCATCGTGCGCCCGCAGGACATCGGCCAGGACAACGTGGTGCCGTCCACCCGCGTGGCCGACGCGCGCATCAGCTACACCGGCCGCGGCACCCTCGCCGACGCGAACACGCGCGGCTGGCTGTCGCGCTTCTTCAATTCCAAGTGGATGCCGTTCTGATGAACACGCTGGCACGCCCTGTCGCAGGAGCCCGCTTGCGGGCGTTGCTGTTGGGCCGGGATTCGGGAAGAGCATCGCCCGCGAGCGGGCTCCTACGGGTGATCGTGTTCCTTCTTGGGGTTCTGGCCATCGCCCCGGTCCACGCCGACAAGATCCGCGACCTCGTGCAGGTAGCCGGCGTACGCAGCAACCAGCTGATCGGCTATGGCCTGGTCGTGGGCCTGGACGGCTCGGGCGACCAGACCACGCAGGCGCCGTTCACCACGCAGAGCCTGGAGAACATGCTGCAGCAGTTCGGCATCACCGTGCCGGCCAACGCGCGGCCGCAGCTGAAGAACGCCGCGGCGGTGATGGTGACGGCCGACCTGCCGCCGTTCGCCAAGCCCGGCCAGACCATCGACGTCACCGTGGCCTCGATCGGCAACGCCAAGAGCATCCGCGGCGGCCAGCTGCTGATGGCGCCGCTGCGCGGCGCCGACGGCAACGTCTACGCGGTGGCGCAGGGCAGCGTGGTGGTCGGCGGCATCAGCGCGCAGGGCAAGAGCGGCTCCAGCGTGCAGGTCAACATCTCCGCCAGCGGGCGCATCCCCAACGGCGCCTCGGTGGAACGCGTGGTGGCCTCGTCGTTCGCCGGCGGCGGCGACCTGATGCTCAACCTCAACACGGCGGATTTCACCACCGCCACGCGCATCGCCACCGCGATCAACCAGGCCTACGGCGCCGGCACCGCGCAGCCCGTGGACGGCGGTACCGTGTCGGTGCGCGGCCCGCAGGACCCGGCGCAGAAAGTGGCCTGGCTGGGCGCGATCCAGAACCTCGACGTGCAGCCGGGCGATGCGCCGGCGCGGATCATCGTCAACTCGCGCACCGGCACCGTGGTGATCGGCTCGGACGTGCGCGTCACCGCCGCGGCGGTGGCGCACGGCGCGATCCAGGTGACCATCGGCGAGCAGCCGCAGGTCAGCCAACCGGCGCCGTTCAGCCAGGGCCAGACGGCGATCGTGCCGTCGAGCAGCGTGAAGGTCAGCGAGGAAGGCGCGCACATGTTCAAGTTCGGCCCGGGCGTGAGCCTGGACGCGATCGTGCGCGCGGTGAACCAGGTGGGCGCCACCCCCAGCGACCTGATCTCGATCCTGCAGGCACTGAAGCAGGCCGGCGCGCTGCATGCCGATCTGGTGGTGATCTGAGCGAGGTTATGCCATGACGCCGCTGAATCCCGCTTCTCCAGCACTGGATACCTGGACCGAACTGTCCGGGTTCCAGCAGCTGCGCGCGCAGGCGCGCAGCGACGGCGGCAAGAGCGCGCTGCCGGCGGTGGCCAAACAGTTCGAGGCGATCTTCACCCAGATGATGCTCAAGTCCATGCGCGAGGCGAACGCCGGCATGGGCAGCGACCTCGCCGGCAGCGAGCAGGTCGATTCCTACCGCCAGCTGTTCGACCAGCAGCTGTCGCTGAGCCTGGCCAACGGCAGGAACGGTTTGGGCATCGCGAAGATGCTGGTGCGCCAGCTGGGCGGCAAGGAAGCGCCGGCTGCTGTCCCCGATCAGGCTTTCGCGGTGCCGGCCGCCGACGTGCGCAATGCCCATGTGCGCGCACTCCTGCAACTGGGTGCCGACCCCGCCGCTGGCGACGACGCGACGAGCGCACTCGGCATGCCGTCGACCGCCGACGACAGCTCGCCGTGGCAACGCGTGCTCGACCGCATGGGCCGTGGCGCGATGGACGTGGCCGACACCGCGGCCAGGTTGCTGCCCGGCGGCGACCCGGTGAATTTCGTGCGCGCCCTGGCGCCGCATGCCGCGGAGGCGGCGAAGAAACTGGGCGTGTCGGTGCGCGCGCTGCTGGCGCAGGCCGCTCTTGAAACAGGCTGGGGCAAGCACCTGCCGAGGGGCGGCGACGGCAGCAGCAGCTTCAACCTGTTCGGCATCAAGGCCGGCAGCAGCTGGGATGGCGACAAGGTCAGCGTGCCCACGCTGGAATACGAGAACGGCGTGGCGGTGCGCAAGCGCGATGCGTTCCGCGCCTACGATTCGCCGGCCGATTCGTTCGCCGATTACGCACGTCTGCTCTCCGACAGCCCGCGCTACGCGCAGGCGCTGGGGCAGGGCGAGAACATCGCCGCGTTCGCCCGCGGGCTGGTGCACGGCGGCTATGCCACCGACCCGGCCTACGTGGCCAAGATCACCGCGATCGCCAACAGCCAGCAGATGCGCGAGGCACTGGCGAGCCTGCCGGCCTTGGACGGTGGCGAGTGATGGCCGTGGTTGCGCCATCGCGCTCGATCGCCCGCACCTGTAGGAGCGCACCCTGTGCGCGATGCTCTTGCCGCGTTCAAAGGCCAGAGCTTTCGTCTGCCTGCGGCAGCCGAGTTACTTTCTCTTTGCGTGGCCAAAGAGAAAGTAACCAAAGAGAAAGGCCACCCCGCTTGGCGCTTGCCGGGCATCCTGCCCGTCAAGTCCGTGAGGGTCGGCCGGGCTTTTCGACAGGGCATCCTGCCCTGGCGAAAAGGCATCGACATCCATGTCGATGCCCGCTGCGCGGCCTGTCGTCCGCCCCTCACCGCCGCACAGGGGCCCCGGGTAAAGCAGCGGGCCATCCTGGCCCGCACTCCGGGCATTCGCTGCGCGAATGCAAGACGAGAAGCCTTGGCGTGCAGGCACCGTGCTCTTCCCCTCAAGCCGTCGCCAATCCGGCCGTTACCGTAACCACGCACCGCGGGATCCTGGCGGTGCTCCAGTTGTCGAGGATGTACCACCATGGCTGACATGCTTTCGACCGGCGTGTCCGGGTTGCTTGCTTCGCAGATCGGGCTCAGCACGGTCAGCCACAATGTGGCCAACGTGAACACCGACGGCTACAGCCGCCAGGTGGTGTCCTTCGGCGCGCGGCTGCCCGAGGGGCAGGCGGGCTACTACGTCGGCACCGGCGTCAACACGGTGGCGGTGCAGCGTGCCTACAGCGAGTTCCTCAACAGCTCGCTGTGGTCGGCCAGCTCGGGGCAGGGCCGCGCCAGCACCATGGCCAGCCTCACCAGCCAGCTCAACAACCAGCTGGCCGGCAGCAGCAACCTGCAGACCTCGCTGGACAGCTTCTACGGCGCGGTGCAGGACATGGCCAACGCGCCCTCGGACGCCGCCTCGCGCCAGGTGCTGCTGGCCCGCGCCGGCGGCCTGGCGACCACCTTCCGCGCCTTGTCCGGCCAGTTCAGCCAGCTCTCCGGTCAGATCCAGCAGCAGGTCCGCGACACCGTCGACGCGATCAACGTCGATACGCAGTCGATCGCCAAGCTCAACGAGAAGATCCGCTCGTTCTCCTCCACCGACGGCATGCCGCCGGCCGACCTGCTCGACCAGCGCGACGCGCTGGTCAAGAAGCTGGCCGGCGAGGTGGGCATCAGCGTGGTGCCGCAGAACGACAACACCATCAGCGTGTTCGCCGGCAACGGCCAGGCCCTGGTCACCGGCACCGAGGCGCATGCGCTGGGCACCGCCCCCAATGTCTACGACGCCACCCGGGTGGAAGTGGTGGGCGCCGGCGGCGGCAACGTGATCAGCGGCCGCATCGGCGGCGGCGCGCTGGGTGCGCTGCTGGATTTCCGCAGCAACGTGCTCGATCCGGCGCAGATCCAGCTCGGCCGCGCGGCGCAGGCGCTGGCCAGCGCGTTCAATGCGCAGCATGCGCAGGGCGTGGACCTGCATGGCGATGTCGGCGGGCAGTTCTTTGCCGCCGCCGGGCCGAGCGTGCAGGGCGCCTCGACCAACACCGGCAGCGGCACGGTCAGCGCCAGCATCACCGACATCGGCGCGCTGCCGGCCAAGGAATACGTGCTGAGCTTCGACGGTACGGCGTGGAGCATGCGCGACACCAGCGGCAACCCGGTGGCGCTCGCGGGCAGCGGCACCAGTGCCGATCCGTTCACCGCCGCGGGCCTGAGTCTGGTGGTCGGCGGCGGCGCCAGCGCCGGCGACAGCTTCCGCGTGCAGCCGAGCCGCGATGCCGCGGCCAGCTTCGCCGTGAGCATCGACCAGCCCGACAAGATCGCCGCGGCCGCGCCGTTCGTGGTCGCCGCCGGCGCCGGCAATACCGGCACCGCCACGGCCCGCGCCAGCATCGCCGACGGCAGCGACCCGGCGCTGTTCAATGCTTCCTCGATCGTGTTCAGTTCGCCCACCACCTACAGCATCGACGGCGGCCCGGCGCAGACCTTCACCCCCGGCCAGCCGATCGTGCACAACGGCTGGAGCATGCAGCTGGACGGCGCGCCGCAGGCCGGCGACAGCTTCGGCATCAAGCCCAACAGCAACGCGCAGGGCGACAACGCCAATGCGCTGATGCTGGGCAAGGTCGCCGACCTCGGCGTGCTCGACGGCGGCGTCACCAGCACCGGCCGCGCCTACAGCCAGCTGGTCGGCCAGGTCGGCAGCGCCGGCGCGCTGGCCAAGGACGAGCTGACCACGCAGACCGCGGTCTACAACCAGGCGCTGGGCGCGCAGCAGAGCGTCTCGGGCGTGAACCTGGACGAGGAGGCTGCCAACCTGGTGCGCTACCAGCAGGCCTACCAGGCTTCGGCGCAGGTGATCAGCACGGCCAACAGCATTTTCAACGCGCTGCTCGGCGCGGTGCGGAGTTAAAACCATGCGCGTCTCCACCAGCTGGATCCAGCAGCAGTCCGTCGGCAGCATGATGAACCGGCAGAGCGACCTGTCCGACCTCAACACGCAGCTGAGCACCGGCAAGCGGATCAACCAGCCGTCCGACGACCCGGTCGGCGCGGCGCGCGCGCTGGACATGTCGCACCTGATCGCCGACGCCGCGCAATACCAGCGCAACATCACCTCGGCCAACGCGCGGCTGGGCCTGGAAGAGCAGACCCTCGCCAACTCCGGCAACGTGCTGCAGCGCGTGCGCACCTTGCTGCTGCAGGCGGCCAACGGCAGCCAGACCGACGGCAGCCGCAGCGACATCGCCGCCGAGCTGTCGCAGCTGCGCGGCCAGTTGCTGGGCCAGGCCAACAGCACCGACGGCCAGGGCGAATACATCTTCGCCGGCAACCGCACCGGCACGCAGCCGTTCGTGTCGGGCGACTCGGTCAGCTACCTGGGCGACGACGGCCAGCGCATGGTCGCCGCCGGCCCCGGCCTGCAGGTGGCCACCGGCGACGCCGGCAGCGCCGTGTTCATGGACATCCCCACCGGCAACGGCACCTTCGCGGTGAGCGCGGCGGCCGCCAACACCGGCTCGATGGTGGCCGGCGCCAGCAGCGTCGCCGATCCCTTGGCCAACCCGTCGGCGTGGGACGGCGGTGCCTACAGCATCGTGTTCACCGCCGCCGATGCGTACGAAGTGCGCGATGCCGGCGGCGCCGTGCTGGACAGTGGCAGCTACGACCCGGCCAAGGGCGGCAGCGTCACCTTCCGCGGCGCGCAGGTCGCGTTCAGCGGCACGCCCGATGCCGGCGACACGTTCGCGCTGGGTGCCTCGGGCAAGCAGGACGTGTTCACCACGCTGGACAACATCATCAAGACGCTGCGCACGCCCAACGGCGGCGACGCGGCGATGCAGAACGCGCTCAACACCCAGTTCGCGAACCTCGACCAGGCGCTGGATTCGATCACGCGCACGCGCGGCATGATCGGTGCGCGCATGAACGCGCTGGACCAGCAGGGCGCGCTCAACGACGACCTCACCTTGCAGTACAAGACGTCGCTGTCGGACGTGCAGGATCTGAACTACTACGACGCCATCAGCCAGCTCGGTGCGCAGACCACCGCGCTGCAGGCCGCACAGCAGACGTTCACCAAGATCCAGGGTTCGAAATTGTTCGATTATTTGCGTTGACAAGGCTCAAGTTTTGGTGTGACGGGTCGAAACAGTCCACAAGGCGGATGCATTCAGTGGTGAATCCCCGCCGGATTGTCTGAGCCGACCAGTGTCGGCATACCAACTCGATTCGGAGAATTCCCATGGTCATGAGCGTCAACACCAACATCAGCTCGCTGAATGCCCAGAAAAACCTGGCCACCTCGCAGAGCAAACTCGCCACCGCGATCGAGCGCCTGTCCTCGGGCATGCGCATCAACAGCGCGAAGGACGATGCCGCCGGCCTCGCCATCTCGACCCGCTTCACCACCCAGATCAACGGCCTGAACCAGGCGGTCAGCAACGCCAACGACGGCATCTCGCTGGCGCAGACCACCGAGTCGGCGCTGAACGAGGTGACCAACAACATGCAGCGCATCCGCACGCTGGCCGTGCAGTCCGCCAACGCCACCAACTCCGACTCCGACCGCGCCGCGCTCGACGCCGAAGTGCAGCAGCGCCTGGCCGAGATCACCCGTATCGCCACGCAGACCACGTTCAACGGCCGCCATGTGCTGGACGGCAGCTTCGGCTCGGCCGCGTTCCAGATCGGCGCCAACGTCGGCGAGACCATTTCCGTGAACCTCAGCGAGGGCGTCAAGACCAGCCAGATCGGCAAGGTCGCCACGGCCAGCAGCACGGCGGCGTTCTCCGCGGGCGTGAAGATCGACGGCGACCTCACCATCAACCTGGCTGACGGCGGCGGCGCCGGCGTGGCCACCACCGCGACCGTGGCCAAGGGCACGTACACCTCGGTGGACTCGCTGGCCAAGGCGATCAACGCCGCTGCCGTGAAGGCGGGTGGCTCGGGCGACGTGGCCAGCGTGGACGCGACCACCGGCAACCTGGTCCTGGCCAACGCCACCACCGGCGGCGCCACGACCTTCACCGGCGCCCAGGCGGCTGCCGGCAAGATCGGTACCGCTGCCCTGGCGGTCGGCACCGTGGCCGGCTCCGCCGACGCGGTGGGCGACATCGTGCTGGCCGACGGTGACCTCACGCTCCAGGCGGGCGACGGCGCGGCCGTGAAGATCGATGCCGGCACCTACCATGGCGTGCAGGAGCTGGCCGATGCGATCAACTCCAAGGGCATCAATGGCGTGCATGCGTCCGTGGATGCCGACAACAAGCTGCAGGTCGTCTCGCAGGAGACCCTGACCATCGGCGGTACCGCGGCAGGCGCGACGGCGAGCAAGCTTACCGCTGGCCCCGTCACCGTGAGCGGTTCGTTGAGCGACGTCAACATCAAGGACGTGGCGGGCGCGAACGACACCATCAGCCGCATCGACGCGGCGCTGTCCTCGGTCAGCGCGATGCGCAGCGACCTGGGCGCGGTGCAGAACCGCTTCACCTCGACCATCGCCAACCTGCAGACCATTTCGCAGAACCTGAGCGCGTCGCGCAGCCAGATCCAGGATGCCGACTTCGCCGCGGAAACCGCGAACATGTCCAGCGCCAACATCCTGCAACAGGCCGGTGTCTCGGTGCTGGCGCAGGCCAACGCCACCACGCAGAGCGTCTTGAAGCTCCTGCAGTAACTGCTTGACCCGAAGCGGCCGCGGATTGTCCGCGGCCGCTTCCCCCATTACAGGAATCGATGTCCATGGCTATCACGGTAGGCTCCACCACACCCACCACGGGTTTGCTGACCTCCATGGGCGTGGGTTCCGGACTCGATGTCGCCACCCTGGTTGACAAGCTGGTGGCCGCCAAGAAGGCGCCGCAGCAGAACCAGATCACCAGCCAGTCGGATCGGGCCAACACCCAGCTTTCCGGCCTGGGCCAGATCGGCGCCGCGTTGTCCGCGCTGCAATCGGCCATGGCGCCGCTCACCGACGGCAGCGCGTTCACCGCGCGCACGGTGACCAGCGCCGACACCGACGTGCTCGGCGCCAGCGCCACGGGCAACCCGGTCAGCGGCAGCTACAAGGTGGTGGTGAGCCAGCTGGCCACCTCGCTGAAGGCCACCTCCGGCGCCTATGCCGACGGCAACGCCAAGGTCGGCACCGGCACCCTGACCCTCACCGTCGACGGGCAGTCGATGGACCTGGAGCTGGACGACACCAACAACTCGCTGGCGCAGGTGCGCGACGCGATCAACAAGGCCAGTGACAACCCCGGCGTCAGCGCCACCATCGTTACCGGTACCGACGGCGCCCACCTGGTGCTCAGCGGCACCCGCACCGGCGCGGACAACGGCTTCGTGGTGAGCAGCACCGGCGGCGACGGCGGCCTGGCCGCCCTCCATTACGATGCCTCGGCCAGCAGCGGCAACGCGCTCAGCGTCGTCACCGCCGCGCAGGACGCGCAGTACACCATCGACGGCCTGGCCGGGCACAGCGCCGGCAACACCATCAGCGGCGGCGTCGACGGGCTGAGCTTCACCCTGGCCAAGCCGGGCGAAAGCACGGTCACCGTGGCCAACGACCCCTCCAAGGCCAGCAACGCGCTGAAGAACCTGGTCAACACCTACAACAGCTTCGTCGGGATCTACCAGAACCTGACCCGCTACGACCCGGTCAGCGGCACCGCCGGCGCGATGATCGGCGATGCCACCGTCAACGGCATCAGCAGCACCCTGTCGCGGCTGGTCAGCGGCAGCGCCAACGGCATCTCGCTGTCCTCGCTCGGCGTCTCCCTGCAGGTCGACGGCACCTTGAAGCTGGACAGCGACCAGCTGACCAAGGCGATGGCCGACGGCGGCAAGCTCGCCGGCCAGCTGTTCGGCGGCGACGCCGGCCTGGCCGCGCAGATCAACAGCCAGCTCGAGCAGTGGGTCGGCAGCAACGGCACGCTGGCCGGGCGCACCGACAGCATCAGCCAGCAGCTGAAGGACCTGACCACCCAGCAGGCCACGCTGGACAGCCGCATGGCCGACCTCACCGCGCGCTACCAGGCGCAGTTCACCGCGCTGGACACGCTGATGAGCAAGCTCAACAGCACCAGCAGCTATCTGCAGCAGCAGTTCGATGCGCTGAACAACATCAACAAGAAGTAGGCAGGAGACGATCATGGGATTCGGTTACGGCGCAGGCGCCTACCAGCAGGTTCGTTCGCACGGCGGCGTGGAGTCGGCCGACCCGCACGGCCTGATCACGCTGCTGATGGATGGCGCGCTGGAGCGCCTGGTGAAGGCCCGCGCGCACATGATGCGCGGCGAGACCGGGCCCAAGGGCGAGACCATCAGCCGCTGCATCGAGATCATCGGCGGCCTGCGCGACGCGCTCGACCGCAAGGCCGACCCGACCCTGGTCGACCGCCTCGACTCGCTCTACGAATACATGAGCCGCCGCCTGCTGCAGGCCAACCTGCGCGACGACGCCGGCATCATCGACGAGGTCAGCCGGCTGTTGCAGCAGGTGCGCGACAGCTGGGTGCAGATCGCCCCGGCCCCGGCCGGCCGCGCGGTGGGCGCGTAAGTGTCGCCGCAGGCTACCGCCACGGCTTCGGCCCTGACCAGCGCGCTGGTCATCACCCGCGCGATGCTCGCCGCCGCCCGCCAGGAAGACTGGCAGCAGCTGCTGCAGCTGGAAGAGGCGCGCGCGCCGCTGGTGCATCGCCAGCACGGCAGCGACGTGGTCACCCAGGCCCAGCTGGGCCAGATCCTGGCCTACGATCGCCAGCTGCAGGCCCTGCTGGGCCAGGCGCGCGACGCGGTCGCCCGCCAGTGGCAGCAGGAACACGGTCGCGCCCGGGCCATCGCGGCGTACGCTCAGCCCTGAGCGGGGCCGCCGGCCATCGCGGATGGCGCCCGGCACGAACCGGATCCGTTGGCGGGGCTTCGCCGCCGCCCAGGTGCCATCATGCAGGGCAGGCGATCCGCGCGAGGCGGGTTTCGCCACGGCAACCGGGAGCGGCACCATGAACAGCGCCAACTGGAACGAGTTCGAGCAACGGGTCAGCATCGAGGAGCTGCTGCACGTGGCGGTCCAGCCGCTGGCCTGGCCGATGCCGCGGGCGCAGGCGCAGGCCCTGGCCGAGGCCAACGGCAATGCCCTGGCGGCGATCGCCGCGCTGGAAGAGCGCCGCGTGGAGTCGGCCGACGACGACAACCCGCTGATGCAGGAGATGCGGCGCATGGACGCCAAGCTCACCGCGCTGGTGGAGATCGTCGACCGCCTGCTGGTGCCGCCCGGCACGCTGCCGGCCCGGCACCTGGTGCGCTTCAACGCGCGCGGCGCGGTGCTCGGCGCGGACCTGCCGCTGCCCGGCGACGCGGTGCTGCTGGGCCTGCGGTTCGACCACTGCCGCAGCCTGCCGCTGGAATTGCCCGCACTGCGCGACACGCCATTCGACGATGGTCGAACATTCGTTCGCTTTCCCACGGTGAACGAGGCCCTGGGTGACGCAATTGAGCGACTCGTTTTTCGCCATCACCGACGCAAAGTGGCAGAAGCGCGCCAACCGGCCGGGTGAGTTGCCGGACCACGTCCCTTGCGCGTCGGGTCATGCCAAGCGCGATGCGAGAACCAGTTCTCACTATTGAAGATTGACGCGCGGAAAAAAGCGCCTCCCTGCGCACGCGGATGGGGTGCACCGCCGCCGTCGCGCGCGTCCAGGGCCGCCCCGGAAAGCCCACGCAAACGTGGTGCATCAAACGTTTACGCGCCCCTGCTCGACGGCGTCGGGGATTCTTCACGCTGCCGGCTTTCCCGGCGGCGTCATTTTGCCGGCGCGGGTGCGTCGGAAACTGGCCTCCTTGTTGCAACCGGTTCATCAGCCCGGCGACGAATCGCTGGCGGTGACGAAAAATGGCTATGCCGGAAGTTGGGTCAGCCAACGATGCAGTACGGAGAGAGAGATGCAGCAGTTCGATTTTCTGGTGATTGAATCCGATGCGGCGCGAGTCAATGCGGTGATGTCGGCGCTCCACTTCCTTGGTTACCACCCGCAACACGGCGCGCAGTGCGCGCACACCGACGAATCTTCCCATGCATGGCGCGCGGTCTACGTCGGCGGCATCGACGACGTGGCCGAGGCCGAGCGGCAGTTCGCGCTGCTCGGCGCCAGCGCCGCCCACATCCCGGTGCTGCTGGCCGAAGACTCGCCCTGGGCGCAGCGGCTGGGCGCGGCCAAGTCGCCCTTCGCCGGACGCGTGGCCACGCTGTCGTTCCCGCTCAGCTACGAAAAGCTCACCGAAGCGATGCGCAACGTCTATGCGCGCTTGCTCGGCGGCCGCTCCGGCGGGCTGCGCTTCGTCGGCGACTCCGCGCCGATGGTGCGGGTCAACGGGCTGATCCGCCAGGTCGCGCCGTTCGACTCGAACGTGCTGGTGCTGGGTGAATCGGGCACCGGCAAGGAAATGGTCGCCCGCGCCATCCACGAGAATTCGCCGCGCCGCGACAAGCCGTTCGTGGCGATCAACTGCGGCGCGATCCCGCCGGAGCTGCTGGAAAGCGAACTGTTCGGCCACGAGAAGGGCGCCTTCACCGGCGCGATCAGCGCGCGCAAGGGCCGCTTCGAGATGGCCGAGGGCGGCACCCTGTTCCTCGACGAGATCGGCGACATGAGCCTGCCGATGCAGGTGAAGCTGCTGCGCGTGCTGCAGGAGCGCGCCTACGAGCGCGTCGGCGGCAACAAGACCCTGCACTGCGACGTGCGCATCATCGCCGCCACCCACCGCAACCTGGAGCAGGCGATCGCCGAGGACCGTTTCCGCGAAGACCTGTATTACCGCCTCAGCGTGTTCCCGCTGGAGCTGCCCTCGCTGCGCGAGCGGCTGGACGACCTGCCCGCGCTGATCGCCGAGTTCAACCTGCGCGGCGCCCGCCGCGGCCTGGGCGTGGTGCGCTTCAGCACCGGCGCGATGCAGTCGCTGCGCGCCTACCCGTGGCCGGGCAACGTGCGCGAGCTGTCCAACCTGGTCGAGCGCATGGCGATCCTGTTCCCGCACGGCGAGGTGCGCAGCAGCGACCTGCCGGCGAAATACCGCGGCTCGGCGGCCACCGCCGACGTGCCGGGCGCCGCCCTGCTGGCGATGATGGGCGAGGACCACGCGATCGCCGGCATCGCGCTGCAACCGGCGGCCGATGCCGAGCGCCTGCTGCCGGAAGAGGGCCTCGACCTGAAGGACCACCTGGCCGACATCGAGGTGGGCCTGATCCGCCAGGCGCTCGACGCCACCGGTGGCGTGGTCGCCCACGCCGCGCGCCTGCTGCGCATGCAGCGCACCACGCTGGTGGAAAAGCTGCGCAAGTACGGCCTGCAGAACAGCATGGCCGCCTAGGCGGCACGCGGGAACGGCGGGAACCGCGCGTGCCGGGCCTCCCGCGCAGCGTTCCCGACGGTCGCGCAACGACTGGCACGCCTCCTGCAACCACTCCCTCGAAACCCGCCACGCGTCGGGAATACGTCATGAGGACGCACCGCGATGAGCACGATCGACGTCAACAACCTGCTGTCCCAGATGCGCCAGATGACGGCGCAGGTGCGTGCGCCGCAAGCGGTGGCCAAGGCGGCGCCGGTCGCGGGGCAGCCCGACTTTTCCACGCTGCTGAAGGAGTCGGTGTCGGCCGTGGGGCGCAACCAGATGGAAGCGGGCCGCATGGCCGCCAGCTTCGAGCGCGGCGATCCGGGTGCGGACCTGGGCCGCACCATGATCGCGGTGCAGAAGGCCGACCTTTCGCTGCGCACCATGGTCGAGGTACGCAACAAGATGGTCGATGCCTACAAGGAAATCATGAACATGCCGGTCTGACCCCGGCGCCCGTTTCCCACCCACGCCTGACCCCACACGAGCGACACCATGGCTGACAACGCCATCGCGGCCAGCGACAACGAAGCGCCGCGACCGGACCCCCTCAAGCAGCTTGCCCGCAGCCCGGCCGCGCGCCAGGCGCTGCTGCTGGTGGCGATCGCCGCCGCCGTGGCGCTGGGCGTGGCGGTGGTGCTGTGGTCGCGCGGCCCGAACTACGGCCTGCTCTACGCCGGGCTGGACCAGAAGGACGCCGCCGCGGTGGCGCAGGAGCTGCAGGCGGCCAACACGCCGTTCCAGCTCAGCGCCGACGGCTCCTCGATCATGGCGCCGGCCGCCGACCTGGCCGGGCTGCGGCTGAAGCTGGCCAGCAAGGGGCTGCCGCGCGGCAGCGCCACCAGCAGCGTGCTGCCGGCGGCCGATTCGCCGTTCGGCATGAGCGACCTGGCCGAGCGCACGCGCTACCAGCAACTGCTGGAGTCCGACCTCAGCGCCACCATCGGCGGCCTGCAGTCGGTGCGCTCCGCGCGCGTGCACCTGGCGATGGCCAAGCCGTCGGCGTTCATCCGCGACAACCGCGAGGCCAGCGCCTCGGTGCTGGTCACGCTCTATCCCGGCCGCCAGCTCGACGCCGGCCAGGTCGCCGCGATCGTGCACCTGGTCGCCTCCAGCGTGCCGGGGCTCGATGCGCGCCAGGTGTCGGTGGTCGACCAGCAGGGCCAGCTGCTGACCGCCGACCCGAACAGCCCCGCCGCCGTCGGCGACGACCGCCTGCGCATGGCCACCCGCATCGAGAACACCTACGCACAGCGCATCGAGGAGCTGCTCACCCCGCTGGTCGGCCCCGGCCGGGTGCGCGCGCAGGTGTATGCCGACCTCGATTTCAGCAAATCCGAAAAGGCCACCGAGACCTACGGCCACGATCATCCCGCGCTGCGCAGTGAACAGACCAGCAGCGAGCGACGCGGCGCCGGCAGCGGCGACGGCGGCATCCCCGGCGCGCTGAGCAACCAGCCGCCGAGCCTGGTCGCGCAGCCCACCGCGGCGAACCCGGATGCCGGCAAGGGGAATCCGTCCGCGGCCGCGTCCAGCGCCACCACGGCCGCGAGCGGCGACGTGTCCAGCAGCGCCACGCGCAACTTCGAACTCGACCGCACCATCAGCCACGTCAGCGACCCGGCCGGGCGGCTGGCCCGGCTCACCGTCGCCGTGGTGCTGGACAACAAGGCGGCCGACAGGGGCCCGGCCAAGGCCGGCAGCGCGGCCGCCGCGGCTTCCGCCGGCGTGCCGTTCACCGCGCAGGAACTGGAGCGGCTCACCGAGCTGACCAAGAACGCGGTGGGCTTCGACGCCGCGCGCGGCGACAGCGTCAGCGTGGTGAACCAGCCGTTCCAGCGTCCGGCGACGCCCGAGGCGTTGCCCGAGCCGCCGCTGTGGGAGCGGCCCGGCGCGATGGACCTCATCAAGCAGGGTATCGGCGTGCTGATCGCCTTGCTGGTGGCGTTCGGCCTGCTGCGTCCGCTGCTGCGCGGCGTGACCCGCGGCACCGCCAACGCCAGGGCGCTGCCGGCGCCCAAACCGCAGATCTCGGTGCGCGTGGCCGACGAGCCGGAGGCCGCCGAACCGGCCCGGCTCGCCGCCGCGCCGGCGCTCGAGTACGAACAACGCATCAGCCAGGCCCGCCGCCTGGTGGGTGAAAACTCCAGGCAGGTGGCGCAGGTCGTGAGGAACTGGGTAAGCGAAGATGGCAACTAACCAACATGACGCGCCGGTCACCGGTGCCCAGCGTGCGGCGATCCTGCTGCTGACCCTGGGCGAGCAGGATGCGGCCGAGGTGCTCAAGCACCTCAGTGCCCGCGACGTGCAGACCATCGGCACCGCGATGGCTGCGCTGACCAGTGTCAGCCGCGAGCACGTGACCAAGGCGCTGGACAAGCTCGACGAGGACATCGGCCGGCAGACCTCGCTCGGCGTGGGCACCGAGGAATACATCCGCAAGATCCTGGTCAATGCGCTGGGCGAGACCAAGGCCGGCGGCCTGATCGACCGCATCCTGCTCGGGCGTTCCAGCAAGGGCCTGGAATCGCTCAAGTGGATGGAGAGCCGCGCGATCGCCGAGATGATCAACCAGGAACACCCGCAGATCATCGCGCTGGTACTGGCGCACCTGGAGCCGGACCAGGCGGCCGAGGTGATCGGCTACCTGCCGCCACGCGTGCGCTCCGATGCGGTGATGCGCATCGCCACGCTGGACGGCGTGCAGCCGCACGCACTGAGCGAGCTGGACGAAATCATGGAGCGCCAGTTCTCCGGCGGCAGCAAGAAGCTCAAGTCCGCCAGCGTGGGCGGGCTCAAGGCCGCCGCCGACATCCTCAACGCGATGGAAGGCAGCCGCGAGACCGAGCTGATGTCGGCCATCCGCAGCCAGGACGAGGCGCTGGGCGAGAAGATCGAGGACCTGATGTTCGTGTTCGAGGACCTGGTCGAGCTCGACGACCGCGGCATGCAGGTGCTGCTGCGCGAAGTACCCTCGGCCACCCTGGTCACCGCGCTGAAGGGCGCCGAGCCGGAGATCCGCGAGAAGATCTTCGCCAACATGTCCAAGCGCGCCGCCGACATGATGCGCGACGACCTCGAGGTGAAGGGGCCGGTGCGCCTGAGCGAGGTCGACGCGGCGCAGAAGGAGGTGCTGGGCATCGCCCGCAAGCTGTCCGACGCGGGCCAGCTCAGCCTTGCCGCCGGCGGGGATGAGTTCGTCTGATGGCCGCCGTGCTGCACAACGCCGCGCAGGATTTCCGGCGCTGGGAACTGCCGGAGGTCGGCATCGACCACCCGCATCGGCGCGCCACCGATCCGCCGGCGCCGCAGCCGACCGTGCGCGAGCTGGAGGCGCTGCACCAGCAGGCACGGGCCGAGGGCTTCACCAGCGGCCACGCCGAAGGGCTGGCCGCGGCCCAGCAGCAGGTGCGCGAGCAGCTGGCTCGGCTCGACGCCCTGTGCGACGCCGTCGCCCGTCCGCTGCAGTCGCTCGACGAACAGGTCGAGAAGGAACTGGCGCGGCTGGCCACCGTGATCGCGCGCCGGGTGATCGGGCGCGAACTGCAATTGTCCCCCGAGCTGATCGCGCAGGCGGTGCGCCAGGCCGCGGGCGCGCTGCCCGCCGCCGCACGCGAGCTGCGCGTGCACGTGCACCCGGACGACCTGGCCTTGCTGCGCGACCTCGGCGCGGCCGAAAGCCATTGGCAACTGCTCGCCGATCCCGACCTGGCGCGCGGCGACTGCCGCCTGGAAAGCGAACGCTCGCGGCTGGATGCGCGGGTGGACGCCCGCCTGGCCGCGGTGGTCGATGCCGTGCTCGGCGACGATGCCGGTGACGAGGTGGCCGCGGCCGGGGAGGGCGAAGCATGAGCCCCATGCCGCGCCATAGCCTGTACACGCCGCGAAACCGCTGCACCCCATACGACGCAGAAACCTCCCCACCGTCGTTCCAGCGAAAGCTGGAACCCAGCGCCTTCGGTGCACCGGGGAGGCGCTGGATCCCGGCTTTCGCCGGGATGACGGCAGAGTTTCGTCTCCATCCAACCTACAAGCTCTCTCTCACTCCTCACTTCTCATCGCTCACTCCTCGCCCTTGGCCCCATGACGCCTGAAGCCGCCATCGCCGTGCGCCGCCAGACCTGGCAGCAGAAGCTGGCGCGTCGGCGCAGCCTCGCCGAGACCGCGCGCACGCTGGTGGTCGAGGGCAGCCTGCGCCGGGTGGTCGGGCTCACGCTGGAAGCCGAAGGCTGCGAGGCGGCGCTGGGCGCGCGTTGCCTGGTCGACACCGCCGACGGCGCCACGCTGGATACCGAGGTGGTCGGCTTCGCCGACGAGCGCCTGCTGCTGATGCCGGTGGGCGACATGCACGGCGTGCTGCCCAATGCGCGGGTGCGCCCGTGCGCGCGCAGCGGCGGCCTGCCGGTGGGCGCGGGCCTGCTCGGCCGGGTGATCGGCGCCGACGGCGTGCCGCTGGACGGGCAGGGCCCGCTGGATTCGGACGAGCACGCCGCGCTCAAGGCCGAGCCGATCAACCCGATGGCGCGCAAGCCGATCGACACCCCGCTGGACACCGGCGTGCGTGCGATCAACGCGCTGCTCACCGTCGGCCGCGGCCAGCGCTTAGGGTTGTTCGCCGGCTCCGGCGTGGGCAAGTCCACGTTGCTGGGCATGATGACCAGGTACACCAACGCCGACGTGGTGGTGGTGGGGCTGATCGGCGAACGCGGCCGCGAGGTGAAGGAGTTCGTCGAACACACGCTGGGCGCGGAAGGCCGCCGCCGCGCGGTGATCGTCGCCGCGCCGGCCGATGCGCCGCCGCTCAAGCGCCTGCGCGGCGCGCAGTACGCCACCGCGATCGCCGAGTGGTTCCGCGACCGCGGCCAGCGCGTGCTGCTGCTGATGGATTCGCTCACCCGCTACGCCCAGGCGCAGCGCGAGATCGCGCTGGCGATCGGCGAGCCGCCGGCGACCAAGGGCTACCCGCCTTCCGTATTCGCCATGCTGCCGGCGCTGGTCGAGCGCGCCGGCAACGACGCCGAGGGCGTCGGCTCGATCACCGCCTTCTACACTGTGCTCACCGAGGGCGACGACTACCGCCACGACCCGATCGCCGACGCCGCGCGCGCGATCCTGGACGGCCACATCGTGCTCTCGCGCGACCTCGCCGAGGCCGGCCACTACCCGGCCATCGACATCGAGGCCTCGATCAGCCGCGTGATGCCGGCGGTCGCCACGCGCGAGCACATGCGCAGCGCGCAGCGTTTCCGCCAGGTCTACTCGGCCTATCGCCAGCAGCGCGACCTGATCGCGGTGGGCGCCTACCAGAAAGGCTCCGACCCGCAGGTGGACCTGGCGATCGAGATGTGGCCGCAACTGCGCGCCTTCCTGCAGCAGGAAGTGGACGAACCGATCACGCTCGACCAGGCCATCGAGCGCCTGGCCGCGCTCGCCGAACAGGTGCATGAATGAGTTCCCGCGCCGAGCGATTGCAACCGGCCGTGGACCAGGCCCGCCAGCGCAGCGAAGACGCCCTGGCGCGCTTCGCCGCCCAGCAGCAGCAGCTGGCGCGCGCCGAACACCAGCTGAGCGAACTGCATCGCTATCGCGAGGAATACGCCAACGGCGGCGAGGTGGCATCCAGCGTCAGCGCCATGCTCAACCGGCAGGCCTTCATCCAGCGCATCGACCAGGCGATTGCCCAGCAGGTGGCCGAGGTCGCCCGCCAGCAGCGCCAGCTGGAACTGGTGCGCGCGGACTGGACCCGCAGCCACGCCCGCGAGAGCGCGCTGGACAGCGTGGTCGCCCAGCATGTCGAGAACGAGCGCCGCGCCGAGGAACGCCGCGAGCAGGCCGAACTCGACGAACGTTTCCAGCACCGGCGGTCGTGATGCGTCGCGTCCGCCTGTCCCGCCCCGGTGACCGGCCCGCGCCCCGGCGCGGCCGTGTTCCCCAGCCAGGAGCTTCCATGCCATGACTGCCACCCACGTCGGATCGCTGTCCGCCCCCACGGTTGCCGCGAAGACGGCCGCGAGCACGAGCGCGCCGGAATCCCCGGGCACGGCGCCGTTCCACCAGCGCCTGCAGGATGCGTGCGGGCAGGGCGCCTCGTCCGCCCACGCGCCCGCCGCGCATGATGGGCACCCGCAGCGCGGCCCGGATCCCGGCCGTGATCGCCGCGACGATCCCTCGCCGCGAGGTCCTGATTCACGGCCGTCGTCGCCTGCTGCCGCACGCATGGAGAAATCTGGTGATGCTGCCGCGACGCCGCCAGGTCCACCCGCGGACACCACCGTGCCCGCCGCTCCCGCACCGGTCGCCACGCAAACGCCGGCGCCCGAGGCTGTCGCCGAAATCGCCGGTGCCGAACCGACCGCCGGCAAGGACGGCGAGCACGAGGAAGCCGCCACGGCCCTGGTCGAGGCCATGCTCGCCTTGCTCGGTCCCGCGCCGATCAGGCCTGCCGCCGCGGGCGCCGTCGCGCCGGGCGTCGTCGACGCCGCCGCCGCGCAGTCGGCGGCGGCACAAGCCGGGCTGGCGGCGGTGGGTCAGGCCGGCGGAGCCACACCGGCCGTCGACCCCGCCGTCCTGGCGGCGACCGTCATTGCGCCCGCCGCCGAGTTGCTGAAGCCGGATCCGGGCGCCACCCGCGAGGCGGCGCGGCTCGATGCCGCGCCGAACGTGGCGCCGGTCGTCGCCCACGCGGCTGCGGCGCCGGCGCCGACCGCCGCGCCGGTGCCGGTGGCTCCCGCGCATGCCTTCGCGCAGGAGCTGGGCCAGCAACTGGCCTGGTTCGTCGGCCACGACGTCAAGCAGGCTCGCATTCGCCTGCACCCGGAGGAGCTGGGTTCGCTCGACCTGAAGATCAGCGTGCAGCACAACCGCGTCGACGTGGTGTTCCAGGCCCAGCACCCCGGCGCGGTGACCGCCGTGCAGCAAGGCCTGCCCCAGCTCGATCAGATGCTCGCCCAGCACGGCCTGTCGCTGGGCCACGCCGACGTGGGCCAGCAGGACCGTGGCGACCAGCCGGGCCAGCACGGGCAGGGCGAAGAAATATCCCGCATTGACGAGGTGGCAGGTCCCGCCCACGTCACGCCGTTGACCCAGCTCGGCCTCGTCGACGCCTTCGCCTGAAGCCCGATCCGCGCGGTTTGCACTCCGTCAGCGAACACCTGATACGCCACCGGATTTTTGCAGGAGCGCACCCTGTGCGCGACGCCTTTTCGATGTGACGAAGAGCGTCGCGCACAGGGTGCGCTCCTGCAGCTTCACCGAGGTTGCGGGACGGCCGGTCGCACGCGCAGGCACCCCGTCGGGATGGCGCCGCGCCACCGTTCCGGCGTGCGTCAAGAAAGCGCCGCGGCGCTGGAAAACCACTGTAACCATTTGAATATACGCATGTATCAAGGGTGGCATGCGGATTGCTTCATTACACGCGAAAAGCCGGCAACGGCAACCCTGATCCCCACACGAGGTTTCCATGAGCAACGACGAAGCAGCCGAGGTACTGGAAGGCGAGCCGGCCCCGCGCCGTGCGCCGTGGTTGATCGGGATCGTGGTGCTGCTCGCTGCCCTGGCCGGCGGTGGTTATTACTGGCACGCGCATCGCGCGGCGGCGGACAGCGCGGCGAAGGCGGCGGACAAGCCGGAGATCTTCCTGGCGATGGACCCGCCGTTCGTGGTCACCCTGCGTGACGGCGATGCGCTGCGCTACCTGCAGGTGGGCGTGACCCTGATGGCGCACGACCAGGCTGCGATCGGCGTGGCCAAGGACGTCGACCCGATCCTGCGCGACGGGCTGGTTTCGTTGTTCAGCAGCCAGAAGTTCGAGACGGTCAGCGAGACCGCCGGCCGCGAGAAGCTGCAGGCCGACGCGCTGGCCGAAGTGCGCAAGGTGGTCGCCAAGCGGCTCGGCCGCCCGGGCATCGACGCGCTGTATTTCACCAGCTTCGTGATCCAGTAGGCCGGAGCGCACCATGAGCGACCTGCTTTCCCAGGACGAAATCGATGCGCTGATGGATGGCGTCACCGGCGGCACCGTGGCCACCGGCAGCGACCAGCCGCTGCCGCCGGATGCGGTGATCAGCTACGACTTCACCCAGCAGGACCGCATCGTGCGCGGTCGCCTGCCCACGCTGGAGATGGTCAACGACCGCTTCGCGCGGTTCTTCCGCCTGGGCGTGTTCAACGTGCTGCGCAAGAGCTGCGAGGTGTCGGTGCTGGGCGTGAAGATGGTGAAGTTCGCCGAGTACGTGCACGGCCTGGCCCTGCCCAGCAACCTCAACATGGTGCGCATCAAGCCGCTGCGCGGCACCGCGCTGGTGGTGTTCGAGCCGCGCCTGGTGTTCACCGTCATCGACAACTTCTTCGGCGGCGACGGCCGCTTCCATGCGCGCATCGAGGGCCGCGACTTCACTGCCACCGAGAACCGCGTGATCCAGATCATGCTCGCCGAGCTGTTCGGCGCGATGGCCGAGGCGTGGTCGCCGGTGCTGGGGCTCAACTTCGAATACCTCAACTCCGAGATCAACCCGCAGTTCGCCAACATCGTCAGCCCCACCGAGACGGTGGTGGTGTCGCGCTTCCACGTCGAGCTCGACGGCGGCGGTGGCGAAGTCCACCTGACCATGCCCTACGCGATGGTCGAGCCGATCCGCACCCTGCTCGACGCCGGCGTGCAGAGCGACCGCATGGACGGCGACGACCGTTTCGCCGAACTGCTGCGCGAGGAAGTGCTCGACGCCGAGGTCGGCGTGAGCTCGCTGCTGCTGGAGGCGCAGCTGAGCCTGGGCGACTTCCTGCACCTGCGCCCGGGCGACGTGATTCCGGTGCAGCTGCCCGAGCTGGCCACCGTCTATGCCGAGGACGTGCCGGTGTTCCGCGGCCGCTACGGCCAGTCCAACGGCCGCAACGCCGTCCGTTTCCATGTCCAGGCCGGCCGTCGCGAGCGACTGGTCGCCACCGATCCCTCCACCCGGAAGAACCTCTCATGAACCAGTCTGCAGATGCCGTCGCCGAAGCCGGCGAGCGCGTTCAATTCGATGCCCTGCACGGGGCCGCGGGCGAGCCCGGCGACGTCAACCTCGACATGATCCTCGACGTGCCGGTGACCCTGGCGATGGAAGTCGGCCGCACCCGCATCAGCATCCGCAACCTGCTGCAGCTGAACCAGGGCTCGGTGGTGGAACTGGACCGCGCCGCCGGCGAACCGCTGGACGTGTTCGTCAACGGCACCCTGGTGGCGCACGGCGAGGTGGTGGTGATCAACGAGAAGTTTGGCATCCGCCTGACCGACGTGATCAGCCCCGCCGAGCGGGTGCGCAAGCTGCGCTGATGAACGGTCTCGCCCTCATCCTCGCCGCACCCGCCGCCTCGGCCGAGTTCAACGCCGCCGGCGAACTGGTACGCGTGATCCTGAGCCTGGCCGGCATCATCGCGATGATCTTCGTCGCCGGCTGGGTGACGCGCCGCCTGCAGCGTCGACCCGGCGCGGCCGGCCGGCGCATCCGCTGTGTGGAATCGTTCGCCGTGGGCGCGCGCGAGCGTCTGTTGCTGCTCGACGCCGACGGCAAGCGCCTGCTGATCGGTACCGGCCCCGGCGGCATGCGCACCTTGCATGTCTATGACGGCGAGGCGCCGCGCGAGGTCGCTCCGGCCGCTTCGGGCGAGTCGCCCAAGCCCGTGTTCGGCGACCTGCTGGCGCGGTTGAAGGTGCGTTCGTGAAGGCGCGGCACTGGATCATCGGCGGCGCGCTGCTGCTGTTGCCGCTGGCCACCCTGGCGGCCACGCCGGGCATCCCGCTGGTGAACGTGCAGCCCGCGGCCGACGGCAGCCAGAGCTGGACGCTGTCGCTGCAGATGCTGGCGCTGATGACGGCGCTGACGCTGCTGCCGGCGATCGCGCTGATGATGACCTCGTTCACCCGCATCATCATCGTGCTCGGCTTCCTGCGCCAGGCACTGGGCACGCAGTCCACGCCGCCCAACCAGGTGCTGCTGGGGCTGGCGCTGTTCCTCACCCTGTTCGTGATGTCGCCGGTGCTTACCCGCGCCTACGATGATGGCATCAAGCCCTACATGGATGGCCAGATCACCGCCGAGCAGGCGCTGCCGGCCGCGTCGGCGCCGTTCAAGCATTTCATGCTGGAGCAGACCCGCGACGCGGACCTGCAGCTGTTCACCCGGCTGGCCAAGGAGAAACCCTATGCCAGCAAGGCGGACGTGCCGTTCAAGGTGGCGATGCCGGCGTTCCTGACCAGCGAGCTGAAGACCGCCTTCCAGATGGGCTTCCTGCTGTTCATCCCGTTCCTGATCATCGACCTGGTGGTGGCCAGCGTGCTGATGTCGATGGGCATGATGATGGTCTCCCCGATGATCATCTCGCTGCCCTTCAAGATCATGCTGTTCGTGCTGGTGGACGGGTGGACGCTGCTGCTGGGCACCCTGGCGGGGAGCTTCTACACGTGAGCGCGTGTTCGCCGGTTACCGGGAGTGGTGACTCCTTTGTAGGAGCGCACCCTGTGCGCGATGCTCTTGCCCTTGTCGTCTTCAAAGGCAAGAGCGGTCGATCGCCTGCGGCGACCGAGTCACTTTCTCTTTGCGTGGCCAAAGAGAAAGTAACCAAAGAGAAAGGCCACCCCGCTTCCGCGCTTTCCGGGCATCCTGCCCGGAAAGTTCGCGGTCGGGCTACGGGGTTTGTCGACAGGGCATCCTGCCCTGACGCCAAACTGGCCGGCATCCCTGCCGGCCACCCTGCGGGCTTTCCTACGCCCGCCCGCCGCTGCAGAGGGGCCCCGGGTAAAGCAGCGGGCCATCGTGGCCCGCACTTTTCAGAACGGCCAGATCAAGAGCAGCGCTGCGGCGAACCGGGGACCTGCTCTGGCTCTGGCTCCGGCTCCGGTTTTTGCTTTTCCGCTTTATCACCGAGTGCGGGCCACGATGGCCCGCTGCTCTACCGGGGCCCCTGTGCGGCGGTGAGTCGGGGACGACAGGCCGCGCAGCGGGAGTCGACAGGGATGTCGACTCCTTTTCGCCAGGGCAGGATGCCCTGTCGAAAAGCCCGGCCCCGGCTCACGGACTTGTTGGGCAGGATGCCCAACAAGCGCCAAGCGGGGTGGCCTTCTCTTTTGGTTACTTTTCTCTTGGCCACGCAAGAGAAAAGTGACTCGGTCGCCGAAGGCGATCGACCGCTGTTCGCTCTGAATGCAAAAAGAGCATCGCGCACAGGGTGCGCTCCTACAGGCGCGGGCGGACGAAAGCTCCTGGCTTTGAATGGGGCCAAGAGCATCGCGCGCAAGCGCGCTCCTACAGGGGCGAACCGAGTCGCGCCATCGGCGAATCACTCCGCAGGACCCCGTCCATGACCCCCGAATCCATCATGGAACTCGGCCAGCACGCGCTCTACGTGGCGATGCTGGTGGCCGCGCCGCTGCTGCTCACCGCGCTGGCGGTGGGTCTGCTCGTCGGCGTGATCCAGGCGGCGACGCAGATCAACGAAATGACGCTGAGCTTCATCCCCAAGCTGATCGCGATGGCGGTGGTGGCGCTGGTGGCCGGGCCGTGGATGCTGCGCCTGCTGGTGCAGTTCACCACGCAGTTGATCGAGAGCCTGCCGGGCGCGATCAGGTGACTGCGCTGGATCTGGCACAGCTGCCGGCGTGGCTGGGCAGCCTGTTCTGGGCACTGGGGCGGGTCAGCGGCCTGTGCCTGGTGGCGCCGGTGTTCAGCGCCACGGTGATCCCGGCGCGCATCCGCGTGGGCGTGGTGGTGGTGCTGTCGCTGGTGTTGGCGCCGCTGGCGCCGACCACGATCGATCCGCTGAGCGGCGCGGGTGTGGCCACGCTGGCGGGGCAGGTGGTGATCGGCGCGATGGTGGGTTTCGTGCTGAAGCTGGTGTTCGAGGCGGTCTCCTTCGGCGGCGAGCTGGTGGCGCAGAGCATGAGCCTGGGCTTTGCGCAGGTGGTCAGCCCGGGTGCCGGCCAGTCCACCGTGCTGAGCCAGTTCTACCTGCTGCTGGTGACCTTGCTGTTCCTGGTGATGGACGGCCATCTGCAGTTGATCGCGCTGCTCGCCGACAGCTTCCATACCCTGCCGCCGGGCACGCCGGCGGTCAGCGCCAATGCGCTGCATGCGGTGGTGGCGTTCGGCGCGGAGCTGTTCGCCGGTGCGGTGCGTGTGGCGCTGCCGGCGATGACCTCGCTGCTGGTGGTGAACATCGGCTTTGCCGCGATCAGTCGCGCGGCGCCATCGATGAACCTGTTCGCGGTGGGCTTTCCGATCACCGTGTCGCTGGGCTTCATCGCCCTGTGGCTGTCGCTGCGCAGCCTGCCGGGCGCGTTCGAGGCCTTGCAGGGCGACGCCTGGTCGTTGATGCGCGAGTTGATGGGGAGCTGACGCCATGTCCGACGACAGCGACCAGGAAAAAACCGAACAACCGACAGAGAAGAAACTTCGCGAATCGCGCGAGAAAGGCGAGGTTCCGCGATCGCGCGACCTGTCCGGCGCACTGGTGGTGCTGGCCGGCGTGGCGGCGCTGCTGAACAGCGGGCAGAGCGCTCTGGAACATGCGCGGCGGATCTTTGCGCTGTGCCTGGGCTATTCGCGCGACGCGCTGTTCACCGATGCGCTGGCCGGGAGCGCGCTGCACGCGGCGATGCACGAGGCGCTGGGGCTGTTCGCGCCGGTGGCCATTGCCACCCTGCTGGCCGCACTGGCCGGGCCGCTGCTGCTCGGCGGGCTGAATTTCAGCACCGAGGCTCTGCAGCCGAAGTTCGAGCGGCTGGACCCGATCAAGGGACTGGGCAAGATCTTCGCCCTGCGTGGCCTGGTGGAACTGGGCAAGGCACTGCTCAAGCTGCTGTTCATCGGCGGCGTGCTGGCGCTGGTGCTGCAGCACTGGCAGGGCGAGTTGCAGGCCACCGGGCGCGGCTCGGTGGCGGCGGGCATCGCCCAGTCGATCGGGCTGCTCGGACGTGCCGCGCTGTGGTTCGGCTCGATCCTGGCGCTGATCGGTGCGATCGATGCGCTGTACCAGAAGTTCGACCACGCGAAGAACCTGCGCATGACCAAGCAGGAGATCAAGGACGAGATGAAGGAGAGCGAGGGCAACCCCGAGATGAAGGGGCGCATCCGCCAGGTGCAGCAGGCGCAGGCGCGCCGCCGGATGATGGAGGACTTGCCCAACGCCGACGTGCTGGTGGTCAACCCCACCCACTTCGCCGTGGCGCTGCGTTATGACGACGGCCGCATGGGCGCACCGCGGGTGATCGCCAAGGGTGTCGACGTGCTGGCGGCGCAAATCCGCCTGGTGGCGGCCAGCCACCGCATCCCCGTGGTGGAGGCGCCGCCGTTGGCACGCGCCTTGTATGCAACGACTGAACTGGGCCGCGAAATCCCCGCGTCGCTGTTTGTCGCGGTGGCCCAGGTGCTCGCCTGGGTCTACCAGCTCAAGCAAGCCGCGGCGCAGGGCGAGAGCCCGCCGGCCGCACCCAACCCCGAGATCGACCCCGATCTGATGGGCCCCTACCGCGATGCGTGACGAGTCAAAACGATGACGGGTGCAGACGTACTGGGCAATTTCAGACACCTCGCGCGACGGGGTGTTGGCGCTCCGGTAATGATGCTGGCGATGCTCGGCATGCTGATGCTGCCGATGCCGCCGTTCGTGCTGGACATCCTGTTCAGCTTCAACATCGCGCTGTCACTGGTGATCCTGCTGGCGGTGGTCTACGTGATGCGGCCGCTGGAGTTCGCCGCGTTCCCCACCGTGGTGCTGATGGCCACCTTGCTGCGGCTGGCGCTCAACATCGCCTCGACCCGCGTGGTACTGCTGCACGGCCACGATGGCCCCGGCGCCGCCGGCAAGGTGATCGAGGCGTTCGGCGAGTTCGTCATCGGCGGCAACTTCGCCGTGGGCCTGGTGGTGTTCGCGATCATCGTGGTGATCAACTTCGTGGTGATCACCAAGGGCGCCACCCGCGTGTCCGAGGTGACCGCGCGGTTCACCCTGGACGCGATGCCCGGCAAGCAGATGGCGATCGACGCCGACCTCAACGCCGGCCTGCTGACCC
>JBDZVT010000046.1:0-12648 GCA_040255835.1 Lysobacteraceae bacterium
CGTCGGCCGCCTTGAACACCACGTGGCCGTCCTGGGTGAGCATCTTGCCCAGCACGGCGCGGATGGTCGGCGAATCGTCGACGACCAGGATGTGCGCTTCCTTGGGCACCCCGCTGCGCGGCACCGCGCGACGTTCGCCGTGTTCGTTGCCGAAAATCCGTCGTATCAGTTCAAAACCGGACATGGCACGAGCCCCTTCCCCCAAGGAATCCCTGCGCCAGTCTCGACGCAGCACGCGCCCGACGCAAGCACCCGCCCGGCCCCCGCCATCAGGGCGCGCCGACCATCAGATGGTCGGCCAGCGGCACGGTCAGCAGCGACAGCACGATGCCGGCGCCCAGCACGGTATTGGCCAGCGCCGGATCGAGCTGGTACTCGTCGGCCAGGATCGCCGCCGACACCATCGGTGCCATCGCCGCCTGCAGCACGCCGACCGTCAGCACCAGCCCTTCCACGCCCGCCGCCGTGCCCAGCAGCCAGCACAGCATCGGCGCCAGCAGCAGCTTCCAGCCCAGCCCCCAGGCGGCCGCGCCCAGTTGGCGCTGGCCGGGGTGGAACTTGAACTGCAGCCCGACCGAGAACAGCGCCAGCGGCGTCAAGGTGGCGCCGATCGAGGCGAACACCTGCTCGAGCGCATCGGGCCAGCCGCCGAGGCGGCCCACCACGACGCCCAGCAACAAGGCCAGGAACGGCGGAAACGAAAACACCCGGCGCAGCATCGGGCGCATCTGCGGCGTGCGCCCGGCATACAGCGAGGCCACCACGATGCCCGCCGAGGCCAGCACCGGAAAGGCGCCGAGCTGGTCGGCGACCACCGCCAGCGACAGGCCGGCCTTGCCGTGCAGCGCCTGCACCATCGGATAGCCCATGTACGCCGTGTTACCCAGGCCGCATACCAGGATCAGCGAACCGGTGCGCTGCCGCGACCAGCCCAGCCGCGGCCCGAGCAGGCCGAACACCAGCCAGGCGCCGCCGAAGGTGATCCACATCGCGGCGACCAGGAACCAGAGGTCGGCGTCGAACTTCAGCTTCGGGATCAGCTCCAGCACCAGCGCCGCCAGCGCCACGTTCAACACCCACCAGTTGATGCCCTGCACGATGCCGGCGGGCGGGCGCGCGAAACGCGCCACCACGACCCCCAGCAGCAGGCAGACGAACAGCAGCAGCAAGGCACTCATGGGATCGGCACGCGCACGGGCAAAGAGCGCCATTAGACGCGAAAAGCGCCGTCGACCGAAAGCCGCGGCGGCTGGGCGATAATCGTGCGGATGCAAAAGCCCCACGCGCCTTCGGACAACGACCACCTCGTGCATGGCCTGGCCGGCGACGAGATCGCGCCCGATTGGCCGGCCCTGGCGGTGCCGGAATTGCAGGCGCTGCTGCAGCGATTCCCGCAGGCCGGTCGCCTGCTGCAGGTTGGCTGGCACAGCCCGCGCCCGCTTTCGGCGGCCTGCCTGGTCGACACCGGGGCGGGCACGCTGTTCGTCAAGCGCCATCACCAGCGGGTGCGCTCGCCGGCCACGCTGGCGGAGGAGCACCGCTTCATCGCGCACCTGCGCCGGCACGCCCTGCCGCTGGCCGAGGTGCTGCGCGACGCGGCGGGCGAGTCCGCCATCGCCATCGGCGGCTGGGTCTACGAAGTGCATCGGCGCGCCGCGGGCATCGACCTGTACCGCGAGCTGGTCTCGTGGCAGCCGTTGCCTAACCTCAGCCACGCGCACCGCGCCGGCCGCATGCTGGCGCGACTGCACGACGCCAGCGCCAGCTACCGGGCACCCCAGCGCGGCACCCACATCCTGGTGGCGCGCAGCGAATTGATCGGCGCGGCCGATCCGGTCGCGGCACTGGAAGCGCAGTTGCCGCAGCGCCCCGGCCTTGCCGATTACCTGCGCGGGCGGTCCTGGCAGCGCGAGTTCGCCGCCACGCTCGCGCCATGGCATCGCGCCGTGCAGCCATCGCTGGCGCGGCAGCAGCGGCTGTGGACGCATGGCGACTGGCACGCCTCCAACTTGTGCTGGAGCAGCCGCGGCGACGAGGCCGAAGTCTCGGCCGTGCTCGACTTCGGCCTGGCCGCGGCGAACTGCGCGCTGTTCGATCTGGCCACCGCGATCGAGCGCAACGCGATCGCCTGGCTGGCGCTGGACACCGGTGCGGCGGCAGTCCACCCGGCGATCGCCCGCGCGCTGATCGAGGGATACCGCGAGGTCCGCCCGCTGGGCCGCGAGGCGCTGCAGCTGCTGGCCGACCTGCTGCCGCTGGTGCACGTGGATTTCGCCGTGTCCGAGGTCGAGTATTTCCACGCCGTCACGCATGCGCCGGCTCACGCCGACGTGGCCTGGGACACCTTCCTGCGCGGGCACGCGGCATGGTTCGCCACGGCTCCGGGGCAAGCGTTGCTGGACACGGTCCGCGCGCTGGCGTGACACCGCGCGGTCGCAGCCCGTTCGCCTCGGACGTCCGTTCCATGCTTCAATAGCCGTCTTGAAGCGGGGGTGCCCGGCAAAACGCCGGGCTGAGAGAGTCCCTTGGAACCTGATCCGGTCCGTACCGGCGTAGGGAGCTTGCAGAGCCGGGTCGTTCTCGCGAACGTACCGGTTCGCCGTCGCTTCGTCCCCCACCCGAAGACGACGACGATGACCCGCACACCCCTCGCCCTTGCCCTGCTCGCCGCCCTGGCCACCACCGGCGCGGCCGCCACCGGCAGCTCCTCTGCGCAACCCGACATGCCGCAGGCGGTCAACCTGGCCACGGTGCACGTGCAGGCGCGCGCGCCCGACGATCGCGACGCGGGCATCGACAGCTACGGCCGCGCCACGCTGCACGACACGCCGGCATCGGTGACCGTGGTGGCGCGCCGGCAGCTCGACGACCGTCAGATCCGCACGCTCAGCGAATTGGCCCGCGAGGATGCCGCGCTGGGCGACAACTATGCCCCGGTCGGCTACTACCAGGACATCGCGATCCGCGGCTATCCGCTGGATCCGGCCACCGGCTTCCGCAGCAACGGGTTGACCATCGCCGGCGAGCAGAAGGTGCCGCTGGAAGACGTGCAGCAGGTGCAGATCCTGAAGGGCCTGGCCGGCCTGGAAGCCGGCGTGATGGAACCGGGCGGCGTGGTCAACTACGTCAGCAAGCGGCCGGCGAACGTGCGCAGCGTCACCGTCGGCACCGATTCGCACGGCTCGCGCCATGCCGCGATCGATGTCGGCGGCTGGCTCACGCCGGGATTCGGCGTGCGCATCAACGCGGCCCACGAGGACATCCATTCGTACGTGCACCACGCCGACGGCCGGCGCAGCATGCTGGCGCTGGCGGCGGACTGGAAGATCGGCACGCGCACCACGCTGGCGCTGGACGGCAACTACCAGACCAGCGGCCAGCGTTCGGTGTCGGGCTACCAGCTGCTGGGCGGCACGACACTGCCGGCGCATCCGGACGCCACGCGCATGCTGGGCTACCAGCCGTGGCAGCAGCCGGTGGGCATCCAGTCCTCCAACTCGAGCGTTCGCCTCGACCACGCCTTCAGCGACGACTGGCACCTGCGCGTCGCCGGCGGCCACAGCCGCAGCGTGATCGACGACAACGTGGCGTTCGCCTACGGCTGCTTCTATGCGGACGAATGCGCCGACGGCAGCGTGCCGGGCTGGTTCTTCGCGCCCAACGGTGACTACGACATCTATGATTTCCGCAGCCCCGACGACACCCGGGTCAGCGACGAAGCCCGCGCCGTGCTCGAAGGCCACCTGGGCACCGGTGCGTTGAGCCACGAGCTGAGCATGGGCGCCAGCGCGTTCCGCCGCACCATCGATCGCCGCGCCTACGTCTACGACTACGTCGGCACCGGCAACATCAACCAGGTCGACCCGCCCGTGTTCGCGCCCTCGCCCAACCAGCCCGGTGCGTCGGTGCGCCGGCTCACCAGTTGGCAGCACTCGCTGTTCGCGCTGGATCGCATGCACCTGGGCGAGCACTGGCAGGTGATCGCCGGAGCCCGCCTCGCGCGCCTGCACGAACGCAGCTACGACGACGGCGGCACGCCCGAACGCACCACGCGCCTGCGCAAGACACTGCCGCAGGCCGCGCTGTTGTGGCAGCCGAACCTGCCGACCACGGTGTACCTGAGCTACAGCGAGGGCCTGTCGCTGGGCATCGAGGCGCCCTACTGGACCAGCAATGGCGGCAGCACGCTGGGACCGCGCCTGTCGCGCCAGCTCGAGGCCGGCGTCAAACTGCAGGCCAGCGACGCGCTGACGCTGAGCGGCGCGCTCTACCGCATCCGCCAGCCATACCAGTTCGCCCGGCCGGACGCGACCGCCGAGGGTTTCACCTTCGTGCAGCAGGGCAACGAGGTGCACACCGGGCTGGAGCTCGGCGCGAACGGCCAGCTCGGCGACAACCTGCGCGTGGTCGCCAGCGCCAGCCTCATCCGGGCGCGCGCCGAGGGCACCGGCACGCCTTCGTACGAGGGCCACCAGCTGATCAACGTGCCGCGCCTGCGCACCGCCGTGTTCCTCGACTACCGCCTGCCGTTCGCGCCGGCGCTGGGCCTGCTCGGCGGCTGGCGCCACGCCTCGGCGAACGTCGCCACGCCCGAGGGCACGGTGCGCGCACCGGCCTACGACGTGTTCGACGCCGGCCTGCGCTACACCACCCCGTGGCGCGGCCGGGCGCTGACCTGGCGGCTTTCGGTGGACAACGTGTTCAACCGTTTCTACTGGCGCGACACCGGCTCGGTCGGCGGCGACCGCTACCTGTTCCCCGGTGCACCGCGACTGGCGCGGCTCTCCGTCAGCTACGACTTCCAATGATCTGGATCGAACTCGGCGGCGCGCTGATCAGCGCCTGGGCGGTCTGGCTCACCGCCCGGCGGCGGCCCTGGTGCTGGCCGATCGGACTGGTGTCGGTGCTGGTCTACGGCGGAATCTTCATCGACGCCAAGCTGTATTCCGACGCGCTGCTGCAACTCGCCTTCGCCGGCCTGATCGTCTACGGCTGGCGACGCTGGCTGCAGAACCTGGGCGACGACGGCCGCGTGCAGCTCGCCCCGCTGCCGGCGGCGCAGGCGATCGGCCACATGGCGATCGGCACGGTCGCCGCACTGCTGCTCGGTTACTCGATGCACCGCTGGACGGACGCGGCGCTGCCCTGGCTCGACGCCGCGCTCACCGCCTTCAGCCTGGTCGCCCAGTGGTGGCAAGGTCGTCGCCACATTGCGGCGTGGTGGCTGTGGATCGCGGTGGACCTGATCTACATCGGCGAATACATCTACAAGCACCTGCTGATCACCTCGGTGCTCTACGCCGGCTTCGTGGTGCTGGCGGTGATCGGCTTGCGCGCGTGGCGCCATGCCGGAGCACCGGCTGCCGCCGGATCAGCCGCGGCGGCTCCCTGAGCCGAGTCGTCGCGTCACGACGCGGCGGCGTATCCTGCGGACGATGCCCGCCCGGCCATGGCGGGCCCCACGCGACGGGAGGCACGACGATGCGCAGGCCTTGGATCGCCCGTGCCTTGATCGGCTGCTGCGGTTGCCTGCCCGCCCTGTCGGCGCGGGCGCAGGACGATCGCCCGCCGCCACCGACGGAATTGCCGGGCATCACCGTCACCGCGCCGTACACTTCGCTGCACGGCGGCTACCTGATCTCCGGTGACTTCAAGGTCGATCCGCGCATGACCTCGGTGGTGTTCCCGGCGCAACCGCTGGTCAAGGGCGACATCCTCGGCATCCAGCCACTGCGGCTGGCGGACAACGAATACCTGGTGCTGCAGGAGTGCGCCCGCGCCGACTGCAGCCAGGCCCATGTCGTGCGCGTGTGGAATGCCGCCGGCGCGACGGATCCGGCGGGCAACAGCGCCGACCGCGTCCGGATCCGGCACGAGAACAAGTACTTCATCTGGCTCAAACGCTTCCCGTGGCAGGCTTCGGCGGTCGGTTGCGCGCCGTGCGGCATCGGCTTTTCCGCATTCCGCCAACGGAGCCCGCCGCTGGTGCTGATTCCCGTCGGAACCCTGGCGGCCTACAATCGAAACGCGCTGCTGGCAGCCGAGAGCGCGCCACCGGTCGCCGTCGAGTCGCAGAAGCACGAAGGCCCGACCTTCGTGGTGACGTTCGAGGGCGGCAGCACGGTACGCATCAAGCGCATGCATGCGGCCAGCGAAACCGCCGGCGGCGACGCCGCGCCACTTTCCACCCGCCCCTGACCGGAACCACATCCCTTGCCCAACCTGTCGAGCTTCCCCATTACCGCCCGCTGGCCGGCCCGGCATCCCGAACGCATCCAGCTGTACTCGCTCAACACGCCCAACGGCGTGAAGGCGTCGATCATGCTGGAGGAAACCGGGCTGTCGTACGAGCCGCACCTGGTGGACATCAGCGACAACGAAAGCCACACGCCGGAGTTCCTGTCGCTCAACCCCAACGGCAAGATCCCCGCGATCATCGACCCCGACGGTCCGGGCGGCGAGCCGCTGGCGCTGTTCGAATCCGGCGCCATCCTGCTGTACCTGGCCGACAAGACCGGCCGCTTCATCCCGACCGATCCCGCGCGGCGCTGGGAGTGCATCCAGTGGGTGTTCTTCCAGATGGCCTCGATCGGCCCGATGTTCGGCCAGCTTGGCTACTTCAACAAGTTCGCCGGCAAGGAGATCGCCGACAAGCGCCCGCGCGAGCGCTACGCCAACGAATCCAAACGGCTGCTCGCCGTGCTCGAGGACCGCCTCGCCGGCCGCGACTGGATCATGGGTGAGGACTACGGCATCGCCGACATCGCCACGCTGGGCTGGGTGAACAACCTGATCACCTTCTACGAGGCGCGCGAACTGGTCGATTACGACCGGCTCGTCCACGTGCCGGCCTGGCTCGAGCGCGGCATGGCGCGACCGGCGGTGGCGCGCGGGCTGCAGATCCCGCGGCGCGGCTGAGCTGGCGTCTGGCTGGACGCAGGCACGCGCCGGGGGCAAGCTTCCATTCACGCGGCACCCAGCCGCGCTGGTGCAAAGTGGCTGCCATCATGCATGACTTGCTTGCCAGATCGTGTCTGCCGGGCCTTGCACTGGCGCTGTGGCTGCTCGCGCCGGCGACCGACGCCCAGGACATCTACAAGTGCCCGCAGCCCGGCGGCGGCGTGGCCTATACCGACCGCCCCTGCGCCGACGGCAAGGGCCAGTTGCTGCACCAGGCCGACGACAGCGAGGTGATCGATCGTTACCTGCGCCTGGGCCAGGACGACCTGGCCCGGCAGTACGCCCACGCCCGCCACCTCGACGCGCTGTACGAGGAGCGTGTGGCGGCGCATCGGCAGGCGCAGGAGGAACTGGCGCAACGCCGCCATGACGAGGCACTGGCCGCGCAGCAGCGCGCGGACGACGCACGCCAGCAGGCCGAACTCGAGCAGGTCGCCCAACGCGACCAGCTGCAGGCCGAGAACGAGGCCTTGCGCCAGCAGAACGAGCAATACCGCGAATCCCTGTCCCAGCCCGTGGACGACTACGCGCCGCTGTACTGGGGCGCGCCGCTGCCGCCGTACCGGGACCGCCCGCGCCACGACGGCGACCGCGGCCACCGCTGGGCGCCGCCCCGGGCGCCGGTCTTCCAGCCCTGCACGCAACTGGCGGGCGGGCGGGTGCAATGCTGAAGCGGCTCGCCGCCCGTCCGCGGCGGCGCTGAGAACGGCGGCGGCCCGATTCAGCGCGCCGCAGGCGGTATGGCGCTGTCCTGGCGGCGAACGTGCGGATCGTCGAGATGCTCGGCCTTCCACACCATCGCGCGATGGATGCGCTGCCAGCCGCTGGGATGGTCGAAGAACAGGAATTCCTCGACCGGGCCCGGATGCATCTTGCGGTACTCGGACAACTGCACCGCCGCCTGGGCGAAGCCATCCGGCTGGCGTGCCGCGTTCAGCCCGAACGCGTCGGCCTCGGCCTCCATGCTGCGGGTGATGGTGTTGTTCACCGGCGTCATGAAGAACATGAAGACCGCGAACAGCGCCGCCAGCAACGGCAGCCCCGCCACGTCGCCCGCATCGCGCAACTGCCAGCGCTCGCCCCAGCGCCGCTGCGACCAGCCGAAGCCCCAGCGCACGAAGGCGAAGCCGATCACGATGATGACGCCGAAGAACACGATGCTCTTGTTGATGTGGTTGAGCACGTAGTGGCCCATTTCGTGGCCCAGCACGGCCTCGACCTCTTCGGGCGAACTGCGCTTGAGCAGGTTGTCGTTGAGGCTGATGCGGGTGGTGCCGAACATGCCGCTGACGTTGGCGCTGATGCGCTTGCTCTGGCGCGAGGCGTCGAACCAGTACACATCCGAGGCGGGGATGCCGTTGGCGCGTGCCATCGACAGGACGTGCTCCTTCAGCGGGCTCTCCGGCAACGACTTGTAGGTGTTGAACAGCGGCGAGATGTAGACCGGCGCGATGGTGACCATAAAGATCACGAACACGATGGCCACGCCGGCGCCCCACAGCCACCAGGTGCGCGTGGCCCGGCGGATCACCGCGTAGATGAGCACCAGCGCCAGCGTGCCGAAGATCAGCCCCACCAGCAGCGCCTTGGCCTGCTCGCCCAGCCAGCCGCCGAGGCTCAGATTCGACAAGCCGTACTGGTGTTCGCGGAAATAGCCTTCGTACAGAGCCCAGGGCAGGGTCAGCACGGTCGTCAGGACGATGTACTGCACCGCGTAGATCGCCGTCTGCAGCCAGCGCCAGCGGGTGAGTCGTTCGGCGAGATTGCGCATGCGCGCCGAAAGCCGCGTGCCGAGCAGCAGCCAGGCCACGCCCAGCGCCACCAGCAGGTCCCAGCCGGTGAGCCAGTAGCCTCCCTCGAAGTAGGCGTCGGAACGGGCCCGCTGTGCGGGCGTCAGCTCGTCCATGTAGGCCTGCGTGGCCGCATCCACGTCGAACGCGGGCGCGGCCGCTGCGGTCTGCGCCACGCTCGCCGGTGCGGCGGCGGGCGGGGTTTCCTGGGCGTGGCCGACGCCGACGACAAACCAGGCAAGCAACAGCACGCCGAGCAGCTTCTTCATGACGCCCCCATCCCCATGTGGAGAGTGCACGCTAACTTAAGCGGCGCGCCATCGCCACCCTTGGCCGGAAACAGGTGGGAGGCGGGCAGCGTGACGCTGCCCGCCTTCCGGGCCACGCCACGGATCAGCGGCTGAGCTGTTCCACCGTGGCGCCATCCAGCTCGCCGGTGACCGGGATCTGGCGCGACAGCTGGAACTTCTTCAGCTCCGCCCGCGTGTGCGGACCGAGCCTGCCGTCCGGTTGGCCCACGTCGAAGCCCAGCCGGTTGAGCTTCTCCTGCGCCTGGTACAGCGACATGCCGTTGCCGGCCCCGGCCGCGTTCCCGGCACCCTGCACCGCCATGTTGCCGCCGGTACCGAGGCCGCCGGCGACGTGCTGCGCCTTGTAGTTGCGTACCGCCTTGACCACGTTGTTGTAGGAGTCGACGAAGGCGGCCACGATGACCTTGCCTTCGGCGGTGTTCGCGTAGCCGCCGCCGATGCCGCCGGCCGCGCCGCCGAACACGCCGCCCAGGCCGCCGAAGTCCCAGTTCTCGGCGCTGCCCTCGGCGATCGCCAACTGCACGCCGGAACGGTTGTCGTCGAGGGTGAGCAGGGTACTGGCCTCCTTCGAATGCATGCTGCCGCCCACCAGCGCGCCGACCGGCCCGAGCAGGCCGCCCACCAGCGCGCCGGCGCCACCGGCGTCGTTGTTGGAGAAGGTGATCGACGGGGTCAGCGAGTAATCGGCCGAGACCAGTTGGCCCTTGCCGAAGTTGGAGCTGCCGCGCAGCTCGCCCGACTGCGCCAGCGCCCGCTCGCCCATCATGTTGTTCATCGCCCGGCCGCGATCGACCACCACGAAGCAGTTGGACTGCTGGATGATCAGCTTGAGCACCGGCGTGGTTGGGCCGAGCTTGTACTGGTTCGCCAGGATGTTGTACCAGGGCGAGCCGGTGTCCTCGGTGACCGCGATGGTGCCCAGCGGTGCGTCGCAGTGGGCAAGCTGCTGGTTCGCATCGTGGCTGTTGGCGCCGCCGGCCGAGCCGCTGGCGGCCGTCTTGGCCGAGCGCGAGCCGATCTGCATGGTCGAACAGCCGGACACGGCGAAAAGTGCCGCGGCAACGGCAAGCGGCAGCAAGGCTGCTTTCATCTTCATGGGTTGAATCCCTCTCTGGCGATGGCACGGGCAAGCCGTCCATCCATTACCGACACCCGCGTCCCTGCGTTGCTGGTTTTCAGAGGCGGGGTGTCGATGACCTCGACATTGCCCTGGACCGCCGACTTTCCCGATCGGCGATGCAGGACTCCCTGTGACCGTGTGGTCGCTCGAAACGCCGGGCGCTTTCGGTCCCCTTGAGAGCGGCACCGGCGAGAGCGCGACGAGCCTAACCGAAGCGACGCGGCCCGCTCAAGGACGCCACGGGGCGCCGATCGCGCGTCACGGCGGCCACCACCCCGCGGACCGTGGATGCAAGGTGGGCGCCTGCCTGCCGCCGCGTCGGTCGCCTACAATGCAACGCACGACATGCCGGAACGTTCCATGCCCCCGTTACGCCTCAAACGCTACCTGCTGACCGGCCTGCTCACCTTCATCCCGCTGTGGGTGACCTGGCTGGTGTTCAAGTTCGTGCTGGGCGTGCTGGCCGGGATCGGGGCACCGATGGTGGCCGCCCTGCTCAACACGCTGGCGCTGGTGGCGCCGCATGCCGCCGAATCGCTGAAGATGGAATGGCTGACCTACATCGTCGCCCTGCTGGTCACGCTCGGTTCGCTGTACCTGCTCGGCTTCGTGGCGAACCGGGTGATCGGCCAGCGGTTCCTGAGCGCGTTCGACGGCCTGCTCGCGCGCATCCCGCTGGTGCAGACCATCTACGGCGGCACCAAGAAGCTGATGGCGGTGCTGCAGAACAAGCCCGGCGGCATGCAGCGGGTCGTGCTGGTGGACTTTCCCCGCCGCGGCCTGAAGGTGGTGGGCTTCGTGACCCGGGTGATGGTCGAGGAAGGCAGTGGTCGGGAGATCGCCGCGGTGTACATCCCGACCACGCCCAACCCCACCGGCGGCTATCTGGAGCTGGTGCCGGTGGACGAGCTCACCCCCACCGACTGGACCATGGACCAGGCCATGGCCTTCATCATTTCCGGCGGCGCGGTGGCGCCGGACAGCCTGCCGGCCACGCCGTTGCCGTCCCCGGAGCGCCCCTCCGCCACCCCTGACCTTTGACACTGTCTGCCCCCTGTCCTTTGGCCTAGCGTGAACGGCTGCGCCGCGCGCCGGGGGAGCATTCGCGCACGGCCTCGCCCGCAACCCAACCGCCCAGTTCCACCCATCGAGGGATATCCATCCATGACCAAGCAGTATCTGAAGCCCCTGGCCCTCGCGGTCAGCCTGGCCCTGACCGTGAGCGCCTGCGGCAAGCAGGATTCGGCGCCCGCCGACGCATCGGCGCCGGCGGCCAGCGCGGCGCCGGCGGCCGCCGACAGCGTCGCGGCCGTCGACAGCAAGAGCATCTTCGACGTCAGCGAGCTGGGCGCGCCGGACGAGGCGTGCGCGGACTTCAACCAGTTCGTCAATGCCAAGTGGGTCGCCGCCAACCCGATCCCGAACGACCGCACCCGCTGGGGCGCGTTCGACAAGCTGGCCGAGGACAGCCTCAACACCCAGCACGCCATCGTCGAGAACGCCGCCAAGGGCGCCGACCAGGCCGCCGCCGGCTCGATCGAGCAGAAGATCGGCAACCTGTACAAGTCGGGCATGGACGAGGCCGCCATCGACAAGGCCGGGTTCGACCCGATCAAGCCCAGGCTGGCCGAGATCGACCAGCTGAAGAACGGCAGCGACGTGGCCGACTTCCTCGACAAGAGCTTCGCCCAGGGCGACATGATGGTCTTCCAGTTCGGCGCCAGCGCCGACTTCAAGCACGCCGAAACGCAGATCGGCTACGCCTTCCAGGACGGCCTGGGCCTGCCGACCAAGGACTACTACACCGATCCGAAGCACGCCGACCTGCGCAAGGCCTACCTCGACTACATCGCCAAGGCGCTGCAGCTGACCGGTGTCTCCGCCGCCGACGCCAAGACGCAGGCCGACCAGGTGATGGCGTTCGAGACCAGGCTCGCCGCCGCCTCGCTGGCCCCGGTCGAATTGCGCACCCCGGAAAACCAGTACCACTTCGTGAGCGTGGCCGAGGCCGACAAGATCACCCCGCACTTCAGCTGGGAGAAGTTCTTCAAGGCCCAGGGCGTGACCATCGACAAGGGCTTCTCGCTGTCGCAGCCGAAGTTCTTCGCCGAGTTCGACAAGCTGCTGGCCAGCGCGCCGGCCAGCCAGTGGCAGGCCTACCTGCGCTTCCACACCATCGACGGCGCCTCCGACGCGCTGAGCAAGCCGTTCCGCGACAACCGCTTCGCCTTCTACGGCAAGACCCTCTCCGGCCAGCCGGAACAGAAGCCGCGCTGGAAGCAGGTGCTGAACGCGGTCAACGGCTCGATGGGCATGGCGCTGGGCGAGCTCTACGTGAAGCAGGAGTTCACCCCCGAGGCCAAACAGCGTGCCGAGGAGCTGGTCACCAACGTGCGCAACGCGTTGAAGGCACGCATCCAGAACCTCGACTGGATGAGCGACGAGACCAAGGCCAAGGCGATCGCCA
>JBDZVT010000004.1:0-187045 GCA_040255835.1 Lysobacteraceae bacterium
ATGCGGTACGGCTCGATGGTGCCGTTGCTGGTGAGGTCGTCGATCAGCACGCCGAGGTAGGCTTCGTCGCGGCGCGGGAACCACGGCGCCTTGCCCTGCACCGCGAGCGCGGCGTTGAGGCCGGCGACCAGACCCTGCGCGGCGGCTTCCTCGTAGCCGGTGGTGCCATTGATCTGGCCGGCGAAGTACAGGCCGGGAATGGCCTTCGTTTCCAGCCACGGATGGAGCCCGCGGGGGTCGAAGTAGTCGTATTCGATCGCGTAGCCGGGGCGGGTGATGTGCGCACGCTCGAAGCCGGGGATCGAATGCACCAGCGCCAGCTGCACGTCGAACGGCAGCGAGGTGGAGATGCCGTTCGGATAGATCTCGAACGTGTCCAGCCCTTCCGGCTCGATGAAGATCTGGTGCGAGGACTTGTCCGCGAAGCGCACCACCTTGTCCTCGATCGACGGGCAATAGCGCGGGCCCACGCCCTCGATCTGGCCGGTGTACAGCGGCGAGCGGTCCAGCGCGCCGCGGATGATCTCGTGCGTGCGCTCGCTGGTGTGCGTGATCCAGCAGCTCACCTGGCGCGGGTGCTCGGCACGGTCGCCCAGGTACGAGAACACCGGCGCGGAATCGTCGCCGTGCTGCTCCTCCAGCGTGCTGAAGTCGATGCTGCGCCGGTCGATGCGCGGCGGCGTGCCGGTCTTCAGGCGCTCAGCGGCGACCGGCAGCTCGCGCAGCCGTTGCGCCAGCGTGGTGGCCGGTGGGTCGCCGGCGCGGCCGCCGGCGTACTGCGCCGGGCCGATGTGGATCTTGCCGGCGAGGAAGGTGCCGGCGGTCAGCACCACGGCGCGGGCACGGAATGACAGGCCCATCTGGGTGACCACGCCGCAGGCGCGGCCGTTCTCGATGATCAGGTCGTCCACCGCCTGCTGGAACAGCTCCAGGTTCGGCTGCGTTTCCACGAGGTGGCGGATCGCTGCCTTGTACAGCGCGCGGTCGGCCTGGCAGCGGGTGGCGCGCACGGCCGGGCCTTTCGATGCGTTCAGCGTGCGCCACTGGATGCCGGCGCGGTCGGCGGCGTGGGCCATCGCGCCGCCCAGGGCGTCGATCTCCTTCACCAGATGGCCCTTGCCGATGCCGCCGATGGCCGGGTTGCAGCTCATCTGGCCGATCGTCTCGATGTTGTGGCTGAGCAGCAGCGTGCGCGCCCCGGTGCGGGCGGCGGCGAGCGCGGCCTCGGTGCCGGCGTGGCCACCGCCGATCACGATGACGTCGTAGCAGGTGGGGTGACGCATGCGGTGGCCCAGAGCGCGCAAAAAGTGACCAAAGAGGTCGTTATGGTAACGCGATCGACGGATTGCCGAAGATCGACGCTTCATGGCACGGATCGTGCTTCATCCCGCCTGCACTTTCATGGGCAGACGCTGCGCGAGGATCGCGCGCCGAGGTCGAGCGGACAGGGGTTCGATCGCGTACCGTGAGAGGAAGCAAGACGGCACCTTCGGGTGCCGTCGTCTTTTGTGGCCGGCCCCGGAAACACGAAGCCCCGCGGGATGCGCGGGGCTTCGTGGGGTGTAGATCTGGCGCCAGGCGGTCTCAGGAACAGGGGGAATCCAGGATGACCGTATTGCCGGGCGCCAGAAAGCGAATGGGCTAGCTTGGACTCGATCTTCGCCGGGAGCGCGTGAACGAGGGGTGACTGAAAAGGGACTTTATGCCGGGTGACGGCAACAGCTGACGCGGGACGTCAGTGTCGCGGCAGGCGGGCCGGGCCGGCTGTGACCGTGATCACACATTGGCATGGGTGATGCTTGGTCATCACTACCTACCCACCGACCCCATCAGGAACTGGCCATGGACATGAGCTTCGATTTCCAACCCGTCTACCCGCATCACGACCTGCTGGTCGAAATCGGCGAGGTCGAGATGGCGATGGACCACCTGAACGAGTTCGACTGCGACGAGCGCGACGACCTGCAGCCCGACCTCGAGTCGCGCATGCAGAGCCTGCTCGAGGCGCTGGATCACCTGGCGATCTGAACGACCCTCCCGCACCACGCGTGGCCCCGACGCCCCGCGCGGGAGTGATCCGCCGCCATCCGCGTGCGCCGCGGCGGGTTCAGTGGTTCAGCACGTTGCCGATGATTTCGCCCAGGTTGCGCGACAGGCCCGCACGTCCGGCCAGCTCACCGATCGCCGCCTGCGCCAGGGCGCGGCGCCCCGGCTCCAGCCGCTGCCAGCCGTTGAATGCCGTCGCCAGGCGCGCGGCCACCTGCGGGTTGAGCGCATCCAGCTCGCCCAGCCGTTCGGTCAGGAAGCGGTAGGCGGCGCCATCGGCCCGATGGAATCCGCTGGGGTTGCCGCGCACGAAGGTACCCAGCAGCGACTGCACGCGGTTGGGGTTGTGCAGGGTGAACGCCGCGTCCTTCTCCAGCCGCATCACGCGCGGCAAGGCCGCCAGGCCCGGCAATTGCGCCTGCACGGCGAACCATTTGTCCAGCGCCAGTGCGTTGCCGGCATAGCGCTGGCGATAGTCCGCCAGCGCGCGCTCGCCTTCGCCGGACTGCGCACGCGCCAGCACCGCCAGCGCGGCGAGCCGGTCGGTCATGCCGGGCGCCTCGCGGTATTGCGCCGCCGCCAGCTGCTGCGCCAGCCCGGCGTCGCACGCTTCCAGCAGTTCCAGCACGCGCCGCTTGAGCCGGCGGGCGGCCTGGCTGGGCGCATCCAGCGCCGCCGAGGTGCGCGCGGCCAGCGTGCGATAGCGCTTCTCCAGTGCATCGGCGCCCAGCCGTTCGGCCAGTTGCCGCAGCAGCAGCTGGCGCAGTTCGTGGATGCGCTTGGGATCGACCGCGCCCTCGCGCTCGGCCAGTTCGATCTCCCCCGGCGGCGTGAGCAGGTCGGCCAGCAAGGCATCGTCGGCGTGCCCGTCGGCGAACAGGCGGGCGAGGGCGTCGCACCACGCACGCAACGAGGTGTCGGTGCTGCCGTCGCGCAGGTTTTCGTAGGCGCGCGCGGCCAGCAGCTGCCCGGCCTCCCACCGGTTGAAGCCGTCGGGATCGTGCGCCAGCAGCAGCGCCAGCTCGGCGGGCGTGTAGTCGCACTCCAGGATCACCGGGGCGGAGAAGCCGCGCAGCAGGGACGGCACCGGCGGCGTGTCCACGCCGGTGAAGACCAGCGCCTGCTCGGCCTGCTCCAGGACCACCACGCGTTCGCTGCCCGCGGCGGTCGCCTCGCCGGCCAGCTGCAGCGGCAGCATGCGGCCGTCGCCGGCGAACAGCGCCAGCTTGACCGGGATCGGCAGCGGCGCGCGGGCGGACGGGCCGGCGCTGCCGGGTGCGTGCTGGCCGAGTTTCAGCGTGTACTCGCGTCGTGCCGCGTCGTAATGGCCGTGCGCGCGCAGCCGCGGCGTGCCGGCCTGGCCGTACCACGCCAGGTACGGCAGCAGCTCGGTGTCGTTGGCCTCGCCCAGCGCGGCCAGGAAATCCTCCAGCGTGGCGGCACGGCCGTCGTTGCGGGCGAAATACAGGTCCATGCCGCGGCGGAAACCGTCCGCACCGAGCCGGCCGGCCAGCATGCGCACCAGCTCGGCGCCCTTCTCGTACACCGTGGCGGTGTAGAAATTGTTGATCTCGCTGTACTGCGCCGGGCGCACCGGGTGCGCCAGCGGACCGGCGTCCTCGGGGAACTGGGCGCGGCGCAGCAGGGCGACGTCCTCGATGCGCTTCAGCGGTGCGGAGTTCATGTCGGCCGAGAAGCTCTGCTCGCGGAACACCGTGAGGCCTTCCTTCAGGCTGAGCTGGAACCAGTCGCGGCAGGTCACGCGGTTGCCGCTCCAGTTGTGGAAGTACTCGTGCGCGACGACCGCCTCGACGTGGCGGTACTCGTCGTCGGTGGTGGAGTCCGGATCGGCCAGCAGGTACTTCGCGTTGAAGATGTTGAGGCCCTTGTTCTCCATCGCGCCCATGTTGAAGTCATGGGTGGCCACCACGTGGAACACGTCGAGGTCGTAATTGCGTCCGTAGGACTGCTCGTCCCAGCGCATCGCGCGTTCGAGCGCATCCAGCGCATAGTGGCAACGGTCGATCGCGTCGGCCTCGGCCCAGATCTTCAGCTGCACGGCGCGGCCGTCGGCGGTGCGGTAGTCGCGCGCGAGGTGCTCCAGGCGGCCGGCGACCAGGGCAAACAGGTAGCTCGGTTTCGGGTGCGGGTCGACGAAGCGCGCCCAGTGCCGGCCGCCCTCCAGTTCGCCGGCGCCGGCGGGGTTGCCGCCGGCCAGCAGCACGGGGAAGCGGTCGCGGTCGGCGCGCAGGGTCACCGTGTAGGTCGACAGCACGTCGGGCCGGTCGGGGAAGAAGGTGATGTGGCGAAACCCCTCCGCCTCGCACTGCGTGAGCAGGAAGCCGGTTTCGCGCGGGCCGGACAGGTACAGCCCTTCCAGCGCGGTGTTCGCGGCCGGGCGCACGCGCACGCGGGTCTCCAGCACGCTGCCGTCGCGCGCACCGTCGACCTCCAGCACGCCGCCGTCGTAGCGGTAGGCCCCGGCGTCCAGCTGGCGGCCGTCGAGCGCGATCGACAGCAGTTGCAGGTTTTCGCCGTCCAGCCGCAGCGGCAGCGCCTGTGACGGGTCGCGGCGCAGCTGCAGGCGTGCGGCGATTTCGCTGGCGTCGATGCCGAGCTCGACCTCCAGTTCGATCGACTCGACCCGCCAGGCCGGTGGGCGGTAATCGCGCAGCCGGATCACCGGGCTGCCTTGCTGGGGAACTGCATGCATGGGCACAACAACGTGGGTGGGGTGGATCAGGCTAACATGGGCCGGTTCAACCGCAGGAGAGTCCGGTGACAGCTTCCGCCTCGACACGCTACGGCGTGGAGCGTTCCTGGCTGGGCACGCAGCCCGTCGTGGCGTTGCACGACCACGCCGGGAACCGCCACGTGCGCGTGGCCTTGCATGGCGCTGCGCTGCTCGGTTTCGAGGTGCCTTTCGGCGACGGCTTGCACGACCTGGCCGACGGCTACCGTGATGCCGACGAGGTGCAGCACCGCCCGGGCTCGCGGTTCGCGATCATGGTGCCGTTCGCCGGCCGCGTCGCCGATGCGCGCTACCGCTTCGACGGCGTGGCGCAGGATCTCGACCCCGGCGTGGTCGGCGCCGAACGGGCCAGTCGCCACGGTTTCGTGCGCGATGCGCTGTTCGGGATCGAGCAGCTGGTCGCCGACGATGCCGCCGCCCGCGTACGCCTGACCACCGCGGCGATTCGTCCGCGCGCCGGCTACCCGCATGCGATCGACCTGGCGGTCGAGTTCACCCTGGACGACGCGGGCTTGAGCCTGGACGCATGCATGAAGAACGTCGGCGACAGTCTCGCGCCGTGCTTCTTCGGCTGGCATCCGTATTTCCGCCTGCCTGGCGGTGGCCTGGTCGACGACTGGCCGCTGCAGATTCCCGCGCAGACCCTGGTCCGCACCGGTGCCGACCTGATCGCGCTGCCCGGCGACGCCGCCTATGTCGCGCTCGACGATGCGCCGGCGCTGGATTTCCGCGAGCCGCGGCGGATCGGCGACAGCATTCTTGACCAGGGCTACACCGACCTGGAGGCCGACGCCGATGGCCGCATCCGCACCCGCCTCGGCGATCCGTCGCGCGGTTTCGCGCTTGCGGTGTGGCAGGAGCGCGGCGTGATGCACGCCTTCACTGCCGACACGGTGGCGCGCGACGTGCGCCGGGCCGTAGCGCTGGAGCCGATGGAATGCATGGCCGATGCCTTCAACCGGCCCGAGTGGGCCGATGCGATCGCGCTGGCGCCAGGCGCCACGCGCCATTTCCGTTGCGGCATCGAGGTAATCAGCGCATGAGCGAGCCCATCGACGCACTGCCCGATCTTGCGCGGATCCGCGCCGCCGCCCTGCGCATCGCGCCGCATGCGCGGGTGACGCCGGTGATGTGCAGCCCGGCACTGGATGCGCTGAGCGGCGCCAAGCTCTATTTCAAGTGCGAACACCTGCAGCGCGGCGGCGCGTTCAAGTTCCGCGGCGCCTGCCATGCGGTGTGGTCGCTGGACGAGGCGCAGGCCGCGCGCGGCGTGGTCACCCATTCCTCCGGCAACCACGGCAATGCGCTGGCGCTGGCCGCCGCCACCCGCGGCATCGCCGCCCACGTGGTGGTGCCCGAAGGCGCGGTGCGCGCCAAGCTGGCGGCGATCGAGCGCGCCGGTGCCACGCTGCACCGCTGCGCGCCGACCCAGGCGGCGCGCGAGGCGATGTGCGAGGAGGTGCGCCGCGCCACCGGTGCGGAGCTGGTGCATCCGTATGCCGACAGCCGGGTCATCGCCGGGCAGGGCACGGTGGCGCTGGAATTGCTGCAGCAGATCCCCGAGCTGGATGCGTTGATCACCCCCGTGGGCGGCGGCGGGCTGGCCAGCGGCGTGGCGATCGCTGCGCACGGCCTCGACCCGGCACTGGCGCTGTTCGGTGCAGAACCGCTCGGTGCCGACGACGCGGCGCAGTCGATGGCGCGCGGTGAGCGGGTCACCACCGTGGTACCCGACACGGTCTGCGACGGCCTGCGCGCCCTGGTCGGCGAACGCAACCTCGACGCGTTGCGCGCGCACCATGTCCAGATCATCACCGTCAGCGATGCCGAGACGATCGCGGCGATGCAACTGCTGTGGTCGGAATTGAAGCAGGTGGTGGAAGTCTCCAGCGCCACCGTGCTGGCGGCGATCCTGCAACAACCGCAACGCTTTGCCGGCCGCCGCGTCGGCCTGGTGATCACCGGCGGCAATGTCGATCTGCAGGCCTTGCCCTGGTCGTAGGAGCCCGCTCGCGGGCGATGCTCTTTGCCGGGATTCGGGATTCGGGATCTGCAAGACCGAGGGCATCGCCCGCGAGCGAGCTCCTACCGGCGCCGCGGGAGCCGCGCGCCGCTGACCGCGAGCAAACCCAGCAGCACGAACACGATGCCGGTCGCCTCCAGCGGCGAGGGCCGCTCGTGCAGCAGCCACCAGGCCAGCAGCACGCTGAGTACGGGCACGCCGAGGCTGGAGACGCTGGCCACCGTGGTCGGCAGCCGCTGCAGCACGATCGACCACAGCCACCAGGCCGCCGCCGACGCCAGCACCGCGCTGTAGGCCAGGCCGCCGACGAAGGCCCAGCTCCACACCAGCGGCCGTTGCGGCATCACCAATGCGAACAGGCCCAGCGCCACGCCGCCGACCAGCATCTGCCACGCCGTCAGGCTCAGCACGTCCGGTGCGTGGCGCTGGAACAGGCGCTTGCTGAGCACGGTGCCGGCGGCCCAGGCCAGTCCGCCCAGGATGGCCAGCACGGTGCTCGCGGCGCTGCCCATCGGCCGCCAGGGTTCGATGATGCACAGCAGGCCGATGGCGGCCAGCGCCAGCCCCAGCCAGTGCCGCGGGGTCGGCGCGTCGCGCAGCAGTAGCCACGCCAGCAGCACCGCCCAGAACGGCATGGTGTAGGCGAGCAGGGCCACGTGGCCGGCGCCGCCATCGAGCAGCGCCCATTGCTCCAGGCCCTGGAAGGCGGCGGTCTGGCACAAGCCGATCAGGATCGTGGGGCCTGCCGGCGGCGGCCGCAGCGAGCGCCGCGACAGCAGCAGCGCCGCGAACAGCACCGCCGCGCCGACCAGGTAGCGCAGCGCGGCGAAGTCGAACGGGCCGGCCCAGGCCAGCACCTGTTTCATCACGACCCAGCTGTAGGCCCACAGCACGATGGTGGCCAGCATGGCCAGCACGGCGCCGCGCTGGGGAGACGGGAAAGGCGGCATCGACGGGGGCCGGAAGAAAGGCGACAAGTGTACTGGCGTCCGCTACGGTTTGCGGGTCCACCGCCACGTAAAACCGCCATGAGCAAACATGCCGAACCGATCCGCTGCAGCTGGGCCACCGCGGGTGACGCCCTGATGTGCGCCTACCACGACACCGAGTGGGGTGTGCCCCTGCACGACGACCGCGGCCTGTTCGAGTTCCTTTGCCTGGAGGGCGCCCAGGCGGGGCTGTCCTGGCGCACCGTGCTGGCCAAGCGGGCGCACTACCGGAAGCTCTTCCACGATTTCGAGATCGCCCGCGTCGCCGCGATGAGCGACCGCGAACTGGAGAAGGTGCTGCTCGACCCGGGCATCATCCGCAACCGGCTGAAGGTGTACTCGGCGCGCGATAATGCGCGCGCCGCGCAGGAGGCGATCTCCGAGTTTGGCAGTCTGGACGGCTGTCTGTGGTCCTTCGTCGAGGGCCGCACGGTGGTCAACCGCTGGCGCGAACCAGCCCAGGTGCCGGCCACCACCCCGTGCTCCGACCGCATGAGCAAGGCGCTGAAGAAGCGCGGTTTCCGTTTCGTCGGCAGCACCATCTGCTACGCGCTGATGCAGGCCACCGGGATGGTCGACGACCACCTGGTGCGCTGCTTCCGGCACCGGGCCGGGCGCGCTGATCAGTCCGACAGCGCCAGCACGCAGTCGTCCGCGCCGTAGCTGCGGCAGCACACGGCGAAGATCGACGGCGCGTGGCCGTCCAGCGCCGGGGCCAGCAGGCCCTCCAGGAAGCCGCTGAAGAAGATGCAGCCGGAGTGGCCGGCCTCCCCGCACAGCGGGCTGTGGCGCAGGTGCAGCTGGCTGCCTTCCGGTTCCACCTCGACCAGCGCCCGCAGCGCCGGCACACCGAGTCGGGTGATGGCCTGCTCCAGGCCCAACCGTCCCTCCGGCCACGGTTCGCGCCGGGCGACCCACGCGCCGACGCGCCGGCCTGCCAGCGCCAGCGACGGTTCGCGCGCCGCCTCGGCTACCGTGCGGTCGAGCTCCTGCAGCCGCGGCAGGATCTGCGGGTACTCGGTGTCGAGTTTCGCCAGCAACCGGTCGATGGCCGCCTGGTCGGGTTCGAGCGGGACCAGCTCCACGAACGGAGCCGGCGCCACCGTCGCGGGCGCGGGCGCGGGGGGAGCCGGTGGCGGCGGTGGCAGCATGAATTCGAGATCCGCCTCCAGCGTCGGCCGCGCGACCACCGTGGCGAGTGCCGGCGCGGGTACTGCCGTGGGCGTGGCCAGCACGACCGGGGCGACCTGGTCGAAGGTGGAGACGGCCGGCGCGGTCGCGGCCGCAACCGTCGGCGCCGCCGGCGGGGCGGTCGGCGGGACCGGAGGCGCCACCGGGAGAGCCGGCGGCACGTAGGCCGACGGTGCGCGCGAGGCGGCGAAATGCACGCGCTCCTCGCCCTCGACATGGGGTTGCAGTTCGAAACTGATGATGCGCTCGTAGCTGTCGAGCGCCTCCGCCAGCGCGCGTTTTTTCCGCGGCGGCCCGCGCACCACCATGGTCAGCAGGATGCCGTGCGGATCCTGGATCAGCCGTTGCCGCTGCAAGGTGAAACCGCTGGCCAGCACCAGCCGGCCCACTTCGATCAGCAGGCCTTCGCGTCGTTCGGACAAGGCCTGGATTTCCAGCTCGATCATCAGGCCCCCCTGTATGCATTGCCGGAGTCGCCACCATGATCGCATTCGGCGGCGAAAAACGTGCGCCCGTTGGGGATTCCGCAAAATCGTCGTGCGGCCGACGGGTGCGGGGCATGTTTCATGCTTGGTTTTTACCGCCGCGAACCGCGCAACTTGTCGATCGAGAAGCTGGCGATTTCCATGCCGCCCACGCGGCGCGGTTGTCCCGCCGGCGGACCCCAGGCGTGCGCGCTGACCACCTCCCAGGTGGCCGGGATGCGGCCGTCGCGGCGCATCGTTTCGTAGGCGGCCAGCATGCGCCGGTAGCGCGACTTGCCGGTGAGCCCGCGCTCGCGCTGGCGGTCGGCATTGGTGGCGCCCAGGCCCTGCAACTCCTCCAGCAGCTTGCGCGGTTCGCTGTAGGTCATGGTGTAGCGGAACACGTCCAGCACCGGGTCGCGCAGGCCGGCGGCGAGCATCGCGTCGCCCACGTCGTGCATGTCCAGGAAGCGGCTCACGTGGGCGCGCTGATCCGCCGCGGCCCAGGCGGCGCGCAGCTCCATCAGGGTGTCGGGGCCGAAGCTGGAGAACGCCATCAGGCCGCCGGGCTTGAGCACGCGCATGCATTCGCCGAACAGCGCCGGCAGGTCGTCGATCCACTGGAAACACAGGTTCGAATGCAGCACGTCCACGCTGTGGTCGGCCAGCGGCAACGCACGCGCCTCGGCACAGACGCGGTCGAACGGCTTGCGCCAGCTGCTGTGCTGCCTGGCCGCGCGCAGCATCGGCAGCGCCAGGTCGATGGCGATCACCTCGGCCTTGGGATAGCGCTTCTTGAGCAAGGCGGTGCCGCGACCGGTACCGGCACCGATGTCGACCACCCGCTGCGGGGTGTCGAGATAGAACGAGAGCCGCTCCAGCAGGTGGGTCTGCACTTCGCGCTGCAACGCGTCGTGCTTTTCGTAGGTGGTGGCCGCCGCCGCGAAGTTGCGGCGCACCTGGCGCTGGTCGAGTTGGAAATCACTCATGGAAAAGGCTCGTGGTGGCGCGGCGGTCAAGCCGGGCGAACAGGGGTTGCAGGGCCTCGACCACCGCGCCGGCGTGGCCGAAGAACGGCGCGTGACCGGCCTGCGCGATCTCGTGGCCATCGCCGCCGCACTGGCTGGCCGACCAGGCCATCGCCTGCGGTGGCACCAGCCGGTCGCGATGGCCGGCGATCCACGTGCTGGGCACGGCCAGGTCGGGCAGCGCGGCGCGGCGATCGCTGTCGCGCAGGATGCGGATGCCCTCCTGCAGCACGCGGGCATCCGGCTCGCCGCGGGCGAACACCAGTGCGCGCAGGTGGCGCAGTTCGGTGCGCGGGTCGGCGCTGCCCATCGCCTCCAGCGCCAGGAAGCGCTCGATGGTGGCGTGGTAATCGGCTTCCAGGTCGCTGGCCAGTTGCTGCACCAGCGCCAGGTCGTTGCCATATGGCCAGCTGGCATCGCGCACGAACTTCGGCGTGGCGCACAGCATCGCCAGGCCACGCACCTGGCGCGGCAGCTCCAGCGCCGCGGTCAGCGCGATCAGGCCACCCAGCGACCAGCCGAGCCAGGTCGCCGGCGGCGTGGCGGCGGCGATCGCCTCGGCGCAGGCGCGTGGTTCCAGCGGCAGGCCGCAATCCCGCGAACGGCCGTGGCCGGGCAGGTCGACCACGTACATCGTGCACTGCGCCTGCAGCGCCTCGACCAGCGGCGCCAGCACGCCGCCATGCATCGCCCAGCCATGCAGCAGCACCAGCGGCAGCGGACCGTGGCCGGTCTTTTCGACGAAAAGACTCATGCGTTCGCCTGCTGCGGCAGAGGGAGCAGATCGGCACCCACCGCGCCGCGTCCGTCGAACACGAAGCAGCCGCCCTGCCAGTGCTTGCCGTCGGTGAGCTCCAGGTATTCCAGGATGCCGCCTTCGAGCTGGCGCACGTGTTCGATGCCCAGCTCCTGCATGTAGAGCGCCGCCTTCTCGCAGCGGATGCCGCCGGTGCAGTAGGGCACCACGGTCTTGCCGGCGTAGCGCGCGCGGTCGGCGGCGAGCGCGGCGGGGAACTCGGTGAAGCTGGCGATGCGATAGTCCACCGCGTGCGCGAAAGCACCGGCGTCGGTCTCGTAGTCGTTGCGGGTGTCCAGCATCACCACCTCGCGACCGGCGTCGTCCCGACCCTGGTCCAGCCAACGCTTGAGCGTTCTCGCATCCACGCCGGGTGCGCGGCGGTCGGCGGGGCGCAGCGCAGGCATGCGCAGGGTGATGATCTCTCGCTTGAGCCGCACGCGCAGGCGGCCGAAGGGTACCGCTTCGGACCACGACTGCTTCGCCCCGAGGTCGGCGAAACGCGCATCCTCGCACAGCCATGCCATGAAGGCGTCCGTGGCCGCGCGCGTGCCGGCGAGAAACAGGTTGATGCCCTCCGGCGCCAGCAGCACGGTTCCCTTGAGCGCCAGTGCGTCGGCGCGTTCGCGCACGCGCTCGCGCAGCACGGGCAGGTCGTCCAGCGCGACGAAGCGGTAGGTGGCGATGTTGGCGACGTTCATGGGGAAGATGACGCGGGAGAACGCGCCATTATACGTGGCCCGCCAGGTGCGGTTCCTGCGGCAGATCAGCCAGCGCGTCGAGCAGCGCATCCACGTGTGCCTCCTCGTGCGCCGCAGAGAGGGTGATGCGCAGCCGCGCCTGGCCGGCCGGTACCGTCGGCGGGCGGATCGCGACCACCAGCAGGCCACGGCGCTCCAGGGCCTGCGCGGCCCGCACCGCAGCCTTCGCGTCGCCCAGCCGCAGCGGCTGGATCGCGCTGGGCGAATCCATCAGCGGCAGGCCGAGCTGCGCCGCACCGGCGCGGAAACGGGCGATCAGCGCCGCGAGTTTCTCGCGCCGCCAGGTTTCGGTGCGTGCCAGCTGCACCGCTTCCCGTGCAGCGGCAGCCAGGGCGGGCGGCATCGCGGTGGTGTAGATGTAGGGCCGAGCGAACTGGATCAGCCCTTCGATCAGCGGCTCCGGACCGGCCACGAACGCGCCGCTGCAGCCGAGCGCCTTGCCCAGCGTGGCCATCAGCAGCGGCACCTCGTGCTGGCCCAGCTTCGCCGCGCCGAGGCTGCCGGCGCCGTCGTCGCCGAGTACGCCCAGGCCATGCGCGTCGTCGACCATCAACGTGGCGCGCTCGCGTGCGCACAGTTGCGCCAGCGCGTGCAGCGGTGGGACGTCGCCGTCCATGCTGAACACGCCGTCGGTGGCGAGCATTGCCGCCGCGCCGGAATGCGCGGCCAGCTGGCGCGCGGCGGCATCCGCGTCGGCGTGCGGGTAGCGCTTCAGGTCCGCGCCGCTGAGCCTCGCGCCGTCGAGCAGGCAGGCGTGGTTGAGCTTGTCCTGCACGCAGACGTCGCCGCGCCCCAGCAGTGCCTGCATCACGCCCAGGTTGGCCATGTAGCCGGTGGAGAACAGCAGCGCGCGCTCGCGGCCGGTCCATGCGGCCAGCGTCTCTTCCAGCTGCGCGTGCTCGCGATGGTGGCCGCAGATCAGGTGCGCTGAGGTGCTGCCCACGCCGTCGGCCGCGGCCGCCCGCTGCAGCGCCGTGACCAGCCGCGGGTGTTGCGCGAGGCCCAGGTAGTCGTTGCTGCAGAAACCCAGCATGCGGCCCGCGGCGGTGTACAACCACGGGCCATCGGCGCGCTCGATGGCGCGCATCCGGCGGCGCAGGTGATACTGTTCGCGTTCGGACGTCTGGACGGCCAGACGATCGAGCAGGTCAGGGCGCGGCGGCGGTGCTTCGGACATGGCGGCCGCGGCGAAGGTTCCGGGCTGGCCCGGCGTCAGGCGGCCGCGCCGCAGCGGCAGTCGGCGCACCCGTTCGCAGCAGGGTCCGCCGCCAGTTCCAGCGGATGCAGGTCGAGGCGACGGAACAACGCGCGATCGCGCGCCGTGTCAGGGTTGCCGGTGGTGAGCAGCTTGTCGCCGGCGAAGATCGAGCCGGCGCCGGCGTGGAAGCACAGCGCCTGCACGGCATCGTCCATCTGCAGGCGGCCGGCGGAGAGGCGCACGATGGAGCGCGGCATCAGGATGCGCGCCACCGCGATCGCGCGCACGAACTCGAACGGGTCCAGCGGCGCGGCATCGCCCAGCGGCGTGCCGGGCACCGGCACCAGCTGGTTGATCGGCACCGACTGCGGATGCTCGGGCAGGTTGGCCAGCGCCTGCAGCAGGCCGGCGCGCTGCTCGCGCGTCTCGCCCATGCCGACGATGCCGCCGCAGCAGGTCTTCAGGCCGGCCTCGCGCACCTGTTCCAGCGTGCTCAGGCGATCCTGGTATTCGCGGGTGTGGATGATCTCGCCGTAGAACTCCGGCGCGGTGTCGATGTTGTGGTTGTAGTAGTCCAGCCCGGCGTCCTTGAGCTGCTGCGCGTGCCCGTCGCCGAGCAGGCCCAGGGTGGCGCAGGTTTCCAGGCCCAGGTCCTTCACCGCACGCACGATCGCGGCGACCTTGGGGATGTCGCGATCCTTCGGGCCGCGCCACGCCGCGCCCATGCAGAAGCGGCTGGCGCCGGCGGCCTTGGCGGCGCGGGCGCGTTCCAGCACCTCGTCCACGTCCATCAGTTTCTGCGCCTGCACGCCGGTGTCGTAGCGTGCGGCCTGCGGGCAATACGCGCAGTCCTCCGGGCAGCCGCCGGTCTTGATCGACAGCAGGGTCGATACCTGCACCGCGTTCGGATCGTGGTATTCGCGGTGCACCGTGTGGGCGCGGTGCAGCAGCTCGTGGAACGGCAGGTCGAACAGCGCGACGACCTGCTCGCGGCTCCAGTCGTGGCGGATCGGCGCGGGCATGGCGGACTCCAGTGCAGAGGCCGCGCAGTGTGGGTGGCGCATCCCGCTCCGTCAACCCCTTGGACCGTGCCAGAGGTTGACGAAGCGGGATGACGCGGATTACTTGCCGGCGTCGCGGATGGCTTTCACCTGCTCGGCGGTCACCGGCTTGGCCTGGTTGCCCCACGACGTGCGCTCGTGGTTGGCGATGTCGGCGATGTCCGCGTCGTTGAGGGTGGGGGCGAACGGCGGCATCGCGCTGGGGTAGCTGACGCCGTCGATCGCCTGGCCGTGCAGGCCGTGCAGGATCACGTCGAGCTGCTTGGTCGGGTCCGCGTCCAGTACCGCGGCGTTGCCCTTGAGCGGCGGGAACGCGCCGGGCAAGCCCAGCCCGGTCGGCTGGTGGCAGGCGGCACAGTAGGTGGCATAGAGCTGCGCGCCGTGTGCGGGGTCGAAGGCGTACGGTCCGGTGGCGGCCGGCGGCGGCATGGCGTGTTCATCGACCGGTGCCTTGGTGATCGTCGGCGTGGGCAGTGCCTCGCCCGGCGTGGCGATCTCCAGGATGCCCTGCGCGCCGAGCACGGCGTGCGCCATCGAGTGGTCCACGAACGGATAGTGGCCCGCCTCGTCCAGGGTGAGGTCGAACACCGCGCCCTCGCCCGGCCCGACCGTGTAGGTGGAGACGCCGTCGATGGCCTGCGCCGGGTTGCCCCCGGGGTAGACCTTGTCGAAGATCGCGCCGATCACGTGGAACGCGCTCCACAGGCTCGGCCCGGCGTTGACCACGTACAGGCGCACGCGGTCGCCCGGCTTGGCGGTCAACGGATGGGCGACGTACTGGAAGGCGGCACCGTTGAACACCACTTCATCCGGCCGGATCTGCTGCATCTTCTCGTAGCTGCCCGCCATCAGCGTGCCGGCGACCTGCTGGGTGTACCACTCGCCCTGCACCAGCACGTAGCTCTCGTCGGCCGGCGGCAGCGGCGTGGCGGGGTCGACGATGATTGCGCCGTACATGCCGTTGGCGATGTGCAGCAATACCGGCGGCGTGCCGCAGTGGTAGAGGAAGGCGCCCGGCACCTTGGCCTCGAACGAGAAGCTGATCGACTCGCCCGGCATGATGTCCACGTAGTGCAGGCTGGGCGGCGTGATCGCCGAGTGGAAGTCGATCGAGTGCTGCATGGTGCCGCGGTTGGTGAAGGTGACGTTCACCGTCTGCCCCTGGCGCACGTGGATCACCGGGCCGGGCACGGTCTTGCCGAAGGTCCAGGCCTGGTACTGCACGCCGCTGGCGATCTCCACCGTGTCGTCGCTGGACACGATGTGCACGTCCACGCTGTCGCCCGGTTGCAGCGGCGGCAGGCGGGCGTCGCGCGCCTGCTTGATCGGCTCGCTGGAGGCCAGCGACAGCGGCGTCACCGCGGCGGCGGCGGCGGCGGGGCTGGCGCTGCGCACGTTCAACGCGCTGTGCAACCCGGCCAGCAGCAGCGCCACCAGCAGCAGCACGCCGGCCAGCGCCGGCCCCTGCACGCGCCACGACAGCGGCCGCACCTGTTCCAGCGGAACGCGCGTGTTCCATTCGGAAAACCGCCGCCAGCGCGGCCAGCGGCGCTCGAGCAGGTAGTCCAGGCTGTACGGGCTGGGGCCGGCGCGCAGGTTGATCACGATCAGCGCGACGAAGATCAGCACGAAGCTGAGCGCCGCGCTGATGTTGTTGGCGCCCACCGAATAGGGCCCGCCGAAACCTTCGGCCGTGCTCCAGATCAGCAGGCTGAACAGGATGCCCACGACGTAGGTGATCTTGCGCGCAAAGCCCAGCAGCAGGGCCGCAGCCAGCAGCGTCTCGGCGATCCGCGTGGCCCACACGAACAGGCCGGCGTGCGGCGTGACCACGGCGATCCACATGTCGAACCACCACGCCGACCATGCCGGCTGGCCGGTCGCCGCGTTGTGCAGGTAGCCGACGTAGTGGTCGGCGAACCCGTCGGTCCAGGTCAGCGCGGCGCACACCGCCCAGATCACGCCGAAGGCGACGCGCAGTGCGGTGCCGGCAATCGCCGGCCAGGTCGAGGGTGCGGGGTTGCCGTCTTGGGTCGTGCTCATGCGAACCTCCTGGTCGATGGACGAAGGGCAAACACAGGTGTGGCGAACGCTGCGGGCGGCTATCGAGTGTAGACCGCACGCACGCTTCCCGCACTCCGCGCGAAGCGTCGATTGCCGCTACCATCGGCGGATGCGGGGAGGGGGGACCCATGTACAAGACCAGCCTGCTGCGATCCTTGCCCGCCGTGCAGCGCTGGCTGCTGCCGCTGCGCTGCCTGCTGTGCGGCGCGCCGGGCGACAACGGCATGGACCTGTGCGCCGCGTGCGCCGCCGAGATGCCGCGCAACCGCAGTTGCTGCGCACGTTGCGCGTTGCCGCTGGCGAGCGCGGCCGCGCTGTGCGGCGAATGCCAGCAGCATGCGCCGCCGTGGGATGCGGCATGGGCGCCGTTCCGCTACGGCTGGCCGCTCGACACGCTGGAGTCGCGCTTCAAGTTCGGCCGCGACCTCGCTGCCGGCCGCGTGCTCTCCAGCCTGTGGCAGCGCGAGCCGATCCCGGTCGAACGCCCCTCGCTGCTGATTCCCGTGCCGCTGCACCGCAGCCGCTTGCGCCAGCGCGGCTACAACCAGGCACTGGAATTGGCCAGGTCGCTGGCGCGTGCACTGGGCGTGCCGTTGCGGCATGACGTGCTGCAACGCTCGCGGCGCACCGAGGCGCAGACCGAACTGGACGCCGTCGGCCGCCGCCGCAACGTGCATGGCGCCTTCGCGCTGTGTCCGGGACTGGCGCCGCCCGCGCACGTGGCGATCCTCGACGACGTGATGACCACCGGCGCCACCCTGGCCGAGTGCGCCAGCGTGCTCAAGCGGATGGGCGTGCCGCGGGTGGATGTCTGGGCGCTGGCGCGTGCGCCGTCACCGTCGACACGCCTGTAGGGGCGCACTCCTCACTCGTTGCCGGCGCCGGCACGATGTCCATCCACCAGTTGTCGGGCCGGTGGCGGGGTGCCCGGCGGGACGGCGGTCGACGGGCGGAGATGCCGCTGGAAAACGAGTCCGCTACCATGACCCGCTCGTCGCCGCGCCAGCAGGGGCCGTCCCATGACTCGTTATGCCATCCGCCACGAGCACCTGGGTCCCTGGCCGGTCGTCGCGCTGACCGATACCGAAAGCGGCATGTCGGTGCGCCTGGCGCGGCAAGGCGCCACCCTGCTGGACTTCCACGTGCCACTGGGCGGGCGCTTGCGCGACATTGCCGACGGCTACGCCGATGCCGGCGAGCTGGAGGCGCAGGATGGCGCACGCTTCGCCGTCATGCTGCCGTTCGCCAACCGCATCGCCGACGCGCGATACCGCTACGCGGGCAAGACGTACGACCTGCAACCCGGCCTCGAAGGCGACGCGCGCGGCATCATGCACGGGTTCGTGGGCGATGCCGATTTCGAGCTGCTGTCGGCGGAGGCCGACGATGAGCGCGCCCGCGTGCGCTTCGGCCATGACGGGCTGCGTCCCGGCGTGCAGCCGGGCTACCCGTTCGCGCTGGACCTGGAGGTGCTGTTCACCCTGCATGCCGGTGGCCTGGACGTGGAGGCGCGCATGCGCAACGTCGGCGAGCAGGCCGCACCGTGTTTTTTCGGCTGGCACCCCTACCTGCGCCTGCGCGAGGACGGCATCGCCGATTGCGAACTGCAGCTGCCCGCGCGCCAGGCGATCCGCACCGACGAGCGGTTGATCCCGTTGCCGGGGCCCTCGGCGCTGCAGCCGCTGGATACGCAGCCGTCGCTGGATTTCCGCCGCCCGCGCCGCATCGGCGGCGTGGTCATGGATACCGGTTTTGCCGATCCGCGGGTCGATGCCGACGGCCGCATCCGTACCCGCCTGCGCGATCCGGACAGCGGCCTGGCCGTGGCCGTGTGGCAACAGTCCGGCGTCACCCTGGCCTTCACGGGCGACACCCTGGCCGGCGCGGCGGCGCGGCGCTCCATCGCGCTGGAGCCGATGGAGGCGATGACCGACGCCTTCAATCGCGACGAATGCGTCGATGCCATCACCCTGGCGGCGGGGGCGGAGCGCCGCTTCCACTGCGGCCTGGAGATCCACCTGCCCTGACCGGCCGGGTGATGGCCTGATTGCCCCGCGGCAGCGACAGTGGCGCGCGGAGCCCTTTCGTCCGCGGTTGTGGAACGAAATTGGTAGCGCTATCATTTTTCCATTGCCGGCACGACCATCCGGGGGGACGGGTGCCGCCGTTCGTTTCGTCCACAGAGCGGGGGAGATCGCCGTGCGATGGATCTTGTGCAGGAAATGTGTGTCGCGTTGCGCATGCATGCTGCTCGCGGGCTTGTCCTTCGCCGCGCCGCGCCTGGCGCAGACCCGGGCCACGCCGGTTGCGCCGCACCCCGAGGTCCATCCCCTGCGCTGGCCGCAAGGGCATTGGCCCTTGCCGCCCGACGCGGCACTGGAGCAGCGCGTGCGCGCGCTGATGGCGAAGATGTCGCCGCGCGACAAGGTGGGCCAGGTGATCCAGGCCGATATTGGCAGCGTCACCCCCGAGGACGTGCGCAGGTACCGGCTCGGTTCGATCCTCGCCGGCGGCAATTCCAAGCCGGGGGGCGGCCGGGTGGCCGGGCCGGCACAGTGGCTGGCACTGTCCGATGCGTTTCATCGCGCGGCGATGGACACCCGCGACGGCGGCGTGGCGATTCCGCTGCTGTTCGGTGCGGACGCGGTACATGGCAACAACGACGTGTCCGGTGCCACGGTGTTTCCGCACAACATCGCGCTGGGTGCCACCCGCGATCCCGCCCTGATCCGCGCGATCGGCCAGGCCACCGCGGAAGAGGCGCGCGCAGCGGGCATCAACTGGGCTTTCGCGCCCACGCTCACGGTGCCGCGCGACGATCGCTGGGGCCGTACCTACGAAGGCTATTCGGAGAACCCGGCCCTGGTGGCGCAGTATGCGGCGGCGGCCGTCGAGGGGCTGCAGGGCACGCCCGGCACGCCGCAGTTCCTGGACAGCGCACACGTCATCGCCAGCGCCAAGCATTTCGTCGGTGACGGTTTCACCCGCGGCGGCCAGGACCAGGGCGATGCCGAAGTCAGTGAAGAGCAGTTGCGCGACATCGCCGCCGCCGGCTACCTGCCGGCGATCGATGCCGGCGTGCAGTCGGTGATGGCCTCGTACTCGAGCTGGAACGGCGTGAAGATGAGCGGCAACAAGGGCCTGCTCACCGACGTGCTGAAGCAGCGCATGGACTTCCAGGGCTTCGTGGTCGGCGACTGGAACGGCCACGGCCAGGTCCCCGGTTGCAGCAACGAGGACTGCCCGCAGGCGATCGACGCCGGCATGGACATGTACATGGCGCCGGACAGCTGGCGCGGGCTGTACCGGCACACGCTGGCCGAGGTGAAGTCGGGCGTCATTCCGATGGCGCGGCTGGATGACGCCGTGGCCCGCATCCTGCGCGTGAAGCTGCGGCTGGGCCTGTTCGATGCCGGCTTGCCGTCCAGGCAGCCGCTGGGTGGACACTTCGACGTGATCGGCAGCCCAGCGCATCGTGCGTTGGCGCGGCGCGCGGTGCGCGAATCGCTGGTGCTGCTGAAGAACCAGGACCATCTGCTGCCGCTCGATCCGCGGCAACACATCCTGGTGGCCGGGGAGGGCGCCGACAGCATTGCGCAGCAAAGTGGCGGCTGGACGCTGACCTGGCAGGGCACCGGCACCACCAACGCCGACTTTCCGCACGCCACCTCGATCGGCAAGGGCATCCGCGCGCAGGTGGACGCGGCCGGGGGCACGGCCGAGCTGTCGGCTGACGGCCACTACACGCGCAAGCCGGACGTGGCGATCGTGGTCTACGGCGAGCATCCCTATGCCGAGTTCCAGGGCGACGTGCCCACGCTGGCGTTCGCGCCGGGCGATCCGGCCGACCTTGAGCTGATCAGGCGCCTGCGCGCGCAGGGCATCGCCGTGGTGTCGGTGTTCCTGAGCGGGCGGCCGTTGTGGGTCAACCCCGAGATCAATGCCTCGAATGCGTTCGTCGCCGCATGGTTGCCCGGCACCGAAGGCGAGGGCGTCGCCGACGTGTTGCTGCGCGACGCCACCGGCAAGGTGCGGCACGACTTCCACGGCAAGCTGTCCTACTCGTGGCCGCGCAGCGCGGTGCAGACGCCGTTGAACGTGGGCCAGCCCGATTACCACCCGCAGTTTGCCTACGGCTACGGCCTGACCTACGAAGACGACGGCAACCTCGACCGCCTGCCCGAGGTGTCCGGCCTGCCGGCCAACATGGCGGCGCCGGGCGTCTACCTGCAGCGGGGCGAACCGGCCGCGGGGCTCGAGGCGGCGCTGGCAGGCGCGGGCGGCAGCACGGCGATCAGGGCGGCGCCGACCGCCACGCCGGACGGCAGCCTGCGCATCAGCGCGCTGGATCACCGCCGCCAGGAGGACGCGCGTCGCCTCGCATGGTCGAGCCGAGGCGAGGCCGCGTTTGTCCTGCGCGCCGACACACCGCTGGACCTGACGCGCCAGACCAATGGCGACGTGCAACTGATCGTCGAGCTGCGCATCGAGGCGCTCGCGCCGGGCAAGATCACCCTGGGCATGGCATGCGGCGGCAGCAACTGCACGGGTCTGGTACCGGTGGATGCCGCGCTCAAGGCGCTGCCGCAGGGACAATGGCTGCAGGTGGGCATGCCGCTGAAGTGCTTCGAGGCAGCCGGCGCCGACATGCGGCACATTGACGTGCCGTTCCGGCTGGAGACGGCGGCCGCTTACACGATCGACATCTCCCGCGTCGCGCTGGGCACGGATCCGGATCACGTCCTGCCCTGTACCGCGCCATGATGCGCTCCCACGCCGGCCATCGGGAAACCGTCCGCCATTCGAGGTCTCCATGAGCAGCACGTCGGAAAAACTCTCGGCCACGGAAAAGATCGGCTACAGCCTGGGTGACCTGGCCGCCAACCTGATCTTCCAGACCCTGGTCACTTTCCTCGCTTTCTTCTATACCAATGTCTACCGCATTCCCGCCGGCACCGCCGCCACCATCATCTTCGTGGTCGGCCTGCTCGGCGCCTTCGTGTTCACGCCGGTCACGGGTTTCATTGCCGACCGTACCCGCACGCGCTGGGGCAAGTTCCGGCCGTGGGTGTTGTGGAGCGCGATCCCGTTCGGCGTGGTCTCGCTGCTGACCTTCACCACCCCGCAACTGGGCGCGGGCGGCAAGGTCGTCTACGCGCTGGCGACCTATACCCTGCTGGTGCTGGTCTACGTGGCCAACAACCTGCCGTACTCGGCACTGAGCGGCGTGATCACCGGCAACATGGACCAGCGCAACAGCCTGTCGGCCTACCGCTTCGTGGCGGTGATGATCGCCCAGTTCACCATCCAGGTGCTGCTGCTGCCGCTGGTGCTGATCCTGGGTGGCGGCGACAAGGCCGAGGGTTTCCGCAACACCATGGCCTTGTTCGCGGTGGTCGGCACGGTGTTCTTCCTGATCACCTTCTTCACCACGCGCGAACGCGTGGTGCCGGTGGCGGAACAGCAGACCAGCATCCGCCAGGACCTGGTCGACCTGGCGCACAACCGGCCATGGCTGATCGTGCTGGCGGTGACCGTGCTGGTGTTCATCAACCTGGCGCTGAAGGGCGGCATGTATGTCTACTATTTCAAGTACTACCTGGACCCGACGCAGTTGGCGCGCTTTCTTGACGGCATCGGTTTCAACGGCATGATCGACGGTCTGAACACCGCGCTGACCGGCATCGGCCTGGCCGGATTCCAGTGGCCGCAGGACGCGCCCACGTCCGCCTTCAGCCTGTTCAATGCCGGCGGCATCGTGTTCATGGTCATCGGCATCGGCTTCTCGCGAAGACTGGCCGAGCGCTTCGGCAAGCGCGACGTGTTCGGCGGTGCGCTGCTGGTGTCGACCCTGTTCCTGCTGGCGTTCTGGTTCTATCCGCCCGACGCGATCGGCCTGGTGCTGGTTTCCTACATCCTGCACGGCTTCTTCTACGGCATCACCATTCCGTTGCTGTGGGCGATGGCCGCGGACGTCGCCGACTACTCGGAATGGATAAACCACCGCCGCGCCACTGCCACCGTGTTCTCGGCCATGCTGGTGGGCCTGAAGCTCGGTCTGAGCCTGGGCGGGGCCATGGTGGCGGGAATACTGGCCCTTTACGGTTACGACGCGTCCCTGCCGGTGCAGTCGCTGCAGGTTATGTACGGCATCAAGCTGGCGGTCAGCGTGTACTGCGCGATCCCGTTCCTGGCGGGTGTCGGCCTGCTGTTCTGGTACGGGATCGACAAGCCGACGGAATCCCGCATCGAGCAGGAGCTGCGCGCGCGCCGCCACCAGGCAGGAGCCCTCCCATGACCTCGTTCGACGACCTCGGCGCCAGGCCGCTGGCGGAACTGGCGGCCCGGGCGATATCCCCGCCGCTGGTCACGCACATCTACACGGCCGACCCTTCCGCACGCGTGTTCGAGGGAAAGATCTACATCTACCCGTCGCACGACATCGATGCCGGCATTCCGTTCAACGACAACGGCGACCACTTCGGCATGCAGGACTACCACGTCTTGCGCATGGACTCGCCCGAGACCGGGGCGGTGGACTGCGGGGTGGCCTTGCATGTCAGGGACGTGCCGTGGGCCGAGCGGCAGATGTGGGCGCCGGACGCCGCCACCCGCGACGGCCGGTACTACCTCTATTTCCCGGCCAAGCGCGCCGACGGCATCTTCCAGATCGGCGTGGCGATCGCCGACCGTCCCGAGGGTCCGTTCAAGGCCGAGCCGCGGCCGATCGAGGGCAGCTACTCGATCGATCCGGCGGTGCTGGCCGACGAGGACGGCAGCCACTATCTGTACTTCGGCGGGCTCTGGGGAGGCCAGCTGCAGAAATACCGCGACAACACCTACGCCGGGGACCACGAAGAGCCGGCTCCGGACGAACCCGCGCTGGGGCCGCGCATGGCGCGCCTGAGCGCGGACATGACGCAGTTCGCCGAGCCCCCGCGCGAGGTCGTCATCCTTGACGAGGGCGGTCGGCCGCTGCGCGCCGGCGACCATGACCGACGCTACTTCGAAGGGCCGTGGATGCATCGTTACCGCGGCCGGTACTACCTGTCGTACTCCACCGGCAACACCCATTGCATCTGCTACGCCGTCGGCGACAACCCGTACGGCCCGTTCACCTGGCAGGGCCGGGTGCTGACGCCGGTACTCGGCTGGACCTCGCATCACTCCATCGTCGAATTCGGCGGCCGCTGGTGGCTGTACTACCACGACGCCATCCTTTCCGGCGGCGTGACCCACCTGCGTTCGATCAAGGTGACGCAGTTGCAGCACGACGCGCAGGGCCGGATCGCCACCGTGCATCCCTACGGGGAATGAGCGTCCGGGACGCGGGCCGGCCGGCGGCTCGATACAAGGAAGAGGGAGGGGGCCGATCGCCCGGGTGACGCGGCCGACCCGAGGCTGGGAACGCGCCGGATTCGGCCCCGAGTGGCAGGCCGCAGGCGCCTTCGGCGGGGTCCGTATCGCGCTCGCCCACGGGGCTGGACAACCCCACGGCAGTGTGATAAAAACTTAAATGTTAGCGCTAACAACGCGGACGCGGCGATGTCCCTGGAATGACGTCCCCGCCCATGCAGAGGCAAGCGCGAACGTGTCGTACCGGCGGTTCGGTACGGCGTGGCGACAACCGGCGCCCGGTGGCGTCCGGCTCGGTGTTGGTCAGGCGAGGTAGGGCGGCGGGCATGGCCTGCAGGCGGTCCCGGGGGGCGGGAGCGTCGACTTCTTCAACCGGCCAGCGAAGTGGGGAGGAACCCGATGAAGAAATCACGGAGATCTGTACTGGCCCGCATCCGTTGAGGTCCACGACGGAGGCGCCTACCGCGGTGCGCGTCAGAGAACTTCGCGCGCACGACGTCCAGCTATCGTTCAGCAGCCAGGAGGGGAGTGCCCGCGTATGAACTACTTCAAGTTGAAGCACCTCAGGTCGAAGGTCATGTTCACGATCGTCGGGGGCGTGGTCATCATCAACCCGCTCTACGCGCAAGACACGCAACCGGCAACTCCGGCGACGAGTTCGACATCGCAGTCGCCGAACGGTCCGCAGAAGCCCTCGGCGACCAACCTGCAGACCGTCACGGTCACCGGCGTGCGCAACAGTCTCGAGCAGTCGATGAACATCAAGCGCTACGCGATCGGTGTCGTCGATGCGGTCAGTGCCGAAGACATCGGCAAGTTCCCGGACACCAACATTGCCGAGTCGCTGCAGCGCATCACCGGCGTCTCGATCGACCGCCGCGATGGTGAAGGCTCGCAGGTCACCGTGCGTGGCTTCGGTCCGAATTTCAACATGATTACCGTCGACGGACGCACCATCCCCGGCGCGGACGCCTTCGGTGCGCCCGGCCAGGTGCCGCTCGGCAACGTCGACGGCGGCACGCGCTCGTTCAACTTTGCCCAGTTGTCGCCCAACGGGGTCAGCTCCCTGGAGGTCTACAAGACCGGCCGCGCCGACGTGGCCAGCGGCGGCATGGGCGCCACCATCGACATCAGGACCAACCGCCCGCTCGACCACGACGGCGGCAAGATCATCGGCTCGGTCGGGGCCAAGGGCATACTGGACAAGTCCCAGCCGTTCGACACCAGCATCACGCCGGAGTTTTCCGGCAACTTCAGCTACGCCAACCCGGACAAGACCTGGGGCATCGGTCTGGATGCCAGCTTCACCAAGCGCCACGGTGGCTCGGTCCAGGCGACCGAGAATACCTGGGCGGTGCAGCCCTGGACCGGCATCGCGAATGGTTTCAACGCCAACACCAATATCGTCAACGAGCCGGCCATCGGCCAGCTGTATGCGATTCCCAACGACGTCCGCTACGCGTACTACGACTTCGAGACCAAGCGCAAAAACGCCCACGCGGTATTCCAGCTTCAGCCCGTCGATGGCCTGACCATGACCTTGGACTACCTGCTCTCCCGGTACGAGATCAACGCCAACCGCGGCGAGCAAAGCATGTGGCTGCAGCAACAGAACTTCACCGACGTGACGTTCGACACCGACAATGCCGTGGCCACGCCGACGTACATGCGCGACGTGGTGCAGACCAAGGATTTCGGCATGGAACAACAGCGTTACATGCAGGAATACAAGTTGGACGACGTCGGTTTCAATACCGAGTGGGCCGCCACGGACGACCTTACGCTGACCCTGGATCTGCACGATGCCAAGAGCCAGAGCCTGCCCAACGACCCGCTGACGGGTGGTGGCGCCACCCAGATCAGCATCGCCGGCACCAACAATTGCGCCACCGGTCCGCAGTGCGGTGGCTCATGGGGGCAGGAGTTCTTCTTCAACAACGGCCTGCCGATCGCCACGCGCACCTGGTACCCGACGACGGATTCCACCGGTGCCGGCCAGGTCAACGTGCCCTTTGCGGCCAACAACCTCGGCGCGCAACCCCTGCGCGTCGATGCGCAAGGGCAGACCACCGAAGTCAAGGAAGCGCGGTTCGGTGGCGACCTGGAATTCGACAACGGCCGGTTCCAGTTCGGCGCCGATCTTTCGAAGACCAAACTGCACCGCACCCAGGCTGCCCAGAACTACCAGAACCTCGGCGGCTGGGGCGTGGACGACGCGGGCCTGTACCCCGATCTGATGGACCACCTCAAGGCGGTCGACACGGTAGGCCTGTTCTCCGGCTACAACACCGACGGCATCGCGCGGTCCACGTGGATCGGCAACGCCGACGAACTCGCCAAATGGGCGGTTTCCCATTATCCGGAAGCCAACCTCAAGGTCAGCCCGACGCTGGCGGCGGACAACACCGTCATCGAGAACACCAAGGCCATCTATGCGCAGGTCGTGCTGGACGGCCAGCTGGGCGTCATGCCCACGACCACCCGCTTCGGCATGCGCTACGAGCAGACCGACGTCAGTTCCACCTCGCAGGTCGGCGTGCCCAGCGGCATCATCTGGCAGTCGAACAACGACTTCCAGACCCCGGTCGGCACGGATGTCCAGCCGGTCAGCGCGAGCGGCAGCTACAGCAACCTGCTGCCCAACATCGACTTCAGCGTCGACCTCACCGACTCGCTGAAGGGACGTGCTTCCTACAGCAAGACCATCGCGCGAGCGCCTTACAACAACCTGTACGCGGGTGCCACCGCGAACAGCCCGACCGGATCGATCCTGATCAATCCATCGTCCCGTGCCGGCGGCAGCGACAACGACCCGGGGTTGAAGCCGCTCTCGTCCGACAACCTCGACCTCGCCCTGGGCTGGTATTTCGCGCCCTCCAGCTATGTGTCGATAACGTTCTGGGACAAGCGTGTCGACAACTTCATCGGCACCTCGGTGACGAGCGGCAACCTGTATGGCCTGCGTGATCCCACCTCCGGCCCGCGGGCACAGCAGGCCAAGGCTTTCCTCGAAAGCGATGCCTGCGCGGCCCAGACCGGAGCACCTTGCGAGGTGAACGACACCACCCTGTTCGCCACGGTGGCGATGTTGTCGAACCCGGAGACCGGCGGCCTGGCCGCCTACGACGGCACCGATGCCCAGTCGCTCGCCCTGGAAAGCAAGTACGACATCACCGCCAATCCGGACGACCCGCTGTACGACTACTCGATAAGCAAGCCGGCCAACGTCCACAAGGCGATGCTGCACGGCTGGGAGTTCGGCGGGCAGTACTTCCTGGGCGACACCGGCTTCGGCATCCTGGCGAACTACACCAAGGTCGATGGCGACGTGCATTACGACGACGCCGGCGACCCGGGCGTGGACCAGTTCGCGTTGACCGGCTTGAGCGACAGCGCCAATGTCGTGCTGATGTACGAGAAGTACGACTTCTCGGTGCGTCTGGCCTGGAACTGGCGCGGCGAGTTCCTGACCGCGACCAACCAGAACAACCAGAACCGCAACCCGTACTATGTCGACGCGTATCACCAGTACGATCTGAGCATCAACTACAACTGGAACGATCATCTGTCGTTCCAGCTGGAGGGCATCAACCTGACGGGCGAGGATGTTCGTTGGCGCGCACGCTCGGAGAAGGAGTTCGTCAGGCTGGTAGACAACAAGCCGCGCTATGCGCTCGGCGTGCGCTACAAGTTCTGATCCGCCGGCAGGAGAGAACGGGGCCACGGCGCGTCCGTGGCCCCGGCATGCGGGGCATGGGGGTAACATCGCCTTTGCAGGTGCAACGGCGTGAAAGGCGATTCCCCGGGGAGCCGAATGGCACGTTACGAATTGCTCAACAACGTGGCGCACAAGGATTTGCGCATCGCCGCCCGCTTCGGCCGGGCTTTTGGCGACGACGTGGGCATGGTGCCGGCCTACCCCACCGAATACGCCGAATTGCAGCGCGAATATCCGATCTTCTTCCAGAAGGACAGCGAGACCGGCGAGTACCGCTCCGTGGCCCTGCTGGGTTTTGCTCGCGACGAAAACCTGTATCTCCAGGGCGAACGGTGGAATGCCGGCTACCTGCCCGGCCACGTCGCCCGCGGGCCGTTCCTGATCGGCTTCCAGGAGCAGGACGTCGACGGCGAACTGCGTCGCGAAGCGGTCATCCACGTCGACCTCGACCATCCCCGCGTCAGCTTCGACGAGGGCGAGCCGGTCTTCCTTCCGCAGGGCGGCAACAGCCCGTACCTGGATCAGGTCGCCACCGTGCTGCGCGGCATCCGCGATGGCGTGGAGGGCGGCAAGGCGATGTACGAAACCTTCGATGCGATGGGCCTGATCCAGCCAATCACGCTCGACATCAAGTTCGACGACACGCATGGCGCCAATGTCACCGGCCTGCTCGGCATCGACCGTGAGCGGTTGGCCGCACTGGATGCGGAGTCGCTGCACGTGCTGCACCGCTCGGGATATCTCGAAGGCGCCTACCTGGTGCTGGCGTCCATGCACAACCTGCGCCGGCTGATGGCCGAAAAGCAGCGCCGCCTGAGCCGCGAGGAAGTCGCCGCGAACGCGGGCTGATCGCCATGACGGAATCCGTTGCCAGAATCCGCGAACGATCGGATGTCCAGGCCGACGCATTGCCCCTGGACGAACTGCTTGCAGCAGGGGAACCCGTCGTCCTCCGTGGCTTGGCTCGCGACTGGAAGCTCACGCAGGCGGGGCGGCGTTCGGTGGCGGACGCCATGGCCTGCCTGCGTAGTTTCGACGGCCATCGCCCGATCCAGTATTCGTACGGTGCGCCCGATATCGCCGGGCGGGTGTTCTACACCGACGACTTCAGCGCGATCAATTGCGAGGTCCGGCGCGGCACTCTGGACGAACTGCTCGATGCCATCGCCGCTCACCTCGACGACCCGCACCCGCCGACCTGGTACATGGCTTCGGCACCGATCGACAGCCTGCTGCCAGGATTTCGCGATGTCGATGACCTGGACTTCGCCGCCAGCGGCGTCGATGCGCCGCCGCGTGCTTGGATCGGCAACCGCACCATCGCCTCGGCGCATTACGACGCGATGAACAACATCGCCTGTTGCGCCGTGGGCCGGCGGCGATTCACGCTGTTTCCGCCCGAGCAGATCGCCAACCTCTACCCGGGCCCGCTGGAGCCGACGCCGGGAGGACAGGCGGTCAGCGTGGTCGATTTTGCCTCCCCCGATTTCGCGCGTCACCCGCGCTTTCGCGACGCGCTGGCGGCGGCGCAGGGCGCGCTGCTGGAACCGGGCGATGCGGTGTTCATTCCCAGCCTGTGGTGGCACCACGTGGAGGGGCTGGATTCGTTCAACGTGCTGGTCAACTACTGGTGGAGCAGCATGCCGGCGTATGTGCCGACGCCGATGCACGCGCTGTACCACGCGCTGTGGAGCATCCGCGACCGTCCCGAGCGGGAAAAGCGCGCATGGCGGGCGATCTTCGACTACTACGTTTTCGGCCCCGCCGGGCATGCAGGCGAGCACCTGCCCGAGGCGGCGCGCGATGTACTGGGACCGCTCGACGAAACCAGGACGCGGCAACTGCGGGCGATGCTGATCAACCGGCTGAACCGGTGAACGGCGGCGACGCCGGGATCCGGTTCGTGCGCCGGCGATCACGCGGGAGGCGGCAAGGTTCCAGCTAGCACCGAACCCTGCCATGCGCAGGAATGATGCGGCACGATCAACGGGGAGAAGTCGACGTGGGTACTCACAGGATACGCAAGGTGGTGGTGGCCGGCGGCGGCACGGCGGGCTGGATCGCAGCGAGCGCGCTGGCGTACCAGCTCAAGGACCAGCTCGAGGTCACCCTGGTCGAATCCTCGGCGATCGCCACCGTCGGCGTCGGCGAAGCCACCGTGCCCCCCATCCGCAATTTCCACCGGTTCATGAACATCGACGAGCAGGAATTCCTGCGCGCGGTGGCCGGCACGTTCAAGCTGTCGATCTCGTTCGAGAACTTCGTGCGACCCGGCCACCGCTACATCCATCCCTTCGGTATCACCGGCAAGGGCACGCTGGTCGCCGGCTTCGAGCACTTCTGGCTGGACAGCCTGCGCCGGGGCATGAAGTCGGAGCTGCACCACTACAGCCTGGAAGCGATGGCGTCGCTCGGCAACCAGTTTGCGCTGACCGACGAGCCGGAGATCAATTACGCGTACCACATGGACGCCGCGCTCTACGTCAAGTTCCTGCGCGAGAAATTCCAGCCCTGCGGAATCAGGCAGATCGACGGAAAGATCAAGGAGGTCCGGCAGCATCCCGAGAGCGGCTACGTGGAAGCGCTGGTGCTGGAAGACGGCCAGGTGATCGAAGGCGACCTGTTCATCGACTGCACCGGTTTCCGCGGCCTGCTGATCGAACAGACGCTGGGAACCGGCTACGAGGACTGGCACAACTGGCTGCCCTGCGACCGTGCGATCGCGCTGCAGACCCGATCCGTCGACCCGTCGCCGGTGCCGTACACGCGTGCGATCGCCCATGAAGCCGGCTGGCGCTGGCACATCCCGGTGCAGCACCGCGTCGGCTGCGGGCTGGTGTACGACAGCCGGCACATGTCGGACGACGAGGCGCAGGCCAAGTTGCTGCACGATGTCGGGGCCGAGCCGGTCAGGGATCCCTGGCCGGTGCGCTTCCGCACCGGTCGCCGGTTGAAGGCCTGGAACAAGAACGTGGTCGCGCTGGGCCTGGCCAGCGGCTTTATCGAACCGCTGGAATCGACCAGCATCCACCTGGCCATGAGTGCGGTGATGCAGCTGGTCGAGCTGTTTCCGTCCGAGGGCATCCCCGATTCGCTGGTCCGGATCTACAACGACAACTGCCGCCGCGAGCTGGAGCACGTGCGGGATTTCATCATCCTGCACTACCACGCCAACCAGCGCGACGAGCCGATGTGGAAGGGCTGCCGCGAGATGTCGCTGCCCGATTCGCTGCAGCTGCGCATCGATGCCTGGCGCGACCGCGCGTACGTGTGGAGGGACCAGGCCGAACTGTTCGCGACCACCTCGTGGATACACGTGCTGCTGGGCCAGGGCGTCATGCCGAAACAGCACCACCCGCTGCCGCGCGAACTGTCCGATGCCGACCTGCGCCGCCTGCTCGACAGCATCCGCGGGCCGATCGATCGCGCGGTCCCGCGGATGCCGCTGCAGCAGGTCTTCCTCGACCGCTACTGCAAGGCGGCGCCGGAAGTGTGGGACATGAAGCGCCCGACCGCGGCGGCGTGACCGGGACGGTTCGCGCCATGCTGATCGAACGCCACCGCGACATCCGCATCGAGAAGCGCAGCATCGGCGACGACGGTGCGCCGTTGCTGGTCATCGACAGGTTAGTCGCCGATCCCGAGCGCCTGGTACGCCGCGCCGCACGCCGGGCCTTCGGCCCCATGGGCGAGCACTTTCCGGGGGCGCGTACCGTCGCTCCGGCCATGTACGGGCCTTTGCTCGAATCGGTACTGAATCCGTTGTTGCCGGAGCACTTCGGGATCCGGCCCGGCCGTTTCAGGCTCTCGATGTGCCATTACTCCCTGGTCGCCACGCCGCCGGCGGAACTGCGCTTCCTGCAACGGGTACCGCACATCGATTCGGACGACGGCAATGGACTGGCGACCGTGCACTACCTGTTCCACGGCGACTGGGGCGGCACGGCCTTCTACCGCCACCGCCAGACCGGCTTCGCGTATGTCGACAAGTCGCGGCGGGAGACCTACTTCCGCCAGCTCGAAGCCGAGAGCCACGGCAGCGATGCGCCCGCCCCCGGCTACATCAACGGCAGCACGACGCTGTTCGAGCAGATCGCCAGGGTGGAGGCCGTGTTCAACCGCATGATCGTGTATCGGCGCAACTCGCTGCACTCGGCCTGCGTCGACGACCGGCATGTTCCGCCGGCCGATCCGCTCGCCGGGCGGCTGTCGATCAACACCTTCATCGACGTGGCGTAAGTGCGCACGGGAGAGGTCCGGATGGCAAGCATGCATGGTCGTTCGCATCGAGGCGGGCTTGTGTCGCGCAGGTGGTGGCTGGGCTGCCTGTCACTGGTGCTTGCATTCGCCTCGTTAGCGAACGCATGGGCTTCCGGCAAGGCGCCAGGCCTGGAGCTGACCGACACCGGATATCTCCGGGGCAGCGGGGCGAGCGTCATGCTCTACGCCGACAGCTACAGCCCGATCTTCTTCGACCAGAAGAACGCGGCCCTGCAGATCATCCTGCACGGTCGCCGCATCGCGACCAATGGCAGCCTGCGTTTCTCGCCCACGCCGGAACAATGGAGTCGCATTCCGCAGCTGGTGCGACGGTGGGCCGACCGTGCCCACGGTCGGCTCGTCGCGCAGCTGTCGTATCCCGCGTATCACCTCGACTACCACGTCAGCGTCACGCCGGAGCCGGGCGGATTCCGTATCAGCGTGGATCTCGACCAGCCGCTGCCGGAGGCGGCGGTGGGCCGGGTGGGCTACAACCTGGAGTTTCTCCCGTCCATCTATGTGGACAAGACCTACCAGGTCGACGGGGTCGTCCAGGGCATGTTGCCGCGTGATCCGCAGGGGCGGATGGTCGCCGATCCGCCGGCGCGCGGAGCGCCTTCCTTGCCGTGGTATGTCGAACAGTGGCGCGCGACCCGGCAGCACATGGTTCCGCGTGCCTTCGCCGCGGGACACCGCGTGACGCTGGCCCCCGAAGACCCCCTGCATCGCGTCACGATCAGCTCCGATGGTGCCGAGGTGCGGCTCTACGACGGGCGCAACCAGGCCCAGAACGGCTGGTTCGTGGCGCGTTCGCTGGTGCCGCCGGGAAAGACCACGGACGCGATCGTGTGGCACGTCCAGCTGGCCTCCGTGCCGGGCTGGACCCGGGCGCCGGTGATCGCGCACAGCCAGGTGGGTTACGCACCGCGGTTCCCCAAGGTGGCGGTGATCGAACTGGATCCGTCCGGCGATGCCCCGAAGACGGCATCGCTGCTGCGGCTGTCGGCCGAGGGCACGTTCGAGAACGTCTACCAGGCGCAGATCTCCACGCCGCAACCGTGGTTGCGCTACGCGTACGCGACCTTCGATTTTTCCTCGACGCGCCAGCCGGGCCTGTACAAGATCGAATACGCCGACCAGCAAACGGCGCCGTTCCGCATTGCCGACGACGTCTACGACCACACCTGGCAAACCAGCCTGGACGGATTCATGGCGGTGCAGATGGATCACGTTGCCGTGCGCGACGCCTACCGGGTCTGGCATGGCGTCGCGCACATGGACGACGCGCGCCAGGCGCCGCCAAACGTGCGGTCGTTCGATGGCTACTGGATGGGCGCGCAGACCCACTCCCCGTTCAAGCCCGGCGAACATGTTCCGGGCCTGAATGTCGGCGGCTGGTTCGACGCCGGGGATTTCGACAACGACGTGTTCGACCAGTTGCAGACGATCCGCAACCTGGCCCTGAGCTGGAGCACGTTCCGGCCGACATGGGATGAACTCACGGTCGACGAGCAGGCGCGCAGCGTGGTGATGCACCAGCCCGATGGCATCCCCGATGTCGTCCAGCAGGTGGAGCATGGCGTGCTGCAGACGCTGGCGCAGATCCGTGCGTTCGGCCATCCCGTCATGGGCATCCATGCCTCCACGCTGGAGCAGTACACGTTCATCGGGGATGCCGCTTCCCAGACGGACGGGCGCATCGGCGATGGAAATCCTGCCGGGGTCCCGGACGATCGCTGGGCGTGGACCAACTACAACGCGTCGATGGACTATGCCGCCATCGCCTCCCTGGCCTCCGCCTCGGTCGCGTTGAAGGATTGGAACGACGAGCTTGCGCAGGAATGTCTTCAGTCCGCCATCGCGCTCTGGAAACGGGAGCAGGCGCACCCCGGGCCCGAGGTGGCGGGGCGGTTCGATCAACCGGGCCCGCCGTACCAGTGGGCGGCGGCGCTGGAACTGATGATCGCCACGCAAGGCGCCGAGCCGTACCGGCAACGCGTCGAGGCGTTGTTCCCGTCCGTCGTGCAGGACATGACGGACCGGGGCTGGACCGCGGTGCGGGCGCTTCCCTATCTCGCCCCGGCCGATGCTGCCCGTTTCAGGAAAGCGCTCGTGGCCTGGCTGCCGGGGATGCACGAGCGGATGGCGAGGACTCCGTTCGGCGTGCCGCCGTCCGCGGGGGCCTGGGGCAACGCCGCGCAGGTGGCGCGGTTTGGCGTGGCCATGTATTTCCTGCACCACGCCTACCCCGACGTGGTCGGCCCGGAACCCACCCTGCGTGCCGCCAACTATCTGCTGGGCACGCACCCCGTTTCCAGCACGTCCTACATTGCCGGGATCGGCACGGTCTCGACGCGCCATACGTACTCGAACAACCGGGGCGACCACGGCTATATCCCCGGCGGGATGGTTCCCGGCTACATCGTGGTCAAGCCGGATTTTCCCGAATCCATCGACGACTTCGGCATGCTCTGGTTCGAGCACGAAACGACCATCGGCGCGGCCACCGAGTGGATTCTCGCGGCCCAGGCGGCAGCGGCGATCGTGAAAGAGACGGACGCCGGCGCCTCATTCAACGCTTCACGCTGAAATCCCCGGTCAGGCGGATGTCGGCGCTGGAGGCGCCCACCTGCACCTGGTAGCGGCCCGGGTCGACGGCATAGCCATGCTGCGCGTCGTCGTAGTACCTGAGGTCGGCTTGCGGCGTGATGTCGAAGGATACGACGCGTTGTTCGCCGGCCTTGAGCGAGATGCGCCGGATGCCGCGCAAGGACTTGATCGCGCGCGCATGCGGCGCGTCCAGTGCACGCAGGTACAGCTGCACGACTTCATCGCCGGCGCGCCGGCCGGTGTTCTTCACCGTCAGCGTGATCCGCATGGACTGGCCGGCATCCAGCGCGGTGCGATCCAGCTGCAGGTCGGCGTAGTCGAACCGCGTGTACGACAGGCCGTAGCCGAACGGAAACAGCGGGCGGCCGTCGAAGTAGCGATAGGTGCGGCCCTTCATCGCGTAATCGTCGAACGGCGGCAACTGCTGCACGCCGGTGTAGAAGGTCACCGGCAGGCGGCCGGCGGGGTCGGCGTCGCCGAACAGCACGTCGGCCACCGCCTGACCGCCCGCCTGCCCCGGATACCAGGCCAGCAAAATCGCCGGCAGCTTCTGCGCCGCCCAGTTGACCGCCAGCGCCGAGCCGGTGGTCAGCACCAGCACCACCGGCTTGCCGGTGGCCTGCAGAGCCTTCAGCAGTTTCAGCTGGGGCGCCGGCAGGCGCAGGCTGGTGCGGTCGCCGCCATCGAAGCCCGGCGCGTGGACCGGCATTTCCTCGCCCTCGATGTCGGCGGTCAAGCCGCCGACGAAGACCACCACCTCGGCCCGGCGCGCTGCGTCCAGCGCCGCCTGGAACTGTTCTGCCTCGACCGGATGCTCCACGCCCTCGACCAGGTCCGCGCCCTGCACGTAGTCCACCTGCGCGCCGGGCAACGCTTCGCGGATGCCGGCCAGCACGGTCACCGGGGCCCGCGGCGTGCCGTGGTAATTGCCGAGCAGGGCGGCCACGCTGTCGGCCGTGGGGCCGATCACCGCGACGCGCTTCAGCGTCCGCGGCAGCGGCAGCAGGCCGTCGTTCTTCAGCAGCACCATGGATTCGCGCGCCGCCGTGCGCGCCAGTGCGCCATGCGCGGGCAGTTGCGCGGACAGCTCCGGCAGGTGCGACCACGGCAGCTTCGCCGGCGGGTCGAACATGCCCAGACGGAACCGGGCCAGCATCAGCCGCTGCACGGCCGTGTCGATGACCGATGCATCGACCAGGCCGTCGTGCACGGCCTTGGCCAGGCTGGCGTAGGTCGTTCCGCAGTTGAGGTCGACGCCGCCGGACACGGCCAGCGCGGCGGCCTGCTCGGCGGTACCGACGAGCTTGTGGTGCTGGAAGATGTCCGCCACCGCGCCGCAGTCGGACACGACGTAACCCTTGAACCCCCAGCCCGAGCGCAGGATGTCGCCGAGCAAGCGCTTGCTGCCGGTGGCCGGTGCGCCGTCCACGCGGTTGTAGGCGCTCATCACGGCATCGACGTGGGCCTCCTGCACCAGCGCCTGGAACGCCGGCAGGTAGGTTTCGTACAGGTCGCGCTCGGATGGCCGTGCGTCGAAGTGGTGGCGCTCCGATTCGGGCCCGCTGTGCACCGCGAAGTGTTTGGCCGTGGCGTCGAGCTTGCGGTACGCCGGGTCGTCGCCCTGCAGACCGTCGACGAAGGCCACCCCCATGCGCGCGGTGAGGTAGGGATCCTCGCCGTAGGTTTCCTGGCCGCGGCCCCAGCGCGGGTCGCGGAAGATGTTGATGTTCGGCGACCAGAAGGTCAGGCCCTGGTAGCGCTCGCGCTTGCCCTCGCGCACGAACGCCGCGTGCTTGGCTCGCGCCTCGTCGCTGATCGCGGTGGCCACCTGGTGCATCAGCGGCACGTCGAAGGTGGCCGCCAGGCCGATCGCCTGCGGGAACACCGTCGCCGTGCCGGCGCGCGCCACGCCATGCAGGGCCTCGTTCCACCAGTCGTAGGCGGGCACGCCCAGGCGCGGAATCGCCGTCGCGGCGTTCTGCATCTGGGCGATCTTTTCGTCCAGTGTCATGCGCGAGACCAGGTCGGCAGCACGCTGGTCGAAGCCGAGCGAGGTGTCGCGCCAGGCCGGTGTCGCGTGTGCGTCCGGCGGGGCGTCGGTCGCGTGGCCGGGCCAGGCCGCGGCGGCCAGCAGCATGGCGATCGCGGCGCAGGCGGCCGCCGGCCGGGGTGCGCGGTAGGTGGTTTGCATGGCGCTTTCCTCGCTCGGGGTCAGTGGTTGCCGGCGGGTTTCGCCACCCGCGCATACGGCCCCAGCACCACGCCGACGAAGCCGCCGGCGACGTCGGTGCTGAGGATGGTGGCGTCGTCGTTGCGCCGCAGCCAGCGCCAGCCCTTGCCGTCCGCGTCGTAGGCGAACGCGTAGCGGCCGCGGTCGCCGGAAACCTGCAGCTTCAGTTCGCCGCGCGGTGCGACGCGGGCGCGCGCAATCACCTGCGGTGGCTTGCCGCCGTCCTTTTCCAGGAACACCTCCCACGCCTCGCCGACGCGGCGCACGCCGAGGAAGTACCAGTACGCGCTGCCCTGGAAGACGGCGATGCCGGCGTCGACGCCGGCCTGCGCCGGCGGCCGCAGCGCGGTGCTGGCGTCGAACGAGAGATGCTGCTGGCGACGTGCCAGGAACGAGGGGTTGTGCAGCGAGTCCAGGCCCTCGGGCAGCGGCCGGATCGCCAGCCAGCCGGGCGTCGTTTTCAGGTCGACCCAGGGACGCGTGGGCGCGCGCAGGTACATCCACGCGCGGCCCGGCGTCGTCTCGCTGAAATCGTCGCGCCAGGTGAAATTGCCGCTGAGCGGCGACTGCGGGGTCCCGCGCGGCATGAACGCGGGCCCGGTCGCGGTGCGCGGGATCACCTCGCCATGCGGGAGAATGGACGGCCAGCCGTCCGTCCAGCGCACCGGCAACAGGAACGTTTCGCGGCCGGTGTTGAAGCGCACCCGGTCGTAGGCGCGGCTGGCCAGGAAGATCGACCACCAGCTGCCGTCGGGCGCTTCGACCAGGCTGGCATGCCCGGCATTGATGATCGGCGCGGCGCGTCCGGCGGGCAGGTCGCGCTGGGTCAGGATCGGGTTGTGCGGATTGGGTCGATACGGGCCCCACGGCGAGCGGCTGCGCAGCACGATCTGCGAATGCTGCACGCTGGTGCCGCCCTCGGCGCAGGACAGGTAGTACCAACCGTCGCGCCGGTACACGTGCGGGCCCTCGTACCAGATCGGGTGATCGATGCCGTCGACCGGACCGTGCAGCACGATCCGGCGCGGGCCGGTCGGCTTCATCGTCGCGGTGTCGAAATGCTGCATCCAGATCGCGCGATCGCCGTTGTAGCGCGAACCCCCCGGCGGCTCGCCGCTGTAGATCAGGTAGGCCGTGCCGTCGTCGTCGAAGAACAGCGACGGGTCGATGCCGTCGACGCCCGGCAGCCAGACCGGGTCGGACCACGGTCCGGCCGGGTTGCTGGCCGTGACCAGGAAATTCTCGCCGCCGTCGACGAAGGTATTGAGCACGTAGAACACCCCGTCGTGCCAGGCGATGTCCGGCGCGAACACGCCGCGCGACACGCCCAGCCCGTCGTAGTGCAGTTGCGAGGGCCGGTCGATGACGTTGCCGATCTGCTTCCAGTGCACCAGGTCGCGGCTTTCGAACACCGGAATGCCGGGGAAATAGGCGAAGCTGGAGTTGACCAGGTAGAAGCGGTCGCCGACGCGCACGACCGACGGGTCCGGGTGGAAACCCGCCAGCACCGGGTTGCGGTAGCCGTCGGGCGGCAAGGCTTGCGCGAAGCCCGCATCGTGGCCGGTGTAGGAGAACCAGTCGTACAGCACCGGCTGTTGCGCCTGCGCGGGCAGCGCCTGCAGCACGAGAGCCGCCAGCAGGAGGCCGAGCCGGACACGCGCACGCCGTACCCGCGTGGACAGACCGGAGCTTGCGCGATGTTCATTCATGGCCGGCTCCCGGCGGCGGGATCGCGAGCTGGAACGGTCCGGCCGGCAGGCCGTTGCCGTCGAACAGGGTGACCACGGGATTGTCGGCCCAGCCGTAGCGCACGCGCGTGGCGGACGCCGCGTCGGACGCGTGCAGGGTCACCATGTCGCCATCGATCGTCGCCCGGGCGTAGCGGCACGATCCGGCATCGGCGCCGCACAACTCGAAGCCGATCGCTTCATCGGCGCCGTGCGCCACCAGCCCCTTTTCGAGTTGACCGAAGCGAACCACCACCGCGTCGCCTGCGCGCCGCACCGACAGCGGTACCGGCCCCGACGGCGACGCCCCGTGTTCGCCATAGACCGCCTGCCGCGCCACGCGCGCCAGGCGGCGGCCAAGCTCCTGCTTGTTGGCCGGATGGATGTCGTAGGCATTGCCGATGTCGATGGTCACCGCCAGCGCGCTGCGCGCATCGTCGGCAGCCACCTGGCGCTGCGCCTCGCGCAACTGCGCCCAGCCGCTTTCGGCCGGGTGCGTGGGTGCCGGCCCGTAGTTGGCCAACTGCACGATCAGCAGCGGCATGTCGGCGCCGAACTGCGTCCGCATCTGCCGCCGATAGGCGCGCAACAACCCGGCGTAGGCGTCGGCGTCGCCGGTGTTGGAGGCGCCCTGGTACCAGATCGTGCCGCGCACGGCGTAGCGGCCCAGCGGTGCGACCATGCCGTTGTACAGCGTGGTGAGGCCGGCCGCCGACAGCCACGGCGCGAGCGGCGGCTGGTCGAGCGGGTTCGCCACGACGCGGTATGTCCAGGGACCGTCCAGCGGCACCGAACCGCCGTCGTCGAAGTGCAGCGCGCGGGTGGACGCCGGCCCGAGCAGGCCGCCGTCGCCATAGGTGTTGAGCACGTTGACCACGATCGTGTTGACGCCCGCGTGCAGCAGGCCCGGCGGCAGGCGGTACTCGCGCGGCGCGTCCAGGTAGGCGCTGCCCACGGCCTGGCCGTTGACCCAGGTTTCGTCGACTTCATCGACCAGGCCCATCGCCAGCGTGGCGCCGCGCGCCGCCTGCGCGGCGCTGAGCGTCACCGTGCCGCGGAACCAGACCATGCCGGTGAAGCCCGACAGCGCCGTCACGCCCGATGTGCTCCAGGCGCCGAGGCCGGGCGGTGCCGGATGCCAGTCCGTGGCGGCGGCAAGCTGCGGGCGCCACGGCTCATCGCCCGGCGTTGCCTGCGGGCGTTTGCGCCACCAGCTCTCCCACTGCCGGCCCCAACCCGCGTTGGCCGCCACCGGGTCGTGCGCGTACTGGTCCAGCAGGTCGAGCGCGGCGTCGTAACCCCCGGCCCTGCGCAGCGCCGCGGCGCTCATCCAGGCCTGGATCTGCGCGCCGCCCCAGGCGTCGTCGATCAGCCCCATGGGTACGTCGACCTGCTTCCTGAGCTCGCGCGCGAAGTAGTAGCACGCGGCCGAAAACTCCGCGGTCGCCGCGGGCGTGGCTTTCCGCCAGGCCACCGGCGTGCCGAAGTCCGTGCGCGGCGTGACGCTGGCCTGCTTGCCCACGATGAGCATGCGGATGGCGTCGTCGTTCGCACTGGCGACTTCGGCGGGCCAGTTGAGCGTGCGCTTCACCGGCAGCTCCATGTTCGACTGCCCCGAGCACAGCCAGACGTCGCCGACCAGCACGTCGCGCACGGCCTGGATCGAGCCGTCGGCCGTCTTCGCCGTCAGCGTGTACGGGCCACCGGCGTGCAGCGCCGGCAGCGTCGCCTGCCAGCGGCCCCGGGCATCGGCCCGCGCCCGCACCTGGCCACCGCCGAGCGAGACCGTCACCGCCTGGCCCGCGCCGGCGTGGCCCCAGACCGGGATCGGGCCGCCGCGCTGCAAGACCGCGTGATCCTGGAACACCGCGGCCAGCAACGGCGCGCGCGTGTCGCCGGCGCGGGCCACGGCCGCGGCCAGTGACAGCACCGAGGCCAGCGCGGCCAGCAACGCATGCGAACGATGGACAGACATGGCGGCTTTCATCCTCTATCGGCTCTGGCCCGGGGCATCGGGAAACGTCAGCGCTTCGTAGTACGGCAGCGGGTGCGCCGGCGGCGCGTAGCCGGGCGGCAGCGGCAGGCCGTTGAGGCTCTGCCAGTAGGCGATGCTGGCGTCGCGCCACCATTGCGCCTCGCGCTGCTGGATGGCCAGGAACGCGGCCGCCTTGCGCTGGCGCTCGGCATCGACGCGGCCGCGCAGGCTGTGCCAGGTCGCACGCATCGTCTTCACCGCATCGAGCCCGCGCGTGTAATGCGCCACCAGGGCCTGCCACAAGGTGTCGCCCGAGCGCATGCGGTAAGTCCAGGGCAGGTGGTGGAACCACAGCAGATACTGCTCCGGCACGCAGTGCAGGTCGGCCAGACAGCGCGCCAGCGGCGGCGCGTACTGCGCCACCGCGTCGCTGCCGCTGGCGGTGCGGTCGAAGCCGATGCCGCGAGCGTCGGCGCGGTTGTAGTAGGTCGGGTTCCAGTCCGCGCGCGGCAGGCTGTGGTCCCACGGCGCCGGGCCGTAGTGGCTGCCGGCGCCCATCTGGTGGGCCAGGCCCAGCGGCGTCATGTAGTCGACTGCCGCCTGGCGCGAGGCCATCATCATGCCCACCACCGGACCGATGAAGGCCGGGTCGTTCGAGAAGGTCATGCGTACCCAGTCCTCCGCGACGGCACGCGCGGACTGTTGCGGGTTCCAGGCCAGGCGGCCGAAGGCGTACCAGTTGGCCTGGTTGAAGTCCGAGCCGCACCAGTCGCGCGCGCTGCCGGTGTTGGCGACGCCGGCGATGCCCGCGATCGCGCGCGCCACGGTCGAGCCCTTGCTGTGCGCCAGGGTGTCGGCCTCCAGCGCCTCCTTGAACAGCGGCCCCAGATAGACCAGGTGCGTGGCGAAGCCCAGGTACTCCTTGGTGATCTGCAGCTCCATCATCAGCGGCGTCTTCGGCATCGCGCCGAACAGCGGGCTGAAGGGTTCGCGCGGCTGGAAATCGAGCGGGCCGTTCTTCACCTGCAGCAGCACGTTGGCGGCGAACTTGCCATCCAGCGGCTTGAACTCGTCCCAGGCCTGCTTGACCCGATCCTCGCCGGGCCGGTTCGCGTAGACGAAGGTGCGCCACATCACCACGCCGCCGTGCGGCGCGAGTGCGGCGGCGAGCATGTTGGCGCCGTCGGCGTGCGTGCGGCCGTAGTCCTGCGGGCCGGGCTGGCCTTCCGCGTTGGCCTTGACCAGGAAGCCGCCGAAGTCCGGGATGAGCCGGTAGATCTCGTCCGCCTTGTCGCGCCACCAGCCACGTACCGCGGGGTCGAGCGGATCGGCGGTTTTCAATCCGCCCCGCCTGACAGGCGCGTCGAACGGCACGCTGAGGTAGACATGGATGCCCCAGGCACGGAACACGCCGGCCAGCGCCGCCGCCTTCACCAGATACCGGTGCGTCAGGACCAGCGGATCGGCATTGACATTGTTCAGCACGCTGCCGTTGATGCCGATCGAGGCGTTGGCGCGGGCGTAGTCGGTGTAGCGCGCTTGCAGGTCGTCCGGCAGCGTCCACCAGTTCCAGATCGATTCTCCGGCGTAGCCACGCTCGACGTGGCGGTCGAGGTCGTCCCAGTGGTCGAGCACGCGCAGCCGCAGGCGCGGCCGGTCGCGCAGGTCGAGTGGCGCGGCCGGCTGCGCGGTCTGCAGCACGCGCAGGAAGCGGAACGCGCCGTAGAGCACGCCGACGTCGGTATTGCCGGCGATGACCGTGGCGGCATGCCCGTTCACGCGCATGCTCCTGACCAGGTAGCCCTCGCTGCCCAGGTCGCGGATGTCCAGCCGCAGGCTGGCGATCAGGGCCGACGAGGACGGCGTGCCGGCGACGATGGCGCCGTCGTGGGTCACTTCGGCAGACAGTGACGGCGTCGTGCCGAGCAGGCCGCCCAGGCCGCGCAGCAGTTCATCGCGGGTCGCGGCCTGGGTCGGCGTCGCCTGGCCCGCCACCAGTTGCCCGGCCTGGCTGCGGTAGGCAGCCGCAGCGGCGGCAGGCAGCCGGTGGTAGCGCAGCCACAGCTCGTGGCCGTCCTCGGCACGGGCAAGTCCCGCGCCCAGCCAGGCAGCCAGCAACAGCGCGGCGGCGGCAAACGGGTGCCGGACATGCCGGCGCGGCACGGTTCCCGCGCGCGATGTCGTCGCGCGAGGGCGACCGTGGTCGCCGCTGCGAACTGTTACCGCTACCATGCGGGGATGTCGAAATGTCAGCATGTTCGACTTACCATCGCGATGGTTGCCGGTGCTCGTGGTCACCGCGTCGCGGCGGCCGGGGGCACGAGCCCGCAGAAGGAAAACGGCATTGAACAAGCCAGTCAGGAAATCGGTCCGCCGCAAGGGAATGGCCGTCACCATCGACGAAGTGGCGGCGCTTGCCCAGGTATCGCCGATGACCGTGTCGCGTGTCGTCAACGGCCACAGCAAGGTGCGCGAGTCCACGCGCGAGCGCGTGATGCAGGCGGTGGCCGAACTGGGCTACGTGCCGAACCGCGCGGCCAGTTCCCTTGCCGCCGCGCAGGATGCGCGCATTGCGCTGATCTACACCAACCCCAGCTCCGCCTATCTGCGCGAGCTGCTGCTGGGCGTGTTGCACGTGACGGCGCGGACCACCTTCCAGCTGATCATCGATGACTGGGAGGGCTTCGACGCCGCCGCCGAACGCAAGGCCGCACGCACCCTGGCCGGGAGCGTGGGGGGCGTGATCCTGCCGCCGCCCCTGTGCGAATCGAAGGTGGTCATCGGCGAGCTGGGCCGCGCGGGCGTGCCGATGGTGGCGATCGCCTCGGGCTGCTTCAATCCGGAAATCTCCAGCGTGCGCATCGACGATTTCCTCGCCGGCAAGGAAATCACCGAGCATCTGATCAAGGCGGGCCACACGCGCATCGCCTGCGTCAAGGGCCATCCCAACCAGATGGCCAGCGAGCGTCGCTTCGAGGGCTACAAGGCCGCACTCAGGGAAGCGGGCATCGCGCCGGACGCGCGCCTGGTGCAGCAAGGCTATTTCACCTACCGCTCGGGGCTGGACGCGGCGGAGAAGCTGCTGTCGCTGCGCAAGCCGCCGACCGCGATCTTCGCCAGCAACGACGACATGGCCGTTGCCGCGGTCTCGGTGGCGCACCGCCGCGGGCTGCAGGTGCCGCGGGACCTGTCCATCGTGGGCTTCGACGACACCTCGGCGGCCACCACCATCTGGCCCGAGCTCACCACCGTGCGCCAGCCGATCGGCAACATGGCCGACGCGGCGATCGACATCCTGCTGCGTGCGATCCGGCGCAAGCCCGAAGACCACCGCGTGGTGGTCGATCACGTGATGGCGCACCAACTGGTGGTGCGCGATTCGGTGGCCCCGCCGCCGGTGGTCGCGGGCAAATCGGGCAGCTGAGGAGCGATGGCGGTGGTCGGGGCGGCTGCGCATGGCTCTCAACCTTCCATCTGCTCCAGCTCCTTGCCGCGCGTCTCGCGCACGCAGAACACCACGAAGATCACCGAGAGCGCGGCGGCGGCGGCGTACAGGCTGTAGGTGCCGGCCAGGCCGATGCCGACCAGCAGCACCGGAAAACTCACCGTGATGAGGAAGTTCGCCAGCCACTGCACGGCGCCGGCCACCGCCAGGCCCGAGCCGCGGATCTGGTTGGGGAACATCTCGCCCAGCATCACCCACATGGCCGGCCCCCACGACGCGTTGAAGAACACCACGTAGACGTTGGCGGCCACCAGCGCCAGCGTGCCCCAGGCGCGCGGCAGCGCCAGTTGTCCGCCGGCGTCGAGGGAGGCGTGGGTGAAGGCCACGGCGACCAGCGCCAGGGCGATGGTCATGCCCACGGAGCCGATCCACAGCAACGGCTTGCGGCCGATGCGGTCGATCAGCGCGATGGCGACCAGGCAGGCGCCGATGCTCAGCGCGCCGGACAGCACGTTGATCAGCAGGGCGTCGCTTTCGGAAAAGCCCACCGCCTGCCACAGCACCGCGCCGTAGTAGAACACCACGTTGATGCCGACCAGCTGCTGGAACGCGGCCAGGCCCACGCCCACCCACACGATCGGGCGCACGCGGCCCCTGGCCTTGTCGATCAGGTCCGACAGGCGCGGACGGTGCCGGTCGTGCGCCAGCGATGCGTCGATCTCCCGCAGCTTGTCCGGCGCGGTGTGTCCGCCGTAGAGCCGGGCCAGGATGACCAGCGCCTCGGCGTCGCGCCGCTTCAACGCCAGGAAACGCGGGCTTTCGGGGATGAACAGCAGCGAGCCCAGGAACAGCGCCGAGGGTGCCGCCTGCACCCAGAACATCCAGCGCCAGGCCTCCTGCTGCAGCCACAGCGTGCCGGTGGATGCGCCGGCCGCCTGGGCCAGCAGGTAGTTGCTGAGAAAGGCGCAGAACAGGCCGCCGATGATCGCGATCTGCTGCATCGTGGCCAGCCGCCCGCGATAACGCGCCGGCGCCACCTCGGCAATATAGGCCGGGGCGATGATGCTGGCGGCGCCCACGGCGAAGCCACCGGTCACGCGCGCGGCGATGAACCACCAGGCCGTGGCCGACGCGCCGGCGCCCAGCGCCGAGAGCAGGAACAGCACGGCGGTGGCCAGCAGTACCGAGCGGCGCCCCCAGCGATCGGCCACGCGCCCGGCGAAGAACGCGCCGACCACGCAGCCGAGCAGCATCGAGCCGACCTCGAAGCCGGTGGCGGCCGCACCGGTGCCGAAGGCCGCCTTCAGGCCGTCGATGCTGCCGTTGATGACGCCGCTGTCGAAGCCGAACAAAAAGCCGCCAAGGGTCGCCACACAGCTGATCCGCACGACCAGCCCCAGGTTCTCCCCCGATGCCACGGGCGCGGCCGGTTCGAGCGCCAGACTTCGCACGTCGGGTGTGTTCGCTGCCATTTCCGATTCCCCTCCTGCGTCGATGCCGGTCCCGGTCGGCGCGCGGCCCTCCCCGCCACGACCGGTACGGCTGGCGATGCGCCGGTTTCAGCGCGCCAGGTACTGATTGATGAGGTTCTCGTAGCGCTCCTGCTTGCCGCTGGTCTGGACCGGCTCGCCCTGGCCGGCGGCCAGGTCGCGCAGCGCGGCCAGGTCCGTCTTGCCCTGCGCGAAATCGCGGCCCGGGCCCTGGTCGAAACTGGCGTAGCGCTCGGCGCGCCAGCGTTCCCACGGCGACTGCGTCTGCAACGCATAGGCCACTTCCAGGCCGCGCGCGAAGCTGTCCATGCCGCCGATGTGGGCGAGGAACAGGTCTTCGCCGTCGGTGGACTCGCGACGCAGCTTGGCGTCGAAGTTCACGCCGCCCGGCGCCAGCCCGCCCTGGCGCAGCACCACCATCATCGCGCCCACGGTGTCGTACAGGTCGCTGGGGAACTGGTCGGTGTCCCAGCCGTTCTGCGGGTTGCCGCGGTTGCCGTCGATGCTGCCGAGCAGGCCGTGGTCGGAGGCCATCTGCAGGTCGTGCTCGAACGTGTGTCCGGCGAGCGTGGCGTGGTTGGCCTCGATGTTGAGCTTGAAATCCTTGTCCAGGCCGTGCTGCTTGAGGAAGCCGACCACGGTCGAGGCGTCGAAGTCGTACTGGTGCTTCATCGGTTCCATCGGCTTGGGTTCGATCAGGAAGTTGCCCCTGAAGCCGATGCTGCGGCCGTAGTCGCGCGCGGTGGCGAGGAAGCGCGCGAAGTGTTCGAGCTCGCGCCGGGTGTCGGTGTTGTGCAGCGTGGCGTAGCCCTCGCGGCCGCCCCAGAACACGTAGTTGGCGCCGCCCAGCTCGACGGTGGCCTCCAGCGCGGCCTTGACCTGCACCGCGGCGCGCGCCACCACGGCGAAATCGGGATTGGTCGCCGCGCCGTTCATGTAGCGCGGGTGGGTGAACAGGTTGGCCGTGCCCCACAGCAGCTTGAGCCCGGTGGCCTGCTGGCGCTCCCCGGCCAGGGTCACCATGTGCCTGAGGTTCTTCTCGTACGCGGCGACGTCCTCGGCATCCGGTGCGAGGTCGTTGTCATGGAAGCAGTAGTACGGCACGCCCAGCTTGGTGAAGAACTCGAACGCGGCGTCGAGCCTGTCCTCGGCGCGGGCCAGCGGGGTGTCCGCGGACCGGTTCCAGAGATAGTCGCGCGTGCCCGGCCCGAACGGATCGTTGCCGGTGTTGCAGAAGGTATGCCAGTAGCACACCGCGAAGCGCAGGTGCTCGGCCATGGTCTTGTCGCCGAGCTTCTTGCCGGCGTCGTAGTGCTTGAACGACAGCGGGTTGTCCGACTCGCGGCCTTCGTAGGGAATGCGACCGATGCCGGGGAAGTATTCGCGTTTGCCGATGAAGGGCGTGCTCATGGGATGGAATGCCTCCTTGTCGATGCGTGAGGGGACCCGGGCACGGCAGCGTCCCGGGTATCGGTCGTGATGGCCTGCAGCTGGTGCAGGAAGCCGTCGTAGTGCCGTCGGTAGGCGCTGGCGGCATCCGCCTCGGGCCTGGCGGAACGTTCCGGCGCCAGGCGGACGTGTTCGTCCGTGACCGCGGCGATGTCGGCGCGGCCGCCCTCGGCGTGGTCCAGCGCCCACAACGCCTGCAGCGCGGCGCCGAAGGCCGCGCCTTCGGCCTGCGCGGGCACCTCGACCGGCAGGTCGAAGATGTCGGCGATCATCTGTCGCCAGGCGGGGCTCTGGCTGCCGCCACCGGTCAGGCGGATCGCGCCGAAGCGCAGCCCGGCGGTCCGCAGGAAGTCGTAGCCGTGGCGCAGCGCGTAGCTGGCGCCTTCCATGGCGGCGCGATACAGGTTGCCGCGGGTGAGGTTGGCCGCGTCCATGCCGTGCAGGCTCGCGCGTGCATGCGGCAGGTTGGGCGTGCGCTCGCCGTGGAAGAACGGCAGCAGGACCAGCCCGTCCGCGCCCGGCGCGGTGCCGGCCATCACCGCGTCGCCGTCGCGGCGGTCGAAGCCGAAGGCACGGGCCACGTTATCCGTGGCCACCGTGCAGTTCATGGTGCAGATCAGCGGCAGCCAACCGCCGGTCGAGGAGCAGAACGCCGCCCAGCGGCCGGCGCCATCCACCACCGGGTGGTCGACGTGCGCGAACAGCGTGCCGGAGGTACCCAGGCTCATGCTCAGCACGCCGGGGGCCACGTTGCCGGTGCCGATCGCCGCCATCATGTTGTCGCCGCCGCCGGCCGACACGCGTACCGTCCGCGGCAGTCCGAGCTCGTCGGCGGCCGCCGGGGCGATGGGGAAACTGGCATCGGCCTCGACCAGGGGCGGCAGGCAGGCGGCGAGGTCGCGCTCGCCGTCGGTCGCCTCCAGCAAGGCCCTGCACCAGCGTCGCGTGCGCACGTCCAGCCAGCCCGTGCCGGAGGCGTCGCCGTATTCCATCCAGCGCTCGCCGGTCAGCCAGAAGTTCACGTAGTCGTGCGGCAACAGGATGGTGGCCAGTTGCCGGTACACCTCGGGCCGATGCCGGTGCGTCCAGGGCAGCTTCGAGGCCGTGTAGCCGGCAAGCACGGGATTGCCGGCCAGTTCGATGCAACGCGCCGCGCCGCCGACGGCAGCCATGATCTCGTCGCACTCGCGCTGCGTGCTGGTGTCGCACCACAATTTCGCCGGGGCCAGCACGCGGCCGGACGCGTCCAGCGGCACGAAGCCGTGCTGTTGCCCCGACACGCCCAGGGCGACCACCTGCCCACGCTCCATCGCCGTCAGCCTGGCCAGGCAGGCACGGATCGCGTCGATCCACCACTCGGGCATCTGCTCGCAGCTGCCGTCACCCCCCACCGTCATCTCGAGCGGATGGCTGTGCGCGGCAACGACGCGATGCGTTGCAAAGTCGTAGGCAACCAGCTTGACGCTCTGGCTGCCCACGTCGAGTCCGACGACCAAGCCCATGCGCAATGCATCCGATAATGTTAGCGCTAACACAAAAGCTAGCGCAAAAATGCCTGGCTGGCAAGAACGAGCCCGCCGGCGGTCGCAAGCCGGCCGGCCTGGTTGCACGCAGGTGCTGGAACGGGTTGGGCCACGGGTCCGTGCATGAGGCACGCCGCGGGGCGGTCCGGGACGTCACGGCCGCCAGCCCGCACGGAAGGCAGAAGTGAGTGGAGAGGCGTGAGGAGCGAGGGGCAAGCATGGCGAGGCGGAGCTCTCCCTCACTCCTCGCGCCTCTCCACTCGCTCCCGCTACTTCACCGCCAGCGCCAGCACGATGCCGATCCACAGCGTCAGGCCCAGCCAGTTGTTGTGGCGGAAGGCGGCCAGGCAGGCGTCGCGCTCGCGCCTGCGGATCAGCCACAGCTGGTAGGCGAACAGGCCGGCGACGACGAGCAGGCCCAGCCAGTAGGGCCAGCCCAGGCCGGCGCGCTGGCCGACGAACAGCAGCGCCAGCAGCAAGGTGCCCATCAGCATGCCGAGGATCGGCAGGTCGGCGTCGCCGAACAGGATCGCGGTGGATTTCACGCCGATCTTGAGGTCGTCGTCGCGGTCGACCATGGCGTACTCGGTGTCGTAGATCACCGACCACAGGATGTTGCCGATGAACAGCAGCCAGCCCAGCGGCGGCACGGTGTGCGTCACCGCGGCGAAGGCCATCGGGATCGACCAGCCGAACGCCGCGCCCAGCACCACCTGCGGCAGGTAGGTCCAGCGCTTGGTGAACGGGTAGATCGCCGCCAGCACGGCACCGGTGAAGGCCAGCTTGATCGTCAGCGCATTGGTGAACAGCACCAGCACGAAGGCGACCGCCAGCAGCGCGGCGAACACCAGCAGAGCCTCGTTGGGTGTCACCCGGCCGGCGGCGATCGGCCGCCCGGCGGTGCGTGCCACCTGCGGGTCGAGCTTGCGGTCGGCATAGTCGTTGATCGCGCAGCCGGCCGCGCGCATCGCGAACACGCCCAGGGTGAAGATGACCAGCGGCTGCCACGGCGGAAAGTCGCCGGCCGCCAGCCACAACGCCCACCAGGTCGGCCACAGCAGCAGCAGCGCGCCGATCGGACGGTCCATGCGGGTCAATACCAGGTAGTCCCTGGCCTTCTCGCGATGCCGCGCGGGCAGCTTCTGCAGCAGCCAACCCAGCACGCGGGTGGCGCGGGTCGAGCTGTCCGCGGGTTGCGCGACGGCACCGGCGCCGGCTTTCGCCGCGGCGGCACGCGGGCGCGGCCGGGCAACCGGCGCGGCCGCGCCGGTCTTGCGGGGTTTGCGTTTGCGCGGGGGCGTGGCCACGCCGGAAGTTTAACGTGCGCCGTTGCGCCGCAGCGCCAAGTCCGTCACTTGGCGGGCGACTCCGCCGCGGGCGAGCGCTCGAAACTGCCGGCAAAGCCGGGGAACACCACCGGGCTTTCGTAGCCGTCGGCCGAGACCGCCGAGACGCCGAAGAACCAGTCGTCGACCACCACGTCGGTCAGCACGGCGTGGTCGACGTCGCCCACGGCGCGCACGTATTGCCATTGCGGCGCGGTGGTGTCGCGCCAGTGCACGCGGTAGCCGGCGGCACCGGGCACCTTCTGCCAGTCCACGGTGGTGTCGGTGGCCAGCGCGCCCTTGATCTCCACCTGCGTCGGCGGCGCCGGTGCGCGGCTCAGGCTGGCCATGGTGATCGCGTTGAGCGCGGTGACCCGGGCCAGGTAGCGGAAGTCGACGCCGTCGATGGTGTCGCCGTAGTCGATGCCGCCCTCGCGGCGCAGGTCCTGGTGCTGGCGGGTGTAGTTCTCGTGCGCCTCGCTGACCCGCACGGCCGGGTAGCCGGCCTGCAGGAACGGCACCTGGTCGCCGCCGCGGCCGAAGCGGTCGGTGCGGTAGATCATGCGCACGTCGAAGTCGGGCAGGTACTGGTCGGCGAGGCGGTCGATGTAGCGCGCCAGGTTGCGCGAGGGCGAATCCACCTCGCCGCCGTGGTAGCGGCGGTAGTCGGCCTGGGCCTGGCTTTCGTTGGTCTTGGTGCCCTCGGAAAACACCCGCACGGTGGTGTTGCCGATCACGCCGTTCTGGCCGTGGCTGTTGCCCACGATGTCGTTGTTGAGCTCGGCCTCGACCTTCCAGCCGTGCGCCACCGCGTAGTCGGCCAGCACCTTGCCGCCGTACAGGCCTTGCTCCTCGCCGGACAGCGCGGCAAACACCAGGGTGGCGCGGTTGTCGTACTTCGACAGCAGCCGCGCCGCCTCGATCAGCGCGGCCACGCCGGAGGCGTCGTCGTTGGCGCCGGGTGCGTCGCTGGTGGTGTTCATCACGTCGGTGACCCGCGAGTCCAGGTGGCCGGTGATCACGATGACGCGGTTCGGGTCGGTGCTGCCGCGCTTGATCGCCACCACGTCCATCACCTCGGTGGGCTTGGGTGCGCGCTTGCCGGTGAACACCTGCGAGGGGGTGACGACCTCGATGCAGCCGCCGCAGTCCTTCGAGATCGCCTCGAAGCGCGACTTCACCCAGCGCCGCGCGGCGCCGATGCCGCGAGTGTCGGACCTGGTGTCGGACAGGGTGTGGCGGGTGCCGAAACCGACCAGGCGGGTGATCGTCATGCGCAGTTCGACCTGGCTCGGTGCCTGGGCCAGGGCGTGCAGTGCCGGTTGTTCGCGCGGTACAGCCGGAAGATCCGTCGCGGCGGCGGCCGGCAGGGAGGCAAGCAGAAGCAGGGCGGATGGCAGCAGGGAGCGGAACATCGGGGGTCCTCGGCGGCGAAAACACGACCATACAACCTGGCGTGCCCGCGTGCCGAAAAAAAAGCCTGCCCGGTGCGGGCAGGCCGAAGCCCGTCCGGGGCTTCCATGAAAAGCTGCGCTTCCTTGCGCAGCACGGGGCTTGCGGCCTCAGGGGTTGTAGCTGCCTTCCAGCGTCACGCCGCTGTAGGCCCGGTAGGCGCGCACCATGATGTAGTAGGTGCCCGGGGTCGGGGCCGAGGCGGTGCAGCTCTCGCTGTTGCCCGACACGTACGGGCGGCAGTCGTAGCTGCTGGTGGTCGGCTGCGAACCCAGCTTCACGTACAGGTCGGCGTCACCCGAACCGCCGGCGATGTTGATGTTGAGGTTGCTGGCGCCCGACGGCACCACCATCGTGTAGTACACGGCCTGGTTGCGGCTCGCGTGCAGGCCGGTCACCGGTACGCCGTTCTGCAGCACGTTGCCGCCACCGCCGCCGCCACTGGTGCTCCAGGTCGCCTTGACGCTGACGCCGGAGAACGCCTGGTAGCCGTTGAGCATCACGTAGTACGTGCCGGCCTGCGGCGAGGCCACGGTGCAGCTCTCGTTGTTACCGGTGAGGTACGGCCGGCAGTCGTAGCTGGACAGCGTCGGGGCCGAGCCGAAGCGGGTGTACAGGTCCGCGTCGCCGGTACCGCCCGATTCGGAGATCACCAGGTTGCTGGCGCCGGCCGGGATGACCACGGTATAGAACAGCTGCGCGCCGGTGGCACCGGACTGGCCGGTGAGCGCCACGCCGTTCTGCAGCACGTTGCCGCCACCGCCACCGCTGGAGACCGTCACCGACTGCGTCTTGGTGTTGGTCGCGCCGTCGTTGTCGGTGACCGTCAGCGACACGCTGTAGGTGCCCGCGGCCGCATAGGTGTGGCTGGGGTTGGTCGCGGTCGAGGTGGCACCGTCGCCGAAGTTCCACGAGCGCGAGGCGATCGAGCCGTCGCTGTCGGTGGAGCTGTCGGTGAAGTTCACCGTGAGGTTGCTGACGCTGTCGCTGAAGTTGGCCGTCGGCGCCACGTTGCCGCCGCCACCACCGCCACCGATGTCGTTGGCCGCGCCGCTGATGATCAGCTCGCCCCGGCCGGTGGCCAGGTCATAACCGGTGCCGGCGCTCTCGCCACCGTTGTTGCCGGAGGTGATGTCGTGGAAGTCGGAGGCCGGCAGCTGGTAGAGCAGCGGCGCGGCGAAGCCGACGTTGGCGCCCTTGAGCGCGATGATGCGGGCCCATGCACCGGCGAACAGCGGAGCGGACAGGCTGGTGCCGCCGTACTGCTGGGTGGAGCCGTTGACGATGATCTTCGCGCCGGAGTTGGGATCGGCATCGTAGGCGATGTCCGGCAGGCCGCGCTTGCTGCCCGGGGCCACGCCGCTCTGCCAGCTCGGCTGCGGCTCGAAGGTGCTGGAGCTGCCGCCGCCGTCGCTCCACACGGTGGCGCTGTTCCAGGTGGTGGTGGACGCGTTCAGCGTGGTGCCGCCCACCGCCACCACGTACTGCGACGCGGCCGGCCAGCTCGGCGTCACGCCGCCGTCGCCGCACTCGTCGGCGCCGGAATCGCCGGTGGAGATGGAGAACGTCTGCCCCTGCGCCACCGCCTGCTGGAAGATCTGGTCGTCCGCGGCAGCCGAGCCGTCCTGCTGCGCATAGGTCTCGCACTCGCCCAGCGACACGTTGATGATCTTGGTCGCGTTGGCGTTGACGATGGTGTTGAAATCGGCGGTCAGGTTGGCGTTGGACAGGGTGGGGATGTTGTAGAAGATCAGCTTGCCGACCTGGCCGCCGGCCATGCCCACGACGTCCTGGCTGTCCAGGCTCCACTCGCCCAGGCCGCTGGTGTCGTTGCTGGTGCCGTTGGTGTTGACCGTTTGCGTGGTCACCGTGGGCAAGCCGTTCTGCGAGGTGAACGTGTTGAGGTCGGTGATGGTCTGGGTGATCTTGCCCTGGGTGACGATGCCCACCGGCACGCCGGCGGCCGTGGCCACGCCGTTGCCGCCGTAGATCGAGGAGAACTCGACCGGGTTGTGCCCGGTGATGGCCTGGGTGGTGTAGCCCGCCTGCATCGGCTTGGCGAAGGTGTGCGCCTGGTGCACGTTCTGCAGGCCGATCACCGACAGAACCACGTCCTGCAGCGCGGCGGGGATGTGCACGTCGTCGTTGTGCATGTACGCGGTGCGGCCGTCGTGGGTGTGCACCTGGGCGAAGGTGGTCTTGAACGCGGCGCCCGCGGTGTCGGCGCGGCCATCGGCCGACACCAGCATCCGGTTGGACGAGATCCGCACGTTGGTGAAGCCGGCGGCGCGCAGCCACGCGGCCACCTTGTTCGCCTGGTCGGCGGTCGGCGAATAATTGGCGACGAACTGCGGCGCCGTCATCGAACGCTGCACCATCGACAGCGTGGAGTGCTTGGCGGTGGCGATGAAGCTGTGCAGCTGGGCCGGGTTGCGCAGTTTCAGCGCCACCTCGATGTGCATCGGCTGCGCACTGGAGAGCGGGCCGCTGACCTTGTCGCCCCGGTGCAGCATGGTGGCGTGCTGGTTCAGCGCGACGAAGGCGTTGCTGCTGCCCGCGCTGACCGGCGTGGCGCCCAGCGTACCGGCTGCGGCGAGGCTGATCGCCGCGGCCAGCAACTTGAGACAATGATGACTTGGCATGAATGACTCCCGAAGTTTTTTGAGGCAAAGCGCTGCCCTGAGACCGCCGAGCCTCATTGATTGACGTACCGTGCACGCACGGCTTTCGTTGATTTCTTGAACGGACCGACGATCCCGTACCCGCTTCGGTCGGCCCTCCCCCGTAAATCCCTGAGGGCCAGCCGCGGGCATGTCGTATGCCAGTGACTGCAGGCCATGCGCCATTGCATGGCTGCGTGACAGGATCATTCGCCGAACTCCCCGTCGGCGAACCGCTTGACGTTATGGCGCTGCGAATAAAACGGTCAATAGGACTTTTTCCGGCCCGGAGTGATTTTCATCACACCGATCCGGGTGCCATCGGAGGCTCGTTTCGAGCGTAATAATTTGCGTTTTATCGGGGCGATTGCCAGGCGCCGGCGTGGCCGGTAAACGGTTTCCCGCCGTCATCTTGCGTCGGCCCCGGGCGGCGCGAAACTTCCCGGCGCAAGATCGGATCAAGGGGTTATGCCGTGATTTTGAAGTCGGCCCCGTAGATAATCGGCAAATCGAATGAAATTGCGTTCGCGGAGCGGTATGCGCCGAAAGAATTTGCCGAATGGCGAGAGGCGCGCCGGGACGTCCCGTCCGCGCCTGGCTCGTGGCGGGTCAGTTTCAATTCAGGCTCCGCTTCCGCGGCTCGCGCCGTGGCGTGGTGACGCGTCACGGGCCTGCCGTGCGACCATGAGCGGATGCCTGTTTGCGCAACTCCCCGACTCGCCGTCATCGGCGGTGGCCCCGCCGGCCTGATGGCGGCGGAGATTGCCCGCGCGGCCGGCGTGGGCGTGGACGTGTATGACGCGATGGGCTCGGTGGGGCGCAAGTTTCTGTTGGCCGGCAAGGGCGGCCTCAATCTCACCCACGCCGAGGCCACCGACCGGTTCGTGGCCCGTTATGGCGCGCGCCAGGCCCGGGTCGGCCGCTGGCTGGCGACCTTCGACGCATCGGCGCTGCGTGCCTGGGCGGCCGGACTGGACGTGGAAACCTTCGTCGGCAGCTCCGGGCGGGTGTTCCCGCGGGACCTGAAGGCCGCACCGTTGCTGCGCCGCTGGGTGCGCCGGTTGCGCGACGCCGGCGTGGGTTTCCACGTGCACCACCGCTGGCTCGGTTGGCAGGCGGACGGCGCGCACTTTGCCACGCCGCAGGGTCGGCAGGTGATCCGGGCCGATGCCATGGTCCTCGCGCTCGGCGGCGCGAGCTGGCCGCGGCTCGGTTCCGACGGGGCCTGGGTGGCGCCGCTGCAGCAGGCCGGTGTCGACATCGCCCCGCTGCAACCGGCCAATTGCGGTTTCGAGGTCGGCTGGAGCCCGTACCTGGCCGGCCGTTTCGCGGGCGCGCCACTGAAGCCGGTGGTGGCGCACTGGGTCGACCGCGGCGGGGTGGCCCGGTCGCGCCAGGGCGAATTCGTGCTCAGCGAATACGGCATCGAGGGCAGCCTGGTCTATGCGATCGGCGCCGAGCTGCGTGAGCAGATCGCCGCGCGCGGCGAGGCCTGCCTGCGGCTCGACCTGGTGCCCGGCCATGCGCAGGCGGTGCTGGCCGAGCGCCTGGCTGCGCCGCGCGGCAAGCACAGCATCGGCGACTGGCTGCGCCGCCGCGCGGGGCTGGACGCGGCGAAGTGCGCGCTGGTGTTCGAACTCACCGATCAGGCCACCCGCACCGATCCGCAGGCGCTCGCCGCGCGCCTGAAGGCCCTGCCGCTGCGCCTGCGCGCACCGCGCCCGGTGGCCGAGGCGATCAGCACGGCCGGTGGCGTGCGGCTGGAGGCGCTGGATGAAGACCTGATGCTGCGCGATCGCCCCGGCGTGTTCTGCGCCGGCGAGATGCTGGACTGGGAAGCGCCCACCGGCGGCTACCTGCTGACCGCCTGCTTCGCCAGCGGCCGGGTTGCCGGTCGCGGCGCCGCGCGCTGGCTGGGTCGTTGAGCGCGCCGGCGCGGGATCTTCAGCGCGCGGGCCGTTTCACCAGCTCGATCTCGAACAGCTTCGGCCAGTGCTTGCCGGTGACGAACAGCCGGCGCTTGCCGGCGTCCCAGGCGATGCCGTTGAGCACGTCGTTCATCGGCACCGGCAGGGTGCTCACGTCGAACAGCCCGCTGAGGTCGATCCAGCCAACGACGTGGCCGCTGGCCGGGTCGATGCGGGCGATGCGGTTGGTCAGCCACACGTTGGCGTAGATCTCGCCGTCCACCCATTCGAGTTCGTTGAGGTTGGTCACCGGCACGCCATCGGCGGTGACCATGATGCTGCCCACGGTGGCCAGGGTGGTCGGGTCGAGGATGCGCAGCACCGATGAGCCGTCGCTCATGTAGAGCCGGCGATCGTCGCGGGTCAGTGCCCAGCCTTCGCCCGGGTAGCTGAAGCTGCGGTGCAGCTTGAAGTCGTCCAGGCCGTAGACGAAGCCGGTCTGGTCCTGCCAGGTGAGCTGGATCAGCTCGCCGTTCCAGTCGACGATGCCTTCGCCGAAATACCGCGCGGGCACGTCGTGCCGCTGCAACACCTTGCCGGTTTCCAGCTCCACCTTGCGGATGGTCGAGGCGCCTTTCTCGCCGGTGCTCTCGTAAAGATAGCCGTCCTTGTAGAACAGCCCCTCGGTGTAGGCCGAGGGGTCGTGCGGGTAGACGTGCACCACGCGGTAGCCGTAGGTCGGGATCGCCGCGCCGCAGGCGGAGGTGGCGAGCAGCAGGGCGAGCAGGATGAGGAGTCGAGGCATGGGACGATCCGTGGAGGGTGTCAGGCCAGCGCGCGCACGCGGAAGTTGCGGCCCTTGATGCGGCCGGCGCGCAGGCGTTCCAGCGCCTTGTTGGCCAGCGCGCGGCTGATCGCCACGTAGGCGCGGGTGGCGAACACGTCGATCTTGCCGATGTCCTTCGCCGCCAGCCCGGCCTCGCCGGTGAGCGCGCCCAGGATGTCGCCGGGGCGTAGCTTGTCCTGCCGGCCGGCGTCGATCACCAGGGTTTTCATCGGCGCCAGGTGCAGGGTCTTGCCGCGCGGCGGCGCGATCTTCAGCGGACGCCATGGCAGCGGCGTGCCGTTCAACTCCTCGATGTTCGCCGCCTTCGGCCGCTCGCGCGGCGTGCACAGCGTGATCGCCAGGCCGGTCTGGCCCGCACGACCGGTGCGGCCAATGCGATGGGTGTGGGTTTCCGGGTCGTGCGCGATGTCGTAGCTCACCACCAGCGGCAGCGCAGCGATGTCCAACCCGCGGGCGGCGACGTCGGTGGCCACCAGCACGCTGCAACTGTGGTTGGCAAAGCGCACCAGCACCTCGTCGCGGTCGCGTTGCTCCATGTCGCCGTGCAGGGCGAGCGCGGAGAAGCCGCGGCGGTCGAGCTCCTGCGCGACCGCGTCCACCTCGCGGCGCATGTTGCAGAACACCAGCGCCTGCTCGTTTCGCTCACCCGCCAGCAACTGCGCCAGCGCGTCGGGTTTCTGCGCCGGCTCCACCTCATGGAAGCGCTGCTCGATCGCGGGCTTGCCGTCGGCCGGCGCGGCTACTGTCACTTCGACCGGATCCTTCTGCACGCGCTGGCTCACCGCGCGGATCTCGTCCGGGTAGGTGGCCGAGAACAGCAGGGTCTGGTGGTGCCTGGCGATGCGCCCGATGATGTCGTCGATCGCCTCGGTGAAACCCATGTCGAGCATGCGGTCGGCCTCGTCCAGCACCAGCACCTTGATGCCGCCGCCGTGCAGGCTGCCGCGCTTGAGGTGTTCCTGCACGCGGCCGGGCGTGCCCACCACGATGTGCGGATCATGCGTGAGCGAGGCCAGCTGCGGGCCCAGCGGCATGCCGCCGCACAGGGTCAGCAGCTTCACGTTGGGGATGTTGGCGGCAAGCCGGCGGATCGCCTTGCCGACCTGGTCGGCCAGTTCGCGGGTGGGGCACAGCACCAGCGCCTGCAGCCGGATCGTGTCCACATCCAGCGCCTGCAGCAGGCCCAGCCCGAACGCCGCGGTCTTGCCGCTGCCGGTCTGCGCCTGCGCGATCACGTCGCGCCCTTCCAGCATCGGCGGCAGGCTTTGCGCCTGCACCGGGGTCATGTCGATGTAGCCAAGCGTGTCGACGCTGGCAAGCAGGGCGGGTTTGAGCGGGAGGGTATTGAAAGCGGTCATGGGTGCATGATCGCATCTTGGACGGTGGGCTCGCTGCGGGCCGTTTCGTGCCGCGCCGGACTTGCATCCGCAGGCCACCTCGCCGACTCTGTACGGCTCTCGCCACAGCAGTCACCACCATGGATACCGTTTTCATCGAAGACCTGCGCATCGACGCCGTCATCGGCATCTACGACTGGGAGCGACGGGTGCGGCAGACGCTGTCGTTCGACATCGAGATGGCGTTCGACAACTCCGTACCGGCCGCGGGCGACGACATTGCGCTGACGCTCAACTACAAGGACATCTCCAAGCGCCTGATCGACTACGTGGGCGGCTCGAGCTTCGGCCTGGTCGAGACGCTGGCCGAGCGCTGCGCGGCGATCATCCGCGAGGAATTCGGCGTGTCCTGGGTGCGCCTGAAACTGTCCAAGCCCGGCGCGGTGCGCGGCGCAAAGGCGGTAGGCGTGCGCATCGAGCGCGGCACGCGACCGCAGTAAGGGCGCAACCCTCGCCCGGACGGTTGTGCCGCCGCGCGGGCGTCCCCATCCTTCCGGGCAGGCACGCGCCTGCCGCGGTCCATGCCGCCCGTCCTGCCCGCTGGTCGCCGCGCGGGCTCCGAGCCGACAGGAACGAATTGATGCAAACCCTGAACGAACTTCTCCACCTCCCCTGGATGCGCACCACGCTGGGCGTGCTGGCGCTGCTGGTGCTGGCCTGGCTATGCGGGCAACTGGTGCGGCGGCTGCTTCTGCGCGTGGTGCGCGGGATCACCCGGCGCACGACCTGGCAGTGGGACGACGCCCTGTTCCGCCACCACACGTTCCAGTGGCTGGCGCGGATGGTGCCGGCGCTGGTGATCCAGTATGGCGTCGCGCTGGTGCCCGGCGTGTCGGCCCGTGCCGAGGAGCTGGTCGGCAATCTGATGACGGCGTTGCTGGTGTTCTTCGTGGTGATGGCGATCAGCGCCGCGCTGTCGGCGCTGGAGGATCTCTACCGGGAAACCCCGCGCGGTCGGCAGCGTTCGATCAAGGGCCTGGTGCAACTGGTCAAGCTCGGGCTGTTCGTGATCGCCGGCCTGGTCATCATTGCCGCGGTCACCGGCCAGCACATCGGCCTGCTGCTGTCGGGCCTGGGCGCGATGTCGGCGGTGCTGATGCTGATCTTCAAGGACACCATCCTCGGTTTCGTGGCGGGCGTGCAGCTGTCGTCCAACGACATGCTCAGGGTGGGCGACTGGATCGAGATGCCCCAGCTCAACGCCGATGGCGACGTGATCGACATCGCGCTGCACACGGTGAAGGTGCGCAACTGGGACAAGACCATCACCAGCATTCCCAGCTGGCGGCTGATCAGCGATTCGTACAAGAACTGGCGCGGCATGCAGGAAACCGGCGGGCGGCGGATCAAGCGCGCGCTCTACATCGACGCGGCCAGCGTGCGTTTCCTCGACGAGAAGGAGGTGCGCAGGTTGTCGTCGCTGCGCCTGCTGGCCGATTACCTGCCCGCGAAGGAGCAGGAGGTGGCGCAGTGGAACGAGGCGTTGGGCGAGGCCGGCGAGGTGCTCGGCAATCGCCGCCGGCTCACCAACCTGGGGACCTTCCGCGCCTATGCGCAGGCTTATCTGGACACCCACCCGGGTATCCATCACGGCCTGTTCTGCCTGGTGCGCCAGCTCGCCAGCGGCCCGCAGGGCATTCCGCTGGAGCTGTACTGCTTCACCGCCAGCGTGGCGTGGGCGGATTACGAGAACACCCAGGGCGACATCTTCGACCACCTTTTCGCGTTGCTGCCCGAGTTCGGGTTGACGCTGTACCAGCAGCCATCGGGGCAGGACGTGCGCGCGGCGCTGGCACGCCGGCCGGAACCGTCGGCAAGCCTGGCCGCCCAGGGTTGAGACGATGGCGCGCGTCTACCTGAGCCTGGGTTCCAACCTCGAGCCGCAGCGACACCTCGCCGCGGCCATCCATGCCCTGCGCGAGCGCTTCGGCGAGCTCACCGTGTCGCCGGCCTATCGCAGCGCGTCGGTGGGTTTCGAGGGCGCGGATTTCGTCAACCTCGCGGTGGGGCTCGACACCGGTCTGTCGCCCGAGGCGCTGAACGAGTGGCTGCATGCGCTGGAGGACCGCCAGGGGCGCCGCCGCGACGTACCGCGCTATTCGGACCGCACGCTGGACATCGACATCGTGTTCTACGACGCGCTGGTGATCGACGGCCCGGGCCACCTGCAGGTTCCGCGCAACGAGTTGCGCCATGCTTTCGTGCTGCGGCCGATCGCCGACATCGCGCCGGATTTTCGTCACCCGGTCAGTGGGTTGAGCATGGCCGAGCTGTGGGCGGCGTTCCCGGCGCAGGACGAGCCGCTGGCGATCGAGTCGCTGGCGCTGTGAGCGGAGCACTGTCGCCACCTTGCCGCGGATGCTAGAAAGGTGTCGCCGTCCGCGGGGCGGCGAGGGTTCCTGCGGTTTCACGAGCAGATACGGGGAGGCGGGCATGGCTGGAAAATTCGCGCGCAGCTGGGCATTGATGAAGGCGAGCGCGGCGGTGCTGCGTTCGGACAAGTCGCTGCTGGTGTTTCCGTTGCTGTCGGGGCTGTGCACGCTGCTGGTGGCGGCCAGCTTCCTGGTGCCGGTCGCGCTGATGGTGATCGGCGCCGACCATGCCGGCACCGGGCTCCACGAGCGCATGTCGGTCGGCAGCTACCTGCTGATGTTCGCGTTCTACCTGGTGCAGTATTTCGTGATCATCTTTTTCCAGGCCGCGCTGACCGGCGTGGCGCTGATGCACCTGCGCGGCGAACCGACCAGCGTGGGTGCGGGCTTTTCGCTGGCGCGAGCCAGGCTGCCGCAGATCCTCGGCTATGCGCTGATCGCCGCCACCGTCGGCCTGTTGCTGCGCATGGTGCAGGAGCGCCTGGGCCTGATCGGCCGCTTCGTGGTCGGCCTGATCGGCCTGGCCTGGACGGTGGCCACCTTCCTGGTGGTGCCGGTGCTGGTGAGCAAGGACGTCGGCCCGGTCGACGCGGTCAGGCACAGCGTGGAGCTGCTCAAGCGCAGCTGGGGTGAGAACCTGATCGGCCAGGGCGGCATCGGCGTGGTGTTCGGCCTGCTGATGTTCGTGGCGGTGCTGCTCGGTGCGCTGCTGGTCGGCGGCGCGTTCGCCCTGCATTCGATCGTGGCGGTGGTGGTCGCAGTGGTGGTCGTGGTGCTCGGCTTTATCCTGCTCGGGCTGATCCAGTCCGCACTGCAGGGTATCTACGCGGCCGCTCTCTATCGCTATGCCGAGGCCGGCGAGGCCAGCGTCGGGTTCGACCAGGCGCTGCTGCAGCAGGCTTTCGCGCCGAAGAAGAAATGACGCTGCCGATTCACTCCGCCGGCACCCCGTAGGAGCCCGCTCGCGGGCGATGCTTTTGATCGGGATTCGGGATTCGGGATTCGAGGTTCGGAAAAGCATCGCCCGCGAGCGGGCTCCTACACCGAAAGCGTGCGCCCGCCATCCACCCGGATGATCTGCCCGGTGACGAACGGCGCGTCGCGCAGCAGCCACAGCACGGCGCCGGCCACGTCCTGCGGCGTGCCGGCGCGTTGCAGGGGCGTGCGCGCGAGCATCGCCTGCCGGTCGTCATACGGCTTGCCGTCGCTTGGCCACATCACGGCGCCGGGGGCCACGCCGTTGACCCGCACCGCGGGGCCGAGGTCGAGCGCCAGCGAGCGGGTCATCGCCGCCAGCGCGGCCTTGGCCATGCAGTACAACGGGTGGTCGGCGAGCGGGCGTTCGGCGTAGATGTCGATCAGGTTGACGATGCTGCCGCGCGCCTCGCGCAGCGCCGGCAGCGCGGCCTGGCTCAGGAAGAACGGCGCCTGCGCGTTGGAGGCGAACAGCGTGTTCCATTGCGCCGGGGTGGCACTTCCCACCGGCGTGGGAAAGAACGCGGAGGCGTTGTTGACCAGGGCGTCGAGCCGGCCGTAGTGCGCCACCACGCTCTCGACGGAGGCTGCCAGCACGGCCAGGTCGGCAAGATCGGCCTCCACCAGCAGCACGCTGCCGGCGCGTGACGCCTGCAGTTCGTCGGCCAGCGCGCGCGCCTCGTCCGCCGAATGGCGATAGTGCACGGCAAGGTCGTAGCCGGCCGCATGCAGGGTGCGCGCGATCACCGCGCCGACGCGACGCGCGGCGCCGGTGATCAGCGCGACGGGGCGGTCATGGCGTGGTGTCATCGTCGGCGTCCGGCAGGGAGTCGAGCGCCAGCTTGCCGCAAAGCCGGTCGAGCGTCATCCGCGCGGCGGTTCGCGCGAAGGTGCCGCGGCAACATCGCGCGGGACCTGGTTGTCGCGTGCATCCCCGTCGAGCTGTTCCATCACGATGTCGCTTTCGAACAGCGCGATCGCGGTGCCGGCCACCTGGCGCGTGTCGTAGTAGGCGTAGGCGCCCACGCCAAGTGCGCCGATCGCCGGCAGCCAACGCGAGGCGCCCTTGCCCAGCGTGCGCTGGGTCAGCTTGATGCCGATCTGCCGCGCGACGCGCTCGATCACGGCACGCGACATGCGCCGGAACACCAGCCGGTCGCCCATGCGCACCACCAGGTCTCGAAAGGCCTGCGCCGCGGTGTGGCGGAACAGGCACCACAACATCTGTTCGCGGCCCAGCGCGGCGTGGCGGCCGTAGGCCGCGGCGATGTCGCTGACCATCTGCGCCTGGATCTTCCAGATCGCGATCAATTCGGGCAGCAGGGTCAGCCAGCCCAGCGGACCCGGCGGCAAGGCGAGCGAGCCGGCGGTGACCGCGGCACGCCGCGCGGCGCGGTCGGCCAGCCGCCTGGCGGCATCGGCCGGGCGGTTGCTGTTGCCGACCACGCTGTCGGGCACCTCGCTGACGAAATCCAGGATCGCGCCGGTGATCCGGCCGTGCGCGGCCGGCGCCGCGACCGCGGCTATCTGCTGGCTGGGTTGGTTCATGCGTTGCTCCGGGAACGTCGCTGCGCGCGGCATGCGTCCTTGCAGTCTAGAGGCGCCGCATGAAGCAGGGATCAACGGTTTCGCCGTCAGGCATGACTTCTGGCGCAGGCAGTGCGGAAGACGCATAAGATATGTTATAACATTACAAAACATACGCTCTCGTCCATCCCTGCCGGAACTGCCGATGAAACCTTCCTTGCTCGCCTTGAGCCTTGCCGTGGCCCTGGCTACGGCCTCTGCCCACGCCACCGACACGACGCCGGCAACGAATGTCGCCGCCGCCGCCAACGGCGACGACCCGGGCGACGGAGGCAGCCGCGGCAGGCCGCCGGCCGAGGTGCAGAATCTGGACATGGTGTCGGTCTCGGCCGCCCTGGACCAGGCGCGCAACGCGCTGTCCCCGGATACCGGCAGCAGCCAGTACGTGATCGACCGCCAGGCGATCGCGCAGCTGCCGCTGGGCGCGTCGACGCCGATGAACCAGGTGCTGCTGCAGGCGCCAGGCGTGGTGCAGGATTCCTACGGCGGGCTGCATGTGCGCGGCGACCATGCGAACCTGCAATACCGCATCAACGGCGTGATCATCCCCGAGTCGATCGGCGGCTTCGGCCAGAGCCTGGACGCGCGCACCATCCATACCGTGAAGCTGCTCGATGGCGCGCTGCCGGCGCAGTACGGCTTGCGCACGGCGGCGGTGGTCGACATCACCACCAGGAGCGGGCGCGATCTCGGCAACGGAGGCAGCATCGGCGCCACCGGTGGCAGCAATGGCACGCTCAATCCGAACGCGTCGGCCTGGGGCAGCAAGGATCGCTGGAGCTGGTTCTTCACCGGCAACTACCTGCAGAGTGATGCCGGCATCGAGAACCCCACGTCGAGCAGGAAGCCGATCCACGACCATACCAACCAGGTGAAGGGCTTCGGCGACATCAGCTACCTGATCGACGACGACACCCGCCTGAGCTTCCTCTTCGGCGTCGCCAACAACCGCTATCAGATCCCCAACAATCCCGGGCAGGTACCGGCCTTCGGCTATCTCGACACGGTCGATTTCGATTCCGCCGACCTCGACCAACGCCAGCGTGAGACCACCCGCTTCGGTGTGCTCGCCTTGCAGGGCAAGCTGGGCGCGACCGACTACCAGCTGTCGCTGGGCCAGCGCTACAGCCGCCTCGCCTACACGCCGGACCGGATCGGCGAGCTGATGTTCAACGGCGTCGCTTCCGCCGTCAGCCGCAGCAACCGCGCCAGCACCCTGCAGGCGGATTTCTCCACGCCGCTGGGCGGGCACCACACCTTGCGCTACGGCATCTGGGGCAGTTTCGAGCGCGCCGTCAGCGGCAACGATGCCTGGGTGTTCCCGGCTGACCCCGACGGCAACCAGGCCAGCACCACGCCGATCAGCATCCTCGATGGCAGCCGTCTCGTCGCGAAAACGTGGTCGGCCTACGTGCAGGACGAGTGGAGCCTCGGCGAGGACTGGACGCTGAACCTCGGCCTGCGCGGCGACCGCTACCGGCTGGTGCGCAGCGAGAGCCAGCTGAGCCCGCGCCTGGGCCTGGTCTGGCAGGCCGCCGGCGGCACCACCATGCACGCCGGCTATTCGCGCTACTTCACCCCGCCAGCGACCGAGATGATCGCGAGCAGCAACATCGCGAAGTTCGACGGCACCACCAACGCGGTGGCGGACAGCGGCAACAACACGCCGCTGGCCGAGCGTTCGGACTATTTCGATGCGGGCGTCCAGCAGCGCCTCGGCGATGCCTGGACGCTGGGCGTGGATGCGTATTACCGCAAGGTGCGGCGACTGCAGGACGAAGGACAGTTCGGCTCCGCGCTGGTCTACTCCACCTTCAACTACGCCGAGGGACGGGTGAAGGGGGTGGAGTTCACCGCCAACTACGAACGGGGGCCGCTGTCGGCGTACTTCAATGCGTCGCTGGGCAAGGCCGTCGGCAAACGCATCGTCAGCAGCCAGTACAACTTCGCGCCGGACGACCTGGCCTGGGTCAACCAGCACTGGATCTTCCTCGACCACGACCAGAAACTGACCTCGTCCGGCGGCGTGAACTACGCGCTGGATGACGCCACCCGCCTCGGCGCCAACTACCTGTACGGCAGCGGCCTGCGCAAGGACGGCGCGGTGCCGAACGGTGCCACGTTGCCCGCGTATTTTCAGCTCAACCTCAACTTCGCGCATGATTTCGTGATCGACGGCTTCGGCCAGTTGCATGCGCAGCTGGCGCTGATCAACGCGCTGGATCGCACCTACGAGCTGCGCGACGGCAGCGGCATCGGTGTCGGCGCCCCGCAGTTCGGCCCGCGCCGCGGCGTATACCTGGGCCTGCAGAAGGATTTCTGACGGCCCGGGAACAGGGCATCGGAACGGCGGGAAACGCCGAACGTAGGGCGGGTGCTGCCCGGCGGACCTTGATCCCGCAACGCACGGGGCGGGCCATGCCCGCCCCGCCATGGCGCTGGCGGCTGCGGGCCATCCGTTATGCTTGCCGCGTTTTTCATCACCGGCAAGATCGATGCCCTCCCGCCTCCCCGAACCCGCCGCCGACGAGCGCGCCCATTCCGACCGCCTGCTGCAGTTGCTGCGCGAGCAGATCGCCTCGCACGGGCCGATGCCGTTCTCGCAGTACATGGAGCGTTGCCTGTACGCACCGGGGCTGGGCTACTACAGCGCCGGGCGCACCAAGTTCGGCGCGGCCGGTGACTTCGTCACCGCGCCGGAACTGGGCGAGCTGTTCGCGCGCTGCGTGGTGAACGCGGTGCAGCCGGTGCTGGCGATGCTGGGCGGGGAGGCCGACTTTCTCGAACTCGGCGGCGGCAGCGGCGCGTTTGCCGAGGCCGCGCTGAAGGCCTTGGCGGCGAGCGACACCTTGCCGCGGCGCTACCTGATCCTGGAACCCAGCGCCGACCTGCGCGAACGCCAGCGCGAACGCCTGCGAGCGAACCTGCCGGCGGAACTCCACGAGCGCGTGCAGTGGCTGGATCGCCCGCCCGAGCAGGACTGGCGCGGCGTGCTGTTTGCCAACGAGGTGATCGACGCCCTGCCGGCCACCCGCTTCGCGATGCGCGACGGCGAGGTGTTCGAGGAATACGTGGCGCTGGACGGCGAGGGCCGGCTGCTGCGCGTCGATCGCCCCGCCGATGCGCTGGTCGCCGGCGCGGTGCGGCACCTCGAACGCGACCTCGGCGCCGAGTTCGCCGACGGCTACCGCTCCGAACTGCTGCCGCAGTTGCCGTACTGGATTCAGGCCGTGGCCGGTGCGCTGGTCGCCGGCGTGATGCTGTTCGTCGACTACGGCTACGTGCGCCGCGAGTACTACCTGGCCGAGCGCGACGACGGCACCCTGATGGCGCACTACCGCCACCACGCGCACAACGACCCGCTGTACCTGCCGGGGCTGAACGACCTCACCGCGTCCGTGGATTTCACCGCGCTGGCCGAGGCGGGCAACAGCGCCGGGTTCGGCGTGGCCGCGTACATGCCGCAGGCGCAGTTCCTGATCGGCGCGGGCTTGCAGCAGATCTTCGAACAGATGCAGCCGGCGGACGAACACGGCCGTTACCGGCTGGCGCAGCAGGCGAAGAAGCTGATGCTGCCCGAGCAGATGGGCGAGCGCTTCCAGGCGATGCTGCTGGCGCGTGGCCTGGAAGCGCTGCCGCTGCCGGCCGAGCTGCTGGCCGCCGATCAGGGCGGCCGGCTATGAACTAACCCGCGACGGATCCGGCGACCGGCGGTGGGATGGTCGTGGACGTCGCCGGTGCCGGCACCGACGCAGCCGGCGCGGGAACAGACGCGGCGGGCGCGGGAACGGATGCGGCTGGCGCGGGCAGCGGTTCCACCTTCGTCGAATCCTCCGGCCGGCGTTTCATCGCGCCGCTGGCGAACTGCTCGCTGGCCACCTGGTAGTACGCCACCGCGTCGTCGATCAGCGATTGGCGCAGCGGCTGCACCGGCGTGGCGTCACCGGTGGCGTAGTCCGGCTTGAGCTGTTCCAGCCGGCGCCGCGGTTCGAGGATGGTGAGCACGTCGTCGTGCAGGTAGCCGAGCTTTTCGTAGGTGCCGGGGAAGGCGTGCTCGCGTTCCGGCGGCAGCGCGAACAGGTCATGGCCGAAGAAGCGCGTGCGATAGCTGAAATTGAGCATGCCCAGCAGGGTCGGCGGGATGTCCAGCTGGCCCATCAGCCGGTGCACGCGTTCGGGCTTGAAGTGCGCCGGCGCGTAGATCCACAGCGGGATGTGGTAGCGGTTGATCGGCAGGCTGGTCTTGCCCGCGCTGGAGGCGCAGTGGTCGGCGGTGATCACGAACACCGTGTTGTCGAAGTACGGCTTAGCCCGCGCACGCCTGATGAAGTCGCCGATCGCCCAGTCGGTGTACGCCACCGCGCCGGCGCGCGAGTGGTTGGGAAACTTCACCCGGTTGTCGGGGAAGGTGTACGGCCGGTGGTTGGAGGTAGTCATGATGTGCAGGAAGAAGGGCTTGCCCTCGGCGTGGATCTGGTCCATCTGGCCCAGCGCCAGCGTGTACAGATCCTCGTCGGCCACGCCCCATACGTTCTGGCCGTGGATGGTGGCGCCCTCGGGGATGTCGCGCCGGTCCACGTCGCGGTAGCCGTTGTGGCCGAAGAAGTAGTTCATGTTGTCGAACTGGCCGTAACCGCCGTAGACGAAGTCCGACTGGTAGCCACGGTCGTTGAAGATGCTGGCCAGCGAAAACAGGTCCTCGTTGTCGTGCTCGCGGATCAGCGAATCGCCCGGCGTCGGCGGCACCGACAGCGCCAGCGCCTCCAGCCCGCGCACCGTGCGCGTGCCGTTGGCGTAGAGGTTGTCGAAAAACACGCTCTGCCCGACCAGCGAATCCAGGTACGGGGTGAGCGGCTGCGGATTGCCGAACGTGCGCAGGTAGTCGCCGGACAGGCTCTCCACGCTGATCAGCACCACATTGAGGTGCTTCTCCGGGCCGACGTGGCGGATCGCGCGGGTGAGGTCGCGCGGATCGTCGCTGACGAAGGTGGCGTCCGGCGTCTGCAGCAGCTCGCGCAACCGCGCATAGGCCTGGTCGTCGGGCAGCGTGCGGTAGAACTTGGCGTAGTCCAGGTGGGAGCTGCGGAACGCGGCGAAGAACTGATAGATGCCGTTGCCGGCCAGCTCGTTGACGTAGTTGTTGGCAGTGCGGTCCTTCATGCCGCCGTTGACCGCGAACGCCGAGACCACCGTCAGCACCAGCCACAGCAACACCAGCTTGCCGCGCTGCCACAGCCGGCTGCCGCTGTCGCGCGCGCGCAGGCCGCGGCGGCCGACGAGGAACACCACCAGCGCCAGCACCACCAGCAGCGCCAGCCAGCGTCCGACCGGGTACGACTCCTGGATGTTGCCGATCACCTCGGTGGTGTAGACCAGGTAGTCCACCGCGATGAAATTGAAGCGCACGCTGAACTCGTTCCAGAACACCAGCTCGGAGGCCGCGATGAACAGCAGGCCGTAGACCAGCAGCAGCCCGAACCCGTATACCACCCACTGGCCGGTGCGCGAGGTATAGGTGAACCCCGCCAGCGGCAGCACGAACAGGAACGGCAGGATCGCCGGCCAGGTCTCCTGGAGGCCCGCGTGGTAGATCAGGTGCAGGCTGCCCAGGCACAGTGCGCAGGCCGCGGCCACGCCGAACGCGTACAGCAGCCAGCGCAGCGTCGGCGGCGTGCGGCCCGAGCGGGTCGGCACCAGCCACAGCAGCAGCACCATGGGCCAGGCGAGGTAGATGAAGGTCACCAGGTCGTAGCCCAGCCCCACGCCGAACGCGTAGAGCAGGTTCAGCGGCGTGTGCGGCACGTTGCTGCCGGACATCACCAGCAGCGCCACGCGGGTGACGAAGGTGATCGCGAGGTAGGTGATGCCCAGCCACCACAGGGGCCGGAAGCGCTGCCGCAGCGGCGAAGGCGCGGTGAACAGGTTCGACACGGATGACTCCAGCGGGTTGCCGATCCCCCCGATCGGCTGGGCAATCCGCTCTTTATACCGCGTATCAGCCCTGCGGATGGCTGGCGCGCACCGCCGCGATAGCCTCGATGCGGGCCGATTCCATCGCCTTGCCGATCGCCGGCCCGGCCAGCCCGGCGGCGACGAAGCCGGCGGCGTCGATCGCCGCGGCAGCATCGCGGGCCGCGCGCAGGTAGTCGGCCTGCGGGTAGACGTCCTGCGCATGGCCCTTGCGGCCACGCTTGTCCGCCGTGCACGCCGTCAGGAACACGTCCAGCCGTGCCGGGCGCCGCAGCGCGTCCAGCGACGTCAGCAGTTTGAGCACCGTGGCGGGCTTGAGCTCGAACGCGCGATGCGCATTCAGATGCTCGCGGCAAACCCGCTCGGCCAGCGCGGCGTGTTCGGCGGGGACTTTCAGTCGCGCGGCCAGCGCGCGCAGCGGCGCCACGCCGCGGCGCTCGTGGTCGATGTGGCGTGGCAGCTCGTCGGCCGGGGTCAGCGCCTTGCCCAGGTCGTGGGTGAGCGCGCAGAAGGCGACCAGGTCGTCGCCCGGCGCCAGGCGTGCGGCCTGGTCCAGCACCAGTTCCAGGTGCGTGCCGCAGTCGATCTCCGGGTGGAACTCGGCCCGCTGCGGCACGCCGTACAGCGCGTCCACCTCGGGAAACAGCACCGCCAGCGCACCGCACTCGCGCAGCACGCGCAGGAACGTCGAGGGCTGCGCCTCGCCCAGCGCCTTGCGCGTCTCCGCCCAGGTCCGCTCCGGCACCAGGTGGTCCACTTCGCCCTCGCGCACCATCTGCTGCATCAGCGCCATCGTCTCCGGCGCCACCGTGAAACCCAGCGGGCCGAACCGCGCCGCGAAGCGCGCCGTGCGCAGCACCCGCACGGGATCTTCCGCAAACGCCGGCGACACGTGCCGCAGGATGCGGGCCTCGATGTCGCGCACCCCGCCAAAGGGATCGATCAGCGCGCCCTGCGCGTCTTCGGCGATCGCGTTGATGGTGAGGTCGCGCCGCGCCAGGTCCTGCTCCAGCGTCACGCTCGCATCGGCCTGGAACACGAAGCCGTGGTAACCGCGCCCGCTCTTGCGTTCGGTGCGCGCCAGCGCATGTTCCTCCCCCGTCTCGGGGTGCAGGAACACCGGGAAATCCTTGCCCACCGGCCGGTAGCCCAGGGCAAGCATGCGCTCGGGCGAAGCACCCACCACGACGTGGTCCCGGTCCAGCGCCGGCCGTCCGAGCAATTTGTCGCGCACCGCGCCGCCGACCAGATAGGTTTGCATGCGGACATGATGCCACGCAGGCAGCATCCGTCACGCTGCGCGTTGACTGTCGTGGGCGAGGGGTGGAGCATGCGCCCGATCGCGCCGCCGCCATGGGTTGCCGCGACAGGGGGGGCATCATGCTGGGCATGTTCATTTCCTCCGGCCAGTACGCCGAACTGCTCGCCAAGGGTCGTCAAGCCGGGCCACGCATGCTCGAGCTCGACCCCGCACAATTGGCCCGGCACTACAATCGGCAGCCGTTTGTCTTCGCCCATGCCTTGGCCGGCAATGAATACTTCGCATTGCCTCGCCTGTTCGACCTGTGCCGACGCATGGATCCACGGAAGATCCGCTACCGGGTGGGCGAGATTCCCGACGACGCCCACTTCGACAGTTCATTCGATCAGTACAAGGCGGGTCTGAGCCTTCAGAAAGCGATCGATCGGTTCGAGGAAGAGCGTGCCTACGTCGTCATCTACAACCCCGAGCTGGACCCCGAATACCGGAGGGTCATCGAAGGGGTGCTGGCCGAGATCGCCGCGCACACCGCCACGCTCGATCCGGGACTGACCTGGTATTCGACCTATATCTTCATTTCCACCCGCGATGCCGTCACCCCTTATCACATGGACCGGGAGATGAACTTCCTGTGCCAGATCCGCGGCACCAAGCGCGTGCAGCTGTGGGATCCGGCCGACGAGGAGGTGATGACCGAGGCGCAGAAGGATCTGCTGCTCGCCCACGTCGGCGAGCGGCCGCCGTTCCGGGATGCGCTCGAAAGCAAGGCGAACACGTTCAACCTGGTCCCCGGCATGGGCGTGCATCAGCCGTTCATCGCCCCGCACCGGGTGTACACCGGACAGGAGCTGTCGGTGACCCTGGCGGTCACCTACCGCACGCGTCGTTCGGACGTCCGCACGGCCGCCCACGTCTTCAACGCGAAACTGCGTCGACTCGGCTGGCAGCCGCAGCCGGTCGGCCGCTACCGCGTGCTCGATCGCTGCAAGGCGGCTACTTTGCGGCTGTTCCGGCGAGCACGCGGCCTGATCCGGGGCAGCGACGACGGATCGGCATGAACGTCGCCCCTCAGTACGCGAATTCCCGGAACACCGGATCCACGCTGCCGCCCCACGCGCCTTGGAACAGTTCGAGCTTGCGTTCGGCCGGGGTCTGGTTGGCCTGCACGATTTCGAGCAGGGGTTCGAGGAAGATGCTCTCGTCGGCGCCGTTGCGGTTGAGGCGGGCGCGCCGCTTGAGGCCGTGGGCGGCGATCTGCAGGGCCTGTTCGGCCAGGTCGCGCACGCTGCCGCCGCGGAACGGCAGTTTCAGCGCGTGTTTCGGCACGCCATCGCGCAAGGCGTGGCGCTCGGCGGTGCTGAAGTCCTTGACCATGTCCCAGGCCGCGTCCAGCGCCTGCTGGTCGTAGAGCAGACCGACCCAGAAGGCGGGCAGGGCGCACAGCCGGTTCCACGGGCCGCCGTCGGCGCCGCGCATCTCCAGGTACTGCTTGAGGCGCACCTCGGGGAAGGCGGTGGTGAGATGGTCGGCGAAGTCCTTCATGGTGGCGTGCACGCCGGGGAGCGCGGGCAGTTCGCCGGCCATGAACTTCCTGAAGTCCTGCCCCGCCAGGTCGAGGTACTGGCCGTTCTGCAGGCTGAAGTACATCGGCACGCCGAGGATGTAGTCCACGTAGCGCTCGTAGCCGAAGCCGTCGGCAAAGACGAAGTCGAGCATGCCGGTGCGCTGCGCGTCGGTGTCGGTCCAGATGTGCGAGCGGTAGGACAGGTAGCCGTTGGGACGCCCCTCGGTGAATGGCGAGTCGGCGAACAGCGCGGTGGCGACCGGCTGCAGCGCCAGGCCGGTGCGGAACTTCTTCACCATGTCCGCTTCGCTTTCGAAATCCAGGTTGACCTGCACGGTGCAGGTGCGCGTCATCATGTCCAGGCCGAGCGAGCCGACCTTGGGCATGTATTCGCGCATGATCTTGTAGCGGCCCTTGGGCATCCACGGCATCTCGTCGCGGCGCCACTTCGGCTGGAAACCCATGCCGAGAAAGCCCAGGCCCAGGCCCTCGGCGACCGAACGGACATCCTTCAGGTGCGAGTTCACCTCGGCGCAGGTCTGGTGGATGGTCTCCAGCATGGCGCCGGACAATTCCAGTTGCCCGGCCGGCTCCAGCGTGATGGAGGCACCGTTGCGCGACAGCGCCACCGGGTTGTCGCCTTCGCGCGCCACGTCCCAGCCGTAGCGGGAGGCCAGGGTCTCCAGCAGCACCTTGATGCCGCGGTCGCCTTCAAAGGTGGGCGGGCGCAGGTCGTCGGTGCGAAAACCGAACTTCTCGTGCTCGGTGCCGATGCGCCAGGCCTCGCGCGGCTTTTCGCCGGCCGCCAGGTAATCGGCAAGCTGCTGGCGTCCCGTGATCGGGGTGCTCTTGACGGCGCTGGGTATGGACACGGGGGAAGCCTCGCTGGGAGTGCGCACCACGTTGGGGCTGCGGTGCGGGCACAAAAGGGGGTGACGAAAAATAATTGTACGCGACGGTACAGATGGATTCGCCGCCCATGGCCCGAAACCCCGGCGTCGTAAGGAAGCGGGCGGACGGGAAAACAAAAGGGCCGGCATGAAGCCGGCCCTGTCGCGACGCTCTGGTTGTTCCCGATGTCGGGGAGGGGCGCGATTCCCGCCTTCGCAGGAATGACGAGGGGAGTCTTCCCTGACCCCGGCGCCTTACCGCTTCATCGAGTTGAAGAACTCGTCGTTGGACTTGGTGTTCTTCATCTTGTCGAGCATGAACTCCATCGCGGCCAGCTCGTCCATCGGGTGCAGCAGCTTGCGCAGGATCCAGATCTTGGCCAGCAGGTCCGGATCGATCAGCAGGTCCTCGCGGCGGGTGCCGGAGCGGTTGATGTCGATGGCCGGGTAGACGCGCTTTTCGGAGATGCGCCGGGAGAGGTGCACCTCCATGTTGCCGGTACCCTTGAACTCCTCGTAGATCACCTCGTCCATCTTCGAGCCGGTTTCGATCAGCGCGGTGGCGATGATGGTGAGGCAGCCGCCTTCCTCCACGTTGCGCGCGGCGCCGAAGAAGCGCTTCGGGCGCTGCAGCGCGTTGGCGTCCACGCCGCCGGTGAGCACCTTGCCGGAGCTGGGCACCACGGTGTTGTAGGCGCGGGCCAGGCGGGTGATCGAGTCGAGCAGGATCACCACGTCCTTCTTGTGCTCGACCAGGCGCTTGGCGCGCTCGATCACCATCTCGGCGACCTGCACGTGGCGCACGGCCGGCTCGTCGAAGGTGGAGCTGATCACCTCGGCGCGCACGGTGCGGGCGATCTCGGTGACTTCCTCCGGCCGTTCGTCGACCAGCAGGATCATCACGTGCGCTTCGGGATGGTTGTAGGTGATCGCCTGGGCGACGTTCTGCAACATCATCGTCTTGCCGGACTTCGGCTGCGACACGATCAGGCCGCGCTGGCCCTTGCCGATCGGCGCGATCAGGTCGAGGATGCGACCGGTGATGTCCTCGCTCGACCCGTTGCCGCGCTCCAGCTTGAACGCCTTGCGCGGGAACAGCGGGGTGAGGTTCTCGAACAGCATCTTGTTCTTGGAGGCTTCCGGCGGGTCGCCGTTGATCGTCTCCACGCGAAGCATGGCGAAGTAGCGCTCGCCTTCCTTCGGATGCCGCACCCGGCCGGTGATGTAGTCGCCGGTACGCAGGTTGAAGCGGCGGATCTGGCTGGGGCTGACGTAGATGTCGTCGGGGCCGGCCAGGTAGCTCTCGTCGGCCGAGCGCATGAAGCCGAAGCCGTCCTGCAGGATTTCCAGCACGCCCTCGGCCCAGATGCCGCCGCCGGAGCGGGCGTGCGCCTTGAGCACGTTGAAGATCACGTCCTGCTTGCGGGCACGGGCGATGCCTTCGTGCAGGCCCAGCGATTCGGCGAACTCCAGCAGCTGCGGCGCCTTCATGCGCTTGAGCTCGGTGAGGTTGATCAGGCGGGTGTCGCTGCCCGGATCGGCGTTGTCGTCGTCCATCGGCAGGCCGTTCGGGTTCGGGCGCTGGTGGCGCTCGCCCTGCTGGCGCTGCTGGTTGTTCCGGTCACCGCGCTCGTTGCGGCGGCGCCGGCCACGGCCCTCGCGACCTTCGCGGGGGCCGTTCTGGCCCTGGCCCTGGTTCTGGCCGGGGTTCGGGTTGGTGGCGCCGGCAGCGGGTTCCGTGTTCGCCGGTGCACTGGTCGGGGCGGCTTCCGCGACCGCCGGAGCGGGCGCCGGGGCGGCGGGCGCCTCGTGTCCGGCGGCGGGTGCCTTGTCGGCCGCCGGGGCCTTGGCGGCGGCGCCCTCGTCGCTGCCCGCGGCAGTCTTGGCCGTGGTGGCGGCGCGGCGCGGTGCGCGGGTGCGCGGCTCGGGTTTGCCTTCGCTCACAGGGCTGGCATCGGCGCCCCGGGTTTCGGGCGGAGTCTGGTTATCGGTATCGGACACGGGCAATCCTCGCGGGGCGCCGTTGAGTTGCAGGAGGGAGGGTGTGCGTCGCGCGGAAGGCGCAGGGGGACAGGACTGTCCCGACGGACGCGGATCAATCTAGCACCCGCCATGGGCGGCGTAAAGCGCGGCGAGCCTGCCGGACGAGATCGGGCAGGCCGCGGCGGCTGGTGGGGAATCAGATGGCCTTGTCGATCATCTGGGTCAGCTGGCCCTTGCTGACGGCGCCGATCTGGGTCGCCTCGACCTTGCCGTTCTTGAACACCATCAGGGTCGGGATGCCGCGCACGCCGTAGGCCCGCGGGGTCTGCTGGTTCTCGTCGATGTTGACCTTGACCACGCGCAACTTGCCTTCGTACTGCTGGGCCAGCTCGTCCAGCATCGGCGCGATGGCCTTGCACGGGCCGCACCATTCGGCCCAGAAATCCAGCAGCACGGGGGTTTCGGATTTGAGCACCTGCTCGTCGAAGGCGTCGTCGTTCACATGGGTAATCAGGTCGCTCACCGGGGATCTCCGTGGCTGGGGGGTACGCAAAAACTCAAGGCAGGGAACAATGGGGTGGCCGGTGCCACAATACAAGGAGTGGCGTCATCGGCTACACTCAGGCGCCCATGAAGCATGGGTTGGGCTGAGAGGGAGGCTGGCCGGCATGGCCGGCATCCATTCCAGCGCAACCCCGGGCACGATTCAAGAGCGGTCCTGGCAGGCCGCTTCGGGCCGCCGTCAAAACCGGCGTCGCACGCCGCGGCGCGACCTTGCCGACCCCCGGGATTGCACGCTTCATTGCGCCACGCGCACCCGTCCTGCACCGTTTCGCGCCGGTTTTTCGGCCGCCATGGCGGGTGCAGCGCATTACGCCGCCTCAAGGCAAGGTTTCCAGTTCCCCATATGTCACAAACCGTACTTACCGATACCTTCTTCACCAACTTCGATCTTCATCCGCTGCTGCAGCAGGGCCTGGACGACAGCGGCTTCACCCGCTGCACGCCGATCCAGGAAATGACCCTGGCGCCGGCGCTGGCCGGCCGCGACGTCGCCGGCCAGGCGCAGACCGGCACCGGCAAGACCTGCGCCTTCCTGGTCGCGCTGATGAATCGCCTGCTCACCACGCCCGCCGTGGCCGACCGCAAGGATTCGGACCCGCGAGCCCTGATCATCGCGCCGACCCGCGAGCTGGCCATCCAGATCGACAAGGATGCGCGCAATATCGGCCGCCACACCGGCCTGAAGACCGCGCTGATTTACGGCGGGGTCGACTACGACAAGCAGCGCCAGCAGCTGAAGGACGGCTGCGACATCATCATCGCCACCCCCGGGCGCATGCTCGACTACCACAAGCAGGGCGTGTTCAGCCTCAACAGCGTCGAGGTGATGGTGATCGACGAGGCCGACCGCATGTTCGACCTCGGCTTCATCAAGGACGTGCGCTTCATCTTCCGCCGGCTGCCGCCACGCGAGCAGCGCCAGGTGCTGCTGTTCTCCGCCACCCTGAGCCATCGCGTGCTGGAGCTGGCCTACGAGCACATGCACGAGGCCGAGAAGCTGGTGGTGGAGAGCGACCATGTCACCGCCGACAAGGTGCGCCAGGTCGTCTACTTCCCGGCCAAGGAAGAGAAGATGCCGCTGCTGCTCAACCTGATCGACCAGCACAAGCCCACGCGCAGCATCATCTTCGTCAACACCAGGGCCGCGGCCGAGCGCGTCACCGAGCGCGTGAAGCGCCACGGCTGCCGTGTCGGGGCGATCTCCGGCGACGTGCCGCAGCTGAAGCGGCAGAAACTGCTGCAGCGCTTCCAGGATGGCCAGCTGGACATCCTGGTGGCCACCGACGTGGCCGCGCGCGGCCTGCACATTCCGCACGTCAGCCACGTGTTCAACTACGACCTGCCGCACGAGGCCGAGGACTACGTCCACCGTATCGGCCGCACCGCGCGACTGGGTGCCGAGGGCGATGCGATCAGCTTCGCCTGCGACCTGTACGCGATGAGCCTGCCGGACATCGAGGCCTATATCGGCCAGAGCATCCCGGTGGCGTCGATCGACCCCGCCTGGCTGGTGATGCCCAAGCCGCACGCCATCGACGCCGAGTTTGCCGCCAACGCGGCGGCCGACAGCGCGGCGTTCGGCGACGTGGTGCCACCTCGGCCAGGCGAGAAGCCGCACCGTTCCGGGGCGGGCCGCCACGGTGGCCGCGATGGTGGGCGTGGCGCACCCAGGCCGCGGCGCGAGCCCAGGCCGACCGCGGCCGAGGCACCCGACGCCGAGGTGGCAGCGCCGGCGCCTGCCGCGGCGGCGACCCATGGCAGTACCGCTGCCGCCAGCGGCAGCGCCGAGGGCGTGCGCAAGCCGCGTCGCCGTCGCGGCGGGCGCAACCGCCGTCGCGAAGGCGCGCCGGCCACCGAGGCCGCCGCGCCGACGCAGTCGACCCCCACCGGCCACCACGGCGGTCGTGGCGAACGTCGTCCGCCGCGCGAGCGCACCGGCGGCGAAGCGTCCGTCGCCGGCCATTCCCGTCCGTCGCGCCAGGTGGCGGTGACCGTCGGCAAGCCCGCCGAACATGCGCGCGCGGACAAGCCCGGCCTGTTCCGGCGGCTGACCCGACTGTTCACCGGCAAGTAGGCGCGCAAGCGTCGTGTCGCCGCCGCCGTCAACCGCGCGGTGTCGATGAGGCGCACCCGGCGGCGCCGGCGGCCGCGCCTGGTTGCTTCGCTTCCCTTATCCTTGGGCGCGGCATGACCACATCCAGGCGCGGGGAGCGGCGGTGATCCAGTTCGAGCAAGTCAGCAAACGCTACGAAGGCGGGCACGAGGCGCTGTCGCAGCTGTCGTTCGAGGTGCCCGACGGCGAGATGGCGTTCGTCACCGGCCACTCCGGCGCCGGCAAGAGCACCTTGCTCAAGCTGCTCGGGCTGATCGAGCGCCCGTCGCATGGCGTGATCAGCATGGATGGCAAGAAGCTGTCGAAGATCCGCGCCAGCGGCGTGCCGAAATGGCGCCGGCGGATCGGCATGGTGTTCCAGGACCATCGGTTGCTGATGGACCGCACCGTGTTCGCCAACGTGGAGCTGCCGCTGGTCATCGGCGCGGTGGCGCGTGCCGAGCGTGCCCGCCGCGTGCGCGCGGCGCTGGAGAAGGTCGGCCTGCTGGCCTACGAGCGGCAGTTGCCGGCCACCTTGTCCGCCGGCGAGCAGCAGCGCGTGGGCATCGCCCGCGCGATCGTGGCGCGGCCGGCCCTGCTGATCGCCGACGAACCCACCGGCAATCTCGACCCGCAGCTGGCGCTGGAGATCATGGCGCTGTTTGCCGAGTTCCAGCAGGTCGGCACCACGGTGCTGGTGGCCAGCCACGACCTGCCGCTGATCAAGCGCATGAAGAAACGCGTGATCGTGCTCGACCACGGCCGGCTGGTGGCCGACCTGGCGGCGCAGGAGGTGCTGTGAACAAGGCACCCGAACATCGCGCGGCACCGGCCGAGCCGCCGGCGCGCAACGAGCACAGCCGCGGCCGGCGGTTTGCCAGCTGGCGCGAACATCATGCCTGGAGCGCCGCGGTGAGCCTGCGCCGGCTGGCCGTGCGCCCGCTGGGCAGCGTGCTGACGATCGCCGTGATGGGCCTGGCGCTGGCCTTGCCGCTGGCGTTCTACCTGTTGCTGGGCAACGTGCAGCGGCTGGGCGATGCGCTGGGCCGGAACCAGGCGATCAGCGTGTTTCTGAAGGTCGACCAGGGTGCGCAGCAGGCGCAACTGCTGGCCCGCGACCTGGGTAGCCGCGCCGAGGTCGCCTCGGTAGCGATCAAGACACCGCAACAGGGCATGGACGAGCTGGCGACGATGCAGGGTTTTTCCGGCGCGCTGCAGACGCTCGGCGACAACCCGTTGCCCTACGTGCTGCAGCTGCAGCCGCGCGACGGCGCCAGCGCCGCGGCGCTGGAGCAACTGGTGGCCGACGTGCGCACCATGCGCAGCGTCGACCTGGTGCAGGACAGCGGTCATTGGCGGCAGCGGCTGGAGGCCCTGCTGGGCGTGGGCAATCGCATCGTGCTGATCATTGCCTCGCTGCTCGCGCTGGCGGCGCTGCTGGTGGTGGGCAACACGGTGCGGGTGGACATCGCCAGCCGCAGCGAGGAGATCGGCGTGCTGCTGCTGGTCGGCGCCGGCAAGGCCTTCGTGCGCCGGCCCTATCTGTATGCGGGGATCTGGTACGGTCTGTTCAGCGGCATCCTTGCCGCGGCGCTGGCGGTGGCGATCGAGCTGGCGCTGGCGCAGCCGGTGGCGCAGCTGAGCGCGGCATACGCCGGTCGCCTGCAGGTGGGCGGCTTGCCGACCTGGCTGCTGCTGGCCGTGCCGCTGGCCGCCGCGTTGCTGGGCTGGCTCGGCGCGCGCTTGGTCAGCGCCTGGCAACTGCGCCAGGCCGCGTGATGGCGCATCGCGGCGGTGACGTGAATCGCAGCCCGTGGCGTCGCGCTTCGGGCATCATCGACGGATCGCGTTCTCTTCGGGCAGGGATCGTCCGAGTCAGTCGGGTGAGTGGGGCATGAGTACAAACATCAGCGGTCGTCTGCTGACCGAGGCGCCGCGCGTGCTGGTGGTCGACGGGTCGCGCGTGGTGCGCAAGTTGATCGGGCGCGTGCTGAACGAGGAGTTGCCGGGCGTCGAGGTGGTCGGTTGCGACACCGGCGCGGAGGCGCAGCAGGTGCTGGGCGAGGGCGCCTTCGACTTCGTCACCATCGCGCTGCGCCTGCCGGACATGGACGGGCTGGAACTGGCCAAGGTCGTGCGCGAATCGGCGGCGCAGGCCTACGTGCCGATCGTGGTGGTGTCCGGCGACGTGGACGCACGTCTGTACCGGCGTTCGCTGGGCGAGCACGTCACCGACTACTTCGACAAGGCGCTGGGCTTCCAGGCGCTGGCCGAGTTCATCCGCGGCTACGTCAGCCCGCAGACCAGCGCCGAGGGCAGCGTGCTGTACGTCGAGGACAGCCGCGTGGTGGCGCTGGCCACGCGGCGCATGCTGGAGAAGATCGGCCTGACCGTGCGCCACGTGGTCAGCGTGGAGGATGCGATCGCCCTGCTGGAAACCGACCGAGCGCTGGGCTGGATCGGCGCCGACGTGGTGCTGACCGACGTCAGCCTGAAAGGCGAGCTGACCGGCGGCGACCTGCTCGAGCACATCCGCAACGTGTTCGGCTATGGCAAGGGCCGCCTGCCGGTGCTGGTGATGACCGGCGACGAAAACCCCGCCAACCAGACCGCCCTGATCCGCGCCGGCGCCAACGACCTGGTGGAGAAGCCGGTCGAGGAGAAACTGCTGATCACCAAGCTGCTGTTCCAGCTGCGCGTGGCGCGCCACCTGCGCGAGCGCGAACAGGCCGACCAGGACGCATGAGCGGGCATCCGGTCCGGCTGGAACCCTCGTGGAAGGCGCGCATCGGCGATTACCTGCTGCGGCCCGAGATGCAGGCGCTGGCGCAGTTCCTGCGCGCGGAGAAGCAGGCGGGGAAACGCATCTTTCCGCCCGGGCCGGAGATCTTTGCGGCGTTCGAGCACACCCCGTTCGAGGTGGTGCGGGTAGTGATCATCGGCCAGGATCCCTACCACGGCGCGGGGCAGGCCCATGGCCTGTGCTTCTCGGTGCGCCCCGGCGTACGGGTGCCGCCGTCGCTGGAGAACATCTTCAAGGAGCTCCAGCGCGAGCCGGGCATCCCGCGCCCCGACCACGGTTGCCTCACGCCATGGGCGGAGCGCGGCGTGCTGCTGCTCAACAGCGTGCTGACGGTGGAGGAGGGCCGCGCCGGCGCCCACGCGAACCGTGGCTGGGAGGGCTTCACCGATGCGGCGATCGACGCACTCAACCGCGAGCGCGAGGGCCTGGTCTTCCTGCTGTGGGGCTCGTACGCGCAGCGCAAGGGCCAGCTGATCGATACCGCCCGCCACTGCGTGCTGAAGTCGGTGCACCCCTCGCCGCTCTCGGCCCATCGCGGTTTCCTGGGCTGCGGACATTTCGCCGCTGCCAACCGCTATCTGCAGGGCCGCGGGGAGCCGCCGATGGACTGGTCGTTGCCGCTGCGCAGCGCCCTGCAGGCCGGCGCCGGCACACGCGAGGCTTGAACCCCGCCGCCGCCGACCGCATGGGGGATGGGAGGCGGCTGGACAAGCCGGAGATATATCTGTACTATATAGTTCATTAAGGCCCGGATTCCTTCCGGATCGAACCAATGCGGGGTTTAGCACTCTAATGACCCGAGTGCTAAACTTTGACGTCTTGCAGGAGGTTTCATCCATGTCCCAAGCCCTGGTGACCGCCAACTTCCCCTTGCCCAGCGTGGTCGGCAGCCTGGATGCCTACATCTCCGCCGTGCACCGCATCCCGGTGCTCAGCGTGGAAGAGGAGCAAGCGCTGTCGCGCGACTATCTGCAGCAGGACAACCTGGACGCAGCCAAGAAACTGGTGATGTCGCACCTGCGTTTCGTGGTGCACGTGGCCCGCGGCTACTCCGGCTACGGCCTGCAGCTCGCCGACCTGATCCAGGAAGGCAACATCGGCCTGATGAAGGCGGTCAAGCGCTTCGACCCGGACATGGGCGTGCGCCTGGTCAGCTTCGCGGTGCACTGGATCCGCGCCGAGATGCACGAGTTCATCCTGAGCAACTGGCGCATCGTCAAGGTCGCCACCACCAAGGCGCAGCGCAAGCTGTTCTTCAACCTGCGCAAGAGCAAGAAGCGCCTGGGCTGGATGAACGCCGCCGAGGTGAGTACGGTGGCCAAGGATCTCGGCGTGCCGGAGGCGACCGTGCGCGAGATGGAGTCGCGCCTGTCCGGCCGCGACGTGGGCTTCGAGGCGCCGGTGGATGCCGACGACGAAACCAAGCCGGCGCCCGCTGCGTTCCTGATCGACCACGGCGCCGACCCGTACGAGAACGTGGCCGACGAGGACCATGCCGACAACCAGCTGCAGACGCTGAGCGATGCCCTGCAACACCTCGATGCCCGTTCGCGCGACATCATCCAGCGCCGTTGGCTGGACGACGAGAACAAGGCCACGCTGCAGGATCTGGCCGACGAATACGGCGTCTCCGCCGAGCGCATCCGCCAGGTCGAGGCCAATGCGATGAAAAAGATGCGCGCGCTCTTCGCGGCATGACCCGAGGCAGGCGATGGCGACCGCGCCGGACTGCCAGCGAACCTGTTGTCACACGGCCCCACGCGGGGCCGTGTGCGTTTCGGGGGCCTGCCGGCTCTACTGCCGCGACGTCGCCGCCTGCCGCAGCGCCATGCCCTTGAGCACGTTCAGCGCCTGGGCCAGGGCGTAATCGCTGGTGGCCAACCTGGCGTCGGCGGCACTGCCGTCGTCGTCGATGTCGGTGCTGGCGGTGGCCTTCTCGTTGGCCAGGTGGTTGGGCAGGTCCGCCTCGGAGCTGATCAGCACCGGCGGGCTGTCGGCCTGGCTCACCGCGAGGTCCGCCAGCGCGATGTCCGGCTTGATCCCCTCGGCCTGGATCGAGGTGCCGTTGGGCGTGTAGTAGCGCGCGGTGGTGATCTTCACCGCGTGATCCGCATCCAGCGGCAGCACGGTCTGCACCACGCCCTTGCCGAAACTGCGCTGGCCCATGGTCAGCGCGCGGTGGTTGTCCTTCAGCGCGCCGGAGACGATCTCGGCGGCCGAGGCGGTGCCGTGGTTGGTCAGCACGACCATCGGCGCGCCGTCCAGCTGGTCGCCGGGGTGCGCGCTGAAGCTCATGTTGGCGTCGGGCAGCCGCCCGCGCGTGGTCACGATCACGCCGCTGTCGAGGAAGTCGTCGCTGACCCCCACGGCCGCGGTCAGCAGGCCGCCGGGGTTGTTGCGCAGGTCCAGCACCGCGCCCTTCTGCGGGCCGCTCCTGGCGAGCAGCTGGCCCAGCTTCTTCTGCAGGTCGGCGGCGGTGTCGTCCTGGAACTGGCTGATCCGCACGTAGGCATAGCCGGGCTCCAGCTCGCGCACCTTGACGCTGCTGACCGAAATCACCTCGCGCACCAGCGCCAGGTCCACCAGCTTGTCGCTGCCCTCGTGCACGATGGTGAGGTTGATCTTGCTGCCCGGCTTGCCGCGCAGCTGCTGGAACATCTCGTTGACGTTCTGCGGGTCGATCAGCCGGCCATTGATCTTGACGATGCTGTCCCCCGCCCGGATCCCGGCGCGCGCGGCCGGCGTGTCGTCGATCGGCGACACGATCTTGAGGCCGCCGTCGACCTGCAGCACCTCGATGCCCAGGCCGCTGTACTGGCCGGAGGTATCCTCGCTCAGCTGCTGCAGGCCGTCCTTGTCGAGGTATTCGCTGTGCGGATCGAGCCCGGCCAGCATGCCGGTGATCGCCGCCTTCATCAGGGTCTTGTTGTCGACCTTCTCGACATAGGCCTGGCGTACCAGTTCGTAGACGCGGCTGAAATTGCGGATCTCCTGCAGGTCCACCGGGTCGACCGCGGCGCTGCTGCCGGCAGGGGCTGGCGCGCCCGCGCTGGCGGCGCCGGCGGGCAAGCTCTGCGCCGCGCCGGCGGAGGTGCAGAGCAGCAACACGATGGCCAGGCTGATGGCCGTTCGACGGTGGGGATGGGGCATGCGCTTGACTCCGCTCGACTCGGGAAAACGGCGCGCCGCGGCGCAGCCGAAGTATGGCAGGAGGTGGGACCACCGGATCGCGCAACAATTCACCGGACGCGCGGCTGCTTCAGCCGTGCTTGCGCAGCCAGGCGGCCGGGTCCACCGGCTTGCCGCTCTTGCGCAGCTCGAAATACACGCCGGTGTTGACCCCGGTGACCGCGCTGGCCGTGCCGATCGCCTCGCCGGCCTCGACCTCGTCGCCGACGCCGTGCAGCAGGCTTTCGTTGTTGCCGTACATGCTCATCCAGCCGTTGCCGTGGTTGAGGATGATCAGCATGCCGTAACCGCGCAGGAAACCCGCGTAGATCACCCGGCCACGCGCCACCGCGTGCACCTCGCTGCCGGCGGCGGCCTTGATCAGCACGCCGTTGCCGAACGGGTTGACCGCCCCGCTGGCCGGCCACGGCAGCTTGCCGCGGATGTCTGCCGTGCGCGACGGCGGGGGCTGGCCGCGACGCGGCGCGGCGGCCTCGTCGATGGCCTTCTGCAGCTTGTCGAGCAACTGGTTGAGTGATTGCGCGTTCTGCTTCATCGCGGCCAGGCGCTGCGCCTGGTCCTTGTAGCGGGCTTCGGTTTCCGCGGCCAGTTTCTGCCGGGCGGCGCGCTGCCGGGCCAGCTGTTTCGCCTGCTGTTCGCGCTGCAGCCGGGTTGCCTGCAACGCCTGCTGTTGCGCGGCGATCGAGGCCTCCAGTTCCTGCAGGTGGGCCAGGTCGCCCATCAGTTTCTCCACCCGCTGCACGCGGTCGTGCTGGAAGTACTGCGAGTACACCAGCGCGCGCGCGATCCGCGCCACGTCCTCGTCGCCCAGCAGCAGGCGCAGGTCCGAGCCGTGGCCCAGCGCGTAGGTGGCGCGCAGCAGCTCGGCGATCGCGGCGCGCTGATGCTGCAGTTCGCGTTGCAGTTCGTCGCGCTGCTGTCGCAGCTCGTCGAGTTGCTTCTGTGCGGCCGCCAGTGCCATGTCGGTCTCGCGCACGGCCCTGGCCGCTGCGGCCAGCGCATTGGCCTGTTTCGCCAGTTCGGCATTGACGCTGTCGCGCCTGGCCGCGGTGTCGGCCTGTTCCGCGGCCAGGGCCTCCATCTTGCGGCGCAGGTCGGCCAGTTTCTGCTTCGCGGCAGCCTGCTCGGCGCGGCTGCCGTTCTGGCCGACGGGCGCGGCGGGCGCGGCATATGCCATGCCGAGGCAGGCGACGATGAGCAGCGCGCCGAGCACGCGGCGGATCGAACGGGATGGGTTGCGCATCGGTCGATTATCACCGAGCCCGCGACGTGGGGCGAGCGCGCCGGCGGCGGTGTATGTTGGTGCGATATCCATGGCGCCACGGTGCGGCGCCGGCGAACCGTCGAGAGAGGGTGTGGTTGCATGTGCGTGATCGCCTTTGCCTGGCAAGTCCACCCGCGCTGGCGCCTGTTGCTGGCCGGCAATCGCGACGAGTTCCATGCCCGCCCCAGCGCCGCGCTGGCGCGCTGGGAAGATGCGCCGATCCTCGCCGGCCGCGATCTGCAGGCCGGCGGCAGCTGGCTCGGCGTGTCCGATGCAGGGCGTTGCGCGGTGGTGACCAACGTGCGCGATCCGCGCGATCCGCAGAACGGCGCCTCGCGCGGCCTGCTCGTGCGTGACTACCTGGTCGGCGCGGACGACGCCCGTGCGCATGCCGATCGACTGCTGCGCATCGCCGCCGACTACCGCCCGTTCAACCTGCTCACCTTCGACGCGCAGGCGGCGTTCTATCTCGGAAATCGACCAGGGCCGCAGGCGCAGGCGGTGACGCCCGGCGTGCACGGCCTGTCCAACGCCGACTTCAATACGCCGTGGCCGAAGACGCGCGCGCTGATGCAACGCCTGCAGCGCTGGATCGACGACGGCGACGACACCGACTTCGCCACGCTGTTCGCCGCGCTGGCCGACGAGCAGCTGGCGCCGGACGACCAGTTGCCGGATACCGGCGTCGGCCTCGAGCTGGAGCGCCGGCTGTCCGGCGCCTTCATCCGCGGCGACGACTACGGCACCCGTGCCAGCACCGTGGTGGCGATCGACCATGACGGCGTCGGCGTGATTGCGGAGCGTCGCTTCGGCCCCCAGGCGCGTTACCTGGGCGAGACCTTGCTGCGCTTCGGCAGCCGTTCGCCGGCCTGAGCCGGTTGCGTTCGCCTACGCCGCCCGGCGGCGCGGCCGGATGGGTGGGCCGCCGCGCGGCAGGCAGGCTGGCTCCCGGTTCGAGCCAGGGGATGGGCATGCACAAGGGATGGTTTCTGCTGGCGGTGATCGTGCCGCTCGCCCACGGGGTGCACGCGAGCTGCCCGGACTGGCCACCCGCGCGGGCGCGGCAGGAGTTGCTGGCCTTGCACGATCGGCTCGACGGCTGGAACCACGCCTATCGTGTCGACGGTGCCTCGCCGGTCGACGATGCGGTGTACGACCAGGCCCTGCAGCGGTTCGAACAATGGCGGCGCTGCTTTCCCGCGCAGGCGCCGGCCGCGCCGAGCCACCTGGGCGACGCGGGTGGCCGGGTCACCTCGCCGGTGGCGCAGACCGGGCTCGCCAAGCTGCCCGACGCCGCGGCGCTGGCGCAGTGGATGCGCGCGCGCGGGGAGCAGGACCTGTGGGTGCAACCGAAGGCCGATGGCGTGGCGGTCACCCTGCTCTACGTGGATGGCCGCCTGCGGCTGGCGAGCAGCCGCGGCGACGGCCTGCACGGCTCGGACTGGACCGCGCGCGTGCGGGAGATCGCGGCGGTGCCCAAGCGCCTGCCGCAGGCGCCGGCCCGCGTGGTGCTGCAGGGCGAGCTGTACTGGCGCCTGCCCGGCCATGTGCAGGCGGTGGCCGGCGGCGTCAACGCGCGCTCGGCGGTGGCCGCGGCGATGGCGCGCGACCGCCTGGGCGACGCGGCGTCGCGGATCGGCCTGTTCGTGTGGGACTGGCCCAGCGGCCCGCCGGACATGCCGGCGCGGCTGGCCGGCTTGCAGGCGATGGGGTTGGCGGACAGCGTGCGCTACACGCAGCCGGTCGCCTCGCTGGCCGAGGTCGAGCACTGGCGTGAGCAGTGGTATCGCCACGCGATGCCGTTCGCGGCCGATGGCACTGTCGTGCGCCAGGGTCGGCGGCCCGCCGCGGCGAGCTGGCGCGCCGCACCGCCGGAGTGGGCGGTGGCGTGGAAGTATCCGGCCGCTTCCGCGCTGGCCGAGGTGCGCGCGGTGGAGTTCACGGTCGGTCGCAGCGGGCGCATCACACCGGTGCTGCAACTGGAGCCGGTGCTACTGGACGACCACCGCGTGCAGCGCGTCAGCGTGGGCTCGCTCGGGCGCTGGCGCGAACTCGACATCCGTCCCGGCGACCAGGTCGAGGTGATGCTCGCGGGGCTGACCATTCCGCGCCTGCAGTCGGTGGCCTGGCGCACCCGGCAGCGGGCACCGGTGAGGCCACCGGACCCGCGCGCGCACGGGCCGCTGACCTGCTGGCAGGCCGCGCCCGGTTGCGAGCAGCAGTTCCTCGCGCGGCTGGTGTGGCTCGGCGGCAGCCACGGCCTGCAGCTGGAAGGGATGGGCGAGAGCAACTGGCGCGCCCTTGTCGAGGCCGGCCTGGTCCACCACCTGCTGGACTGGATGAGACTGGCGCCGGACCAGTTGGCGGCCGTGCCCGGGCTTGGTGCGAACCGCGCGGCGGCATTGGCGCACGTCTTTGCCGGGGCGCGCGACCGTCCGTTCGCGCGCTGGCTGCAGGCGCTCGGCGTGCCGGCCCGGGAGGCCGCAGGCGCGGCCGACTGGACGACGTTGAGCACGCGCGGGGCGGACGACTGGCGCGCGCGGGAGGGCATCGGCGCCGGCCGCGCGCACGAGCTGGTGGCGTTCTTCGGCTGCGCCGAGGTCCAGGCGCAGGCCGCGCGGCTGCATGCCGCCGGCGTGAAGGGTTTCTGAGCGGCGCGCGCCCGGGTTTCGTCGCGGATCGAATCGGCTGCGGTGGGTGGCAGGCGATCCCGGCTGCGGCTTTCGGGTGTCAGCTCTTCAATTCGCCGTCGTGGTAGTACCAGCGGCCGTCCTCGCGCACGAAATGGCTGGTCTCGTGCTGACGCTGCGCGCGGCCGCCGCCGAGGCGATAGCGGGCGACGAATTCCACCGTGGCGTGGTCGGCATCGATCACCTGCTGGCGCCGCACCTCCAGCCCCAGCCAGGTCGGCGCGGGCTGTTGCGCGGCCAGCCGCAGCGAGGCGGGCCGGGTGTCGGCGTGCCAGCTCGCCAGCAGGTAATCCTCGCGCTTGAGCACATAGGCGCTGTAGCGCGAACGCATCAGCTGTTCGGCGGTGGCGGCGGGGGCGCCGGCGTGCAGCAGGCCGCAACAGGTGGTGTAACCGGCGGGGTTGCCGCAAGGGCAGGGGGTCAGCGTGTCGATCGACTTCATGCTGCCTTTGTACCCGTTTGGGCGCGGCGTTGCAGGTGTCAGGCGTGAAGCCGCTGCCATACGCGGCAACAGTTGTGCGCGGGCATGGCCACGTCGGCAAGCAGGGTGAATCCGGCGGCCTCGGCCAGCGCGTCCACCGCCCCGGCGTCGCGAATGGCCATGTCCGCGTGGCGCGATCGCAGCCAGGCATCGAAGGCGGCGTTGCTGTCGCTGGTGTAGCGCCCGCGCCGGTTGAAGGGCCCGTAGATCGCCAGCACCGCGTCGGGGCCGGTCACCTCAGGCAGCCGCGCGAAAAAGCGTTCCACCTCGGCCCAGCGCATGATGTGCAGCGTGTTGGCGCTGAACACCGCGTCGTACGGGCCGGGCGGCCAGTCGCCGTTGACGTCCAGTTCCAGGGGCGGCGGCGTGTTCGCCAATGCCGCCCCGTCCAGCCACGCGCGGATGCCGGGCAGGTGCTCCGCCCGGTCCGAGCATTGCCACGTCAGGGCCGGCAGCGCCGCCGCGAAGTGCACCGCATGCTGGCCGGTGCCGCTGCCGACCTCCAGCACCCGCTGCCGGTCGACGAAATGGCGGCCCAGCACGCCAAGGATCGCGTCCCGGTTGCGCTCGCACGCGGGCGAGTGGGGTTTGTCCACGCCGGCGGGCCGCCGGTCAGGCCGGACGCCCGCGCAATACCCGTGCCGGCAGCATCAGCAAGGCGGAGAGGAAGGCGAACACCGCGCTGACGGTGATGCCGACCAGCCGCAGCGGCAGCAACAGCAACCACACGATCGGATACAGCACCAGCGCCAGCAGCGCGAGCGGCCAGCAGAACACCAGCAACAGGAGCCAGAGCAGGAAACCCGTCATGTACCGGTCCTCCCGGGGAATGGGGTACCGCCACTGTAGCGCAGTGCGCAGCGCGTGCGCAGATGACTTGCGGCACCCGTGGCGGGCGGACCTACGCCATCGGGGCCACGCCGATCAGCCACTGGTGCAGCCAAAGCGCGAATGCCAGCCACACCGCCACGCCCACGAGCACGGTCAGCACGTCGCCTTTCACCGTCCCGGCCGGATAGATCGTGCCCTCGCGCCGATCGCGCCGGCGCGAGGCGGCGAACAGCATGATCGCCCACAGCAGGAACGCGCCGAACAGCACCACGTCATGCAGCATGCCGGTGGCCAGCAGGTGGCCGAATGCCCACACCTTCACCGCCAGCACCTGAGGGTGATGCAGCTTCGCCTTGAAATGGTTGCGCGGCACCCGCGCCGCGATGAACAACACGAAGGCCACCAGGGTGAACAGTGCGTTGAGGTGGCGCAGCCACAGCGGCGGCACATACAACAGCACCGGTTGCTGGCGCGCCAGCCCGAAACCCCAGCAGAGCAGCACGAAGCCGGCGATCGCCACCACGGCGTACAGCGCCTTCCAGCGCTTCAGACCCAGCCGCGCGACCTGCCGCGAGCGCCAGTCGTCGGCGAAGATGCGCAGCGAGTGGATGCCGAGGAACAGCACGAGACCGAGGATCAACACGAGCATGGCGGGATGGCTCCGACGACGGCGACGAAGGCCGAGGATAGGCCAGCGTGGCGCCGCGGCCCAGTGACATACGTCAGGCGACGGGTTCGACGTGCACGACCAGCGCCACCGCATTCGCGTGCAGCGTCATCGACGCCGCGCCGGACGAAGGTCGCCAGGCATCGCCCGCTTGCAGCGTGCCGTCGACGCAGTCGATCGCTCCGCGGGCGCAATACACCAGCACGGTGGTGGCTGTCGCGTGCGTTCCGGCGTCTTGGCGCACCGCGATACCGCCGCGCACGCGGCCGCGGCGCAGCATCAGGTTGAAGTCGCGGGTGGGGCCGCCGGCCAGGGCCACGCTCACCTTCGCCTCGCCGGGGAACGCGAACGGCACGAACGGCGTGTCCAGCGCATGCGTGCGGCCATCGTCCAGCGTCATCGTGAAACCGGCGCCGTCGAGCAGCACGATCTGGCGGTCGATGCCGGGGAAGCTGGAGAACGGCGCGGCGCTGTCGACCTCGGCGATGCTGACGCGCCACAGGAAATCGTCCATGCCGGATGCGGACGGCTGGACGGCCAGTTCGCGGGTGCGCCCCAGGCCGTTCCTCCACGGCTGCGGCGTGCAGTCGGACAGGCGGATGATCATGCGGTCCTCTCGATGCGGCGCTCGAACGGCGGCAGCGCGCGCAGCATGCCGCTGCCGTAGCGCTTGGTCACCACGCGGCGGTCCAGCAGCACGATGCGGCCGCGGTCCGTTTCGCTGCGGATCAGGCGGCCGCAGTACTGGGTGAGCAAGCGGGTGGCCTCGGGTACGCTGACCTCGATGAACGGGTTGCGCCCGCGCGATTCCAGCCATTCGGCATAGGTGGCGCCGACGGGATCGGTGGGCACGGCAAACGGCAGCTGGGTGATCACCACCGTCTCGCATAGCCTGCCGGGCAGGTCGAGCCCTTCGCCGAACGAGGCCAGCCCGAACAGGGTGCTGCCCTTGCCGGCCTCGATGTCGGCGCAGTGGCCGGCGACCAGCTGCGACTTGCCCAGCGAGCCCTGCGCGCGCACCTTGCGGACCTGGGCGATGGGCAGTTTCTGCAGCACGCGGTCGAGCTTCGCGCGCGAGGTGAACAGCACCAGGTTGCCGGCATCCCAGTCGAGGTTGGCCGCCAGCCACTCGCTGATTTCCTCTGCATGCGCCTCGCGCGCGTCGGGCATGGTGCGCATCGCCGGCACTTCGAGGCGTGCCTGCGCGGCAAGGTCGAACGGCGACGGCAGGCTCAAGGTCACCGCATCGTCGGGCAGGCCCACGGCATCGGCGAAGCCGCGGAAGTTGCCGCCCGCGCTGAGCGTGGCCGAGGTCATCACCACGCCGCCGGCGTTGTTCCACAGCACCTGGCGCAGCAGGCTGGCGGCGGATACGGCCGAGGCATGGCAGACCAGTTGCTGGTCGGCGCCCAGGGTGACCCAGCGCGCCAGCGGCGGCGCGTCGTCCGGGTCGTCGACGGACCACGCGCGCCAGCAGGCGGCCTGCCGCCCGATCCGTTCCAGCGCGATGCCGAGCTCGCGTGACAAAGCCTCCTGGGTCGGCCCGCCATCGGTCATCTCCACCACGGCGCGGCGCACCGCGGTGAGCCAGCGCTGCACTTCGCCGGTGAGCACGTCGAGCGTGCGCGCATGCTCGACCCACGGTTCGGGCAGCTGCCCGAGCGAGCCGCGGTACATCGGTTCGGTCTCGGACGGATCGGGCAGCCAGCCGAGCCGGATCTCCTTCTCCAGCTGCTCCAGCGTGTCGCCGAGTTCCTGCAGCTTCTGGTCGCCCTGGTCGAGCCCGAGCTTGCCCAGGCGCTCCTTGTCGGTCAGCGAATAGGCCGCGTGCACCTGACGGCCGAGCCGGCTCAGCTGGCGCACGCTGGCGCTCATGTACACCTCGGCGGCGCCACGGTCGATCGCCTTGCCCGGCACGTGGTGGCCTTCGTCGAAGATGTACAGCGTCTCGTCCGGCCGCGGCAGGATCACGCCGCCCCAGCTGTCGTCCTCGCCCGGCATGGTGAGGTCGGCCAGCACCAGGTCCTGGTTCGCCACGATGATTTCGGCGTCGTCCACCGCGCGGCGCGCGGCGAAGAACGGGCAGGCCATGAACTGGGCGCACTTGCGTCCGGTGCAGCCGCCGGCGCTGGTGGTGATCATCGGGCGCAGCAGGTCGCTGACCGGTTCCGGCGCGCTGTCCATGTCGCCGTCCCAGTCGCCGTGGTCGAACGCCGCGCGCAGTGCGGCCAGCGCCTGCTTGTCGCGCGCCTGCGGCGGCTTTGCCCACAGCATGAGATCGGCCTCGAAACCGGCCAGGCCCATCTGCGCGTCATGGATGCTGTTGGCCGCCATCAGCAGGTTGCGCGGGCACAGGTAGCGGCCGCGGCCCTTGGCCAGCGCCACCTTGGCCTCGATGTCGTTGAGCTGGAGGTAGAGCGGGATATCGCGCTGGATCAGCTGCTCCTGCAGCGCGACCGTGGCGGTGGCGATCAGCAGCCTCTTCTTCTGGGCGCGGGCCACCTCCACGCCGGCGACCAGGTAGGCCATCGACTTGCCGGTGCCGGTGGGCGCCTCGATCACCGCCACGCCACCGCCGGCGAGCGCCTTGGCCACCTCGGCGATCATGCGGCCTTGCGAGGCGCGCGCCCGGAAGCCCGGCAGACCTTCCTTCAGGCGGGCGTAGGCGGCGCGAATGGCGTCCTTGGTGGAATCGGCGAGCATGCGGGGCGGGGGCGAACCTGTGACGCGGTGTGGGCGGGGCCATCGCGGCGGCATGCGCGGCACGCCGATGGCCGGCTGCCCAGTCTATCGGAGATGGCCTCCCCGCCGCCGCCGCGGTGGCGGCGCGCTTGCCGTTGCCCGGACGAATGTCGCACAGTGGCAGCCGTACATGCTGGGCCGGGAGCGCGATTTGCCCGGATCCGGGTGGGGTTCCGGCAACGAGAGAGGGAGCGGGATGGAGTCGATGCCCATCGACGACTCGCTGCAATTGACATGGCTGACCCGGCTTGCCGGTGCCCGCTCACCAAGCGAAGTGGCTGCAGTGATCGCTGCGCTGGTGCAGGACCGGGCGGGCTGCGAGGCGGCCCGCGTGCTGTGGCGGCTGGGCGAGCGCGCCCGCACCCGCAGCGTGCCGCCCGCGCCGGTCGACGCCGCCGACTGGCCCTGGATCGAACAGGCGACCGCTTCCGGCATGCCGCAGTGGCACGCGGACGGGCAGCGCGTGGCGTGGCGGCTGTGCGAGCTGCCCGAACCGGCCGTGCTGGTACTGCGCCTGCAGCCGGAGCGCGCGAACGATCATTTCCTCGACGAGCTGGCGATGCCGCTGCAGCTGGCGCGGCTGCACCTGCAGCGGGCACTGGAGTGGCTCGATCTGCAGCACTCGCACCAGCAGCTGGAGCGCTCGGAAAACCTGCAGCGCGCGCTGTTCGCGATCTCCGACCTGGCCGGCTCCGAACGCGACATGCCCACCGTGCTGCGCGGCATCCACGCCATCGTCAGCGGGCTGATGTACGCGGAGAACTTCTTCATCGTGCTGTACGACAGCGCGCAGGGCACGATCCGCTTCCTGTACTACGTCGACGTGGAGGATCCCGCGCCGCCCGGGGAAGGCCGCGACATGCCGATGAGCGCGATCGAGCACACGCTGACCTGGTACGTGCTCCGCGACGGCAAGGCACGCATGGGCGACGCCGAGGAGCTGCGCAGCCAGGCGCAGGGCCCGGTGACGGTGATCGGCACGGACAGCCGCGACTGGCTCGGCGTGCCGATGATGCGCGACGGCCGCCCCGGCGGCGCGCTGGTGGTGCAGAGCTACAAGCCGGAGATCGGCTACACCGCCAGCGACCTGGCGCTGCTGGAGTTCGTCGCCAGCCACATCCTGATCGCGCTGGAACGCAAGCAGGGCAAGGAGGATCTCGAACAGCGCGTGCAATTGCGCACCGCGCAGCTGGCCGAAGCCAACGCGGGGCTGCAGCAGGAAATCCTCGAGCGCCAGCGCGCCGAGCACCTGCAGACGGCCCTGTTCCGCATCGCCGAACTGGCCACTGCACGCATCGACCACGGCGAGTTCTACCGCCGCGTGCATGGTGTGGTGGGCGAGCTGCTCAACGCGGAAAACTTCTACATCGCGCTGCTCTCCGACGACCGCCAGCAGTTGCTGTTTCCCTACGCGGTGGATGCGGTGCGCCGGCCCCCGCCCAGCCGGCCGCTGGGGCGCGGGCTGAGCGAGTACGTGCTGCGCCTGGGCGCCGCGCTGCGTGCCGACAACGCCGACATCGAGGCGCTGGAGCGCAGCGGCGAGATCGTGCCCGGGCGCTCCGGCTCGCCTTCGTCATGCTGGCTCGGCGTGCCCCTGATCGTCGGCGACGAGGTGATCGGGCTGGTGACGGTGCAGAGCTACGACCCGGACGTGTCGTACGGCCCTTCCGACCAGGAATTGCTCAGTTTCGTGGCCACCCAGGTGGCCAGCAGCCTCACCCGGCGCCGGGCGGCCGAGGCCTTGCATCGCGCCTACGAGCAGCTGGAACACCGGGTGGAGGAACGCACGCTGGCGCTGCGCAAGGAGATCATCGAGCGCGAGCGCGTGCAGGACCAGCTGAAGCACCAGGTGATGCACGACCCGTTGACCGGCCTGCCCAACCGAAGCTACCTGCGCGACCGCATCGACCGCGTGCTGTCGGCGCCCGGGCCCGCGCGGCCGCATTGCGCGCTGTTGTACATGGACGTGGACCGTTTCAAGATCATCAACGACAGCCTGGGCCACCTGGCCGGCGACGAGGTGCTGAAGGAGGTGGCCACGCGGCTGTCCGGCTGCGTGCGCCACCCCGACCTGGTGGCGCGGCTGTCCGGCGACGAGTTTGCCATCCTGCTGGAGGCGGTGGAGCAGCCGGCCGATGCCAACGCGGTGGCGCAGCGGGTGATGGACGCCCTGGCCGAGCCGATGCCCGCCGGCGGCAAGGAGCTGCAGGTGGCCGTCAGCGTCGGCATCGCGATCGGCGATGGCCGCTACCTGGCCGCCGACGAGGTGCTGCGCGATGCCGACATCGCGCTGTACCGCGCCAAGGAGCTCGGCCGCAAGCGCTACCAGCTGTTCGACGAAACCCTGGCGCGCAGCGTGGTCGACGTGCTCACCCTGGAAGGCGAGCTGCGCCAGGCGCTGAAGCACGGCCAGTTCGAGCCGCACTTCCAGTCCATCTGCCGCCTGGAGGATGGCGTGGTGGTCGGCTACGAGGCGCTGATCCGCTGGAACCACCCGCAACGCGGCCTGCTGCTGCCCGGCGACTTCCTCAAGATCGCCGAGGACAGCGGCCTGATCGAGGCGATCGACTGGCACATGTTCGAGATCAGCTGCCAGCGGCTGCGCCAGCAGGAGCGCACCGACACCTTCATGACGCTCAACGTGTCGGCGATGCACCTGCGCCACGACGATTTCGACGCGCGCATGATCCATGTGCTCGAACGCACCGGCCTGCCGCCGACGCGCGTGGTGGTGGAGGTCACCGAGGGTGCCCTGCTCGACAACCCCGAACGGGTGCGCGCCACGCTGGAACGCCTGCGCGCCGCCGGCGTCGGCGCGGCACTGGACGATTTCGGCACCGGCTACTCCTCGCTCAGCTACCTGCACTCGCTGCCGCTGCGCATCCTGAAGATCGACCGCTCCTTCGTGCACGAGCTGGACAAGGGCGCCAACACCAGCAGCACCACGGTGGTCGCGGCGGTGCTGGCGCTGGCGCGCGCGCTGGACATCGACGTGGTGGCCGAGGGCATCGAGACCGAGATCCAGTACGCCGCGCTGCAGGCGATGGGTTGCGCCATGGGGCAGGGCTACTGGATCGGGCGGCCCGCGCCGTTCGGGCCCTGAGCCGCCCGCCGGCGGAAGAGCCGCGCCGCTATTGCCCGGCGGCGATCTGCCGCAACGCCTGCTCGAACGCCTCCGGCGGCTGGCCGCCGGAAATCAGGTGCTGGCCGTTGATGATCGTCGCCGGCACCGAGTGGATGCCGCGCGACTGGAAGAACTGCTCCTGCGCGCGCACCTCGTCGGCAAATTCATCGCTTTCGAGCAACTGCCGCGCCCGTTCGTCATCCAGCCCCGCCTCGACGGCCAGCCGCGCCAGCGTGTCGTGCGAGCTCACGTCCTCGCCGTCGGTGAAATACGCGCGCAGCAGGATCTGCTTCAGCGCCACGTGCCGCCCTTCCAGCTCCGCCCAGTGCAGCAGCCGGTGCGCGTCGAAGGTGTTGTAGACGCGGCTGCGCCGATCCATGTTGAAGGTGAAACCGAGTGCCTCGCCGCGCTCGCGGATCACCGCGCGGTTCGCGTCGATCTGCTCGGCCGAGCTGCCGTACTTGCGCATCAGGTGTTCGGTGGAGTCCTCGCCCTCGGCCGCCATCCGCGGGTTCAGCTCGAACGGCTGGAAGTGGATTTCCGCGGCGACCTCGCCGTCGAGCCGGGCCAGCGCCTGTTGCAGCGAGGCCAGGCCCACGGCGCACCAGGGGCAGGACACGTCGGAGACGAAATCGATGCGCAGCGGAACGGGAGTCGCTGGCGTGGACATGGCGCACCTCGCAAGTCAGGGGGCAGCAATGCTGCGATTCCCACCCAGATGCGGCCGGCGCGCGGCACAATCAATCGCCGGCGCGACATTCAGCCCGCGACCAGGGCCAGCGCCACCGCCTCGGCCACCTTGATGCCGTCCACGGCGGCGGACAGGATGCCGCCGGCGTAGCCGGCGCCTTCGCCGGCGGGATACAGGCCGCGGACGTTGAGGCTCTGCAGGCGGTCGTCGCGCGTGATGCGGACGGGCGAGGAGGTGCGCGTTTCCACGCCGGTCAGGATCGCATCGTGCATCGCGTAGCCGCGGATCTGGCGCTCGAACGCGGGCAGCGCCTCGCGGATCGCAGCGATCGCGTAATCGGGCAGCGCGCTGTCGAGGCTGCCCAGGGTGACGCCGGGCTTGTACGAGGGCTGCACCTCGCCGAGCTCGCGCGAGGGGCGGCCGGCGAGGAAATCGCCGACCCGTTGCGCCGGGGCGCTGTAGTTTCCCCCGCCCAGCGCGTAGGCGTGGCTCTCCAGCGCGCGCTGCAGCGCGATGCCGGCGAGCGGACCTTCGCCGTAGGGCGCGAAGTCGGGCGGCTCGATGCCGACCACCACCGCCGCGTTCGCGTTGCGTTCGTTGCGCGAGTACTGGCTCATGCCGTTGGTGACCACGCGGCCGGGCTCGCTGGTGGCGGCCACCACGGTGCCGCCGGGGCACATGCAGAAGCTGTACACCGAGCGCCCGCCCTTGCCGTGATGCACCAGCTTGTAGTCGGCCGCGCCGAGGATCGGGTGGCCGGCCTGCGGTCCGAAGCGGGCGCGGTCGATCACCGACTGCGGGTGCTCGATGCGGAAGCCGATCGAGAAGGGCTTGGCTTCCAGATACACGCCGCGGGCGTGCAGCATCTCGAAGGTGTCGCGTGCGCTGTGGCCCAGCGCCAGCACCACGTGGTCGGAGCGGATCTGCTCGCCGCCGGCCAGGGTGACGCCGCGCACGCGGCGTTCGCCGCCCGCGTCGGTGTCGATCAGCAGGTCGTCCACGCGCTGGCTGAAACGGATCTCCCCGCCCAGCGACTCGATGGTGGCGCGCATGTTCTCCACCATCGACACCAGCCGGAAGGTGCCGATGTGCGGCTTGCTGACGTAGAGGATCTCCGCCGGCGCGCCGGCCTTGACGAACTCCGTGAGCACCTTGCGGCCGTGGTGCTGCGGGTCGCGGATCTGGCTGTGCAGCTTGCCGTCGGAAAACGTGCCGGCGCCGCCCTCGCCGAACTGCACGTTGGATTCCGGGTGCAGCTCGCGCTTGCGCCACAGGTCCCAGGTGTCTTTGGTGCGCTCGCGCACCTCCTTGCCGCGGTCCAGGATGATCGGGCGCAAGCCCATCTGCGCCAGGACCAGTCCGGCGAACAGGCCGCAGGGGCCGAAGCCGATCACCAGCGGGCGATGCTCGACCCGCGGCGGCGCCTTGGCCACGAAGTGGTAGCTGGTGTCAGGCGTGGGTTGCACGTGCGGATCGTCGGCGAAGCGCGCCAGCAGTTCGGCTTCGCGCGGGGTGTCGACGTCCAGCGCGTAGATCAGCGTGATGGCGCCGCGCTTGCGCGCGTCGTAGCCGCGCCGGGCGATGGTGTAGCCGGTCAGCTCGCCCGGTTCGAGCTCAAGCCGCCGGGCAATCGCGGCGGCAAGCGCGGCCTCGCCGTGGTCGAGCGGCAGCTTGAGGTCGGTGAGTCGCAGCATGCGTGGGTTCCGGTGCGCCGGGGGCGCGCACGATCCGCGGCGCCCTGGACGGGCCGGCCATTGTCGGCGCCTTGCGGGCGGCCGACAAGGCGGCCGCCGCGCGGAAACTGACGCTGCGGGTCACTCACGCTGCCAGCAGGGTCAGGAACTGCTCGCCGGTCGCGCGCGGGTGCAGCAGGATGAACCGCGTGTGCGCCGGGCCGGCGTGCTTGCGCGCCGCGGCGACGCAGACCTCGCCGTCGGCGGCGACGATGGCCGGGGGCGCGGCATCGCGCTCGTCCCAGGGCGCGCGGCACAGCTGGCCGTGTTGCGGGCCGCCGGCGATGATGCATTCGAAAATCCTGTTCATGGAAGTCACTCGAAGGGGGGAAGAACCTCGGGGTTCGAGTGACAGCTTGCAGGGCGCGCGCCAGCGACGGGCAGGCAAAGGTGGCCTGCGTCACAATTTGAGACATGCGCCGCCCGGGATGCCTCACGGCGGGCCCGGGTCGCGGATCCGGCTGCCGCCCGGACCCGCCCCGTGCCGTGACGTCGGGCCGCTCAGGCCTCGCCGATGAAATCCTGCTTGCCGATGTCGGTACCCGCCTCGCGCAGGATGTTGTAGGCGGTGGTGCAGTGGAAGAACAGGTTGGGGATCAGGAAGCCGAACAGGTAGGCCTGGCCTTCGAACTGCATCTCGCCGCTGCGCATCTTCAGGTGGATCGGGCGGGTCTCGCTGCCGTCGATCTGCTCGGCGGTGAAGCCCTTGACGTACTCGATCGCGCGCGCGATGCGGTCGTAGGCCTGCGGCAAGGTGGTCTCGTTGTCCTCGAACGACTTCGGTTCGACCCCGGCGAGGCGCGCCGTGCCGCGGGTGGCCATGTCGCAGGCGATCTGGATCTGCTTGATCAGCGGCAGCATGTCCGGGATCAGCCGCACCTGCAGCAGCACCTCGTCGCTGACATTCTTCGACTTGGCGTGCTGCTCGCCCTTCTGCAGCACGTGGGTGAGGTTGCCCAGCGCACGGACGAAGACGGGGACGGAGGCCTGGTACATGGAAAGTGTCATGGTTTTTCTTCCTGTGGATGAACCGCCTGGGGCGGGTGAGTGGGTGTTGCGGGATGGATGGCGGACAGCGCCGGCGCGTCGCCGGGCAGCGGTTCGGTCGGGGCGTGGGCGGCGGGCCGCGGCAGGCGCCGGGTGGCCCGCGCGGCGATCACCAGGCCCGCCAGCATCAGGCCCGCCGACAGCACGAAGGCGGCCCCGGGCAGGTGCAGCGGCGATCCCGGCGCGATCGACAGGGCGAAGACCTGGGCGAACAGGTACGGCCCGAAGATACCCGCGAAACTGCCCAGGCTGCCGATCGCGCCCTGCAGCCGGCCCTGCTCGGAGGGATCGACCTGCTGCGTCATGATCGACTGGATCGGCGGCATCGCCAGCCCCCACAAGGCCAGCAGGGGAATGCCGAACAGGAAGGCCCAGCCGACGTCGGCCACGCCCATCACCAGGAAGGCGCCCACGCCGAACAGCATGCCGGCCAGCAGCACGCGGCGCTCGCCGAAGCGCGGCGCCAGCTTGCCGGTGAGCACCGCCTGCACGAACCCGTCGCAGGCGCCGACCAGCATCAGCACGTAGCCCACCGCCTGCGGGCCCCAGGCATAGCGATAGTCCGCGTACAGCACGAACACCGTCTGCAGCACGTAGTGCGCCAGGTAGACCAGGAACAGCACGATGGCCAGGTGGAACACCTGCCGCTGGCGCCGCAGCAGCCTCAGCGAGCCGAACGGGTGCGCGCTGTGCAGCTCGATGCGCGCGGTGCGGCGCTCGCGCGGCAGCGACTCGGGCAGGATGAAGCAGCCGTACAGGAAATTGCACAGCGCCAACCCCGCCGCCACCCAGAACGGCAGGCGCAGCTCGATCCCGCCGAGGAAGCCGCCCAGGCCCGGGCCGATGATGAAACCCAGCCCGAACGCACTGCCCAGGATGCCGAACGCACCGGCTCGCTTTTCCTTCGGCACGATGTCGGCGATATAGGCATTGGCGGTGCTGAAGCTGGCCGCGGTCATGCCCAGCAGCACGCGCGCGGCGAACAGCAGCCACAGCGTGGGCGCCAGCGCCAGGATCACGAAATCCACCGCCAGGCCGAGGTTGGACACCAGGATCACCGGCCGGCGGCCGAAACGGTCCGACAGCGCGCCCTGCACCGGCGAGAACACGAACTGCACGATCGCGAACACCGTGCTGAAGATGCCTACCCACCACGCTGCTTTCGCGATGCCGCCGCCGGCCAGCTGCTCGATCAGGTGCGGCAGCACCGGGATGATGATGCCGAACGCCAGCATGTCCAGCAGCACGGTGACGTAGATGAAGGCCAGCGCGGCGCGATGGCGCGGAGCGACAGGCATCGGCGGCTGGTCCATGGACGTGGCGAGGCGGGGGAGGGGCGACGATAACGCAGGCGTGTCGCGGCCGCATGTGCAACCGGTCAGGTATCCCCGCGCCGCGGGAGCGATACCATGCAACATTTCTTCGCCAGGACACGAACATGCTCCGACGCCTGCTTCCCGCCTGCCTGCTCCTCGCGCTGGCCGCCTGCTCCGCCCACCCCGACGCCGCGCCGCCGGTGTCGAAGGAAGAGCTGGCGCCCGCGCCGGCGAAGTCCGTGGCCGCGCCCGCCACCGTCGAGACGGCGGCGCAGGTGCGCCAGCATCTGTCCGACTACGCCACGGTGAAACTCGGCGCGGACCTGTCCGCGTTCGATGCCCGGCAGAAGCAGATGATCGCCCTGCTGGTGCAGGCGGCCGACAGCATGAACGCGCTGTACTGGAAGCAGGGCTGGGGCGACCGGGACGCGCTGCTGGCGAAGATCGGCGACCCGTCCGTGCGCGAGTTCGCCGAGATCAACTACGGTCCGTGGGACCGGCTGGACAACGACAAGCCCTTCGTCGACGGCATCGGTCCGCGCCCGGCCGGGGCGCAGTTCTACCCGGCGGACATGACCAAGGCCGAGTTCGAGGCCTCCCCGCTGAAGGACAAGACCTCGCTGTACACCCTGCTGCGCCGCGACGACAAGGGCCAGTTGATCACCGTGCCGTACCACGAGGCGTACAAGGCCGAACTGGAAAAGGCCGCCGGCCTGCTGCGCGAAGCCGCGAAACTGGCGAAAGACGCGGGCTTCCGCAAGTACCTCGCGATGCGTGCCGACGCGCTGCTGAGCGACGACTACCAGGCCAGCGACTTCGCCTGGATGGACATGAAGAGCAACCCGGTCGACATCGTGATCGGCCCGATCGAGACCTACGAGGACCAGCTCTACGGCTACAAGGCCAGCTACGAATCCTACGTGCTGATCAAGGACCAGGCCTGGAGCGCGAAACTCGCGCGCTTCGCCAAATACCTGCCCGAACTGCAGCGCGGCCTGCCGGTGGCGGACAAGTACAAGGCCGAGCAACCCGGCTCCGACGCCGACCTCAACGCCTACTTCGCGATCTACTACGGCGGCGACGCCAACGTCGGCGCCAAGACCATCGCGATCAACCTGCCGAACGACGAGCAGGTGCAGCTGAAGAAGGGCACGCGCCGGCTGCAGCTGGAAAACGTGATGCAGGCGAAGTTCGACAAGATCATGCTGCCGATCGGCAAGGAACTGATCGCCGACGACCAGCAGAAGAACCTCACCTTCGACGCGTTCTTCCAGAACACCATGTTCCACGAAGTGGCGCACGGCCTCGGCATCAAGGAAACACTGGACGGCAAGGGCACTGTACGCAAGGCGCTGAAGGACCAGGCCTCCAGCTTCGAGGAGGGCAAGGCCGACATCCTGGGCCTGTACATGGTCACCAAGCTGGCTGACAAGGGCGAGCTGGACAAGTCGAAGCTGATGGACAACTACGTCACCTTCCTCGCCGGCATCCTGCGCTCGGTGCGCTTCGGCGCCAGCGACGCGCACGCCAAGGCGAACATGGTGCGCTTCAACTTCTTCCAGCAGCAGGGTGCCTTCAGCCGCGATCAGACCACCGGCCGCTACCGCGTCGACTTCGACAAGATGACCGCGGCGATGAACGCGCTGTCGGCCAAGCTGCTCACCATCCAGGGCGACGGCGACTACGCGGCCGCGAAGCAGCTCACCGAACAGATGGGCAACGTGGGCCCGGTGCTGGCCGGCGATCTCAAGCGCCTCGACCAGGCGCACATCCCGGTCGACATCCGCTTCGAGCAGGGCCTGGATGTGCTGGGCCTCAAGCAGCCCTGATGCGATCGCGCGCGTAGGGCGGGCACTGCCCGCCGCCTCTTCGATCGACCGCCGCGAAACTCCGACAAGAGCGGCGGGCAGTGCCCGCCCTACACGGCCGCGTCGATCCAGTCGGCGACCGCCTGCGGGTGTTCGAGGTGGAGGTGGTGGCCGCCGTCCATGTGATCGATGGCGATGTGCGCCACGCACGCGGCGCGGGCCTGCATCGTCGCCTCGGGCAGGTAAGGCGTCGCCGGTTGCGCCAGCAGCAGCGCGGCGGGTGCGGTGATGCCGCGCAGCAGCGCGTGCACCTGCGTTTCCGCCAGGCGCACGGCGCTGGGGCGGGTCAGCCGCGGGTCGCTGCGCCAGCGCCAGCCGTCGCCGGCTTGCTCCAGGCCGCGCTCGACGATCGGCCGGGCCAGTTCGGTGGGCAGGCCGCTGGCGAGGCTGCGTGCCTCGACCGCCTGGGCGATGTCGCGGAAGACGCGCAACGGCTTGCGCCGCTCACCGCGCGGCTGCAGCGCGTCGCGGAAGCGCTGCAGCGTCCGCGTGCCGTCGTCGCCGAGCGGGCCGAGGCCTTCGATCAGCAACAGGCGCTCGATCCGCTCGGGCCGCGCCGCGGCGACCAGGGCGGCGATCCCGGCGCCGAGCGAGTGGCCGAGCAGGCGATAGCGGTCCAGCGCCAGCGCATCGGCGGCGGCCAGCACGAGCTGCACGTAGTCGAGGTAGTGGTAACCGGTCGCGACGGCGAGATGCCCGGAGTGGCCGTGGCCGGGCAGGTCCAGTGCGATCACCCGGTGGCGCGTGGCCAGCCTGGGCGCCAGATGCGCGAAGCTGCCGGCGTTGTCGAGCCAGCCATGCAAGGCCAGCAGCGGCGGCAAGCCTTCCCTGCCCCAGACCTGCGCGGCCAGTTCCAGGCGGGGCAACGCGATGCGGTGCTCTACCGGCGCCGTCACGCGCCGCCTTCCGGCCAGCCCCCCAGGTGCCGGCCCACCAGTGCGGCCAGGCTTTGCACCTGCCCGGGGCTGTCGTTGAGCGCGGGAATGTAACGCAGCGACTCGCCGCCGGCGGTGGTGAAGAAATCGCGGTTCTGCATCGCGATCTCCTCAAGCGTCTCCAGGCAATCCACCGCGAAGCCGGGGCAGGCCACGTCGAGCTTGCGCACGCCGTCGGCCGCCAGCCGGCGCACGGTGGCGTCGGTGTACGGCTGCAGCCAGCGTTCGCGCCCCACCCGCGACTGGAAGCTGACCAGCAGTTCGCCTTCGCCCAGCCGCAACCGTTCGCCCAGCAGCTGGGCGGTGCGCCGGCACTGGTCGGCGTAGGGATCGCCCAGCGCCACGTAACGCTCGGGTATGCCGTGGAACGACAGCAGCAGTTTCTCGCCGCGGCCCTGCGCCGCCCACCAGCGTTCGATGTTCTGCGCCAGCGCCTCGATGTGCGCCGGATCGTCGTGGTAGTCGTTGACGATGCGCAGCTCCGGCGGCCAGCGCAGCTGCTTGAGCGCGTCGGCGACGGCGTCGATCACCGAGCCGGTGGAGGTGGCCGAGTACTGCGGGTACAGCGGCAGCACCAGCAGCCGGCGCACGCCTTCGCGCTGGAGCCGTTCGATCGCCTGCGCCACCGCGGGTTCGCCGTAGCGCATCGCCAGCGCGACCCGCAGCGTGCCGGGCCATTGCCGGTCGAACGCGCCCTGCAGCGCATCGGCCAGCGCCTCGCTGAGGTAGCGCAGCGGCGAGCCGCGTTCGTTCCAGATCCGTGCATAGGCATGGGCCGAACGCCGAGGCCGCACGCGCAGGATCACGCCGTGCAGGACCGGCCACCAGCGCCAGCGCGGGTAGTCGATCACCCGCCGGTCGCCCAGGAACTGGGCCAGGTACGGCCGCACCGCGCGGGCGGTGGGGGCGGCCGGCGTGCCCAGGTTGACCAGCAGGACGCCAGCCTGAACGGCCGTCGGCGCGCGCTCGTGGGAATGGCCGGCAACGCCGGTATAGTGATCGGGCAAGGGCATCGTGACAGTCGTGGAGCGGCGCGGTCGTACAGGCCAAGCCGCAGTCTGCCACAAGCACGCCGACCGCCGCCGCCCGTGAATGACCCCAAAGCTATGGAGCTCCCATGTCCAAGACCATGCTGCCCCGCGTGTTGCTGATCGGCCTTGCCCTGCTGCTGCCGCTGGCCGCCGCGCGCGCGGAGGATCCGCCGCTGGTTCGCGCGACCAATGCGGTGACGGTGCTCGACCAGATCATGCAGGCCCCCGACAAGGCGATACCGCGCGACCTGCTGCGCGACGCCAAGGCGATCGCGGTGATCCCGGGCATGCTCAAGGTCGGTTTCGTGTTCGGCGGCCGCCGGGGCGAGGGCCTGGTCTCGGTCAAGGGCGCCGACGGCACCTGGTCCAACCCCAGCTTCATCACCATGACCGGCGGCAGCGTGGGCTTCCAGGCCGGCGTGTCGTCCACCGACGTGGTGCTGGTGTTCCGCACCCAGAAAGGCGTCGATTCGATCGTCAGCGGCAAGTTCACCCTGGGCGCCGATGCCGCCGCCGCCGCCGGCCCGGTCGGGCGCACCGCGCATGCCTCGACCGATGCGCAGCTGAAGGCGGAGATCTATTCCTACTCGCGCAGCCGCGGCCTGTTCGCCGGCGTGGCGCTGGATGGCGCGGCGCTGCGCATCGACTATGATGCGAATGCCGCCGTGTATGGCGCCGGCATCACGCCGCGCCGCATCTTCGAAGGTGGCGTCAGCAACGTTCCCGCGCCGGTCGTGAAGTTCCGCGACCAGCTCGAGGAGTACACTTCGCAATGATGCGGAAGGCCGGCGCGCGCGTGGCGATGGTTTCCGGCCGTCCGTTTTCGAGGTAATACATGAGCATCTGGCATCTGGTAATCCTGCTGGTCGTGGTGGTGGTGATCTTCGGCACCGGCAAGCTGCGCAACATCGGCTCCGACCTCGGCAATGCCATGCGCGATTTCAAGAAGGGCCTGAACGGCGACGAGGACGAGGCCAGGCGCAAGGAAGATGCCGAGCGGCTGCGCGCCGATCCGCCGGCCGGCTCCGCCGACAAGGCGACGCAAGGCCAGCGCGACTCCAGCGACCCGAAGTAAACCCGGGCTTGCGGGCAGGCTGCGGCGATGATCGAGATCAGCTTCGGCAAGTTGGTGCTGCTCGCGCTCATCGCGCTGATCGTGCTCGGCCCGGAGAAGCTGCCGGGCGCCGCGCGCACCGCCGGCGCCCTGCTGCGGCGCATGCGCAGCGGCTGGGACAACGTGCGCGCCGAAGTGGAGCGCGAGCTGCAGATCGAGGAGATCAGGCGCGCCGCGCGCGAGGCGGCGGCCCAGGCCGAAGCCGCGCAGCGGGAAGTCCGCGATGGCCTGGATCAGGTGCGCGAGCCGCTGGCGCAGGCCGTGGGCGAAGTCACCGCAGCCGGCGAGTCGCTGGCCGCCCCTGCCGCCGTCCCGGCGGAGGCACCCGCCGAGCCCGGCGCGCAGGCCGAGTTGCCGTTGGATGAACCGGCCGCGGACCAGGCGGCGGCACCGACCCGACAGGTGGCCCATGGCGACGGCTGAGCCGCGCACGCCGGAGCCGGAGCCCGACGGCCTGCAGCAGGGGCTGTTTTCGCACCTGCTGGAACTGCGTTCGCGCCTGCTCAAGGCCTGCGCCACCGTGCTGCTGGTGCTGCTGGCGCTGGTGCCGTTCGCCAACCGGCTGTACACCGAGCTGGCCGCGCCGCTGGTGGCGCGCCTGCCCGAGGGCGCGCACCTGATCGCCACCGAGGTCGCCAGCCCGTTCGTCACTCCGTTGAAGCTGGCGTTCTACGCGGCGCTGTTCATCAGCATGCCGATGATCCTGTACCAGCTGTGGGCCTTCGTCAGCCCCGGCCTGTACCGGCACGAGAAGCGCCTGGCCCGGCCGCTGCTCGCCGCGGCGCTGGTGCTGTTCTACCTCGGCTGTGCGTTCGCCTACTTCCTGGTGCTGCCGGCCGCGTTCCGCTTCCTCACCGCGATCACCCCGCAGGGCGTGGAGATGATGACCGACATCACCCACTACCTCGATTTCGTGACGCTGATGTTCTTCGCGTTCGGGCTGTGTTTCGAGGTGCCGGTGGCGGTGGTGGTGCTGGCCGCGGTGGGCATCGTGGACGTGGACAAGCTGCGCGCCAGCCGCCGCTACGCCATCGTGGGCGCGTTCGCCATCGCCGCGTTCATCACGCCGCCGGACATCACCTCGATGATCATGCTGGCGGTGCCGATGTGCCTGCTCTACGAGCTGGGCGTGGTGGCGGTACGCTGGCTGGTGCGGCCGGCCGCGTCGCGGTCGGCATCGGGTCGGTAATACGGTTCAGTACAGGTCGACCGGGTCGACGTCCAGCGACCAGCGCACCTTGCGTGCGGCCGGCAGTGTGCCCAGCTCCTGTTGCCATGGTCGCAACGCCTTGCGCAGGACGGTGCGGCTGGCTGATTCGACCAGCAACTGGCCGCGCTGGCGCCCGGCGCGCAGCGCCATCGGCGCCGGCATCGGGCCGGCGACCTGCAGCGCAGGGTCGGCCGGCAGCGCGGCGAGGGCGGCGGCGAGGAAGGCATCGACGGCCTCGCGCGCGGTCGCCTCGGCGCGCAGCAGCACCTGGTGGCCGTAGGGCGGCAGCCCGGTCAGCCGGCGCTCGGCCAGCAGCCCGCGCGCCGTGGCCGCGTAGCCGTGGGCGAGCAGGTTGCGCAGCAGCGGGTGGTCGGGCTGATGCGTCTGCAACAGCACCTGCCCGGGCTTGCGCGAGCGCCCGGCTCGGCCGGCGACCTGCACCACCAGTTGCGCCAGGCGTTCCTCGGCGCGGAAGTCCACGCTGTGCAGGCCCTCGTCCACGCCGACGATGGCGACCAGGGTGAGGTTGGGCAGGTCGTGCCCCTTGGCCAGCATCTGGGTACCGACCAGGATGGCTGGCCGCTCGTCGGCCAGGCTGCCCAGGATCTCGTCCAGCGCATCGCGGCGCCGGGTGGTGTCGCGGTCCACGCGCAGCACCGGCACCTCGGGGAACCGCGCCAGCAGTGCCTCCTCCAGTCGCTCGGTGCCGTGGCCCTGGGCGGTCAGGTCGGCGGCGCCGCAGGCCGGGCAGGCCGCAGGCAGGCGCTGGCGCCGGTCGCAGTGGTGGCAGAGCAACTGGCGGCGCCCGGCATGCAGGGTCAGTGGCCGCTGGCATTGCGGGCATTCCGCGTGCCAGCCGCAGGCATGGCACAGCAGCACCGGGGCGTAGCCGCGGCGGTTGCGGAACACCAGCGCCTGCTCGCCGCGGGCGACCGTGTCGGCCACCGCGGCCAGCAGTGCCGGCGACAGGCCGTGCTGCAGGCGCTGGGCGCGGATGTCGATGATCTGCACCTGCGGCGCCCGTACCGCCCCCGGGCGCGCGCGCAGGTGCAGGTGGCGGTAGCGGCCGGTCTCGGCGTTGGCCAGCGATTCCAGCGACGGCGTGCCCGAGCCCAGCAGCACCGGCACGCCCAGCGCGCGGGCGCGCACCACGGCGAGGTCGCGGGCGTGGTAGCGGAACCCGTCCTGCTGCTTGTAGGAGCCGTCGTGCTCCTCGTCGACGATGATCAGGCCGGCCTGCGGCAGCGGGGTGAAGATCGCCGAACGGGTGCCCAGCACCACCCGCGCAGTTCCGGCGCGGGCACGCAGCCAGGCGCGCGCGCGGTCGCCTTCGGCGAGGTTGGAGTGCAGCACCTCCACCGCCACCCCCAGCCGTTCGCGCAGGCGGCGCACGGTCTGCGGCGCCAGGCCGATCTCCGGCACCAGCAGCAGCGCCTGCTTGCCCTGTGCCAGCACCTGTTCGATCAGCGCGAGGTAGACCTCGGTCTTGCCGCTGCCGGTGACGCCGTCGAGCAGGAACGGCTGGTAGCGGCCGAGGCTGGCGCCGACTGCGGCCACCGCCTGCTGCTGCTCGTCGCTGAGCACGGGCGCGGCCGCGACGCCGGCCAGGCGAACCGGCGGCGGCTGCTCGCGGCGTTCCAGCAGTCCGGTGGCCGCCAGGCGGCGGGCCGCCTCGCGCCAGCCTGGCTGGCATGCGTTCAGCGCCTGCGCGCTGAGCGCGCCGTCGGCCAGCCGCTCCAGCAAGGCGCGCGCGCCGCCGCGGCGGCGGCCGGCGGCGTGCGCCTCGCGGCCGGCGGCGGTGATCGCCCAGTATTCCTCGCCGATCGCCGGCAGCGGCTTCGCTTCGCGCAGGGCCAGCGGCAGCGCAAGGGTGTACACCTCGCCGGGCGCGCCCAGCCAGTAATCGGTGGCCCAGGCCAGCGTGTGCAGCAGTTCGGCATCAAGCAGCGGCTCGTCGTCCAGCGCGCGCAGCACCGGCTTGAGCCGCGGGCCGTCGAGCGCGGACTCGACGCCGCTCTGCACGACCACGCCGACCAGCCTGTCGCGGCCGAACGGCACCAGCACCCGGCTGCCCGGGAGCGGCATGGCCGCGGCCGGAGGCAGGTAGTCGAACACGGTGGGCAGCGGCAGCGGCAGGGCGACGCGCAGGACGGTCGGCATGGGGTCCTCGGATGGCGGTCGCCAGTGTAACCGAGCGCCTTTTCCCGCCAGCCGCCGGCCGCCGGCGCCGGGCGCGGCGAGTTGCGTGCACTTGTTGCCCGGCGATCGAGAAATTCCGGATAAGTGGCTATGCCAACGATGTTTTCATGCTTATCCACAATCGCTGTGGATAACTCTGTGGATGCTGCGGGGAGCGCGCCCCGCGAAGCCCGTCGTGGCGCCTTCCGCGACGGCTTGGCGACGTTTTCGTCATGAAAATTTTTTTCGTTTATTCAAGGAGTTGCAAATCGAGTGCGGGCACCGTTCACACAATCGACAAACCCCTTTCACAAGGCTTCCCGGCGCGCCCGCGCTGTGCAAAACCCATTTGGGCCGGGGCCTTGCTCACTCCGCCAGGCCCATCGCCGCGGCGCCCAGGATGGCGAAGCCCAGCAGCCAGCAATAGCACCAGCCGGTTACCAGATATTTCAGCACCGTCATCGGCCAGCCCTGGCGATAGACGCGCTTCTGCATCACCAGCAGGTAGATCGGCGCCCAGATCCACAGCCCTGCGATCAGCCAGCCCATCAGCGCGGCAAGCCAGGGAGCGTGCGGCTCCAGCATCACCGACAGCAGCTGGAACAGCACCCCCAGCAGCAGGCACAGGAACAGGAACGCGTGGCTGTGCAAGGCCACGATCAGGTGCTCGACATACAGGCGGCGACGGAACAGGTACATCACCTTCAGCAGCAGGGCGAACGCCGGCAGCATGAAGAACATCGTGCCCGGCAGCGCGGCGAGGACCTGGTTGAGCAGGCGTGCCTTGACCGCCGAGTGGTCGCCCGGGCCACGCATGGCGGCGAGGTTGTCGTGCATGCGCTGCAGCGAGCGGTTCATCCGCTTGTTGAGGAAATCGGGCAGCCAGCTCACGTGGACCGGGTACTTCTGCGCGTCCCAGGCCATGTCCAGCGGATTGTGCTGGTCCGCCACGGAGGGCGTGCGCGGCGCCGGCAAGGCAGGCAGGTCGGCGACCGTTTTCGGCACCACGGCGGTGGTGTCGCCCAGCGCGATGCGTCGCTGCATCGCCTCGCGGGTCAGTTGCAGGCGCGCCTCGTCCAGCTGCCGGGCGGCCAGCGAGCCGACCACCGGGATCTGCTGGGTGGGGGCGAGCTGCTTGATCTCCTTCTTCAGCAGGCGGTCCACGTCGGCCGGCGTTTTCGCGTCCGCGAAGCTCGCGCCGCTCACGCTCACGTGCACCGGGGTGTCCGCGGCATCGCCGCCGCTGTCCAGCGCCATCGGCAGCAGGAAGAAGGCGGCCAGGCACAACAGGAACATCGTGCGGAACGGCGCCAGGTAGCGCACGCGGCGGCCGGCGAAGTACTCCAGGGTCAGGAAGCCGGGCCGCAGCAGCAGCGGCGGCAAGGTGTGCACCACGCGGCCATCCCAGTTGACCACCAGGTCCAGCGTGTCCTCCAGCATGCCGTGCACGGGCCGCAGCACGCTGCGCACGGACTGCCCGCAGTCGTGGCAGTACTCGCCCTGCAGCGCGGCGCCGCAGTTGGCGCAGTAGCGGTCGCCGGACAGGGTCGGCGCGCGCGTGGCATCGGGCAAGGCGGGTACCTGCGTCATCGTGATCCCCGGGCAAAGGCGTCGACGATCTTCGCATACGTGCCGCGCACCGTGCCCGTGACCCATGGCTCAGGTAAAATGCCCGGCCGCGGAGTCTCCTCGTACCATGAATCCTTTTCGCCCCGAACGCACTCGCCTCGTCCACGAGGTGCGCGCCACCGTGCGCCTGGCGTTGCCGCTGATCGCGGCGCAGCTGGCCGCGATCGGCAGCAACGTGATCGATACGGTGCTGGCCGGCCACGTCGGCGAGCACGTGCTGGGCGCTGTGGCGGTGGGCGCGAACATCTGGTCGCTGGCGATCGTCAGCGGCATCGGCGTGATGATGGCGGTACCGCCGTCGGTGGCCCAGCTCGATGGCGCCGGGCGCCGCCCCGAGGTCGGCGCGGTGTTCCGCCAGGCGTTGTGGATCGCGCTGGGCATGGGCGTGCTGCTGTGGTTCGCGGTGCGCCACGCGGAGCCGCTGATCGACTTCATCGGGGTCACGCCGAGCCTGCGCCACGACGTGCAGCGCTTCCTGCTGGCGATCAGCTGGGGCGCCCCGGCACTGACCACGTATTTCGCCCTGCGCGGCCTCTCCGAAGGCCTGTCGCTGACCCGGCCGTCGATGTACTTCAGCCTCGGCGGCCTGGTGGTGTTGATCCCGCTGGGCTACGTGCTGATGTTCGGCAAGCTCGGCATCCCGCCGCAAGGCGCGCACGGCTGCGGCATGGCCACCGCCACCGTGCTGTGGCTGGAGCTGCTGGCGTTCGGCATCTACGTGGCGCTGCGGCGCAACTACCGCGGGCTGGGCCTGTTCGAGCGTTTCGAATGGCCGGACCTGCGCCGGATCGGCGTGCTGCTGCACATCGGGGCGCCGATGGCGGTGACCCTGCTGGCCGAGGCCGGGCTGTTCGTGGCCACCGCCCTGATCATCGCCACCCTGGGCGAGTCGGTGATCGCCAGCCACCAGATCGCGATCAACATCGCCTCGTTCTTCTTCATGATCCCGCTCGGCCTGGCGATGGCGATCACCGTGCGCGTGGGCAATGCGGTGGGCCGCGGCGACGAGCAGGGCGTGCGCTACGCCGGCTTCTGCGGCATCGGCCTGACCCTGGCCACGCAACTGCTGTCGGCGGTGCTGATGCTGGGCCTGCCGCACTTCATCGCCGCGCTGTACACGCACGACACCCGGGTGATCGCGCTGGCCGCGCAGCTGATCATGCTGGCCGGGCTGTTCCAGTTCTCCGACGGCATCCAGGTCGCGGCGAACGGCGCGCTGCGTGGCCTGAAGGACACGCGCGTGCCGATGGCGATCACCTTGTTCTCGTACTGGGTGGTGGGCATGCCGGTGGGCTGGTGGCTGGCCTTCCGCCACGGCATGGGCGCGCGCGGCATGTGGATCGGGCTGATCGCCGGCCTGTCGGTGGCGGCGGTGATGCTGTTCACCCGCTTCTGGCGCAGCGCGTGGAAGCAGCGCTGGCGCGCCGCCGCCATGACCGCCGCGGCGCGACCGGTTACGCTTGACGCCTGAGCGGCCGCAACCGGCCGACCCCGTTTCCAGCTCCGACCCCGGGAACCGTTTCCATGCCTCCACCCCTGCCGCCACCGCCACGCCGCCGCAGTTCGCTGCAGCAGCTGCTGCACGGCATCAACCTGGTCCGGCTGATCATCATCAACCTGGTGTTCTTCGCGTTCCTGGCGATCGTGCTGATCCTGGTGGTGGCCGCTACCGCCGCCGACGAGCGCGGCGTGCTGCCGGACAGCGTGCTGGTGCTCAAGCCGCAGGGGCAACTGGTCGAGCAGTACAGCGCCGCGCCGCTGCAACGGGCGATGTCGCGCCTGTCCGGCGAGGAGGTCAACCAGGTACAGCTGCGCGACCTGGTCGGCGCGATCGATGCGGCGGCGAAGGATGCACGGATCAGCCGCATCCTGCTGCTGCCGGGCGATCTCGACAGCGGCGGCTTCGCGGCCTTGCGCGAGGTGGGCGCGGCACTGGACCGGTTCCGCGCCGCCGGCAAGCCGGTGATCGCGTGGGGCGTCAACCTGGACCAGGGCCAGTACTACCTGGCCGCCCACGCCGACCGCCTGCTGCTCGACCCGCAGGGCGGCGTGATGCTCACCGGACTGGCCAACTACCGGCTGTTCTACAAGGACCTGCTGGACAAGCTCGGCGTCGACGTGCACCTGTTCCGCGTGGGCGAGTTCAAGAGCGCGGCCGAACCGTACATCCTCGACCACGCCTCGGCCGAGGCGAAGCAGGCCGACAGCTACTGGATGGGCGGCTTGTGGAACGGCTACCTCGACGAAGTGGCGGGCTTGCGCAAGCTCGACCCGGCCACCTTGCGCGATGACGTCGACAACCTGCCGCAACACATCGCCAGCACCAGGGGCGACCTGGCCAAGCTGGCGCTGGACCAGCACCTGATCGACGGCACGGCCACCCGCGCGGAGCTGATCGCGATGCTGCGCGGCCAGGGCGTGCCGGCCGGCGACAAGCAGCAGGGCTTCCGCCAGATCGACCTGGCGCGCTACGTCGCCAAACTGCCGGGCGAAGGCAAGCTGCTGGCACCGGGCGTGACCGTGGTGGTGGCCGAGGGCGAGATCGTCGGCGGCAAGCGCGCGCCGGGCGCGATCGGCGGCGAATCCACCGCGGCGCTGATCCGCGCTGCGCGCGAGGATCGGCGCACCAAGGCGCTGGTGCTGCGGGTGAACTCGCCCGGTGGCGAGGTCTACGCGGCCGAGGAGATCCGCCGCGAGGTGGCGCAGACCCGCGCGGCCGGCATCCCGGTAGTGGTGTCCATGGGCAACGTGGCGGCCAGCGGCGGCTACTGGATCTCGATGAACGCCAACCGGATCCTGGCCGAGCCGAACACCATCACCGGCTCGATCGGCATCTTCGGCATGTACTACACCGTGCCTGGCACCCTGGCCAAGCTCGGCATCCGCAGCGACGGCGTCGCCACCGGCCCCATGGCCGGCGCCTTCGACATCACCCGGCCGCTGGATCCGAAGGTCGGCGCGGTGATCCAGGCCGTGATCGACAAGGGCTACCGTGACTTCGTCGGCAAGGTCGCCGAGGCGCGCGGCAAGACCTGGCAGGCCATCGACGCGATCGCCCAGGGCCGCGTGTGGACCGGCCGCCAGGCGCTCGAGCGCGGCCTGGTCGACCGCCTCGGCGGCCTTGACGATGCGGTGGCCGAGGCCGCGACGCTGGCCAGGTTGGGCAAGGACTACCCGGTGCGTTACGAGGAGGCCCCGCTGGGCAGTTTCGAGCGCTTCCTGGTCAACCTCAACCACGACGCCAGCGCGCGGTTGCTGCAGGCCTGGGGCGTGCGCCTGCCGCGCTGGTTCGCGCAGTTGCCCGATCTGGCGCCGGAGCTGGAGCTGTTGCGCCATGCCCGGGCCGGCACGCCGAACATCTATGCCGACTGCCTGTGCAGCCCGCGCTGAGCCAGCGCCGGCCCGCCTCGGGCGCGGCCGGCTAGTGTTCCTGCGCCTCGATCTGCTTGCGCTGCTCCTCGGCGTGCTGGTCGACCAGCTTCTGCACGTCCTTCGCGCGCTGCTCGTCCGCCTTCAGGGTATCGAAGGGCGTGCTGGCGGCGGCAGCCGGTTTGGCCTCGGGAGCGGGCGGCTTGCTCGAGCAGGCCGCCAGGGCCAGCACGCAAAACAGGATCGGCAGTGGTTTCATGAAGGATTCCCCGCGAGGCGACCCGCCGAGTGTCCCGCCGCGCCGGCCATCAGGCAAGCGACCGGGGTGGCGCGCGCGTGCGGACACGTTGCTAAGCTGGCCCCATGAACAGCCTCCCGTACAACCGCGCCGACGCGTGGCAACTGCGCGGGCACACCGCCCTGGTGACCGGCGCGAGCAAGGGCATCGGCCTGGCCGCGGCCCGTGAACTGGCCGGCCTCGGCGCCGACCTGCTGCTGGTGGCCCGCGACGAGGACTACCTGGAGCAGGTGCGGGGCGAACTGGGCGAGGACTTCCCCGCGGTCCGCGTGCTCGCCTGCGGCGCCGACCTGGCCGAGGCGGAGGAACGCCTGGCGGTGTTCGACTGGATCGCCGACCTGGGCGTGCCGCTGTCGCTGCTGGTCAACAACGCCGGCGGCAACCAGCCCGCCGCCACGCTGGATTACAGCGAAGAGGCCTGCCGCGCCATCTTCGAGCAGAACCTGTTCTCCGCCTTCGCGATGTGCCGTCTGGCCCATCCGCACCTGGCCCAGCACGCCAATGCGGCGATCGTCAACGTCGGCTCGGTCTCGGCGGTCACCCACGTACGTACCGGCTCGCCGTATGGGATGAGCAAGGCGGCGCTGCACCAGCTCACCCGCAACCTGGCGGCGGAGTGGGCGGTGGACGGCATCCGCGTCAACGCGGTGGCGCCGTGGTACATCCGCACCCAGCGCTCGGAGCCCGCGCTGGCCGACCCGGATTACCTGGACGAGGTGCTCGACCGCACGCCGTTGCGGCGGATCGGCGAGCCGGAGGAGGTCGCCGCCGCGATCGCTTTCCTGTGCCTGCCGGCTGCCAGCTACGTCACCGGCCAGGTGCTGGCGGTGGACGGGGGGTTCCTGTCCTACGGGTTCTGAGCGGATCAGAACAGGTCGATGGTGCCGGCGGTCTGGCCGCGGGCGAGCGCGCCGCTGGCGTCCAGTTCCTCGTAGCCGCGCACGCCATCGCGGCCGTGCTGCTTGACGTGGTACAGCGCCTGGTCGGCACGGTCCAGGGCCACGACGGGGTAGTCGTGCGCGCCGATGCGGGAATAGCCGATGCTGATGGTGACGTGGCCGACCAGCGGGAAGGGGAAGCGGGCGACGTGCGCGCGGAAGCGCTCCAGCACGCCGTGCACGGTGGCCTCGTCGGTGGCGCTGAACAGGGCCACGAACTCCTCCCCGCCGAAGCGGAACAGCACGTCGCTGCGGCGGAAACAGGCGCGCATCTGCTGCGCCAGCAGCAGGATGACCTCGTCGCCGTAGACGTGCCCATAGGTGTCGTTGATGCGCTTGAAGTGGTCGATGTCCACGATCGCGAGCCACACCTGCGGCGTCTCGTCGGAAGGCGCCGCGCGCTGCTCGGACCCGGGCGGGAGGGCTGGCGGATACGGCCGCCGCGCCGTGTCGCGCCATTGCAGCATGCGCTGCAACTGGCGCTCCAGGCTGCGCCGGTTGTACAGGCCGGTGAGCTTGTCGTGCTCGCTTTCGTGCAGCAACGCGGTGTAGTTGGCGTAGATGCGCGCGAAGCCGTCGATCAGCGAACGGCTGCGCAACGGCGCGAGCGCGCTGTCCAGTTGCAGAGCGCCGATCGCCCGCCCCTCGCGCACGATCGGCACCAGCTGGCGGTGCAGGCCGCGCACGGTTTCGGTCTGTGCCTCGAGTCGCTGCAGGCAACGCTGCATCGTTCCGAGCGCGGCACCCAGGTGCGCCGGCTGCAGCGGGCGCACCCGGTAGGCGCCGGCGGGGTCCGGCGAGCAGCACACCGCGCTCTCCAGCACGCTGTCCTCGGGAAAGCACTTGGCCAGCAGCACGCTGCGCGCGGCGGTGAGCTCGGCCAGGGTCAGGACCAGGCTGTGGTCGAGCGCGTCGATGTCGCGATGGTGGGTGAGCGCCGCCAGCGAATCGAGCAGGCGCCATTCATCGGGCGCCTCGATGGCCACGGGCGCCGCGGTCAGCACCTCGGCGCCGCACGGATCGGCCAGGTGCAGGCCGTCGTCATCGATGAATTCGTGCTCGGTCACGGACACTCCCGGCGCCAGTCTCCCGGACGCAGGTGGCAAGGGCCCGGCTGGGTCCTCCAGTGTCGGTATCGGCTGCGCGGCGGCGGTCTTTAGCGTGCGCCCGGCGCCGGTGCGGAACACCGCTGCCCGCGGACCGCTTCGAGCGGGTCGACGGTGCGGGATGGCGCAGGCCCCGTCGCTCAGCCCATCCCGCCGTTCACCCCGATCACCTGGCCGTTGATGTAGCCGGCCGCATCCGAGCACAGGAACGCCACCAGTGCCGCCACTTCCTGCGGTGTGCCGGCGCGCTGGGCCGGCACCAGTTCGCGGATGCGTTCGGGCGGGAACGCCGCCTCGGCCATGCGCCCCTCGATCACGCCGGGGGCAACCACGTTGACGGTGATCCCGCGCGAGGCCATTTCGCGCGCCAGCGACTTGCTGGCGCCGTGCAGCGCGGCCTTCGCGGCGGCGTAGTTGGCCTGGCCGCGGTTGCCCAGCAGCGCGGCCACCGAGCCGATCGACACGATGCGGCCGAAACGCGCGCGCGCCATCGGCAGCAGCAGGGGCTGGGTGACGTTGAAGAAGCCGTGCAGGCTCACGTCGATCACCCGGTGCCATTGCGCGGCGCTCATCCCGGCCATCGGCGCGTCGTCGTGGATGCCGGCGTTGTTGATCACCGCGTGGATGCAGCCCTCGCCGAGCAGCATGTCCAGCGCCGCGCGGGTGACCTCCGCGTCACCGACATCGAAGGCGGTGGCCTGCGCGCTGCCGCCGCCGGCGATGATCTCGCCGACCACCGCCTCGGCGCGGTGCAGGCTGTGGTTCGCATGCACGATGACGTGGTAGCCGGCGGTGGCGAGCGCGTGGGCGATCGCGCCGCCGAGCTCGCCGCTGCCGCCGGTGACCAGGGCGCGCCGGGTGGGAGTTGGAGCGGGCATGGGCGACCTCGGATCAGGGTTGGGGATGGATCACCGCGGCGCGGCCGCTGCACAGCAGGCGGCCGCGGTGTTCGACGCGGAACGCATACTGGGCGCCGCCGTCGTCGGCGTAGAGGCATTCGGCATGGACGTCCAGACGGCCATCCAGATGGTCGACATATTCCACGAACAAGTCCACCTCGCGCAGGCTGACCAGCCGGCCGGGGCGCGCCGTTTCATGGCCCCGCTCGCGTGCCAGCAGTGCGCCATGCACGGCCATCGCCTGCGCACCGTACTCGGCCAGGTGCACCGCATGCAGGCCGTGTGCGCCGCGCAGCGGGTGGTCCGCGCGCGCGTGGCTGGCACTGGTGGCGTGGATCGTGCGCTCGTCCCACGCCAGCACCGCGTCGAGCAGGCACATCGCGCCCGCGTGCGGGATCAGGCGGGCCCAGTCAGTCTTGGCGAGCATGCGGTGCCATCAGGATCGACAGGCAGAAGTGGAACGCCACGCCCAGGCTCACCGTGAGCCCGATCGCACGCAGCACCGGGATCGTCGCCCACGCCAGCATGCCGAACACCAGCAGCGCGGACAGCACGCAGACCACGGTGGCGTGCAGGGTGCGCCGCTGCTCGGCGGGGTCGCCGGTGTCGCGCTCGAAGAACAGCGCGTAATGCAGGCCCAGCCCGCCGGCGAGGATCAGCGCGACCAGGTGGAACAGCGAGATCTCGATGCCGGCCACGCGCTCGACCGCCAGCACCAGGAAGGTGGCCAGCGTCATCGGCGCCAGCACGTGCCAGGCGCGGCGCGCACTGCGCAGCGCGATCGAGATGGTAAGCACCAGCAACAGCGCAGCGGCCAGCAGCGCCTGCAGGATGCGCGTGCGGTAGGCGGCCACCAGCGATTCGGAGGCGGCCTTGAGATCGAGCAGATGCACCGCGCCGCCGCGATCCGCACCCAGCGTCTGCAGCGCGGCGACGTCGTGCACGCCGCTGACCGTGGCCAGGCCGAGCCAGTGGCCATCGCGGCGCACCAGCATCGCGGTCAGGCGCTGACCCAGTGGTGTCTGCGCGTAGCGCTCGGGCGTCAACGGCGGCAGCGCGCGTGCGGTTTCCACGTCGTCGACGAACGGCTGGAACAGGTCGGCGCGGAACGGCATGCCCTGCAGCGCCCCCGCCAGCGCCTGTTCGAGCGTGGCGCGATCGGGCAACTGCTGCTGTCGCGCGCGTTGCTGTGCCACGGTGGGCAGATAGCGCGAAGGCAACTCGATCGCGTCGACCGCGTGCCGCGCGACCAGCGCGTCGGCCTGCGGCTGCAGCGATTGCGACAGCGCCAGCACGCCCTGTTCGGTGGGCGCCTGCAGCACCAGCAGGTAGCGCACGTCGGGCGCACCCAGCGCCTCGCGCAGGCGGGCATCGTGCTGCAGCAACGCGGTCGGCACCGGCGTCAGTGCGGCCAGGTTGTTCTGCCAGAACGGCCCCGGCGCCAGCGCCAGCATCGCCGCGGTCGCCAGCGCCACCAGCAACGGTACCCAGCGCGGGCGCGGCAGATGGTCCAGCCAGTCGCGGGCGAGGATCAGCCAGCCCATCGCGGCAACGTCGCGCACCCGCCGGGGCAGCAGGTGCGGCAGCAGGTAGCGCGTGCTCAACCCCGCCACCAGCAGACCCACGATGGTGAACACGGCCAGTTGCTGCAGGCCGGCGACGCCGGAGGCGTAGAACGCCAGGTAGGCGATGCAGGCCGAGGCGATCGCGGTGAGCAGCAGCGGCCACAGGTCGCGCACGCTGTCCAGGGCATCCTCGCCGGCGCGGCGGTGGCTGAGCACGCGGATCGGGTATTCCTGCGCCACGCCAAGCAGGGTGAAGCCGAAGGCCAGGGTGATCCCGTGGACTTCGCCGAAGGCCAGCGTCAGCGCGGCGATGCCGGCCAGCGCCGCGCTGGCGATCGGCAGCGCGGACAGCAGCAGCGAGCCGACGCTGCGGTAGGCCAGCAACAGCAGGGCGATGAAGCCGACCGTGGAGACCCGTCCGATCCAGTCCGCCTGGTGCCGCGTCTGCGCGCCGATCAGCACGCTGAAGTAGCCGGGGCCGCTCAGTTCCAGGTGCGCGCCGGCGCTGCCGGGCAATGCGTGGAACGCCTGGCGGATGCCGTCGATCGCCTGCTCCTGCGCGCCGGGGTCGAAGCCGGCGGCGACGGTCTGTACCAGCAGCAGCGCTTCGTGTCGCGGCGTGAACCACATGCCGTCGCGCAGTTCGGGCGATTTCGCCGGCGCCCAGCGCTCGGCCAGCTTCAGCGTTTCCAGCGTGGGGTCGAGCGGCAGCAGGCTCTTCAGCAGGCTGGCGGCCGGCGAAGACAGGTCATCCAGCCGCTGTTGCAATTGGTCGGCCAGGTAGGCCTCGTCTAGCGGTTGCGTGTCCAGCGTGGGCGAAAGCAGGTAGCGATACGGCAGCAGCTGCGGATCGAGCGAGGACAGGTCGAAGCTTCCGTTGAGCACCTGGCTGTAGCGCGCGTCCTTCTTCAACGCGGTGGCGAGCCCCTGGCTCAACGCGGCCAGGGGCGCGTCGGAAGGTCCTGAAATCGTCAGCAGCAGCAGACGCGATCCCGGGCCCTCACCCACCTGCTCCATCAGCAGGCGCTGGTCCGGCGTGGTCGGCGCGGGCATGAAGCTGCGCAGGTCGGTGCTCACCTTGAGGCGCTGGGCGACCACCCAGCCGAGCCCGGCGAGCACCAGCAGCCAGGCGACCAGCAGCGTGGCGCGGGCGCCGCGGCGCATGTTCAGGGGGAACCCTGGCACAGGGCCTGCAGGCCCGTGCGGGTGGGCTGCGCCGGCATCCGCGCGGCCAGCGGACCGAGCAGGTCCACCGCCAGATCACCGTCGGCCTCCTCCATGTGCATGCAGCGCGGCTGGTTGCCCGCGCCGTCGATGCGGATGCGCGCCACGGTCCTTGCCACGCGGGCGTCGCGCGGCACCAGGGTCAGCGTCCATGCGCCGGCGGCGTCGCCCTCGTGGCGTATCTCGAACGCCTGCTGCAGGCGGCCGGCGTCACCGCCGAGCAGGGCCGCGAAGCTGTCCAGCAGCACCTGCAGTTGCGGCGCGCGCTTGAGCGAGAAGTGCCGCGGCGGCTTGCCTTCGCGTTGCTGGGTCACCTCGCCGTCGGCGATCGTCGCGGTTTCCGCGCGCGGGTGCTCGACGCGCCGCTGCAGGCGGTCGCCGCCGAGCCAGGACAATTGCCCGGAGACCACCAGCGGGCGATCCAGCACCTGGAGGAAACGCGCCTCGGCGAAGGCGGTGTGCGCCGGGGCCGGCTGGCGCAGGGCGGCGATCACCGCGTGCGCCGAACTCGTCGCTGCGGCCGGTTCAGACGCCCACGTGGTGGCCGCCCAGTACGGGAGCAGCAGGCTCAGCAGCAGGCGCGTCTTGCCAGAAATCATAGAAGTTGAACCAGTTGTAGGGAGCGACGCGGATGTAGTGCTCCAGCCGTTGCGCATAGCGCGCGAGCAGGGCATCCAGCGCCGGGCCGCGATCTTGCCGGGGAATCTCCACCCGCTCGCTGAACGGTTCGAACACCAGCCGGTAGCGGTTGCCGCCGAGATAGAGCCCGAAGCACAGTACCACCGGTACCTTGAGCGTATGCGCCAGCAGCCACGGGCTGACCGGGAACGGCGCCGGCGCACCCAGCAGCTCGGCGCGGCGCAGCACCTCGTGGCCGCGGCCGCGGTCGGCCAGCATCGCCACCAGCGCACCGCTCTGGCAGGCCTCGGCCATCGCCAGCGCGATCGAGGTGCCGTCCTGCGCGGCGTCGATCACGCACGCGCCCACCTCCGGTGCGAGCGCCTCCAGCAGTTCGGTCATCGCCGGGGTCTTCTGCTTGTCCAGCACCACTCGCAGCGGCAGCTCCGGCCGGCGTGCGCCGATCGCGCGCAGGGCCTCGAAACTTCCCTGGTGCGAGCCCAACAGCAGGACGCCCTGGCCCAGCGCCGCGCGCTGTTCCAGCAGGTCCAGGCCCTGTGTCTCGAACTGGAACGGCTGCTCGCCGTGGGCGAGCAGGAAGATCCGGTCCATGATCGTGGCGGCGAAGCAATGGATGTGCTTGAGCACCTGCCATGGCGTGGCCGGGCGGCCGAACACGCGCTGCAGGTAGCGCGCCGAGGCCCGCCGTTCCGGCCCGCGCCGGCAGTAGAAGTACAGCGTGATCGGGTACAGGCAGCAGCGGCCCAGCCGGCGGCCGCCATGCAGGGCGATCGCGCGGATCAGCCACAGCGCGAAGCGGCCGCCGCCCTCCGGCCGGCTCTGCCAGTGTTCGCTGTCGTTCATGCCTCCCCCTCGATCACGCCGCGCGCGAGCAGGACGCCCCCGCGCTCGATGCGGAAACTTGCTCGCGCTGCCGATCCGGCCGGCGTCAGGTGCAGCTGCGCTGTTTCGCCGGGCAGCAACGGCGCCACGAACTTCGCCTCCGGCACGCGCACCAGGCGCTGATTGCGCCAGGCGCGAAGGGCCAGCGCCAGCTGTTCGAGCAGCAGCACGCCGGGCACCAGCGGTTGTCCGGGGAAATGCCCGGGCAGGGCCGGATGGCCGGCATCGAACTGCAGCGTCTGCGAGAACCCGTTCATGGCGCGATGCCGCCGTTGCCGTGCAGCAGTTGCGGCCAGCGCAGGGCGAGCTTCAGCAGCATGTCGTGCAGGCCGGGGTGGCTGAGGTGGCGCAACCGCCAGCGCCGCCAGGCGTACTCGAGCAGGAACGCCGCGCCCAGCAGCAGGTAGCAGCCCACGTGCAGCCAGGCCGAGGCCCAGCGTGCAGGCACCAGCCACGGCGGGGTCAGGCCCAGGCGCAGCAGCAGGCCGCCGTGGGCGGCGAACAGCAGCAGGCCGGTCAACAGCAGTGCCTGCGCCGCCAGCAGCACGGTCCAGAACCAGGTGACCTGCCGCGCGTAACGTGCCACGCCGGGCGCGCGCAGCCGCTCGGCTCCTTCGATCGCCACCACGAAGCGCGCCACCAGCGGCTCGTCGCCGGCCAGGCTGCGACCGAACCAGCACGCCAGCGCCAGGTTGATCAGGATCGGCACCGCTTCCAGCAGCAGGTCGGCCAGGCCGTGGCGGGACAACAGCCACACCCCGCCGAGCATCAGCAGCCACAGCAGCCATGGCAGCAGCCGGCGTGAGAGCAGGTGCGGCAGCATCGGCACGGTGGCCAGCACCACCAGCGCCAGCAGGGCGAAAACCGGTCGCTGGGTGAGCATGCCGGCAATGGCGAGCACCGGGTAGGCCAGCAGCAGCCACAGGGCGTGGCGGCGCGAGGCCGGGGCTGGGATGGATGGCGCTGGTTTCATGCGCGGTTCCGCGACGGCTCGGTCGGCATGGACAGCTTGGCACGCGCGGTGGACCGCAGCGTGACGAAGGGGCAAACGCTGGCGCGGCGTGACGCTGCCGTCAACGCGCGCATCGCCGCTCCGGAACGCACCCTGCCGGCGCGCGCGAACCCCCGGTCCATCCGCGGCCGCTCAGGCGCGATGCTGTTCGATGTGGCTGGACAAGTTGCGCAGGCTGGCGAAGATCTGCCGGTTCTCCGGGTTGTCCGAGCGCAGCTGGAACCCATAGCGGCGCGAGACCGCCAGCGCGATCTCCAGCGCGTCGATCGAGTCGAGCCCCAGCTCGCCGCCGAACAGCGGTGCATCGGGGTCGATCTGGGCGGCGTTGACGTCTTCGAGGTTCAGGCATTCCACCACCAGGGTGGCCAACTCGTGCTGCGCCGCTGTCTGTTCCGCCATGCTCGATTCCGTACGCCAGATGCATTGCCTCCCCCCGGTGGCAGTGGGCGCAGAGTGTAACATAGCGCCCTTGTCGTTCCCGGTTGGCCAGCATGATTCAGGGATGTGAAACCCCGCAGATCCAGACCCAGGCGCGGCGGGCGCCGCAGGTGTCCTACCGCCTGGCGGAGGCTGCCACCCTGCTGGAGGCACCGGGCACCCTGGCCGTGCTCGGTTTTGCCCCGGTGGCGCCGGCCAGCGATGATCCGCGCTACCTCCAGGTCGCCCTGGCCAGCCTCGATGCCAGCACGCCGCTGGAGCTGTGGCAGGTGGACGGGCCGGTGCGCTGCGGCGTCGAAGGCGACGTGCGCTGGTCGGCCGGCGGCGGCTGGCTGTTCGCCGCGGTCGAGCTGGACGAGCGCGACCACGGCGGCGCCCGCGCCACCGCCAAGCGGGCCTACGACTTGTTGCACCAGTGGGTCGCCGGCCACGATGCGCAGCACGTGCTGCGGGTGTGGAACTACATCGGCGCCATCAACGACGGCGAGGGTGATGCGGAGCGCTACAAGCGCTTCTGCGAGGGCCGCGCTGCCGGCATGGGCGATTTCTTTGCCGAGGGCTTTCCGGCCGCCACCGCGATCGGCCACCTCGCGGCGGAGCACCGCCTGCAGGTCTACCTGCTGGCCGGCGAGCAGGGCGGCATCCGGGTGGAGAACCCGCGCCAGGTCAGCGCGTGGCATTACCCGCGCCAGTACGGCCGCACCCCGCCGAGCTTCGCCCGGGCGATGAGCCTGCCGGCGCACGATGTGCTGGCGATCTCCGGCACGGCGGCCGTGGTCGGCCATGCATCGGCTCACCGCGACGACCTGCAGGCGCAGTTGCGCGAGACCCTCATCAACCTGGAAGCCCTGCTGGCCAGTTCCGGCATGCCGGCCGGCTTCGACGGCCGTTCGCCGCTGAAGGTCTACGTGCGCCACGCGGGCGACGCCCCCGCGGTGCGCGACTTCCTCCGCCAGCACCTGCCCGGCGTGCCGCTGCTGCTGCTGCACGGCGAGATCTGCCGCCGCGAACTGCTGGTGGAAGTGGACGGCTGGCGTTACGCGTAAGCAGTGAAGATGAAGGAGTGAGGAGTGATCGAAAGCCACGGCGACGCACGCTCGGGCTTTCTCCCACTTCCCACTCGACTCACTCCTGCTTCACAGGCCGCCGCCAGCCTGCCAGCGTGGCCTGGCGGCCGCGCGCCACGGTGAGCTCGCCGGCAGGCGCATCCTTGGTGATCACCGAACCGGCGCCGATGGTGGCCCGCGCGCCGATCGTCACCGGCGCGACCAGCGCGGCGTTGGAACCGATGAAGGCGCCGTCGTCGATGCGGGTGGCGAACTTGTTCACGCCGTCGTAGTTGCAGGTGATGGTGCCCGCGCCGATGTTGACGCCGCGGCCGACCACGGTGTCGCCGAGGTAGGTGAGGTGGTTGGCCTTGCTGCCTTCGCCGATGCGGGTCTTCTTGGTCTCGACGAAGTTGCCCACGTGCACGCCCGCGTCCAGTTCGGTGCCGGGGCGCAGTCGCGCGAACGGGCCGATCGTGCAGGGGCCGTGGGTGACCACGCCATCGAGGTCGCAATGCGGGTGCAGCACCGTGCCGGCGGCCAGTTGCACGTCTTTCAGGCGCGTGAAGGGGCCCACGCGCACGTCGTCGCCCAACACCACGCGACCCTCCAGGATCACATCGATGTCGAGCTCGACGTCGTGGCCGGCCTCGACCGTGCCGCGCACGTCCACGCGCAGCGGATCGGCCATGCGCACGCCCTCGCGCAGCAGCGCGTGGGTGACGCGACGGCGCCAGGCTGCTTCCAGTTCGGCCAGTTGCACGGGGTCGTTGGCCCCGGCGGCCTCCATCGGGTCGTCGCATTCGACGCTGAGCGCGCCGCGGCCTTCCGCGGCGGCCATCGCGAAGATGTCGGTGAGGTAGTACTCGCCCTGGGCGTTGTCGCGGTCGAGCTGCTTGAGCCAGCCGCGCAGGCCCAGCGCCTCGGCCACCAGGATGCCGGTGTTGACCAGGTTGACCGCGCGCTGGCCGGCGTCGGCGTCCTTTTCCTCGACCACTTCGCGCACGTGGCCGTTGCCGTCGCACAACACGCGGCCATAGCCCTGCGGGTCGGCCAGCCGCGTGGTGAGCAGGCTGAAGCTGCCGTCGGCCTCCAGCAGTTGCCGCAGGGTCTGCGCCCGGGTCAGCGGCACGTCGCCGTACAGCACCAGCACGCGGGCCGTGCGCGGCACGTCGGCGATCGCCTGCTCCACCGCATGGCCGGTGCCGAGCCGCTCGGCCTGCAACACCCAGCGCAGGTCACGCTCGTCGGCGAAGGCCGCCTGCACCTGCTCGCCGCAATGGCCGTAGACGATGTGGATGGCGGCCGGTTGCAGGCTCCGCGCGGTGGCGATGACATGCGCCAACAACGGCCTGCCGGCCAGCGGCATCAGCACCTTGGCGCGATTGGATTTCATCCGCGTGCCGGCACCGGCCGCCAGGATGATCACGTGCAGTGGAGTTGTGTCCATGGTTTGCCGACCCTGTCCCGACCGAATCAAAAGCATAGCAGCCGGCCACGCCGGTTCGGGGCGCGGGCCGGGGCGGCGACGGGCTTGAAACGGCGCATACGAAAGCGCAACGATCGCCGTGCCACACTGGCGCAGTCGGCAGCAACCAGACGAGGTGCATCATGAAGCACATGACTAGCATCCACCCATGCAGTTTCGCGGCCTTGCTCGCCATCGCCGCAACCGGAGGCCTGGCGCCGGCGCCAGCCTTCGCGGAACCGCCGCCGGCGGTGGCCGTGGGTGAAGCCCATCCCGCTGCGAGGGTCAGCGTGAACTACGTCAACCCGGAGGAATTCAGCGAGGCGAAGGAATTCGGCCAGCAGGACCGCTTCAATGGAGCGAATTACCTGCAGCCGCTGAAGGCCTACCTGGTACAGCGCGCCAGCCGGATGCTGGGCCCGGGCGAGCGACTGGAGGTGAGCATCACCGACATCAAGCTGGCCGGCGGCTACGAGCCCTGGCGCGGCGCGCAGCTGATGCACGTGCGCTTCATGAAGGACGTCTATCCGCCGCGCATGGATCTCAGCTTCAAGCTGATCGGCAGCAACGGCGAAGTGCTGCGTGAGGGCTCGCGCCAGCTGCGCAACCTGGGCTACCTGCAGAGCGGCGCCACGCGCACCAGCGATACCGATCCGTTGCGCTACGACAAGGCGCTGATCGACAGCTGGCTGCGCCGCGGTCCGGAAAACCTCTAGCGGCGCAGCCCGGCTTGCCGGGCCTCAGTGCTTGAGGTTCTTGCGCAGGCGCTCCAGCGCCTGCAGCTGGGCCATGGCCTCGGTGAGCCGCGTCTGCGCCTCGGCAAGCTCGATCGCGTCGGTGCGGTTGGCCAGCGCCTCGCGCGCTTCCTTCATGGCCTGCTGCGCCGAGGCTTCGTCCAGGTCCGTCGCGCGCGCGGCGGTATCGGCCAGCACCGTGACCACCTGCGGCTGCACCTCCAGGATGCCGCCGGAAACGTAGAACTGCTGGCGCTCGCCGCCTTCCAGCAGCACGTCGACATGGCCGGGCTTGAGCCGGGTGATCAGCGGCGCGTGGCGCGGCGTGATGCCCAGCTCGCCCTGGTCACCGGTCGCCACGACCATGGTCGCCTCGCCGGAAAAGATCTCGGCTTCGGCACTGACGATGTCGACTCGGATGGTTGTCATGTCTTCTCTCGGTACGCTCGAAGGGGTTCGGGACAGGGTGGGGATCCGGCCGGGCCCCGGTTCGCGGCCTTCGCGAATCCGGGCCCCCGCTCCCGCAAGGCGGCGGCTTACGCGGCCTTCTTGGCGCCCATCTCCTCGCCCTTCTTGATCGCCTCGTCGATGCCGCCGACCATGTAGAACGCCTGCTCCGGCAGGTGGTCCACGTCGCCGTCGACGATCATCTTGAAGCCGCGGATGGTCTCGGCCAGCGACACGTACTTGCCCGGCGCGCCGGTGAACACTTCGGCCACGTGGAACGGCTGCGAGAAGAAGCGCTCGCACTTGCGCGCGCGGTACACGGCCAGCTTGTCCTCTTCGGACAGCTCGTCCATGCCCAGGATCGCGATGATGTCCTTCAGCTCCTTGTAGCGCTGCAGCGTGCCCTGCACGCGGCGGGCCACGTCGTAGTGCTCGGCGCCGACCACGTTCGGGTCCAGCTGGCGGCTGGTCGAATCGAGCGGATCCACTGCCGGATAGATGCCGCGCGAGGCGATGTCGCGCGACAGCGTCACGGTGGAGTCCAGATGCGCGAAGGTGGTCGCCGGCGACGGGTCGGTCAGGTCGTCGGCGGGCACGTAGACGGCCTGGATCGAGGTGATCGAGCCGGTCTTGGTCGAGGTGATGCGCTCCTGCAGCACGCCCATTTCCTCGGCCAGGGTGGGCTGGTAGCCCACCGCCGACGGCATGCGGCCCAGCAGCGCGGACACCTCGGTACCGGCCAGCGTGTAGCGGTAGATGTTGTCCACGAAGAACAGCACGTCCTTGCCCTTGCCGTGCTCGTCCTTCTCGTCACGGAAGTACTCAGCCATGGTCAGGCCGGTCAGCGCCACGCGCAGGCGGTTGCCCGGCGGCTCGTTCATCTGGCCGTAGACCATCGCCACCTTCGACTCGGGCAGGTTGTCGATCTTGACGACGCCCGCCTCCTGCATCTCGTGGTAGAAGTCGTTGCCTTCGCGGGTGCGCTCGCCCACGCCGGCGAACACCGACAGGCCCGCGTGCTGGGTGGCGATGTTGTTGATCAGCTCCAGCATGTTCACCGTCTTGCCCACGCCGGCGCCGCCGAACAGGCCGACCTTGCCGCCCTTGGCGAACGGGCAGACCAGGTCGATGACCTTGATGCCGGTTTCCAGCAGGTCGTTGGACGCGGCCTGCTCGTCGTAGCTGGGCGCCTCGCGGTGGATCACCCAGTGGTCCTTGGCGTCGATCGGGCCGACCTCGTCGATCGGGTTGCCCAGCACGTCCATGATGCGGCCCAGGGTTTCCTTGCCCACCGGCACCTTGATGCCTTCGCCGGTGTTGCGCGCCTCGAGGCCGCGCTTCAGGCCCTCGGTGGAGCCGAGCGCGATCGCGCGCACGATGCCGTCGCCGAGCTGCTGCTGCACTTCGAGCGTGATGTCGGTGCCGTCGATCTTGAGTGCGTCGTACACCTGCGGCACCTGGTCACGCGCGAACTCCACGTCGACGACCGCGCCGATGATCTGAACAACTTTGCCCTGGCTCATGCTGATAGCTCCGGATGAATCTTTCTAAGGTTTTGATTTGTACAAAGCGCCAATGAAACGTCGCTCTTACTAGGAGTGCGGCCAGGGATGGCCGCCTTTTGACTTGCTCTTGCAGGCATGGATGCCTGCACTCATACCGCCGCAGCGCCGCCGACGATTTCCGAAATTTCCTGGGTGATCGCCGCCTGGCGCGCCTTGTTGTAGGTCAGCGTCAGCGTGTCGATCACCTTGTTCGCGTTGTCCGACGCGGCCTTCATCGCGACCATGCGGGCGGCGTGCTCGCTGGCCAGGTTCTCGAGCGTGGCCTGGTACACCACCGACTCGATGTAGCGAGCCAGCACGTGCTCCAGCACGGTCTGCGCGTCGGGCTCGTAGAGGTAGTCCCAGTCGTGCCCGGCTTCCAGCTTCACGCCGGCATAGGCCGATTCGCCCGCCTCCTCGTGCGCCTCCAGCTCGGCGGCCACCAGCGGCAGCGGCAGCAGCGCGTCGAGGGTCGGCTTCTGCGTCATGGTGTTGACGAAGTCGCTGTAGGCGAGGAACACGCGGTCCAGGGTGTTGGCCGCATAGGCGTCCATCATCACCTTGATCACGCCGATCAGCTGCTCCAGCCGCGGCTTTTCGCCCAGGTGGCTGACCGTGCCCACCAGGTTGACGCCCTTGATCCGGCGGAAGAACGAGATGGCCTTCTGGCCGATCGCCACCACGTCGACCTGCACGCCCTGCTTCTGCCATTCGGCGATCGCCGGCAGCAGGCGGCGGAACAGGTTGGAGTTGAGGCCGCCGCACAGGCCGCGATCGGTCGACACCACGATGTAGCCGACCCGCGCCACGTTGTCGCGCTCGACCAGGAACGGATGGCTGAAATCCGTGCTGGCCTGCGCCACGTGCGCGATCACCTTGCGCATCAGCCGCGCATACGGCCGCGAGGCGCGCATCAGGTCCTGCGCACGACGGATCTTGGCCGCCGAGACCATCTCGAGCGCACGCGTCACCTTGCGCATGTTCTGCGTGCTCTTGATCTTGGTTTTGATTTCGCGTCCGCTTGCCATCTTCTACTCGCTCGCTGTGCTCACTCGTGGGATCGTGGGGCCGGGGCCTCGTGCTTCAGGCCCGGGTCCCGGGCCTCTCACCAGCTGCCGGTCTTCTTGTACTCGTCCAGCGAGGCCTTGAAGGTGGCTTCGATGTCGTTGTCCCACGCGCCGGTGGCGACGATCTTCTTCATCAGTTCCTCGTGGTTCTGATGCATGAAGGCGTGCAGGCCCTTCTCGAACGCCAACACCTTGTTCACCGGCAGGTCGTCGAGGTAGCCCTTCTCGGCGGCGTAGACCGACAGCGCCAGCTCGGCGATCGACAGCGGCGCGTACTGCTTCTGCTTCATCAGCTCGGTGACGCGCTGGCCGCGGTCCAGCTGGGCGCGGGTGGCCGGGTCCAGGTCCGAGGCGAACTGCGCGAACGCGGCCAGCTCACGGAACTGCGCCAGCGCCAGCTTGACGCCGCCGGAGAGCTTCTTGACGATCTTGGTCTGCGCCGAACCACCCACGCGCGACACCGAGATGCCGGCGTTGACGGCCGGGCGGATGCCGGCGTTGAACAGGTCGGTTTCCAGGAAGATCTGGCCGTCGGTGATCGAGATCACGTTGGTCGGCACGAACGCGGAAACGTCGCCGCCCTGGGTCTCGATGATCGGCAGCGCGGTCAGCGAGCCGGTCTTGCCCTTGACCTCGCCGTTGGTGAACTTCTCGACGTAGGCCTCGGACACGCGCGAGGCGCGCTCGAGCAGGCGCGAGTGGAGGTAGAACACGTCGCCCGGGTACGCCTCGCGGCCCGGCGGGCGCTTCAGCAGCAGCGAGATCTGGCGGTAGGCCACGGCCTGCTTGGACAGGTCGTCGTAGACGATCAGCGCATCCTGGCCGCGATCGCGGAAGTACTCGCCCATCGCGCAGCCGGAATACGGCGCCACGTACTGCAGCGCGGCCGATTCGGAAGCCGAGGCGACCACCACGATGGTGTTGGCCAGCGCGCCGTTCTCTTCCAGCTTGCGCACCACGTTGGCGATCGACGAACGCTTCTGGCCGATCGCCACGTAGATGCATTTGATGCCCGAATCGCGCTGGGCGATGATCGCGTCGATCGCCAGCGCGGTCTTGCCGGTCTGGCGGTCGCCGATGATCAGCTCGCGCTGGCCGCGGCCGACCGGGATCATCGCGTCGACCGACTTGTAGCCGGTCTGCAGCGGCTGGTCGACCGACTTGCGCCAGATCACGCCCGGCGCGACCTTCTCGACCGGCGCGGTGAGCTTGGCGTTGATCGGGCCCTTGCCGTCGATGGGGTTGCCCAGCGCGTCGACCACGCGGCCGAGCAGTTCCGGGCCGATCGGCACCTCGAGGATGCGGCCGGTGGTCTTGGCGGTGTCGCCCTCGCGCAGGTGCTGGTACTCGCCCAGCACCACCGCGCCGACGGAGTCGCGCTCCAGGTTCAGCGCCAGCGCAAAGGCATTGCCCGGCAGTTCGATCATTTCGCCCTGCATGGCGTCGGCCAGGCCGTGGATGCGCACGATGCCATCGGACACACTGATGATCGTGCCTTCGTTGCGTGCCTCGGCGCCGAGCTTGAACTGCTCGATGCGGCTCTTGATCAGTTCGCTGATCTCGGACGGATTCAAAGTGGTGCTGGACATGGTCATCTATCCCGGAAATTAAATGCTTCATTGAAGAGTCCGGCCTGGACGGCCGGTTTTTGCTCTTCGCGAAACGGACTTCGCGTTCAATCAATGTGTCCGGCCCGGATGGCCGGTCTTGCTCTTCGCGAAACGGACTTCGCGTGAAACCAAACTTGTCCGGCCCTGGATGGCCGGCTTTTGCTCTTCGCGAAACGGACTTCGCGTCAAATCAACTTGTCCGGCCCGGATGGCCGGTCTTGCTCTTCGCGAAGCGGACTTCGCGTTTAATCAATCTGTCCGGCCTTGGCGGGCCGGTTCCTGCTCTTCGCGAAATGGACTTCGCGTCTAAACCAATGGTACGGGCCACGGATGGCCGGGTTTGCAGCCGGGGCGCGGTCGCTGCGTCGGCTCAACTCAGCGCACCGGCCAGCTTGGCCAGGCGCCCGCGAGCGGAACCGTCGATCACCTCGCTGCCGGTATCGATCACCGCGCCAGCGAGCAGCGAGGCATCGACCCGGGTGTCCAGTTCGATCTCGCGCCTGAAGCGGCGCTTCAGCGAGGCCTTGAGCTGCTCGGCCTGCGCCGCGTCCAGCGCCATCGCGCTGGTCACCTTGACCAGCAGCTGCGACTCGGACTCGCGCTTGAACGTCTCGTACAGCTGGGCCACCTCCGGCAGCAACGCCAGACGCCGCTGCTCGGCCATCTCGGCGAGGAACTGCCCGAACGGCGCGTCGGCGGCGATGCCCGCCGGCAGGTGCAGCGCGACGAGTTGCGCCGGCACCACCCGCGGATCGTTGCCGAGGCCGGCCACGCGCGGATCGGCCGCGACGGCGGCGGCGAAGGCCAGCGCCTGCGACCAGGCGTCCAGCGAACCGGCCGCATGCGCCACTTCGAACGCGGCGCGGGCGTAGGGACGGGCGAGGGTGATTGCCTGGGCCATCGATCAGATCTCGGCCGCGAGTTGGTCGAGCAGCGCCTTGTGCGTGGAGGCATCCACCTCACGCTGCACGATCTTGCTGGCGCCGGCCACGGCCAGCGCACCGACCTGCTCGCGCAACTGGTCGCGCGCGCGTTGGGCCATCGAGGCGATGTCGTCCTGCGCCGAAGCCTTCAGGCGGTTGATCTCGCTGACTGCCTCGCCACGGGCCTTCTCGATGATCTGGTTGGCCTGCTGCTGCGCCTTGTCGATGATCTCCGAAGCCTGCAGGCGGGCCTGCTTGATCTCGGCCTGCACCTTGGAGTCGGCATCCTTCAGCTCGGCATGCGCGCGCTCGGCCGCGTTGAGGCCTTCGGCGATCTTGAGCTGGCGTTCTTCGATGGCCTTGTTGAGATACGGCCAGATGAAGTGCACACAGAACCAGATCAGGATGGCGAACGCAATCATTTCGCCAATCAGGGTCGCGTTGAAATCCATCGCTGCGTTACCTGCAATTACGGGTTGAACCGGACCCGGGCGTCAGGACGCCCGGGTCGAAACGGCGGCGCCGCGCGCCGCCAGGTGACTCAGGCGCCGGCGAGCTTGGACAGCAGCGGGTTGGCCACGGCGAAGTACATCGCCAGCGCCACGCCGATCAGGAACGCCGCGTCGATCAGGCCGGCGAGCAGGAACATGCGGCCCTGCAGCAGCGGCACCAGCTCCGGCTGACGCGCAGCCGCTTCGAGGAACTTCGAACCCATGACGCCGATGCCGATACAGGCACCAAGGGCACCGAGGCCGATGATCAGGCCCAGCGCGATGGCGGTGAAGGACTGCACTTGAGCGATTTGAGTGATGAGTTCCACGACGGTCTCCTGAGAAAAGCAAACTTGGGATGGCAAAAACGGATGAAACGAGGGATTCGACGGCAACCGATCAGTGGTGATCGTGCGCCATCGAGATGTACACGATCGTCAACACCATGAAGATGAAGGCCTGGATCGAGATGATCAGGATGTGGAAGATGCCCCACACCGTGTAACCGATGATGCCGGCGCCGTACAGCGCCCAGCCGGCCAGGCCCGCGCCGGCGCTGAACAGGCCGGCGATCAGCATGAACACGAGTTCGCCCGCGTACATGTTGCCGAACAGTCGCATCGCCAGGCTCACCGGCTTGGAGGCCAGCTCGACCACGTTGAGCAGGAAGTTGAACAGCCACAGCGCCGGATGGTTGCCGAACGGCGCGGTGAACAGCTCGCGCATGTAGCCGCCGGCGCCCTTGGCCTTGAAGCTGTAGAAGATGATCAGCACGAACACCGTCAGCGACATCGCGAAGGTCATGTTGATGTCGGCGGTCGGCACGGCACGGAAGTGGCCGACGCCGAACTTCTCGGTGATCCACGGCAGCAGGTCGACCGGCAGCAGGTCCATCGCGTTCATCAGGAACACCCAGATGAACACGGTCAGCGCCAGCGGACCCAGCACGCGGCGATCGCCGTGGAACACGTCCTTGACCTGGCCGTCGACGAACTCGAGGATGATCTCGACGAAGGCCTGACCCTTGGAGGGTACGCCGGCGGTGGCCTTGCGCGCCTTCAGCCAGAACCACAGGCAGAACAGCACGCCGAGCACCAGCGACACGCTGACCGAGTCGATGTGCACCGCCCAGAAGCCTTCCTTGCTCGCATGCGGAACAAGGTGCTGCAGGTGGTGCTGGATGTATTCGGTAAGCCCGCCCGACTCGCTTGCCATGCTTCAACCCTTGAATCTGAACGCCAGCAGATAGACCGCGTAGGCAGCCACCAACCCCGTGATGGCGGCCAGTGGCGGCAACTTGAATTGGAACAGGATCATGACCAGCCCTCCGACGATCACGATCCATTTCAGGAGCATGCCCGTCAGCAGCCGACCCAGCGCCGGACCCGCGCCGCCGATGCCGCTGAACATCCGCGCCGACATCGCTGCGGTACCCAGCGCCACCACCACCGCGCCTGCCGCGGCCGATGCCGCTTCACGACGCCCCAGCGCAAGGAAGACGCTGCCCACCAGTAGAGCCACCGCGAATTGCAGCAGCACGATACGCAAGGCGAGACGCCGACCCGAGGCCAGGTTATTGAGCAAGTGACGTCTCCGCGCGACCCATGCCAGGCGGCGCCGATCCAGTCACCCGCCACGATCCGAATCCGTAAAAGTATATCAGTGGGCCGATTGCCCGGACAAGCCGCGAAACCGGCTGATCGGCGCCTCGCGCGTACAGGCGCGTCCTTGCGCGGCCCCTGCGACGATCTGCCGCGACGCAGGATCTTGCGCGCAAAAAAAAGGCCGGACATCCATGTTCCGGCCTTCTCGAGGGGGTGTTGCCATCGCTGGCGGCGGCGATTACTTGGCGGCGGCCTTCTTGCCGGCAGCCGGCGCGGCCACGGCGTCGTTGGCCGCCTGGCGCTGCTCCTGCACCAGCGCCGTCAGCGACTCGGCGGTCTTCTGGGTGATCGCCAGCACTTCCTGCGACACCGCCACGGCGCGCTCGGCGTTCTCGCGGCTCAGGCTGCTGCCCTTCTCCCACAGGCCGCGCAGGCCGTCGACGTCGCGGGTTTCCATCACCTCGGTGACGAACTCGGCGGAGACCTTGGTCTGCTCCTCGAGCGCCTTGAGCTGCAGCTCGGCGACCTTCTCCAGGCCCTTCAGGGCCAGCGAGTGCGCCTTGAACGCGCTGTCGGTGAACTGCTTGGTGAACGCAAAAAGCTGGTCGTTGAATTGCTGGGTCATGGCTCGTTCCTCGGGTGGAGGTGGGGTAGTGGCAACCACTCTACCAAGGCTTCTGTTGCGTTGCAACATGAATTTCGGAAAATCGCCAGACCAGTCGGCAAATATTCAGCTGAAACGCCAACTTGTACCAAGCCAGAAGATAACGCAATGCGTCAGTAACTGGCGCGGCTGCAGCTTGCGCCGGAGGTGCAGGTCTCGTGCACCACGACCTTGTCCAGCCCGGCCAGGCGCGGCTGCAGTCGTTGCCAGATCCAGCGCGCCAGCGTTTCGCTGGTGGGGTTTTCCAGCCCCTCGATGTCGTTGAGGTAGTGGTGGTCGAGTTGCTCGTAGAGCGGCGCAAAGGCCGCTTTCACGTCGGCAAAATCCATCACCCAGCCCAGCTGCGGGTCCGGTTCGCCCTCGACGTGGATCTCGACCCGGAACGAATGCCCGTGCAGCCGCGCGCACTTGTGGCCCGCCGGCACGTGGGGCAGGCGATGGGCCGCTTCGAGCTGGAACACCTTGAAGATGTGCATGGCAGTGCCTGCGCGCAGTGGACACGTCGGCGGGAGCGGACACGCGCGACGCGCCTGGTGGCTATGGGTGGACTCGAACCACCGACCCCAGCATTATGAGTGCTGTGCTCTAACCAGCTGAGCTACATAGCCGTGAGGGACCGCCGGCATGGATCGGACGATCGGGGCGGGCGCGGAAGTGTAGTGGCACGCACGCTGCGGTTCAAGTCGGCAGCTTGCCGCTCGTTCGCGCCCTGTGGTTGAATCGGGCCAGGGCCGCGCGGTCATTTTGCTGCCGGTTCGCGGGGCCCGGTCCCCGGGAGGCGACATGATTGATGTAGATGGCTATCGTCCGAACGTGGGCATCGTGCTGCTCAACGCAGCCGGCCAGCTGTTCTGGGCGCGCCGGGTCAATCGTGACGGCTGGCAGTTCCCGCAGGGCGGCATGCGTACCGACGAGACCCCGCTGGAGGCGATGTATCGCGAGCTGGAGGAGGAAACCGGCCTGGCGGCCCACCATGTGGAGGTGATCACCGCCACCCACGGCTGGTTGCGCTATCGGTTGCCCGAGCGGTACGTGCGCCGGCACCAGCGGCCGACCTGCATCGGCCAGAAGCAGGTGTGGTTCCTGCTCCGGCTGGTCGGCGGCGAGGAGGCGCTGAGGCTCGACGCCTCCGAGAAGCCCGAGTTCGATATCTGGCGCTGGGTCGATTTCTGGTACCCGGCAGCGCACGTGGTGAACTTCAAGCGCGACGTGTACGCGCGGGCGCTGCGCCATTTCGCGCCGCTGGTGGAGGATCTGTTCGGCATGGAGATCGGTACCACGCCGCCGCGCGGCGATACCGGCACGCCGGTCGGTGGTCCGCGCACGGGGTGCGCCGCGGCCTGACGGGCCTGCGCCTGGCGGGCCGGTCAGGCCGGTCGTGGATCTCGCAGTTGTTGACAATCGTTCGCATTCGCGTTCTCATACGCGCCATGTACATCTGCCTGTGCAACGCCGTCACCGACCACGACATCCGCCGCGAGGCGGCCGATGGCGTGCAGACCTTTGCCGAACTGCAGGCCCGCACCGGCTGTTCGGACTGCTGTGGCTGCTGCGGCGACGAAGCCCGCGCCACCTTCGAGCAGGCCCGCCGGCAGGTGCTCTGCCAGCTTCCGTTCGTCGCCGCCTGACCCGCACCGGGTCATCGCGCCCATTGGCAAACCATTGGCGTTCTCATTCCGTCCCGCTGGCCGCGGACTTTGTATAGTCCGTGGGTACGCGGCGATGGAGGAAGGCCATGAAAGGTGATGCCAAGGTCATCGAGTTTCTCAACAAGGTGCTCTACAACGAGCTGACCGCGATCAACCAGTATTTCCTGCATGCCCGGATGTACAAGAACTGGGGCTACACCGAGCTGGCCGAGCACGAATACAAGGAGTCGATCGACGAGATGAAGCACGCCGATCGGCTGATCGAGCGCATTTTGTTCCTCGACGGCCTGCCCAACCTGCAGCGCCTGGGCAAGCTGCGCATCGGCGAGCATCCGGTCGAGGCACTGCAGGGCGACCTGGACCTGGAACTGGCCGCCACCGGCGACCTGCGCGAAGCCATCGCCTACAGCGAAGGCATCGCCGACTACATCAGCCGCGACCTCTTCAAGCACATCCTGCATGACGAGGAAGAACACATCGACTGGCTCGAAACCCAGTTCAGCCTGATCAAGGACATCGGCGCGGAGCGCTACCTGCAAAGCAAGATGCAGAGCTGACGGCGGCCACGCGGTGCGCGCGCGCGTCGCGCGATCCGCCCGGCGTGCGCCCGTTCCTTGACGCTCTCGTCACGCCCGGGCTATACCTCGGGTTTTCCGGGAACGGCCTTCGATGGGTTCACGACCACCCCCGCGCTTCGTGGTGCGCAGGCACGACGATGTCGGCCATCGCTGGCGCCGCCTGTGGTGGGGCCTGGCCTGGCTGGGCAGCCTCCTGGCGGTGGGCCTCGGCGTGCACGTGCTGGGTGCACGCAGCACGCCGGCCGCGGTCGACCACAAGCAGCAGCGCGCACTGCTGGCCGAGGTCGACGACCTCAAGCAGCAGGTGGCGAACCTGCAGCGTGCCGGCCAGGTCAACGAAGTGGCCACCACCGCCCTGCGCGGCACCCTGGCCCAGCGCGAGAAGGAACTGAGCGCGCTGCGCGCGGATCTCGGTTTCTACTCGCGCCTGGTTGCCGGCAACGGCCAGCGCCAGGGCCTCAAGCTGCAGGAAGTGAAGCTGCAGCCGATCGCCGGTTCGCGCGGCTGGACGCTGATCCTCAGCCTGACCCAGAACGCCAAGCGCGGCGACGAGATCAGCGGTCATGCCGCGGTCAGCGTGGAGGGCATGCGCAAGGACAAGGTCGTGACGCTGGATTGGCCGGCGCTGGGCGACGGCGCGCAGAAGGACGGCCTGCCGTTCCGCTTCACCTATTTCCAGCAGTTGCAGGGCACCATCGTGCTGCCCGCGGATTTCCGCCCCACGCGGCTGCGCATCCGGGTCGACCCGGCCAGCGGCGAGACCGTGAGCCGCACCGTGGCGTGGGGCGCCGCCTTGTCCGGCAACATCACTACCGCCGAGGGAGATCGAGATGCTCAACCGTAGACGCAGCGACCGCAATCGCGGCAGTTCCGAAACCAGCCTGATCGCCCGCGGCACGGTGATCCGCGGCGACCTGCGCTTCAGCGGCGCGCTGCACCTGGACGGGCGCATCGAGGGCAGCGTGCTGGCCGAGGGCGACGACGCCATGTTCACCCTGAGCGAGCACGGCGAGGTGCAGGGGGAGGTGCACGTGCCGCAGGCGGTGATCAACGGCCACATCACCGGCGACGTCCACGTCAGCGTGCGGCTGGAGCTGGCGCCGCTGGCGCGCATCGACGGCGACCTGCGCTACCACACCCTGGAAATGGCCGCCGGCGCCCAGGTCAACGGGCGCATCGCGCGCCAGGCCGAACCGGCGCAGCGTGCGCTGGCCGCGCCCGAAGCGGGAGCCAGCGACGTGGACGAGGAAGCGTTGCCGGCTTGACGCGCTATGCTTGTGTCCTGTCCGTCGCAGCCCCATTCAGATAGCCATGGCAACCATCGTCTCGATTCCCGATTACCGCACCGGCGGCGCCCCGCTGGAGTTCACCGCGGCCGCCGCGCACAAGGTGCATGAGCTGATTGCCGAGGAAGGCAATCCGGAACTCAAGCTGCGCGTGTACATCTCCGGCGGCGGCTGTTCCGGCTTCCAGTACGGTTTCACCTTCGACGAGGCCCAGGCCGAGGACGACCTGGCGATCGAGCGCGACGGCGTCACGCTGTTGTGTGATCCGCTGTCGCTGCAATACCTCACCGGCGCGCAGATCGACTACGCGGAAAACCTCAGCGGCGCGCAGTTCGTGATCAGCAACCCGAACGCGAAGACCACCTGCGGCTGCGGCTCCTCCTTCACCGCCTGACGCCCTTGCCATGGATCAGGCCAGGCTGCCGCATCCCAACACCTTTGCCGGCCTGAGCCGGGTGCTCGACCGCATGGCCGAGCACCGCGACGAGGCGGCGTGGGTGGCTGCGCAGGCGCACGCGGACACGGCCCGCTACCTGCTGCTGGACGCCACCGGCGAAGCCTACCTCCGCCGCGACGGCAACGCGCTGCGCTGGCTCGGCGCGGGCGAACGCGCACAATGGCTGGCCGACACGCCCGCCAGCCTGCTCGGCATCGCGCACGAGCGGCCGCATTTCCTGCTGGTGGTGGATGACCGCGCACAGGGCGACGCGCTGGAAACCGCGCTGGACGCACGCCGCATGAGCCTGCGCAGCGCAGGCCTCCTGCTGCCCGCGGACGAGGCCGGGCTGTTCGCCTACGCCAAGGGGCTGTCGCACTGGCAGCGCGAGACGCGGTTCTGCGCCTATTGCGGCGGGCCGCTGCAACTGGTGGCCGCCGGGCATCGGGCGCAATGCCGCAATCCCGACTGCGCGCGACTGCATTTCCCGCGCACGGATGCGGCCGTCATCATGCTGGTCGAGCACGAAGGCGCCTGCCTGCTCGGGCGCCAGCCCGGCTGGCCGCCGCACCGCTATTCCACGCTGGCCGGCTTTGTCGAGCCGGGCGAGGCGCTGGAGGATGCCGTGCGCCGCGAGGTGGCCGAGGAATCGGGCGTGATCGTGGACGAGGTGCGCTACCACTCCTCGCAGCCGTGGCCGATGCCGGCTTCGCTGATGGTCGGCTTCATCGCCACCGCGGTGTCGCGCCGCATCCGGATGCGCGACCTGGAGCTGGAGGACGCGCGCTGGTTCACGCCCGCGCAGATCGTCGAGGGCATCGCCGATGGCAGCTTCCAGCCCTCCACGCGCCTGTCGGTGTCCTACCGGTTGCTGGCGCACTGGCTGCAGCTGCGCGCGGGACTGGACCTGGATGCGTTGACCGCGGTCACCTCGGTCGCCTGATCCGCCGGGACGTCCGGCCGGATGCCCGCCAGCGAGCCGCGGACGCGCTCGTTACAATGCGGCCATCGTCCGGGAGTTCGTCGCCATGGCCATCCGTCTGCTTGTTGCCCTGATCGCTCTGGGCTTGTTGCATGTGGCGCCGCAACTGGCCAGTTGGCGTCGCGACGGCCTGTTCCGGCGCTGGGTCGCGCAACTGTCCGACACCAGCGGCGCCGGCCGCGTGGTGCTGGCGCTGGCGCCGCCGGTACTGCTGTGTGCGTTGCTGGCGTGGCTGTTCGGCCACACCCTGCTCGGCGAGCTGCCGCCGCTGGTCTTCGCCGTGGTGGTGCTGATCTACTGCTTCGGCCCGCGCGAGTTCGAGCGTGACCTCGAGGCGATCCTGGCCGCTCCCGACGGCGTCAGCCGCGAGGCGGCGGCGCAACGCCTCTCCGATGACGGCCGCCCGGTGCGCTGGCACGCGCCGGCGCTGGGCGAGGCGATCGTCTATGCCGCCTCGCGCCGGCGCTTCGCGGTGTTGCTGTGGTTTTTCCTGCTCGGCCCGGTCGGCGCGCTGCTGTACCGGCTGGCCCAGACCCTGGGGCGCGACGACTCGCTGGCGCTCGACGGCGACAGCCAGCATGCGGCCAGCTACCTGGCCAACGCGCTGGACTGGCTGCCGGCCCAGGTGCTGACCTTCACCCTGGCCGTGGTCGGCCACTGGGATGCGGTGATCGAGGCGTGGCGGCGCTGGCACATCCAGGCTACCCCGACCAGCTGGTACCAGCGCGGCCCGGGTTTCCTCGGCGCCGCCGCGCAAGCCGACGTGCGCATCGACATCGAGGCCGGCGACGGCTACGCCGAGGAACACAGCGATCCGCTGGACGAGCTGCGGCGCCTGCGCGGCGCCCTGCTGCGCGCCTTGCTGGCCTGGCTCAGTGTGGTGGCGTTGCTGGTGATCGGCAGCTGGGTGAGCTGACGTCGGGCGCTCTGGCCAAGTCGTCGTTCAGGCGAACTCCCCACGCAATTCGCGGACCCTGGCCTCCAGCGCGGTGGCGGTGGCGGCTTGCGGCGGCACCAAGGCGTCGACGACCAGCTCCACCCGGGCGCGGAAACGCCGCGGCAGGCGCATGCGGCCCAGCCGGGTGTCGCGCCGGCTCCACACGCTGCCCCACAGGCCGCGCAGCGCCATCGGCACCACCGGCACCGGGCGCCGGGCCAGGATCTTTTCCAGGCCCGGTCGGAACGGTGCGATCTCGCCGTCGCCGGTCAGGCCGCCCTCGGGGAAGATGCACACCAGCTCGCCATCGGCCAGCGCCGCGTCGATCGCGTCGTAGGCGTGTTGCAGCACGGCGGGGTCCTCCCGCTGCCCGGCGATCGGGATCGCCCTGGCGGTGCGGAACACGAAGTGCAGCAGCGGCACGTGGAAGATCCGGTAATACATCACGAAGCGCGCCGGGCGACGCAGGTTGGCCATCAGCAGCAGCGGGTCCATGAAGCTGACGTGGTTGCACACCAGCAGCGCCGGGCCTTCCTCGGGCAAATGCTGCATGCCGTCCACGCGCACCCGGTACAGTGTGTTCACCAGCACCCAGGTGACGAAACGCATCAGGAACTCGGGCACCAGGGTGAAGATGTAGATCGCCACCAGCACGTTGAGCAGCGCGACGGACAGAAAGATCGTCGCCGCATCCAGGCCCAGTGCGCCCAGCCCCAGGCCGAAACCGGCAGCCAGCACGATCAGCAGGGCGTTGATGATGTTGTTGCCGGCGATCACCCGCGACAGCCGTTCGCGCGGCGTGCGCGACTGCACGAAGGCGAACAGCGGCACCACGTAGAAGCCGGCGAACACGCCGATCGCGGTGAGGTCGAGCACGATGCGCCAGCTGCCGGCGCCATGCAGGAACGCCAGCCAGTCCAGCCCGCGCGTGGGGGCAAGCCCGTGCCGGGCGAGGTACAGGTCGATGCCGAAGGCGGTGAGGCCGAACGCGCCCAGCGGCACCAGGCCGATCTCCACCCGCTTGCCGGACAGCTTCTCGCACAGCAGCGCGCCGGCGCCGGTGCCGATCGAGAACAGGGTGAGCACCAGCGTGTTGACCGAGCCGTCGCCGCCCAGCGTCTCGCGTGTGTAGATCGGCAACTGCGCGATCAGCACGGTGCCGAAGAACCAGAACCAGGAAATGCCCAGCACCGCGTTGAACACCGCGCGGTCGGCGCGGGTGATGCCCAGCACCCGCGCGGTTTCGCTGAGCGGATTCCAGTTGAACTTCAGTCCCGGCGCGGTGGCGGGTGCGAGCGGAATGCGCCGGCTGGCCAGGTAACCGGCCACCGCCACCGCGATGGTCGCGCCCGAGGCCAGCAACGGCCCCACGCCGGCCACCAGCATCAGCGAGTTGCCGGCGATCATGCCGACCAGCATCGCCATCTGCGTGCCCATCTCGACCAGGCCGTTGCCCCCGACCAGTTCCTCGCTCTTCAGCGCCTGCGGCAGGATCGCGTACTTGATCGGCCCGAACATGGTCGAGTGCATGCCCATCATGAACAGCACCACCAGCAGCAGCGAGGTGTGGTGGGTGTAGAAGCCGTACGCGGCCAGCGTCATCGCCGCGATCTCGAACAGCTTCACGTAGCGGATGATGCGGCTCTTCTCGTACTTCTCCGCCAGTTGGCCGGCGGTGGCCGAGAACAGGAAGAACGGGATGATGAACAGCGCCGGCGCCAGGTTGGTGTAGATCGCCACCGTGCCGTCGTCCAGCTCCATCTGGAACGCCACCAGCATCACCAGCGCGTTGCGGAACGCGTTGTCGTTGAAGGCGCCCAGCGCCTGCGTCCAGAAGAACGGCGCGAAACGCCGCTTGCCGAGCAATCCGAATTGGCTCATGCGCTGTCCTGTGGCGGTTCCCCGTTGCCGCGGCGGGCGGCGACGGCCGCCCGACGGTAGCAGCAGCCATGCTTCCGAAGAAAGAGTGCCGCGTCATGAAACTCCGTCGCGTCGTTGCGGTCGCAATCGAGGTTGCCGGTGCTTGCCGGGCGCCGGTTCCGCGGCGTCGGGTTGGCATGGCACGGGCGGGGGCGCAAAATACTGCGTGGACGGTCCGGCTTTCTCCCGCGACGGACGTCCCGAAATCTTGCGCCCCGGTGCAGTCTCCAACCCAACCGATACGGCCACTCCCATGAGCAAGTCCCCTCCCCAAGTTTCCGGCGGAACCTTTGCCGACCGCATCCGGCTGCTGATCCAGCGCGTCGGCAGCGCCACCGAGATCGCCCGCATGTGCGGTTTCTCCGAAGGCGTGGTGCGCAGCTGGCGCGACGGCAACACCGACCCCTCGCGTGCGCGTTGCGTCACCCTGGCACGCACGCTGGGCATCTCCCTGGTCTGGCTGGTGGCCGGCGAAGGCGGCATCCAGATCGACCCGACGCTGACCACGCAGGACGAGCAGCACAGCAGCCAGCCCGTGCGCGCCCAGCGCCTCCCCTCCAGCGCCGGTTCGGTCACCCGCCTGCCGTTGTCGCCCCAGGTCCATGGCCTGGATCCGCAGCGCCTGAACACCGCGATGCAGATGCTGCAATCGGAACTGGACCTGGCGGGCAGCGCGCTGGGCCTGGCCGAGAACACCGACCTGCTCATCGAGCTGTACGAGATCCTCGGGCCGGACGGCGTCAACGTGGATGCCGGCGCGATGATGGCATTCAACCGCCACCTCGCGCAGCGCCTGCGCGAGAGCGCCCTGGCCGCCGCCAGCACCGCCTGAGGCCCGGCCATGCTCCCGCGGACCGCGCGCGGTCCGCGGGCCTCGTCAGAGCAGGGCGATGTCCGCCACGGTGCTGAACTGGCTCTTCAGCTGCTGCAGCAGCGCCAGCCGGTTGGCCCGCACGGTGGGGTCTTCGGCATTCACCAGCACGCTGTCGAAGAACGCATCCACCGGCGCCTGCAGTTGCGCCAGACGGGCCAGTACCGCGGCGTAATCGCCGGCGGCCTCGGCCGCGGCACTGTCCTGCCGCGCGGCGGCCAGGGCATCGGCCAGTTCGCGTTCCGCGTCCGCCTCGAAGAAAGCCGGGTCGACCGCCCGCCCGGGCGGCGGTGCGCCGGCTTCCTCGGCCTGCTTGCGCAGGATGTTGGCGACCCGCTTGTTGGCCGCCGCCAGGCTCGCCGCCTCGGGCCGGCGGCCGAACTCGACCACCGCGCGCAGGCGCCGGTCGAAGTCGGCCAGGCCGGCCGGCTGCACCGCCAGCACGGCCTCGAAGGCCCCGTGCTCGAAGCCCTGCTCGGCGTAGTAGCCGCGCAGGCGTTCGTGGACGAAGTCCAGCAGATCCTCGAGCAGGATCGCGCGCCGCGCGCCGGCCTGCAGCACCGGCGGCTTGCCGTCCTTGCCCGGCTTGAGGCCGGCCGCGAGGGCGGCGTCGGGCAACTGTTCCAGCGCCTCGATGAAGCTGGCGCGCAGATCCAGTTCCAGGCCGCCCTCGATCAGCGTGCGGGCCAGGCCCAGCGCCGCGCGGCGCAGCGCGAAGGGATCCTTGTTGCCGCCGGGTTTCATGCCGATGGCGAAAATGCCGGCCAGGGTGTCGAGTCGCTCGGCCACCGCCAGCACCTGGCCCAGCGGGTCCGCGGCGATGCGGTCGCCGCCGAAGCGCGGGCGGTAATGGCTGTCCAGCGCCTCGGCCACCGCTGATGGTTCGCCGTCGTGGACGGCGTAGTAGCGGCCCATCACGCCCTGCAGCTCGGGGAACTCGCCGACCATGCGGGTCAGCAGGTCGCACTTGGCCAGGCTGGCGGCGCGCGTCGCCAGCGCCGCGTCGACGCCGACCCGGTTGGCCACCACCCGCGCCAGTTCGGCCACGCGCACGCTCTTGTCCCACTGGCTGCCCAGCGCCTGCTGGTAGGTGACATTTTTCAGCTGCTCCTGATAGCTGGCCAGCGGCGTCTTGAGGTCTTCGTCCCAGAAGAACTTGGCGTCGGCGAAACGCGGCCGGATCACCCTTTCGTAGCCGCGCCGGATCTCGGCCGGGTCCTTGCTCTCGATGTTGGCGATGCCGATGAAGTGTTCGGTCAGCTTGCCCTCGGCGTCGAATACCGGCACGAATTTCTGGTTCGCCACCATGGTGGTGACCAGCGCCTCGGGCGGCACCGCCAGGAAGCCGCGCTCGAAGGTGCAGGCGATCGCCACCGGCCATTCGGTCAGGTTGGCCAGCTCGTCCAGCAGCGCGTCGTCCAGCTGCGGCACGCCGCCGGTGCCCTGCGCGGCGAGCTCGATCTGGTCGTGGATGCGCTGGCGCCGCTCGCGCGGATCGGCCAGCACCTTCGTCGCGCGCATCGCGTCGAGCCAGCCGTCGGCGTCGGCCACGTGCACCGGCTGCGGATGCATGAAGCGATGGCCGCGCGACTTGCGCCCGCTGGCCAGGCCCAGCACCTCGCCGTCGACGATGTCGGCGCCATGCAGGATCACCAGCCAGTGCACCGGTCGCACGAAGCTGTAGTCGTGATCAGCCCAGCGCATCGGCCGCGGGATCGGCAGCGCCTTGAGCGCCTCATCGATGATCTCCGGCAGCAGGGCCGCCAGCGGCCGGCCGGGCTTGACCGCGCGCCAGACGAACCACGCGCCCTTGTCGGTCTCCAGTTTTTCCAGCTGGTCGACCTCGACGCCGCAGGATTGGGCGAAGCCCAGCAACGCCTTCGACGGCTGTCCTTCGGCGTCGAGCGCAGCGGCTACCGCGGGGCCGCGGCGCTCGATGGCTTGCTCCGGCTGCGCGGCCGCCACCGCGGGGATGAAGGCCGCCAGCCGGCGTGGCGAGGCGTAGGCCATCGCCTGGTCCAGCCCGGCGCTGACGCCGCGCGCGGCCAGCCCGCCGACGATGCCGCGCAGGAACGCCGCCGACAACTCGTCCAGCGCGCGCGGCGGCAGTTCCTCGGTACCCAACTCGATCAGCAGCGACTTGCCGGCGTTCATGCGGCCTGCTCCTGGTCGGCGCCGCTGCGCTTGAGCCCGGGGAAACCGAGCTTCTCGCGTTGCGTCACGTAGGCCTCGGCGACCGCGCGCGACAACGCGCGCACGCGCAGGATGTAGCGCTGGCGCTCGGTGACGCTGATCGCGCGGCGCGCATCGAGCAGGTTGAAGGTGTGGCTGGCCTTCATCACCTGCTCGTAGGCGGGCAGCGGCAGGTTGGCGGCGACCAGCTTGTTCGCCTCGCCTTCGCAGACGTCGAACCAGCGCAGCAGCTCGGCCACGTTGGCGTGCTCGAAGTTGTAGGTGCTCTGTTCGACCTCGTTCTGCAGGAACACGTCGCCGTAGCTGACCGTGCCGCGCGGGCCGTCGGTCCAGACCAGGTCGTAGACGTTGTCCACGTTCTGCAGGTACATCGCCAGGCGCTCCAGGCCGTAGGTGATCTCGCCGGTGACCGGGCGGCACTCGATGCCGCCGGCCTGCTGGAAATAGGTGAACTGGGTGACTTCCATGCCGTTCAGCCACACCTCCCAGCCCAGGCCCCAGGCGCCCAGCGTGGGCGATTCCCAGTTGTCCTCGACGAAGCGCAGGTCGTGGACCAGCGGGTCCAGGCCGAGCTCCTTCAGCGAGCCGATGTACAACTCCAGGATGTTTTCCGGATTCGGCTTCATCACCACCTGGTACTGATAGTAGTGCTGCAGGCGGTTCGGGTTCTGGCCGTAGCGGCCATCGGTGGGGCGGCGCGACGGCTGCACATAGGCGGCCGACCACGGTTCCGGACCGAGCGCGCGCAGGAAGGTGGCCGGATGGAAGGTGCCGGCGCCCACTTCGGTGTCGAGCGGCTGCAGCAGTACGCAACCCTGCGCCGCCCAGTAGCGGTTGAGGGTCTGGATCACATCCTGGAAGGTGCGCGCGGACATGGCTTTCCGTGACCTGGGTTAAAGCGCGCTAGTATAGCTGCAGCTCGCTTTGCGGCTGGAATTTCCGGCTCGCGGGGCCTCTCGGAGCTTGGGGAAAAAAGCCACTTCCTGTGGTTTTCTTCCATCGCGAGTCCGGTACACGGCCGGACTCGCTCACATGGAACAGTCACTCGCATGACTGTTTCATGTCCGGCCATCCGTGGCCGGTCTGAGAGGTTGAAAAAATCACAACCTCTCAGAGGACACTTGCCGGATGGCCGCATCACCACAGATTGCCTCCCTGCTCGGTCGCCGCGGCCGACTCGAACTGGACGAGGTGCTGGCCGCGCTGGTCGTGGACGGTTACGCGCTGGCCGAGGATGCGAAGAACGTCCGCATGGGTGCGCGCGCCGGGCGCAGCACGGTGGAGCTGCACCCGCTGGTGGTGATCGCCAACGCCAAGCTGGCCAACCAGCGCGAGCCCGGCCGGCCGCTGAGCCTGGAAACGCTGGCCGAGTGGCTGGCCGGCCACGCCGGGTTGCCGTACCTCAAGATCGATCCGATGAAGATCAACGTGGCCACGGTCACCCAGGTGGTCAGCCTGGCCTACGCCAAGCGGCACCGCATCCTGCCGATCGCGGCGACCGTGGGCGAGGTGACGTTCGCTACCAGCGAGCCGTTCGACGACGCCTGGGCGCCCGACCTGGCGCACATGCTGCGGCGGGACATCAAGCGCGTCGTCGCCAGTCCGATCGACATCAACCGCTATCAGCAGGAGTTCTACGGCGTCCAGCGTTCGATCCAGCTGGCGCAGGACGCCAAGAGCGGCAGCGACACCTCCTCGGCGATCCTCAACTTCGAGCAGCTGGTCGAGCTGGGCAAGAGCGGCGAGGTTGGCGCCGACGACCGCCACGTGGTGCACATCGTCGACTGGCTGCTGCAGTACGCCTTCGAGCAGCGCGCCTCGGACATCCATCTGGAACCCCGGCGCGACACCGGCTACATCCGCTTCCGCATCGATGGCGTCATGCAGAAGGTGTTCGAGTTGCCGGCGCCGGTGATGACCGCGGTCACCGCGCGCATCAAGATCCTGGCGCGCATGGACGTGGCCGAGAAGCGCCGGCCGCAGGACGGCCGCATCAAGACGCGCTCGGCCTCCGGGCGCGAGGTGGAGTTGCGCATCTCGAACATGCCCACCGCCTTCGGCGAGAAGGTGGTGATGCGCATCTTCGATCCGGACCTGGTGGTGAAGGATTTCGCCCAGCTGGGTTTCTCGCCCAGCGAGGCGGAGAACTGGCGCAACATGGTCGAGCGCCCGCACGGCATCGTGCTGGTCACCGGCCCCACCGGTTCAGGCAAGACCACCACGCTGTATTCCACGCTCAAGCATCTGGCCACGCCGGAGCTCAACGTGTGCACGGTGGAGGACCCGATCGAGATGGTCTCGCCGGAGTTCAACCAGATGCAGGTGCACGCGGCGATCGACCTCGATTTCGCCGCCGGCGTGCGCACCCTGCTGCGGCAGGACCCGGACATCATCATGGTCGGCGAGATCCGCGACCTGGAAACCGCGCAGATGGCGGTGCAGGCCTCGCTCACCGGCCACCTGGTGCTGTCCACGCTGCACACCAACGACGCGCCCAGCGCGGTGACCCGCCTGCTCGACCTGGGCGTGCCGCACTACCTGATCCAGTCCACCCTCACCGGCGTGGTGGCGCAACGCCTGGTGCGCACCCTGTGTCCGCATTGCAAGCGGGCCACCACCCAGGATCCGCACGCGTGGAACGTGCTGACCCACGGCTGGGAGTTGCCGGTGCCGGCGCAGGTGTACCAGCCGGTCGGCTGCCTGGAATGCCGCAACACCGGCTTCATGGGCCGCACCGGCATCTACGAGATGATGAAGCTCTCGCCGCAGCTGCGCGGCATGATCTCGGCCCAGCTCGATCTCAGCGGCTTCGGCCAGGCGGCGCTGGCCGAGGGCATGCGCCCGTTGCGCATCTCCGCGGCCGACCAGGTCGCCGCCGGGCTGACCACGGTGCAGGAGGTGCTCACGGTGTTGCCGCCGATCGACGCCTTCGCTGATGATCGCGGCTAGCACGTTGGACCTCTCCCCGGACCCTGCATGAAACCCGTCCTGATCATCCGTACCGGCCGGGCGCCGGACAGCATCCGTGCGCGCCACGGCGATTTCCCGCACTGGTTCCGCCTGGCCGCCGGGTTGCGGCCGGAGCGCCTGCGCATCGTCGACGTGGCGGCCGGCGAATCGCTGCCCGCCGCAGCCGAGGTGGCCGGCGCCATCGTCACCGGCTCGGCCGCGATGGTTACCGAAAGACTGCCCTGGAGCGAGGCCACGGCCGGCTGGATCCGCGACGCGATGGATGCCGAGCTGCCCCTGTTCGGCGTGTGCTATGGCCACCAGCTGATGACGCATGCGCTGGGCGGGCGGGTGGATTACCTGCCGGGCGGGCGCGAGATCGGCACCCAGTCGATCGAGGTCGCCGCGAGCCAGGCGCACGACCCGCTGGGCGGCAGCCTGCCCGCCCGTTTCCGGGCGCACACCACCCACGAGCAGAGCGTGCTGGAACCGCCGGCGGGCGCCCGGGTGCTGGCCAGCTCGGCGCGCGACCCGCACCAGCTGCTGCGCTACGGGCCGAAGGCCGTCAGCGTGCAGTTCCACCCCGAGTTCAACGCCGACGTCATGCGCGCCTACATCCGGCGCAAGCACCACGACCTGCATCGCGAAGGCGCCGACCCCGCGCGCATCTTCGGCGCGGTGGGGGCCACCCCGGTCGCGCGCCGGCTGCTGCGCCGCTTCGCCCGCCTGCACGGCTGGAGCGCCGGCTGAGCGCCGGGATCAGCCGCGCAAGCGCCTGGCGATCGCCTCGCGCGAGAACAGCGCGAACCCCACGCCGAACACGAAACCGCCGATGTGCGCCCACCACACGTAGGCCCCGTAGCTGGGTCCGGCGTAGCTGAACAGCAATTGCAGCAGCACCCAGATGCCGATCAGCAGGAACGCCGGCACGCGCACGAACTGCAGGTACAGGCCGAGCGGCAGCACCAGGCCCAGGCGCGCGCGCGGGAACAGGGCCACGTAGGCGCCCACCACTGCCGACACCGCCCCGCTGCAGCCGATGATCGGCAGGCGCACCCCGGCCAGCGACAACGCCCCGATCAGGTTGGCCACCATGCCGCCGATGACGAACAGCGCGAGGAAGCGCAGCGATCCCAGCGTGCGCTCGCCGGGCAGCCCGAAGATCACCAGGAACAGCAGGTTGCCCAGCAGGTGCAGCCAGGTGACGTGGATGAACAATGCCGTGAACAGCCGCAGCAGCGCCGGATCGGTCAGCTGCGGCAGCAGCGGTTCGTGCGCATCGAAGATGTTCGCCGGCACCGTGCCCCACTGCAGCAGCAGCGCGATGCGCTGCGGCGGGGGGATCAACGCCAGGCCGACGAAGCACACCACGCACAGGCTGACCAGCAGCACGGTCGCCCAGTGCCAGCGGGGCCGGCGACGTGTTTCCACATGGACAAACAAGGGCCATCCCTCCACCTCGCCCGCGCTGGCGCGTGACCCGGGCATCATAGGGGATCGTCGCCGCCACGCCTTGACGCAGTGCGCCTTTCCGGCCCGGCGGCAGCACGCTTGCAGCGCCACCGGCGCGTGCTATGTTGCCCCTGCGCTTCGTGAGCACGGGGGGTGACGTGATGCGGATGGGCCTGGCGATTGACGCAGCCTGCGACGTTTCGCAGGCGTTCCTGCACAAGCACCGGATCTCGGTGATGCCGATCACGGTCAGGGTGGACGCCGACACGTTCATGGACGATCGCGAACCGGGCGAATTGCAGCGGTTCATCGCCCGTCGCCTGGGCAGCCGCAGCCACTCCGCCGAAACCGAGCCGTGCCCGGTGGCCGAGGTGCAGAAGCTGTTCCTGGACAAGCTGGTGCTGGAGCAGGACTGCGTGTTCTGCCTGACCATCACCGCCACGCGCAGCCCGATCAATGCGCACGTCAACCAGGCCAGCTTCGCGATCCTGAAGAATTATCGCCAGGTGCGCGAGCGCTCCGGCACCCCCGGCCCGTTCATGATGCGGGTGATCGACACGCGCAACATCTTCGCCGGGGCGGCGCCGGTGATCGTCGAGGCGAGCCGGATGATCGCCGCCGGCGAGGCCCCGGCCGCGATCCGCGAACGGCTGCTGCACGTGGCCGAGCATTCCTATGGGTACATGCTGCCGCGCGACCTCTACTACCTCCGCGCCCGCGCCAAGAAGAAGAACGACCGCAGCGTCAGCCTGTTCACCGCGATGCTCGGTTCGGCGCTGGACGTCAAGCCGATCCTGCGCTGCTTCCGCGGGGAAACCGGCCCGGTCGGCAAGGTGCGCGGTTTCGACCAGGGCGCCGAAGCGCTGTTCAATTACGCGGCCCGGCGCGTGCGCGAGGGCCTGCTGGTGCCGGTGGTGTGCGTGAGCTACGGCGGCGACCTAGCCGTGCTGGACCAGTTGCCCGGTTACGCCGGCCTGCGCGAAGCCTGTGCGGAGTGTGGCGTCGAGTTGATGGAGGCGCCCATGAGCATCACCGGCATGGTCAACGTGGGCGAGGGCGCGGTAACCCTCGGCCTGGCGGCGGCCGAGCACGACGCCGGCTTCTGAAGCGCCGCCGGTCCCCTCAGCACAGCGCCTCGCGCGCGACCGGCGCGATCGCCTCCACCCAGAGAGCGTACTGTTCCGCCGATGGGTGCAGTCCGTCCGCCGCGACCAGCTCGGGGTGGTGGCGCGAGATCGGGGTGATGTCGACGAAGCGCGCGCCGCGGCTCCCGGCCAGCTCGCGCGCGCAGGCGTTGAACTCGTCCAGCTCGCGGGCGATGCGCGCCGGGTCGCGCCCCTGTTCGCGGGCGAAGCGGGTGACGCCCCAGTCGGGGATGGACACCACCAGCACCCGCGCGGCGCGCCCGCCGGCCAGCGCGATGGCGCGCTCGAGCAGGGTGCCGAACTGCTGCGCGTACTCGTCGAGGCTGCGGCCGCGGTACTGGTTGTTGACGCCGATCTGCAGGGTCACCAGGTCGTGCGCCGGCTGCAGGGCCGCCGCGTCCATGCCTCGCGCCAGCTCGTCGGTGGTCCAGCCGGTGACGGCCACGATCTGCGGTTCGCCCACGTCCACGCCGGCTTGCCGCAGGCGCTGCGCCAGCACCGCCGGCCAGCGCTCCGCGGCGGCCACGGCCTCGCCGATGGTGTAGGAATCGCCGAGCGCGAGGTGGCGCATTGGAGGTGGCGTGGCCGGCATCGGCCCGGCTCAGGCCGCGGCGACGGCGGTGTCCGCCTGTTCGCGTGCCATCCGCTGCAGCACGCGCTCGATCCGCACGAACACCTCGCGCAACTGCGCCGGCGGCGGCAGCAGGGTCAGCCGGAAATGCCGGCTGCGCGGCACGTTGAAGCTGCTGCCGGGCACCACCAGCACCGACTCCTCCTCGAGCAGGCGCAGGGCGAAGGATTCATCGTCGAACTGCGGGATGCGTTCGGCGCGCACCGCGGGAAACGCGTACAGCGCGCCGGCCGGCGCCACCAGTTCGAGGTGCTCGCTGGCGGCGACCCCGCGCAGCACCGCCTCGCGCGCCTGGTGCAGGCGCCCGCCCGGCGCGGTCAGCGCGTCGATCGTCGGCGCGTCCAGCAGCGCGGGCAGCACCGCCCATTGCGCGGTCACGTTGGCGCACAGGCGCAACGCCGCCAGCAGTTGCAGCGCGTCGCGATAGGCGGCTGCGGCGGCGGGGGCGCCGGACAGGCTCATCCAGCCCACCCGGTAGCCGCAGGCGCGATGCACCTTGCTGAGGCCGCCGAAACTCAGGCAGGGCAGCTCGCCGGCGATTTCCGCCAGCGGCTGGAAGCGGGCACCGTCGTAGAGGATCTCGTCGTAGATCTCGTCGGCGAGCAGCAGCAGGCCATGCCGCGCGGCGGCCTCGACCAGGCGCTGCAGCAGCCCGCGCGGATACACCGCGCCGGTCGGGTTGTTCGGGTTGATCAGCACCAGCGCGCGGGTGCGCGGGGTGACCAGCGCTTCCACTTCGTCCGGGTCGGGCAGGTGGCCGCGGCTGGCCGGGCAGTGGTAGTAGCGCGGCCGCCCGCCGTTGAGAATGGTGGCCGCGCTCCACAGCGGGTAATCCGGGCTGGGCAGCAGCACCTCGTCGCCGGGCTGCAGCAGGGCGCGCAGGGCCAGGTCGATCAGTTCGCTGACGCCGTTGCCGATGAAGATGCGCTCGGGCTGCACGTGCCGCGCGCCGCGGCCGCCCTGTTGCGCGGCGATCGCCTCGCGCGCGGCCTCCAGTCCTTGTTCGTGGCCGTAGGCGTCGCTCTCGTGCAGGTGGCTGGCGATGGCCTCGCGCAGGTGCGCCGGCGCCTCGAAGCCGTAGCGACCGGGATTGCCGATATTCAGCTTGATGATGTCGCGCCCGGCGGATTCGAGTTCGCGGGCGCGCCGGGTCAGCGCGCCGCGGATCTCGTAGCGTACGTCTGCCAGGTGCGCACTGGGGATGATCGGGGCCAACGCCGGGTTCCTTGCTGGTCGGGAATCGGCGCACGCGCCGGTCACGTGGATGCTAGCAGCGTGATGCAGTGCAGCGCGAGTCGGACGTGAGGCAGCCCGCGGGCGATCGTCGGGCCATGTCCGGGCAGGGCATAATCGACCCACCATGCCAGGCAAGCCTCGCCATGAGTGATGTCGAAACGATCGAGCGGCTGCGGCATATCGGCTGGCGCGGCGACCACCTGCCCGGCGGCGGGCGACGCCTGGCGCGGGTGGTGGCGCAGCATCGCGCCGGCTACGAACTGCACGATGGCCGCACGCTGTTCGGCGCGCAGCCTGACGGGCATTTCCTCAAGCGCGGCATCGACCCGGCCGAGCGGCCGGTGGTGGGCGATTTCGTGGAAGTGGCCGACGGCACGCCGCCGCACATCCTCAGCGTCGGCCCGCGGCGCAGCATGCTGTCGCGGGCGGCCGCGGGCGAGCGCTACGAACGCCAGCTGATCGCCACCAACATCGACTACGTGCTGGTGCTGACCGGGCTGGACGGCGATTTCAACCCGGCCCGCATCGAGCGCTACCTGTCGCTGACCGAGGGCTCGGGCGCGCAGCCGGTGGTGGTGCTGAGCAAGCCGGACAAGTGCACGGACGCGGCGGCGAAGGTCGCCGCCCTGCGCGAACGGCTGCCGCAGGGCACGCCGATCCACGCGATCAACGGCAAGGACCCCGCGAGCGCCGGCGAGCTGGCGCGCTACCTGCGCCCGGGCGACAGTGCCGTACTGGTGGGCTCCTCCGGTGCCGGCAAATCGACGCTGACCAACACCTTGCTGGGCACCGCCACCATGGCCACCGCCGCGGTGCGCAGCCACGACAGTCGCGGCCGCCACACCACCACCCACCGCGCCCTGCTGCAACTGCCCTCGGGCGGCTGCCTGATCGACACCCCCGGCATGCGCGAGCTGAAGCTCACCGGCGAGGAGCAGCTCGACCTGTTCGCCGACATCGAGCAACTGGCCGAGCGATGCCGCTTTGCCGATTGCGGCCATGGCAGCGAACCGGGCTGCGCGGTGCAGGTGGCGCTGGATACCGGCGAGCTGAGTGCCGAGCGCTGGCGCAACTACCTCAAGCTGCACGACGAACGCGAGGAGCAGGCGGCCACGCTGGAGGCACGGTTGCGCCGCCAGCGCGGCGGCCGTCCGATCGAATCGCCGCGCGGCCACCGCCCCCGGCGCGAGCGGGAGTAGGCCAGCGCGCCCGAAAAAAGCAGCCACCCGGCGAGCCGGCACTGCCTTGCAAAGGCACAGGGGCGCCGCTACCGTCGCCGCCATGTCCGTTTCCGATTCGTGCGCGCCGCGCACCGTGATGAGCATCTTCCTTCCAGGCGCATGGGCCATGCCGCGGCGGCACGCCGCCGCACTTCCATGATGGCGCCCGCCGCCGGCGAACGGGAGGCGCGCTGGCAGCGCGCCCGGCGCGCCCTGGATGCCGGTGACCTGCGCGCGGCGACCGCCGAGCTGGAGGCCATCGTGGCGCTCGACCCGCAGCAGCCGACGGCCTGGCTGACCCTGGCGCGCCTCGCCGTCGCGCACCAGCATTGCCGCGCGGCCATCGGGCATCTGCGCGCCGCCGCCGCGGCGGTGCGCGACTCGGGCCAGTGGCAGCTGCTGGCCGACCTGGCCCTGCAACTGGAAGGGCTGGGCGAAGCGCAGCTGGCGACGCAACTGATCCAGGCCGCAGGCACGGAGCATCCGCAGGTGCTGGCGGCCGCCGACCGGCTCGCCCAGTGCCTGGGCCAGGCCAACGTCCACGACGAAGCGCTGCGTCTCCTCGACGCGGCCCTGGCCCGGGGCCAGCCGACGCCGGGGCTGTCCTACATGCGCGCCACCACTCTGCGCCATCTGGGCCGCAAGGCGGAGGCCACCGCCGAGTACCAGCGTTGCCTTGAGCTCGCGCCCGACTCCGCGACGGCGATGCTGATGCTGGCCCAGCACGACCGCGCGGCCGATCCGGCGGCGCAACTGGCACGGATCCGCCAGGCCTTGCAACGCCTGTCGCCGCAGGACCATGCGAACGCGGCCACGTTGTATTACGCCTCGTTCATCCTGCTCGATGCGGCCGGGGATACCCGCGGCGCATGGGAGGCGATGGCGCGGGGGGCGGCGATCAAGCGCCGCAGCCTGCCCTGGCAGCCCGCGCGCGAGGAGGAGCGGGTGGCCGCGATCCGCGCCCTCTGCCGGAGGAGCTTTCTGGATCCGGTAGCGCCCACCGGCGAGGCCGGCCACGTGCCGATCTTCATCGTGGGCCAGCCACGCACCGGCACCACGGTGCTCGAGCGCATCCTGGGCAACCACAGCCAGGTCGCCTCGGCCGGCGAACTCAACGATTTCCACCTGCAGTTGTGCTGGCAGGCCGACCAGCTGGTCGAACACGTGGATCCGGTGCTGTTGCGTGCGTGCGGGGAGCTCGACTTCGGCGCGATCGGGCGCGGCTACCGGCAACGCACCGCCTGGCGCACGCGCGGCCGGCGCTTCCTGATCGACAAGCTGCCGGTCAATTTCTGGTATGCCGGCCTGATCCACAAGGCGATGCCGGAGGCGCGCCTCGTCTGCCTCGTGCGGGACCCGCTGGACACCTGTTTCTCCAATCTGAAGGAGCTGTTCGCGGGGAACGCCTACCCCTACAGCTACGACCCGCTGGAGGCGGCGGCGCAACACCTGCGCTTCCGCCAGATGCTGCAGTACTGGGGAGAGGTGTTGCCCGGCGTGGTGCTGACCGTGCGCTATGAAGAGCTGGTGCGCGATCCCGAACCGGTGGCGCGTCGCGTGATGGAGCATTGCGGCCTGCCGTTCGAGCCCGGCTGCGTGGACCTGCTGCGCAACCGGGCGCCATCGGCGACGGCCAGCAGTTCGCAGGTACGCGAACCGCTGCACGCACGTGCCATCGGTGCCTGGCGCCGTTACGCGGAACCGCTGGAGGGCACCCGCGCCTGGCTGGCGGCGCGGCTGCCGCCGGAAACCTTCGAAGGCGGCTGAGCCCGGCGGGAAACGCGCCGTCGCTTGCCCACCCCGGCGGCGGCGTATAGCCTGCTGGCGGTGGCGTCTCTTGGGCCGACAGGCGGATGGCCAGCGAGGGCATGGGGCGATGAAGGCGGGCAAGGACAACCCCGGTGCACCGGTCGCGCGACGGGCGCGATGTCGGCGCTGCGGGCCGCTGCCGTGAACGTGGCTGCGGACCCCGCGTTGGCGCGTTACGCGGCGCTGGACCAGCGGCTGCTGGCCGCGGTGCGCGGCATCCACATCCTGCCCACGGTGGCGTGGCCGGCGTCGCTGGAAAACCGCATGATCGAGGCCTACGGGCAGGGTCGTTTCAGCCTGCCGGTCATTTCCTATGCGGTGCCCGACCTGGCCGAGGCGCGTGCCGAGCTGGCCGCGATCGAGGCCGACGCGGTCGCGGCCGGCGCGGGCGATCCGCTGGGCGACTACCTGCGCCGCACCGCCGAGTCGTGGCAGGTCGCCGCGCAGATGCTCGAGGCGGTGGGCACGGCGGGTGTGACCGCGCCGTCGATCGCGCTGTACGGCAAGCCGGACGACCGCATCCCGGGCAGCCAGCGCAGCAACCTGGATGCGGCGCGCTATTTCGTCGAGCTGTCCGACGAGCTGGGCGCCGACCTGCTGGCCGACGACGGCGGCGCCGGCATCGACGCCGAGGTGCTGCGCGCGGCGCTGGCCGAGACGCTGGATGCGTTTTTCGGCGACGGCATGATCCGCGTCGAGGTCGACCCCGAGCTCACCGCCAAGGCGGCGGCGGGCGCCACCCGGATCCGCCTGCGCGGCGGCGCCAGCTTCAGCCAGTACGACCATCACCAGCTGCTCGCGCACGAGGCCTTCGTGCATTCGCTGACCGCGCTGAACGGGCGCCGCCAGCCGCTGCTGGCCTCGCTGGGGCGCACCTCGCCGCGGGTCACCGCCACCCAGGAAGGGCTGGCGGTATTCGCCGAACTGATCTCCGGCGCGATCGACATTGCCCGGCTGAAACGCATCAGCCTGCGCATCGTGGCGATCGACATGGCGCTGGGCGGCGCCGATTTCGTCGAGGTCTACCGCTATTTCCACGCCCGCGGGCAAAGCGTGGCCGACAGCTTCCACTCGGCGCAGCGGGTATTCCGCGGGGTGCCGCCGGGCGGTGGCGCGGTGTTCGCCAAGGACAACGTCTACCTGTCCGGCCTGCTCACCGTGCACACCTTCTTCCGCTGGGCCTTGCGCCAGCGCCGGCTCGACCTGCTGCGCTACCTGTTCGCCGGCAAGCTGGCGCTGCACGACGTGATCAGCCTGCAGCCGCATTTCGCCTCCGGCGCGATCCTGCCGCCGCGCTGGCTGCCGCCGTGGATGCAGCACGTGCACGGGCTGGCCGGCAAGCTGGCGTTCTCCGTCTTCATCAACGGCATCCACATGGATCGGGTGCGCGAGGACGACCTGCTTCCCGGGCCGTGAAGGCGCCTGGCGCGGCCAGTGGCACGGGCCCAGGTGCTACCATCGTTGCCCGCCATCACGCTGGCCGATGGCGCCCACCTACTGGAAAAAAGCCCTACCCATGGCCCTCCCCGAAGAACTGCGTCTCGCCGCGCTGGAGTATCACCGTCATCCGCGGCCGGGCAAGATCAAGATCACCCCGACCACCGCCCTGCTGACCCAACGCGACCTGTCGCTGGCGTATTCGCCGGGCGTGGCGGCGGCCTGCGACGCGATCGTGGAGGATCCCACCGCGGCCGCGGAATACACCGTGCGCTCCAACCTGGTGGCGGTGATCACCAACGGCACCGCGGTGCTGGGGTTGGGCAACATCGGGCCGCTGGCGGCCAAGCCGGTGATGGAAGGCAAGGGCGTGCTGTTCCAGAAGTTCGCCGGCATCGACGTGTTCGACATCGAGATCGACGAGCACGACCCGGACAAGCTGGTCGACATCATCGCCAGCCTGGAGCCCACCTTCGGCGGCATCAACCTGGAAGACATCAAGGCGCCGGAGTGCTTCATCGTCGAGCGCAAGTTGCGCGAGCGGATGCAGATCCCGGTGTTCCACGACGACCAGCACGGCACCGCGATCATCGTCGGCGCGGCGGTGGTCAACGCGCTGGAAGTGGTTGGCAAGGACATCGGCCAGATCAGGCTCGCCACCACCGGCGCCGGCGCCGCCGGCATCGCCTGCCTCGACATGCTGGTCGCGCTGGGCGTGAAGCCGGAGAACATCCTCGCGTTCGACCGCGAGGGCGTGATCCACACCGGCCGCCCCAATCTCGACCCGGACAAGGCGCGCTACGCGCGCGACACCCCCAAGCGCAGCCTCGCCGAGATCGTGGCCGGCGCGGACGTGTTCCTGGGCCTGTCCGCCGGCGGCATCCTCAAGCCGGAGATGGTCGCCACGATGGCCGAGCGGCCGGTGATCCTGGCGCTGGCCAACCCGAACCCGGAGATCACCCCGGAAGACGCCAAGGCGGTGCGGCCGGACTGCATCATCGCCACCGGTCGGTCGGACTATCCGAACCAGGTCAACAACGCGCTGTGCTTCCCGTACATCTTCCGCGGCGCGCTGGACGTGGGCGCCACCGTGATCAACGAGGCGATGAAGACCGCCTGCGTGCGCGCGATCGCCGCGCTGGCGCGCATGGAAGCCTCCGACCTGGGCAGTGCCTACGGCGGCGAGATCCCCTGTTTCGGTCCGGAATACCTGATCCCGCGTCCGTTCGACCGGCGCCTGCTGGTGATGCTGGCACCCGCGGTGGCGCAGGCGGCGATGGATTCGGGCGTGGCCACCCGGCCGATCGCGGACATGGACGCCTACAAGGAGAAGCTCGGCCAGTTCATCTACCGCACCGGATTGCTGATGAAGCCGGTGTACGAGCGCGCCCGCGCCGACCTCAAGCGGGTGGTGTACGCCGAGGGCGAGGAGGAGATCGTGCTGCGCGCGGTGCAGACGGTGATCGACGAGCGCATCGCGCGGCCGATCCTGATCGGCCGTCCGGACGTGATCGACACGCGCATCCAGCGGCTGGGCCTGCGCATGCGCGCCGGCGTGGATTTCGAGCTGACCAACATCCACGACGACCCGCGCTTCAACGACTACTGGCAGCAGTACCACGCCATGACCGAGCGGCGCGGCGTCACCCCGGCGGCGGCGAAGAACCTGCTGCGCTCGCGGCCGACCCTGATCGCCGCGATGATGGTCGAGCGCGGCGAGGCGGACGCCATGATCTGCGGCATCGTGGGCCGCTACCACAAGAAGCTCGGCTACCTGCGCAGCGTGTTCGGGCTCGACCCGGGCGTGTCGTGCACCTCGGCGATGAGCGGCGTGATCAACGACAAGGGCGCGTGGTTCTTCCTCGACACCCACGTGCAGTGCGACCCCACCGCCGAACAGATCGCCGAGGCGACGCTGCAGGCCTGCTATCGGCTGAAGAACTTCGGCATCGAGCCCAAGGTGGCGCTGCTGTCGCACTCCAACTACGGCAGCCACGACAACCCCAGCGCGGCCAAGATGCGCAAGGCCTGGCAGATCCTCAAGGCGCGCGCGCCGAAGCTGGACATGGACGGCGAGATGCAGGCCGACACCGCCTGGGACGAGGCGCTGCGCCAGCGCATGTTCCCGCACACCACGCTCAGCGGCCGCGCCAACCTGTTCGTGATGCCGAACCTGGACGCGGCCAACATTGCCTACAACATCGTGCGGGTGATGACCGACGGCGTCTCGATCGGGCCGATCCTGATGGGCGTGAACCGCTCCGCGCACATCCTCACGCCGGCCTCCACCGCGCGCCGCATCGTCAACATGACGGCGGTGGCGGCGGTGGATGCGCAGATCCGCGCCGCGCAAGGCAACCGGCGCGGTTGAGCGGTTCCGGCGGCCCATGCGCCGGCGCACGGATCGTTCATTGGCGGCAGCTCCGGCTTAGCGGCTAAACTCATGTGTTGTCGCGTCGCGCCCCCGGCGACGCGAACCTTTTGCAGGCCCGCCCGACGGTGCCGTGGAGAATCTCATGGATCAGCTCGACGATATCCTGGACCAGGATCCCGACCCCATCGAAACCCGCGAGTGGATCGATTCGCTCGACGCGGTGATCCAGCATGACGGCACCGAACGCGCGCATTACCTGCTGGAAAGGATGGTCGACACCACCCGTCGCTCCGGTGGCTACCTGCCATTCAACCCCACCACCGAGTACGTCAACACGATCCCGCCCGGCATGGAGGCCAAGAGCCCCGGCGACGCGGCGATGGAGTGGCGCATCCGCTGCCTGATCCGCTGGAACGCGATGGCGATGGTGGTGCGCGCCAACCGCCGGCCCGGTTCGCTGGGCGGCCACATCGCCAGCTTCGCCTCCTCGGCGACGCTGTACGACGTGGGCTTCAACCATTTCTGGCGCGCCCCCAGCGCCGACCACCCCGGCGACCTGATCGGCTACCAGGGCCACATCAGCCCCGGCATCTACGCACGTTCCTTCCTCGAAGGCCGCATCGGCGAGGAGCGGCTGGACCTGTTCCGCGCCGACGTGGTCGGCGGCGAGCAGTCGCTCACCTCCTATCCGCACCCCTGGCTGATGCCGGACTACTGGCAGATGCCCACCGTGTCGATGGGGCTGGGCCCGATCCAGGCGATCTACCAGGCCCAGTTCTTCCGCTACCTGGAGAACCGCGGCCTGATGCCCAGGACCGACCGCAAGGTGTGGTGCTTCCTGGGCGACGGCGAGGTGGACGAGCCCGAATCGCTGGGCGCGATCTCGCTGGCCGGACGCGAGGGCCTGGACAACCTGATCTTCGTGATCAACTGCAACCTGCAGCGGCTGGACGGCCCGGTGCGCGGCAACGGCAAGATCATCCAGGAGCTGGAAGGCGTGTTCCGCGGCGCCGGCTGGAACGCCATCAAGGTGATCTGGGGCAGCTACTGGGACGCGCTGCTGGCGCGTGACAAGGACGGCACCCTGCGCAAGCTGATGATGGAAACCGTGGACGGCGAGTACCAGGCCTGCAAGGCCTTCGGCGGCGCCTACACCCGCGAGCATTTCTTCGGAAAATACCCGCAGACCCGCGAGATGGTGGCCAACTTCAGCGACGACGACGTCTGGCGCCTGAATCGCGGCGGCCATGATCCGCACAAGGTCTACGCCGCCTACCACGCGGCGGTGAACACCAAGGGCATGCCCACGGTGATCCTGGCCAAGACGGTGAAGGGTTACGGCATGGGCATCGGCTCGGGCGAGGCGGAAAACCCCACCCACCAGCAGAAGAAGATGACCGGGGACGCGGTGCGCGTGTTCCGCGACCGCTTCCAGATCCCGGTGCCCGACGACAAGCTCGACAGCGTGCCGTACTACCACCCCGGAGCGAATTCGCCGGAGGTGGAATACATGCTGGAGCGCCGCCGCGCACTGGGCGGCTTCCTGCCGCAGCGCCGCCGCCGCACCGACGTGCCGTGCAAGGCGCCGGAACTGTCGGCGTTCGAGCAGATCACCAAGGGCAGCGGCGAGCGCGAGATCTCCAACACCATGGCGCTGGTGCGCGGCATGAACCTGTTGCTGCGCGACAAGCAGCTCGGCCCGCGCGTGGTGCCGATCGTGGCCGACGAGGCGCGCACCTTCGGCATGGAGGGCATGTTCCGCCAGATCGGCATCTACGCGCCGTTCGGCCAGAAGTATCGTCCGCAGGATGCCGACCAGCTCTTGTACTACCGCGAGGCGCAGGACGGCCAGGTGCTGCAGGAAGGCATCTCCGAGGCTGGCGGCGTGTCGGCGTGGATCGCGGCGGGCACCAGCTATTCGCTGTCCAACCAGCCGATGCTGCCGTTCTTCATCTACTACTCGTTCTTCGGCTTCCGCCGCATCGGCGACCTGATCTGGGCCGCCGGCGACCAGCGCGCGCGCGGCTTTCTCATCGGCGCCACCGCCGGCGCCAGTTTCCCCGGTGAAGGCCTGCAGCATTCGGATTGTGCCTCGCACCTGATGGCCGGCACCTTCCCCAACTGCCGCGCCTACGACCCGACCTGGTCGTACGAGGTGGCGGTGCTGCTGCATCACGGCGTCAAGGAGATGTACGAAGACCAGCAGGACGTCTTCTATTACATCACCACCACCAACGAGAACTATGTCCACCCGGACATGCCCGAGGGGTGCTACGACGGCATCGTCAAGGGCATGTACCTGTTCCGGGATGCGGGTGCCGCCAAGGGCAAGGGCAAGAGCGCCGCGCCGCGCGTGCAGCTGATGGCGGCCGGCGGTTCGCTGATCGAGGCGATCGCGGCGGCCGAGCTGCTGGATGCCGACTTCGGCGTGAAGGCCGACATCTGGTCCTGCCCCAGCTTCAGCGAGCTGTCGCGCGATGGCTTCGACTGCGAACGCTGGAACCGCCTGCACCCGGAAGCGGAACAGCGCGTGCCGCACGTCACCGCCAATCTGGCCGGGCGCGATGGTCCGGTGATCGCCGCCAGCGAATACGTGCGCGGCGTGGTCGACCAGGTGCGCGCCTTCATGCCCGAGGGGCGGTCCTTCACCGCCCTGGGCGCCGACGGCTATGGCCGCTCCGATACCCGCGAGCACCTGCGCGAGTTCTTCGAGATCAGCCGCTACTGGATCGCCCACGCCGCGCTGGCCGCGCTGGCGAAGGAGGGCAAGGTCAACGCCAAGGACGTCAGCCGCGCGATCAAGGAGTACAAGCTCGACCCGGACAAGCCCAACCCGCTGACCGTCTGAGTCTCGCTGTCGCGATCTGGAAAAGCCGCCCTCCGGGGCGGCTTTTCGCTGCCGGTCATTCCGCCGACAGTGCCTGCTGGATCGCCTCCAGCCCGTGGCCGCGGGTCTCGATGCCCCGGCGGGCGAGCATCCAGGCGGCAACCCCCATCGGCAGGGCGATCAGCAGCGCCGACAGCACGAAGTGCCCGAACAGCCCGGACACGCCCAGCAGCGCGCCCAGGATGCCACCGAGTTTCGAGCCGCCGGCGATCAGGCCAGCGCCGGTGCTGCGCAGGTGCACCGGGTAGATTTCCGCCGCGTACGGGATCAGCGTGGCGATCACCCCGCTGATGCTCAGCAACAGCAGCACCGTGGCGGTGGTGGTCAGCGCCGGCGAGCGCAGCTGCATCGCGCCGATCGCGCAGAACAGCAACAGCGCGGCGGCGGTCAGGGCGATGAACAGCACCAGCGTGCGGATGCTGCTCCAGCGCTGGTAGCCCCACACCACCAGGGCGATGCCGGGCAGCGCGAGGATCGCCGAGCGCGCCAGCAGCGCCGCGCTGGCCTGGGCATCGACGCCCAGCGTGACCAGGTTCGCCGGCAGCCACAGCAGGAAGCCGAAGTTGGCCAGGCCCCAGGCCACCGCGCAGGTCAGCAGCCCCCAGGTGATCGCCGCGTGGCGACCGCGCAGCAACTGGCGCATGCCGACGCGCGCCGCGGTCGGCGGTGCGGTGGCCACGCCGGCATCGACGACGTCGACTGATGCCGCCTGGCCCGAGAACCGGCGCAACACCGCGCGCGCCTGCTCTTCCAGGCCGCTCAGCGCGAGAAAGCGCGGCGACTCCGGAATGTAGCGGTTGAGCAGCACGATCAGCGCGCCGGTGGGCAGGTTCAGCAGCCACAGCGAGCGCCAGCTGTAGGTCGGCTCGAACAGCGTCGCCGCGCCGGAGGCGAGCAGGTAGCCGGCCGAGGTGCCCACGCCGCCCAGCGCCACCAGCAGCCAGCCGCGGTGCCGCGTGGGGATGGTCTCGGCCATCAGGGTGAAGGTGATCGGCAGCATGCCGCCAGCGGCCGCGCCCATCATGAAGCACATCACCAGGTTGCCACCGAAGGCCGGCATCGCGCCACAGATCGCCGTACCCATGAACATCAGCGCCGACAACAGGATCGCCGCGCGGCGGCCGAACAGATCACCCAGCCGGCCCCATACCACCGACCCGACCACGGTGCCGGTCAACGCCGACAAGGCCAGGAAGCCCGCGGTGGAACCGCTGATGCCGTACTCGACCGCCATGCCCGGCATCGCGAAGCCGATCGTGGCCGGCTTCATCACGTCCACCGCCAGCGCGACCGTGAGCACGCCGACCAGCTTCCAGTGCTCGCGGTTGAGCGGCACGTGGTCGGCGACATGGAACGACACCGCGCGGCGATCCGGACGGGCGGTGCGCCGCATCTGCTCCATCCGCGGCATCAGCCCGTAGCCGGCCAGCAGCACGCCCAGCGGCACCAGCGCCATGCCGGTCAGCATCAGGCCATCCATCGGCATGCCGGCGAGCCGGTAGTGCATCGGCGCGGCCATGGCCAGCATCGGCAGGTGCGCCAGCACGCCGGCGATCACCGCGGCGCAGCCGAGCCAGAACGCGACCGGGTGGTGGAAGGTGAGATCCCTGGAATGCATGCAGCGACTGCCTGGCGGGGGCAGCCGCAGCTTAGCAGCGACTCAGGCGGTAGCGTCGGCGCCCGGCGGGCTCACTCGTCGTCGCTGCGGAAGGCGCGACGCAACAGCAGGAAGGCGCCGATCGTGCCGGCAATGATCGCCACCGTGGCGGCGGGGTGCTGGCGCACCTGGCGACGCACGCGGCGGTAGCGGTAGTTGGCCTCGTCGGCGAGATCGCCGGCGACCCGCGTCAGTTGCCGCCGATAGTCGCTGCCGCGGTCGGAGAAGCGATCGCGGATGCGCTGGCCGTGCCGGAACAGGCCGCGTACCGCGCCGCCGGCGCCATCGGCGTATTCGCGCGCACGGTCGCCGGCACGCTCGGCGGCGACCTCCGCGGCGTCGCGAAGATGCTGCTCGATTTCACGGTGATGCATGGCGTTCTTCCTCCGGGTCGCTGGGGATCCACCCTGCCAGCGGCGCCGTGACTGCCGCGTAAAGCAGCCGGTGAGTCCGGGCGGGACCCGGCGTTTCATTCAGGCATGCGAACGGGCCGGGGACCGGGCGGCCGGCTAGGGTTCGAGCGTCACCACCCGCGACAGCTTGGACACGCCGCGCTCGTCGAACGCCTCCACCGCCACCACGTAGCGCACGCCCTTGTTCAGCGCGCGCAGCTCCAGCCGCGTCGGCTGGTCGGCGAAGCGTTGATAGGTCTCGTGCAGGCGGTCGGCCGACAGTCCCCAGCGCACGTTGTAGCCGACCGCGCCGGGCACCGCCTTCCACGCGATTTCGGCGTCGCGGGCGTCGGCCAGGCGGTGCGCGGAGACCAGCACCGGCGCGGGTGGCGGCGGGCCGTCGGCGTTGCCGAACACGCGCAGGTCGGAGATCGCCAGGGTGTGCGCGCCGACGTGGCCGTGCACGTAGCGCACGTAGCGGATGCGTGCCGGGTGGTCGAGTTCGAGGTAGGCGTTGGGGCGGTCGCGGGTCTCGTGCGAGAGGTCGGCCAGGGTGCTCCACCGCTTGCCGTCGAGCGAGCCGTCGAGGCGGAACTGCGTGACGATGTCGGGTGCGTCGCCGTAGCGGCCGGAGCGGTAGTCGGCGTAGTCCACCTGTACCGCGCGCACCGTGCGCGGCCCGCCGAGGTCGAGCGTGAGCGTCTGGCCGGCGGTGGTGTCCGATGCGGCCCAGAACGTGCGCGGATTCTCGTCGGTCACCTCCGACGGCGGATGCCCCGGCTGCTGCGACGACGCGCTGGCGGCCTTGCGGTAGGACAGCAGCATCCAGCCGGTGAAGGTGCTCTCGCCTTCGCGCAACGGATGGTCGGGCATGCGCTGCGGGAAATCACCGAAGCGGGTGTCGACCCACATCTGGCCGTCCGCGTGGAAGCCGGCGGGGAACAGCTCCACGCGCCGCTCGAACTTCCAGTTCAGCCCGACCCACATGGTGCCGCTGTTCCACCAGTTGCCGTGCGCATCCTGGAAAGTGGATCCGTGACCGGCGCCGGTGGCGAAGCCGCCCGGCTTGTAGCCGACCGGGTTGTACGGTGCGTAGGTGAACGGCCCGAGCGGGCCGCTGCCGACGTAGACGCCGGTGGCGTAGACGTTGAACTCGGTGCCCGGCGCGGCGTATTGCAGGTAGTAGCGGCCGCCGTGGCGGTTCATCCAGGCGCCTTCGACGTAGGGCGCGATGCGGGTGTCGGTGTGGTCGCGGCCGAAGCGTTCCCAGCCGTGCTGCTCCGGATGCGCGCGCAGCAACGCCTGCGGCTTGCCGACGAAACGCGCGCGCTTGCCTTCGCCCTCGTCGGCGTGGTCCAGCGCCAGGTCGATCTGCGCGCCGTACAGCGGAAACACGTTGGACGAATCCCAGTACAGATAGGTCTTGCCGTCCTGGTCGCGGAACAGGCCCGGATCCCACGGCCCCGGCGGCAGGTCGCCCGGCTTCATGGCGCTCTCGTGGCCGGCCCATACCGCGCCCGGCACCGGCGGCAGCAGGCGCGTCCAGAAATCCCAGTGGCCGTGATCCGGATCGGTGGAATACAACAGTGGCCGGGGTTCCATCGCCGACTGCATCAAAAACAGCTTGCCGTCGGTGGCCAGGGTGGCCGGCGCCACCGGGCCGTCGAATGGCCATCTATCCGGCCGCACGAATTGCCAGTGCACCAGGTCGTCCGAGCGCCAGTAGCCGTCGGCCAGCGTGAGGAACAGGTAGTACGCATCGCGGTAGCGCACGATGGCGGGGTCGGCGCCGGTGCGGTACGAGATGCCGGCGTTCATCTGCTCGTAGTTGTAGCGGTAGTCGAGGTCGAGCGGATTGGCCCAGGTGCGGCCGCCGCTGCCGGCCGCCGCGCACGGTGCGGCCAAAATGGCCGCGAACGCGACCAGCCGGAGCAGGCAGGTGTCGAACCTCGAGGCGGACATGCGGCGAGCATGCGCCACCGGTGCGGCTCGTGCAACGAAACACGGATGCGTCAGTAGATCTCGGCCACGCAGCAGCGCAGGCTGCCGCCGGCCTTCTCGATCTCGCCCAGCTCCACCGCGCCGATCGCGAAGCCGTAGCCGGCCAGCGCCGCGCGTTGCGCGTCGGTCAGCGCGGCGGCGGCGCGGGTGCTCATCCACACGCGCGCTTCGGACAGGCTGATCGCGTTGCCGGCGAAGGCCTGCTTCTGCGCCGCGGTCAGCCAGATCGCGCGCGCGCCGTAGGCTGCGGCGATCGCCTGCGGCGCGGCCGCGTCGCGGAAGCCGTCGGCGGCGATGATCGCGGCGCGGCCGGCCAGCAGGCTCAGCACCACGTTGGTGTGGTACTCGGTGTCGGCCAGCTCGAAGCAGTAGGTCAGACGCAGGCCGAAGGCCTGGTGCATCGCTTCGGCGCCGGCCATGTCGCAGCGCTCGCCGAGGCCGCAGTAGCCGACGCCGCGGGCGCGGTCGACGACCAGCGAGCCGGTCAGCTCGGCGACCAGGTCGTCGCGCCCGGACAGGTCGACCACCTCGTAGCCCAGCACCGCGCCGAAGAACGCGCGGATGTCGTGGCGTTCCGCCTCGCGCTGGCGCACCGGGTAGCGCATGCGGCCGACGACCAGCCGGCCCGGCGCGGTGGCGAACACGTTGTTGGGGAACACCGCGTCGGGTGTCGCCGGATCGCCGGGGAAGGTGATCACCGGCACGTCGGCGCGCAGGGCCTGCGCCAGCGCACCGTGCTGGGCCAGCGCCCGCAGCGGCTCGACCGCCGCGCGCATGTCCATGTAGCGGTTGTCGCGCGCCGACTCCGCCGCCAGGGTGAACTCCGCCGGGGCCACCATGAACGCCGCACGCGCCGTGGCGGCGGCGCCGTCGCGGGGTGCCAGGGCGGCGAAGGCGCGCATGAATGCGCCGGGCGAGGTGGTGATCAAGCGGGCGGCTCTCCGGAAATCCGCACCCTGGCAGGATACCGCTCGCGCCGAGGGCGTGGCGTGCCTCGTTGACGCGCCTTTGGCACGGCCGCGGCTAGGCTCGGGATCCACTGGATCATCGAGGACTGACGCATGGGCCGCAACGCACCCTGCGTCCTCGTTGCCGAGGACGCCATCGACCGACTCGAGGCACTCGTGCATCAGTTGCCCGCCAATGGCCACGTGGTGCTGCTGCTGAACGACGGCAGCAGCTGCGACGGCGTGGTCAGCGTGCGGCCGAGCGTGCAGGTGTTCCGCGACCCGCAGGGCCGCGAAGGCATCAACGCCGAAGTGCAGCTGGAGCGCCCGGATGCCCCGGCGTGGCACCAGCGGGTCTGGCTGGACCGGATCCGGCGGGTCGAACATGTGGATTCGATCATGGCCAGCGAGAACTGAGCGCGCCGGCCGCGGTTGCAGGGTGACGGCGGATCGTTCCAAGCTAGCCGCTGTTTCTTGCCGGGTGTGCCGCCGATGAACCGCGTCTTGCTCCGTTGTATCCCGCTCTGCGCCCTGGCGCTGCTCGCCGGCTGCTCGCAGCCCTCCGACGCGCCGGTGGTTTCCGCCCGGGAGCAGAAAGCCGCGGCCGACGCCGCCACCGCCGAGCGCAACCTCGCCACCTATCGCCAGCTGCTGAAGCTGCACAACGACGAAATGGTCGTCACGATGGGCAAGGACATCGTGCAGCGCTTTCCGGACAGCGCCGCGGCGAAGGAAGTGATGCAGACGCTGCCGGCGATCGAGAAGCGCTACAAGGAGAACAGCGAAAAGAACCGGCTGGCCGCGCTGTGGACCTACCAGGTCGCGCCGATGGCCGGCGGCACCCAGTCGACGGCCAGCATCTACAGCGAGGGCAACGACGGCGAGCCGGTGCGTCTGGTGCTGCGCCGGCACACCAGCTGGGGCCAGAGCGCCTTCCTCTACGGCAGCAAACCCGGCTTCGTCTGCCGCGGCAACTGCACCATCACCGGCCGCGCCGACGGCAAGCCGGTGCGGATCAAGGCGTTCGCCCCCGACGGCGGCGAACCGGCGCTGATGATCCGCGACGACAAGGCCTTCATCGCGCTGCTTGGCAGGACCCGCAAGCTGCAGCTGGACGTGACCCAGGTGAACGGCATGAAGGATCGCAGCCTGGTCTACGAAGTAGGGGGTTTCGACCCCGCCAGGTGGCAGCCGGTGGGCAAGGCGGCCAAGCGCTGAGCACGGCGCGGTACACGCGATCCGCTTCGACGCGTTGTCGGGAGTGACGCCTCCACTGTCGGGATAGCCCATGTCCATGTTCCGTTTCTGCCTCGTCTTCGCGCTGGGCGCCGTGCTGGCCGCCTGCTCCAGCGTGCCCCTGGCGCAGCGCCAGCAGCAGCGCCAGGCCGCCTACGCCCGCGCGGCCGGCGCACCCGTGCGCAGTTTCCATTTCTTCAGCCTGTGGTCGTGGGAGCCGCTGGGCGACAGCCAGGTGGTGGTGTATACGCGACCCAGCCAGGCGTGGCTGCTGGATCTGGACGGGCCGTGCGAGAACCTGCAGTACACCGGGGCGATCGGCCTCACCTCCAGTTCCGGCGAGGTGTCCACCCGTTTCGACAAGGTGTTGACCGGGGGGCGGTACTTCCCGTGCATGATCACGCAGATCCGGCCGGTCGACCTCAAGCAGCTGCACCTCGCGCAGGAGGCGCAGCGCGCGATCGACGCCCGCCCGCGGCCGGCGCCGAGCGGACACTGAGCGGGATCGCGCCGGCTCAGCGCACGATCGTCACCGGCACGTGCGCCCGCGCCAGCACGTTGCCGGAGACCGAACCCAGCAGCCAGCGCGCCAGCGCGCCGCGCTCGGTGTGGCCGATCACGATGTGGTCCACGCCGTGCTCGTCGACCTGGCTCAGCAGCACGTCGCCGGGGCTGCCGTGGGTCAGCTCGACGTCCGCCAGGTCGGCCGAATCGGGCACGATCGTGGCCAGCTCGGCCAGCAGCTCCTGCGCACGCTGGGTACCGGAGTCGGCCATCATCAGCGCGCAGGCATCGGCCCCGCCCTCGCTGACCTGCAACACCCACACCACGCGCACCCGCCCGCCGGTACAGCGCGCGAGCTCCACCGCGAACTGGAACGCCCGCCGCGACGCGTCCGAGCCGTCGTAACCCACCAGGGAATACTTGACCATCTCGATCTCCTCGCGTGGCGACGCGCCCACCCTACGGCGTCCGCCCGCGGCGAGGCAACTGCTGCGCACGGCGCGTTGGCGACATGAACGGCGGTTCATCGCCCTGCACGCGACTGTCACGCGGCGGTGCACACGATTCTCCCGCCGTTGCCGCAGCGCAACGCGCGGGCGGCTGCCATGGCCGGAGGCCGGCGCCGCCTTCCATCCCCCGCATCACGAGGAGCAACGCCCATGATCAAGTCCACCTCTGGAATGGCTGCCCTGGTGCTGGCCTGCGCCGCCGCGCTGACTGCGCTGCCGGCCGGCAACGCGTACGCCACCGATGCCAGCGTGAAATGCGACATGGTCTACAACCTGTCCGGCTGGTCGCTGCTGTACAAGCATGCCGAGGGCACCGGCAGCGTCACCTGCAGCAACGGCGAGCATGCGAACGTGAAGATTGCCGTCGTGGGCGGCGGCCTCACCGCCGGCAAGTACCGCATCAACAACGGCAAGGGTGAGATCAGCCACGTGCACGGCATTGCCGACATCTTCGGGGACTATGCCCAGGCCGGCGCCGAGGCCGGCGTGGTGAAGAGTTCGCAGGCGCAGGTGCTGACCAAGGGCACCGTGTCGCTGGCGCTGGCCGGCACCGGCGAAGGCGTCAACCTCGGCGTCTCGGTGGGCAAGTTCACCATCAGCCGTCCCTGAGCGTTCGCTTCCGGCCGACCACGAGGGCGCCCGTCGGGCGCCTTCGTCTTTCCAGCGGCGCTACACTGCGGGGGCTGTCGTGTCCTTGCCGGAGTCATCGCCATGCGTCGCCTCGTCCGTGCCATCCTCCTGCCGCTGCTGTGCGCCTTCGTGGCGCCGGCGTTCGCCGCCGGTCCGCAGGTGGGCCAGACCGCCCCCGCGTTCCGCCTGCAGGACCAGGCCGGCCATTGGCGCAGCCCGGCCGATTACCGCGGCCACTGGCTGGTGCTGTATTTCTATCCGAAGGATTTCACCCCCGGCTGCACTACCGAGGTGTGCACGTTCCGGGATGACATCACCAAACTGCGCCAGGCCGGCGCCGACGTCGTCGGCGTGAGCCTGGACGACGTCAAGTCCCACGCCGAGTTCGCCGCGAAGTACCGCGTGCCGTTCCCCCTGCTGTCCGATGCCGACCGCAAGGTCTCCACCGCCTACGGCGTGCTCGCCTCGCACCTGGGCATGCACTACGCCAGGCGCACGACCTTCCTGATCGATCCGCAGGGCCGCATCGCCAAGGTCTACACCGATGTCGACCCGGAGCAGAATTCCTCCCAGGTGCTGGCCGACCTCGACTCGCTCAAGGCGGCGCCCTGATGCCGGTGGCGGTGCGGCTGGAACCGCTGTCGCGGGGTCGCCGGTTCATGGTGTGGCGCGTGCTGGTGTGGCTGATGTTGCTTTTGGCCGCTTTTGGTTGCGTGCTATATCTCAATCACGCCGGCCTGCTTTGGGCCCAACGCCACGCGGTCGCGCCGGGCGGCGAGGCCGCGCAGGCGCTGCACCGCATGCTGGCTTGGGACATCGCCTACTTTGTGGCGGCTTTCACCATGGTCGTATTGTGCGCCGGCTGCATCCTGCGCCAAGCCTGGGCGCGCCGAGCGATGCGCGTGGCCGCCGGCGTGCTGGCGCTGTATCTGTTGGCTCGTGGTGGCGCCATGTTTGCGCAATGGCCCGCGTTCGAGCGTGCGAGCAACGAAGCGCTCGTCCAGTTGCATGGCGACGCGGCCCTGCGGCAGGCGCTGCTGCATGCGCGCAATACTTATCTCGTTTCGCTGGTAGCCCAGTTGATCGCCGTGCCGGTGCTGCTGTGGCTGAGCTGGCGGCTGGGCACGCCGGCGGTGCGCGCGCAGTTTCACGCGCGGCGCTGAGCGGCCGCCGGGCGTTCAGCACGGGTTGGCGGGTGGCTCGGTATCCATGCAGGTCGTCGTTTGAGGAAGGTTGCCGATGCGCGTTCCGTTTTCAGCAGTGATGGCCGCCATGTTGCTGGCGGCGGTGCCGGTGCAGGCGCAGGATCTTGCCGCGACCTGCCACGCCAGCAGCAGCTATGACCTGACCTTGCGCCCGCAAGGCGCGCTGTTCGACCGTGCCGCGCCCGCGCCAATGCGGGTGGAGTTGCACGACGGCGGCCTGCGCACCGACGGCGTGGCCGTCGCGCTGACCCCGGCGCAGCAGGATCGGCTGAGCGTTTTCGAGCGCGACCTGCAGGCGCTGGCGCCGCGGGTGCGCCAGGTGGCGCAGAACGGCGTGGACATGGCGGCGCAGGCCTTGCGCGAGGAGATGGCCGGGCTGGGCCTGGCGGCGGCGACCCGCGCCGAGTTCGACCGTCGGCTGGCCGCGCACGCGACCGAGCTGAAGCAGCGCATCGCGCGCAGCCAGAGCACGCACGACTGGCAGGGCGACCTGATCCAGCAATATGCCGATCAGGTCAGTGCGGACCTGATGCCGCTGGTCGCCGGCGACCTCGGCCAGCAGGCGATCGACGCGGCGCTGGCCGGCGATCTGCAGGCCGCGGCGAGCTTGCGCGACCGCGCCGGTTCGCTGGTCACGACCTTGCAGCCGCGGCTGCAGCAGCGCATGCAGGCCTTGCGTCCGCAGATCGAGGCGCTGTGCCCGGCGGTCCAGCGCCTGGCCCGCCTCCAGCAGGGCCTGCGCGACGCGCACGGACAGCCGTTGCACCTGCTGCAGGTTGCACCTGCCAGCGGCGACGCATCGGTGGCGCCGTCGGAGTGAACCGGTTGAAGATGGCTCCTCCCACCACCACGCCGGAACAAGGAGCGAGCATGCCCGTGCAAGCGCAGGATGTCCTGGCATTCTGGTTCGACCCGGCCCACGCCGCGAACTGGTTCGTGAAGGACCCCGCCTTCGACGACGCGATCCGCCGCCGTTTTGGCGATGCGGTCGAGGACGCCGCGCGGGGGCGGCTGGACGCGTGGGCGGAAACCCCTGCCGGCTGGCTGGCGCTGCTGATCCTGCTCGACCAGTTTCCGCGCAACCTGCATCGCGGCGATGCGCGGGCGTGGAGCGCCGACGTCAAGGCGCAGCGCGTCGCACTGTCGGGCCTGGCCGCGGGCCTGGACCAGTCGTTGCCGCTGCAGCAGCGGGTGTTTGCCTACCTGCCGCTGGAACACGCCGAGGACATGGGCCTGCAGCAGCGGGCGGTGGCGCTGTTCGAGGCGCTGCATGCGCAGGCTCCCGCCGCGGAGCGGGCGCATTTCGCCGGGTTCGTGGACTATGCTCGGCGCCATCGCGAGGTGATCGCGCGCTACGGCCGCTTTCCGCATCGCAATGCCGTGCTGGGCCGCGAGAGCACGGCCGCGGAACGGGAATACCTGGCGCAACCGGGCGCCGGCTTCTGACCGATCCGCGCCGCACGCGGCATCCGCCACCGACCAGGGAGCAGGTCATGCGCAAGATGTTCGTCGTCGTTTTCCTGTTTGCCGTTGGGGCTGCCGCGCAGGCGTCCAGCACATTGCGCGTGGGCAGCCAGGTGCTGGTGGCCGGCGACAGCCGGGAGCGGGTGATCGAGCTGCTCGGCAAACCCTCCGCGAAGACCCACCCGCGCCGTGCGCCGCGCACGGGCGGACGCCGCGGCGGCGTGCACGTGATCGAGCGCGACGCGGGCGGCGAACGCTGGCGCTACCGCCGCGAGGGCCACGTCACCGTGGTGACGATCGTGGACGGTCTCGTGGTCGACATCGACGATCGCAAGCTCTGACCCGCCCGCCGCAGGCGCGGCTTTCATGGCCGGTTTGCTAGGCTGTGGCCGTTTCGTCGCCAGAGCCGATGTCATGCACGATTTCCTGGAGCAACTGCTGGGCACCACGCTTTCCGAGGGCGTCACCCGGGCCGGGTTGAACCTGCTGGTCGCCTTGCTGATCCTGCTGGTCGGGATCTGGCTGGCGGCGCGGCTGGCCAACTTCAGCCAGCGCGCCTTGCAGCGGGCCGCGGTCGACGTCACCCTGGCCGGGTTCCTGCGCAACCTGATCTACGGCGTGCTGGTGGCGGTGCTGATCGTGATGGCGCTGACCAAGGCCGGCGTGCCGTCGGCGCCGCTGGTGGCGGCGCTGGGTGCCGGCGGGCTGGCGATCGGCCTCGCCCTGCAGGGTTCGCTGAGCAACCTCGCCTGGGGCGTGCTGCTGGTGGTGTTCCGGCCGTTCCGGGTGGGCGACTACGTCAGCGCCGGCGGCACCGAGGGCACCGTGCAGAGCATCAACCTGATGCACACCCTGCTGGTGATGCCGGACAACCGCGAAGCCACCTTGCCGAACGCGAAGATCGGCGGCGACGTGATCGTCAACTTCAACCGGCGCGGCACGCGTCGCTTCGAGCTGAAGCTGGGCGTGGGCCATCGCGAAGACACCGACCAGGTGATGGGCGGGATCATGCGCCTGCTCGAGGCGGATGATCGCGTGCTGCAGGATCCCGCGCCGGGCGTGTGGATCGAGAGCCTGGCCGGGCAGACGGTGAACCTGGTGGTGCGCGGCTGGACTTCCAGCGCCGACGGCTGGGCCACGCAGACCGACCTGCTGCGCGCGATCAAGCGGCAGGTCGACGCCGGCCAGATCAGCATCCCCAGCGCGCCGCTGGACGTGCGCCTGATGGGCGACGTGACGGTGCCGGCGCCCACGCGCAAGTGAGCGCCGGCCACGCCCTGGCCTATGGCACGGTCACCGTGCGCCGGTTGTCGCTGGAGACCTTGTCGATCAGCTCGTTGTACGGGTCGATACCGGCCAGCGCGGGCTTGCCGTCGACGGTGACGGTGATCGTGCTGTCGCCGTCGGCGACCATCCGCTTCTGCAGGTAGAGCGGCTTGCCTTCCTTGCCGGTGCCTTCGGCGGCGGCGAACACGCCGATCTCGATCGGGAAGTCGATCCTGCCCGGGGTTTCCTTGCCCTTGCCGTCGACGTAGGCCTTGCCGGCGTGCACCTTCATGGTCACCTCGTACCGGCCGTCCGGCAATTTCTTCGCGGTGGCGTCGGTCATGCGGTTGTCGAACAGGGTGATCTTCCAGAAGAAGTCGTCCAGCATGGGCTGCCACTGCGGCCCCAGCGCCTTGCCCAGCGCGTCCATGAATTCACGCGAGGTGGTGTACGGCGGCTGCTGGAAACCCTTGTCGATCAGGAACTGCTTGAGCATCGCGTCGAGCTTGTCCTCGCCCACGTAGTCCTGCAGCGCGTAGAACACCATCGAACCCTTGCGGTAGTGGATGTAGGCCTGGTTCTCGACCCTGGCCAGGGGCTCTTCGGCGATCCGCTCGGTGGCGCGGCCCGCCAGGTACCTGTCCAGTTCGTACTTGAGGAACTTGCGCATCTGGTTGGCGCCGTACTTGTGCTTCATCACCATCAGCGAGGAGTACTGCGCCAGCGATTCGCTGAGCATGGTGGAGCCCTGCATGTTGGCGCCGATCACCCGGTGCGCCCACCACTGGTGCGCCACTTCGTGCGCGGTGACGTCGTAGACGTAGTCGAGCCTGGACTTGTCGCGCAGGTCGGCGATGAAGCCGATCGACTCGGAGAACGGGATGGTGTTGGCAAACGACTGCGCGAAGGCCGCGTAGCCCGGGAACTCCACGATGCGCAGCTGCTTGAACTGGTACGGCGTGTAGTGGCTGTCGTAGTAGTCCAGCGAATCGCTGGCGCTCTCGATCATGCGGTCCACGTTCCAGGCGTGCGCCGGGTTGTAGTAGACCGAGATCGCCACGCCGTCGTGTTCCACGCTCTTCACCGCGTAGCGCGCCGACAGCCAGGCGAAGAAGTTCAGCATCGGCTGTTCCATCTTGTAGTGGAAATAGCGTCGCCCGTTGGCCGTCCATTCCTTCTGCAGCATGCCCGGCGCCAGCGCGATCTGGTCGGCGGCGGTGGACACGGTGGTGTCGAAGCTGATCCAGTCCGCGTCGTTGCTGATGTAGGTGTTGGCGCGCGCGGCCTGGTCGCCCAGCGGCGGCATGCGCGGCACGTCCTCCTTCAGGCCGTACTTGCGCCGGTCGTTGCGGTCGGTGAGCTGCACCTGGCTCTGGTAGCCGAACTGCGGCAGCACGCGGCTGTTGAAGAAGGTGCCGTTGTGCGCGAGGAAGGTGCCCGACGCGTCGTTGGTGAAACCCTTCGGCGCGTACTCCAGGGTGAAGTCGAACGGCATCGACGCGCCGGGCGCCAGCGGCGTCTTCAGCCGGTAGATGGTGAAGCCCAGCTCCTTGTCGGCGCTGACCGTGTCGTGGGGCGCGAACTGAAGCGACTTGACGGTGAAGTCGTCGGTGAAGTTCACGTACAGCTCGCTGATCGGCGTGTCGTGCCGGTTGACCAGGGTGTAGTGCGCGCGGATGTCGACCTTGCGCCGGTACGGGTAGATGTCGACGTCGGCCTTCACCGCGGTGATCCGCGGCTGCGGCGCGTCCTTGTACTTCGCGTACTTCTTCTCGTAGTCGGCGCGCTGGATCTTCTGCGCGGTGCTGCTGGTGAACTGGTTGAGGACGTTGGTGTTGTAGTAGATCCAGGTGCCGCTGCCGATGAAGGCGGCGAGCGCCAGCGCCAGCGTCACCACCGCCGGTGCGCGCAGGCGGGCGCGGGCCTCGCGCCAGCGTTCGCGCCAGGACTGGCTGGTGCCGCGCACCCAGAACAGCGCGGCCAGCACCAGCAGCACCACGGCGCAGCAGGCCCAGTAGAAATCGAACCACAGCACGCCCTTGAGGAAATGGCCGTAGCCGTTGAGGTCCGAGTACGGCGCACCGGGATTGGTGCCGTAGTTGTAGAGGTGCTGCTCCCAGTGCAGCAGGTCGAAGCCGATCGCGCTGAGCACCAGCCACACGATGGTCAGCAGGTAGCCGAGGAACTTGTTGTTGGACAGCACCTGGAAGAACACCGCCAGCACCGCCAGCAGCGCGAACGGGATCGCCTGCAGCGCGAGCGTCTGCAGGTACAGGCCCGGTTCCAGGTGGGTATAGCCGTGGCCCAGCTGCCAGCCGATGCCGACCAGCGCGCCGATCAGCAGGAAGCAGACGATCACCGCCAGCAGGCTGCCCAGCTTTGCGGTCAGCGGCACCCAGTCCGGCACCGGGAACGCGTCGCTGACCTCGGCCGAGCGCTGGCTGCGCTCGCGCCAGACCAGCTCGCCGGCGTAGAAGGTGATGATGATGTAGAGCAGCCACTGGAAGCCGCCCTCGATGTTGCCGAGCACCTGGTGCGTCACCGGGTAGGTCGCGGTGCCGTAGATCTGCCCGGACAGCATGAAGGCGCCGAACAGGTTGGCCAGGCCCAGGGCGAGCATCACCAGGAACGGCACGCCGCGCAGCACGCTGAGCGTGTCGAACGCGAACTGCGTGCGCAGTTGCAGCAGATGGGCACGCAGGTCGTTGGCCAGGCTCACCCGGGGCAGCGCGAGCGCGGCGGACTCCGCTTGCGGACGCAGCATCGGCGGCTCCGCCCGCTTCTTGCGCCGCGGCAGCTGCAGGCCTTCGCGGTTGGGCCGGAACAGGATCGCGGCGATGCCGAGCATGGCCAGGCTCACGCCCACCCACAGCAGGCGGTTGAACAGCAGCACGCCGGTCAGCGCCGGCAATGCGTGGTTGCTCTGGTCGGCCGACCAGTAGCGCGTGACGATCCCCAGCGTGCGCCCGCCGAACGGGTCGAGCATCGCGGCCAGGTAGTGGTTGTTGACGTCCTTGGTCAGCTGGCCCACCACGCCCTGCAGCACGAAGTAGGCGATCACGCCGATGTAGGTGGCCAGCAGCGAACGGGTGGTGGTGGCCAGCAGGTAGAGCAGGGCGGCGATGAACAGCATGTCCGGCAGCACCACCACGCCGAACGCCCAGACGTAGCCGTGCCAGTCCGCCGGCCCCAGCCGCGCGGGGTCGACCCACGGCATCATGCCGCCCAGCGCGATGCCCAGCGCGCAGGTCAGCATGATCGCCAGCGAAGCGGCGTAACCGGCCGCGAAGCGGCCGCCGAGGTAGGCGCCGCGGCCCATCGGCGTGGCGAACAGCAGCTCCGAGGTGCGCTGGTCGAAGTCGCGCAGGGCGGCGGCGGCGACGAAGATGGTGACCAGGAAGATGCTCAACACGGTGAGCACGCTGAGCAGGCGCACGATCACCAGCGGCGCGTTGCGCAGCACGTTGCCGCTGGCGCCGCCCAGGGTCACCGCGTCGCTGCTGGACAGTGCGAAGGCGAGCGCGCCGAAGGCCAGTGCCACGGTCCAGAACAGCGGCGCCTTCAGCTGCTGGCGCAACTCGAAGCGGAATATTTCAAGAAAGGTCGACTGCGAGAACATCGTGGGTCCCTGTCTGGGCTGGCCGGGTTCGGATCACGGCAGGAGCGAGCTCTGGGGCGATACCCTGGTGCCGGTACGCCGATGGAAGATCGAGGCGCAAGCGTCGCCTGGATGCGCGACGGACACCCCGGGCAGGCTCAGGCCGCCCGCGCGGTGGCCTGCGCGCGCAGGCGGCCGAAATAGACGTCCTCCAGGTCCGGCTCCACCGCCTCGAAGCCGGCGCCGGGCGGCGTGTCGGCCAGCACGTGCAGCAGGGTGCGGCCGCCGGCCAGGCGGGTGGACAGGATGGTCATGCGCGCGCGGTAGCCGTCCAGCTCGGCCTTGTCGATCGTGCGGCGCCAGACCCGGCCTTCCAGCGAGCGGATCGCCTCGGTCGGCTCGCCGGCCAGCAGCACCTGGCCCTGGCCGATGATCGCCATGCGCGAGCACAGGTCGGTGACGTCCTCCACGATGTGGGTGGACAGGATCACCACCATCCGCTCGCCCAGCTCGGCCAGCAGGTTGAGGAAGCGGTTGCGCTCCTCCGGGTCGAGACCGGCGGTGGGTTCGTCGACGATGATCAGGCGCGGTTCGCCGATCAGCGCCTGGGCGATGCCGAAGCGCTGGCGCATGCCGCCGGAGTAAGTGCCCAGCTTGCGCTTGCGCACGTCCCACAGGTTGACCTGGCGCAGCAGCGCCTCGACCAGGTCGCGCCGCTCGGATTTCACGGTGACGCCCTTGAGCACGGCGAAGTGCTCCAGCATGGCCTCGGCCGAGACCTTCGGGTACACGCCGAACTCCTGCGGCAGGTAGCCGAGCAGGCGGCGGGTGGCCTGCTTGTCGGCGAGCAGGTCCATGCCGTCCAGCGTGATCGTGCCTTCGTCCGGTTCCTGCAGCGTGGCGATGGTGCGCATCAGCGAGGACTTGCCCGCGCCGTTGGGGCCGAGCAGGCCGAACATGCCGGCGGGAATGTCCAGCGATACGCCGCGCAGCGCGCGGACGCCATTGGCGTAGGTCTTGGAGAGGTCACGTAGGATCAGCATGGAGGTTCCCGTGTCGCGGGCCGCGGTTGGCATGGCATGAGCTTAGGGCAGGGGCGAGATTCCCCGCGTCCGCTCAAGGTAATGCATACGCCAGCGAATGGAACGTGCCGTTGGTATGCCCCGGCCCTCGCCGTCCGGGCGCGGCGGGCGCGCCTTGGTTATGATTGACGTCTTGACCGGCCCGCGCCATCCCCGAGCGCCGCGCCAAAGCCTTGCAGGAGTCACCATGGCCGACCTCAAAGAAGCCCGCATCCCCGATATCGGTCACGACGGCGTGCCCGTCATCGAAGTGCTGGTCAAGGCCGGCGACAAGGTCGAGAAGGACCAGAGCCTGGTCACGCTGGAGTCGGACAAGGCCACGATGGAAGTGCCCGCGCCGTTCGCCGGCACCATCCGCGAGATGAAGCTCAAGGTGGGCGACGAGGTTTCCGAAGGCACCGTGATCGCCCTGGTGGAAGTGGATGGCGCAGCCGCCGCGTCCTCCTCCCCCGCACCGGCACAAGGCGCCCCGGCTCCGGCCAAGCCTGCCGCCCCCGCCCCGCAAGCGGCAGAACCGGCGCCGGCGCCCGAGCCGCCGCCGACCCCGATCGCCGGCGAAGGCGTGCAGCCGGGCAATACGCCCGAGGGCGACATCCCCCGTCCGCGCCTGCCGCTGGACGCCTCGGTGGTGATGTCGGGCGACGTGCCCTATGCCACCCCCGCGATCCGCGCCTTCGCGCGCGAGCTGGGTGTGGATATCCGCCAGGTCAAGGGCAGCGGCCGCGGCGGGCGCATCCTGCGCGACGACGTCAGCGGCTACGTCAAGCACGCGCTGGCCTCCGGCGCGCGCCCGGCGGCCGGCGCGGCCGCGGTGGGCGGCCTGAACCTGCTGCCGTGGCCCAAGGTCGACTTCGCCAAGTTCGGCGAGATCGAGGAGAAGCCGCTCACCCGCATCCAGAAGATTTCCGGCGCGAACCTGTCGCGCAACTGGGCGATGATCCCGCACGTCACCCAGCACGAAGACGCCGACATCACCGAGATGGAGGCCTTCCGCAAGCAGCTCGGTGCGGAGAACAAGGATCTCAAGATCAGCCCGCTGGTGTTCCAGATCAAGGCGGTGGTGGCGGCGCTGAAAGCGTTCCCGCAGTTCAACGCCTCGCTGGACGAGTCCGGCGAGAAGCTGATCCTCAAGAAGTATTTCCACATCGGCATCGCGGTGGACACGCCCGACGGCCTGGTGGTGCCGGTGATCCGCGACTGCGACAAGAAGGGCCTGCTCGACCTGGCCCGCGACCTGGCCGAGATCTCGAAGAAGGCACGCGAGAAGAAGCTCGGCCCGGCCGAGATGTCCGGCGGCTGCTTCTCGATCAGCTCGCTCGGCGGCATCGGCGGCACCTACTTCACGCCGATCGTCAACGCGCCGGAGGTGGCGATCCTCGGCGTCTCCAAGTCGGTGACCAGGCCGGTGTGGAACGGCAAGGAATTCGCGCCGCGGCTGGTGCTTCCGCTGTCGCTGTCCTACGACCACCGCGTGATCGACGGCGCCCTGGCCGCACGCTTCGCCACGTTCCTGGCCGGCCAGCTGGGGGACATCCGCCGGCTGCTGCTGTAACGGCCTCCCGGTGTCGCCGCTGCAGGCCCTGTCGGATCTCCCCCTGGCGCCGCTGGCGTGGCTGGCGCTGCCGATGGCGCAGTGGCTGGACAGCAGCCTGCTGCGCGGGGGTGGCTTCGAGCTCACGGTAGGCTCGCTGGTCGGCGCCGTCCTGCTGTTCGCGGCGTGCGTGCTGCTGTCCGCGCTGCTGCGCCGCCTGTTGCGGCGCTATGCGCGGCGCTACGAGAGCGTCAATCCCTCTTCGGTGTACGTGGTGGGGCGGCTGCTGCACTACGTCCTGCTGCTGATCGGCGTGCTGCTGGCGCTGAACGCCACCGGCATCCCGATGGCCCGCTTCACCGTGTTCGCCGGCGCGCTGGGCGTGGGCCTGGGTTTCGGCCTGCAGGCGATCTTCAACAACTTCGTCTGCGGCGTGGTGCTGCTGTTCGATCGCAGCCTGAAGGTCGGCGACTTCGTCGACCTCGCCTCCGGCGTGCACGGCCGCGTGCGCGACATCGGCATCCGCGCCACCCGCATCACCACCAACGACGACATCGACATCGTGGTGCCGAACTCCGAGTTCGTGAATGGCCGGGTGGTGAACTGGACCGTGCGCGAGGGCTTTCGCCGCCTGAAGGTGCCCTTCCACGTGGCCTACGCCAGCGACAAGGAGCGGGTGAAGCAGGCCGCGCTGGAAGCGTCGCGCGCCGTGGCCTTCACCCTGACCCAGGACGGCGAAAAGGCCCCGCAGGTACGCCTGGTGGCGTTCGGCGAATGGGCGATGGAGTTCGAACTGGTGGTGTGGCTCAACGCCGAGGCCACCCGTCGCCCCGGCGCCGCCACCGCCGCGTACAACTGGGCGCTGCATGACGCGCTGCTGGCGCGCGGCATCCGCATCCCGCTGCCGCAACGCGACGTGCGGCTGTTCCAACCGCTGTCCGATACCGCTGTCTCCTGATCCGCGGCCGGCGCCCCGTGCGCCGGCTGCCCGCAACCGCGAGGAAATACCCATGGCCAACACCATCGAAATCAAGGTTCCCGACATCGGCGGCCACGACAACGTCCCGGTGATCGAGGTGCTGGTGAAGGCCGGCGACACGGTCGCGAAAGACCAGAGCCTGGTCACGCTGGAATCGGACAAGGCGACCATGGAGATCCCCTCCACCGCCGCCGGCGTGATCAGGGAGCTCAAGCTCAAGGTGGGCGACGAGGTGTCCGAGGGCGCGGTGATCGCCGTGCTGGAAACCGACGGCCATGAGGAAGCCGGCGGTGCAGCCGCCTCATCGTCCCCCTCTCCCGCTGCGGGAGAGGGCACCGGTGAGGGTGCGGGGGCGCGGGGTGGCTCCAACGGAGAGCCGGCCATGAGCAAACAATCCACCGCTGGCGCGCCCTCACCTCAATCCCCTCCCCGGCAGGGAGAGGAGGCAAAGGCGCCGCAGGCGGCGGCATCGTCGGGAAGAGCCGCCGACATCGAATGCAAGCTGGTGGTGCTCGGCTCCGGCCCCGGCGGCTACTCGGCCGCCTTCCGCGCCGCCGACCTCGGCGTCGACACCGTGCTGGTCGAGCGCTACGACAGCCTGGGCGGCGTCTGCCTCAACGTGGGCTGCATCCCGTCCAAGGCGTTGCTGCATGCCGCCGCGGTGATCGAGGAGGCCGAGGCGATGGCCGCGCACGGTGTCAGCTTCGGCGCGCCGAAGATCGACCTGGACAAGCTGCGCAGCTTCAAGACCAAGGTGGTCGGCCAGCTCACCGGCGGCCTGGCCGGCATGGCCAGGGCGCGCAAGGTGCGCACCGTGGTCGGCACCGGCATGTTCGTGTCGCCGCATGAAATGGAAGTCCGGACGGCCGAAGGCACGAAGCTGCTGCGCTTCGAACACGCGATCATCGCCGCCGGATCGCAGGCCGTGCGGCTGCCGATGTTCCCGTGGGACGACGAGCGCGTGATGGATTCCACCGGCGCGCTGGATCTGAAGGACATCCCGTCCAGGCTGCTGGTCGTCGGCGGCGGCATCATCGGCCTGGAGATGGCCACCGTGTATGCCGCGCTGGGCAGCGCGGTGACCGTGGTGGAATTCATGGACCAGCTGATCCCGGGCGCCGACGCCGACCTGGTCAAGCCGCTGGCCAAGCGCCTGGGCGGCAAGCTCAAAGGCGTGCACCTGAAAACCAAGGTGGTGACGGCCAAGGCGACGAAGAAGGGCATCGAGGTCGGCTACGAGGGCGACAGCATCCCCGAAACCACGCTGTTCGACCGCGTGCTGGTCGCGGTGGGCCGCTCGCCGAACGGCAACAAGATCGGCGCGGACAAGGCCGGCGTGGCGGTGACCGAGCGCGGCTTCATCAACGTCGACACGCAGATGCGCACCAACGTGCCGCACATCTACGCCATCGGCGACCTGGTGGGCCAGCCGATGCTGGCGCACAAGGCCACCCACGAGGCGCACGTCGCGGCCGAAGCGGTCGCGGGACTGAAGAGCCACTTCGACGCGCGGGTGATTCCGTCGGTGGCGTTCACCGACCCGGAAATCGCCTGGGTCGGCGTGACCGAGCGCGAAGCGAAGGAGAAGGGTCTGAAGGTCGGCGTCGGCAAGTTCCCGTGGGCGGCTTCGGGCCGCGCCATCGGCATCGATCGCACCGAAGGTTTCACCAAGCTGATCTTCGACGAGGCAACCCACCGCATCGTCGGCGCCGGCATCGTGGGCGTGCACGCCGGCGACCTGATCTCCGAGCTGGCGCTGGCGATCGAGATGGGCGCCGAGGCGGCCGACATCGCGCTCACCATCCACCCGCACCCGACCCTGGGCGAATCGGTCGGCATGGCGGCGGAAGTCTACGAAGGCACGATCACCGACCTGTACGTGCCGAAGAAGAAATAGGCCGCCCTCGCGCGGCCTGTTCCCGTGATCGCATCCCCGGCCTCCCGCCCGTCGAAATTTCCCGGTAACGAATATCCATGAAGCTCTCGGTTCCATTCGTGCAGTTGCCCGTCCAGTTCGACCATGACCGCCTGCTCGGGGAAATACGCGCACTGGACCCGTCGAGCTGGATGGAGCACCCGCAGAAATTTCCCGGCAATTTCGCCCTGCCGCTGATCTCCGTCGGCGGCGACCCGCTCAGCGACGCGATCGCCGGCCCGATGCGGCCGACCCCGAACCTGCTGCGTTGCCCCTACCTGACCCAGGTGCTGCACCGGATCGGCGCGGTATGGGGGCGCACCCGGCTGATGAAGCTCAGCGGTGGCGCCGAGGTGACGCCGCATGCGGACATCAGCTACTACTGGCGCCAGCGCGCCCGCGTGCACGTGCCGATCGTGACCAGGCCCGGGGTGCGGTTCCTGTGCGGTGACCGCGAGGTCAACATGGCCGCCGGCGAATGCTGGATCTTCGACACCTGGCGCCCGCACCGGGTGATCAATGCCGCGGATGACGAGCGCATCCACCTGGTTGCCGATACCGTCGGCAGCGAGTCGTTCTGGGACATGGTGGGTCGGGGGCGTGCACCCGGCCAGGGTGCGTTCGACGGTTGGCGCGCCGAGCCCTTCCTGCCGACGTCGAACGACATCGCCGAGCTGGCCTACGAATCGGTCAACGTTCCCGAGGTGATGACGCCGTGGGAAATGCGCGAGCACCTGATGTTCCTGGTCGGGGAGGTGCGGCCGCACCCGCAACTGGGGGCGACGCAGCAGGCGGTGGCCCGTTTCCTCCCCGCATGGTTCGCGACCTGGGCGCAATACGGCACCGACCAGGCAGGCTGGCCGCGCTATCGCGCGCTGCTCGATGGCCTTGACGAGCTGCTGGGGCGCGTCGCCGCGCCGCTGCAGCTGCAGAACGGCGCGCAGTTCGTGGCGTGCGCCCGCGCGATGATCCTGGACGTGGCCCTGGCCGACCGCAACAGGAATCTGGGCGCCTACGAGCCGCGCGCGCCGGCCGGTGCGGCGTCGGGCAAGCCGGTCGCCCGGCCCGGTCGGGACCCGGATTTCGACCGCCCGGTGTTCGTGGTGTCCTCGCCGCGGTCGGGGTCGACCTTGCTGTTCGAGACGCTGGCGCAGGCACCGGGCCTTGCCACCATCGGCCGGGAAGGCCACGCGCTGTTCGAAGGCATGGCGGCGCTGAATGCCGGCATGCGCGGCTTCGAATCCAACCGCCTCACGGCCGCCGACGCGACGCCGCCGGTCAGCGAGGAGTTGCGCCAGCGGCTGTTCGCCGAGTTGCGCGACCGCGACGGGCGGCCGCCGGGCCAGCGCCCGGCCCGCGTGATGGAGAAGACACCGAAGAACGCGTTGCGCGTGCCGTTCCTGGCGCAGGTATTTCCCGAGGCGCAGTTCGTCTACCTGTATCGCGACCCGCGCCAGACGCTGAGCAGCATGATCGAGGCGTGGCAGTCCGGAAACTTCCGCACCTACCATGACCTCCCCGGCTGGCAGGGCCTGCCGTGGTCGTTGCTGCTGGTGCCCGGCTGGCGCGAGTTGAATGGCCGGCCGTTGCCGGAGATCGTGGCGGCACAGTGGGAAAGGACCACGCGCATCCTGCTGGACGACCTGGAGGCTTTGCCTGCGGAGCGCTGCCGCGTCGTGCGATTTGACGCGTTCCTGGCCGATCCGGATGCGCAGATGCAGCGGCTTTGCGGTGATCTGGGACTGGCATGGGATCGCTCGCTCGGCACCGCGTTGCCGCTGTCGCGCTATACGGTTTCCCCACCGGATGCGGAAAAGTGGCGGCGGCATGCCGACCTCATCGAGCCTTTGCTTCCGGCGTTGCAGGACACCATCGACCGGGCCAACAGGCTTGTCGCCGACCACGGCGGCTGACGGCGCAGAGCTGGCGGAAAGTGTCTGCCCCGCAGCCGCTGCTGTAGGAGCGCGCTTGCGCGCGATGCTCCTTGATTGACACCGGCGTGACGGAAGGCATCGCGCGCAAGCGCGCTCCTACGAGGGCGTCGCGGTTGTTCGAGGGGCCGGTTGCCAGTGTCCCAGCAGCCAGGATGCAGCGAGGCAGCCGCCCAGGGCCAGCAACCAGCCGAGTGTCGACGCCGGGAATGCCGGCAGCAGCTCGCCGAACGGTTGCAGCCAGGTGCGGCCGTAGATCACCGTCACGATGCCGGCGGCAAGGACCAGCGCGCCACCGAGCGCGAGCAGCAGCGCGGATTCGAAACGACCACCGGGCGTGACTTGCCGCGTGGGTGCGGCGGCCACGCGGGCAGCCACCTGCCGTGCGAAATCCGCGGGCAACGCGTCCGGCAGCGGTTCGCGCAGGGTGCGCGCGAGCAGGCGGTAGCGCCGGCTGCGCGCGTCGTCGCCGGCGGGATCGAGCTGCAGGCGTTCGCGCTGCATTGCGCGCTCCTGCGCCAGCCATTCGCGCTCGTGCGTGGCGTCGTCAAAGGATGGGATGTGATCGTCGATGTGCTGGATCATGCTGCAACTCCGGTCCGTGGTTCGAGCGCACCGCGCAGGCGCAGGCGCGAACGGAACAAGTGGCTCTTGATGGTGCCGTTGGCCAGCCCGGTGATCCGGGCGATCTCCGGGATGGTGGCCTCTTCGAGGTAGTACAGGGTCAGCAGCGTGCGCTGCAGGGGCGGTAGCTGCGCGATCGCCTCGTGCAGGTGCCGGTGCGTCTCCTCGTCGGCGCAGGCGGCCTCCAGGTCGAAGCCGTCGCCGACGTTCTCCAGCGGAGACGCCTCGCCGTCGCCGCCGTTGTCGACGATGGGAATCCGCCTGTGCTCCAGATGGCGCAACGCGATGGTGTAGGCGACGCGTCCGATCCAGGACTTCAGCGCGCTCTCGTGGCGGTACTGGTGCAGGCACTGGTGCACGCGCAGGAAGGTGTCCTGGCACAGCTCGCGCGCGTCCTCGGGGTTGCGCACCATGCGCAGGATGATGTGCCAGCACAGCCCCTGGTGTTCGCGCACCAGGCGCTCGAACGCGCCCGGCCGGTCGGCCAGCACGGCATCGACCAGCTCGCGGTCGTGGCTGCTGCGGATGTCATCCATGGGGCAATGGATACGGCCGGGAGGAAAACGGTTGCGGCCAGCTTGCTGCAACCGTCGGGCAAATGCCCGTATCCAAGGTCACGCAGGTTCACCATCCACCGAGGAGCACCCCATGATTTTCGAAGCCCTGATCCCGATCAGCCTGTTCGTCTGCATCGCCTATGCCATCAAGGTCGTGGTCGACGCGCGGGTGCGCCACCGCATGGTCGCCGCCGGCGGTTCGGGGGAGCTGGTCGATTCCGTGCTGCGCGACGAGGAGCTGCGCCGGCGCCATTCCTCGCTGCACTGGGGCGTGGTGCTGGTGGCGCTGGCGGTCGGCTTCGGCCTGATCCAGTGGTTCGGCTGGCGCGAGGTCACCCCGGGCATGATCGCCGTGCTGGCTGGCGTGACCGGCCTGGGCAACCTGGTGTTCTTCGCGATCTCGCGCAAGCTGGGCTAAAGCTGGTTCAATGGCGGGCATCGCCGGGTCGCCGGCATGCCCGCCGAAAAGGACCGGGAGCGTGAACGAGCAGCTGTTGTTCAACTTCGTGGACCTGGCCGGCACGTTCGCATTCGCCATCAGCGGTGCCACCGCGGCCCGGCGCGGCAACCTCGACCTGTTCGGCATCCTGGCGATCGCCTACATCACCGCCTGCGGCGGCGGCATCGTGCGCGACCTGTGCATCGGCGCGATCCCGCCGGCGGGCCTGTCGGACTGGCGCTACCTGGTCGCCGCCGTGGTCGCCGCGCTGCTGACCATCGTGGCCTACCCGTGGGTGGAACGGCTGACCTATCCGGTGCGCCTGTTCGATGCAATGGGCCTGGGCCTGTTTGCCGTCTACGGCGCGCACAAGGCATTGCTGTACGGCCACAACGCCGAGGTGGCGATCCTGCTCGGCATCGTCACCGCCGTCGGCGGCGGCATGGCGCGCGACGTGTTGCTGGCGCGGGTGTCGATCGTGCTGCAGCGGGAGATCTACGCCTCGGCCGCGCTGATCGGCGCGGCGCTGACCGTGCTGGGCGAACGCCTCGACTGGCCTGCGGTGTGGGCTACCTGGCTGCCGATCGTGGCGTGTTTCGGCCTGCGTTTCCTGTCGCTGCACCTGCACTGGAACCTGCCGCGTTTCGGGCGCCGCACGCCGCACTGAACCGGCGCCTGCCATCGGTCACCTTTGCCCGGCTGGCCGTGCATGCTAGTTTTCCGGATTCGGGCGGGGAGCCCGCATCCCAGGGAACGCTACATGACAGCAGCCAGCGTGCGCATCGAATCCGTCACCAAGCGTTTTTCCGGACATACCGCGGTGAACCGCCTCTCCCTGGAGATTCCGCCCGGCGGCATCTTCGGGCTGCTTGGTCCCAACGGCGCGGGCAAATCCACCACGATCCGCCTGATCATGGGCATCCTGGAGCCGGACGAAGGCAAGATCGTGCTGTTCGACTCGCCGCACAACAGCCGCGCGCTGTCGCAGCGCATCGGCTACCTGCCGGAGGAGCGGGGCCTGTACAAGAAGATGAAGGTGCTCGACCACCTGATCTTCCTGGGCGAGACCAAGG